>JAEINU010000053.1 GCA_016342685.1 Bacteroidales bacterium | reverse complement strand
CTATCTTCGTTTTCGTTCAACGGTCTGACAAAGTAGAGTAATGGAAACCCGCACTACTGGTATGTTTAAATCGTTACAGGTAAATATTTTTTATGAAAGAAGAATTCGAAACATTTACAACTAAATTTACAAAATATGAAAAGGGAACTGCTTTAATGATTCCTTTATTAATATTAGTTATAATATTGATTCTAGCATATATTTTTACTGGTATTGAAAAAATTTATGTTTACGGCATTCTGTTTGCGGGATTTGTTTTTCTTATTGATAGAGTTCGAGAACATGGAAAGGAAAAGGTAAAAGTAGAAAGAATTGAAGAATTTAAGCTAAATGATAATAGAATAGCATTGAATGACACAGAATACTTAAAGGATAAAATAAAATCATTAAAACTTACTCTAAACAATTATCAAGGGCAAATCAAATGGAGGCACATGTATTCTATTGAAAAAAAGGTTGGAGTGGAAAATATGGTTAAATTTATTGTTGATAATGTAGAATATGAAAAGACTATATATTTGAAATCCAGAAATCATTATTATCATTTGAAACACATTTTAAAAGACTGGGATTGTGAGATAATTGATAATATTGAAAAGTTTATGGTATAAAAAATATCAACCTGTAACACGGCTTCAGAAAAAATGCGGGTGTTTTTGCGGTCTGACAAAGTTTTGTTACCTTCGTTTTGGTTTAACGGTTTGATAAAGTGGAGTAGTGGAAACCCGCACTCTTCCTAAGCCGGAGCCGTTAGCGAGAATGTCGCGATTTTTTCAAAGAACTCCTTTTGGAGCTTCGTTTTTTACATAAATTTCAAAATAGAATTCATCTGCAAGTTTCTTAAGTTGTAATTTTCTTTTTGTTAAACTTTCAAAAAGTATATAATTTCTTCGTTGATAATTTTTACAAATACGAAATGGTATTTTCAAGTTTTAAGTTTCATCGGTCTGATAAATTTATATACTTGTACTTTCTATTTTGGTTTATGGGTTTGATAAAGGAATTTATCTAAGGCAATTGTGGTTCTCTGATTATTCACAAGCCTGTCTAGTCTTAGTTACTTGGAAATTCGTGCCATTTGGTTCGTAAAAAACTACGCTATTCCCACGCACTTCGTACTATTTTCAAATTCATTAAATCGAGTAGGGGTTTTACCAAACTTTTTCAATTCGTTTAGGAAAGTTTTTGCAATTAAAGGTCTTTTTCAACGGTTGATAAAGAAATAGGGTGGTTTTTTGACAAGTAAATTGGGTTAATTGAAAATTCTGTAAAACATCATGAACTTTTGCGGCACTCTCGCTAACCCAACATCACCAGATAATGCGGGGTTTTTGGCGGTCTGACAAAGTTTTGCTATCTTCGTTTTCGTTCAACGGTCTGACAAAGTGGAGCAGTGGAAACCCGCACTACTGGTATGTTTAAATCGTTAGCGGGAATTATTTCTTAACGCAACCAATAAGAGTATATTAGCATCAATAGGTTAGTTAAAACATTGATATGAGAACAAATAATTTGATATTTATTTTACTGATAGGATTGGTTCTATTTTCATGTGATAGAGATACTGAACCGAATCCTGAGCTAGATAAGAATTATTCCATAGTTGGAGAATGGATATGGTTCTCCAGTTATAGTGGTTGGGCTGGTAGTTACACTCCTGAAAGTACGGAGACAAAACTCTCTTTAAGCTTTACACGAAATGATAAAATAGTAATTATTGAGAATTTAGATACAATTTTGCAAACAAACTATTATATAAGCAATGAAGAGAGCTATATCTATAATGAGAAAGTTGACTTCTTGTATATAAACTGTGATTCAGTATTGACAACTGAACCGTCGTTTTTTGTTATTGCACCTCCAGATTTAAATCGTTTAATCATCAGATCTCTAACAGATACATTATATTTAGTTGAAGATGCTTTTGACGGTTCTGGTCACCACTTTGCAAGAAACCAAAATAAAACCCGCTAACATCACATCACCAGTAATGCGGGGGTTTTGGCGGTTTGACAAAGTTTTCTTATCTTCGTTTTCGTTCAACGGTCTGACAAAGTAGAGCAGTGGAAACCCGCACTAAATGGTATGTGAAGACCGTTATGTGTAATGCTTTTGCATGAACTTTCCTGAAATAGGTTGACTAAAAATTAATCAACTTATAAAGAAATCAGATGAAAACAGAAAATGCAGCA
>JAEINU010000052.1 GCA_016342685.1 Bacteroidales bacterium | reverse complement strand
GTGCCTTCTTTTTTTATTTTCATATTGACCTACTTTCTTTTATGAAAAAAGGGTCAACCTATTTTAGCACGAGACCTAACGCCCTATTATTGGTAACGGTCTTCACATACCATGTAGTGCGGGTTTCCACTGCTCTACTTTGTCAGACCCTTGAACGAAAACGAAGATAGCAAAACTTTGTCAAACCGCCAAAAACCCCGCATTACTGGTGATGTGATGTTATAAATTGGCCGCCAACACCAATATTGTCAGTTTAGCAATAAACATCAACAAAGTGCAAAAATATTTTAGTTTTTAGAAAAGCAATCCTTATGCCTTGAAAAGGCAATTATTTCATCCAAAGTGGTTCATTTTTCCAGTCAACAGGAAATCCTAATGCACGTGTGTCAACGTTAGGATATTTCTCTAATAATCCATTAAATCTATCAACTATTGTATGTTTGGGATTAATTATATTCATAAAATATACAATCATTGATAAAGTGAAAAAAGTTTTATTATTAGGAACTGTTTTATCTACCAACCATTGATTGAATGTTCTTCTTGGAACTAATGGTTGTATTCTCATGATTTTATTCCATAAACGAGTATGATGAGCACAAACATTCCTGATATAAACAATACAGTGTATCCAAGAAGAAAATACAGTATCATTTAACCCAAAATATTTTGCAATTTCTTTCTTATCTTTTCCTGAAACAAAATTACTATAAAGGTTTGATAATGTCCCAAATGATGATATCTCAAAAATCATCCAGCTTGGAGGCAATTCATTGGAATAGTTATTTTCAAATGATTTCACAAAATCTTCATCGCTTCTTTTGTATTCACTTATAATTTTATCAAGTGTCTCTTTGTGTTTATAAGGATTCTTAAAATTAGCTGAATCTTTATACCAAAATGCACCACGATTATGAGAAAGGATATAAATCATTTTAGCACGAATTGCAATTTCAATTTTCTCCAATTCTCTTGTCACAAGCATTCTTAATTCTCTATCAAATTTGTATAGATTAAAAGCTGCTTCAAAACTTGAATTTTCTTTAAATTTATGATTCTTCTTATCAATAAGAAAAGGATACCAATATCCACTTAACCTATAATAACTTATTACTTCAAGAAGATGTAAAGCTTTCTGTTCATCTTCAATAATTAATCCCCGGGATTTAAGTTGACTTAATTGTTCAGCGTAAGTTATTGCTGTTTTCGAATATAACTTCTTACTCATTTTCTTATAAATAAAAAGCTCACCCTGAGCGCGCTGTGCAAATGAGAAGCGGGGTAAGCATGTTGCTGCAAATATAATGATATTTTTATATAAAAAGCAAATATTTCATACATAAAAACAACATATAGCCTTTATAACAAATTATTTAAGCAGCCGTAGGATGCTATGTGCGTTGGGAAAAACTAAAATTTTTCTATCATACTTACCAAACTAATCTCGATAAATTCAATGTCAAACAGCACGAATAAATTAAACTTTCATTGTCTGAAAGTAAAATTACCTTTCTAAAATATAAAAAGCTGTCAGAAAGCTTAAAAAGTATCTTAATTAAAATACTTGTCAAAGAGAGTTGAATTGCTTTATTCTGAATTTTTTAGCGGCTTATTTATAACGATTTAAACATACCAAGTAGTGCGGGTTTCCATTGCTCTACATTGTCAGACCGTTGAACGAAAACGAAGATAGCAAAACTTTGTCAGACCGCCAAAACCCCCGTATTGCTGGTGATGTTCGGTTATAGGTTGTTTTTAAATAAGTTAATCATAATTCCAATCACAAACAATCATAGTTTTCTTTTCTCTGTCAAACCAAATGACTAGAAAATAATAAGTATATATCCAATTCTCAGGATTCCTCATTTTTTTACTATCAATATCAAACCAATCTTGACTAATTAAATAAAATTTATCAGATGGGTATTCATGTAAAAGTGATATGAATTTTTCTAAAAGAGTTTTGAATTCTTTTCTATCATCTCCCCAATCACTTTCATTTGAATAATTAATAAAAAAATTACTAATTTCTTTCTTATTTAATTTTCGAAAGTCTTCAAAGGATATTTTATCAGTATCAAACAATTGTCTCAGATAATAATCTGATTTGACATTGCTTTGTTTAACTATTTCAGGTAAACAGTCATAAGAAAAGGAATTCGACTTTAAAAACTTATTAATTATCAAGTGTTCATCCTGCTCCAATTTATCTATCAATGAAAATTCTGTCAAATAAATGCCTTGGAATTTTTCCGATATTTGAATCTGCTTAACAAAATCCATTCTGACCTATTTTAAAATTCTGACTAACGTTAAAAATTATAATTGGGACTCAGCGAGTTACCCAATCCTATTTCATCAGC
>JAEINU010000051.1 GCA_016342685.1 Bacteroidales bacterium | reverse complement strand
TATTTTATGTTTGCTGCTTTTCCCGAATTCTTTTAAGCACAGAGAGAGCGCGGGAATTCTTTACTTTTCAAGCAGTTGCCAAACGAAAAGTTTGCGGGAAGTGTTCCGGATTTAATGCGGGAATCAACAGCTGGATGGTGCAGGGCTCATATCAAAAGCCACTCCATCAATTAATTCCCAGCGTTCATCTTCGGGCCAAGAACAGTAATCTTTGTAAGTGTATCTTTGATCTGATTTCTTTAAGGGTAAAGTCATTTTTTTCATCTCCTGTATTATAATGCATTTTTTAACATCTATATAGAGCCTGTCCCAAATTTGGCAAATTTGAACTGATGAAATTTCGTTAACCTAAATACTCGCCGATCAAGGATAAAAATCCTATTACAGGCAGTCTTCAGTTCTCTTTTATCAGAAGAATGTGTCAATAATCAGTGATTTTCCTTGCAATCGTAACCCGGATTGCGAGTCTTACCTTTTCCTGAATACTCATCTGCATTTGTTCACTTAATGGGGTAGTAGTTGTTCCATTCTGTTCGGCAGATCGCAAATCTTCTTGAACAGTTTCATCTATAATATATTGTATGGCCTGTTTTTCGATTTATTGAGTCATTTTTGGGATTTTCTGTTTTAGTAGAAATCCTGCTATCCCTACTATATTATGGGACAGGCTCTATATTAGTGTAAAAAGCTATACCACGGGTTTTAAATATCATATGAACATGTTTTCTACTGAAAAAATTTACAAATTATAATTAGCGTGGCAAAAGAGGAAGAGGTTATAAATAACCAACCAGATAATCAATTACATTGCATAGAATTCCCTTATCGGTTGAATTTAATTAGTAATTCATTTGACAAAGCTAATAATCATTAACTAAAATTAATAAGTCAATATAATAAAATACATATGCCAATTATGAAGGTGAATATGGAAAATGACGTAAAAAAATCAATACTCCTCGTTGAAGATGAAGCAATATTAGCCATGACTGAAAAAATGTCTCTTGAAAAATATGGATATTCAGTTATTACAGTGACTACCGGCGAAGAGGCTGTTGAGGCTGTTAAATCAACGCCGGGAATTGACCTTATTCTTATGGACATTAACCTGGGAAAGGGAATTGATGGTACAGAAGCTGCTGAATTAATCCTGAAAGACCATGATAACCCAATTATATTTGTATCCAGTCATACAGAGAAAGAAATTGTCGAGAAAACCGAAAAGATTACCTCTTATGGCTATGTTGTAAAGAGTTCCAGTATTACTGTATTAGATGCATCTATTAAGATGGCCTTTAAGCTTTTTGAAGCAGAAAAGGGTGTGAAGAATAATGAAAGAAGGTTTCATGAACTATTTCAGAATATGAGAAGCGCAGTTGCTGTTTACAATGCTGTTGATAATGGTAATGATTTTATATTTATTGATTTCAATAAAGCTGCTGAACAAATTGATAAAATATCTAAAGAAAATATTGTCGGGAAGAAAGTAACTGAAGTATTTCCCGGAGTTGAAGAAGTAGAACTTTTTATTGTGTTCAAACGAGTATGGAAAACAGGTATATCAGAACACTGCCCAATGTTTCAGTATAAAGATGATCGAATCGAAGGATGGAGAGATAACTTTGTATATAAGCTTCCATCAGGTGAGCTTGTAGCTATTTATGATGATATCACCAAGCACAAGCAGGCGGAAGCAACTATAAAAGAAAGCGAAGCTAAATTAAAGTCTTACATAGAAAATGCACCTGATGGCGTTTTTATTGCTGATGAAAAAGGAAAGTATCTTGAAGTAAATAAGGCAGCCTGTAAAATCACCGGCTATTCAGAAGATGAATTACTAAATTTAACAATCCCGGAACTTATACAAGAGGAATACCTGGAAAAAGCTGGAAATCATTTTCAATCTGTTGCGATAGACGGGTACGCAGGTGCTAAGCTGGGATTTGTTACAAAATCCGGTGAAAAAAGATTTTGGAATATTGATGCTGTAAAACTTTCAGAAACTCGTTTTTTAGGATTTGCAAAAGACATCACCGAGCGCAGGCAGGGGGAGGAAAAGCTGAAAGAGAGCGAAGAGCGCTTTCGTTTATTGACTGAAAATACTCTGGATACAATCTGGTCTACAGATCTGAATTTCAATATACAGTTTGTCAATAATTCTATAATTCAATTTTTAGGTTATACACCTGCAGAATTCCTTGGTTCAAACCTAAGTTTATTCACACCTAAAGAAGGTTTAAAAGCTTTACAGGAAGCAGCGGAGAATTTAATATCCGAATATAAGCAAGGAAAGATCATCCAACAGAAATTTGAAATAAAACAAATTAGGGCTCGTCACACAAATTTGAAATAAAAAATGATAAAAACATACGCTAACTTCTGATATTATAGGGAGTTACCAC
>JAEINU010000050.1 GCA_016342685.1 Bacteroidales bacterium | reverse complement strand
TCAAAGAAGACAAAAAAAGCTTCTTGAGCCTGATAATAATTTCAAAGAACTGTGACATCTATCTTGACATATTCCGATGATGGATGCATTGGATTAATTTCTAATAGTTTTAATGTTTTTTCATATTGCTTTATTATTTCAGGATGCTTCTTTGCAAATTTTATTGCTCTTTTTATATAACTTTCTGTAAAGATTATTTTATACACTTGTTATTCTCTTAATATGTTCTTCTATTGTTTCTAATATAATTCTTCCTTCTTTAATATCTTCTTCAGATTCTTTAATAGCTGCTTCTAACTCGTATTCCCTTAATTGATTATATTCTTCCATAGAGATAACAACGTATTTATTCTTCCCTCTGACGGTTATTATAGCTTCTCCACTTTCTGATGTTTTTTCATCTATTATTGAAACACCCTTGGTTTTTAACTCATTTGCTGTGACTAAATTATTCATATTCAATTCCTCTCACTTAATAATACTATTAACAACACTATTTAGCAAGTCTTATTTGGGGCGATATACTATACCCTCATTCCATTTCCCCAATTAGTATTTTCTAATAGGGCTTCAGCCCAATCTTTCGTCCATGTAACGACGATTTGAGCTGCTTAGCGGCCGAGGTCTTCCGAGGTGTTGGCGCGATTCTGGAGTGAGCGATCAGCGAACGTCTCCGCCAGAATCGTGAAAACAGCCAAGACTGCTCCAAAACACTTGTTATATTTCCAGCATAGTTGCAAATGGTCGGAGAGCTATAGACTCAATGGAATTAGAAGCTTGGCCTTAACAGCGTCCAATTTCAGACAAATTCCATATATCTTTTCTACCTTGGTCTGCTTTGAGTCTTACTCAAGACCATAGCAGGCAAATTCTTTATACCTTCTCTACTCCGGCCTGCATACCCGGATTATGAAAACAAACCCAGACAAATTCCCAATACTTTTACTTCTCGGGTTTGCTTTAAATAATCAAAATTCTCTCTTTCAAATAGCTTTGTCTCTGTCTATTCTGGACCCAAACCGTCCTGCAAGTAGCCAGTTCAACAGAAGTCAGACCTTGAAAGAAAGTTGGGCAAATATAACGACGATTTGAGTAGCAAAATTGTTCCCCGTCTTCGGGGAATTGGCGCGATTCTGGAGTGAGCGATCAGCGAACGTCTTTAGCCAGAATCGTGACAATAAATTTTGACTACTCCAAATCTCTTGTTAAATGCCGTTTTTAACCAGCCCGCACGGCGGAGTCAAGGGCTGGTTTAATATTACATAGTTCATCATTAATTTTAATGATTATCAAAATTATTAGTTTTATAAAAATATAATAGTTGTATTTATGTATTTCGCTATTTTCAACATCATTTTGGAAACATCCATGAACATACATATTCCGTAAATCTAGTGCATTTCCAAATTCTGATTTATTTAAATTATAATTAAAATAATGCACCTCATTTCTTGAAAAAAGCCCCTCCCCCGTCGATAAAATTCCAGACTCAACCAACTCTTCAATTTTATCTTGGATTTTTACACTTACATTTGCAAAGCAAATCTCTTCATTTTGATAAATATCTTTCATTATTCTAATCTTCAACAAGTCTTTAATCATCAGATCATTTTCATTACTAATACTCAAATAATCATTTGACAAAAGCCAATCTAAATCTCTTTTCTGATAATCAAGATAGTCATCATATTGTATTTTTTCTTTAGCAATTAAATCAAAGAAACATTTATATTTATTCTTTAATTTCTCAATATAGCTTAACATACATTGATCTGAGAAAAAATAATAACAGATTCTATTGAACTCATTAGAATCTGGATATGCATATTTATTCTTCAAATAACTTTTACAATTTGAAAACGACATCGGAGTCGAAGACATTCTTAATAAGTCTCTATCAATACAACCATCTTCTACTAAAAGGTTGTATTGTCTTAAAGCACTTTCAATTTCTGGAGCAATTATCTTACATTTCTCTATATATGTTGTACTCTCCGAAGGAAAATTTAAATAGAAATCTTCTATTCCAAATTCTTCTTTCAAATATTCTTTGAAAAACCAATCCAAAACATTTTCAATGCTTATCCCATTATCTCTTAGAACATTCACATATGTATGAAGTTGGATTTCTGAAATCATATTTTTATGCTTAAATAACCATCCATCTCGATAATTATTTTTTGAATGATAACCCATAACTGCTTCAAAGTGATTTATCTCACTTCTTTTATTTATCAACGTTATTCTTATTTGATTATCAACATACCCAAAAAGATGTATAAAATTATTTAACAAAGTATTGTAGTCCAAATTATTTTCTATCCAGTCCAAACTATATGTTAAATCTGTTATACCCTCTATCTATGATGAGCCCTACTGTCAAGACATATTTTAAAAAGGTTTAAGGTGTATCATTCCTTAAGCCGTCCAAGCTAAATC
>JAEINU010000049.1 GCA_016342685.1 Bacteroidales bacterium | reverse complement strand
ATTAATGTCATCTATGATACGTGGCAAACTATCCTGATCACTTGGCCAAGTATATTGGTGTATCGCCCCAATTTTCGCAATGCTTTCGACCAGGTCATGTCTCTCATGAAAGTTTATCTTTGATAAAGGCGTTTGCACTATAACTTTGTAACCTGCTTTCACAAGTTTCTCCGCGTTTTCCAACACAATCGAACCTGAATTATATACGCCTGTGAGAAGGTCATTAATGTTTTTGTTTACAGAATAGATGCTGGTAAAAATAATAATGTTTTGCTTTTGTGGGAGAGATAGATGAATAAGCCATTCTGGAAGCTCAAACAAAGAGCTGTGAATTTCAAAGAAAAATTCATGTTTACTAGAATATTCTATTAACGATCGGAGCGCATCCTTCTTTAAAGGATCAATACCTTCAATTTGAAGAATAAATACACCAAGTTCAGAAAGGGCATTTAATACAGCAGAAATCTCGTTTGCGTTTATTGACAGGAAGTACTCAAACTGGTTTTGATGATTAATAGAGTGATCAGCTAAATTTATCTCTATTCTTGCAATAGTAGGAATGTTGAGCTGCTTGCCCAATTCTTCTACGTACAATTTTGACCCAAAATAATCAGCAGGAATTTCATCTGGAAGTAAATCAAAGGTATCTGATATAGATTCATAAGAAGATTTCCCTAGATGGTAAGAGTGCAGTGTCCGACTAGAGAAATTCATTTCGTAAAACAGGTCCCCTACCCTTCTTGTAGTAGACATCATATTTTTCCTCGTAAGTGGATGGCGTCAATGCTTTGGTATTACTGCCAAAATTCCCCAGATATTTGCTGCTATAATCAAAATAAAATAATAATAATGGCGTAATCCTTATGAGCTCATTTTATCATATTACTGATTTAGATAATTATCCCGTTCATCATATTTGGGGCGACCAAAATGGTTATTTTATTTTATTAGGACGCACTGGAAACACATCTTACACATTGACCATTTCGGAAATAAAAAAGGGTAACTGGTTATTTTCGAGATTATTGAACGAGAACCAAACCAATTTGCTATTTACTTCGAATCATTTGCAAAATGCTCCCAAACCGTTTTCATATCCTTCCGACATGGTGTTTTACAAAAGCGAGAATGCAATTTGTATCTCACGACCTGTCCCTGTCACCATAGCAATAAATGATTGGGCTAATATGATTTTGGAATATGAACCGATTGATCATTTTATACTAGCTTCTATTATGATCACATTGTTTTTAAATAGAAATAAAAATGTACTAAAGAATCAAATGCTTGCCGGGATAAATCCACAAGATTATTATGCCCAGAAAGTAGATCACCTGAAGTTTTGCCTTGAACAAAAACGCCGAATAGAAGATTTTGGTATCTAGTTTTTGGCAAAATTTCTATGGAACGTAGATGGAACGTAGACCAACGCAGATGGAACAGAAACTCACGCAGATGGAACGCCGGAGGCCTTTCTAAATTGTTATTATTTTTATAGGGTATATTATTTGTTTTTGTGGTGGAATAAATACCTCCGAAGAAACATGGAACGCAAAATGCGTTTCATGTTTTTTTTGTTTCAGCAAACTTCCCCTTTTGTACAATAGTAATAAATATTTATTGGCGAGGAAAATTATGAAGAAAATTATTGTTGCTATGTGTGTTCTGGCAGTTCTTTCAGTTTCTTGTATTTGTTGTTTAGTTGGTGCATTCTTTTTGAAAAGTGAAACCAAAAGCGCTCTAAACATATGTAGTGATTGCAGCATTCCCATTGCCGGCGCAGTTGATTACAAAGAAGGAAGTATCTACCAGGTGGGAGACATCGTCAATGTTGATGGCGTTCACGTCCTATTTTTAGGGTGGGATAGGCCTAGTCAAATAAAATTCTTTGTGTTTAATCGATCTGCCGAAGAGATTCCGGTGTTTCCACAAAATCAAATGTACGTAATCGATGCGGATTCCGGAGTTTACTATCCTTCCAATCCGATGCTCTCCATCATAACATCTGCAGATTCAAACACTTACTTACGGCCGGGAGATTGGATTCATGGGAAGTTTGCATTTATTAATATGATTTTTTCAGACATCTCTGGAAATACCTTGATTTACGATATGGATGGATCTGCAACTACTCTAGTGAAATTTGAAATACCCCCCTACCCGATCATGCTAGAGATGCCAGACAGCATTACGAATGCTTTGGAAGGTAATCCCGGAAATATCGGAGAATCATTCACTTGTGGATATCTCGAAATCCTGATTGATAACCCACAGGTGATTGGGCAGGAAGCGATATTACCCCCCCTTCCAATGAATTCCTATCTTGTGTTTGATATTTATGCAGAAAACGCAAGTGACCACACGGTCACATTCAATGCACTGGATACATTTTCCCTGATAGATGGTAATCTGATGAAATATCAGCAATCGTTTATGTCAGTCGGCTCGGTACAAGGCAAAGTTATTGAACTGCAGCAATTATCCCCTGGTGAATCAGTATCCGGCCAAATTGGTTTTGAAGTGCCAAATACGGTAGAAAATGTTCTGCTTTATGTTTTAGATTATGGTGATGCTGCCAACAGATATTTTTTGGAAATTTCAAAAGAATAAAAAGAAATGAGTGTTTGATGTAAAAAGAGCAGCAACTAAATGGTTGCTGCTTTTATTATTCAACTATTAC
>JAEINU010000048.1 GCA_016342685.1 Bacteroidales bacterium | reverse complement strand
CCTTGTTCTTTTCTTTTCATATTGACCTGCTTTCTTTTATGAAAAAAGGGTCAACCTATTTTAGCACGAGACCATGTGGGGAATTACCTATAACGGTCTTCACATACCATGTAGTGCGGGTTTCCATTGCTCTACTTTATCAGACCGTTGAACGAAAACGAAGATAGCAAAACTTTGTCAAACCGCCAAAACCCCCGCATTACTGGTGATGTGATGTTAGGGGTTGGGAGTTAATGATATACTGACCTGTCACTTTGTTATACTGTATCGATGAGATACCAATATTTTAGTTTAGGGTTGGAATTATTATTGCCTTTAGGCAAAATTGGGTCGGCATTACAAGCTTATTTGCAATTGGATTGTGTAAGTTCTGGAAAATTGCAAATGTGCTTGTAATAGCAATGGACTAAGTATTTTACTTTCACATTATGAAAAGAAACGATAAATAAGTAAGTATTTATTTGTTTGATTGTTTTACAAAATAAATAGTACATTCACATACCTAATAGGAGAACTATAATACTTCTATTTATGAGTTAGAAATAATTTTAATTCAGATGTTTATGAAATATTATAAAATAACTGTATTAGCTATTTTTTGCATAACAGCTTGCATTTTTAATGTGTCGGCACAAAAAAAAGAAGGTGATATTGAAATAAAGGCGGGCAATTATCAAAAAGCGATTACCTACTATCATAATGAAAATCTATCATCGGGAATTGCACTTCAATTAGCTAAGTGCTATGCTATGACTGAACAAATCGATTCGGCATTTTACCTTTTAAATTTTCTTATAGAAAGAGAAAAAGATAATTTACCCTTTTCGACATTAGAAGGTATTAAAGAATTTGAGAAAATTAAAAAGAATGTAGAATGGGAAAACTTAAGGAAAAAATGCATCCAATTTCGAAATGCACATGAAGCTAAACTAAATATACCTTTAAGAGATTCTATACTTGAAATGAGAAGAATTGATAATTACTATCAAGAAAAATTCGATAGTATAATGTTTACAAATGATTCTATTTCTATTAAATCTTTTAAGGAAAAATGGAAAGCTACAGTTAAAGAAAATGATTTAATATTAACAATAATAATTGACAAATACGGTTGGCCAACAAGAGAACTTGTAGGTAATTTTGCAAGTAGTGAAGTTTTTTTTATAGTGCAACACTCGTCAGATCTTGAACTGCAAAAAAAGTGTCTTATTTTACTTAAAAAAGCTACTGATAAAAATACTAGTGACTTAGTTCAGATTGCATATCTAGAAGATAGAATATTAGTAAAATCAGGGCAAAAGCAATTGTATGGTACTCAATACAAAAAAGGTAAATTGTATCCGATTCAAGATCCGGATAATTTAAATAAAAGACGGGCTCAAATAGGTTTAGGCTCAATACAATTTATCCAGTCAAATTCTTATTATCAAAATTTAATCCCAAACTATGGTTTTGAACTTTATCCCGGAGATGAATGCCCTAGATATCTTAGAGATATTGATGGTAAGTGGGAGAATATTGGAGGAGAAAGTTTTTCAATAGCAGATGATGATACAATATCGTATAGTTTAAATTATATACACATTTGTAAAGATCAGTCTTATTTTAATTCTTGTACAGGCAATGCATGCATCAGATATTGGACTATAGATTTTAGTTCCGTTACACCAGAACTATTTCAGGTTGAAATGAAAGACTCATTACTAAAAGGTAAAGAATATTTGATTGAATATTATATTAGAACTAATTCTAAAAACAAAACATCAGTAACAAATAAACGTGATGTTTGTATTTTTTTACTAAAAGATAGATATCATTTTACAACTAAGTATGACCATAATACAGAACAATTATCACTTAAAGAAAACTTTAAAATAAGCCCGGCTATACTCTTTTCTGAAAACAAGCCTGTTGAAGATTTTTCGGAATGGACAAAAGTTTCTAATAAATATATTGCAAAAGGGGGAGAGAAATACTTTCTTATTGGACGTTATGGCAAAGTAAAATATAATACCGAAATTAATTTAGATAATATTACTGTGTCAAAAATCTATAACAACAATATTAATATAGAGAATGCCAAAATTGGAGAGGCTTTTATTTTAGAAAATATTTCGTTTGAACTAAACAGTTCAAATCTAAAAGAATCATCATATCCAACCTTAAATCATTTAGTGGGACTCTTCAATATTTATCCTAATCTTATAATAGAAATTGCAGGTCATACAGATAATATTGGAGATAAGGCTGTTAATGTTAAATTATCCAAAAATAGAGCTAAATCTGTTGTTGATTACCTAATCTCTGAGGGTATAAAACCTAACCAGGTTCAATCAAAAGGATATGGAGAATCCTTTCCTATAAGTGATAATACAAGTGAAAAAGGTAGAAAGAATAATAGAAGAGTAGAATTTAAGATATTAAAACGATAATGTAGACAATTAACTCTTTTGTGAAGTGGAACGGAGCAAATGTGTTAATACTTGAAAGCTTTTTTTCAATTGCAAGTTAGTGCAAAAGCGCGAGAGAAACTAAAATATTATTTATCCTTTTGGTAGAATGATTCGATTTCTAAAATGTTGTCAAATCAATATTTTTGATTTTTCGGTCTCGTGCTAAAATAGGTTGACTATTTTTCGCCATTATTTTTTAAAGATAATTTATTTTTTTGTTTTCTTTTTA
>JAEINU010000047.1 GCA_016342685.1 Bacteroidales bacterium | reverse complement strand
AATTCTTTACTTTTCAAGCAGTTTCCAAACGAAAAGTTTGCGGGAAGTGTTCCGGATTTAATGCGGGAATCAACAATAGGGGCATAATAAATAACTATACAATTATTCTTACGGGAATTCCTCAAGTTCAATCGTATTTATCTGAAGAAATTTTAAGATCGCAAGCTGTACAATTAGCAAGATATATTGTAGACGCGTTATTGAGAAATATTGGTGATAATGAAAAACAATTAGATAATATATGTAAAAAACTAAAAAATCCGATAGTTTTATATAGACTTGGGTGGAATCAAATTTTATCTATTCCGTTTCTAATTTTCTTCTGGTTGGGTGTATACACAAAAAAAATTCTCGATTTTCTTACAAGAAATTTTCTATTTAAATTTCTTACAAGTATTGTCTCTATTTTAGGAATAATAAGTAGCATAATGACAATAGTTTTAGGATATGAAGAATTTATTTTATTTTTAAAAGATTTTTTTGATAGGTTTTAGTTTTGTTCAGAGAGAAGAATTCGTATATAGAAACCAGACCTGGCTCCGCCGTACGGTCTGGTTATAAAAGGCATTTAACAAGAGATTTGGAGCAGTCTTAGCTATTGTCACGATTCTGGCTAAAGACCCTCGCTGCACGCTCGTTCCAGAATCGTGCCAATTCCGCGAAGACGCGGACCAATTTTGCTACTCAAATCGTCGTTATATTGATTGAAAGAAATGAGAAATAATGATATAATGCAATATATATTACAGTAATGGAGATTGCGTTGAGATTTTATGGAAGAGAAGAAGAATTATCCGCATTAGACGAGATATACAATCAATGTTGTGAATCATATGGAAAGATTACAGTAATAACTGGAAGACGTCGGATTGGAAAAACTGTGTTATCTCAGAAATATGCGAAAGATAAAGAAAATTTGTATCTATTTATAAATAAGAAAGAAGAAAAATTGCTATGTGATGAATATATAAGTGAATATGAAGAACTTACAAAGAAGAAATTCATTGGGAAAATAAATTATTTTCATGAACTTTTTGAGCTGTTATTAGAATATGGAATAAACCATCCATATGTGCTGATAATAGATGAGTTTCAAGAATTCAAGAATATAAATAAAAGCACTTATTCAGAAATACAAAAAATTTGGGATGAATATAAGTTTAAAACCAAAGCTCATGTCATTTTCATCGGTTCAATATACTCATTGATGAAAGAAATATTCCAAGATGAAAAAGAACCACTATATGGAAGAGCAGATAGAATTTTATATATAAAGCCATTTAAAATTTCAACAATAAAGAAAATATTAGTTGAGAATAAGCAATATTCTGAAGAAAATATTTTCAATAATTTTATAATAACCGGCGGAGTCCCAAGATATATAGAAATATTAAATGAAGCAAAAAGATATAGTAAAGAAGAAATATTAGATTATATTCTGCAAAAAGATTCATTTTTCATTGAAGAAGGAAGAAATTTATTAATTCAAGAATTTGGAAAAGAGTATGGAAAATATTTCTCAATATTAGAATTGATATCGATTGGTCGAACATCAAGAAGTGAAATTGAATCAGTAATCGGAAAAAGTGTTGGTGGATTTCTTGATAGATTAGAAACTGAATATGATATTTTAGAAAAAGTTAAACCAATAGGCTCTAAGAAAGACTCAAGAAACCAGAAATATATGATAAAGGATAATTTTATAGAATTCTGGTTTAGATTTATTAATAAAAATATGACAATAGTTTCAAAGGAAAGATTTGAATATCTAAAAAGATTGATAGAAAGAGATCTATCAACATATTCTGGTCCAAAATTAGAGAAATTATTTACTGAGATTATTAGCTATAATACAGAATATGGGTTTATTGGTAGATATTGGGAAAAAGGGAATCTAAATGAAATTGATATAGTAGCAATAAATGAATTAGATAAAAAAATATATTTTGCAGAAGTAAAAGTAAATAAAGGAAAAATAAATATTACAAAATTAAAAGACAAGACTATAAATTTACTTAAGAAATATAATGGGTTTGAATGTGAATATGAAGCTCTTTCGGTTGAAGACATAGATAGAAAATTGGAAGAAACAATATAACAATAAATTTGGAGCAGTCCTGGCTATTTGCATGATTCTGGCAGAGACGTTCGGCTGATCGCCTCACTCCAGAATCGCGCCAATGCCCTCGAAGACTCGGGCCGCTAAGCAGCTCAAATCGTCGTTATATGGAAAAAAGAAGGAAAGAATGTGAACAAAATTTCCGAATATTTCTACTTAGCAAGATGCCACTACTGGACAGCATTTTTGCTTCCAGCTCTTGTAGGTACTACACTTCCATTCTGGCTCAATCCACCAGGATTTTCTTTTAAAGTGTTTGGAGCGATAGAGTTTCTGATTGCAATCTTGTTTTTCTATAGTGGTTTCTTTTTGCTTCATGCACATTTCGAGAATAAGACAAATACTATACATTCAAAATCACGACTTTTATTAATTGGAATCATTTGCTTATTAATAGCGATTCTTGTTGGGTTGCACATAAATACTAATTTGGAACTGAATAAAAATGTTCATAAATGTATTTTTATTATTTATGGTTTTTCTACAATTATCATTGGTGTACTCTATGTTGTGCCGCCTTTCAGTTTTTTCAAACGAATGGGTGGACGGAATATGTCAAGATAGATGTCACAGTTCTTTGAAATTATTATCAGGCTCAAGAAGCTTTTTTTGTCTTCTTTG
>JAEINU010000046.1 GCA_016342685.1 Bacteroidales bacterium | reverse complement strand
GACATAAAGGCTGATGAAATAGGATTGGGTAACTCGCTGAGTCCCAATTATAATTTTTAACGTTAGTCAGAATAATTATGAAACACACAATGTCAAAAGTTTTAACCTTATTTGTATTTTTGTTTTTAAGTGCTTTATGTCAAGCAGAAAATGTAAAGACAATTTATTTCATTCCGGGACAAGGCTCAGATAAAAGAATTTTTGACTCTTTGAAAATAGAATCAAATTACAAAGTAAAGCATCTTAAATATGATACTCTTGATAAGAAGATGCCTTTAGTTGAGCTTGCAAATCGACTTTCATCTGTTATAGATACAACAGAAAAATTTGCGTTGATTGGTGTTTCTTTAGGTGGAATGATAAGCGCGGAATTAAGTGAAATCGTAAATCCTGAGAAAGTTATTATAATTTCAAGTGCCAAAAATAGAAAGGAACTTCCATTTAGATACAAATTTCAACGGATAATTCCTTTGTTTGAAATTTTTCCAGCCAGAGTTATATATTGGGGAGCAAAGATTCTTCAACCATTAGTCGAACCTGACAGAAATAAATACAAGGAAGCATTTAAAAGTATGTTATATCGTAAAAAACCAAAATACTTGAAAAGGACAGCAAGGATGATAATTCGGTGGAAACGTGAATCTAATTTAAAGAAGATAATTCATATTCACGGAACAAAAGATCATACTATTCCAATTAGGAATGTCAAGAATCCTGATTACATTATTGAAAACGGTTCACATATGATGACATTAACAAGGGCTAAAGAAATCAGTTTAATATTAAATAAAGAATTATCAAGTTTATAATTACAACAGCTAACACGGCTTCAGAAAAAATGCGGGAGTTCTTGCGGTCTGACAAAGTTTTGTTACCTTCGTTTTGGTTCAACGGTCTGACAAAGTGGAGTAGTGGAAACCCGCACTCTTCCTAAGCCGGGACCGTTATAAGTAATAGCCTAATTTGAAAAACGATGAAGTACACTTATCTTCTTATTTTAATAGTATTCTTTGTTCAATGTAAGCAATCTAACCAGAAGAAAATTGATGCTGAAAATCAAAAACGATATGAAGAATGGTCAGTAAAAGAAGGGGAAAAACGCAAAAAAGAAATTGAGAAAAGAAAAGAAAAGCTAAAAAGAATTGAATATGAACAAGCAAAATTGGACTCGTTTATAGCACAGTTTGATACATTATACAAGTTTGTTGATTCAACTGTAGTCGTTAAAGGAATTATTCAAAGTTCAGGTTTACGTGGAACGGAAAGTTTTGGAATTAAAGCAGAATACCAATTAACAAATCCGAAAAAACGATTCTTTTTAGTAACTGACAAAGATTTATCTTCTTTCTGGGGAAAATGTGTTAATGTGACTGGAAAATATGTAAAAGGTTGGAACTTTGAGTCTGGGAATTCTCGTGAAAATTTTGCTTATGGTATGACTACAATTCACCTTGAGACAGTTGAACTCATTCCTAACAATTATTGCTTTAATTCTCCAGTTTTTAAACCCGCATCTGAGAATTTTTACGAAAAGCATAAAAATGACTCTGTTTATTTTGGACAAATAATTAGAATCAAAAGACCTGCTCCTGACATATATTATGATTATGGTTTTGTGTTGGATAATCCTATTAGTATGGATGAAGAAGGTTGGCAAGATGTAAAGACACTTCCAATTTTGCTAAACATTCCTCTTGACACATTAAATTTTATAATTGAAAATAAGAAGAAAGTTAAAATATATGGAGATATTGTTGGTGGTTATGCTGAAGGTATTGTTTTTGACTGTAAGGAATTTCAAGGTTATGAATAAATTAGGCTACAACTTATAACCTAACATCACCAGATAATGCGGGGGTTTTGGCGGTTTGACAAAGTTTTGCTATCTTCGTTTTCGTTCAACGGTCTGACAAAGTAGAGCAGTGGAAACCCGCACTACTGGTATGTTTAAATCGTTATGCATAATTAAAATTTTGGGAAGTATGGATGAAATTGAAAAAAAACAGATAATTAATTCAACCATAAAAAGTTTAATTGGAGCTTTGCCATCTGCAGGAACTGCTTTGAATGAAGTAATATTTGAATATAGAAGTCAAGTAAAACAAAAAAGAATTAATAAGTTTATTGATCTTTTGAAAGAGTATTTTGAAGAAATTGATGAAACTAAAATTGATTTTGAGCATTTAAAATCGGAAGATTTTGGGGATATTTTTGAATCGATTCTCAAACGTGTGACTCTAAATAATTCAGATAAAAAATTAATTCGTTTAAAGAATGTGTTATTGAGTCATTTTAATAAAGAATTCAATTATGTTGAACAAACTGAGAATTTTTTAGATTTGATTGGAAGAATATCCGAAACAGAACTTTTAATATTAAAGTATCATGATGGATTAGATAGTAGTTTTAATGAATTTAGTGGTAGGATATCTAGATTGCGTTCAGAAATATCAAAAAATGAAAATCTATTATTGAAAGAAAAAGAATTATTAGATAAGGGACGTGCTAATTATAGTTCAAAGTTTGAAAAACTACTAGTTGAGCAAAACAAGGAACTTTATGAATTGGAAGATCTCTTGAATAACTATCAAAAGCAAAGAAAGGCAGAATTTTATAATCTATCGGATTCTCAATATGCAATTATGAAGCACTCTCTTCTTTCAAAAGGATTGTTATATGATGTTGGACAAGGACAGTTTGATTTTAAACCAATGAAAACATTAGGAATTACTGAATATGGAATTGAATTTTTAAATTTTATAAAAGAAAGAAAAATTTAAACTACGCATAACCGAACATCACCAGTAATGCGGGGGTTTTGGTGGTCTGACAAAGTTTTGCTATCTTCGTTTTCGTTCAACGGTCTGACAAAGTAGAGCAATGGAAACCCGCACTAATGGTATGTTTAAATCGTTATAACAACATGCAATTTAGAACTTTCCTGAAATAGGTTGACTAAAAATTAATCAACTTATAAAGAAATCAGATGAAAACAGAAAATGCAGC
>JAEINU010000045.1 GCA_016342685.1 Bacteroidales bacterium | reverse complement strand
CCTACAAACTTGCTCTTTATCATTGTATGGGAAAGTTGCCAAGACCTGAATCCAGTTTCAAATTCTTGTGAGGAGCCTATAATAATAAGACAAATTTGGGAAAATCGAAGAGACCAGCCCTTGACTCCGCCGTGCGGGCTGGTCGAAGAGCGGAAACTCTGCTTATAACAGCGGCTATATGCTTCGCCCATTCGGGCTCGGCCTGCGGCACATTTGGCTGCGCCAAACGTCATATAACCGCGGAACGTTAGCTGAAATTCCCCCGCTAAGAGGAAGACGCCCGGACCTCCGGCCGACGGGCGAAGAAGAGAATGTGATAATCAATTACGTGAGTATTGTAAAGATATATACGTAATAATTATTGATTTTCACGTATATAAGTGATATATTGTTACGTGGAGGATTGTATGAATAAAAAACTTACACTCAATGTTGATGAATCATTAATTGATTTTGCAAAAACTTACTCAAAAGAAAGTAATCAATCGATATCCAACATCTTTGAAAAATATTTAATCCGATTAAAGACTGAAACAAAAGAAGAAAAAATCTCTGAAGATGCAAGAGAATTATATGGAATAATCAGCAAAAATGAATTACCAGATAAAAAAGAAATGAGAAAGAGATTTTATGAAAAAAATATTAATTGATTTAAATATAATTATAGATTTTCTAAATAAAAGAGATGATCATGAAGCAGCTTTAGCTGTTTATGATAAATGTGTAAAAAGGAAAGTAAAGGGATATGTAAGCTCTCATGAAATAACAACATTATCCTATTTCCTGGAAAAAGAAAAATATGAAAGAGTAAAAAGAAATAAAATAATTTCGAATTTATTAGATAACATAAGTGTTCTAACAGCACACGAGGAAATTTTAAGAAAATCTTTAATTTCAGAATTGGAAGATTATGAAGATGCTGTAATTGATGAATTGGCTATAAATGAAGGAATCGATTACATCGTAACCAGAAATTTAAAAGATTTTAAGAGATCAAGAAATAAAATATATACAGCAAGAGAAATATTGGATGTAGTATAATAATTAGGAGATTTCGTATATCAAGCGGTTAAAGTGATCTGTGAATATTTTGATATGATAGGTCTTTAAAAATGATTGAAGAAGAATTGAAGAAACCAGACCTTGACTCCGTCGTGCGGTCTGGTTGAAGAGCGGGGGAACTTCAGCTAACAAGGCATATACGGTTCCGGCCATTCGGCCTACACCCAAATTGAAGCTTGCAAGAGGAGAAGGGCAGGTTCAGTCGGTTTTGCTCTTTGGGCAAAACGCTCCTTTAGTTGCGCTTCAACTTCGTATATGCCTGGAACGTTAGCTGAAATTCCCCCGCTAAGAGGAAGACGCCCGGACCTCCGGCCGACGGGCGAAGAAAAAGTATGATACTTCTTTCATACGATAGTAACGTATAAATAACTTGATAAATCAATAGTATAGTGGTAAAATGTAAATATGGAAGAACTATTATATCAATACAATCCCTGGTGGATGGACGAGTTTGAAGTCGATGATCTAATCATCAGAACAAATTACTTTAATAAGCTTAAAAAGAATGTAGACAATAAATCAATTATATTCTTAACGGGCTTAAGACGTGTTGGCAAAACAACATTAATGAAAATTCTTATAAAATACTTGATTGAATCTGGGATTGATTCAAAACATATATTCTATATAAGTCTTGATGACTACGTTCTTAAAGATAAATCGCTTAGAGATATTTTAACCGAATATAGAAAAATCCACAAATTATCAATGACTGAAAAGGTCTACATTTTTTTTGATGAAATAACTTATGAAACAGATTACCACCAACAATTAAAGAATATTTATGATACTCAAAATGCAAAGTTATTTGCTACATCTTCATCAAGTTCACTGCTAAAGGATAAAAAAGCTTACTTAACCGGTAGAGCAATTACATATGAAGTAAAACCATTAGATTTTAATGAATATTTGGAATTTAAGAAAATCAAAATAAAAAAAAGTGAAGAATATTTATTAGAAACTTATTTCAAGGATTATATGAGAGAAGGAGGAATGCCAGAAAATGTTCTTAATCCCAGCAGAGAATATTTAATGAATCTGATAGATGATATAATTCAAAAAGATATAACAGCATACAATGGACTTAGAAATCATCAAATTGTAAGAGATTATTATACGTTATTGATGGAAAGAAGTGGAAAGCAATTAAGTATTAATAAAATTGCGAACATTTTGAAGATCTCTGTAGATACTGCTAGAAGATATTTAGGATATTTTGAAGAAACTTATTTAATTCATTTAGTATCCAGATATGGTAAAACGAATGAAAAATTATTATCTGCAAAGAAAATATATGCATGTGATCTAGGAATTAAATATCTTTTTATGGGAGAAAGAGATTTAGGAAGCTATTTTGAAAATTATATATATCTAAAGATGAGGAATAATAAAGATATATATTATTTATACGAGAATGGTAATGAAATTGATTTTATGACAAGAGATAAGATATTAATAGAATCAAAATATTATTCAGAGATGAATGAAAAACAGAAGAAATTATTTGAAGAAACAGATGCAACTGATAAGTATGTTATAGACTCTGTTAAAAAGCTTCAAATACTGGATAAATTTGAAATATAACATGCATATAGATTAAAAAGTGATAGTATTAACCTGATAGATGAAAAAAACTATCGATCAGAGAAGAGACCAGACCTTGACTCCGTCGTTCGGTCTGGTCGAAGAGCGGGGGAACATCAGCTAACACGAGATTAAGCGGTTCCGGCCATTCGGCCTCCACCCAAACTGAAGCTTCCGAAGAAGTAGAGCAAGGGCAGTCGGTTTTGCTCATTGGCAAAACACTCCTTTGGTCGCGCTCCAGCTTCGCTTAATCCGGGGCCGTTATGTGCAATGAGCCCGACAAGAGGAAGATGCCCGGACCTCCGGCCGACGGGCTGTTGATTCCCGCATTAAATCCGGAACACTTCCCGCAAACTTTTCGTTTGGAAACTGCTTGAAAAGTAAAGAATT
>JAEINU010000044.1 GCA_016342685.1 Bacteroidales bacterium | reverse complement strand
GTTATCTTCGTTTTCGTTCAACGGTCTGACAAAGTAGAGCAGTGGAAACCCGCACTACTGGTATGTTTAAATCGTTATAAGGCATATTTTCGGAAAAAACCAAACGTAATTTCAAATGAGACAGTTCATTCTTAAAAATAAAAATTTCTTAATTCCTATACTTATTGTTTTGATAGTTTTTATCGGGTTGAATATTTTTCCACCAGAAACAGAAACTCCAGAAGAATATTTTGAAACACATTTCGCTTTGGGTTGGACTGAATTTGATGTAAAAGGAATTGTTAAAAAAAAGTATATAAGTAATTCACATAATAATCCAATAATTCTTGTTGACTGTAATGGAAAGGAATATGAATTTTATTTTCAGACAAATGATACTGAATTTTATAATTATGTGAATATAGATGATAGTATTTTAAGTAATAGAAAAAGCTTCAAAGCCACAGTGAGAAAAATAGAATCTGATAGTGTTTTTCATTTCATTGACAATAATTAGCCTTTATGAATAAGAAATTTTTAAAATTCTGTTGGATAGCAAATATCATCGTGATAGTTTATATGCTTATTCCATTTGTATTTTTTAAACATTATGACAGTTTAAGTGAAATTTTATTTTTAAGTCCAATAGCTGCAATTTTTTATGGACTGGGAATTTTCACACTGATACTTTGGTTATATTGTATTGGAAATTATAAGAAAGTTACTGATAGTTCAGATGAAATATTTTGGTTGATATTTTTGAGTGGTTTATATGTTCCGTTTCACTATTATTGGTACTATTTGAAAAAGAAATAACAACATACGCCTTATAACACGGCTTCAGAAAAAATGCGGGTATTTTTGCGGTCTGACAAAGTTTTGTTACCTTCGTTTTGGTTCAACGGCCTGACAAAGTAGAGTAGTGGAAACCCGCACTCTTCCTAAGCCGGGACCGTTAGCGACAATTTTACAAACTGAAATTATGAGAAAAACTACTTGTATTTTATTTTTAATAGTGTTATTTGGTTCTTCATGTGAAGAAGAGAGTAAACCTAATTACTCATACGAAAATGTTGTAGATTCTACTTTTTATTGTGAAGTAACAATTGATGATGAGAATCATATATTTGATAATCATTCAAAGGGCGGCGCAGGATATTGTAGTGTAAGAGATAGTATATATTTCTATTATAATTTTAATTTTGGGAATAGACTTGAAAATTCGTGTGGACCAATTACAATAACATTTTGTAAGTTTTTTGCAATTAAAGATTTGGAAAATTCATACGAATATGAAGATAGGTGGTATTTTGATGATTGTCTTGAACAACATGAATTTCTTTCAATATTTCAAGAAGAGAATTTGCAGTATTCTAGATATAATTTAGATGAACAACTTCTAGCTTCAGACGGAATATCAATTATATTCAATGGATATGGTGGAACTATGTGGTTAACAACTAATACGGCTTTGTACCTTGATGATGAATCCATTGATAGCTTTTATGAAAATGCAAATTTTAATGTTACAAATTTAGAAATACTCGACGAAAATAATATTATTATAGAATGTACATTTAATCTTGAAATATTTAGTGAGCAGTTAATAGGTGAAAAAAAGAATTTTTCGAATGGATATTTTAAAGGATATCTTGCGAAACCTTATACAAACTGTCGCTAACACAACATCACCAGATAATGCGGGGGTTTTGGCGGTTTGACAAAGTTTTGCTATCTTCGTTTTCGTTCAACGGTCTGACAAAGTAGAGCAGTGGAAACCCGCACTACTGGTATGTTTAAATCGTTATAGCTCATTTTAGGAAAGGATACAGCTCATATTTTAGTATTTTTGAGCTGAAAGTTATATATTTGTGAGCTAAATAGTGAGAAATGAATATTGATAAGTTAATATTAGAATATTTAAAATATAATCAAGATAGTTCATCAACGAATATTCTTGAAGGTATTAATAGTGGGAAAAGTTTAGCAACAGTTAAGCGTATTTTAACATTATTAATTGATAATAAACTTGTTGTTTCGGCGGGGAAAGGAAAAGCTACAAAGTATAAATTATCGCAAAACTTTAAATTATTTGAAAAAATAGATATTGATAATTACTACTTAAAAGAAATTGATGAACGAGAAATATTAGAAAATTTTAACCTTTCAATAATAAGCAATATACTGCTAAATACAGATTTGCTTACAAGTTCAGAATCTTCAATTTTGGAAGAATTGCAAGCAGAGTATAACAATAATATTTCTGGGTTATCTAAAAATGAATATAATAAAGAATTAGAGCGATTGGCAATTGATTTGTCTTGGAAATCATCACAAATTGAAGGTAATACATATTCATTGCTTGAGACAGAAAGACTTATTAAAGAAAAAGAAATTGCTGAAGGTAAATCAAAAGAAGAAGCAACAATGCTATTAAATCACAAAGAAGCATTAGACTTTATAATTGATAATCCAGATTATTTATTTCCGTTGACTCTATCAAAGATTGAAGATATTCATAGTATACTTATCAAAGATTTAGGAATTGATAGGAATATTCGCAAAAGACGTGTCGGAATTTCAGGGACAAATTACAAACCACTTGATAATGAATTTCAAATAAAGGAAGCATTAACAAATATGTGTAATTTAATTAATAAGAAAGAGAATGTTTTTGAGCAATCATTATTAGCCTTAATCTTAATATCCTATATACAGCCATTTTCAGACGGAAATAAAAGAACTGCAAGAATTGTAAGTAATGCAATATTGATAAATCGGAAGCATTGTCCAATTTCTTTCAGAACAGTTGATAGTGTTGATTATAAAAAAGCAATGCTGTTATTTTATGAACAAAATAATATTACAGTATTCAAACAGGTATTCATTGAACAGTTTGAATTTGCAGTTAAGACATATTTTTAGTTGTTAATAAAACGAGCTATAACCGAACATCACCAGTAATGCGGGGTTTTGGCGGTCTGACAAAGTTTTGTTATCTTCGTTTTCGTTCAACGGTCTGACAAAGTAGAGCAACGGAAACCCGCACTACTGGTATGTTTAAATCGTTAGCAGTAATTCCCCACATTGAACTTTCCTGAAATAGGTTGACTAAAAATTAATCAACTTATAAAGAAATCAGATGAAAACA
>JAEINU010000043.1 GCA_016342685.1 Bacteroidales bacterium | reverse complement strand
AAAAGAAAACAAAAAAATAAATTATCTTTAAAAAATAATGGCGAAAAATAGTCAACCTATTTTAGCACGAGACCAAAAAAACAAATTCAATAGCTTAACGCAACAAATCAAGAATATTTATTAGTAGTTTGATAGTTTAAGTTTTATCTATTCTTAGCGGTTAAATAGAATATTTATCAAGATTGGTTCTATTGTAATGACAATAATGCAAATCTAAAGGCTTCGCAAAAAAGCTTAATTCTCCATAATACGATTATTATTCATACCTAAGAGTATCAACAGGATTTCTTATTGCAAATCTCCAGCTCTGCAAGCTTACCGTTATTAAAGCTATTAAAGAAGCTATTAATCCTGATACAATAAATATCCATAAGCTAATTTCTGTTTTATAGGCAAAATTTTCAAGCCACTTACTCATAGCATACCAAGATAAAGGACAAGCAATAAAGAATGCAATAATCAAACATTTTAAAATATCCAAATTCAATAATAGAAGTATTTGCCAGATTTTAGCACCATTAATTTTACGTATACTAATTTCCTTTACACGATTCTCAGATAAAAATATTGATAATCCAAATATGCCAATTAGTGCAATAACAATAGCAATTAAAGAAAAACTTGTAATTGCTTTTCCCAATCGCTCATCTTTTTTATATAAATTCTCAAAACTTGAATCGAGGAAGTGATAACTAAATGGAAAGTCTGGTTCAAGCTCTTTCCAAATATTCTCTATTGATTTCAATGTTTGTGAAACATTAATGCCTGATAATTTTATATTGGCAAATTGACCTTGCCTGGGTAAATAGATAATTGCTATTGGCTCAATTTTAGAATGTAGAGACTTAAAGTTGAAGTCTTTCACAATTCCTACTACCTTTGCTCGTCCACCAGGCACTCTTATTTCTAACTGATATGGATCTTTTAAACCAAATTCTTTAAATGCTGTCTGGTTTATAAGGGCTGTTGAATTTAGATCACTTTGAAATTCTTTTGAAAAGAATCTGCCTTCAATTAATTGTAAATTATATAAATCAATAAATTCTGCATCAACCCATGTTGTGGCAAAACTTATATTTTTCCCTTCTACTTCCATATTTCCCATTCCATCTATCTGCCCAAAAATATTACTCGAATATGATATCTCATTTACATTCTGAATACTTTGTAATCGTTCACGAAAAACATTTCTGTTTCTACGTATTGAATTTGGCATTTTTGCATAAATTATATGTTCTGTATTTATGCCTAAATCTTTGTCTTTTAAATAATTTACTTGCTTATAAATAAGGATTGTAACCGCTATCAAAAACATAGAAATCAGAAACTGAAATATTATTAAAGAAAAGCGAAGATTAAAGCCTTTGTGCTGATTTTTGGATTTCTTTTTAAGCATATCAAGGGGCTTTTGCAATACCATAAAGAAAGCAGGATAAATTCCTGCTATAATTCCCACTAAAAAGACTCCAAGTATTAAAAACAATAATAAATACGGATATGAAAACTCTAAACTGTGGCTCTTATCCATAAATAAACTAAAACTATTTAAAAATAACTTTGCAATTATAAAACCAAATATTGCTGCAAATAGGGTTATAATTGTTGATTCAGATAAATATTGAAATATCAGGCTGCGATTGGATGAACCTAGCACTTTTTGAATACCAATCTTAGTTGTTTTAATTGAGGCAACTGCTGTAGAAAGGTTAACATAATTTATAATTGAAAGCAGCATAATAACAACACCTACAGTAATTAATATGTGCACAAGTAATATGTTTCCTCTATTTGTTGTATCATGAATAAGGTTTTTATTAAAATAGACTTCTTTGAGTGGATGCAATATTAACGGATTTGTTTCTGCATCGTCAGAACTGGCGGTTAACGACAAATTTGATTTATAATATTCAATAAGATAATTTCTTAATTTTTGTTCAAGTTCAGATAAATTTACATTAGGTTTTAAAAGCAGATATGTTTCATAAACAGCGTATCCCCAATCTTCAGAATAATTGTATCCCATATTCTTTGTTGATGAAACAGAAATTAATCCATTAAACTGTATAGAAGAATTCTGTGGAGGATCCTTGACTATAGCTTTAACTGTAAATGTAAAATCTTTAAAGCTTTTCCATGTAACAATTTCTCCAATTGGATTGGTATTCTTAAAGATTCGAATTGCTTCACTTTCAGTCAGAATAATTGAAAACGGCAAATTTAGAGCTGCATTTAAATCTCCATCTAAAACTTTAAAATCAAATAAGTTAAAAAAAGCAGAATTGGATGAATAATAATGTTCAATTTCGAAAGAATTGTCGCCAAAATTTAAAACAGGAGAACTAGCAAATAACATATGAGTTTCAATATGTGTAGCGTCCTGGATTTCTGGAAAATTCATTTTTAGTAAGTCTGATAAAGAACCAGGTGTAAAACTGGAATTACCATATGAGACCTTAACTATTTGTGTTGCTTTTTTATGAAAATTATCTACACTTAGTTCATTATGACTATAAGCTCCTATTAATAGCAATATTGCTATTCCAAGAGATAAGCTAATGGTATTTACAATTGAGTTGCTTTTGTATTTAAAAATATTTCTAAATCCTATTTTAATATTATACTTAAACATATAAATCCTATTTTACATAATTAGTAAATCGATTCTAAATTAAACTGCTTAGTTTTATTGTAAATATAGCTAATTATTTTAGCTAACCAACTAAGCTGTTTAGTTTATGCAAATAGTAAAACTATCATTATATATATTATGATGAATCACCTGTTTACAAACACATTGGTAAGCCTGCACAAATTGCCCCACAATCAAAGGCTTACCAAAAAGTTTGTAATCCAACCCAATTTTGCCTTACTGCAATTAATATTTCCACCCTAAAACAAATTTGTTTTGTTCTTCGTAGTTGACTATATACCAACTTGATAAGATAAGTATCTCTAATTGCACAATTTGTAACATCACATCACCAGTAATGCGGGGGGTTTGGCGGTTTGACAAAGTTTTGCTATCTTCGTTTTCGTTCAACGGTCTGACAAAGTGGAGCAGTGGAAACCCGCACTGCTGGTATGTTTAAATCGTTATAAGTAATTCCCCACATATGAACTTCCGAAGCAGATTTAAGCTAATTTATCTACTCCTCCAGCTCATATTAAATCCTTCT
>JAEINU010000042.1 GCA_016342685.1 Bacteroidales bacterium | reverse complement strand
GTGTCACTAACAATGTTTGGTATTAGAAGAGAGATTTAAAATAACTATGCCTAACCCAACATCACCAGAAATGCGGGAGTTTTGGAGGTCTGACAAAGTTTTGCTATCTTCGTTTTCATTCAACGGTCTGACAAAGTAGAGCAATGGAAACCCGCACTACTGGTATGTTTAAATCGTTATGTGGCATTTTAATCGAGAGCTATGACAAAAAATTTCTACTTTGGTGACAAAGATTGCTATTTTAAAAAGCAATATGATGATAAGCATGGATTTAGCAAATGGAATGAAACTATTTCTGGTTATATCAAAAAAATAAATGAATCAGTAGATGATAGAGCTTATGTAATATTTGCTGCAGGGTTACTCGAGAAACAAATTACTCAAATTTTACAAATAATTTTCCCAAAATATAAGTATTTAGAAGACGTTGATAGTTATACATTTTCAATGAAAATAAGGATGTTAAAAGCATTAAATTTATTGCCAAATCACTTTCTTAACTTTTCTGACCTTGTAAGAGAAATCAGGAATGTATTTGCACATAATATCGATATAGAAAGCTTTGAAGATTTCGCAGAACATCCTAAACTACTTAAAAAACTACGAAAAATTGATGCATACTGCGCTGAATGGAAAGAAAATTTGGTGAAAAGCAATTTTGATAATAAATGGAGAAATAAATTTGACGATATTTATAGATTAGCACTTGAAGGCCTTTTCTGTTATGAAGAAAATGTCAAAGCTTTATTTGATAAAATTTGGAATAAAGAATTTATAAAAAAACTGGATGAGAATAATATTTAATCATAAAAATATAAAACCAAAGCTCTATGATAATTAGTTTTAAACTGAGAGACCTACTGAAAAAACAAGCAAAGACAATTTGTCTTAATATTGGAGTTTTCTATACAATAATTGGAGTTTTTTCATTTGTCATGCTGAAAATGCAAAAAACAATGATTACAAGTTTTGATACCCCTGACGATAATTTTTTACAATTAATGAATGTGCTTCATGAAATTTGGAGTATATATATGCCAATTATGGTATTTCTTGGAATTTGTTATATTTTATTTGGACTATTTTTTACTAAAATTGAAGCCAATAAATATAAAATTAGTTTGATATTAAGAGTGTTATCAATTGTTTGGGTAATTGCATATTCGATAAGTAGTATTGAATTCATAAAGGTGTTTTTTGAATCCTTTGGAAATGGATTAGAAATGTTTAAATATGTTGCTATTCCGTTTGCAATTTTTGGTTTTGTTGCTGTTGCAGCTATATTTACTGTACCTCAATATGTGATTGGCAAGAAAATTCTAAACCAAGAAACAGTATAAAACGCCACATAACACGCGTTCAACAAAAATGCGGGGTTTTGTAGTTTGCTGACTAAGTTTTATCTTAGTAAAGTTGTTCAACGGGGGACAATGAAACAAGGCGCAAACCCGCACTATTGTTAACGCGGGACCGTTACACATAAGCTGGCGGAAACGACATAATTTCAATAATTTAACTAAACATAATGAGACCTTTTTTTTCAATTTGGATAAAACCAAAAGAAACTTTCAAGTATTTAGCTGAAAAGGAAATTGATGATACAAAAATAAATATTGACTATTTATTTGCTTTTATTGCACTAAGTATTGCGCTTCCAAGCCTTGTTGATATCTCAAAACTTGTTGAGAATTTTAGAATTTTTGGATACATATTTTTTACATTCGCAATTGGTGCAATCGGAGTGATAATTTTTAAGTTTGTTCATTCATTCATAATTTTTGGGATAAGTAAATTGCTTCAGGGAAAAGCATCAATCTATGAGATAAGATTGGTTTTAGCTTATTCTTTGATACCAAATCTAATTCACCTCATAATTGGTCTCATTTTGATTATTCCTGCAATAATGACTGAAAATTTTAATTTAGTATTTTATCGACATCCATTAACATTATTTGTCGTCTGGATATTTACGGTAAGAAATTTGATTTTTGGACTATCATATTTCAATAAATTCTCATATGGATATGCTGTTTTGAATTTAGTTATTCCTACTGCAATAGTTGAAGCAATATATTTATTGACAAAGTATTTAATATAACCAGCCAATGTGTAACATCACATCACCAGTAATGCGGGGGTTTTGGCGGTTTGACAAAGTTTTCTTATCTTCGTTTTCATTCAACGGTCTGACAAAGTAGAGCAATGGAAACCCGCACTACATGGTATGTGAAGACCGTTAGCAATAATGCCGCGATTTTTTCAAATAAACCCTTTTAGAGCTTCGTTTTTTACATAAATTTCAAAATAGAATTCATCTGCAAGTTTCTTAAGTTGTAATTTTCTTTTTGTTAAACTTTCAAAAAGTATATAATTTCTTCGTTGATAATTTTTACAAATACGAAATGGTATTTTCAAGTTTTAAGTTTCATCGGTCTGATAAATTTATATACTTGCAATTTCTATTTTAATTTATCGGTTTGATACAGGAATTTATTTAAGACATTTGTGGTTCTCTGATTATCCAAATGTTTGTCTAGTCTTAATTACTTGGTTATTCGTGCCATTTGGGTCTGTAAAAAACTACGCTTTGCCTTCGCACTTCGTTCTATTTTCAACTTCAGTAAGTCGAGTAGGGGTTTTAACATACTTTGTCAATTATTTAAAGAAAGTTTCTGCAACTAATGATTTTTTTCAGTGGTGGATAAAGAAACAGGGCGGTTTTCTGACAAGTATACTAAGTTAATTGAAAATTATGTCAACAATCATAAAGTTTTGCGGCACAATATGCTAACCCAACATCACCAGATAATGCGGGGGTTTTGGCGGTTTGACAAAGTTTTGCTATCTTCGTTTTCGTTCAACGGTCTGACAAAGTGGAGCAATGGAAACCCGCACTACTGGTATGTTTAAATCGTTATAAATAAGCCGCTAAAAATTCTGTAAATCGAGCAATTCTATTTTTTTATTAAGCATAAAATTAAAGAGTCTTTTTTTGCATTCTGACAGCTTTTGTATTTTAGAAAGGTAATTTACTTTCTGACAACGAAAGTGTATTTTATTCGTGCTGTTTGGTACATTGTTTATCGAGACTTGTTCGGTAAGTATGATAGAAAATTGTTTTAGTTTTCCAACGCGCTTTTTCCCTAAAGGTCAAATAAGGATTTTTGATATGGACATTAATTATTAGCCAGTGTTTTTATTTTTGCAAGTTTGATTTTCCTATTATATTTTATCCAGAAATCATAATTCTTTAAAATAATATCTATGTCTTTTAGTTTCGTGTTACTTGGTATTTTTTT
>JAEINU010000041.1 GCA_016342685.1 Bacteroidales bacterium | reverse complement strand
AAGACATTTTAACTTTAAAAGAAAAAATGCATCATAATTATATTTTTAAATAACTATAATGCAAACCTAAAGGCTTCGCAAAAGAGCTTTAGTTATAAAGTAAATATCTGATTATATGGTTTAACTTTTCAAAGTTAATGCCATTAACAAAGAACGTTCAATTAAGCTATGCCTAATGATACGTTCATTATTTGATGGAAGAAATTCTCCAACCGGTCCAAGTCCATCAATTTTAGGCTGATCTTTGGTGATATGACAAATATCTGAAGAACTCCATCGATGTTCCTTTGATATTCTTACATCTATTTTTTTTGCTGTCACCTGAATCTTTTTATAGAATTTTTCTATTTCATCTGTTAATTCCATAGCTTGTCTCTTAATGCCTCCCTCAAAATGTATTTGATAAACCTTACTCTTTTTTTGTTGGGTTATTATTTTTTTAATCTTCTGTTCAATATCTTCTAATGTTTCTTTTGAATTAAATCTAACACTAATACCTGCTGAGCCATGAGCATTAACTTTAAAAATATTACTTTTAAATTGAATGTCGTAAGGTGCAATTACATTTTCATTATCATTTCTTGAAATATCAGATATTGCCGCCAAGGTTTTATTGAAATTCATTGCCATAAATGAAACATTTTCAGGTTCATCTTTTTTAATCAATTTTGATTCGAAACGAAATAATGCAGACCCAGATCTGGAAAGAACTAATCCACCATTCTTTGAAGAACCACTAACTCCAATTATATTATCTGCTTGTTCAGCTTTTTGTTGAATAATTTTCTTTGAATATTTACCATCAATAGATGAATCAGTAATTAAGAGAATGCCTATTTTTAGTTTTTTTATGCTTCTTACAAAACGCAATACTTGCAGTGCTGATAGTACTATTGCTATACCTCCTTTATTTTCCCAAATTCCTGTTCCTTCTAAATACTGTTCGTGCTCTTTATAATTTTCGTGTTCTGCTAATTTTATTCTATTGTCTATAGGCAATAATATCAAATGGTCAACTTCTTTACTGAAAGAATTTGTAAAATACATTAGGTTACCAACTTCTAATTGTGGATAAATCTCATGAGTAAAACCTAAATGACTTAGTTCTGAACTTATTAGTTCACTGCAATGATTTACGCCATCAACATTTCTAACATAAGAATCAGTATCAACAAGCTTTTTTAAAAGTTTTTCTGTCTGTTGTTGTCTTGCTTTAATGAACGATCGCATTCTTGCTTCTATGGAGACTTTACCATTTTTACTTTCATCTGGTAATTTTTGCATTAAATCATTTGAAAAATATCGAACTGATGCAACATCAAGCATCTTATTTGTTAATGCTTCAAAATTGTATCCTGCAACTTTTGCCGCTGTTGGATACGAACCCGTTTCTCCCATACTTGCCATTGAATTAATCTCAAGTAGATATATGTTATTATCTTCGTCTAATCGAATATCAACTCTTGAAAAATCGCGTAAATTCAAGGCTTTAAATGCTTCAACACTTAGTTTTTGCATTTTCTCTGCTAATTCTGGAGAAATATTAGCTGGACATATTTTCTTTTTAGGTTTGTTTTGTTTGTCGTCAACAGTTTGAATAGCATCAGGATCACCATCTAAATCAATCTCCAATACAGGGAAAGTTTCAACTGGAGAATTTCCTAATAATCCAACGCAAAATTCTCTTCCTCGTATAAATTGTTCTACTAATGCTTGTTGGTCAAATTCAGTAACAATAAAATGGATTGCTTCTCTTAAATCTTCCTGATTATAGACAACTTTTAATCCAAATGAAACGCTTTCCATTTTAGGTTTTACTATAACTGGATATCTAACTTTACCTAAATCTTCTTCTGCAGAATTAAAAACCCAAAACTCAGGTGTTGGCAAATCATTATTTTTCCATATAATTTTTGCTAAAATCTTATCTAAAGCTAAAGCGTGTCCCGATGGAGAAGAACCAACATATGGTAATCCCAGCATTTCAAGTAGAGATGGAATATGCGTATAACGACTTTCACCTTGAATGCCATAAGCCATATTGAAAACCATTCCCATTTGTTCTCCTTCCATAACTCTTGGCATAAAATTTTCCAGTCTTTCAATAATCTGTTTATTTCCGTCAAGTACAGTAACATTATGACCAGCTTTCTCAAGGCTCTGAGCTACTTTTTTTACAGTTTGTTCATTATAGAATTCCTTGTTCTGCATTCCAAAAGTGTTTATAACACCCTGAATATCTTTATTATATATTATAGCAACTTTCATTTTTCTATATTAAATCTTTTAGTCAATTATTTTACAAATTCGCAAAAAGTTTTGAATAATATGAATACCATCTTTCCCCGAAACTTCAGGGTGAGCTTGAAAACCATAAATTGGTTTCTCTTTGTGTCGAATTATTTCATTAACTGTTAATTCAGACGTTGCAATCGATTCAAAAGAATTTGGTAATTCAGCTATATGAAATGAATGTCTTCTTGAAAAAAGAACTTCAGATTTATTTAGACCATCAAATATTTGATCATCAGGTTTAGTTATTGTTATTGGTATTTTTTTTACGTGATATTCTGAGAGCCTTTTGATACGTCCTCGATGTGCAACTGCAATAATTTCATGTCCTAAACAAAAACCTAAGACTGGCACATCAAAATTCATTAAAGCAACAAAATTAGAAGTCAGATTTAAAGGCTCGTACGGATTTCCTTTCCCTCCAGAAAGAATAATTCCTTTTATCTTAGTTTTAGCAGATAAGGTTATAGGTTGATTATGATCAAAAAATACATAATCAAAATCTTGCTCAGCGAGAAATTGTCTTTTGAATTTCTTAATAAATGCGCTTTGGTTGTCTATTATCAGTAACATAGTTAAGTTTTAAAAACTGGTTAAATGTATGAAATTATTCAATTCATGATATCAATTTATAATAAAAAAACCAATTTAAATTCTCTTTCAAAACCTTATTGCAAACACATTGTAAATCCTTAGTGCAAAGGCTTTACAAAAAGTTTGCAAGCCAACCCAATTTTGCCGTGTTCGGCAATAAAATATCCCTCCTTTAAAAATATTTTTGTTTTTCATAGTAAAAGAACCTACAACTTGACAAGGTTTGTCTATTTGCGCCCAATTTGTAACAGCTGTTCAAATTCAATGCGGGGTTTTGTAGTTTAGTATTGTTTCGTTAATTTTATATTTCATTATCAACGGGTGATAATGAAACAGGGCGGCAAACCCGCACAAAATTTAACAGCGAACCGTTAAAAGTAATAGCGCAAAAAAACTTATTTTGCCCACCGCACATTAATAATTTTTAAAACCTTTCATCACGGT
>JAEINU010000040.1 GCA_016342685.1 Bacteroidales bacterium | reverse complement strand
TGACAAGGAGCTAACACTTTCAAAGGTACAAACGTTAGCTTAAAAACTCAACTGTTTTTAATAGTAGGAAGATTGCCGTTTACGGCAAAATTGGGTTGGCATGCAAACTTATTGTTAAGCCTTTGAACGTGCGTTTGGTAATACTGGCTTAACAATGTGTTTGTATTGGGCTGACTATAATTATTTTTAAAAACCATATAGCTCATCGATTTTTTTATCAATTTCATCTAAGTACATAACAAAAAAATTACTTATTTTTAGATACTTATAAAAGTTATCACAAAGAGGAATGTCACAGGAAAAAAACGATAATACATATACCGCTCCGAATCAGGCACAAAAAAGCCAAAAGGAAAAAACAATGGATACCAGTCGCACCAATAGTCTGGCTACTATTGATGTTACTCAGGTTACTACTATGGAGGAGCAGGCTCTAATTACACAAAACAACACCGAAAACACAAATTCTCCTACATTATATACAGACAATATTGCTGATTATTATCCGGGGAAATATCAGAAGCATGCTATTATTCCGGAGGAAGATATTACATCTGCATCTGCATATTCAGATAATATAGCAGATTATTATCCAGGGAAATATTCGGAGAATAATTTTGTTACAGCAGAACAAAAAAAGGAAGAGAAAAAAGAGGGATACATAAGTTCTTACGTTGGCGATTATGATAGCAATCCTGCAAAAAATAGAATTGCAAATTTAGGTAATGATGTCGCTTTCGTTCAAGGACACCTGAATAGATTAGGAATACTTTCTGATGAACACTTTATTGCAGAAAAGCCAGCTACAGAAAAGGAGATAGACAAAAGTAAAATACCACATACTATTGTAGCAATAGAGTATTTCCAGAGAGAAATTCTTTCGTGTAAAGTTGATGGTGAAATTTGGCCTGGCAAAGGAAATATTAAGAGTTTGGTTTCTATAACTGTGGAACAGAAAGACGCTAAACACCTTGAATACCTTAAAAATAAAAAAGAAGCGGAGAAAAGAGCTGCAGAGGAAAAGCTTAGAACAGAGGCGGAAGAAAAAGAAAGGTTCAGGATCGAAAAAATAAAAATGACTTTACCTACAATAGAAAATGTACAGGCACATTTTGACTCTTGTGGAAGTATAGAAGAATTCGGAAAATCACTGAAAGATTATGCAATTCATAACCCATTGTATACACTTATGGCATATGAAATTATGAGAAAAATCGAAACGGATGATCTTACTCGTGCCATTATGAAGAACATGACAGATTCTGAGATTGCCCAATTGCATTTTATTGTTGACGATCATTTTTATGAAACCTTAGATAGCGGTTGGACAGGAGATGAAGAATATGCTTTAATGGATAAACTGAATGCAGGGAAGAAAAATACTTTGAAGGAAGAGAAAGGTAGTGGAGAATTTAAAACAGTTGAACCAATTATAAGTACAGATGATTGGAGATCACAAGGGACTTCAAAGGGGAAAGGTTTTTATCCAGATAATGAGGGCAATGGAACAGCATGTAAAACAGTTTCGGAAAAAATGGTTTATAGGCATCTATACGACGATTTAAAGTCAGACTTTAAAATTGCAGAAGTTATTAATGACAAAACAGGAAAATATAAATATATTGTTGGAAATACAAGTTTTGGAGAGTACTTATCAGTATTAAAAGAAGATAAATCTCAGTTCAAGAAAATTGAAGCCAAACATATGACTACGGAAAAATATGAAGAGATAAGTACTACCCAAGTTGCAATTAATTATTTAGATAGTTATTTGGATCAAAATATTCCAGTTGTTGTTGGCGTTGATCATACTTTTAATGCAGAGCTTAGTACTGGTAAGTCAAACCCCAATGATGTTGGGTATAATGAAGGAACAACTGATCATTTTATTACAATCATAGCTAAAGGAAAAACAGACAAAGGTAAAAAATACTATCAATTTTTTGACCCAGGTACAGCTCACAGAACAAATGCTACAAAGGAGGGGAATAAATTAATTGAAGAAAAACCTGGTTTATATAAAGCAACACAGCCTTATAAGACCGCGACAGCAACAAAATATAAAACTTATATTTTAACCATGGTACTATTATTTAAAAAAGACAAGAAAACTTATAAAAATGAAATTGAAGATAACAATACACGATTAAAAAATTTAAAAAAGGATTATAAAACAAAAAGTGGAGATTTTAAGTTATGAGACAAAAAACAATAAGTTCGTTTTTAATGGTGGTTTTAATAATTACTGGATGCAGCAATGAGGGAAAAATAAAAATGACAGACTGCACTCATGATGAAAATGGAGAGAATTGTATTGAAAAATATGTAACGATGAATAAAGTTGACAAAACAGTTAAAGAGGTATTTAATATTTCTATTGAATTTATAGGTTGGTATAATAGCCATGTATCAGAATTAAATCAAGGTGCATTATTTACATTTTCGGATTCTTGTAATTTTTATATTTTAGATGAGAAACATGCTAATTTTTACCTCAATTCTTTTGCTAACACAAATATGGTTTCAGATAATTTTATAGAAAAGTTAAGAGAGGATTTTTATTCTTACGATAAATGGCTTAAAGATGAAAAACTAAATATAGAGACTGATGGAGTAATTGGTTATGAAGCAGATTTAATATACAATAATCAGGATAATAATTATTATTTTGACTTAAATGCCATAGGCTTGGATGAGTTTATATTGTATGAAAATAGAATAGAAATAATACTTAAAAATCCTTTATTGTTTATAAGTTTTATAAAAGATGAAAAGAATAATTGGGTGATTGATAAACTAAATTGATTTTAAACACGTATTAGCTCGGTGTAGTTTGAAACACCCGCTCGCGAGGACATGCCTTTCTGTCGACAGGTAGATTGTCTGGGCGGTATAAAACAATACAAATAAAAGAAGTTTTCAAATAGAAAACTTCTTTTTAGTTTAAGTATTTAAGAGTAATTTTAATCTACAAAATTGAATGATTTAATATAGGATTAATATTTGGAGTCGTAAGATGTGCATCTGGTGAACAATGGCATTTTGACTTCACCGATTTAAGAGTTACAAATTCTGAGCAAGACTTAGTGGAACATGAAAAAAGATAATTTAAAAAATAAGAGCTACAGACTTAATCATTAAGTCTGTTTTTATGATAAGCTGTTCGGGAAATACAACAAAAAGATGTGGAAAAATTAAAGCTTTTTTGCGAAGCAAAAGTGCTTTAATGTGTGGTTGGTTTCCAAATTGCCTTCAGGCAAAAGCGCGTTGGAATACTATTTTTTTTAATTGTCATTATTGCCAAACCTATCCCAATAAATTTATTGTCAAACTGCTAAGAATAGAATTTTAACTTTAACTATCAAAATGAGATACAATTTCCAACTTGCAAAAAGTATCAAACAGTTAAAATTGATTCTTAATTTACTAACTTTTACAAATGAGATAACTTTTACAGAAATTTTTTGAAAACCTTACTTATAACGGTTTCGGCTTAGGAAGAGTGCGGGTTTCCACTACTCCACTTTGTCAAACCGTTGAACCAAAACGAAGGT
>JAEINU010000039.1 GCA_016342685.1 Bacteroidales bacterium | reverse complement strand
GAATAAAGGATAACTATTTATTATAAGTTATATGATAAATCGATTAGATGAAAGAAAATATTTAAGAGATATTTTTGAAAATAATAAAGGAACATCAACAATACTTATAATATATGCTCGAACAGGTGTAGGGAAAAGTTGTTTAGCTGACACTGTTTTTTCTGCCATTAAAAATATTTCTTATATACGAGTAAAGGTAAATAAAAAAGAGGCAGAGGAGAATGATGGAATATTCGTAACTAGTTTAGCCAGAGCGCTTGATAATTATGCTAGTAATAGTTTGGAATTTATTAATATTGAAGAATATGTTGAAACTACTCATGAAGTTAAAAACGAAAAAATCATAAATGATATTATAGAAATCGTTGCAGATTTAACAAAAACAAAAATTATAAAATCTAAGGTAGATTATTATTTGAATCATAAGAATGAGATCATTAAGAATATTTTAAAGAAGGATACTGATTTTTCTATTACATTTCTACTAGAATATATAAAATATATTTCTCAAAGTAGGCAACTAGTTTTAAGTATTGAGAATATTCATATCGCAAGCTCTACATTTATTGCTTTTTTAAAGGAACTATTAAGTAATACCCAAAACCTATTCATAATAGGTGAATTTACAACCTCGTATTCAGAAGATGAGGTAATTGAATTTTTCCATCAGTTTGATTGTAAAAACTTTATTCCAATGGAGCTGAAAAAACTTGAGAAAGGAGAAATTATTGGGGCTTTGAATCATATTTCCGATGTAGATATTATTGATGAAGTTTATCGAATAATAGAAGATTCATACGATTCTTCACAAGGTAATCTTAGAAACCTAAACTGGTTAATCAAGAAAAATAGTGAAAAGTGGAACTTTAAAAAGGATGACTTGGTTGATGTAAAATATGATGGTGTTTTACATTTTATTTATTCAGGACTCTCTAGTTTGCACAAAATGGTTCTTTGGCAAATTGTTTCTCATTCAGGGAGAGTACATATGAGCATTTTAAAAGATGTGGTATTTTCATCTGGCAGAAATTGGGATCAGATTTTAGAAACTATTAGTTTTTTAAAAGAACTAGATTTAATTTACATTGAAAACAAGTTTGTTGGTCTTATTCACGATAGTTTATTTGAGCTATTAATTGAGGAAACAGATCATTTAAAATTTATTTCAATTGCAAATAGTGAGTGGTTAGAGTATTATAGAAAAATTTCTTTGGGTAATAAATTCCAACATGTTATAAAGCTTGGAGTGTCAGAAGAAGATATATTATTGATGCAATTAACATTCATAATCAATATTGGAGGAAATAGTAATATTGATTGGATGAATTATATACTTTCAGAAATTGATAAAAGTTTAAATGGTTCTGTCAGTAGTGTATCTATAGTTCCAAAAATTATTAAAATATTCAATCGTATTGTTGATAATAATGAAAATAAAAAACTTATATCTAAAACTTATGAATGGATTATAATTATTTTATATAAGTTAGGATATTCCAAAGAAATTTGTAATTTAATGACTCGACATAATCCTTCATCTCCTTCTGATCTTCTTTTTTTAATCCAATCATCAGCAAGAATTTCGTCTTGTGATACATCGGTAATAGATGAGTTGTTAATGAAAAAAACAGACAATAATGAATTTTTAAAAGTTGGACTCTTATTACTTCAGGCTCGATATTATAGAACTTTTAATCAGGCAAATAAATCCAAAGAGATTTGGCATCACCTTCTAAAAGAATATGTAAATTCACCATACAAAAATGTAATTTTAGAATATTCTAATATCTGTTCTTTTAACATAAAAAAACGTTTAAAGTTTCTAAAACTTGCAGAAAAAGGTTTTGAAAAAGAAAAGAATTATTATCACTTATGTTCTGTTCATTTGAATACTATATCAAATTCATTTTACCTATACTTTTGGAAGTTAATGAGAAAAAAAAGATTCTTAAAAATAGCTAATTATAGATTAAAAAAAATAAAAGAGATATTACCATATTCTTATTTCCCTTTTCATATTTATATTAATCAAAAAAATATAGTGAATCTAGTTTCGGATGAAATATCTAATGATATAATTGAAAGCAATTTTCGTTCAGCCTATTTGAATTGTGAATTAGCCGGGAATAAGTCCTTAATTGGGTCAAATATATTAGCACATTCTTTAAAGGTGAATAGAATTAATAATGTTGAAAACTATGTTTCTGAACTAATGGATACATCCAGAACTTTTAACAAAATCAATTGTGAGTTTGCAAGATACCATTTATTGAATTGCTTTAGATACTATAAGAAAACTGGAAATAAAAAGAAGATGGATGAAACTTTAAAGTTATTTTCATCTGGTAATGTTTTTAAAAATGGCTTAAAATATTTTATAGAACATCCCTTCTATTTAATGACGCTATTTTCTAGAATTAAATATTATCCAACTAATATCGTAAACTGGGATATTGATTTTCAAGAAATTCATGAAAAATACAATTGAAATTATACTATTTAATTAAATAAAAAGGTAGTCTTTATGATTAATAGTAAATGATATATAGCAATATTGGGGGTATTTTTATTTTTGCAATTTTTGTGCTTTACAAGGAGATTCTGTTTAAAGAATTATACCGTTCAATGCAATTTTCAATTAAATAACCTATAAATTCTTCATATCTTAACTCTCCATGTATAGAATTAAAAATACATGAAAGAGGCGATAAAGAAGGGTCTGGAGTTAATTCTATCATACGAAATTCACCATTGAAGATAAAATCAATTCTCATAAATTCTACTTTATCAAGAATTGAAAAAACTTGATGAATCTTATTGTATAAATCATTTGATAATAATGAGTTTACATTTCTATATACATGGGGAGTTTTTTTGGACTTGTAAGAATAAACTGAAGAATCTCTTTTTACTAATTCAACTAAATTTATTTTTTTCAAAGTCTCTTTGTGTCCAATTAAACAGGCACTTATCTCTTTTCCTTTTAAAAACTCTTCTATCAATATTGGTTGGTTTAATTCCTGATTTAGTTTTTTAGCATATTTCAAAGCATTTTCATACCTATCAAAAATACCTTTTTTTGAAATACCAATAGAATCCCCTTCAAATTGAGGTTTAACTATCAGGGGAAGTTTAAGGAGTTCAATATCTATTGGAAATGAATCCGAATAGAAAATTTTGCATGAAGGAGATTTGATGCCAATCTTTCTGCATAAATCTTTAGATAGAACCTTATCATTTGCAACCGTCATAGCATATGCATCTGCTCCAATATACTTTAGATTATAGCTTTCACAAATCGACTGGACATACGATTGGCGAAATTTAGACCCTACTCCATGATAGTATGGAAAAATTAAATCATTTTTATGATAACTTATATTATTAAGAAACTCTTTTAAAGTTGAATACACGATGAGCTTAAACCCCGACTTTTTAATAGCATTTGCCAATAATTCATTAGTAATTTTCTTGCCAAAATTAAATTGAGACATATGTCTTGAATAACCCTTGTTTGGAGCATTCTTAATGTTTGCTATTAAGATTATCCTATCTACCATAATAAATAGTTATCCTTTATTC
>JAEINU010000038.1 GCA_016342685.1 Bacteroidales bacterium | reverse complement strand
TTGAATGGACCAAAAGAACAAAATCTAAATTAAAAAATAATCAAAAAAAGGTCAACCTATTTCAGTATAATACATTTTTGTAAAACGAACAAAATGTCATTTAATAAGAGACTGAATAAAAACATAAAGGCTGTTCTTGGTGACAAGAAAAATGCTACTAATGATGCAATGCGTGGAGTAATGGTAGTTTTTCCTTTTGTTCTTATTTATACCTTGATTGAACCAATCTTTTTACTTTTTAGAAATAAAAAACAACATGATAAAGAGCAAGAAGCTTGAAATTGACGAGCACGGAGTTAATATTCTTCGCAACGGGATAAAGACAGAGCATATTGACTTTTCTCAAATTGAAAAGGCAGAAATAAAACGCGAATTTTATCAACGCAACTGGATAATTGGATTGTTAATAGGAATTATTATCGTTGTTATTTCTTTTTTGTGGTTGTTTGACACTTTGAGAAGTTTTGAATATGAAGCACCTCCGACAAGATTTATAAGAGTAGGTTGGATGCTTTTTATTTCTCAATTTGTTGTTTTTATTTTAGGGATAGGTATAGTATTTTCATCATTAAAGCGCTCGTTGATACTTTATTTCTGGGTGATAGGAAAAGTAAAAAGAATACAGCTGCTTGACATTGAGAAGCAAAAGAAAGTTGATGAACTCTTTGATTTCTTGGATAATAGAATTGAAATAGAAAAATTGCACGTGTTATAACATCACATCACCAGTAATGCGGGGGTTTTGGCGGTTTGACAAAGTTTTCTTATCTTCGTTTTCATTCAACGGTCTGACAAAGTAGAGCAGTGGAAACCCGCACTACATGGTATGTGAAGACCGTTATAGGAAATGCCGGTTACAAAAAAAATCCACCCAAGCTTCGTTTTTTTACTTTTCTAAATTTTATCACAATCTGATAATTTCAACTAAGAGTTTTGGAAACTTTTAATTGAGCTGTTAAGCAAATAAATCTCGGTGATAATTATAACGAAATGATAATTCTTACATCAATCATTTTTTCATCGGTTTGATATAATATTTGCTTCGCGGTTTGATAATTATTTTCGGTTTGATAATTTCAGCTAAATTGAAAGAATCAGTATTTGAAATGGTAAAAAAACTACGCTTTTTCCACCGCACATTTTTGCGAACTTTCGAGTTTGCAAATCGAGCAACAATAATTATTATAATGTTGTTTATTTTGGAACTATCTGATAAGTTTTCATTCTATTTATCAATTTCACGGGTTGATAATTAATCGTGTCAGCTTTTTGATAAGTAAAGTAAATCTGTTTGATAATTAGTAATTTAAAGTGAAAGTTGTACTTCGGCACATCCTATAACCCAACATCACCAGAAATGCGGGCGTTTTGGCGGTCTGACAAAGTTTTGCTATCTTCGTTTTCGTTCAACGGTCTGACAAAGTAGAGCAGAGGAAACCCGCACTACTGGTATGTTTAAATCGTTATAAACAAGGCGAAAAGAAATCTAAAACACACAATATAATAGCATTTTCTAAATTGGAAAATTCAACCAAAAAGATAAATAATATTTTAGTATTCCAACGCGCTTTTGCACTTTCGTGCAATTAAAAAATCCTATCGAATATTTAAACACATTTGCTCCACTCCGTTTCACAAAAGAGTTTAAACCTACTTAATTCTTTTCTTCTTTCTTGATATCTTCAAGAATCTTAATAATCTTATGCATATTAGAAGATGGATTGTTATATGTTTGTAGTTGCTTCGCTCTTTTACAAGCATCTGAACTTTTCGTATTTAATTTTTCATTTAACTTATAATCTATTATACCTTTTTTGTAGTTGTTATTATTTCTATTACTAAGCTCTTTTATACATTCATTAGTTGAAATATTAGCAACTTGGTTTTTATAATGAAGAAGAAACCAAAATTCGATAGATGGATTTGATGCTAATAGTGTTGCTGTTTTAATCTTTTTCAACCTTTCCAATACTTCCAATACGTCAGCATCATACATTAAAAAATCAATATCCTTTTTGTGGGTAGGTTTGCCTTTTTTATATCTATTAATGAATCTTTCGTCAATGTTACTACCTGCAACCTTTGGAACAATATCTATTGAAATCCGATATTTAGAACGTAGAAAACAAACATAAGCTTCTTCAGTTTTTCCTTCACAAAAAACCCAAAAGTGTGGCTTTATTTTTTTTCCTCTTGATTCTTGTCGTTTTCTACCCATTGATTATTGATTTAAGATTTTCCAATGAGTCATTCACAAAAGGTACTGCATCAAATCGACCTTGCAAATATGCTTTCTCTAAATCCATTGTATCTCTGAAATCACTATAATCAAAAAGAGAATATAAATCAGATGAAGCATTATCTTTTTTGTTAACAAAAAATATTTGGTCTTTACGGAATTTAGTTAGATTTAAAAATTTAGTGTTATGTGTTGTACAAATTAGTTGCGCCTCATTTCCTGCTCTAAAAAGATTGAAAATATATTCAATAATATCAGTATGCAGGCTTTCGCCAATTTCATCGATCAAAAGAATCTTGTTATTTTTAACAATATCCAAGATACTTAACATTATAAGAAATAGCTTTATAGTGCCTGTTGATTCTTCTGTAAAAAAATCGAATGCCACATCTGGAGCAGATTTATGAAAAGTTGTAATTTTTAATTGTTCTTGCATTACATCTTCCACTGAAATAGTTAGATCATTAAGGTTTGCATTAAAGTTTTTCCCTGGATTTTTAATTTTTCTAATTTTAATATCGATAATGTCACTATCTGCAACTTTTAAAGCTTCTAAAAGTTTTTGTTTATAAGTGCCAAATAGCTTTTCTAATTGTGGTGCATTTAGCCCCAGATACCCAAGAACAAAAGTACTGTTAAAGTAGTTGAAAATTTCTTTGGCAAAATCTCTATCCATTTGACTCGCACGAGAAATATAGAGCGTCTTATCTGAAGTATTTTCAGCTACATCTAAGGGGCGTTTAATTATTGAACCAAAGGAATATTTATCCTTTTTAGTTTTTCCTAAACTTTCATCTCGAGTGAATATTTTTGTTATTCTTCCTTTAGGATAATAGTAAAGACTTTCAGACACTATAGCATTTTGCATTAAAGTAAAAGTATATTCATACTCTATCTCCTTTAATACAAAACGTATAAAATATACACTTGGCTTTTTATTAAAATTACTGAATTTAAACTTTTTGAAATTAAATGATACATTTTCATTATGGTTATGAGAGTTTAATATCATCAAATTGCAAAAGCGAATAGCTTTTATAACATTGCTTTTCCCGGACGCATTTGCTCCATATATAGCAATAGTCTTTAATACATCTGTTTTATCATATTTAAAAACATTGTTATTCAATGCCTTTGCATTTTTCGATTTAATATTAGCAGCTCTAAGGTCAAGAACAATTTCTTCTTTTATAGAATAAAAATTACTTAAACGAATTTCTAAAACCATTTTATATGTCTTATTTGTAAATTTATTACAATTTTAGTACATAAATTTAGATTAAACAAGTTTTATTTAAAAATAAATCAATTTTCAACAACTATTACAAACACATTTGTAAGCACACACAAACCCTACACTCAGTCAATTGCTTACCAATAAGTTTGTATCCAACCCTATTTTGCCTTTCGGGCAATAAGATTTCCAACCCAAATACTAAAATATTGGCATTTCATGGTTACTAAGTATCAAACTGACAAGTATGAATAGAGCATTGCCCAGTTTATAACATCACATCACCAGTAATGCGGGGGTTTTGGCGGTTTGACAAAGTTTTGCTATCTTCGTTTTCGTTCAACGGTCTGATAAAGTAGAGCAATGGAAACCCGCACTACATGGTATGTGAAGACCGTTATAACTAATTGTTTTTTTTGAAAAACAGAATGAAATTGATAAAAATTATTGAAAATATTACTAGTAATGAAAA
>JAEINU010000003.1 GCA_016342685.1 Bacteroidales bacterium | reverse complement strand
TCAAATTCTTCCTATATCGAGTAGCTAAAATCTATGCATGAAAATTAATTACTCCACAGAAATATGAATTGATCCAATTGATCCTGATCCCTGATCCTGATCCGTTATTTGAATCCAGGGCCTGTATAAATAAAAAGAGGTTAACGCGTGCGCTAACCTCTTCTCTTTCAGTTGTGGGAGATACTGGATTCGAACCAGTGACCCCCTGCTTGTAAGGCAGGTGCTCTGAACCAGCTGAGCTAATCTCCCTTTTATTGGTGTGCTTTAATTGTTAAAAGCGATGCAAAAATAAAACTCTTTTTCATTTTACAAAAACATTTTACAACTTTTTTCAAAAAATTATACCACTTCAGCTACAACAAAGGTACTACCTCCAATGAAAATCAAATCATTAAGCCCTGCATTTTTTTTTGCATTTTTCAGTGCTTCCTGAACACTTTTATACGAATCTCCCTTTAAATTCCAATTTTCGGCTTTATTTTTAAGCAAATCATGATCCAAAGCTCGTGGAATTTGTGCCTTCGTAAAATAATATTTTGCGGTTTTTGGAAGCAATTTCAGAATCTTCGCCAAATCTTTATCATCTACAACTCCCAAAACAAAATGAAGATCCTTATGTGGTGTTTGATTAATTTGTTTTATAACCAAACTCATCCCTTCTTGATTATGACCTGTATCACAAATCGTTAATGGATTAACACCCAATATCTGCCATCTGCCCATTAAACCAGTGTTCTTAATTACATTCGATAAACCGCGAAACACAGATTCTTTGTTTATTTCAAAATCTTTCTCTGCTAATAAATCAATGCCCTTTAAAACGGATATTACATTTTTCTTTTGATAACTACCAAGTAGATCCAGTTTTAGATTTTCATATACAATTTGATTGTTTGACTTGATATTAAATACCTGTTTGTTATCCATTGAAAGCATCTCATAATCAATACTAAATAATTTATCGGCAAAAAATATCTCTGAGCTATTTTCCTGTGCAATTTGATTAAAAACATCTTTGGTTTCTTTCTGTGTTTCCCCAATAATTGCAGATGTATTTTTTTTAATAATCCCGGCCTTTTCATAAGCGACTTTTTCTAAGGTATCTCCCAGAAAAACAGTGTGATCTAAACCAATATTGGTAATAATGCTTAATTCAGGAAGAATAATATTGGTAGAATCTAATCTACCTCCCATTCCAACTTCCACAACAGCCACATCTATTTTCTCTTTTGCAAAATAATCAAAAGCCATTGCTACAGTCATTTCAAAAAAAGATGGTTTTATTTCTTCAAACTTTGAGCTATGTTTTCTAACAAAATCAACAACAAACTCCTCTGAAATCATTTCTCCATTTATCTTTATGCGCTCTCTAAAATCCTTTAAATGAGGGGATGTATATAAGCCAACTTTATAACCCGACTCTTGTAAAACCGATGCTAACATATGAGAAACTGACCCTTTACCATTTGTTCCAGCAATATGGATAGACTTAAACTTTTTATGTGGATGTCCAAAATACTTATCCAACTCCAAAGTATTGTCCAAATCTGCCTTGTAAGCAGCCTTCCCTTGTCTCTGATACATTGGCAGCTGATTAAACAACCAATCTAGTGTTTCCTTATAATTCATATCTAAATATTAATCCTCAAAAATAATAATTTACCATGCATTATAATGGATTCTTTCAGGTTTAAATCTTTCAGGATCTTCTTTTTCTTCACCAGGATGTCCAATCGAAACCAAAGACAAGGGTTGAATGTGGTTAGGCAATCCCAATAATTTACTTATTTCATTCTTTCTTTCCTCCCGTGGATGTACACCTAACCAAACAGCACCTAACCCAATCCCATGTGCTGCAAGTAAAATATTCTGAGTAGCAGCAGAACAATCCACCACCCAATACCCTTTGCTTAATTCCAAATTTTCATCGCCACAAACAACTATTGCTAATTGTGCATTTAACAACATCTGAGCATATGGATGAGCCTCTCTAATTTGTGTTAAAGTTTCCTTATTTTTTATAACAATAAAATGCCAAGGCTGCTGATTTCTAGCCGAAGGTGCATACATTCCCGCCTTAACGATAGTATTAATTTGATCTTGAGTAACTTCTCCTTCTTTGTACTTTCGGATGCTTCTTCGTGAGAATATTCCTTCTATTAATTCCATACGATTTGAATAATTAATTATGATAAAATAAAAAATAAAAATGTTAAATTAGTAAGAAATTATTTAATACAGACTTCACGTTCAAAAAACAATATTATGAAAAAAAATAAGAAGATTTTTGTAATTGACACCAACGTTATTCTTCACGATTTTAATTGTTTATATAAATTTCAAGAAAACGACGTAGTCATCCCAATTGTAGTTCTTGAAGAATTAGATCACCTAAAAAAAGGTGATAGTCAAATAAATTTTAATGCCCGAGAATTCACCCGAGAACTTGATAAACTTTCTGGTGATAATTTATTTAACGGAGGAATATCTTTAGGTAAAGATTTAGGTAATTTGTCAATTGAAACAGGAAAACCCTATTCTGATAAACTAAAAGAGTCGTTCCCCGAACCCACCCCCGATCATAGAATATTAGCTATTACAGAGGATGTAAAGGCTAAGAAAAAAAACCATGAAGTAATTCTAGTAAGTAAAGATATTAATCTTAGGATGAAAGCTAAGTCCTTAGGGATTTTAGCTCAAGATTTTAAGAATGATCAGATTGCAGATATTGAAAAAATACATAAAGACATTGAAACAATTGATACTATTGATGATCTTTTAATTTCAAAACTTTACGAATCGCACGAAGGCATTTCAATTGATGAATTTAAACTCAAGCCCACACCTCACCAATATTTTATTTTAAAAGGACAAAAATCATCTGCTCTAGCACATTACGATCCATTAAAAAAAGTTTTAGAAAGAGTTGAGAAAAATCGAACATACGGAATTGAGCCTCGAAATGCTGAGCAAACCTTTTCATTAGATGCTTTAAATAGAAACGATGTACAGTTAATAGCACTGACAGGGAAAGCCGGTACCGGGAAAACATTACTTGCTCTGGCAGCTGCTCTGCACCAAGAAAGAAAATTTAATCAAATACTTTTGGCAAGACCCATTGTACCTCTTGCTAACAGAGATCTGGGATTTTTACCTGGAGATGTTAAGGAAAAAATCATGCCTTACATGCAACCCCTATTTGATAACTTATCTGTAATAAGAAATCAATTTAAATCACAAAGTAAAGAATACATGCAAATTGAAGAAATGCAAAAAGGTGAAAGGTTAGTTATTAGCCCTTTAGCTTATATTCGAGGTCGAAGTTTATCTAATGTATTTTTTATTGTTGATGAAGCTCAGAATTTAACTCCACACGAAGTGAAAACCATTATCACAAGAGCAGGAGAAGGTACCAAGATTATTTTTACAGGTGATATTCAACAAATAGATTCGCCATACTTAGATTCAAAATCGAATGGATTAAGTTTCTTAACCGACAGAATGAAAGGTCAGGACATATTTGCTCACGTTAATTTGGTTAAGGGAGAAAGAAGCTATTTGGCTGAGCTAGCAAGTGATTTACTTTAAACTAATCTCGAAATGAGTAAAACATTAACCTTTGTTCGACACGGCAAATCAGAATGGGGATCTGATAGTTTATCTGATATTGATAGACCATTAAAACAACGAGGAATTGACAATTCTTATGAAATGGCAGAGAGACTTTTGCTTAAAGATATCATTCCTGATTTAATATTAACAAGTACTGCCGCAAGAGCAATGCACACAGCAACAATTTTTTCACGAATACTAAAAATTAATTCTGTTAACATCATCTTAAACTCAAATTTATATTTAACAGACCCTAACACGATTCTTGAAATTGCAAATAGAACAAATAATGAAATCAGTTCTTTAATGATTTTTGGTCATAATCCAGCGTTTACAGATATTGCAAACACATTTTTAGACAATCGAATACATAATATGCCAACTGCCGGAATAGCAAGTTTCAAATTTAAGATTGATTCATGGAACGGTTTTTATAAATCAAAACCTTATCATTCTTTTTTCGATTATCCAAAAAATATTTAAAATCAAACTAAATGATTTAAATTTGCAGCCTGAAAAAATGCATAAAAATGACACACACAGAGGATAAAGAGAAGAAGGTAGCATTTCATACATTAGGTTGTAAACTTAATTTTTCCGAAACATCAACAATTTCAAGATCTTTTAAAGAAAAAGGCTTTGAAGTTGTTGAATTTAATACCGAAGCGGATATTTATGTTATTAACACATGCTCCGTAACAGAACAAGCTGATAAAAAATGCCGACAAGCAATTAAAAAGATCCAGAATATAAATAAGGATGCATTTATTGCTGTAGTTGGTTGTTATGCCCAATTAAAACCCGAAGAAATAGCAAAAAACCTAGGCGTTGATTTAGTTTTAGGAACAAAAGAGAAATTTAATATTCTTGATCATTTAAATGATTTACAGAAAAATAATACCCCCGAAGTTTATTCCTGTGAAATTGAAGAAATCAATCAGTTTGACTCATCACATTCTGAAGCTGACCGAACACGTTCGTTTTTAAAAGTACAGGATGGATGCGATTATTCTTGTACCTATTGTACTATTCCACTGGCACGTGGCAAAAGTCGCAACAAACTAATTTCAGATTTAGTTTCCGAAACAGAAAAAATTGTTAAATCTGGAATAAAAGAAATTATTCTAACAGGCGTAAATATTGGTGATTTTGGCAAATCAACAAATGAAACTTTTTTTGATCTAATAAAAGCTCTTGAGAAAGTTGAAGGAATAGAAAGAATTAGAATTTCATCGATTGAACCAAATCTTTTAAAGAACGAGGTTATCGAATTTGTTTCCAAATCAGATAAAATACAACATCACTTTCACATTCCATTGCAAAGTGGTTGTAACAAAACGCTGGCAAAGATGCAGCGGCGTTATAATCGAGAATTGTTTCAATCGAGAGTTTCTCGAATTAAAGAATTAATGCCTGATGCTTTTATCGGTGTTGATATTATTGTTGGTTTCCCTGATGAAACGGAGGAAGATTTTAATGACACGTATCAGTTTCTTGAAAATCTTGATGCTTCATTTTATCACGTATTCTCATATTCAGAAAGACCAAATACAAAATCTGCGAGTTTTGATAATAAAAATCCAAAATATATTATTTCAGAAAGAAGCAAAAAGCTTCATGTCTTAGCCGACAATAAACTACGAAGCTTTTATATTCAAAATTTGGACTCGGAAGCAAACGTACTTTTTGAATCTTCTAAAAAGAATGGTTTAATATTTGGCTTTACAGGGAATTATATAAAAGTTGAAACGGAATACGATAAAAACCTGATTGGAGAAATAATTAAGGTAAAACTCAATTCAATCTCTGAAAGCGGCAATGTAAAAGTTAAAATGAGTTAAAAAACTTATTTCAATTATAGTTAAGATAAGTTCGTTTCTTATCTTTGAAAATAAATCTCGAAAATGAATCTCGAAAATATTTGCCAACAAGTTACAGAACTCACAAAAGAAGTGGGTCAGTTTATTCTTAATGAACGAAAAAACAATAAAAGCCTAACTATTGAGGTTAAAGGATTACATGACTTTGTAACTTATGTAGATAAAACATCTGAAGCAAAAATTGTAGAAAAATTATCTGCAATACTTCCCGAAGCTGGATTTATTGCAGAAGAAGGAACATCTACAAAGAAGGGCGAAAAGTACAATTGGATTATTGATCCATTAGATGGAACAACAAATTTCATTCATAATCTTACTCCATTTGCAATATCTATTGCTTTACAAGAAAATGACGAAATCATTTTGGGGGTAGTTCACGAACTAGGATTAAACGAATGTTTTTACGCATGGAAAGATAGCCCTGCATTTTTAAATGGCGAAGAAATATCTGTATCAAATAAAGAAACAATAGAAGAAAGCCTTATTGCAACAGGATTTCCGTATTATGATTATGCAAGAATGGAGCCTTTTTTAAAAACACTGGAATTTTTTATGGAAAACTCTCACGGTGTTAGAAGACTAGGCTCAGCGGCAACAGATCTTGCGTATGTTGCATGTGGCCGATTCGAAGCCTTTTACGAGTATAGCTTAAGCCCTTGGGATGTAGCTGCAGGCTCTTTAATTGTGAAGCAAGCCGGAGGAAGAATTTCTGATTTTAAAGGCGAAAATAATTATATTTTTGGCAAAGAAATAATTGCTACAAATAAGAATGTTTTCGATAAATTTTTGAGCAATATTAATAGTATAATGATAAATCAATAAACAGTGAAACAGCTTGGAACATACCTCACCTTATTACTAAGTCATTTTTTTAATCTATTACCCAAAATTATTCTATATAGATTTGCTGATGTTTTTTATATTATTCTATTTGATATTCTAAGATATCGGCGAAAAGTAGTTTTTGAAAATCTACGAAATTCATTTCCTGAAAAATCAGACAAAGAGATTTACAAGATTGCTCGAAAATTCTACCTCCATTTAAGTGACACCTTTGTTGAAAATTGCGCTCTTTTAACTATGTCGAAGGAAAGAACATTAAAATTCGTTGAAATTGAAAAAACGAATCTAATGAATGATCTTTTTAATAAGGATAAAAACGTTGTTGTAGTTACCGGACATTACGGAAATTGGGAATTGTTTCTTGCGATTCCCCTATTAAGTTCACATCAGGTTCTGGGAGTATACAAACCTCTAAACAACAAAGCATTCGATAAAGTATTTTTCAAAATGCGTCAGAAATTTGGGGCTATTCCAGTTACTATGCATGACTCATACAAAACTGTTTTAGACTTTAAACATAGAAATGAGCTATGTCTGTTAGGATTAATTGCAGATCAACGTCCTCCTAAAAAAGGTGGACACTATTGGACAACATTTTTAAATCAGGAAACGGCAATACTTTTAGGTCCTGAAAAAATCTCGAAGAAACTGAATACTGCCGTTGTATTTCTTTATTTAGAAAAACCCAAACGTGGAAGCTATATTTTGAAAACGAAATTGCTTTTTGAAAATGCAAAAGACTGCTCACCTCACGAAATAACAGAAACACATTTAAGATTTTTAGAAAAACTGATCATTGACAAACCTCAATACTGGCTCTGGTCTCATAAAAGATGGAAACACAAACGCTCTAACAATCTTGTTAATCTAGAACAATAGGTATATTTTTGCAGTACCGAAACCATTGTATGAACAAAATATGAAAAGAGTCTTTTACTTTTTTGCTGATTTATTTTTTTATTTTCTATCAATCCTTCCAAAATCAGTTTTATACTTTATTTCAGATATTCTTTTCTTAATTATTTATTACTTAACAGGATATAGAAAAAGAGTCGTTTATGAAAATCTCATAAATTCTTTCCCCGATAAGTCGGAGAAGGAAATTAAACAAATAACTAAAAAATATTATCGCCATTTATGTGATTTAGTTCTTGAAGACGGGGCATTAATTAAAATGTCGAAAAAGAAAGTTCAATCTTTTGTTCGATATGAAAACCCCGAATTCTTGGAAGAATATTACAAACTAAATCAAAATATCATAATGGTTTTTGGCCATTATGGAAACTGGGAGTTTTTATCTTCCCTTCCATTACATACAAAATATAGTTTTTTACCGGTTTATAAAAAAATTCAAAAGGCATACTTAAACAGTAGATTCTTAAAAATGAGATCTTTATTCGGCAGCAAGCCGGTAAGAATGAAAGAAACTTTAAAAGTGACTTTAGATTATTATAAAAGAAAAGATCCATTTATATTAGCACTAATTGCTGATCAAAGACCTAGAAAAAAGGATGTGAATTATTGGATCGAATTCTTTAATCAAGATACTCCCGTTTTTATTGGACCAGAAAAAATTGGAAAAAGAATTAAAGCAGCAATAATTTTTGTTAATATTGAAAAAGAAAAAAGAGGATTATACAATATTAAATTCTCTGAGATATCAAATAATGCAAAAAATACGGAAGAATTTGAGATCACAAAGTTGTTCTTTAATAAAATGGACAAACAAATTTCTGCTAAACCTGAATATTGGGTATGGTCACATAAACGATGGAAATACGAAAAAACCAAGTTCATGAATAAAAATTAAATTGATGAAATAATGCTCAAAGTCGCTATTGTAATATTAAATTGGAATGGAGAAAAATATCTAAACCAATTCTTACCATCTCTTATAAAGAACACCAAACACGATAGTTGCGAGGTAATTATTGCGGATAATAATTCCAGTGATAATTCTATAGATTTTCTTCACAAAGAATATCCAAATTTAAGAATAATACAACTTGATAAAAATTACGGTTTTACAGGAGGATATAATCGTGCCTTAAAGGAAATTCGTGCAGAATATTTTGTTTTACTAAACTCCGATATTGAGGTAAGTCCAAATTGGCTATTACCATTAATAAGCATAATGGATTCAGATAAATCCATTGCGGCTTGTCAGCCTAAGATTAAATCTTATTCGGAAAAGGAAAAGTTTGAGTATGCTGGTTCTTCTGGTGGTTTTATAGACAAATATGGCTATCCGTTTTGTAGAGGACGTATACTAGATACCATTGAGGCAGATACAAATCAATACAACGATGTAATTGATGTTTTTTGGGCTTCAGGTGCTTGTTTAATGATTCGTGCTGAAATTTACAAATCAATTGGTGGATTAGATGATGATTTCTTTGCGCATATGGAAGAAATTGATTTATGCTGGCGTATAAAGAATTTAGGATTACGCATAGTTGTTAATCCTGAATCTGAAGTATTTCATGTTGGAGGAGGTACTTTGCCTAATAACAGTCCGTTTAAGTTGTATTTAAATTATCGAAATAATCTATTTTTATTGTATAAAAACCTCCCAAATAGAAAACTCTTTCCAATTCTCTTTACTAGAATGATTTTAGATGGCATATCAGCTCTACTCTTTCTAGCTAAGCTTTCATTTCCAAATTTTTATGCTGTTTTAAAAGCACACTTTCATTTTTACACTTCTTTAAAAACCTTAAGGAAAAAAAGAAAAAAACTGCTTTTAAACAAAGCAGTTCATCATAAGGAAATATATCCTCAAAGTATTGTATTCGATTATTTTATAAGAAAAAAACGAACATTTAATCTACTTAACTTTAAAAGCTAAATTGATAACATATTTTCAAGATTATTAAACCGCTCATGATAATCTTCCAGAGATCTTTTAATTACTTCGTGCGCTTCATCAATCCCATAAGTATGCGTTATCTCTGTATTTGCCTTATTCCCTGGTAAATCTTTATATGTCAAGAAATAATGCTTTAATCGATCTATAACCAAATCAGGAATATCTAAAATATCCTTATAATTACCATATACAGCATCATTATTTAAAACCGCGATTATTTTATCATCAGCCTCGTTTCCATCAATCATACGAAATCCACCAATTGGTCTAGCTCTAACCAGAATATCGCCATGGGTTATATCTTTCTCTGTTAGTATACATATATCAATCGGATCTTTATCCCCTGCAATATCTTTCATACCTGTTTTTTCCATACAATACTTCGCCACTCGCTCACCACTGAAAGTCTGTGGTATAAAACCATAGAGTGCAGGTACAACATTCGAATATTTTTGAGGTCGATCTAATTTCAAATAACCACTCACTTTATCAACTTCATATTTAACGGTATCGGTCGGAACTACTTCAATGAAACAAGTAATTATTTCAGGTGCCTCGGAACCAATTTCTACTCCATGCCAAGGATGCGATTTATATCTTAAACCCATAAGTTTTCCTACAATTGGGTCCATTATTTTATTTCCCATCTTCCAAATATTATAAGTTTTCTACTATACGTTCTAGCCGAATTCCTCTTGATCCTTTTATCAGAACATTTGAACTATCAATTTTGTTTGACTCAAGCCAGAGTATTAATTCATCAACATTTTTGAATTGAATCATATTTTTTGGAACATCAAAAGATGAATAAATTTCACCCACTAAAAGAATCTGCTTTAAAGATTGTACTTCCAAATATGTAATTACTTTTAAATGCTCAGTTAAAGATATCTCCCCCAATTCCAACATATCACCTAATACCACACACTTATTCTCTAAGTTCATTTGAACAAAATTCTCTAAAGCGGCAAAAACACTTGTGGGATTTGCATTGTATGCATCTAGAATTAAATTATTTTTATCAGTTTTTACAAACTGAGATCTATTATTTGTTGGTTTATATTCCTCAATTGCAAATATTATTTTTTCATCTAAAATCTCGAAATATTTTCCAATGCTTACTGCAGCTAGAATATTTTCTACATTATATTTTCCAACCAAATTGGTGTTTAATGTATATTTCAACCTACTAATACTTAGTTGCATAGTTAGGAACTGACCCGTCGTTATGGTCTCAGCAAAAATATCGGTTGAAGAATCTCCGTACGCAATATTTTCAATCTTATTCTTATTAATTATTTCGCTTAAAATCTCATTCCCTTTATTATAGAATACAGTTCCTTCAGCACTTTCAAGATAATCATATAATTCACTTTTTGTTTTAATTACATTCTCAAACGAGCCAAATCCTTCAATATGTGCTTTCCCAATATTGGTAATTACACCATAATTAGGCTCTGCTATTTCGCAAAGATTCATTATTTCGTGTGGGTGATTTGCTCCCATTTCAACAACTCCAATTTCAGTTTTTTCTGTCATTGAAAGTAAAGTTAATGGAACTCCAATATGATTGTTTAAATTTCCCTCTGTAAAAGCAATTTCGAATTTCTTACTCAATATTGCAGCAATCAATTCCTTTGTTGTAGTTTTCCCGTTAGTGCCAGTTATTGCAACAATCGGGATTTTTAGTGTTTGCCTGTGATAATTAGCTAATTTTTGAAGGGTAACAAGTACGTTTTCTACTAATATATATCGATCATTCTTCTTTACAGTTTCATCATCAATTATTGCATATGAACAACCCTTTTGCAATGCTACTTCAGCATACTTATTACCATCAAAATTATCACCTTTTAAGGCGAAAAATAAGGATCCTTGCTTAATCTTTCTAGTATCTGTAGTAACAGATATTCCTTTCAAAAATAACTTGTATAAGCTGTTTAGTTCCATAAATCACATTAAACAAAAAAACCCCATAGAACATGAGGTTTTTCTTTATATAATAATTCTTATTTTATCTCCCACTAGGACTTCCAACCATAATCATTGCACATCTAAATCCAATATCATCGGTTGCTTCTTCCTGATCCATAAAACGACGAGTTGCTGGATTTAACCAATAAACTCTATCTTTCCAAGAACCGCCTTTGTATACACGTACTTTATCAGTAACTAACGATGACATATCACCTTCTTTTTGAGAATACATTTCTCCAGTTGAAGCCATTCCTTTGCTCGCTTCTTGATTATCATAATCAACTCTCGAATTCAAATCACCATCTTTATAGTTTATATAATCAGCTTTTTGATAATTCTTTCTTCCAGCTGCTTCCTCATCAGTTATAGGTCTTGTTTTTAATCTACCAAGACTATCTTTTGCAGCAACACTTCCATCCTCATTAGTAACAGTTGTTTCAAATACATTTCCACGGAAAGGTCTAAAATCACTCACATCTTCAAAAGATGATGGACGATACACATCAAGTACCCATTCGTTAACATTACCAGCCATACAATATAAACCGAAATCGTTTGGCCAGAAAGAAGATACAGGAACAGTAATAGCACCGTTATCATTTAAATCACCTGCAGTACCCATATAGTCACCACGACCTCTTTTAAAGTTAGCCATCATAACACCACGATCTTTACCAACAGAGTTACGAACGTTGTGTCCATCCCATGGATACAATCTTCTTTCATAAACTCTTTCATCGTATGTATTACCTATTAAAGCAACAGCAGCATATTCCCACTCCGCTTCAGTTGGCAGTCTATATTTTGGTAATAATATACCATCAGCCATTGTAACTCTACGAGTTTCCTGATTAGGATCTAATGATGGTAGATTTTCTCTAACCAATCCTTCGTATTGACCCGCTAAATAAGCTCCAGTATTAAAATTTTCCCTGCCAATTTGATTTGGATCCATATCTAAGATTCCTTCTTCGATAAGTCTCATTTCATTTACTCGGTCAGTTCTCCAAATGCAATAATCATTAGCTTGTAGCCAGTTTACACCAACAACAGGATATTCATTATATGCAGGGTGTCTGAAATAATATTCTACGTATGGTTCGTTAAATGCTAATGCACTTCTCCAAACTAATGAATCAGGCACTGCATTTCTATATACTTCTGGATAATCTATAAATACTCTTCTAATCCAATGTAAATATTCTCTATAATCGACATTACGAACTTCTGTTTGATCCATATAAAAAGAAGCAACAGTAACTCTTCTTGGAATATTATTCCAATCATAAGTAACATCTTGCTCTGTTTGTCCCATGGTATAAGTACCACCTTCAATAGCAACTAATCCTGGACCTGGTTGCTCACTGTAATCAGGTAACACCTCAAAACCTCCATTATCTGGATTATTATAACCCCAACCTGTTGTTTGGGAAGAACTTCCTGATGTAGCAGCATCGCCACCGCCCCCTATAGAACCACATCCGTTCACAATTAAGAGACTTATAAAAACTAGAGGGAAGAATTTTAACTTTACTTTCATGGTAATGTCATTTTTTATTTCAAATATAATATTTTTTCTTGTCAACAAACAAGATTTAACACACAAATATAACTAAAATTTAGGACATTTTATTGCCTTAATATTTTTTCTATTCCTTTTATACATGAATTTATACACAAAGGTTACCTCATGTGCTCCATTAATTATTCCGTCGAATCCACCTTTATAAAATGGGATATCATAACTATACGCAAAAATAGAATAATCGGTTACAAAACCAAGCATAGCAACTGCCCCTGTGAAATTTAATTGTGTGTTTGTTTTTAGCCAAGCTCCTGTTGTAAAATATGTTCTATTCAGGTAAACTCCTAAATTTATTTTTGAAGATGATCCTTGTTGTTGATAAATAAAGTTAGGAGACACGGTCATATTTACTTTATAAATGGAATTTAAAAATGGTATTTCCATTCCTCCATGCACTGTATACTTTCGATCAATCGGTCCGGGATCACTGCTTCCGAAAGAACTTTGTGGTTTTGTTAGATGATCAATAGTCGCACCTAAATAATAATTTTCATACCATGTTAACATTCCTACCGAAAAATCAAAATACATTGATCTTTGGTACAATCCTGATTCCATTGTCGTAGAAGAAACTCCATCTACAGGATCTATCATATCGGGGAATATCACATTTGTGGCATCCAATGTATTTATGTTATACCCAACTTTAAAGCCTGTGCTTAATGCCCATTTTTTATTAAGAGTTGCATGATATGAGTATACCAAACTGAATCCTAGATTATTTATAATTCCTTGCGATTGACGATCATTCATTATTTGAAATCCAAGACCTCCCCCTAACTTATCAAAGTATTTATCAACTGATGCACTATAGTTCGCGTAACTACCATATGATGATGGCAATAAAGATTTGTAATTTAATGCTATACGTGTATAATCCTCCGAACCTGCAAAGGCCGGGTTTAAATATAAGGGATTGGCATAATATTGAGAAAACTCAATATCTTGTGCACTAGCTAATTTAATTGTAAGGAAAAAAATAAATATCCAAAGTTTTCTCATAAACTCTATAAACAAGGTTTCTTTTACAATATTAAGATATATATTTCCGTTTAAAAATGATAATTCTTTTGATAACGAATTATTAATTCCATTATTACTTTATATAAAGTTTTGTTTCTTTGCATAAAATTATAAAACCTAATGAAAAAAACATTTTTTCTTATCTTCCTATTTTTCAATGCCTTTTGCACAATTGCCCAAAATATAACATTAGAAAGGAAAATTCTTTGGAAAAACCCAAAATCTATATCTCATTATTTTGATTTAAATCAAAAGGACTTAAACAAAACTGATTATTTAACATTTGAAAAAGCATGTTATTATAATCAACATACATTACTTCCATATTATTTTGAACTAATTAATATTAATTCGACAAACATAAAAGTCTCAATTGTAAATCTAAGTTACGAAACTCTTTCAAATATTGAATTAAAATCTATTGAAAATAGAAATCTGATACGTGAAGATGTTGAATTTAGTTACAAAATAAGCTACAAAAGAAAAAAACCACATCTTCAATTTAATTTATTACCCTTAAGAAAAAACCCTATAACGGGTCAAATAGAGAAAGTTATTTCATTTAACATTGAAATAACTCCTACTTTGGAAAAATCTTCGTTTATCGAAAAAAAGAATAAGAAATACTTAAGCGAATCCGTATTAAAATCTGGAAAATGGGTTAAAGTGAAGTTAAACAAAGAAGGAATTTACAAATTGACATATTCTGAGATTGAAAATTTAGGCTTTTCAAATCCAGAGAATATTAAAATCTATGGAAACTCCTCCGGTATGCTACCAATATCGAATACCGAGATTTGTCCTGATGATTTAACAAACAATTCGGTGTACTTTAATAAAGGGCTTGATGGCATTTTTAACACTGGAGATTTTATTCTGTTTTATGCCAAAGGACCTGATCAGTGGAATTATGATATTGATGATGATTTTTATTATTGCAAAAAGAATATCTACTCTGATTTCAATTATTTATTTCTGTCCGATGCAGGAACCTTAAATAATATCAATACCCTTAGTTCTCCTTCTGGAACACCCGCAAAAACACTGACAAATTTTGTAGATAGAGTGCATCATGAAAAAGAAGTTGAAAATTTAATTGAATCGGGACAATTATGGTTGGGTGAACATTTTGATATTACAACCGCTTACAATTTTGATTTTAACTTCCCAAATTCGCTTAGTTCTTCTCCTGCAAAAATTAGACTAGCATTAGCCGCCAGATCTGGATCTTCGTCTAGTTTTAATATTAAAACCGGAAATCATGAAATAAATTCTTTTATTTCATCAGTAAATATGAGTTCATATACTTCAACCTATGCGCGAAGAAATGTTTTAACTGATAGCTTTTCAAACAGTAATGATGATATATCAGTAAATATAAATTACAATAAACCATCCTCCTCATCGGAAGGTTGGCTCGATTATATTACTTTAAACGTTGTACGAGAGCTTAAGATGGATGGCAATCAAATTACATTCTCTTATTACAATAGTGGTTCCAGTTCTGAAATAGTTGCGTTTCAAATCCAAAATACAAACTCGTCAACCAAGGTTTGGGACATTTCAAATCCTAGTTTAGTAAAAAATGTATCATTAACAAACAACGACAATTCTGTTTCTTTTAAATTCAATGCTTTACCCGGCTTAAATGAATTTATTGCGTTTAATGATGATTTTGAATTTTATTCTGTTGATTTAGTTGGAGATGTTCAAAATCAAAATCTCCACTCAATATTTCATAAAGATATGATTATTGTTACGCATAAGGAGTTTATAAATCAGGCGAATGAACTAGCAAATTTCCATTCAGAAAAGGACAATCTTTCTGTAGTTGTAGTAACTCCAGAACAAATTTTCAATGAATTCTCTTCTGGAACAACAGATGCTTCTGCTATTCGAAATTTCGTAAGAATGATTTATGACAGACCTTCAACTTCCGATACTTTAAAATATTTATTGTTAATTGGTGATGGATCTTATGATCATAAATCCATTAAATCACCTGGCTCCAACTATATCCTAACATATCAGTCTGAAAACTCCTTAGATCCTACAGAATCTTTTGTATCTGATGATTTCTTTGGATTGCTAGATGATACCGATAATATTGAAGCAGATACATCAGGTTTAATTGATATTGGAATTGGAAGATTCCCCGTTAAATCGCCGCTAGAAGCTCAACAAATTATAAATAAAATAAAAACATATTCGGATGTTTCCAATAAAGGAAACTGGTTAAATTCTCTTTGTTTCGTTGGCGATGACGAAGATAGCAATATACATATGAGAGATGCCGATAAACTTGCATCTTTTGTTGATACTACTTACCCCCATTTCTTTATAAATAAGATTTACCTTGATGCATTTCCTCAAGAATCTTCAGCTAATACAGAAAGCTATCCAGAGGTTAATCGATTAATCAATGATGAAATAAATAATGGAATTTTAATATTTAACTATACAGGTCATGGTGGAGAAAATGGATTATCTCACGAAAAAGTTATTTCAATATCGGATATTAACTCATGGGTAAATGCAGATAAGCTTTCTATTTTTGTAACTGCAACATGCGAATTTAGTCGATTCGACAATCATCAATTTACATCGGCGGGCGAATTGGTTCTATTAAATCCGAATGGAGGAAGTGTTGCTCTGTTTTCAACAACCCGATTGGTTTATTCTAGTCCAAACTATGTATTAAACCGAAACTTCTATGATTACGTGTTTGAGAAAGATTACAATGGAAAAACTCGTGCTTTAGGAGATATTATACGATTATCAAAAAATGCATCGGGAACAGGCAATAACAAAAGAAATTTTACACTTTTAGGAGATCCTGCGTTAAAAATGCCTTTGCCTCAGTTAAATATCACAACAGATTCAATAAATCACAATAATGTAAGTACATATACAGATACTCTTAAAGCCCTTACTGAAGTTACAATTCATGGCCATATTGAGACAAATTCTAAATCTCCAGTTACAAATTACAATGGGATTGTTTATCCTTTGGTTTTAGATAAAAACAAAACGATTACTACACTAGCTAATGATGGCGGTTCTCCAATGGATTTTCAAATAAGGAATAGTATATTATACAAAGGAAAAGCAAGTGTGAACAATGGATATTTCCAATATACTTTTATAGTACCAAAAGATATATCGTATAATTTTGATTTTGGAAAAATTAGCTATTATTCGACAAGTGCAGCAGAAGATGCAAAAGGATATTTTGATAATTTTATTATTGGAGGTTCAAACGAAAATGCCAAGTTAGACAATGTTGGTCCAACTGTTAAAATTTATATGAACGATGAGAGTTTCGTTTCTGGAGGTATCACAAATGAAAACCCAAAACTTTACGCTATTCTTTCAGATAGTAGTGGAATAAATACAGTAGGAAACGGAATAGGACATGATATTACAGCTATTCTAGATGATAACAGCAGTAACCTTTTATTATTAAATGATTATTATGAATCTGATATTGATGATTTTCAAAAAGGTAAAATTGAATATTTATTTGATGAATTAGAAAATGGTAATCATACTCTAAAAGTAAAAGTTTGGGACGTTTATAATAACTCATCAGAAAAAGATATTGAGTTTATTGTAGCAGAATCGGAAAATTTAGCAATTAAAAATTTATTAAATTATCCAAATCCATTTACAGAAAGTACCTCGTTCTATTTCGATCATAACAGGCTTAACGAAGATCTTGATGTTCTAATTCAAATTTTTACAATTTCTGGCAAATTAGTAAAAACAATTAATACTATAATAAATTCAAATGGTTTTCGTTCTGACCCTATATATTGGAATGGATTAGATGATTTTGGTGATAATATTGGCCGAGGAGTTTATGTTTATCAAATCAAAGTTAGATCATCTGATGGTGAAACAGTTAAGAAAATTGAAAAACTCGTAATATTAAAATAACTATATTGATAATCGGCAAATAATTCTATATTTGCAACTCTTACAATTAACTACAATTATGATGAAAAAAATTTGCACAATAGGTATACTATTGACTCTATTAGGATTAAATAGCTTTGGACAAGATGTTATAGATAAACAAGATATTGTTGGGTCGGAAAGACCATTAGAATATTCAGCTGCTTTTTTAACTATTGCAACTGATTCAAGAGCTGGTGCAATGGGTGATGTTGGAGCAGCTACCTCACCAGATTATAATTCAATGCATTGGAATCCTGCAAAGTATGCTTTTATTGAAAGTGATATGGGAATAGCAGTATCATATACCCCTTGGTTAAGAAAATTAGTTAACGATATTAATTTATATAATTTATCATTTTATAAAAGAATCGACAAAAGACAAACCGTAGCAGCCAGCCTGCAATATTTCGATTTAGGAAATATTGAATTTAGAGATGAATCGGGTGGTTATAGCGGACAACATAATCCATACGAATTATCAGTAGATGTAGCTTATGCAAGAGCTTTTTCTGATAAGTTTTCGGGAGGTATTGCATTTAGATATATTAGATCAGACATAACAGGTGGTGCATCTGTTGGAGATACAGAAACAAAACCAGGAAATGCTGTTGCTGCGGATGTATCATTCTATTATGTGAATGATAAGGTTAAACTCAGTGGGAGAAATCACACATGGTCGGCAGGTATTAATTTTTCTAATCTTGGTTCAAAAATTTCGTATACAGATGTGCAAAAAGATTTTTTGCCAGCGAATTTAAAAATAGGAACTGCGTTTAAAGTTAATTTCGACGATTACAATAGTTTTACTTTGGCCTTAGATTTAAATAAATTTTTGGTACCATCACCAGATTCCACTGAAACTAACGACGTTTCTACTGCCGAAGGTATGATTACATCTTTTTACGATGCACCTAATGGTTTATCTGAAGAATTACACGAAATTAAATATTCAATAGGTGGCGAATATTGGTATGCAAACCAATTTGCTGTTCGTGCAGGATATTTCCATGAGCATCAATTAAAAGGAAACAGAAAATATTTTACAGCAGGAGCTGGTATAAAACTAAATGTATTTACAATCGACTTTTCGTACCTATTGCCTGTAAAACAAAACAATCCCCTCGAAGGAACTATGAGATTTACCCTAGGTTTGGATTTTCAAGCATTAAGAAATCAGAAAAAAGATAATAAAGGATAATATGAATTTTCGCATTGGTCAAGGTTACGATGTACACCAGTTAAAAGAAGGTAACGACCTTACTGTAGGTGGAATTAAGATTCCTCACTCTAAAGGTTGCGTTGCTCATTCCGATGGAGATGTTTTAATCCATGCCATTTGCGATGCATTGTTTGGTGCAGCTGCTTTAAGAGATATTGGATTTCATTTTCCCGACACCGATAACGAATTTAAAAATATTGACAGTAAAATATTATTGAAAAAAACCATGGATATCCTGACCAAAAAGGGATATTCATTGGTTAATATAGATTCTACAATTTGTTTGCAAAAACCTAAAATCCAAAAGTTCATCCCATTAATGATTGAAACATTAGCAAAAGTTATTGATACAAGTGAAGAGAATATTTCGGTAAAAGCAACTACAACAGAAAAACTTGGTTTTGTTGGAAATGAGCAAGGAATATCGGCATTTGCTTCTGTGTTAATACAAAAACAAGAATAAATCTCATTTTTTTTCTAGCTATTTTTTTAGTATATTTCACACTATCTACATTATCGAACTTCTAGATATAATAGGTAATTTATCAATTAATTTTATTGATTTAATTTCTAGAATATGAAAAAAACACTTGTTTTAGGTGCAAGCCCAAACCCAATAAGATTTTCACATAAAGCTGTTAAAAGCTTAGTTCGACATGGACACGATGTTGTTCCTTTAGGTATTAGAAATGGAGATATTATGTGGCAAAAAATTATTATTGGTAAACCTAAGATTCAAGATATACATACAATTACTCTCTATTTAAATCCAGAAAGACAAAAAGAATATTACGAATATATTTTATCTTTATCACCTAAAAGAATCATATTTAATCCGGGTACTGAAAACCAAGAGCTAATTCAATTAGCTATGAAAAACAAAATTGAAGTATCTATTGCATGCACTTTAATAATGCTCAATACAAATAACTATTAGATGATTAAAGATATTAATACAATTGATGAATTTAAGAATGTAATTCAAAACGAAGAAGGAGCTTTAATTTATTTTTCGCATGAAAAATGTAATGTATGCAAAGTTTTAAAACCCAAAATCTCTAATTTGCTTTCAGAGCACTTTCCAAAAATCAAAATGTATTATTCCGACACTGAGTTATTCCCAGAAGTTGCAGCGCAAAATTCTATTTTTACAGTGCCTACAATTCTTATCTTTTTTGATAAAAAAGAGTTTGTTAGAAAAAGTAGGAACATAGGAATAGCTGAATTAAGAGGTGAATTGGAAAGACCCTATAATTTAATGTTTAATTAACTACCCCATTTCTTAATGCTTTTTTTACATTTAATTTCGAACTTGTTTGACTAATAATTTGTAACTTACCTGTTAATTGAGGGTTTAAATAGTTGTATCTCAATTGTAAATTATTAATATTAGTTAAAAATGAGACTGAATATTCGTAAAATATTTGGGAACTTTTTAAATGACACTTCTGATAAAAGTTGGCTTTACAATTTTCTATTAGAGCTGGGAGGATTAAGCAAATTCACACTTCAATTTTTTAGAGAATTATTTCGCCCTCCATACGAGCACAAAGAATTTTTAAGACAAGCATACAAAATTGGCTTAAGCACTTTGCCATTAATAGGAATTACAGCTTTTATAATGGGATTGGTATTAACACTCCAATCGAAGCCAGTTATGGAAAACTTCGGAGCCGAATCTTGGTTACCAGGAATGATATCAGTTTCAATAGTTCGTGAAATTGGCCCTGTAATTACTGCGTTAATATGTGCAGGAAAGATTGGATCAGGAATTGGAGCAGAATTAGGCTCCATGAGAGTAACTGAGCAAATTGACGCAATGGAAGTATCGGGAACTAACCCAATGAACTATCTGGTTGTTACGAGAGTCCTATCAACCACCTTTATGATTCCCATTTTAGTACTTTATGCAGATGCTATTTCATTTTATGGATCATACGTAGCGGTTAATATGCATGATTTTATTTCGCTTCGCTTATTCTTGAACCTTGCATTCGACTCACTTCACTTTTACGATCTTATACCAGCCATGATCAAAACTTTCTTTTTTGGTTTCGCAATTGGAATTATTGGTTGTTACAAAGGGTATTATTCGGAGAATGGCACCGAAGGAGTGGGTAAAGCAGCAAATTCAGCAGTAGTAATATCATCTTTGGTGATATTCATTATAGACCTTATTGCAGTTCAGCTTGCAGATCTTTTCAATATTTTCTTAAGATAAATGAAGATACAAGACGACATATCGCAATTTAATCCAAATGATTCTGTAATTGAAATCAGTCACTTACAAAAATCATTTAATGGCCTTCATGTTTTAAAGGATCTAAGCTTGAAAGTTCATAGAGGAGAAAATGTTGTTGTTCTTGGAAAATCCGGAATCGGAAAATCGGTTCTAATTAAATGTATTGTTGGGCTTATTCAGCCCGATAATGGCTCTCTAAAAGTTTTTGGAAAAGAAATTTCCGATATGACTCTGAAAGAATTGAACCTATTAAGAACCAAAGTTGGTTTCATTTTTCAAGGAAATGCGCTTTACGATTCTATGACAGTCCGTGAAAATCTTGAATTCCCGCTGCGAAGAAACAAAGTATTAAAAGACCCTCACGAAATTGAGGTTTTAATTGAAGAAGCTCTAAGGGATGTTAATTTACTTGATACAATAAACAAAATGCCTTCAGAACTTTCAGGAGGAATGAAAAAACGAATTGGAGTGGCACGCACCTTAATTCTTAAACCTGAAATTATTTTATATGATGAACCCACAACAGGACTTGATCCATTAACATCAAGAGAGATCAGTAAACTGATTTTACAAATACAAACAAAATTTAAAACATCATCAATAATAATAACTCATGATTTAAACTGTGCAAAAATTACATCTAACCGACTTTTAATATTACAAGATGGAATATTTCGCGCAGAAGGTTCTTTCGATGATCTAAAAAATTCTGATGATGAATGGGTACGCTCATACTTTAAAATTGAGTAAATAATAAAACTATGAAAAATACAAAAAAGAATAATATTCGACTAGGCCTTTTTGTAGGATTAGGAATAATTATTTTCATTCTTGGAATATACTATATTGGCAGTCAAGGGAGTATGTTTACCAGAAACTTTACTGTAAGCGGAATTTTTAGCGATATTAGTGGGACTAAAATCGGAAATGATGTTCGCTTTTCAGGAATAAATATTGGTACTGTGTCAAAGGTTGAAATAATAAACGACTCTTTGGTTCAAATAAATCTATCAATTCAAGAAAGTGTAAGACAATTTATTCGTAAGGATTCAAAAATTGAAATAGTTCCCGAAGGTTTAATGGGAATAAAAGTTGTAAATATTTATGCCGGCTCTCGGAATACCAAAATTATTTCTGATGGAGATTTTCTTGAGACAATTGAGTCTGTCCAGATCGATAAAATTTTAAGACAACTGAATAATTCGAGTATTAACACTGCAATAATTACAAAAAATGTAGCCGAAATTACCGATAAAATAAATAAAGGAGAAGGTGCTTTTGGGAAAATATTTGCCGATGAATCCTTCGCTAACAATCTTAGTAAGATTGCTGAACGAACAGCTGTTTTAACAGATAACTTTGCCGAAATAACCGATAAAATTTCTAAAGAAGAAGGAACTATTGGAATGTTATTATCAGATACGGTTTTGGCAAATAAAATTTATCAAGCAGGCGAAAATCTTCAAATATCAACTCAAAATCTTGCAACAATAACAGAACAGGTTAATGAAGGTAAAGGAATTTTAGGCGAATTATTTACCGATACTTCTTTCACATCAGGCCTAACTCGTGCCGGCAAAAATCTTGACTATACCACTGAAAAAACAAAAGTAATTTCCGACAATCTTGTAAAAATTACCGATGAAATAAATCAAGGACAAGGATTAATAAGCCGTTTACTCTACGATACTGCTTTTGCAGACAGTATAGAAATAGTCGTGCAAAATGTTAATAAAGGAGCCAAAGAAGTTGAAGAAGCTGCAATTGTTGTAAAAAGAAATTGGTTAATCAGACTATTTTCTAAAAAGGAAAATGATTAGTTATCACTGAATAAAAATTTAAGAAATAGCATTAATAAAATTAATATTAATGCTATTTTTATTTAAACTAATTGAATAAAGAATGAGAAAAACAATTTTAACCCTAATTATCAACTTAATAGCTATTTTATCATTTTCCCAAGAACTAGTTGTTTTTGCAAGAATCGACGATTCGTGGAAACTTATAGATTTAAATGAAAATAAAATATTTGACAAAGAGTTTACACACTTATATTCTCCTTCTTTTGATTACTGGAAACCTCCTAGATGCAATTCAATAATTCACATGCCTTCTGATAAAGTATTTAAAGTTCAAAATAAAACATCCTATGGTTTCTTAGATCTAAACGGAAATTTTATTATTAATCCCAAATTCTATAAGGTTAGTGATTTTAAGAATGGATTTGCAATAGTAGAAAACGAAACGGGCTTTGATTACATCAATAAATTAGGAGAAAATATCACTGATAAAAACTTTTACGAAGCATATGGATTTATTGATGGTTTGGCAGTTGTAAAACACAAAACAAAATGGAACTACATAGATACCACGGGAAATTTTGTATTTGAAAAAGGATTTAAAGATGCTTTTAGTTTTAAAAACGGTTACGCACTAGTTAAAACAAAAACAGGTTGGGGAGTAATAAACAAAGAAACAACATGGATTATACAGCCAAAATATTCAAACTTAATTCGTATTGGTAAAGATCGGTTTGCTTTTAAAGAAAAGAATAAATGGGGAGTTATTGATTTTAAAGAAAAATTATTATCGCATGCCATTTATGATAAAATTAAAGAATATTCCAATAGCATGGCGGCTGTTTACTTAAAAAACCATTGGGGTTTCATTGATCTAGATGGAAAACTAGTGATAGATTGTAAATATGATAAAGTAAAAGATTTCTCAGAAGATGTCACTATCGTATTTAATAATAATTCAGGTGGTATAATTAATAAAAACGGTGAAATAATAGTTGAGATAAAATACGACAACATAAAAAGCTGTAAAGAAGGTATTTTCAGAATAAAACAGGGCGAATTCTGGGGATATCTAAAGAAGGATGGTAGTGTATTGGTTGCTCCAAAATATTTGGGTGCAGAAGATTTTTCTCAAGGATTTGCAAGAGTTAAAACAGAAACTCAACGATTCTTTATTAATAAGAATGGTGAAAACCAATTTAATACATTTTATGAAGGATGCTATGATTATGTTAATGGATATGCACGAGTTAAAATTGGTTACAAATGGGGCTTAATTGATAAAACAGGAGAACTTGTGATACAAGCCAAATACAGAAATATAACAAAAGTATTTGATCTTAATAAGTAAGAATATAAATAAAGAAGAGCCTCACAAATTTCGAGGCTCTTCTTTTTATACTATTTCAAACTTTAAAAAAGTTTATCAATTAGCTTATCATCAGCTAAATTAGGAACCGTAACTTTTAAATCTGGAGTGCGTTCCATTTCGCGTTTAATTGCAAAAATAGCTTCATCGTTTCTTGCCCAACTTCTTCGAGCAATTCCATTGTTTACATCCCAATGTAACATCATTCGTAATCTACGGTCGGCATCTTCGCTTCCATCAAGCACCATTCCAAAACCTCCGTTAATTACTTCGCCCCAACCTACTCCACCACCATTGTGGATTGAAACCCATGTTGCACCACGGAACGAATCTCCGATAACATTCTGAATCGCCATATCTGCTGTAAACTGCGATCCGTCGTATATGTTAGAAGTTTCACGGAAAGGAGAATCTGTTCCAGAAGTATCATGATGATCACGACCTAAAACAACTGGAGCTGATAATCGGTCATCTTTTACTGCTTTGTTAAATGCAGCTGCAATCTTCGTTCTTCCTTCGCAATCGGCATATAAAATACGAGCCTGTGAACCAACAACTAATTTATTCTTTTTAGCTTCGCTTATCCATCGAATATTATCTTTCATTTGCTGAGATATCTCAATCGGAGCCGTTTTTGCAATTTCTTCTAATACATCCATTGCAATCTGATCGGTCAAATCTAAATCTTCTGGTTTTGAAGATGCACAAACCCAACGGAACGGTCCAAAGCCATAATCGAAACACATTGGCCCCATAATATCTTGAACATACGATGGATACTTAAAGCTACCATCCTCTTTCATAATATCAGCTCCTGCTCTACTCGATTCTAATAAGAACGCATTTCCATAATCGAAGAAATAAGTACCTTGAGCAGTCATTTTATTAATAGCAGTAACCTGACGACGAAGTGATTCCTGAACATATTCCTTAAACTTCTCAGGATTATCAGCCATCATTTTAACCGACTCTTCATAAGTTAATCCAACAGGGTAATAACCACCTGCCCATGGATTATGTAACGATGTTTGGTCTGATCCTAAATGAATATGAATTTTTCGTTCAGCCAGTCTTTCCCACAATTCAACTATATTTCCTAAGAAAGCAATAGAATGTGCTTCTTTCTTTTCACTATATGCTAAAGCAGTTTCAATAACCTTATCTACATCTTCAATTACTTCATCAACCCAACCTTGCTCTTGGCGCTTATATGCAGCCTTTGGATTTATTTCTGCAGTAATACTAACTACTCCGGAAATATTACCAGCTTTTGGCTGAGCACCGCTCATTCCACCTAAGCCTGATGTTACAAATATCTTTCCTTCTGGCCCTTCGCCTGGTTTAGATATTTTTCTACAAGCATTTAATACAGTAATAGTTGTTCCATGAACAATTCCCTGTGGCCCGATATACATAAAAGAGCCCGCAGTCATTTGACCATATTGAGTAACACCCAAAGCATTAAATTTCTCCCAATCGTCTGGTTTTGAATAATTAGGAATCATCATACCATTGGTAACAACAACTCTTGGAGCGTCTTTATGAGAAGGGAAAACACCCATTGGATGACCCGAATATAAAACCAATGTTTGCTCATCGGTCATCTCAGCTAAATATTGCATTGTAATTAAATACTGAGCCCAGTTTTGAAAAACAGCCCCATTACCACCATAAGTAATTAACTCATGCGGATGCTGCGCAACTGCATAATCTAAATTATTACTTAGCATTAGCATAATTGCTTGTGCTTGGCGCGATTTACCAGGAAACTCATCTATTGAACGTGAATATATTTTATAATCGGGACGAAAACGATGCATATAAATACGCCCGAATCGCTCTAATTCTTCGGCAAATTCTTTTGCTAAAATATCGTGATGCTGTTTATCAAAATAGCGCAAGGCATTTCTTACAGCTAATTTTTTCTCGTTTATTGTTAAAATCTCCTTACGTTTTGGAGCGTGATTTATTTCCGGATCGTATTGTTTCGGAGAAGGTAATTCCGCAGGAATTCCTTGTAAAACGACTTTTTGAAATTCTTCTCTTGTCATTATATTATTATTTTATGATTTTAAAATTGAAAGATGTTTGATAATAAATATTTTCTACATGTCATCCCAACTAGATTGGGGATCTCTTTTTTACTACAATAAGATTCCCGTTTTCACGGGAATGACAAAAAATACACTAAGGATACCTTATCCTTAATATATTATCAGCTAAAAGAGAATAGCAATTGGTCCGGTTCATAATTTATTAAGTTCTGCTATTATTTTATATCAATGCCAAAAGTACAAATTAAGACTTTATTAAGAAAGATAAAAATCAGGATATGGCAAATTATCATGACATATTTGCTGAAATAATTACCTAGCACATTATTTGATACAAGTTCTTAGATAGTTTAAATTTGATAAATCATAAATCTTTAAAATTTATAAAATGAAAAAATCGTGGATTATAATAATTGTAATTGCTGTAGTTGCAATATTTATGTACTCATCAGTAAAAGGAACCTATAATAAAATGGTAGCCATGGATGAAGCTGTTGTTTCGCAATGGGCTCAGGTTGAAAATGTGTATCAACGTCGAGCGGATTTAATTCCAAATCTAGTTGCAACAGTTAAAGGATATGCTGCTCATGAGAGTGAAACTTTAACTGGAGTTATTGAAGCAAGAGCCAAAGCTACGTCAACTACAATAGATCCTAGTAATTTAAGTGCCGAAAACATTCAAGCTTTTCAACAAGCACAGGGAGGATTAAGCTCTGCATTATCTAAATTAATGGTAGTTGTTGAACGATATCCTGATTTAAAAGCAAACCAAAACTTTTTGGAGTTACAATCGCAATTAGAAGGAACAGAAAATAGAATTACAGTTGAACGCCAAAGATTTAATACAAATGCTCAAGGATTTAATACTTATATAAAACAATTCCCAAAGAATATTTATGCTAATATTTTCGATTTCGAAGCTAAAGCATATTTTAAAGCTCAAGAGAATGCAAACGAAGCACCTAAAGTAGAATTTTAATTATGAAACATCCATGCACAAAAGTTAATAAGTGTACAATTACATCATGGATGTTCACGAGTAAGGAGTGTAAGGGATTTGCGTGAACGAGTAACAAAATAAGAATAGTTACAGTAAAGGCAATTAGTAAGCATTACAAAATCAGTAACTAAAAAATAAAATGAATGAAAGCATCTCAATTCTTTAACGAAGAACAAAAAAAACTTATAACCGATGCAGTAAAAGAAGCTGAATTAAATACATCGGGAGAAATACGCGTGCACATTGAATCGGATTGTAAAGAAGATGTTTTAGATCGTGCAGCTTATATATTTGAAAAACTTGCAATACATAAGACAGAACTACGCAATGGAGTTCTGTTTTATCTATCTATTACTGACAAGAAATTTGCAATTTTAGGTGATGCTGGGATCAATAAAGTTACACCTGAAAATTTCTGGGAAGAGATTAAGGAAACAGTACTAAATCGGTTCAAAGACAAGGAATTTGAAAAGGGACTAAGTATGGGTATAAAAATGACTGGACAAGCTTTAAAAGAGCACTTCCCTTATCAAAAAGATGATGTAAATGAATTGTCGGATGAAATTTCTTTCGGGAAAGAGTAATGCAGTTCATTAAACTAAAATTGACTTAATAATAAAATCATGTTAAAAAAAATCAAATACATATTATTCGTCTTACTTTCTGTAATTTCGATTAATACTATTGCTCAAAATTTTCCGGAAAAAGCGAATCCCCCTAGAATTGTAAATGACTATACGAATTTCTTATCTACAGCAGAAAATCATGCATTAGAAAATAAGTTAGTACAATTCAGTTATGAATCATCAACCCAAATTGCGATTGCAATTGTTGAGTCGCTAGATGGTTATGACAAAGCATCGTATGCTTTTGCTTTAGGCGAAAAATGGGGAATCGGACAAAAAGGTAAGGACAACGGTATTTTAATCTTAGTAAAACCTAAATATCAAAATTCAAAAGGCGAAGTATTTATTGCAACTGGATATGGATTAGAAGGTGCAATACCCGATGCTATTACCAAACGAATTGTAGAGAATGAGATTCTTCCTTATTTCAAACAAGGAAGATTTTACGATGGTTTGGATCAGGCTACGAATCGTATTATGGAATTAACTCGTGGCGAATATACTGCTGATCAATATTATCAAGCAACGAAAAGCAGCTCTGGCTCTGCAATTCCTGGTGCTATAATCTTTATCTTAATCATAATATTTAGTGTTGTGGGTAGAGCAAAAAGGGCACGTCATTATTCTGTTGGACACAATGTTCCTTTTTGGATTGCAATGGGAATGATGAGTTCAAACAGAAGTCATGGTGGAAGCTTTGGAAACTTTTCGTCGGGTGGCGGAAGTTTTGGTGGCGGAGGCGGATTCGGTGGCTTCGGCGGTGGAAGTTTTGGCGGCGGCGGAGCTGGAGGTAGCTGGTAAAATTTACTTGCGAAGTTTCTAGTTCAAAGTTTAAAATCAAACAGTAGAACGAGATTCAATTTCTTACACCAAATCACAAAAATCAATATAAAAAAAGTTCCGAGCTTATTAAAAACTCGGAACTTATTATTTATAGCTTTAAATGTCTATTTAAATTCTTCTTGCATATCAGGATCAACAAAAATACGACCACAGTATTCGCACACTATAATTTTCTTTCTTGATCGAACATCCAATTGGCGTTGTGGTGGGATTTTATTAAAACAACCTCCACAAGCATCACGTTCAACTGCAACAACAGCTAAACCATTTCTTGCATTACCTCTAATCTTTTTATATGCATTTAATAAACGATCTTCGATAACTTCTCCAATTGTAGTTGACTTATTTTCTAAAGACTCCTCCTCTTTTTGAGTTTCAGAAGTAATTGAATCTAACTCATTCTTCTTTACTCCTAAATCAGCCATACGATCTTCTAAAAGCTCTTTAGATTCAGTCATTACTGATTTCTTATCTTCAATCTTAATAGTAAATTCCTTTATTCTTTTTTCGCTAAGCTCAATCTCAAGAGTTTGAAATTCAATTTCTTTTGATAAAGAATCAAATTCACGATTGTTACGAACATTATTTTGCTGTTCGTTATATTTCTTTATTAAGGTTTGAGATTCTTTTATTTCGTTCTTTTTGTTATTAATAGATTCTTCGAAACTTGCAGTATCCTCTTCATATTTTTGGATACGAGTTTGTAAACCTTCTATTTCATCTTCCAAATCCTGAACTTCAAGAGGAAGCTCCCCACGCATACGCTTAATATTGTCAATTTTTGAATCTACCATTTGTAGTTCAAATAATGCTTTTAATTTTTCCTCAACCGTTAAGTCTGTATTTTCCTTTACTTTAGCCATTTTTTATAAATAATTTATCGGATTCGAATTTATCTCTGTCAAATGAACTGCAAATTTAGGGAATTTTTTTATAAGTAATTCATAAAAAAGTTCTTTTGTAATCTGTTCAGTTTCAAAATGACCAATATCTGCAATTAAAATTTTTCCTTCGGCGTCGAAAAACTGGTGGTATTTAAAATCGCCAGACACAAAAACATCTGCATTGGCTCCTATTGCCTTGTTTAACAAAAAACTTCCACTTCCGCCACAAACAGCAACTCTTCTAATTGGTTTATTTAACAATTTTGTGTGTCTAACACATTTTGCCGAAAAAGAGGTTTTTAATGATTTCAGAAAAGCTACTTCGTCTATTTCGGTTTCCAAATCACCAACTACACCTAAACCAACTTTTTCAAAAGTATTTTCTATAGGATAAATATCATACGCTACTTCTTCATATGGATGCGATTTAATTAAAGCATCAACAATTTTATTTTTAAGATATTTTGGAAATACCGTTTCTACTCTTACCTCATCCTCAAAATGAATTTCACCTTTTTTTCCTACAAATGGATTTGTATTTTCCCCAGCTCTAAATGTTCCTTTACCTTCAGCATTAAAGCTACACATATCATAGTTTCCAATTTGACCTGCTCCTGCCTCAAAAATTGCATTTCGTATTTTATTGGCATTTTCCGTTGGAACAAAATATACCAACTTATATAATTGATTTGAAACCGGAGCTAAAATCTTCTGATTTTTAAGATTTAATTTATCTGCTATTTTTGTATTTACTCCACCCCATATACTATCCAAATTTGTATGCGATGCATAAATTGCTATATCATTTTTTATTGCTTTAATAATTACGCGCTCAATATAATTCTTGCCTGTTAATTTCTTTAATCCAGAAAAAACTATTGGATGATGCGCTACAATCAGATTTAAGCCTTTCTGTATTGCTTCATCCACAACATCTTCAATTACATCAAGCGTAATAAGAACACCTTCAACTTCTTGATTTGGATTCCCTACAATTAAACCCGCATTATCGTAATCCTCTTGGTATGATAATGGTGCTATTGACTCAATATAAGAAGTTATTTCTTTTAATTTCATTCTTCTATGATTTGGATATTTAAAGATAAAAAAAACGTGAGATTAAATTTCCTCACGTATTTCTAATAACATAGATTTAATTTCTTTCAGAGACTTTACCGCTTCAAAATTATTCATGGTCCCTTCCTTGTTTTCTTTAAGTTTCTTTTGAGCACCTTTTAAAGTCAATCCTAATTCTTTTACTAAATAGTAAATTATATGAAAATGCTCAATATCTTCGATTGTAAAAAAACGATTCCCCTTTTTATTTTTCTTGGGTTTTATAATATCAAATTCTTTCTCCCAATATCTAATTAATGAGGGATTTACGTTAAACATTTCTGCAACTTCGCCAATACTGTAATAAAGCTTCTCGACACGTTTTTCTTTGTAGGGCATATTGAATTATATTTCTGATAATGAACCAATAAATTTAAAAAATAAAATCAAAGAAACAAAGTTAATCCTTTAAACCAAAACAATATAAATAACCATCGCGCGATGCAATGTATACTTTATTATTCCATACAATTGGGGTTGATTCAAAAGTACCTTCTCGTTTATCCAAAAGAACAAAATTGTTTTGAGTATCATATTTATAAATTCGAATCCCCCAATAACCTGCAACAATTAATTTATCATCAACAAAAATAGGAGTTGATATTGAAGGACCTATTCGCTCTTTATAAATCAATTTAGGAGTATTATAAACTGTTAAACTATCTGGTCCAAGTACCTCTTTTGTGGTATCAATACTTTGGTGGTCGACAACATATAAATGCTCATCTATTCCAACAAATGCTGCCAAATGTGTTTTTGAAGAATCGATATAACTGTCATTAATACCAATAGATCCAATTATTCCACCTTCCCAGGTTACAAAATCATTATCTTCAACAGGAAAATACCATATAACGGCTTCTTTTGGATCTTTTTTAGGATTTAGCTTAAATGCTCCTCCCTTACCTTTTATATATTGCTTTTCAACGGAAACCAATATATTCTCATCCTTAGTTACGATAGCAGATCCATCAATATCTGAGCCAATGAAAAAATCCCAATCCAATTCCTTAGTATCTAGATTATAACCCCAAATATGGCCTGCTCCAGATGCTACATATATTCTGTTGCCTAATAATGATGGTGATGATTCTGTTACTACATTGTAGTGATGACTTTGAACATCGCTCATATTATATAGCTTCCTTTCCTGAATTATATTAGGCTGTAGCATCCCATTTAATTGCCTAGCCTGTTTCGGGTTAGGATTAAATACCGTAAAATAAGAATTTTCTAAGCCCAAATAAGCAGTATCATTTAGAACCAAAGCTGAACCGTCAACATCACGAGAATAGCTATGTGTCCATTTTTGATCCATTCTCCATAACTCTTTTCCTGTAAAGTAAGATATGGCTCTATAACTTGGAATATGTTTCGTATCCAAAAAATTTCCAACTCCCAATCGACTACCCTGCATTATAACTATACTATTTTCAGCCTTATCAGAATTTTCGTTTACCCAAATCGTTCCCGTTCCTTTAATAACATCGTCAAATTGGTATTGCCATAAGAGCTTCCCTGTTTCTGCATCAATTTTTTTTAGATGGTGATCATAAGCTCCCTGAATAAGATATAATTTCCCTTTTTCGTTAACAAGCAATGGTTGACCTGTCCATCCAGCTCCAGCCCATATGCGTGATCCTGATTTTCTGGAAATAACTGTTTCACCCTTTCCTAAAAACAATTTCCAAACCAAATCTAATTTTTCCGGAGCGTTTTCTCCATAATAATTTCGTTCCCAATTACCTAAAAATGTTTTAATTATAGGATAAGTGATTGAATCAGCCTTATCATCTTCTAAAACAATAGAATCATTAACATCCAATGAATCTTGGGCATTACAATAAAAAAAATTCCCCAAAATTAGGGGAAGTATTAATAAATATGTTATTATTTTCATGAATTAATATTTAGTCGAATGATTGTCCACTATTTGATGAAATAAAAATCATTTTGTCGAATTCTTCTGCAGAAAGATCATTAAAATAATAATGCACAGGATTTACCTTTTTATTATTTTTAAATACTTCATAATGCAAATGAGGAGCAGTTGAAGTTCCAGTTGAACCAACAAATCCAATTACCTCACCACGCTTTACTTTTTGCCCTTTAGTCACATTAAATCCATTCATATGAGCATACAAAGACTTGTACCCAAAGCCGTGATTAATAACAACTCTTTTACCATAACCACGTAACGAACTCTCAACCAATTCTATAACCCCATCACCTGTAGCATAAATTTCTGTTCCAGTAGATGCCGTAAAGTCCATCCCATAATGAAACTTTCGTATTTTGTAAATTGGATGTATTCTCCATCCCCATCCCGATGCTGTTCTTCTTAGGTCGTTATTAGAAATAGGCATGATCGCAGGTACACTTGCCACCATCTCCTCTTTATTTTTAGCTAACTCAATAACCTCATCGTACGATTTAGTTTGCACATAAAGCTGTTTGGTTAATTTATCTAATCTAAGAGCTGTCTCAGTAACTAATTTGGAGTTCTTATATCCTTGTAAATCTTTATACTTGTTTGCTCCACCAAAACCTGCCGATCTTACTGAGGGAGGAATAGGTTCTGCTTCAAAAATTACACGATAAATATTATCATCTCTTTTTTGTAAATCTTCAAGAGTATTTTCTACTAAGCTGAATCTATTATTCAATAATTCATATTGCGAAACCAATTGATTGTTTTCTCTTATTAATCCTTTTTCTTTAGGAGTATCAAAGAATAAGGCAAAAACTATATTACAAATAATCCCTATTAGAAGTATTGCTGTAAAGTAAGTTAGAAATCGGTAAAATTTTTGTTTGCCTGAGAAAACTATTCTATCATAGCTCAGTGATTTGTGATTAAATTTATACTTTACTTTAGCCATAAATTTGATTATTTATCGCCCAAATATAATGAATAATTTTAATTTAATCCATCGGATTGCGTCTTTTTGAACAGGCTTCAACCATTAAGTCGTACTCTTCGTCAGACATATCATTAAAATAATAATTGATTGGGTTAATCATTTTATTGTATAAACGCACTTCGTAATGCAAATGAGCTCCTGTTGATCTTCCAGTATTTCCAAGTAGACCAATTACATCGCCTCTTTTTACTTTTTGACCAATATCAACATTAACTTTTTGAAGGTGAGCGTAAATTGTTTTATAACCATATCCATGGTCAATCATTATTTTGTTACCATAACCGTGAGAATTATATCCCGCTTCAATAACAACACCATCTCCAGTTGCGAAAATATCCGAACCTTCAGGACCTGTAAAATCCATACCATGATGCATTGTTCTTTTTCCAGTAAATGGATCATTTCGAGCTCCAAAATAATCACTTATTCTGTTAAAATCTTTAAGTGCTAAAGGTTGAATTGCCGGAATTGCTGCAATCATTTTTTCTTTATTCTTAGCTAACTCAATAACAGTATCAAATGATTTTGACTGAACATAAATCTTTTTAGAAATAATATCTAAACGCTTAAAGGTCTCAATCATAACACTTGAGCTCTCAAAACCTTCCAAGTCAATATATCGGTTAGTACCACCAAAACCTGCTGATCTAACGGATGCCGGGATTGGTTCCAATTCAAAAATCGTTCGATAAAAATAATCATCTCTTTGTTGTATGTCCCTTATAATAAAATCAATATCCTTAAACTGATCGTTTAATATTTCATACTTAGTTATCAGCTCTTGCTTTTCGCCTAGAAGCATTTCCTCTTTTGGTGTATTATAAAAGGAAGTATAAGCAAAATGCAAAAATAAAGATGAAGCTACAGTAACACTCAAGACCGTTAAAGCTCGCTTAACCTTTTGTCTCCAAGCTAATTTTACCTTTTTAAATGTTAGAGTTTTTGAATCAAATTGATATTTGATTTTAGGCATAACTTATTTAGATATCTTATATTAATTATAAAAAAAATTCAACGCTAGCGACAAATCTAATTTAAATAAATTAATTTTACAACCTTAACAAATAAAAATAATCTTATAATTTAATTTAGTTAATAAGTATTAACTGTTTTTAAAATAGCATTTTATGCATTCGAAAGAAATCAGAAGTAAGTTTTTAAAGTTTTTTGAAAGTAAAAATCACACTATAGTTTCATCCGCTCCAATGGTTGTGAAAAACGACCCAACCCTTATGTTTACTAACGCAGGGATGAATCAGTTTAAAGATGTTTTCTTGGGAAATAACCCAGCAAAAAACAATCGTGTTACCGATACACAGAAGTGTTTAAGAGTTTCTGGAAAACATAACGATTTGGAAGAAGTTGGACATGATACATATCATCATACCATGTTCGAAATGCTAGGAAACTGGTCATTTGGAGATTACTTTAAAAAGGAAGCTATAGAATGGGCATTTGAATTTCTTGTAAAAGAAATGAAAGTAGATATAGATAGACTGTATGCTACTGTTTTTGAGGGAAGTAAAGATGATGGACTTGATCTAGATAAGGAAGCCAAGGGATATTGGGAGCAATACTTACCCGCAGATCGAATTTTAAATGGTTCAAAAAAAGATAACTTCTGGGAAATGGGTGAAACAGGACCATGTGGACCATGTTCCGAAATTCATGTTGACCTTAGAAGTGATGCAGAAAGAAAAGATGTCTCAGGAGATACCTTAGTAAATAAGGATCATCCTTTAGTAATCGAAATTTGGAATCTTGTTTTTATTCAATATAACAGGAAATCAAACAATAGTTTAGAATTACTTCCTAACAGGCATGTAGATACAGGTATGGGATTCGAAAGACTTTGTATGGTTTTACAAGGCAAAAAATCCAATTATGATACTGATGTTTTTCAACCACTTATTCAGGCTATTGCTAAAAATTCCGGAAAAAAATATGGAAAAAATGAGCAGGCAGATATTGCCATGCGCGTTATTTCTGATCACCTACGTGCTATAAGCTTTTCTATTGCAGACGGACAGTTACCATCTAATGTGAAAGCTGGTTATGTTATTCGTAGGATTTTACGTCGTGCAGTTCGTTATGGCTATACTTTTTTAGGTTTTAACGAACCTTTTATGCACAAACTCATAAGTGTTTTAATTGATGTTTTAGGCGATGCTTATCCAGAATTAATAAAACAAAAAGAACTTATTGAGAAGGTTATTTTGGAGGAAGAAGCTTCTTTCTTAAAAACCCTTGAAACAGGAATTCGATTATTAGATAAGATTATTTCTGATATTGAAGAAAAAGAACTCAATGTAATTCCAGGTAAAATTGCCTTTGAGTTATATGACACATATGGTTTCCCTTTAGATTTAACTGAATTGATTGCTCGCGAACATAATCTTGCAGTAAATAAAAAAGAGTTTATTGATGAAATGGAAAATCAGAAAAACCGATCTAGAAATGCTGCAAGTATTGATACTGAAGATTGGATTGAACTTTTAAAAGATGATGTTGAAGAATTTGTGGGTTACGACTATTTAGAAACTGATGTGAAAATAACCCGCTACAGAAAGGTAGTTCAACAAAAGAAGGAATTGTATCAATTGGTATTTAACATTTCACCTTTTTATGCTGAAAGTGGAGGTCAAGTTGGAGATATAGGTTATATTGAAGCCAATGCTGAAAAAATTAGTATTCTAAACACCATAAAGGAAAATAATCTAACAATACATATTGCAAACAAACTTCCGATGGATCCCAAAGCGGATTTCAAAGCGGTTGTTAATTCTGTTAAAAGAATATCTACTACAAACAATCATACTGCTACTCACCTATTACATCAGGCTTTAAGAGAAGTTTTAGGTGGACATGTTGAACAAAAAGGCTCCTTAGTTAATCCAGATCATTTACGTTTTGACTTTAGTCATTTTCAGAAACTTACCGAAAGTGAAATTCGGGAAATAGAGATAATTGTTAATGAGAAGATTCGTGAAAACTATACATTAGAAGAAAATCGAAATATTCCAATGAAAGCAGCTTCTGATATGGGAGCAATAGCTTTATTTGGTGAAAAATACGGAGATACAGTACGCGTGATTAAATTCGGCGAATCTGTTGAGTTATGTGGTGGAACACATGTAAAAAGCACAGGTCAGATTGGCTTTTTCAAAATAATGAGTGAAAGCTCTATTGCTTCAGGAATAAGAAGAGTTGAAGCAATTACTGGAGGAAAAGTTGTTGAGTATGTATTTAATCAAATTCAAGAATTACAAGAATTAAGATCTTTACTAAAGAATCCGAAAGATGTTGTTAAGAGTGTTCAGTCGCTTATTGACGAAGTTACAAATCTTAATAAACAAATTGAAGAAATGACGAATGAGCAAGCTCAAGCAATTAAAAAGCATTTGAAAGAGCAGGTTCAAGAAATTAATGGTGTCAATTTTATTGGATTTAAAATTGGATTAAATTCTGCTGCTGCCATAAAAGATATTTCATTTCAGTTAAAGAATGAGATTAATAATCTGGTTTTGGTGCTTGGTGCCGAAGTGAATGGAAAAGCAAATTTATCGGTAATGATTTCTGAAAATTTAGTTAAAGACAAAGACTGGAATGCATCTCAAATAATTCGTGAGATCTCAAAAGAAATACAAGGTGGCGGTGGCGGCCAGGCATTTTATGCAACCGCTGGAGGTAAAAACCCCCAAGGTTTAGAATCTGCTATCGAGAAAGTAAAAAAAATTATTTCTTAATTATATAAAAACAAAAAAAGTTGTCATGTCGAGTTTATCGAAACATTGACAACTTTTTTTTATTTTGAGTATCACACTTCGACTTGCTCAGTATGATATTGTAATATTTTATTATTCAACCAAATTTGAAGGGACCTGCGGAGTTGAAATTAAATACTCAAAACGCGCCCACTTTTCATCGTTTGTCATATTTTTATCTTTCTCCATATAATCTCTTACCATATCTAACCCAACATTATAATTAATAATATAAGATCGATAAGCCTCAATGAATTTTAAGCTTTGGGTTGCACTTTCGTGATTTCGCAGAGCATATTTAACTAACCATTCAATAGTTTCTTCTTTTGTTTTCTCTCCATTTAAGTAAGCCTCCGATGCTGCATTTCGCACATACGATATTTTCGCAACTAGCCCCATCACTTCATAATATTTTTCTGCTTTTGTAGGATCAATTCCAGCTAGAGGAAACAAAACTTCCTTTTCATATTTAATTTTCTCATCAAAAGGAAAAGCCATTTCGATTCCGTAGTTTGCAGTACCCTCAGCTATTAACGACTGTGGGCTATATAATGGATAAACCGAAAACTCCATCCAATTATTTGTTTTTACCATATTTGATTCCAACAAGCAATTATATACATGATGTCCTGGATAACCTTCATGACTAGCCAAATCAATAGCCCGATCAATAAAAATTGGTAAATCAGTATTAATCTGAATCAAACTAAAATTATTTCCTTTATACCAATTGTATCCCCCCCAGGGTTTATCCGATACAAATTCCAGAACAAAATTCTCGCCTTCGGGCATATCAATATATTCTAAAGTCCGTCTTTTTGCTTCTTGAATTGCGGTATTAAAAACTGTATCTAATTTATCTTTTGGAATGATAAACTCGTTTTTAAACTCTGTTAACCGATCTGTTAAATTTCCGGTTCCTGGTAGGGCTTTTTCTAAATCCTGAATCAAAGATTCAAAATGTTCCACAGTATAATCAGGAGTTACAACATCGTATAAAGCAAACGTTTCTTCGTCGAAAGTAAACTTCTTTCCTGCCAACATTTCAATGCGTCCTTTAACGGCTTTTATTTGCTTACTTAGATATATGTGACGCAATTTTTGATTCTCTTCAAGTTCATTGAGATTTATCGACTCAAGCAATTCATTCAAAACCTGTATTCTTGCCAAAAGTTCTGTTTCTGGAATTTCGGCATCTTCATTTTTCAGTGCATCAGGTTTCCATTCTTCAGGTCCATAATATGCATCAACAAAATAGGAATCATACATTCCAACTTCTAAAACAAGTTTAACATAATCTTCTGCAATTGTTCCAAAAACTTCATCCACATTCACTTTCTTAGTGCATGAAAATAAGAAGACTAAAACTATAGGTAATACGTATTTTTTCATTTTTAAATGATTTAATGATTTCTTAAAGATTCATCGACTAAATTATCAACTTTAATTATGATTCCAAGTATCTATTATGATATTTAAAAAAACACCTTGTTAATCAATAAGATTAATCTATAAAGTATTTTCAAATCTTAAAAAAATCTGGGAAATTTACAATGAGTGCACATTAACGAATAAAAAAGACACAATAAATAATAGTATTAAAAGGACTATAAATAAAAACAATCCTGAAGATTAGGTCATTTTTTCTTAAAACTGATAAGAAATTCCTATAGTTCCGCTAAGAAACCAGTTTGGAGTATATCCATCATTTATTCCATCTTCCGAATAATATTTAAAATTTCTGGTAACAAGATATTTTAATGTTGGAGAAAAGCCAATTCCAAATCGTCTTATTTTGTATTTTAATGTTAAACCTGCATCAATGGAAGAGTAAAACCTTTGCTCAGTCTGATATCCCTGTGCAATCCATGGACCACCAAATATACTAGTTTGTCCTAAGTTATTATCCGGATCAATATATCCTAAGTTTGCTCCAATAAAAAACTCGGTTTGTCGTGGCATAATTCCCAAAATAATGTCAAATAATACACCCCCAATAGTTTCTGCATCCGTGTTAATAACTACACTTCGATTAATTGGAGATCTGTAAACAAATTGAACAGGAATTGTAAGAAATTTATTTGTTCCTTCTACCCCATTTATAAAGTTTATACCCGATCGAAATCCATAACTTTGATTATAAAAATGGCTTAATTTCAGGTTCATTATCTCCCCATTTATTCCTTCTCTGTCGCCAGGATTTAATGAAGCAAAAAAACCATAATTGTAACTAATATCATTATAAAACTTATGATCACTAATTTCTTGTGAAAACAAATTGGAAGAAATGAACAATACACTAATTATCAGAAGAGTTCGCATTATTTAGTTTTTATAGCTCAATAAAAGAGTTTTCAAACCTTATTACAAAACTCATTCCAACTATAATTAACGAGATCGACGAAACATTAATAAACCAGCAAATGTAATCGCCCCATTCAAAATAAGAATCTCAAAACCAAACTTATAACCCCATAATAATTCTTGGGAGAAGTAATTTAGAAAAATGCAAATTATTGGCGAAAGAATAGCAATAAAGGGAACCGCCTTATCCTTTACTTTAAACTTTGTAAATAAACCAAAAGCATACATTCCCAATAAAGGACCATAAGTATAACCTGCCACTTTAAATATAGCACTAATAACACTTTCGTTATTTATTGCATTAAAAACAATGATTACCAAAAGCAAAACCAAGGATACTCCAACATGTACTTTTGTTCGTATCGTTTTTAATTCTTGTTCAGTCTTATTTTTAGGACTTAAAATATCAACGGTAAAAGATGTTGTAAGAGCTGTAAGAGCAGAATCGGCACTACTATATGCCGCTGCAACCAATCCAATTACAAAAAAGACACCTACTACGGGACTCAAATATCCTTTTGTTGCAATTAAAGGAAATAAATCGTCGGTACGCTCTGGCATTGCAATTCCATTTTGTTGAGCAAAAACGACCAACAAAACTCCCAACGACATAAAGATGAGATTAACAGGTACCAAGGATAAACTCATCCAATACATATTCTTTTTTGCATCTTTAATGTTTTTACAGCTCAAGTTTTTCTGCATCATATCTTGATCTAAACCAGTCATTACAACAGCAATAAAGGCACCTGCTAAAAATTGTTTAATAAAATGATTTACACTTTTTATATCATCAAAATAAAATAATTTAGAATGCGGGCTTTCGGCAATAGTATTAATTACGCCCTTAAAATCAAGATTCATGCTTTTACTTAACAAAACAATCGTGACACCAACCGAAATCAGCATAAATAATGTTTGCAAACTATCTGTCCAGATAATTGTTTTTATACCACCCCTGAATGTGTAAAGCCATATAAGTAGAATTGTTATAATAACAGTAATCTCAAAAGGAATATTTAAAGTATTAAAAACTAAAATCTGTAATACATTTGCAACAAGAAACAATCTGAACGATGCTCCAATTATCCTTGATAAAAGAAAAAACGATGCTCCTGTTTTATAAGAATATCTTCCAAATCGTTGTCCTAAATAGGTGTATATTGATGTAAGATTCAACCGATAATACATTGGCATTAGCACATTGGCTATAATAGCGTAACCAACTAAATACCCCAACACCATTTGCATATATGAGAAATTGCTACTTACAACCCAACCGGGAACCGAAATAAAAGTTACTCCGGATAGCGAAGCGCTTATCATTCCAAATGCTACAATAAACCACGGTGATTTTTTATTTCCCAGAAAAAACGCATCGTTATCTGCTCCTTTACTGGTGAAAAATGAGATTGTAATTAGTATAATAAAATAAGCAACAATTATAAATATTACGGTATATGGCGACATCTAAAATCAAGTTTAAATTACTTAATGCAAGGATAATAAAAACAAATAGAACAAAAAATTGCTTATAGCCTTATTTGATATTAATTTTGAAGCGAATAATCTATTTAAATCACGAATGAATATACCAAACTTTACATCGAAATTATTGGAAAGTGCAGTCGATGAATTTGCAAAATTACCAGGGATTGGTAAAAAAACGGCTCTTCGATTGGTACTTCATATATTAAATCAAGATAAAGAAGATGTTACTCACTTTGGTGAGACAATTATAAAACTTAGAAACGAAATAAAGCATTGTAAAAGTTGCAATACTATTTCTGATACAGATATTTGCAACATTTGTAGTAACCCTTCACGAAACTCATCTGTAATTTGTGTTGTAGAAAATGCACGCGATGTTATGTCGGTTGAAAACACACATCAGTTTAATGGAATCTACCATGTTTTGGGTGGAATAATTTCTCCCATGGATGGTATAGGTCCAAGCGATTTAAAAATTGACAGCTTGTTCGAAAAGATTAAAAACGAAGAGGTTAAAGAGATTATTTTAGCTTTAAGCACAACAATGGAAGGAGATACAACCAATTTTTATCTATACAAAAAATTTAAAAACTATACGGTAAAGATTACAACTTTAGCACGAGGAGTATCTATTGGTGATGAGTTAGAATATACAGACGAAATTACTTTGGGGAGATCATTGGTTAATAGAACTTTGTTTGAATCTTCGATTTCAGGCTAAAAAATTGAAAAATATTTATTATTTTCACAGAATATTGAAGCTTTGTATAAAACAATAAAACAAAATGAAACACGCTCTCTCAATATTTTTCTTCCTGATTTCGATTAATTTAAGTGTATTCGCTCAAGGCGATGCAAAAATGCTTGCTAGTTTAGGGAACGATCTTGTAAATTTAATGGATTACGAAGGAGCACTTGAAAAATATAACGAAGCCTTGGATTATTTACCAACCTATGCGCCTGCAATAGATGGGAAAGCAAACCTTTTAGTTTTAATGGAAGATTATAAAGCTGCAGGAAAATTAATTGAAGAAGCTATTAAAAAAAATTCAGACTACCCACATTTTTATTTAACCTACGGAATTGTTTTAATTCACAAAGGAAAACACAAAGATGCTATTGAGAACCTGACTCGTGCTCTCGATTTGGCTTACGATTCTAAAGATTCTTTTTTTAAAAGCAAAATCTATGTAAATAGAGGTGCTGCATACCAAAAACTCTTCAATTTTGATGCTGCTCTAAACGATTATTCGGAAGCAATAAAAACAAATAAAAACAATCCAAACGTATACATGTATCGTGGATACTTATATTATCAGAATAATGAATATGAGCTAGCCTTAAGCGATTTCAATACTGTAATAGATATAGATCCTGAAAATCCTTTTGCATATTACAATAGAGGAATGATTTATTTAAAACAGGCCGATGATGATAGAGCGTGCGAAGATTTTCATAAATCATGCAAACTAGGAAATAACAATGCTTGTAAGGTTGTAATGAACAAATGTATAGAATTATAAATTTACTATATCAACTAAAAAAAGGGGCTGTCTAAAAAGCCCTTTTATTGTCATTCCCTTGAAAAAGGGAATCTCTTAATTAAATTGCACACAATGAATTACAAGATCCCCAATCAAGTTGGGGATGACAGATGATGACTTTTTAGACAGTCCCTTTTTCATTTAATCATTTCATATTAAAATGAGTACTTTGCCCCCATAAGAAATCTATGGTTTATAGTTGCATCAGCAGTTTCTGTTACTTTATGCTTACTATCCCAAGCAGTAGCATAAGCTGCAGCAGTCATCATATGTTCTATAGAGTAAGTAAATTTACCTGATTTAAACTGAATTCGAGGAGATATTCTATAAATATAATCTAGCGTTTCTCCACGTGCATAATCTAAAGAATAATAATCGTCTTTTGCTCCTAAAATTGAAGAATAACCAGCAAATAGACCAAAGTTAACTTTATCAAAATTAGTTAATACTTCAGTCCAAACCGACATAGTATTCAGATTCTCATATGAATAATCATCAACAACAGTTGGGTCTTCGGCTGCTCCATATCCTCCAATCATAACATAACTTGATAGGTTCTGTCCGTATACGCCCTCAAGCTTTATAGTAATTGGCTTTGTTGTAAGCTTTGCAAAAACCTGTAAGTTATAACTACCAATCGTCTCTGTTGTTTTTACATTCAAATTATCCGTTTCTGTTCTTGGAGTTAAGAATTTATATCCTGCTGTAAATCCAGTATAAATAAATTTATTGTGAAACCTGAACTGAAATTGCATATCAGGTATTCCTGAATTTTGTTGTGCGTAGTTTGGTCCTGAACTTCTAAAATCTCCATGATAGAGGAGTGCTCCCATAAAATCGAAATTCTTTGTTGGCTTAAATGTATACCTAATCTGAGGCGCTCTATTTAAGGGATTAAATACTGCACTTGCTCCGAACGAAACTGTACCAGGAAAACAAGCTGTTACAAACATGGGATGCCAAGTTTGACCAGTTAATAACTCTGCCTTATCCCAATTCAACTGAACAAAAGCATGTCGCAATCTAAACAATCGAGCATATCCTGTTGCTGTTCCCAAAAAATCACCCTCGATTACTGCTTTTGCATTCGCTCCAAATGCACTTAAGCCTGAGGCTGTTAATCTAGTTCGTGACTGAATAGCCAACATTTGCGCTTCAAAATTTTTATTAATGTCATCACCATTAATATCTAATTTTTCAGCACTAGGATACAAATAAACTTCACCATCTCTTGATGTTACTGATTCATATGAATCAAAAAAGAAATCGTAACCTACAAAACCAGAAAATTTCACTTTAAGCTCTTCAGTTTGTTCTTGTGCTATAATGAATGCCGGTAAGAATAAAATAATCACTAATAAAAAAGTAAATCTTTTCATAAATGTCAATTTAGATATTAATATTAACTTATTAAATAATACTTAATTAAGATTAGTTATTAAAAACAAAAAAAGGACAAAATTGTCCTTTTTCCAAAATATTATATATAATATTTTTTAGATTTCTCTTTCAATCATTGCTGATTTTACTTTATTTCTTACGTCCTGAATATTAATTGGTTTTGTAATATAATCGAAGGCGCCTTTGTCTAAAGCATTTTTGATACTCCATGAATCTGTTTTTGCCGAAATTATAATTACATTGATATGTGATAATCTTTCGTTTTCTTTAATTATGTCTAAAACCTGAAACCCATCTAAACCTGGCATCATTATATCTAATAAAACTACATTGTATTCGCTTCTTTGCAAGATATCCGAAACGCTTTTGGGATTATCGGTTATATCTGTTTCATAACCTTCATCTTGTAATATTGATTGCAACAATAATAAATGTGTTGACACGTCGTCAACAATTAATATCTTTCCATTGACACTCATTTGCAAAGAATTTAAATTTTAAAAAGGACTTTTCGATTCACTTAACAAATAAAGAGAAAAAAAATTATACTCTTTCAAGTAAAAATACCTAATTTAAAAAGGAGGCATAAATGCCTCCTTACAACAACAAACTAACAAATAAATTTAGGTTAAAATAATTAACCTAATAACTTACATCACTAAATTAATTAATATTTTCTAATTAAAAGTATGATTTGCCTTTTTATTGACCAAATTATTTACAAATACTTTTTTAAGGTAAGAAATAAATCTGTCATTAAGATGGGTTTGGAAAGATAATCAGTACAGCCAGCCTTTAAGTAGTTTTCTTTATCGTTCGACATTGCATGTGCAGTTTGAGCAATAATTGGAATTTCTGTATTGAATTCTCTTATTAGCATTGTTGCCTTCTCTCCACTTATGCCGGGCAGTTGAATGTCCATTAAAATTAAATCAAGATCGGGGTTATTTCTTGTTTGCTCAACCGCTTCAAGTCCATTATTAGAAACAATCGTTTGAACTTTTGTTTCCGATAGGACTTCCAATAAGTACTCCGCACTAAAAACATCATCCTCAACAATAAGAATTTTCTTAGAGCTCCAATCTAATTTCTGATCGTAATCTGTTGTATCCATTTATACTTTGTTATACCGAAATAATGTTTAATCAAATATAATTATAATTTTTATAATCGAAAATCTAATTGCTATAGTTCTAAAAATGAATCTAGGCTTGTAGAAATTACCTAGATTCATTTATACTTATCAACAATTGCCAAAACTAAAACCTAAAATTATACACCTCAAAAACAATATCTTATGTTAATTTATTAAAACTAATTTTCTTTTTTTATTCCATGTTCTAATAACAATAGAATCATCTGTATTTATAAGCTTCCTAATGTTCAGAAGTTTTATTGTTGTTTTTTTATAGGAGTATAATCCTTCTATGTAATCATTGTGACTTAAATCTTCGACTAAGGGACTCGTTGATATTTGATTTAAATCAATATCAATTAATTCTATTACTTCCTCAACCAATATTCCAATTAATGAGTATGTTTCTCTCAAACCTATTTTTAAAACAACCACAGATTTATTCGATGAATAATTACTGTTATTATCATTTAGACTAAGCCTTTCTGTTAAATTCAGAATTGGTATCTCTTTATTATCAACCACCGCAAAATTACCCAAACCATCAACTCCAGAATCAGAAATAGAATTTACATCTAATATTTTACGGACCTCATTAGAACTAGATGCATAAACCTCTCCGCTAATTTTATATGTTAAATATAACTTGGGCTGAAGGATGTTTTCTCTAAACATGATATGTATTTTTATTAACTCGTTGTTCTAATGCAAAGTTTATCTTGTTTTTTAAATCTTTTAAATTCAGAGGCTTAATCAAATAATCGAATGCTCCATAACTAAACGATTTCTCAATTAAATCAATATCTTTCCCCCTAGAAATAACAATTAATGGTGTTCTTCCAATTATTGAACTAAGTTTTTTAAGAAAAATTAATCCTTCGCCATTGTTCATAATTACATCTAACAAAATAATATCAGGAGAATTCTGATTTAAATAATCGTAAATTTTTGGCAAAGTATCAGCAACAGTAACATTAAAGCTTTCTTTAGACATTTGTTTTTCTACAATTGTCAGATAATTAAAATCATTGTCTATAATTAAAAGCTTTTTATCCATATCGTATGTTACCTTTTGTATACAAAGTAATTAATTTATATATCGAATTTAAACAGGGTAATTACCTATTTTTAGAAATAAGTATTTACACCTATTTCGATTAATAAGCATATTCTGTTATTCAAATACTTAGAACTTGAAAATTGATAAGTTGGGATTGCAATATTGTGATGGTAAGTATTAATACCTGTTATTCGGGAATTTTATAATATCCATATTTTACTGCAAAAATTGCAAGACTGGCGGTGTTCTTTGATTCTGTTTTATTTAACAGATTTGCTCTGTGCCCCTCTACAGTACGGTCACTAATGTTTAATTTATGAGCTATATCGGAATTAGAATTTCCTTCGCATATTAATTCTAATATTTCCTCTTCGCGTGAGGTAATATTTATTTCTGATTTTTGAGGTTTAAAATAATCGCTTTCGATCATATTTATAGGTCTAATTGAACCTACGATATTCTTTTTACCATTAAAGTTTGTTATACTTCCAGAAAGCGTAATATTTACAATTTTTTGATTACCGCTAATTGCCCTTAAGTCTACTAAAATCTCTTTGTGTATTCCTTTCAAACATCTACTAAACTTATCTACAACTAAATGAATATCATCTTTATAAATAATATTTACCAAGTTCATTCCAATTAATTCTCTTTTAGAATATGCAACAAAATCGCAAAATCTCTTGTTTACATAAGACAACTTCTCATCTTGATAAATAAAAACTCCGTCGCTTGAATGTTCCATTAAAGTGTTAAACTTCTCATCGGCTAAACCTATTATTTTCTCTTGTTTCTCTAACCGAATCTCAACTAATTTTAATAATTGATTAAGCTTATATGGCATTTCAAGGTAATCATCTGCACCCAAATTCATTGCTGCCCTTACATCTTCGCTTGAAACCTTATTCATTAAAAAAACAAATGGAATTATTGCAGTTGAGTTTATTTGTTGTAATGTGTTAAAAATTTCATATCCATTGAGGCCTGTAGTTTCTGTATCACATAGGATTAAATCAGGAATAAATTCAAGTGTTTTCTGCACTCCAGAAGCTCCCTCGCCAGCAGTAATCACACTAAAGTTATTATACTTAAGATACTCTGCAGATTTCTCAATTAATTTATTGTCCGATCCTATTAATAGAATTCTCTTCATTCTGTAATATGAAATTCAAATTTACTTAAAAGTACAAAAAAAAAATTATACCGCAAGACTTGATATTATGGTCTATTGCATGAATTTTTTAATTGTAACCATTAACAACCTAGGATCAATGGGTTTAGTAATATAGTCGTCGCAACCATATTTAAAACTTTCTTTTTTATCGGAAGGCAAAGCATATGCAGATTGCATTACTACAGGTATTTCTGCGTTTATTTTTTTTATTTCTCGGGTAGCATCGTTTCCTGACATCTTGGGCAAGTATACATCCATTAAAACAATGTCAATATTTGCATTGTTTTTAAAAATTTCAACTGCTTTTTCCCCATTGAAAGCCTTTAAGATTGATGCTTTTGTTCCAATAAGTAATTCCTCAAGATAGGTCATACTTATTAAGTCATCCTCAACTATTAAAATAGTTTTACCTGTTAAATCAAAATTACTGGCATTTAATTCTGAACTACTTTGGTCTTGTGTTACCATTTCTAAAGGTATTGTGAAGTAAAATATTGATCCTTTATCGGTTTTTGAATCGAACCATATCTCTCCTCCAAGTTTCTCAACTAATTGTTTACATATAGACAATCCCAAACCCGTTCCTCCAAATTCCCTAGTACTAGAATCATCGGCTTGCCTAAACCGCTCAAAAATATGTTTCTTCGATTCCTCAGGGATACCTATACCGGTATCTCGAACGAAGAATTCCAGATTGTCTCCTTTTACATTGTAACCAAATTCTATTTCCCCTTTTTCAGTAAATTTAATGGCATTACTAATTAAATTGGTTAAAATTTGTTTTAACCGAACCTCATCGGATCTAATATTCCCTATTACTTCACTTAAATCTGCACTAAGAGTTAAATTAACATGTGATTTATTATGTGTGTATATTTCAGCTTCGAAGAAGGAATATAATTCATATAGTGATTTTTTTAAAGAGAATTCATTATTTTCAATCGTTAACTGATTTGCTTCGATTTTAGAAATATCTATAATATCATTAATTATTTGAAGTAGATTTTTCGATCTTGAAACAATAATATCCAAAAATTTATCCTGCTTTTCAGGTTCTATTCTTTTTTCCTTTAAGAGTTGGCTAAAACCTAGAATTGCATTCATGGGAGTTCTAATTTCGTGCGACATGTTTGCTAAAAACGCTGATTTTAATAAATCACTTTCCTCAGCTTTTTCCATAGCTTTTTTTAGTTTCTCCTCAGATTCTTTTCTTTCCGAAATATCTCTTGTAATTGAAAGAATGTATTTTTCTTTATTAACTTCTATGAAGCTTGCCGACATTAGAGCTGTTGTAACCGAACCATCTTTTCGCCTAAACTGTGCTTCTAAATTTGAAACGAATTCGTTTTCAAGTAAAGCATTAACCAATCTATTTCTATCCTTTGGATTTACCCAAACATTCAATTCTATTGAGGTTTTACCTCGCACATCACGTTCTGTATAACCCATTAAATTTGTAAAACCATCATTTATGTCAATATACAAACCATCGCTTATTCTATTAATATTTATGGCATCGGGACTCGTTTTAAAAGCCACTCTAAATTTCTTTTCGCTCTGTTCTATTTGCTGATTAATTATTTTTAATTGATTATTTGTTTCATTTAGATCATTATTAAGTTGATGCATTTTTTTATTTTTATCAACTACACTTTTTGTTTTTACTTTTAACTTATTTTGATATTTAATAACCTCTGTCATATTATGCATTATGGCTATTAAATAATTCTTATCTTTTACTACAATTCTATTTAAAGTAATTCGTGTATTTATTGTATCTTTTGACTTACTAATATGTTGCCAATAAAAAGAAACATTCCCTTCTTCAAATGCCTTTTTAATATATTCTTTTGCTTTTATTTCTGAAGAAACTCCATCCGATTGCTTTTCTGGAGAAAAATCTAATGGAGATTTTCCTATAATTTCCTCTTTTGATGATTCAAACAACTCACAAGCCTTCTTATTTACGTCAATAAATCTTTCGGTCATAAGAAAAAAACCTTCACCGCTATTTTCAAATATTGTTTGATATTTTATTTCACTTTCATTTAGTTTCTTTAGTGTTAATTTTTGATCTGTAATGTCTCTCGTAATAACAGATATTCCAGATATTTCTTCTTCATTATTTATTTGCGGCGAAAATGTAATTGAAACATCAATAATACTACCATCTTTTTTTCTTCTTTTAGTCTCAAAATTCTTCAAAACCTTTCCTTGAATAATTATTTTCAATACTCTCTGAAATTCATCAATATTGCTTTCAACATATAGTATTGAAGACTTTTTTCCGATTATTTCTTTTGAACTATAACCATAAATCTTTTCAGCACTTTTATTCCAACTCAAAACGTTTCCTTCTAAATCCACACTTTCCATTCCGTCGGCCGAATATTGAACAATAGAAGATAATTCTGATTTATAAAAATGAAGTTCCCTATTAGTGGTTATATCTTTTGATAGTCCAATAAATCCAATGATATTGTCATTATCATCTTTTAAAATATTTGTATTTAAATCAACCCATACTGTTTCTCCAGATTTATTTCGACCTTCCCATTCGCTTACATAGCTTCCACCCTCCTTAGTTCTTTCTAAATCTACCAAAAGAAGATTTTCATCAAAATCAGGATATATTATTTTTAGCGATTTATTTAGGATCTCCTCTCTTTTATACCCAAAGATGCGTTCTGCACCATTATTCCAGAATGTAACCATGCCCTGCAAATCAACAGCGATGATACTATTAACAGCAACGGATAACAGATTTTTTGAAATTAAATGTTCGTAATCAATAGTTAGATTGGGTTTCATATATAATAAATTAGGTAGCTCTAAGGTAAATGATAAGTTTTTAACTTGCAATCCTAAAATTATCAATTATTAAGCTAATAAACAATATGCTTACAATTATCAGATATGTTTTGTACAACAGGTTCATTTTTTTGTAATTCCAAATTGTATTTTGCACCTTCGCACAAGTTCGTACAAACTATAAATAATTATCAAAAAAAACGGAGGATAATAATAATGATAAGCGATTTAGAACAAATTTATTCAACTAGCATTAAAGGGATGAAGAAGTCTGCAATTCGTGAACTTCTTAAACTTACACAACGTCCAGAAATTATTTCATTTGCAGGTGGATTACCTGCTCCAGAGACTTTCCCAATAGAGCAATTAAAGGAAATTACGAATGAAGTTTTAGAAAACGACGGTTCAGCAGCATTACAGTATGGTGCAACTGAAGGTGTTACTGAATTACGACAAATTCTAATTGATCGATATAATAATGAAGGATTAAATCTCGAATTAAATAATCTAGTGATTACAACTTCGTCTCAACAAGGTTTAGATTTATTAGCTAAAATATTTATTAATAGAGGCGATAAAGTAATTTGTGGATTACCTTCTTATTTAGGTGGTTTAGGAGCTTTCAATTCATATGGAGCTGAAATGATTGGTATAAAATTCGACGAACATGGTATGCGCGCTGATATTTTGGAGGAAAAACTTGCCGGTCTTAAATCTCAAGGAATCAAACCTAAATTTATTTATATAATTCCTGATTTCCAAAACCCTGCTGGTATTACAATGCCAGAATCAAGACGATTGGAAATTATCGAAATTGCAAAAAAATATGATATTCTAATAGTAGAAGATAGCCCTTACAGAGAGATTCGCTTCGAAGGAGAAGTGCAAAAAACTATATATGAGTTAGATAATTCAGGACATGTAATTTTGCTTGGAACATTCTCAAAAATATTTGTGCCAGGATTCAGAGTTGGATGGGTTGTTGCAAATGAAAAAATCGTTGATAAATTTGTTATTGCAAAACAATCTACCGATTTATGTACTCCCACTCTAAATCAAAAAATTGTGCATAAATATATCGAAAAGGGATACTTCGATGCAAACTTAAAAGAAATCATAGTTCAATATCATGATAAACGCGACAATATGTTGAAAGCGTTTAAAGAGTTTATGCCAGAAGGTGTAAAATGGACCGAACCAGAAGGTGGATTATTTTTATTCTTAACTTTACCAAACAAAATGAATGCAGAAGTACTTTTCAAAAAAGCAATTGATAATAATGTTGCATTTGTACTTGGTAGCGTATTTCATTGCGATGGAAGTGGTACTGATACTATGAGAATAAACTTCTCTTTTGTGTCTAAAGATAAAAGCACCGAAGGTGTAAAAAGGTTAGCTGCTGCTATAAAAGAATTAATGTAAATCAAATATTTGATGAATATTTCAAAGGGCTGTTTACACAGCCCTTTTTTATTTCTAAAAAAACTCGCTCTTTTCTACATTTCATTATATTTGTATCTCAAATTCAAATATGACTAAGCTTTCAATAATCATAGTTAATTATAATGTTAAACATTTCTTGGAACAATGTTTAATATCTGTTTTTAATGCCATTAAAAACATTGAAACAGAGGTTTTTGTGGTCGACAATAACTCTGTAGATGGTTCATGCACTATGATTAAAGAAAAATACCCTTCTGTTATTTTAATCGAAAATAAAATAAATTATGGATTTTCAGTTGCTAACAACCAAGCATTAAAAATCGCTAAAGGAGAATATCATTTACTTTTAAATCCCGATACTGTTGTTGAAGAAGATAGTTTTCAAAAGTGTTTGGATTTTATGGATATTCATCCAGAAGCTGGTGCTTTGGGAGTGAAAATGATAGATGGAAAAGGTCGATTTTTACCGGAGTCCAAAAGAGCTTTACCAACACCAAGTGTATCGTTTTATAAGATTTTTGGTTTATCAAAGTTATTTCCCCATTCAAAAAAATTTGCACAATACCATTTAGGACATTTAGATAATAACACAATAAACGAAATAGAAATTCTTCCCGGTGCTTTTATGTTTATGCGCAAAGAAGCCCTTGATAAAACAGGTTTGCTTGACGAAGATTATTTCATGTATGGCGAAGACATTGACCTTTCTTATCGAATTACTAATGCTGGATATAAGAACTACTATTATCCCGAAACAACAATAATTCATTACAAAGGTGAAAGCACCAAAAAAGGTAGCTTAAATTATGTGTTTATATTTTACAATGCAATGATCATATTTGCACGTAAACACTTTTCAAAGAAGAATGCTAAACTGTATAGTATTATAATAAACCTTGCCATTTATTTTAGAGCATTTATGGCCATCTTAAATCGTTTTATTAAGAATGCCTTTTTGCCAATATTAGACATTGCAAGTATATTTTTAAGCTTCTATTTTTTGAAACCAATGTGGGAACAATATAAATTTGGAGATATAGGATATTATCCTTCCGAATTTTTAAGCATTGCCGTTCCATCCTATATAATTGTTTGGATAATTAGCTTATGGTTTAATAATGGTTATTCAAAACACATAAAGCTACTTAATCTATTAAAAGGAATATTTATTGGATCAGTTGTGATACTGGCATTTTATGCATTATTACCTTTAAACTTTAGATTTTCGAGAGCTTTAATTCTAATTGGAACAATCTCCTCTCTTATTGTAATTCCAGTAAACAGATTATTAATTCATTACATCAATTACTTCCCTCAAAAATATAAACAAACCAAGGAGCTCCAAATTGTAGTTGTTGGATTAAAAGAAGAAATTGAAAGAATTTCAGGCATTATAAAAGAAGCTGAAATTAAACCAAAAATCATCGGAAACGTATCTCCAAATACCGAAACTCAGGAAAGTTATCATATTGGGAATTTCAGTCAACTTAACGAGATAATTAAGATCCATAAAATTGATGAAATTGTTTTTTGTGCAAAAGATATTCCTTCCAACCAAATTATTAGTTCTATGTTAGAGCTAACGGGGTTAAATATAAATTTTAAAATTGCACAGCCCGATACATTATCAATAATTGGCAGTAACTCCATTGAAACATCTGGAGAGCTTTATTCTATTGATATTAATGCAATATCTAAAGAAGAAAACATTAGAAGCAAAAGAGTTTTCGATATATTTTCTTCGCTTTTTATTTTTATTTTGAGTCCTGTTATTTTGCTTCTGCCAAGTTTTAAAGTCAACCTACTAAGTAATTGTTTTAAGGTTCTGATTAATAAAAAAACATGGGTAGGATACTATTCCCAAAATACGACTCCTAGTCATTTACCTAAAATTAAAAAAGGCGTATTAAATCCATTAGATTTAGTTAAAAATACGAATCCTACCAATACATTTATTAAAAATTCCAATATGGTTTATGCTAAAGATTATACCATTTGGAATGATTTAAAAATTCTTATAAAAGGATTCAAGGATATTGATCGTATATAGATTTCAAATCTCAAAAATCAAATTCAACAAATCTTTACTTCATATTAAATTCATTCTATTTCATTTTCAATTAGTTTGTATATCCTTTTTAAAATTGTCATTAATTATTACATTTGTTATTAGGACAAACAATTATAATCGCTATGAAAACAGTTTTAATAGCTACAACTCTTATATTTTCTATACTCTTAGCTCATTCACAATCGAAACAAGATATGAAAAGAGCCTTTGTAAACGGAGAATTTTCGTTAATGTATGAAGAATATAGAGAAGCTCTTCCGTATTTTCAAGAATTATATGATGCAGGTCGACGAGATGCAAATATTAAATATAGAATTGGAATTTGTTATCTAAACATACCTAATGAAAAACAAAATGCTATAGCGTATCTTGAAGATGCAATAGAAAATATTTCAGAAAATTACAACGAAGGATTTTATAATGAGAGAGAAGCTCCATTTGAAGCATATCTATATTTAGGTATAGCTTATAGAGTAACTAATAAATTAACTGATGCTATTAATGCATTTACTAAATACAAAGAACTAATTGACCCGAGTAACGAAAAACAAATTAAAATAGTTGATTCTGAAATTACTGCTTGCAATAATGCCTTAGAATTAACTCAAACTCCTACCAGCATTATAGAATCAAATTTAAATAAAAACATTAATAATCAATTTAACAATTTAAATCCTCTTGTTGATGAAAACGAAGAAACGCTCGTATTTATGAGTGAACTAAGATTTTACGATGGGATTTTTGCTTCTAAAAAACGAGATGGTTTTTGGTTACCAGCAAGAAATATATCATTAGACTTTAATTCTGACAATCCGCTAACACCAGTCTATTTAACTAAGGATGGAAATACTTTATATTTAGTAAGAAACGATAACGACGATTTTAATTTATACACAAGTAGATTTAACGATGGCATTTGGGGTCCTGTTGAAAAACTTGGTAGCAATATAAATACCAACGCATCAGAAAACCACGCCTGTATTTCCGATGACGGAAGAACTCTTTATTTTACAAGCAATAAAGAAGGTGGATTTGGGGGTTTTGATATCTATAAATCGGTTATTGATATTGATGGAAATTGGGGTCCACCAGAAAACCTTGGCGCAGAAATTAACAGTATTTTCGACGAGGCTACTCCCTTTATTACAGAAGATGGAAAAACCCTTTACTTTTCTTCAAGGGGACACTTCAATATAGGTGGTTTTGATATTTTTAAATCAACCCTCTCAAATAATTCTTGGGAAAAACCTGAAAACATGGGATTTCCGTTCAATACAACCGACGATAATATTTTCTTTTTCCCACTTAAAAATGGCGAAATAGCATACTACTCAAAGTATAAAGAAAGAGGATATGGTAATAATGATATTTATCGAATTCAAATTTTTGAAAGAGAAAATATTCCCGAAAAAGAAAAAGAGTTAAATTCTAAAAAAACAGATCTTTCAGAGAATTGATCAATCATTTCTTAAGCTTTATCATTTAATACATTAAGATTATACTTTTTTACTTAAGAAAGTAATAGTAAACACAAAATTTTCATTATTTTTATATAATTTCGTGAGTTTGTTAATGGGATTTATATGAAAAAAATAGTACTTATTGCATTTATATGCACGTTTTTTGCTTCAAATAGTATTTCTCAAGAATACTATGAACTTGAAGAAACTTTTTTAGATGCAGATTCTTGGTTTTTCTATGAAGATTATAAAGAAGCATTACCTTTATTTCTTAGAGTACTAGAAGCAGATTCTTTAAATTATAATGTAATGTATAAGATTGGATTTTGTTACCTCCATATCCCAGGACAGAAAGCAAAATCTATCCCATATCTGGAACAAGCTATTAACAGAACAAATCCGAATTACAGAAACAATACCTATGCAGAGAAATTAGCACCTGTTGATGCTCTGTTCTATTTAGGCAATGCTTATCTCATAAACAATCAGTTCGACGAAGCAATTGATGCTTATACAGGATTCCAAAATGCAATTACCAGAACAAAAAAAATAGCGAACAAAGACATCTACGATAAAGAGTATTTGGTTAGACAATTTGATGCCTGTAGAAATGCGATCCAATTACGTTACGAACCAATAAGTTTTATTGCAAGTAATGTTGGAAACAAAATTAATACTCGATTCAATGAATTTAACGCAGTAGTTTCTGGCGATGGAAATTCAATGGTTTTTACAGCATCTTTGCAATTCTACGATGCTATTTTTTATTCAAGAAAAGTAAATGGAGACTGGAGTTACCCAATGAATTTAATGGGACAACTCGGAATAGATGATAATAGTGCTACAACTGGTCTTTCATACGATGGAACAGAATTGTACATATATCGTGATGATAATTTCGATGGAAACATTTACGTAAGTAAATTAACTGACGGAATCTGGTCTAAAATTAGAAAACTAGGTCCAAACATTAATACAAAATACTGGGAATCACACGCTTCTGTTTCTCCAGACAATAATCAATTGTATTTTGTAAGTAATAGAGAAGATGCATTTGGAGATCTTGATATTTATATGTCGGAAAGAACATCAGACAGTACATGGGGATTCCCAAAAAATCTTGGTGGAACAATAAATACAAGATGGAATGAAAATACGCCTTTTGTAACTCCCGATGGAAAAAGATTATTCTTTAGTTCTGAAGGGCATTCTGGAATGGGAGGATATGACATTTACTATTCTACAATGCAAGAAGATAGTACTTGGGGCGAACCTGTTAACTTAGGATATCCGATAAATACTACAGATGATGATATCTTTTTTGTTCCATTCGAAAAAGGCAGTTTTGCCTATTGCTCTCAATTTTCCAAAAAAGGTTATGGAGGCCAGGATATATATCATTTTCAATTATTTAATTTACCTGAATATAGCAACATTTCCGTTGAAGGAATACTTACCATGGACAACAAAACTGAAAGAAATAAAGAAAGTTTTGTTATTAACATAATAGATAAAAACAAACTCGATACGATTATTGCCTTAAATCCCGACAATGATGAGTTTGATTACCAATTCCACACACCTTTGGGGAAAAATCATCTAGTTTATGAAAGCACAATGGCTGAAGAAGATGGTAGTCAGTATTTCATATCAACAACGTATGAAATCAAGGAACTTTTCCGCGACGAAATCAAAAAACAACGTTTTGCACAATTGGAGATTGAGAAACAAAGACTAGCAGAACTAGAACTTGAGAAATCGAGACCCGAAATAATTCTTGATGAAAATCAATATTCAATTCATACAGACAATAAAAATGTTCGTATAAAAATGTCTTTACAAAAAGGCAACAAATTGATCGTAGATACTTATTACAAAGACAAACTGATAAATTCTGAAGAGTTTGACATTAAAAAAGAAGACTTCACCTATGAATATAAGCCTTTGGTTGGCGAAAGTAAAATTCAATTTAAGCTTGTCGATTCAAGAAATAATGTAAAATCAGAAAAAATCACTATATCGTATATTCCTAAAGATCTAAATGCAGAACTTTCTATAAAAGATAAAGTTATTAGCTTAAATGAAAACGGTGATAAAACAGTTAAGATAAAACTTAAAGTTGAAAAGAACTCCACTTTATTTGTCGAAACTTTTGTGGATGGACAATTGATTAATACAGAAAGCTTTAAAATTAAAAAGAAAAATTTTGAATATGAGTATGTACCTAAAAGCGATAAAAGTAAACTTAACTTTAAACTTGTCGATAAATATAATAATGTTAAAACAGAACAAGTTATTGTAACACACAACCCTATAAATGAAGAATTAGCAGTTGTTTTATCAGATATAGCTGCGTTTGATACTAAAAGCTTTAATACTATTATTCAATCGAAAGAAGTTCTAAATGCTAAATCAATAGAAGAACTAATAAATTTAATTTATTATAAAGCTTCAGAAATTGGAATTTCTAAGGATCAAGCAGAAGCACTTATAATTGCGCTAGCACTTAATATTGATAAAAATACCCCGCAATTTATTGCTGATTTGCAGAAACTAGCAAAAGGAGATTTAAAAACAGTTCTTGATTCTATTCAAGCTAACCAAACTGCTTTTAAAACAAATCTTGATGTAATTAAAGAATTAGTTTTAAAAGCAGAAACAAACGATTATACTAATAAAGATATTATTAAGCTTTTAGAAGATTACCTAGTTGCATCGAATAAACCAGTGTCTGATATCATAAAAGAATTACAGAATCTTGTTAAAACAGACATTTCTGAAATCTTGAATAAATTAAGTTCTTCCGTTATTGATATTATTAGTATTAATGACCTCAAAAAACATATTGAAAGTAATAATATGTATTTGGAAGAAGAACTGCAAAGAATCTATGCATTAATGGAAGGAATGTTAATCGCCTCAAATGCTGCTCTTGAAATAGATGAGTTAAAACCTCCTACAGATAATGATAAAGAACCAATTAACAAAAAAAATAATTTGGTGACTTTATATGTCGTAATTGCGGGAGTTCTTTTTGGCTTTTTCATCATTTTATTATATCGCAGAAAGAATAAGGAAAACAAAAAAAGCAACGAATAATTCATATTAAATATTGGCATAATATAGTTAATGTAAGTATATTGCCCCATAATAATTTACTTATATCGATTAAGTTATGAATAAAATATTGGTAATCATTCTTCTTGCTGTTTCTTCTTCTTTAACTGGATTTTCGCAATATAAAGAGGCTTTTAAAGAAGCTTTTTTCGATGCAGAATATTATATTCTATACGAAGATTATAGTGAGGCACTTATACTTTACATCAATCTAAAGAACAACGGTTACGATAATGCGTATATTAATCACCGAATTGGAGAATGTTATCTTCAAATTCCAGGACAAAAGCATAAATCAATTCCTTATTTAGAGAAAGCATGCCAAGGAATTTCAACAACAATAAAAGAAGGTTCGTTTAAAGAAAAAAATGCTCCATTAAGAACAATATTCTACCTAGCTAGCGCATATCAAACAAACAACGAACTCGACAAAGCAATTGAAACTTACAATAAGTTTAAAGAAAAACTTGCCGATCAGAATATTTACAACACTGATTATATTGAGAGGCAAATAGAATCATGTGAAACAGCAAAAAAACTAATAAATAATCCTCTTCGATTGACTGAAACAAATATTGGTGAGTTAATCAACGATAAATTCCCAAATATAAGACCAGTTATTTCTGCAGATGAAAACTCTATAGTTTTTATCTCGAAAAGAAAATTCTATGATGCCATTTATTATTCTAAAAAGGAAAATGGTAATTGGATTGCTCCTTTAAATATTACACCCGACCTAAATTCTGATGGAAATTATTATACCTGCTTTTTATCTTGCGATGGAAAAACATTACTCTTATATAAAGATGAAAACTTTAATAGAGACATTTACATTAGTTATTTACAGAATGATAAATGGAACATCCCCCAAAAATTAAATAAGAATATAAATACAAAATTTCAGGAATCATTTGCTTCATTGTCTAAAGATGGAAAAACAATTTATTTTGTTAGTGATAGAAAAGGCGGCTTTGGTGGAACAGATATTTATAAATCAATATTTAATGAGAAAACAAATGATTGGAACGAAGCCGTAAATATGGGGAATAAAATAAACACTCCATTCAACGAAGAAAATCCCGTTGTTTGTGATGAGGATAACATCTTATATTTTAGTTCGGAAGGACATCAAAACATGGGTGGTTTTGACATTTTCTATTGTAAAAATGAAGATAACAAATGGACCGATCCTCAAAATATTGGGTACCCTATAAATACAACCGACGATAACCTTTCTTTTTTTCCTATAAAAAACGGGAAATATGGATACACTTCTAAATTCGACAAAAGTGGATTTGGTCATGAAGATATTGTAAGAATTGAAATATTATCATCTGAAAACTAACCAACAAATACTGTGAATATATTAAAAGGGAAAAACATACAACTCAGGGCGATAGAGCCTAATGATCTTGATTTAATCTATAAATGGGAGAATAATAGTACTATTTGGCATTTGAGTAATACGCTTACCCCTTTTTCGAAAGATATAATTAAGCAATTTATTGATAATTCACATTTAGATATATTTCAGGCAAAACAAGTTCGGTTAATGATCGAAAAAGTAGAATCGGATATCACAACAATTGGAACCATTGATTTATTTGACTTTGACCCAATACATAAAAGAGCTGGAATTGGCATCCTTATTGCCGAATCTAAAGATAGATGCAAAGGTTACGCTTCGGAGGCATTAGAAATTTTAATAGATTATTGTTTTAAAATACTTCAATTACATCAACTTTTTTGCAATATCACCACTGATAATGTAGACAGTATTAATTTATTTCAGAAAAAAGGATTTAAATTAATTGGAACAAAAAAAGATTGGTTGCTATTTTCAAATGGAACAAAAGACGAAGCAATGTTTCAGTTAATAAAGCATTCATAATACTTCTTTTTCATTATCAAAGTGTTATTTATTATTTGGTATAATAATTGCATATAATATTTAAACAATCTAAAATATTATATTATGAAAAAAACTCTATTATTTACCTTACTTGCAATATTCTCTCTTGGAGCTCTTTGTCAAGAGATTTCGACTCTGAATTATTCCAAGTGGTCTGATCCTGAAACTTATAAATTAAGTCCAAGCCCGTCGATAAAGGGTTATGGTTTTTATAGCGACTCTTTATCCAAAGTCTTTGATGGCAAAACATTCTTTGAACATAACAACGAATACTTTTGTATTGAAAGTTGGGCCGATTATTATTATTGGTTTACAAAACAATACAATCATATTTTTGAAGATCCTCAACTATATGAATATTATTATTTAAGTAACGATAATTATGGAATGGCATCTTATATTGCAAGTAATAAATATCTTGGAAAGTACTATCCATCTTCTATTACATTAAATTTCGATAACCATAATGCAGTAAATCGATTAGACAACACAGATTTTATCGCAAAAAGTGAAAGAGAAATCAAAACACTAAGAAATAAGTTAAAGAAATCGACAGAAGTTGAAAACAACGAAATTAAACACGAAGCTCCTAGTGTATTTGAGAAAGAGCAAAAAAAAAGAAACAACATAGATAGAAATAACAACTCTAATAACAAAGAAACAATGGCTAGTCCTGATGTTAATACCAGTTCTAAACCAAAAATGAAGAGATAATAATTTAAGACTACAAAAAATCTTAATTAACTTAACTTCTTTGTTATACAATTTCGTTAAACTCAGGAATATCTTTTAAAAAAGTATATTTCTGAGTTTTGTAATTTATTTTACAACAATAATGCTCTAAGCCGTTTGTAACAACTAAGAACTCCACATTCAACTTCATGTTATACCTAGCGATTTGATCAAATACATTCTGATCAATTTTAACACTCGCAGCTTTACATTCAACAATCAAAACCGGATTCCCTAGTTTATTATAAACAATTGCATCACTCCTTTTTGATAGTTTATTTAATTTAAATTCCTTTTCGACAGCGATTAAAGATTCAGGATATTTTTTTTCATCGACTACATATTTTAGAAAATTTTGCCGAACCCATTCTTCTGGAGTTAATATCACAAATTTCTTTCGAATAAAATCAAAAATGTATTTTCTTTGTTCTATTAATTTTATATTAAACGAATAAGTTGGTAAATTTAACTTCTCCATATTATCTCTTATTATTCAGTTTATAAAAGTAAGAAAGATTAAAAATAAAATACTACTACAATATGAAAACTAAAGACGAAATTGTAAAAAATTGGTTACCTAGATATACAGGATGCGCATTAGATCAATTTGGAGATTATATATTATTAACAAACTTTTCTCATTATCTAGAATTATTTGCTGAATGGAATAATGTTGAAATTATTGACCCAAGTGCAAATATGCAATGCGCTACAGCTGATGGCGTTACAATGATTAATTTTGGAATGGGAAGCGCCAATGCTGCCACAATTATGGATTTAATCAGTGCAATAAAACCTAAAGCGGCTTTATTCTTGGGGAAATGCGGTGGATTAAAACGAAAAAATGAACTTGGAAACTATATTATTCCAATTGCTGCAATTCGAAGTGAAGGAACCTCGAATGACTATTTACCTCCTGAAATTCCTGCATTACCAGCGTTTAAATTACAAATGGCTGTATCCACTGCTATCAGAAATCATAAGCTTGACTATTTTACTGGAACTGTTTTTACTACAAATAAACGCGTGTGGGAATACGACGAGCGTTTTAAAAAATATTTACAAAAAACCAGATCTATGGCAATAGATATGGAAACAGCTACTATCTTTACAGTGGGATTTGCAAATGGAATTCCGACAGGAGCTGTTTTATTAGTAAGTGATCAACCAATGATTTCGACAGGTATTAAAACATCTAAAAGCGATGAATTAGTTACTAAGAAATTTGTTGAAGATCATGTAAAAATTGGTATTGAAGCTCTGAAAGAAATTAAAGAAAATAAAGAATCTGTAAAACATCTACGATTTTAATAAATATTAAAAATGAGTTTTGAGCAAATAATATCTGATCTTAAAAATAAAATATACAAACCAATATATTTTTTATCAGGAGAAGAACCGTATTTTATCGATCTAATTACAAAATACATTAATGATAATATTTTAACCGAGGCCGAGAAATCTTTTAATCAAACTGTACTATATGGCAAGGAAACCGAAATACATACTGTAATTAATTCGGCTAAAAGATTTCCTATGATGGCCAATCATCAGGTTATTATTGTTAAAGAAGCTCAAAATATTAAAAATATCGATGAACTTATTCATTATGCAAATGCTCCTCTAAAATCAACCTTATTAGTAATAAATTATAAATATAAAACGCTCGACAAACGAAAAAAGTTATACAAATCGATTAATGAATCTGGTGTTTTATACGAATCGAAAAAACTTTACGACAGCGAAGTTCCTTCTTGGATTAATGGTTATTTGAAAAACAAAAAGAGAACTATTGATCCTGGTGCTGGAGCCTTGTTAAACGAATATCTTGGAAATGATCTAAGCAAGATTGCAAATGAGCTCGATAAACTAATTATTACTTTACCCGATGGAGAGTTTAACATAACCTCATCACATATTGAACGAAACATAGGCATTAGCAAGGATTACAATAACTTTGAGTTAAATAAAGCACTAACTCAAAAGAATGTTTTAAAAGCAAATCGAATTGTAAATTATTTTAGCCATAATCCAAAAGATAATCCATTTACCTTAACCATTTCTACCTTATATCATTTTTACAGTAAAGTACTTACGTATCATTTTATAAAAAATAAAGGTGATAAAAGAACAGTTGCAGCAACATTAAAAGTAAATCCTTATTTTGTAGGCGATTACGAAAAAGCTGCCAAGCAATACAATCCAAAGAAAACAGTAGATATTATTAGTTTATTACGAGAGTATGATTTAAAATCCAAAGGCTATAATAATGTTAGCACTTCGCATGGAGAACTCTTAAAAGAATTAGTTTACCGAATTCTTCACTAATTTTCACATTATGACATACTTATTAATTGCCTTAACATCTATAATTTCTATACTTGCATTTAATAATCGAACGCTTTTTGGGAAACTACAGCTAAATCCATACTCCGTCTTTCATAAAAAAGAATGGTTCAGAGTTCTATCACATGGTTTTTTACATGCCGATTGGATTCACTTATTCATAAACATGTTTGTTTTATATTCTTTTGGACAATCTGTAGAAAATATTTTTAAACAATTAGCTGTCGAAGGAATAATAAAATCTCCAGTATTGTCATTTGTAATATTGTATTTTGGTGGAATGATATTCGCAACAATAACATCTATAAAAAACCATAAAGATGATTATTGGTACAATTCCGTTGGAGCATCAGGAGCCGTTTCTGCAATTGTTTTTACTCATATTTTCTTTTTCCCTTTACGAGCTATTGAATTATATGCTATAATACCAATACCCGGAATTATTTTAGGTGTTGCCTATCTTGTTTATTCACAATACATGAGCAAACGGGGTAAAGACAATGTAAATCATGATGCCCATTTTATTGGTGCTGTTTTTGGGTTTCTTTTCCCAATTCTTTTAGAACCCAAATTGATTAATGTATTTTTGAATCAGTTATTTAATTTTTGATAAAGCATGAATAAAGCTGTTTTCCTCGATAGAGATGGAGTTATTAATTATGATCCGGGTGATTATACCTACAATGTAAACGAGTTTAAATTGAATGATGGTATAATTGAAAACCTTAAAATATTATTCGATAAAGGGTTTTTATTGATACTGATTACTAATCAGGGAGGAATATCCAAGAAGCTTTATTCTCACGCAAACGTAGAGGAGATTCATAAATATTTAGCCGATGAATTAAATAAAGTTGGTGTGAAGCTTACAGAGGTTTATTATTGTCCTCATCACAGTATCAATGAAAAATGTATTTGTCGTAAACCAAATTCATTAATGATTGAAAAAGCTTTAGCACGTTTTGATATCGATCCTAAGAAATCTTTTATGCTTGGCGATAAAATGCGTGATGTAGAATGTGCAGAAAACGCTGGAGTAAAGGGAATTCAAGTCGAAATAAATAAAAACATAGAATCTTATGTCGATCAAATAATCAACACATTAAAATAACAAAACAGAATCACCGAAAATAAATATTTAGTTTAAATTTGATTTTTGTAATTTGGTTTTGAATATTAATTCCCCTTATGGCAGTAAACTCCTTTATATTATTCAATGGTGATTATCACTTTAAAGATAATTTCGGCTTAAGCTATAAAAATAGGGCCTTTTGTTATGGAGATGCTTTATTTGAAACAATGCACGGCAATGGAACCGAAATTCAATTCTTTGAGGATCATATGGTTCGATTGATCTATGGAATGCAAGAATTAAAAATGAGCGTTCCTGAGATATTTAAAACCACCGTCGTTAAAAAGGAAATTATAAAGCTATTGCATAAAAACAAGTTGTATCAAGGAGTACGAATCCGACTAAGCGTTTTTAGAAATGATGGTGGCAAATATACACCAATCGATAATAGTGTATCTTATCTAGTAGAAACCGAATACATCGAAAATCATCATTTCGAATTAAATCAGAAAGGTTTTATTATTGATATCTTTAAGGATATTAAAAAGCCAATAAATCGGTTTTCAAATTTAAAAACTTCCAATGCTTTAATTTATGTGATGGCTGGGATGTTTGCCCAAGAAAAAAAACTAAACGATTGCATTCTGTTAAACGAGAAAGGAAACTTAATTGAGGGAATTAGTTCTAATTTATTTCTTATTAAGGGACGTACTATGTCAACACCGTCTTTAAAGGATGGCCCTGTAGCCGGCATTATGCGTAAACAAATTCTTAAAATTGCAGATGAAGTTGGTTTTGAAATTAATCACGAATCATCAATTACAGAAAATGATTTATTAAATGCTGATGAAGTATTTTTAACGAACAGTATAAAAGGGATTCAGTGGGTACTAGCATATAAAGAAAAACGCTACTTTAATCAAAATTCTAAAAAACTAATCGAGAAGTTAAATTCGGTTGCTTTCACCAACTAATTCATTGTTGGATTCTCTGGGGTATTCGACCAAACCTTATATTTACGCCCCAGTTCATTTAAAGTTTTTTTCCAAATATTTTTATCGGCAGACATTATTTTTTTAGAATCGACTTCGGTAACTAACCATGCATTATTTTGAATTTCTTCTTCTAATTGTTGGGGACTCCAACCTGAATAACCCAAGAAAAATCGTACCTGAGTCGATTTTACAATACCCTCGTTTATTAACTCTTTTAAACAATCAAAATCGCCACCCCAATAAATATTATCAGTAACATGAACAGAATTAGGAACAAGCTCTCCGAGCGTATGTAGAAAGTGAACTGTGTCTTTTGCAACCGGGCCTCCTACATAAACTTTTGCTTTAAAACTGGGAAAATCTGCTAGTATTTCATTTAAAGGAATATCAATCGATTTATTTAAAACAAAACCAACAGCTCCCTCCTCCGAGTGCTCTGTGATTAGAACAACAGATCGCTTAAAGTAGGAGTCAGATAACAATGGTTCAGAAATGAGTATCCTACCTTGACTTGGAACTAGATTTTCGTGATCAATATTCAGAAAATCGAAATCGAGATACATTCCCATAATTCAAATATGTGTTTATACAAGTTAAATCTTTTTTAATAAAATAACAAACCTTAAAATAGTAATGCGTCTTTAATAAAAACGATTATTTCTTTAAAAAGTTCTGATAAGTCTATAAATTTTGAATCAAATGCGTTTTTAAACCAAACAAAAAGTATCTTGTCAAAAAAAAGAAATAATTTCTTTTTTTTCTCTATTTTAGAGATGTAATTTACCTTAAAATAGTTGCTAATGAGTTCTCTATTTAAAAATTTTATTTTTAGTTTTCTCCTTTTTTTATCAGCAAATTCTTTTGCAGCAATAGATGATTTAAATGAAACTATTACTCTTGGCGCCAACGATGTTGAAATTGAAATGACTAGTATTATTGTTCAGGGAATTGAGGTAGACATTCATTTAAATATAAAAAATCCGGAGTTTCGAAAAACATTTGAGGGTTACCCAATTACAATAAAAATTAACAACAAACCTATTGTTGCTAAATTAGTTAAAGGAACTGCTACTATAAAGTATAGATTTCAAAAGAAAGAAGAATTCCAAATTAGTATTTCAGAATACACTTTTAAAAAAGATATAACCCCTATTCCACTTTGGTTTTCGGTAATTCCTCCACTTATTGCAATTTTATTTGCTCTAATCTTTAAAGAAGTTTTTACGGCTTTGTTTATAGGAATTTTAGTAGGAACTGCCACTATTTTTTGGTACCAAGACACTGCTTTATTGCCTGCAATTTTCAAAGGCTTATTTTCAATTATCGACACCTATATAATTAATTCTCTCACGGAACCAGGCCACATGTCTATCATTGTATTTTCGATGCTTATTGGTGCAATGGTAAACATTATAACCCGGAACGGTGGCATGAAAGGCGTTGTAAATATTTTATCGAAATTTGCTAAAAGTCCCCGTTCAGGGCAATTTATTACCTGGCTGCTTGGAATAGCAATATTCTTTGACGATTACGCAAATACACTGGTTGTTGGAAATACTATGCGACCTGTAACAGATAAACTCAAAATTTCAAGAGAAAAACTCGCATACATTGTAGATTCTACAGCCGCACCAATTACGGCCATCGCTTTTGTAACAACATGGATTGGTGCCGAATTAAGTTATATTCAAGATGGTATTAATACAATTGGACTAACCGAAAGTGCTTATGGCATTTTTATTAGCTCATTAAAATATGCTTTTTATCCTGTTTTTACTTTAGTTTTCATTTTGATTCTTATTAGAAAACAAGTCGATTTTGGACCAATGTATCATGCTGAGAAAAAAGCACGATTAGTAAAAGATCTCGATCTGGATGATGATAGCAATACTTTTTCTAATAAACTGAACGAACTTGATGTACCTGAGCATATAAAGCCCAGATGGTATAATGCAGCTATTCCTGTATTCATAATTATTTTTGGAACTTTTGCAGGTTTATTATATACAGGATGGGATCAATCGGTTTGGGATGATAATACAATTTCATTCTCAACCAAATTATCAACAGTAATTGGAAATAGCGACTCATACAAAGCTCTTTTATGGTCTTCAATTTCGGGGGTTTTAATAGCAATACTATTAACTCTTGTTCAGAAAATTCTTGATCTAAAAACCACAATTGATAGTATGATAAATGGCTTTAGAACCATGTTAACTGCAATTATTATTCTTGTTTTAGCATGGTCAATTGCCTTAGTAACACAACATTTACATACAGCCGATTTTATCTCTCAAAGCTTAGTGAGTATTAATATATCACCACAATTTATTCCTGCTTTTACATTTATTTTGGGAGCTTTAGTTGCTTTTTCAACCGGTTCGTCATGGGGAACAATGGCAATATTGTATCCATTAATACTTCCAGCCTCGTGGTTAATTGCACAAAACTTTGGGATGGATCACGAAAGTTCCTTATCGATATTTTACAATGTTGTTTCAGCGGTTTTAGCTGGTTCTGTATTAGGAGACCACTGCTCTCCTATTTCTGACACAACAATTCTAAGCTCATTGGCAAGTTCATGTAATCACATCGAACATGTTCGAACTCAACTCCCTTATGCATTAACCGTTGGTAGTGTTTCTATAATAATTGGAACCATACCTTCTGCTTTTGGAATATCTTCATGGATATTATTCCCAACAGGATTATTGGTAATGTTTATAATTGTAAAACTTGTAGCGAAACCATATTAGGTACTTTTCAAAAAACGATAAACTTCTTCGTAAACTTGATCAAAATACTGATCAAGCTCTTTGTTTAAACCTCGTGCACCATTAACAACTTGCTTTGCCCAATTGAGATAATTAAGTTTTCTTTCTACAGTCCAATCTTTAGGCGGATTATCTTTAATATCGATTAAATTACAAATTTTATCGGCAATTTTAAGCTTCTTTGCTAAACTTGATAGTTTAGGCGTATGAATTATTTGTAAATGCTTCCGCTCTTCGACAGGTAAAGATTTGTCATCGGAAACCTCCAAAACAATATTAAGAACATTTTCGCTAAACTTATCTCGAATTAAATCTGACAGCTCTTTTATTTCCTTCTTACCTTTTGCCGTATCCTCAATAAGATCGTGAAATAAAGCAGCAACCAATAAATCCTGGTTTGTTTCTCCGAATTTGGATAATAATCTTGTTACTGCAATGGGATGATTTATATATGGAATATTCCCTTCCCCTTTTCTGGTCTGATTTTTATGGCGTTCCGCTGCAAAAGCAAGAGCTTCAAAAATAATGTAATCACTCATAACTCAAAGATATATTATTTTAATGTTAAACTTTTTTACTAATGATTTTGTTCTATAATAAAAAGCTATGCTTAGAGTTCTATTAACACTTATTATTGTTCTAATAGGCACCCATGTTTATTCACAAAAAGACACTATGCGATATAATAAACTAACCTTAGAAGAAAAACGTGTTATTATTGATAAAGGAACTGAAATGCCCTATTCAGGAAAATATCTCACTAATAAATCGGAAGGAGTATACACTTGCAAAAGATGTGAGGCAGTTTTATATAAATCGAATGATAAATTTGACTCGCATTGTGGATGGCCCAGTTTTGATGATGAATTAGAAGGTGCAGTAAAGCGAATACCTGATGCTGATGGAAACAGAACAGAAATCGTATGTGCTAATTGCGAAGCTCACTTAGGTCATGTATTTATAGGCGAAGGATTCACCCAAAAAAATACGCGCCATTGTGTAAATTCAATTTCCTTAAAATTTAAACCTCAGAAGAAGAAATAATAAGCCTAAAATTTTCATTGTTTTTATCTTAAATTAAGATTCGGTACCTTTATTTTAAGATGGAACGAATATTAAGCTCTTGTTAATTTATTGCAAGTTGTTAATAAAGAAGCAACCATATTTGTTTTAATCGCATCAATAGAGAAAACCGAACTATGAGAAGAATTTATTATTTATTGCTGCTGGTACCCTTAATACTAGCATCTACATCCGATGATTACTACAATCCCACAAGCTATTATCCTGTTTTAATGGAAAGATCAGAATTAGAAAAAAGTATATTCTTTAAAGAATCGCAAGAGATTGAAAACCCAGGTAAAATTTATTACAAGGATAATGTTATCTATTTAAACGAAAGATACAAAGGTATTCATGTTATAGATAATTCGAATCCATCATCGCCTATAAATAAGGGATTCATAAATATCCCAGGCTGTATCGACATAGCTATTAAAAACAATAGTCTATTGGCAGATAATGCAGTCGATTTAGTTGCAATCGATTTGAGTAATGGAATTCAGAGTTTGTCTGTTACCAGGCGTGTTCGTTATGTGTTTCCAGAAAGCACTCCTCCCGATTTAGATTATATTCCTTCTTCGTTTAATCATACAATTAGGCCAGAAGGAACCATTATTGTGAGATGGGAACCAACCACATTTTAACCTTGTAAATTAAAATTATGAAAGCAATTAAATTTCTAATGCTAATAGTTGCAGCAGTCATTATATACAGTTGTGAATACGATTCAGATTATTCATCGAACGGATCAAGTGACACAGGAACTTCTGGTTCTCTTGCGCGATTTGCAATAGCAGGAAACTACCTTTATACAGTTGAGCTAGAACATCTAAAAGTATTCGATATTTCAGTCGAAAGATCACCGATGTTTATTAAGCAAACATCTCCAGGTTTTGGTATCGAAACTATTTTTGCCAATGGCGACTATTTATTTTTAGGCTCAAGAAATGGTGTTTATATTTACGATATTTCAAATAGAGAGAATCCTATTCAAATTTCATATTACACCCATGTATATAGTTGCGATCCGGTTATTGTTAATGGCGATTATGCTTATTCTACTTTAAATTCTTCGGGCCCTTGCGGCAGAGGATCTAATCAATTAGATGTAATTGATATATCAGATAAATCAAATCCATTTACAGTACTTGAAATCGAAATGGAAAGTCCTAAAGGTCTTGTTATTTCAGATAATCTGCTATTTGTTTGCGATAATGGAATTAAAATTTACGACCTTACAAATCCAGAGTTACCAATATTTATCAAAAAAGAAGCTATAGATGCATTCGACGTAATTCCTATTGATGATTTATTAATAGTAACTGCTGAATCAGGCTTATACATTTATGAAATATCTGACACTCAATTAAATTTACTAAGCACCTTACATTCTAATATATAATCTCATGAAAAAAATACTCATAATTGCCATCCTTTTCTCTGTTCTCTTTAACGCAGAATCACATGCCCAAAAAGATACAACAAAACTTAAAGGAATGATTTACTCTTTTGTTCCTCAATATTTAATAAATCATGGTATTCGATTAGATATCGAAAAACAAATTACCCCTAGAAGTTTTATTCAATTTTGCCCTCAGTTTTATCTTGGAGAACAAAAGGATAACAGCTCTAATGGCAATTATTACAATGATATTAGCTATGAAGAAGATGATTACGACAATGTAATTGGTGGTGGAATTAATATTTATCATAAAATATTCGCAAATAAAAACTTCTTAGATAATGGAGTCTATTTTAGTTATGGATTTAGTTATAGCTATTTCGAAATTGATTATCTGGAAGAATACCTCGATAACACCATAAATACAACAGGAACAATTCAAAAGATGGGTGGAGATCTTTTAATTGGATATCAATTCTTTTTAAAAAATAAATTATCGATTGATTTATACACTGGTGTTGGAACAAGATTTAGCGAACTAGATAATAACACGGGAAATACAAATCGCTTTAACGATAACTATTTCAGTTACAATTACAGTGGAAATTTATTGCATATAGGATTTAGAGTTGGCTTAATTCTATAAACTCCGTAAAAAAGAATATCATGAAAAATAAATATATTATAACTTTATTATTTATAACTGTTTGCAGTCTATTTTCACACGCACAAGATAGTAAATCTGAAAATGTAGTTTTGTTTTTTAATCCACAATATTTATTTACTAATGGAGTAAGAATTGATGTCGATTTTCGAAAATCAGATTCAAATAAATGGTGGATAATATCTCCGTACTATTACTCCGATGGATCGGATCGAAGTTTTTTAAACCGTGGAAGTGGATCTTATTACAATTCAACAGAATATGAAAGTATGCAGGGATATGGTTTAGGTGTTTCAAGAAAAATTTTCTTTAAAGCGAAAGCAACAGCAAAAGGCTTATATGTATTGGTTGGTTTAACATACCGACATTTTAATATAGAAGCCAATAACTATACCTATGTTGAAATTACCGGAGATGATGGACTTAAATACTATGATCTAAGAAATACAGATTATACGATAAACATAAATAGCTACAATGGCTCACTTGTATTAGGCCATCAATTTAATCCCGCTCCAAGATTTTATATTGATTTGTATATGGGTTTTGGTTTAAGGTATAGCGCACATAGCTCGCCTGAAAATGCTACTATCGAATACGATAGAGGCAATATAGATTATGGCTACAATGGGACTCAGTTTATTGGTGGTGGCAGATTAGGAATAACACTTTTTTAAGGCTTAAACTATTATTGCCTTTTCGATGTTTTGGGCATTTGCAAATTGAATTAAATTCTCTTGTAATTGATTTAGATGAAACTCTAATCCTTCGGTTCCGCTAAATGAGATAATATTCATTGATATGGATTCGGTTTCGTTTGTAATCTTAACACGTTCAGAATCACTGGTTGGACTTCCAAACTTGCCTATTTGATCTTCAAAAACAGGCAGATTTTCAATATTTAATAATCCACGCCCGATACCATAATATTCATCTTCTTTAGTGCCAATTGTAAATTCTATTGGGTCTTGCAGTTTAATTGTATCAAACGCACAAATTGAATAGTATGAACTAATTGATATTAGGTTATTAATATCGACAATATTATTGATTTTATAAATCCCTTTTTCCTTAACAATTCTTCTAAGCAAAGCTTCCGAAGATAAGCGATAACGGGCAGGATCTTTTCCTAAAGCTTTATATGCTTTTCGTGAATCAGAAATTATCTGGATTTTAGAAATGTCTTCAACTTTATGATTTGCTGCAAATTTGTTACAAACATTGTCTAAATTCTGCAGTAATAATTCTTCGGAAGATTTCACAATTATATCAGCTTGCAAAGATGCAATTGCAATGTTGCTCCATTTTAGTTTTAACTGATCGGAAATTTTAATGTCAAGCATATTGATTTTTTTTATTAAAGCATCGTAAATCTAGAAAAAGTTTACTTCTTTTGCTAACGATCCTTTAGCTGAAATATATCACACTTCGACAAGCTCAGTGTGACAAACTTTATCCATAAATTTGTCGTGTTTAGTTAATCGAACTTTTTCAAGCAAAGCATAAATATGAACAACTTTTTTGATGAATCTAAAAAACAAAAAATCAATAAAATATTTGCAGTTTAAAAACTTATTTAAGTTTGAGAATTTAATTCATTTTTCTACAACACGAATAGGTGGAATAAGCTCAGATAAGCTGGAATCATTAAACTTAGGTTATACCGTTAATGATAATCCTATAAATGTAACACACAATTTAGATTCACTGGCTCACAGTTTGGGATTTGAACGAAAACAAATGGTTTCGCCGAAGCAAACACATAGTTGTAATGTAGGAATTGTAAAAACTGAAAATGATATTTTTCCTAATACAGATGCACTAGTAACAAATGTTCCCAAAGTATGCATTTTTATTAGAACAGCCGATTGTGTCCCAATTATATTATATGATCCTGTGCAAAATGCTGCTGCTGCAATTCATTCAGGTTGGAAAAGTACAATACAAGAAATTTCAAAACATACGATTGAAACCATGCAAAAAGAATTTGGAACAAAACCTGAAGACTTAATTGCTGGAATTGGTCCATCTATTGGTCCCGAAGTTTATGAAATTGGCCCGGAAGTTGCAGAACAGTTTTATAATCAATTTAGTAAAGATCATGTAGTAACAGCAATTGAAAATTCAGATAAAGGCTTGTTGAATCTTTGGAAAGTAAATAAACAAATTTTATTGAACAGTGGAATTCCTGAAAATCAAATTGAAATTGCAGGAATTTGTACTTATTCTAATCCGGAGTTATTTTATTCGGCTCGCCGAGATGGTGTTAAAACAGGACGTTTAGCTACAGGAATAATGCTTGTGTAATTTTACTATATTTATAAAAACTAACTCTAAATTCATATGTTAGGCCGCGAATCAAGAAATGAAAACTCAGAACCACAAGATAGCAATAAGTGGGTAAAAAAATTACAACAAGAAAGTTGGGAACTTGAACTTTTAGTCTCAGGTTTTTCAATTGTTTTGTTATCGAAATTAACAGAATGGCTGCAAGTTTTAATTAATGACATACCATTTACTATAAACATGCATGATAGCTTCTCCGCAGCAATTTTCTTTTTTATGTCATTTCTACTTCTAGCATCCTATGCATTAATTATCAACTTAATTGTTCACTTGGTTTTTAGGGGTTTTTGGGTTGGAATAGTAGGACTAGGATCCGTTGCTCCAAACACTGATTTCGCTAAACTTAAGTACAGCAAATTCTTTGTTAAAAAATTAAAGAAAAAAATTGTTAAGCTCGATGATTTAGTAATTGTCGTTGATAAAATAAGTAGCTTAATTTTCACATTTGCTTTTTTAATTATCTTTTTTCTTATTTCAGTAGGATTATTTTTAATTGGATTAACTCTAATTTCCGAAATAGGTGTTTTCTTTGTTTCAATTTCAGGTGAAAAACTTTCAACAGCTTTACAGGTAACTACAATAATTATTTCTTTGGTTTACACTTTTGCAGGAATAATATATATGATTGATTTCTTAACCTTAGGTTTCTTTAAGAAATTCAAATGGTTATCAAAAATTTACTATCCTATTTATCACTTCTTTGGATGGATTACTTTATCATTTTTATATAGAACTCTATATTATAATTTAATTTCGAAATTTTCAAAACGTAAAATAGGATTAATTTTAATCCCATACTTATCAATAATATTAATAGTCCCATTAACAAATTTTAGTCATTACATTTATTTTCCTGAAGAATCAGAATCATCTCACATAGAAAACAATTATTATTCTGAACTTCGAAAAAGTGAAGATCATATCGAAAAAGTAGATATTCCATCTTATGTTATTGATAATAAGTTTTTACCTATTTTTCTTACATACATCCCAGAAGATAATGAAATTGTAAAAAAACTATATCCCGAATATACGCCTGATATTAACGAAGGTTTTAACTCTAAGATTAATATGGATTTCCATAATCGAGGTTTGTCAATTGGATCAAAAAAAATGATTGATCAACAAAAGAAATCCTTAGAATACTTAACGAGTCTTTACCAAATTTACTTGAACGATTCGTTAATACAAAACCAAAAATTTTATTTTAAGCAAAGTGCTGAGAAAGAAGAAAAAGGAATATTTACCATGATAAATATTTCTGAATTGGAAATTGGTGAAAATATTTTACTTATTAAAAAAATTCGTTTTAAAGGTGATGAAAAAATCTTTAAAGATTACGCATTTGTACCATTTTGGAAAGAGTAAAATGAAAAGATATCTTCTCCCCGTTTTTCTTATCTTAGCTGCAACTAATTTATATTCACAAGAATCTGAATCGTTTTCTTCTGAAGTAAAAAAAAATAAATACGATACTGCACGAATTACTGATCTGTCAGATAAACTAAATATTTATACTGGAACTTATGCTAAATTCTATAGCATCGAACTTAATAATTCAGCAATTAATAAAAAGTTAAAATTAGAACCAAACGGAAAAACCAGCCTCGGATTAGGATTTAGTTATAAATGGATTGGTTTAGGAGTAAGTTTTAGTCCTAGTTTTATTAATAAAGATGATGAAATTTACGGTAAAACAAAAAGCTTTGATACTCAACTAAATATCTACACAAACACTTTTGGTGCTGATGCCTATTTCCAATATTATAAAGGATTTTATTTGAAAAATCCTGATAATTTCATCAATTGGCAAAATGATGCCTTCCCTTTTCGTCCCGATTTAGAATCTTATTCTTTTGGAGTGTCGGGTTATTATTTTACAAACAACAAACGCTTTTCATATAAAGCAGCTTTTACACGAACCCAAATTCAGAAAAAAAGTGCAGGCTCATTCATTATGGGTATCTATGCCAATGTAAATATGGCCGATGCTCCAAATGGACTAGTACCAGATGAGTTACCAGATACACTTATATCATATTATAATATTGAAGGATACAAAACGGGCTCTGTTGGCTTCTCTGCCGGTTATACGTACACACTTGTTTTGTTTAAACGGGTATTTATTAACGGATCACTTGTACCTGGTTTAGGAATAAGAAATGCTGAATTCTGGGCAAACGACATAACAAATAAACAAAACACCACGCTTACAGGATCACTAACAACAAGGATTGCTTTAGGCTACGAAGGGAAAAATATTTATGCTGGAATCCGATTAATTTCTATTATTGATTCTTACAATTACGAATCGGTTGATATTTCTTCTTCTGGTGGGAATGTGAGTTTGTATTTTGGCAAAAGATTTAATGTAAATAATTTATTCAAAAAGAAACAAAAATCATCAATATGAAAACCTTTTGGTTGGTATTAGTTACAATAGTTTGGGGATCAACATTCTTTATTGTTAAAGATACGGTTGGTTCGGTTAATGAATATTTAATTGTTTTTATTCGTTCGGCATTAGCTTTTGCGGCAATGTTTCTTTACCAGATTTTTAAAGATAGGAAGAAGTTACTTAATAAAAAAGCATTCATTTATGGCTCCATAATGGGAGTTTTAATGGCTATCACTTATGGAGCTCAAACTATTGGCTTAAAATTCACAAGTACTGGTCATAGTGCATTTATAACAAGTTCAGCAGTTATTATTGTACCATTTATTCTTTTCTTTTTCTATAAAGCGAAACTTTTAAAAATTGATATTCTCGCGGTTTCAATTGTTTTTGGAGGTTTGTTTCTTTTAACCTACGATTTTGAAACTAAAATGAATGTTGGTGATATTATCACAATTATTACCGCCATATCGTATGCATTTCATGTTGTCCTGGCTGGTCAGTTCATAAAAAAGGCAGATGCTGTAACATTGGTTACGTATCAATTTTTTGCTTCAGCAATTGTTGGGCTTGCTGCATTTATTTTCACTGATCACGAAACCATAAACATTAGCGCAAAAGCCTGGGGCTCCTTAATATATTTAGGATTATTCGGAACTTTATTTTGCTATTTTATAACTGTATGGGTTATGAAATATGTTTCAGCACTTAAAGTTGCAATTATATTTTCGTTAGAACCTGTGTTTGCAGCCATTATTGGCTACTTTGCGATACACGAAATTCTTAATAGCAGAGAACTTATTGGTGCTTCTTTTATTCTTTTAGGAGTTATTGTACATAGTATTTTAAAGAATAAAAAATAACACTAAATACTAACTATTTTCATATTCAAATTCAGTATAAGCATCTAATGAGTGTAATGTCGAATTTGTTTTAATTGGATAACCGTCTCTTAAGTATTCATAATAGAAGATGTAAGTTTTGTCTTCCAATTCAGTTTTTCGATCAATCCTTTCAACAACATTATTAGGAGATATTGGCCAACTACAATATATTCCAATGAATCCTCTATTGAAATAAGGATTAACCCAGGTATCATATTTATATAATTCAGTAACAGAAGACTCTAACTCATCAGAGTCGTATTTATAAATATATTGATCTCTTTGAATGATGTTTCCCATTTGATCGTACAAGAATTCTTCAATTTCCGAGAAGTAGTCACTGGACATATTCTTATAGAATTTTTTAGAAACTCTACCATCATCGTTATATACAAAAGTTAATAATAATTCCTCTCGACCGTCCTTATTCATAAACAAGACTTCTTGAAGTAAACCAACCTTACTATAAATTAAAAAATCTATTCCTTTAATTTCTGTATACCCTGCACTATTAACATTAAAATATTTAATTGTAGATAATTTACCATTACTATACCCAAACGTTCTATAAAAATCGATTTTTCCTGTATTATAATATAAATTAATACGATCAATAGTCGAATTGTGATTGTAAATATATTCTTCTTTAGAGCCAAATCCAGATTCGTTAGATTGACTTTTTGAATAAATATTCTTAATTCGATATTTATGATAATCGGGATAAATAGTTTCTTTTTCACAAGAAAGCAAAAATGACAAACAGATATTTAAACTTAACAATAAAACAAAATTCCTTCTCATAATTAGATAATATTGAAATTCAATAGACTATCAAAAATAGAGTTAATTTTTAGAATAAAAAACACAGACAATAAAGCCTGTGTTTCTTTTAAAAATCTATTTTATTCACAGAAGAATATCGGTTAATTATTTCCTACTTATTACAATTGGCACAAAATTATTATCGAACACTTTGACCTAGAGAAATTTAAGCTCTCTCACAATAAATTCCATGCATTTTGTTCTATTCACAAATATCAAAAATTATTCATGTTTTAACGCTTCCACAGGATTAATATAGGCAGCTTTTATTGAGTGATACAAAACAGATAAAAACCCAATAACAAAAGCAGTAAAACTTGAAATAACAAATAATGAATTCCCTATTTTCGTTTTGTATGCAAAACTTTCTAACCACAAATTCACTGCCCAATTCGATAATGGGATTGAAATACAAACAGCAATTAATATTAAAATGGCTATATCTTTATAAAGCACCATAATTATTTGAATTATAGATGCTCCCAACTGCTTTCGAATTGCAACTTCTTTAATTCTTAGAGCTATAGTATAAGCAGATAATCCTATCAGGCCAAGGCAAGATAAAATAAAACAGATAATAGAAAATAACTTAACCAAACTAAACTGACTTTTTTCAGTTTTATAGGAATCGGACAGATGTTCATTCATAAATGAATAGTCAAAATCTGTGTTTGGAGCAATCTTGGACCATTCTGTATTAATATCCTGTAATGTATTCTTGATATTCGTCCCACTTATTCTTACATGCAAATAGCCACCTGGATGTAAAACAATAATCACCGGTTCTATTTTTTCATGCAATGAAGTAATATTAAAATCTTTTACAACTCCAATAATCTTTCCTTCAGGCCAACTGAAATATCCTCCATTAATAATTTGCATTCTTTTATCGACAGCATTATTCCAACCAAAATGCTTTAAAAAAGACTCATTAACTATATAAGCTGTGTTAACATCTGAAGAAATGTTTTTATCGAAAGTTCTACCTTCAATGGTTTCTATTTCCATTGTTTTTAAATAATCATAATCAACAACTAACCAATTAAATAATTGTTCTTCAAATCCTGACTCTGTCTCTATTCTAAAATTACACATCATTTGTTGAGCATTCGGAAGAATATAGGCTGTTGAAATAGAAATAATATTCGGATTTTCATGTAATTTTTCTTCCAATACAGATATTTCTGAATTTCCCAGATTATCTACAGGAATAACAATTAAGTTTTCTTTATTGTATCCAAGATCCTTACTATTAATAAACTTCATTTGCTTGTTCATTGCTAAAACTCCAATTAAAACTCCTATAGAAAGAACAAACTGAAAAACAATTAAGACTTTTCTTAAAATAACACTTCTTTTTTTGTTTTTAAAACCTAAACTTGTTGCACCTATAGAAGGAATCGACGATAAATGAAATGCCGGATATAATCCGGAAAATAATCCAACAACTAAAGCGAATCCGAAAGAAATTAAGTAAAGTTCAGGATTCTCAAATAAACTAAATTGAAGTTTTGCATTCAAAATCTGACATAAGCTATCTGAATTAATAATTAATCGCACTATGAACAGGCTTATTGAGAAATCAATTAATGTTATAAAAATCGATTCAAATACAAAATAAAATCTAAGTGTTTTTTTATTTGCTCCAAATATTTTTTTAATTCCAATTTCTTTCGTTCTGGTTATTGAAAAAGCTGTTGACATATTTATGTAATTAATAGAAGTGATAACAACTATAAATAGTCCTATAATTCCAAATATGTATACATACATTTTATTTCCCTGCGGAAAATCTTGGGGCAAATCAGAATTAAAATGAATATCAGCTAAAGGTTCAAGAATAATATCTATGGTAGCTTTAATATGCTGTGCTTGTTCAGACATATATTTTTCAAACAATAAAGGGTATTTCGCATATATTCCATCTATTTCTGAATTTTTATCTAAAAAAAGATATGTATAACATGATGTAGTAAACCACTGTGTACCTATTGGCTCAAATCTAATCAAGGCATTGAATTTTAAGTGGATATTCTCTGGCAGATCTTTTATTACTCCTGTAACTTCGTAATTAACAGAGTCAATCTTTATTTGTTCCCCAATTGCAGAATTATCACCAAAATACTTTCTGGCCATAGCTTTTACTAATACAATAGAATTTATCTTTTTAAAACAAGTTTTGGCATTACCTTCAATAAATTCATGCGTAAAAACATTAAAAACACTAGTGTCAGCATAGAGTATATTTTTTTCAAGAAAAGACTTATCATTATATTTAACAACAACTTTATCCATTGGTCGGAATCTAACATATGATTCAACTTCAGGACATTCATCTTGAAACATGGGACCTATTCTCTCGGATGATCTAGCTCCTTTCATTGATCTGCCAGACGAAGTATTAAATTCATATCCTACTCTATAAATCCTATCATGATTTGAATGATGTTTATCAAAACTTGAAAAATTCAACAAGTAAAGTAAAATTATTATACCACAAACAATTCCTAAAGTCAGATTAGCAAGATTTAAGAAAAAGTAATATTTATTTTTTACAAATATTCTTAGAGCTAGAGTTATATTCTTTTTAAACATATTATAAATTGATTAAAATAAATTGCAGTAATCCTGCTGTAATTATATCCGCTGTAATTGTGCTAATTCTTATACAATACCTTTCTAATCTCCGAAGCTATTTTCCCTAATTCGGTACTCTGGGAATTATCTAGAAGAATTACAGAACAATTATCTTCCTTAATGATTTGAATTAAAGATCTGAATCCAAAAATCTGTCCTTCGTGTCCAAATAAAGTAACTATATCTCCATTTTCTAAAGTTTTTTCTAAAATAGCAAAACCATATCCATATCTAGAAAAATTAACCGTTAACATTTTATCTATACTTTCTTGGCTCAGAATTGAATTAGAATTAATTGAGTTTTGCCATTTTAATAAATCTTCAACTGTTGAATAAATAGCTCCTGCCGAAAAAGCTCCGGAAGGATTAAAATATGGTGCTGTCCTATAAATTTCATTTACTTTAATATAGCCATATGCTTTATTCTTTAAAACTTCTCTATCTTTTAAAACACCGGAGTTATTCATTTGTAAAGGATTAAATATATATTCTTTCAAAGCTTTTGCATAAGATAAACCTGTTACTTTTTCAATGATTACTCCAAGTATGAAGTAACCTGAGTTCGAATACTTCAGTTGCGATCCTGGTTCAAAATCCAATTCCAAATCCCAAAAAGTTTTAATAAAATCATCTGGTTTATTTTCTTTGTACATTAAAGTTCTCATCTGTGGCAAACCAAAAAAATCAGGAATTCCTGATGTATGACTTAACAGATTGTGAATAGTAATTTTACTGCCCTTATCTGCAGGATACTCAGGAATATATTTGGAGATATTATCTTCTAAAGACAATTTATTTTCTTCGATAAGCTTCATGATAAGAGTAGCCGTAAACTGTTTAGTGCAAGATCCTATTGCAAATTTCGTGTCAGGGCTATTTTTTATTTCCCATTCAAAATTTGAGTATCCAAAACCGTTTTTATAAATAGCTTTTCCATTTTCTGTAACTAACGCACTCCCATTAAACTCTCCATTTTCGAAATGATTATTAATAACAGAATCAATTCTTTCAGTATTAATCTGAGCACATAAATAATTGAAGTTTAAGGATAAAAATATAATCGTGGTAAGAAATGCTTTCATGATAAAATGTTTTTTTGATTTACTTATTAGAAAAGCAAGCACATTCAAGAATGACATATAGTATAAACTTAAGAATATGCTTGTAATGGATAATGAATTAAAGAAGGCTTTAACTTAATTAAAGTCTTCTTTCTTTATTAGTAGAATTAGAGCAATAATCCCTGCGCGAGCAATTAAAAAAACAGAAATTGCAAAAATCGGATTTATGAGTGCCATTTTTAAACCTTCGGCTAAAAGACTTGGAGTAAGTTCTCCGTGGGCCTCTACATTATCAAATGCAACAATCAATCCAATAGTACGTCCATAAAAACCCCATGCAACAGTAAACCAACTAAACGATTTAATGAGTTCAATCATTTTACTTCTGTTATCTTTTTTAATAACTCCATAAACAAATAAAGCTATAATAACAATCAATAAAATTAAAATTGGATAAGTATAAGAAGGTCCACCTTCGTTGAATTTGTTAATTATTTGTGTAATCATAATAAATTGTTTTAGATGAATACTAAATCAAATGTAAACAGGATTTAGCTTCGCATTTTTTAATTACGATGGATAACTTATTTACCTTACTCTTTAACAAATTTAAAGATACAAAATGCAAATGGTTAATCAAGATTGTAAAATCAAGTACTAATTTGGTTATTTATCGCTAAAAAAATGTGGTTCTAAAGATTTTATGTAATATTGTTATTGTGAAAATATTTCAAAAAAATAAAATACGCTTTATACTCCTACATATCTTATTGTGGATAGCAGTGTGGTTTTTCTTTGTATATTTTTATAGTTACAACTCCATTGAATCGAGATATGCAACCTGGTTTTCAAGCTTACTACTCCCATTAACCATGGCTGTTACTTATTTTGTTGTAGACTTTTTAATTCCGCGCTATCTGTTAACTAAAAATTACTTTCTTTTTGGGCTTTACAGTTTCTATACATTCGTAGTATCGTCTTATTTAATTGTACTGATAATTTACGGTTGCTTAATATTCTTATTGAGTTTTAATATTTCGATTATGCCACCAATGAGTAAAAACTTTGTATTTGTACTCATTCTGGTTTTTCTAGTGGTTGGTATGGTAAGCTTTGTAAGAATTTTAAATCAGAATTTTAATAACATTTCGAAGAATAAGGAACTACAAACAAAAATACTGGAAACACAGTTAAAACTAAAAGAACAAGAGCTTCATTATTTAAAAATGCAAATTCATCCGCATTTTTTATTCAATACACTAAATACGATTTATGGATTTGCTTTAAAACAATCGGAACAAACACCAGAGATCATTTTAATGTTATCAAATCTACTTGATTATATTTTATATCAAATCAACAAACCAAAAGTAAGTTTAAAAGAAGAGGTACTGCATATAAAAGAATATATCAATTTAGAAAAAATTCGATTTAAAGACACACTTAAAATAATTTTTAAATCGAACGATTTCAGCGAGAGTATTCAGGTTGCTCCTATGCTTCTTATTCCATTTATCGAAAATGCATTTAAACATGGTAGTTTAATCGATGGATTTTTACAAATTGAAATTGATGTACATGTTTCTGACAATCAATTAAATTTTTCTATTAGAAATACGGTTTTAAGCCAAGAAGCAACAAACAATACAGGTGGTATTGGATTAGAAAACATTAGAAAAAGACTTGATATTAACTATAAAGAACATTACTCTCTTAATATAGAAACCAAAAATAATTGGTACTTAGTAAATCTTATTATTAATGATTTAAACAAATCAAAAAATGGCTAATGCAATTCAATGTATTATTGTTGATGATGAACCTGTTGCAAGAGAAATTCTTGAAAGTCACCTTTCCAAAATTGATGCAATAGAAATAGTTTGTAGTTGCAAATCGGCAGTAGAAGCATTTAATGCAATTAGCACACATGAAATAGATTTAATTTTCCTAGATATTAATATGCCCGAAATATCGGGTTTGTCTTTTGCCAAATCAATAAATAAAGACTTAAAAATAATTTTCACTACCGCTTACCGAGAATATGCCGTTGATGGATTCGATTTACAAGCTGTTGATTATCTTTTAAAACCAATTTCCTTTGATCGATTGCTTCAGGCAATTTATAAATATAGAAATGAAAACCATCAAGAAATAAAAGAATCTGCACATGTAATTAGTAATGATCAAAGCGATTATATTTTTGTGCGCGCTGATCGAAAGATGATTAAAATTAATTTTTACGAAATAAAATATATCGAAAGCTTAAGCGATTATATAAAAATTCATTTAGTCGATAACACAATTATCACTCGAGAAACAATTACAAATATTGAAGCTAAACTTCCGCAAAAAGATTTCATTAGAGTACATCGTTCTTTTATAGTTTCAATAGATAAGATTGATTCATTTACCAACGAATATATTGAGATTGGTGAAAATGAAATTCCAATTAGTAGAAGTTATAAAGATGAAGTAATAAAAAGATTAACGATTGCTTAACAAATTGTTATAACTTGAAACAGCAGCTATTACTTCTTTTTGTCTTCCTAATTAATTTGCTTCTCTTCTTATATTTCGTTTCATCCACCTTATAGTCATATCAAATTATTAAACCTTTTGAATTAGTAAACTATGTTTAATAGTTTATAAAAAAGACTCTGTCCAAAAAGTCAATTATTGTCATCCTCAACTTGATTGGAGATCTCATTATTAGTTGTTAAGCAGCCATTTAGGCGATTCCCTTTTTCAAGGGAATGACAGTTCATTTACTTTTTGGACAGCCCCTTAACATTAGATCGCTAGAATTATTATATTTTTATTTAGTTAATGACTCATGTTAATTTCAAAATAATGTATCTCATAGATACAATTATTAAGGTCGCTTATTTCGAGTGTATAGTTTCCTACTCCAACACCTGATAAATCTTCTTCGGTAGAAATTTCTGTTCCACTACTATTTTTCCAGCTAAAAGAAAAATTACCCCACCTATAAGTGTATGGAGGTGTACCACCACTAACCGTAACATTGATACTTCCATTTTCGCTGTACACACACACATTATCTGTTTTTGTATAATTCACCAATAAATTTGCTCCTGTAAAAGAAGCAGGAAATTTTACAAATCCTCCATTCGTTAAATATATTGTGTCGTTTGATAAACTTAACATTTGTCGTTCACCGGAAGGTATTTTAACAAAACCGCCATTTGATAAATACAATGTATCATTCGAAAGACTTAGAAATTGTAATTCGTTGGTAATTGATCCATCTACTTCGACAGTTAAATAATTCTGCAAATCACTAATCTGACTTTCGATAATGCTGATTCCTGTACTTTTATCCCAAGCAGTAAAAACAGGATCGGTTTCGTTGATTTCGCCACTTATATTTTCAGCTGTTTTAGCATGCATTGCGTAGGGCACACTTAACAATTGGCTTACTCCTGTTATACTATAATTGAAACCTCTTTCCGGATCGGTTTCAGTTTTAATAAAATACGGACCCTGTGCCCAGTCTATTGAAGAAAAATTATCACTGTTGTACCTATCCCAATTTCTATACTTACCAATCCATTGGCATTAGTTGTTGACGTTTGACTTTCAACATAAACTGCCTAACCATCAGCTGAAGCTTGTAAAATACTAATTTGCATTCCCACTTCCTGATTCGTAACTAATTGATTGGTATTGTCGCGTATTACTGCCTGATACGACATTTTTTCCGGGCTTTGAGCCCAGTATTTGCTATTAAGAGTAGACTTATAATAAATGTAAATATTTTTATGTTTAATGATTTTTGAATGTTTTTATTTTGCGATTGAAGCTTATCACTTTTAATAAGTAAACACCAGCAACACAATTTTCAATTGATAAAAGCTGAAAAGCCAAATTATTAATAAATTTAATCTTTAATGCAACGAATAGAATAACCAAATTTCTTTGTGTCAGCATAACTAGATACTTTTCTTTCATCGTATTCTATAACCTGATCTCTTGCATGAGTTAATTCTCCCAGATACTCAAACTCTTCAGTAGACCACCAATGTCCTTTTTTACCTATATCCATATAACTTTTAGATGCGTAATAACGACCACCAGCTGGTAAGCCTTTAAAATTAACTTCATCAGTAGCCCAATTGTTTGGTTCATTCCAATGCTCAAGTCCAATTTCCTTTAATTTTCCACCTGCATTATCTACTCCTCCTAAAAAAGTAAATAATTCTGCCCAGTCATCATGAGAAGGAATATGCCAACCATCTGGACAAACGTTTCTTTCATCAGTTGCAACATACCAAGTATATAATCTACCATATGTATCAATATTATTTAGATCATCATCATAAGCAAACCAATATTTAGGTTCAACTTCACCAGAATAATCAGATAAATCACTACCATCTTCTATTTCATCACCATTAGCATAATGAGTAGTTTTCAGGTTTTCTCCCATCCAAAGCTGGTTTCCAATTTTTACACCCTCATAAGAATTACCCTCAAAATCTTTGGATCTATACAACACACCATATATTTCAGCTATTCGTGCATCAATATATGCTTTAGTTGCAGCATCCTGATCTTCGGTTGGATCGGCAATATTTTTTATCTGTTTTGCACCTCCATCATTACTTTGGGCTAAAACTTGAGCAAAATTTTGTAATTCGTTAGTTACAGAACCATCAACTTCAGCGGTTAAATATCCATTATTGGAAACATAAGTATCCACTTCGTCTTCTGTTAATACATCATCACCATCATTTAATCCTGCAGGAATGTCTGTCAAACTGGTAAATGATCCATTAAAATCATCACTAAAATCAACATCAAGATTTAAAGGTACATCTATTAAATCATTAAAACTTACCGCACTCCATGCAGGACTTGTTCCATTCGTTGTAAGTATTTTTCCGGAGTTTCCTGTTTGAGTTGGAAGTTCGATCTCGTTGGTTACAGATCCATCAACCTCAGCGGTTAAATATCCATTATTGGAAACAAAAGTATCCACTTCGTCTTCACTTAAACGTGTATCATCGTCACCATCGCTTAAACCTACGGGAACATCAACCAAACTTGAAAATGATCCGTCAAAATCGTCTGTTGCATCCTTATCCAAATTTGCAGGTACATTAGTTAAATCATTAAAACTTACGGAGCTCCATGCTGGACTTGTTCCATTCGTCGTAAGTATTTTTCCTGAGTTCCCTGTTTGAGTTGGAAGTTCGATCTCGTTGGTTACAGATCCATCAACCTCAGCGGTTAAATAGTTCTGTAAATCACTAATCTGACTTTCGGTAATATTTATACCTGTACTTTTATTCCAAGAAGTATATACAGGATCGATTTCCTCTGTTAAATAGGTTTTTAAATCAGAAATTTGGCTCTCAGTAATTACTATGCCACTTTCTTTATCCCATGATGCAAATTGAGGATCAACTTCGGAAGTTAAATAATTCTGCAAATCACTAATTTGAGTTTCGGTTATGCTTATTCCTGTACTTTTATCCCATACAGTATATACCGGATCGGTTTCGTTAATTTCTCCACTTATATTTTCGGCAGTTTTTGCATGCATTGCATAAGGTACACTTAACAATTGACTTACTCCTGTTATGCTATAATTGTCACCTCCTAACGGATCGGTTTCAGTTTTGATAAAAAAAGGTCCTTCTGTCCAGTCTATTGAAGAAAAACTATCACTTGTTGCACCTGTCCCAATTTCTAAACTTACCAATCCATTGGCATTAGATGCTGGCGTTTGGCTTTCAACATAAACTGCTATGCCATCCGCTGAACCATTCAAAATACTAATTTGCATTCCAACTTTCTGGTTGGTAACCAAGTTATTACTATTATCTCGAATTACTGCCTGATACGACATTTTTTCGGGGCTTTGAGCCCAAGCATTTGCTATTAAGAGTAGACTTATAATAAATGTAAATATTTTTTTCATATGGATTATTTTGAAGTTTTTAGATTGGATTTTTATTATGTCATCTTAAAAAATAACATAATTCTGATATCTTGTAATAAATTTTATTGTTTAATTATTTTGAATGTTTTTATTGGATTACAATTGCTAGAGAGCTTTAAAAAATAAACCCCAACAGCACAATTATTCATGTAAATATCTGTCTCGTTGACAGTAATTTTTTTTGTTTGAATTAGTTTCCCGTTTACGTCTACAAGTTGGTAAGTCAAATTATCACTTTCATAATTTGCAATCTCCAATATAAGATTATCAACTGTTGGATTTGGATAAGCTTTACACATAAGCTTAATATCTTTTTTATGCTCAAAGCCTGATATCACAGTGATCTCATAAGCCTGTTGTACACCTTGAGCCAATGAACCTGATTCTCCTATAATTGTTGAATAAACTATTTGCCCTACAGTATAAGTTACAGTTCCACTTCCTCCTGCAGCATTATTTCCAGAAGTAGATAATATTTCTTGAGCATTTACTTTTGTTAGTACAAAAACAAAAATGAATACAATAAATAATCTAATATAATTTTTCGTCATATTTTTATGCTTAATAATTAAACGTGTCATTACAATAAAATTGCTTTTGTAATATTCAAATAAAATCTAAAAGAATAGAATTATAGATTTAGAAGCTATATGTTTCGAACATAATATTGATTTACAATACGGAAATATAGAAATTTGGTTTGTTTTTTTTAATCAATCTTTTTATAATAAAGCAAAATATTTGTTTGACTTTTATTAGAGTTTATTCAATAAAACACTGTGGGAAAAAAGTTTAATATGACATTAACACTTCGAATTTGAAAAAATATTCTTAAACTTATTTTATAAGAATAAATACTGATAGATCCATTAACCGATGAATATCTTAAAATTAATTCAAACGAAATTCTAATTAAAAGGAAGTAATAGAAAAATTAGAAAACAAGTCTTAGTTAATCAATATCAGAATACTCGTTTTTCGTAAAAAAGTCTTTAATCTTTTGAATAAATTTTCTTTCTTTTTGCTGAATAAAATCTAATAAAACATTTGAAAATTCCTGTATACGTAAATAACCAAACGATTTATGATGGTTTTCTTCATTATCCATTTCATAATCGTTGTGTACAATAAAATCTATAGCTTTCACTCCTGATTTATTTTCATCAAAATCATCTTTAAGGCTATAGTTAATTGCCACATCATCTTCAAGGTCCGAAAAGTTATACCATTTTTTAACTCCACGCGGAGTTTTTAATTTATTATGATCGTTTAAAACTACCTTCTTTTCTTGAGCTATCTTGCTTCTTACGAAAGGAATTCCCAATGGAGAACCCATGGTAGCAAATGTTTGGACTTTTAGTTCTGGCAAATGAAATGTAAGTACATCAAAAGCTATAATCGTCCCCATACTATGCGAAATCAAAAAGATATCATCATTCTCATATTTCTTCAAGATTTCAATCAATCTACTTCTGATCTGATCTCTAGCATGATAGATTTTTCCGTTACTGTGTAATTCTCCATTTTCGTAATATGCTTCAAGATCTTTAAAATAGTTATGAATTAACTTATTCGTAATGTAAGAATAGTTAACAGTCATATCGTCGTTTAAGAAAATTTTATCGGCAGCCTGATCAAACCAGTCCAAAATCTTTTTTCTAATTGGGTGTTTTACATCCGGTTTTTCCTTTCCCCCTTCAATATATTTTTCCTTTAAATATAAAGGATGCTTCTCATCTTTTAGGGTCTCATCCAGAGGTTGTTCATGTAATATATCGGCCCAATAAACAAGTTCGAATTTAGGAAGTACAATATCCTGACCTATGTTTTTTAGCCCTTCGAGCATTGACTCCTTCCACCAGTTCTTAAGAGTTTCTTCCGATGGTTTGTTTCCTAAACCATGAATACCGATAATTATTTTTCCCATTCGTTTAGTACGATAATAGTTTATTTATTGTGTGATTCTAACTGATTCTTAATCCACCCGGCCCTATCTGTGGTAATTCCATCAACACCCATATCAAAAAGAGATTTTGCTTTTTGGGGTTTATTTACGGTCCACGCATATAGTTTCAGATCAGCCGATTTAATTTCATTTATAACATGCTGATCCAGCATTCGTCCTGCCCACAAATCTAAGCCATTCATATTATATTTAATTGCTTTTGATATGATTCTATTAATCGATGGACGAAAGATTTTTCTTATCCAATAATAATCAAGTTCTCGAATCCAATAAACAGAATATTCTGAAAGTTGCTTTCTAACTTCAATTAAAGTTTTCAAACTAAAACTTATGATCTCTATTTGATCTGCCTGTAAAGAAGAGGTATTTATTACAGTTTTAAGATAAGGAATGATTTTACAACTACTTTTTATTTCGATAATTATTTTATTTCCCTTTGGAACAGTACTTAAAACTTCTTGCAATGTAGGAATTACTTCTCCTTTATACTTATGATTTTTTTGTATCCTTATATCAATACGTTTAAGTTTTCTTAATTTGGTATAGCGAATCCATTTTAGTTTTCTGGAAATTCTCCAAGTATTTGAATCATGAACAACAACTACTTGATTATCTTTACTTAAACGCACATCAATCTCAACAGCATTTATTCCATTTCTCCAGGCCAGATTAACGGAAGACAATGTGTTCTCGGGAGCAATAAAAGATTCTCCCCGGTGAGCAATGATGAGTTGTCTATTCATTCTTTAAATATCTTTTAATTTCGATATAAAGGATCTTCTTTCTCAATATTATTCAAATTGCTTTTTTATAAATCTAACTATTTTATTTATCATCGAGGTACTCTTATTCCAATTATTTGAATAAAACACACAAAACAGACTCCCAGTAATTTTGATTTAAAAGACTCTTCTATTGAACCTTATAATTATTGATAGAATATTGTTCAACATGCTTTCTACCACTTTGGAGTTACAATAATATGTAAACTTAAGCCACAATTGTGTTTCACTAAATCGCGCAAGCCTTTAGATTTGCATTAAAAACATTATCACTTATTAAAATGATTAAAAAAAATATCACCTAAGTAGATTTTTTATTTGATTAAGATTTCTTTTTATTTTTTAAACCTTTTTATTTTCGCATTGAGCCCATTAAAAAAATAGAATTTTATAGAAATTTACTTAGGCTTTACTTTCACACAATAAACAGGCATATAAAAGACACTTATATCTTTTATATTTGAATAGCATCTAACTTTTTTGTATAATTTCTGGATAATAAATTTAAACTAATAAAATAAAGACGTGATATAGATTTCGATATGCAAAACCTAACATATTGTTAGTTAGCTATTTGTTTTATACTTTACCGAAAATTCAACAACTAAAAACTATACATTATGTCTTACCACGGTAAAATTTTAAGAATAAATCTCGCTACAAAAGAAATTAAAACGGAAGAGCTATCACAAGATCTTGCGAAAATGTATATCGGTGGACGAGGTCTGGGAACGAAAATATTTTCGGACGAAGTGGATCCTAAAGTTGACGCACTCTCAGCGGACAACAAGCTAATATTTGCTACCGGGGCATTAACCTCCACCATAGCTCCTACCGGTGGTAGGTATATGGTAATAACCAAATCTCCACTTAGCAGCACCATAGCATCAAGTAATTCGGGTGGATTTTTTGGACATAAACTAAAAAATACCGGTTACGATGTGTTAATTTTTGAAAACAAAGCCGAAAAAGCCTGTTATCTGTATCTAGATGATGAAAAAGCTGAATTAAGAGATGCAAGTCATCTTTGGGGCAAAGACTCCCACGAAACCACAGATATTCTAATGGAAGAAATCGGGGAAAAAACAGCAAAAGTTGCCTGCATTGGACCTTCTGGCGAAAAACTTTCGCTTATATCAGGTATAATGAATGATAAAAACCGTGCTGCTGGAAGATCTGGAGTTGGTGCGGTAATGGGAAGTAAAATGCTAAAGGCTATCATTGTTTCTGGAAAGAAAAAAACACTCATTGATGATAAAGAAGCTTTTAAAGTAGCTGTTAAGGAGAAAGTTAAGATATTAAAAGAGAATGGAGTAACAGGCCAGGGATTGCCTGCTTTAGGAACAAAAGTACTCGATAATATTATTAACTCTATTGGAGCGTATCCTACACGCAACTTCCAAAAAGCACAATACGAATCTGTCGATGAAGTATCGGGAGAAGCTCTTGTTGAGAAAGGCTATCTGGTAAAAAATGTAGCTTGTTATGCATGTCCAATTGCTTGCGGACGATTAGTTACCTTACCACAAGGTAAAACTGGCGAAGGTCCTGAATATGAGCCAGGATGGGCATTTGGTGCTCTATGTGAAGTAAACGATTTAAATACCATTTCACAGGCCAATTTCATGTGTAACGAATTAGGTTTAGATTCTATTTCGGCAGGCGTAACTATTGCAACAGCAATGGAACTATACGATCGAGGTTATATTAAAAAAGAGGAACTAGAAAAAGGTCCAGAATTAAAATTTGGAAACGCAGAAGCGATTCTCTACTACGTAAAAAAAATGGGACACAAAGAAGGTATTGGAGAAAAATTAGCTCTTGGCTCTTATCGCTTGGCTGAAAGCTATGGACATCCAGAAGTTTCCATGACAGTTAAAAAAATGGAAATCCCAGCATACGACCCCCGAGGGATTCAAGGACATGGACTTGGATATGCCACAAACAACCGTGGAGGATGCCATGTGAGATGTTATATGATCTCACCTGAAGTTCTGGGCACACCGGAAAAACTAGATCCTCAGGAAATCAAAGGAAAACCGGAATGGGTGAAGATATTTCAGGATTTAACTGCCGTAATCGACTCTAGCGGATTGTGTTTGTTCACTTCATTTGCTATGGGTGCACCTGATTATGCTGAATTACTAAACAAAGCCACGGGTTTTAATTACTCTGTTAACGAACTAATGCAGACAGGCGAGCGAATTTGGAATTTAGAACGACAGTTTAACCTAAATGCCGGACTGACAGCAGCAGACGACACCTTACCTAAACGCTTGCTTGAAGATCCTATTCCTGATGGCCCAAGTAAAGGTCATGTGCACCGTTTAAGCGAATTACTACCTCACTATTATGAAATCAGAGGATGGACAAAAGACGGTATCCCTACGGATGAAAAATTAAGTGAACTGGGACTCTAAAAATTACACAGGTGTAATTTTCGATTATCACCAAATACAATACCAGTTGTTTCAGAATTTTGAAATGACTGGTATTATAATCTTTAAAGCCAGCATGGTTTTTAAATTTAGTTCACATCATCTAAAACTTTGTATTGTATTAGCTGTTTATTAATGATGAGTGCAACATACCAATACGAATAAAAAGCAAGCTTATATACAATCAAGAAATTTATGCCAATGAAAATACAAGTCAAACTATATAGCACTTTACGCTTAAACCTGGGTGTAGCAGGGCTTGAAATTGAAATAGACAAACCTGTTACAATACTAAAACTTTTAAAGTTAGCTTCACAACAACTAAATTCCGATATTATTCCTGAATTAATTGAAGATGGAAAAATTATGGTAGGAACTATCCTTTTAATTAATGGGAAAAATATACTCCATGCCGAAAAGTTGGAAACCATGATAAATGAGGAATGCGAAGTATCTGTTTTTCCTCCTTCCGGAGGAGGTTGATAATGGAAATATACGCACGACATATGAACCTTTTGGGCGAAGAAAATTTCGCAAAAATTCATAAAGCATCTGTTATGGTTGCAGGTGCTGGTGGATTAGGCAGCTCTGTTCTTAACCTACTCGCCCGTTTAGGCATTGGTACCATTTATTTTTATGAATTTGCAGAAATAGATCCTCCCGACCTTAATCGCCAGATATTGTATAATTCTGAAGATATTGGCAACACTAAATGTGATATTGCTATTGCTGGGCTAAGAAAAATAAACCCCAACATTAACATTATTGCTCATTGTGAGAAAATCAACAAAAAAACGAAAATACCGAAAGTAGATTTGGTTTTTGACTGTCTCGATAATTTTACATCACGATATATTCTTGATGATCTGATATTCCCTAAAGGCATCCCAATGGTGCATGCTGGAGTTAGTACTTATTTTGGACAACTCACAGTAATTATTCCTGGCAAAACTGAATGTCTGAGGAAAATAATTTCCGTAGATGCTACAAAATTTGATGAAAAAATTAACAAGGAAATATTCCCCCCAGTTGTAACAACCATGGCATCTCTGCAAGTCTCCGAAGGGGTAAAATATTTAACTGGTGATTTTAGCAACCTGCTATTTGGAAAAATACTTGTAATAGACTTATTATCTAACTCTTTTGATACAATTAACATAAAATAGATTAACAGCCTACAGACATTTTTCTAATTTAAAAGTACCCACAAAACAACTTAGTCATTCTTTTCTAGTAAATTTTCTTTCCTGTTAATTTGTATGAATATAAATTATGGGATTAATAAATCTGTTTTTATTTTAACTTTGTTAATTCTTAATTATGGTTCTAAAAAAAGAATTAGGTAAAATAAATAACGCAATTTAAACTTGAATAAATAATCATAGTCAAACACAAAACATAAATAAAATCATAATGAAAAAAATCAATTTTATATTCTTACTAGTTATTTTTACTCAATTATCATGGGCTCAAAATAACATAGAATTAAACAAGTGGATGATTACAAATCCACAGAAAATTAATATGCCTGTATTTTCTAACGTAAAATCTATTGATGGAAATATATTTGAAGCATCCAATTTATTGAATACTACTGCAATTGATTTAAATGCTAAATCATTAATTTGGAAAACAACTGAGTTAGGTGCTGACAGTATTATTCTAAATCAGACCAAAGGAAATAATTTATTTGTACTAAAAAGTTACTTATCGGTTAATCGATGGACAAAAGGTTCTTTAAATCTAACAATAAATAGCTCATATCAAGTTTATATTAATGATGAATTAATTAAAACCGAAACAAGCTCTGATTTAAAAGAAAATAAAATCGATTTAGAATTAAATTCAGGAAATCATAAAATAGAAATCAAATGTATTTCAACGAATGATAAGGTTAAATTAGCAGCAAACTTCGATTATAAAGATGATTTTAAGGGTTGTGAAGCAACGGCAAGCTTAAATTCTAAAAAATATTTTACAATTAATGATGTTTTAGAAGGAAACAATATTTCTTCTTCAACTATCTCACCATCTGGAAAATATGTTCTAATCAGTTATTCTGAGAAGGTTCATGGAAACGGAAAAAGCATAAAGTATTCTGAGATTTATGATCTTGAAAATAAAAAAAACATCTCTGTATTAAGAAATAAAAACATCTCAAATATAGCATGGTTGCCAAGCACGGATCGTTTAACTTATTCTACAGATATTGATGAAAAATCAGAAATCTTTATTTACGATATTGCTAAAACTCAGGAAACATCTATCATTAATGGGATAAAAGATCTATCGTATTATGTATGGTCTCCAACCGAAGATTTTATTGTTTATAGCACATATATAACAGCTGATAAACCTGGTGATTTAAAACGCATTTATGGATCTGATGATCGTTTACCCTATTTCAGAAACAGATCATTTTTACATAAAATTGATGTAAATACCAAAATAGTTAGTCAGCTTACAGCAGGAAATCTTTCATCTTCCTTGCAAGATATTAAACCTGATGGATCAAAAATTTTATTCTCAACTTCACGAATGGATTATTCTGAAGTTCCATTTCGAAAGCAGAATCTTTACGAAATGAATGTTAAAACATCAGAGCTAAAAATTATTTGGGAGAATAAAATATACGGTGGAGATTGTCAATATTCACCTGATGGAACAATGCTTTTGGTTCAAGGTGGACCAGAGTGTTTTGGAGAATTAGGAGTTAAAGTAAGCGAAGGAAGAATTCCAAACAGCTACGACTCGCAATTATACCTTTACGATTTAGCTACAAATAATATTGAAGCAATTACCAAAAATTTTGATCCTGCTATTGGTTCAGCATACTGGGTAAATAATAAAGAAATTTATTTGTCGGTTGGCGAAAAGGATTACGGAAACCTATACAAATATGATGTCAAATCACAAAGTTTTAATAAGATAAATTTATCTGTTGAAGTTTTAGGAGATATTGATTTTGCACACAATAAACCAGTTGCAGTTTATACTGGAACAAGCATTTCAACTCCAAATAAATTATATTCAATTGATCTAAAGAAAGGAACAAATACAACAATATCATTCCCTGAAAAAGAACGATTTAATGATATTCAGTTTGGTAAAACCGAGCCTTGGAACTTTGTGAATAAAAGCGGAACGACTATTTATGGTCGTGTTTATTATCCTCCATTCTATGATGCTTCAAAGAAATATCCAGTAATAGTAAATTACTATGCAGGCACATCGCCAATTGAACGTTCTTTTGGTGGACGTTATCCTATTAATGTTTGGACAGCAGGCGGATACATTGTTTATGTATTGCAACCAAGTGGAGCTACTGGTTTTGGACAAGATTTTTCTGCCTTACACGTTAATGGTTGGGGATTTGATGCTATTGATGATATTATTGATGGAACAAAAGAATTCCTTAAAACGCATACAACAGCAGATGCCGAAAATGTCGGATGTATTGGTGCATCGTATGGTGGTTATACTACAATGTTAATTCAAACAAGAACTGATATTTTTAAAACAGCCATTTCCCATGCCGGAATTAGTGGTTTAACAAGTTATTGGGGAGAAGGTTATTGGGGTTACACCTACAATACTGGAGCTGCAAAGTTCTCATATCCATGGAACAGAAAAGATATTTTTGTAGATAACAGCCCAATTTATAATGCAGATAAATTCCAAAATTCTATTTTATTACTACACGGAACAGCAGATACAAACGTTCCTGTTGGCGAAAGTTTACAGTACTATACTGCATTAAATCTTTTAGGTAAAGATGTGGAAATGGTTTTAGTTGATGGACAAAATCACTGGATTCTGGATTATAAAAAACGAATTGAGTGGCATTACACTATAATGTCGTGGTTCGATTTTAAATTAAAAAATCAGCCTCAGCAATGGAATGATATGTATCCTGAAAAGAATTTGTAGAAATGAAAAGAGCGCATTTAAAATGCGCTCTTTTTATCCTATGTCATTCCCTTGAAAAAGAGAATCTCATTTTAGTAAAATGTAGAATTTACTATAAGATCTCCAATCAAGTTGAAGATGACAGAATACATATTTACAAGCTCAATGTTGTTAAGCTTGGTTCTTCGCTTTACTGCATTTTTAAAAAGATTTTGTTTATCCTTCGATAAACTCAGGATGACAGAAATGACTTACTTTATTCTTGAGCTTACTTCGCTTACACCAATTAAACGATCATAATCTCCTCTAAAATCATGATAGTAAACTAAAACAGTATAAGAATTTTCTGTCTGTGAATGATTCCCTTCTATGTATTTGAAATCATATTCCCCTTTCTCAAATAAAACATACTGATAGGTGTAATATCCTTGTTTTAAAAACAGTCGACATTCATAAGCCTTTTGCTCGAAGTTATATGTCATCTTACTATCTTCTGTAAAATCATAATTTGTTAAGCCTCCCCAAACAAAGATCTCTCCTTCTTGCATTGGAGCGTTCATTTTAAGTGTAAAATAAGCAAAAACGTAATCTGCTTCGGTTTCGGGATATTCACTCGGATTCACGTCAATCTTAAATTGTCCGTTTAGTTCTTGTTTGTAAACATAATCGGCAAAGGTTCGATCTACATCTTCGGCCAACTGAAAGTGATACATATTATCGATGAAACTTATATTTTGAATATTTTCTGAATAATGATGAATATTTTTGCTGTTAAAAACGTGAAATTCGTTTCCACCTTCGAATTTTAATTTTGTAAAATCATTAAAAGTAAATTCATAATCCTTAATTAAATTTGGCTGCGTAAGTTCCAAATAATTTGTCCAATTACGATTCTTTAAAACCTGAACTTTTAAATTTCCTATGATATCATAAAATTCATCTTCGGTATAATCAACTACAACTTCAAGCTCTTGATCGTTACTATAATTCGAAGTTTGATTCATATTTCGAACATAAGCAGCTATGTTTGTTTTTCGCTCAACAACCATAAATCGTTTAGTGAATAATATCTTATCAGGATTGTAGTTATCATAAACCTGTAGAATATAATTCCCAGAAACTGTTGGTCGCATATATTCACTTGGGAATTTTAACTTGTAATGCGTGTAATTAACATTGGTATTAAAAGATGATTGATATTCCGAAATCTGATCTTCGAAATAACCATCGATGTATTCACTTTGATCTAAGTTAGATGGCTCCCAATTAGAATTGCAATGAATTATTGTATAGTAGTAATCCTGAATATCAAGACTTAAATGATCGAAACTCAAAGTCAATTGCCTTGCACTTCCTAAATCCCAAATTGGCATTGATAAATCATTATTGCCAGAATACATTAACACTGTTTTAATATTCTGATCATTGACCTGATTATGGATTATTTCCTGACTAAAACTAGAAACACAAAAAGCAGAAATTATTATTGAAAGTAATACGTTTTTCATAAAATATCGATTTGAAGCAAATATAAAAAATAAGCCAGCAATAATCATGCTGGCTTATCATTAAGTTTTTTTAAGTATTAATCATCTTCGTAAAAATACTTCATAAACTGAGCTCTTTCATAAATCATTGGCTTTTCAATTTTTCTATAGCTTAATTTTCCGATAATCTCATCTAATGATTTATAGCCTTTATGATGCATCCATTGTTCCATTTGCTGTAACATAACTTCTATATGTTTTGCTGTGTTTTTATACAATGTCGATGCTACTTGAACAGCCTTCGCTCCTACCATCAAATTTTTAAGAACATCGTTACCATTCATTATTCCAGTTGATGCAGCTAAATCGCATTGTACTTTATCCGAAATCATTCCTATCCAACGGATGCAATTAGAGTTTTCTTCAGGCAAACTAAAAATTCGTGATGAAACAATTTCTTCCCTCTCCAAATCAACATCTGGACTATAAAAACGATTAAATAAAACCATCGCAGAAATATCTTCGCGCGACATTTTAATCAAGCTATCTGCCATTCCTGAAAAGTATGTGCTTAATTTTAAGGCAATTGGTAAACTTGTGTTTTTTCTGATGCTATTAATAACATCAAAATAAATTTCTTCGATTTCCTGCCCAGAAAATTTCTGGTCTCCAGGTAAAATAAACATATTTAATTCCAATGCATCTGCCCCAGCCGATTCTATTCGTTCTGCAAAGTTCACCCACTGACCAATTGAGAAACTATTCAAACTTGCAATTACAGGAATATCAACTTGCTCCTTCGAATCTTCAATTAAACGCAAATAATTATCTACATTATGTTTTCGGGTGTAATAAGAAATATAATCGTCGGCCTCGCCATAGTTATTGTAGATATTAGATGCAGATACTGCATCAATCTCCATCATTATTTGTTCTTCGAATAGCGATTTCAAAACCACCGCTCCAATGCCATTCATTTCAAGATTCTTCACTTTATCCGCAGTGTCAGTCATTCCTGAGCTGGCTGCGATTATTGGATTTTTTAAATCAAATCCCATATATTTTGTTGATAAATCTATCATAAGCTTATTTGTTTAATTTAATTTTATATTCAACTAACAAATTAATCATCTAAAATGTTACACGCAAATAAAAAAATGATAGTAGATAAACCGCTACCAATTGCTGCTTCCCTCATTGCTACATCAGTTGCTGCAAGCACTATGTATAGAATAGAAGCAAACAAACCAACAGCTCCTGCGGCAATAATTGCCACAACAATATTTTTATTCTGAAAAGCCATTACTGCCAAAACCAATATTAGAATCCCTAGAAATAAGGCTGGAATTATACTTTGCATATTAATCTTTGTTTAGTTCTTCTTTAAAAATATCTCGGCATCTTTTTCGTATTGATTTACTCCGTTTTTAGTAAAAAAATGAACTTTAATACAATGCGATGCTCTTGCTACAACATGCGATGAAACCGGATTTGTGATTAATACAAATAGTGATAAAAATGTTCCGAGGGTTGAAGCTTTTGTTCCAGTCTGAATTCTATTATAAACATCAGGCATTCGAACCAATCCAAGTGCATCAAGGAATCAAAATATTGATCCACATAAAACCAAAACGGCACCTATTATTTCAATTGTTGAATTTTCCATAATTACAGTCCTTTCTCAAAATAACGTGCAACAATACTACCCCTAAAAAGCTGAGTAATCCATAAACCATAGCAACATCCAAATAGATTATTCGTCCAGAAAACTTTGCAATAAGACCAATAATAGATGAGGAACTCACTGTCATTAAATCAAATGCAACCAATCGATCACATTCTGTTGAGCCTTTAAAAAATCGATAAAATGTTAGCAATATTGCTAACATCATTATACATGCGACTATTATTAAAATTGTATTAACCATATATTTTAACTAAGATTTTTTCAAACTTCTTTACGATTTTCTCTGTTGCGATATCAATATCTTCCGATTCAACATTAATCCAGTGTATATATAATATATCATCTTCGATATCCACAGTCAATGTTCCTGAAGTTAGAGTTATAGAGTTGGTCAGGATCATGCGAGCCATTTTTGATTTTAAAACCGTTTTAGTTTTAACAATTCCAGAATTAATTAGAAGAGATGGTTTTAAAACTATTAGTGCTACGTTGATGTTTTATTTCACTAAATCCCAAAAGAAAACCAACAAATAAACTCCTGTATAAAAGAATGCTTTTGGTGAGAATTTAAACTCATCTAATACATCGGTGCGTCGCCCAAAAATAAAAGCAAGACTTAAGGATAATATGAATCCAACACCTAAAATTTCTAATTCCAGACTATTGTTAAATAATATCCAGATGACTATTAAAACGAAAAATATTGCTAACTGATTCTTTATCTTCATATTGTGATGTTTATTTTTCTACACATTTACATGTTTACCAATCTGCAATACCATATATGAAATAACATCCAGCTTCAACCTATTGTACAAAACCTTTTGCTTAATCTTTTGTCTGTTTATTTGTTGATTTATGTTTATTTTTTAATTGTTCTATATTTGCAAACTCGAAAGGGATATTTTATTAACTTAACAACGTCTATCAAAGAAAGAATATGACTAAATATCAATCAATAAAATGTTTTGAATGTAAAGAAAAGTCACTTTGCTTTAAGCAATTAAACGAAGAAGAACTTTTACTTACGAATGAAAATAGAGTTCAGATAAATTTTAAGAAAGGCGAAATAATATCTAAACAAGGTTCTTTTGTAACACATATTATGTATTTAAAATCTGGCTTTGCAAAAGTCTATAAGGAAACAGATATTGATCATAATTTAATTTTAGATATTATTCCGGAAGGTAAATTAATTGGTTTAACATCTTTATATAACAATGATAACATTGCAAGGTTCTCGGTAAGTGCTCTTGAAAACTCAGTAGTATGTTCTATCGATAGAACTACTATCGAAAAATTAATACAACAAAATAACCAATTTGCAAAATCAGTAATTGCATCATTAAATGAAGAATCTCTTCAGTTTTATGATAAAATGGCTAGTCTTACACAAAAACAAATGAATGGAAGGGTTGCTGATGCTCTTCTATACTTATCGGAAAATATTTTTAAGTCAACAAAATTTAAAATGATTCTATCAAGAAAAGATCTGGCAGATTTTACAGGAATGTCGATGATGAGTGTTGTAAGAACCTTAAAAGATTTAAAATCAGAGAATATAATTGAAGACGAAAAAGGATATATTAAAATAAAAGATAAGAATACACTTCAACAAATTAGCCTTAAAGGGTAAAACAAAGAATAAACATAGTATTAGATCAATAAAAAAGTTGATCTATATCATCCATGACAAAAGTCATTTATTGACTAATTTATATATGTTTATAGAAAAATAAAATTAAATTTGCACACGCCTATTAACAAAACGAAACAACTTTTTTTTAAGAATCAGAAATATAGTGTTTTATAATGGAATAGTGTGTTTTTCTTGAATAGTGTTATTTTTTTAACAGTTTTTGCAAACAAAAAAGGTTTAAAATAGTTGTTAATAGCACAGGATAAATAATAAATAGTTTTTATATATTTTTTAAATTTGTAAATACTTAAGTAAAATCAATAGAACAACTTAGCATGTCGAAAGTTATTAAAATCAAAAAAGGTTTAAACATTAGTATGCTTGGTGCTGCAGAAAAGATTATTAAGAAAGCCGACCAAGCCGAATTTTATGCCGTAAAGCCTACTGATTTCCAAGGCATTCGCCCCAAGATGGTTGTTAAAGTTGGTGATAAGGTAAAAGCTGGAACACCACTTTTTTATGACAAATTTCAACCAGAAGTTCAGTTTACAGCGCCAGTAAGTGGTGAGGTAACAGCGATAAATCGTGGCGAACGAAGAGCAATCCTTGAAGTTGTAGTAAAAGCTGACACTAATATTGAATATGAAAATTTCAATACTGGAGATCCTAATAATCTTACAAAAGAACAAATTGTAGAAACATTGCAAAAAAGCGGTTTGTGGCCTTCAATTCGTCAAAGACCTTATTCTACAATTGCAAATCCAAATGATGATCCAAAAGCAATATTTATTTCTGCTTTTGATAGTGCTCCATTAGCACCGGATATGGATTATATTGTAAAAGATTGTGTTAGTTGTTTTCAAAAGGGAATTGATATTTTATCAAAGCTAACAAGTGGTAAAATTCATTTAAACATCAATAATGATTATCCGGCAGCTGAAACTTTTACAAAAGCAAAAGGTGTTGAAATAAATAAATTTACAGGACCTCATCCTTCAGGAAATGTTGGTGTACAAATAAATAAAATCGATCCGATTAATAAAGGTGATATTGTTTGGTATACTTATCCTCAGGAAATTATAGCAATTGGCCGATTATTTGAAAATGGCATTTACGATGCAACAAAAATAATCGCGCTTGCCGGATCAGAAATAAAAACCCCAAAATATTTTAAGATTTTAAATGGTGCTTGCATCAAGAATATTGCATCCAACAATGTAAATGATGGAGAACTAAGATATATTGGAGGAAATGTATTAACAGGATCAAAAATTAGCAAAGACGGTTATGTCGGTTATTATGATAATCAGATTACTGTAATACCAGAAGGAAAGTATTACGAATTCTTTGGCTGGGCATTACCTGGATTTAAAAAACATTCAGCTTCCAGAGCTGTATTCTCGTGGTTAATACCAGGTCGGAAATATAAGCTTGATACGAATTATCATGGCGGAAACAGAGCCTATGTAATGACAGGTGAGTATGAAAAAGTTTTCCCAATGGACATTTATCCGGTTCAACTTATAAAATCTATTCTCGTTGAAGACATTGACAAAATGGAACAACTTGGAATTTACGAAGTTGACGAAGAAGATTTCGCATTATGCGAATATGTTTGTACGTCAAAAACAGAAGTTCAGACTATTATTAGAACTGGATTAGATTTGATGAGAAAAGAAATGAGTTAAAACCAGCTTTTAGCGATTAGCCATTAGCTTATAAAATAAATCAATTAATGAAATCATTAAGAAGATATATAGACAAATTAAAACCTCACTTCGAGAAAGGTGGGAAGTTTGCAAAACTAGAGTCTACTTTCGAAGCTTTTGAATCTTTTTTATTTGTTTCGAATAAAGTAACGAACAAAGGAACTCATATTCGTGATGCAAACGATATGAAAAGAACAATGATTGTTGTTGTATTAGCCTTAGTTCCTACCGTTCTTTTTGGAATGTGGAATGCAGGTTTTCAGCATTATTTAGCAACAGGTCAAGAAGGTACAATGCTTGAAATGTTTTGGATAGGATTTCTAAAAATCTTTCCAATAATTGTTGTTTCATATGTTGTTGGTTTAGGGATTGAATTTGCCTTTGCACAATATCGAGGTCATGAAGTTAATGAGGGCTTTCTTGTTTCAGGAATGTTAATCCCATTAGTTCTTCCTGTTGATGTTCCTTTATGGATGGTAGCAGTAGCAACAGCCTTTGCGGTTGTAATCGGCAAAGAAGTTTTTGGTGGAACCGGAATGAACATTTTAAATCCGGCATTAACAGCCAGAGCTTTCTTATTCTTTGCTTACCCCTCATATATGTCTGGTAATTCTGTTTGGACACATGGCATGATGTCGGGAGAAGGAATTATTGATTCTTTTTCTGGTGCGACGCCATTGGCTGAAGCAGCGGCTGGAAACATTTCAAACCTACCGAGTGTAGCAGAAATGTTTATTGGAACAATTCCTGGCTCTATTGGAGAAACATCTACTCTGGCTATTTTAATTGGGGCCGCCATACTTATTATTACCGGTATTGGAAGTGCAAGAATTATGATATCAACAGTAATTGGTGGATTAGTAATGGGAATACTATTAAATCTATTTGCAGTTAATCCATTCATGGAGATACCAGCATGGGAACACTTATTACTTGGAGGATTTGCATTTGGAGCCGTTTTCATGGCAACAGATCCTGTATCGGCAGCACAAACTGCACGAGGAAAAATTATTTATGGATTTCTAATTGGTTTTATGGCAATATTAATTCGCGTAATTAATCCTGCTTATCCTGAAGGAGTAATGTTAGCAATTCTTTTAATGAACGTTTTTGCTCCGCTTATTGATCATTACGTTATTGAAAGTAATATTAAAAGGCGATTAAAAAGAGCTAAAGTGAATGCATAAAAAATTTAAGTTATGAGATCATATAGTAATACATACATATTCGTTTTTTCTGCTATAATGGTTATTATTGTTGCAGCCATCTTATCAGTTGCTGCAATGACATTACAACCATTTCAGAAAAAAAATGTCGAAATAAACAAAAAACAAAACATCTTAACATCAGTTAATATTGAAAGTACCGCAAAAGATGCTGAAGCTCTTTACGAAAAATATATTCTTGAAAGCTTTACAATAAGCTCTAAAGGTGAAATTAACAATGAGGTTGATGCTTTTAATATTGATATGAAAAAAGAATTGGCAAAACCTATCGAAAAACAAAACTTGCCAATTTTTATTAGCTCATTGAATGATTCCAAACAATATATTATTCCTGTTTACGGAAAAGGACTTTGGGGTCCAATATGGGGATATGTTGCTTTAGGTGATGATCTTTCAACAATTTACGGTGCTAATTTTGCACACAAAGGAGAAACTCCAGGATTAGGTGCTGAAATTGACACCAAAGATTTCCAAATTAAATTTTTTGGCAAGCAAATTTTCAATGAAGAAGGTCAATTTGTTTCAATCAGCATTTTAAAAGGTGGTGCCGCAGATCCAAACTCAAAATACGAAATCGACGGTATTTCTGGTGGTACTATTACTAGTAATGGTGTTGACGATATGCTTAAAGATTGTTTGAGTAGCTACGAATCTTATTTAAAATCTATTAAACAGCTTACACCTGAAATGGATATTGAGAATGTTTCTGAAGTAGTTTCTGAAGAATCTCAGGTAAATAATTAATTATTAAGTTGAAAATTTAAACTATATATAATGAGCGCAGAAAAAGAACCACTCTTTTCGAGCAAAAATATTAAGTTACTTACAGAACCATTAAATGATAGTAATCCGATTACTGTTCAGGTTTTGGGTATTTGCTCAGCCTTAGCTGTAACCGTAAAGGTTAAACCTGCCTTTGTAATGGCAGTATCAGTTATGGTAGTAATGGCAGTTTCGAATGTTGTAATTTCTTTATTACGAAAAACGGTTCCACCAAGAATAAGAATCATTGTTCAATTAGTGGTAATTGCTTCAATGGTAATTTTAGTGGATCAGGTTTTAAAAGCTTTCTTATTTGATATAAGCAAACAACTTTCTGTTTTTGTAGGATTAATAATTACAAACTGTATTATCATGGGACGTCTTGAAGCATTTGCTTTAAGTAACAAACCATGGCAATCGTTCTTAGATGGAATTGGAAATGCTGCAGGATACGGAATTATTCTGATTATAGTTGCTTTCTTTAGAGAGCTTCTTGGTTCTGGCACAGTTTGGGGCTTTAAGGTAATACCAGAGAGTGTATATGACTTTGGATACGAAAATAATGGATTAATGATTCTCCCTCCTATGGCTTTAATAGTTGTTGGAGTAATTATTTGGGTACAACGCGCCAAAAATAAGAAACTAGTAGAATCTAATTAATTAGAAATTGCAAAATTGTAAAAAATGGAAAATTTAGTAAATATATTTGTCAAGTCTGTTTTTATCGATAACATGATATTTGCATACTTCCTAGGAATGTGTTCTTATTTGGCAGTATCGAAAACAGTAAAGACTTCAACAGGATTAGGGATTGCAGTAATTTTCGTATTAGGTTTTACTGTTCCGGTTGACTATTTAATCGAAAACTTTTTGTTAAAAGAAGGTGCATTAACTTGGTTGAGCCCCAAATTTGCAGATGTTGATTTAAGCTTCTTAAGCTTTATCATCTTTATTGCAATTATAGCATCCATGGTACAATTAGTTGAGATGATTATTGAGAAATTCTCTCCTACCCTATATAATTCGCTTGGAATATTCCTACCTCTTATTGCAGTAAACTGTGCTATTTTAGGTGGTTCTTTATTCATGCAAGAACGTGCTTATAATAACATTGCAGAAGCAACTGCATTTGGATTAGGTTCTGGAGTTGGTTGGTTCTTAGCAATTGTTGGTATTGCAGCAATTAGAGAGAAAATAAGATATTCAAATGTACCCGATCCGTTAAAAGGTCTTGGAATCACGTTTATAATTACAGGATTAATGGGAATAGCCTTTATGGGCTTTATGGGAATTAAATTATAAATTATAAAAGAACTTAGAAAATGATATTATTAACATCACAAATTACAGTTATACTGTTAAGCATTGCGATCTTTTTAACATTGATTCTTGCATTGGTAATGGTTCTTTTATACGCTAGAACAAAGCTTACACCCCAGGGATCTGTTAAGTTAAATATTAATGATGAGAAAGAAATAGAAGTAGATCCAGGAAATACTTTACTTACAACTCTATCAAACAACGAAATATTTTTACCATCGGCTTGTGGAGGCGGTGGAACTTGTGGCATGTGTAGTTGTCAGGTTATTGAAGGAGGAGGAACCATTCTCCCAACTGAAACTGGATTCTTTACAAGAAAAGAAGCACAGAATCATTGGCGTTTAGGTTGTCAGGTGAAATTACGAAGCGATATGAAAATTCATGTTCCTGAAGAGGTAATGGGAATTAAGAAATGGGAATGTGAAGTTATTTCAAATAAAAATGTTGCTACATTTATTAAAGAGTTTGTTGTTAGACTACCAGAAGGTGAAGAATTAAATTTCCAATCGGGTGGATACATTCAAATTGACGTTCCAAAAATCAACGTTGATTTTAAAGATATGGATATTGAAGACGAGTTCAGAGGAGAATGGGATCAGTTTAATATGTGGGATTTAAAGATGAAAAATCCAGAAGAAACTTATCGTGCATATTCAATGGCAAACTACCCTAAAGAAGGAAATATTGTAAAACTAAATATACGTATTGCAACTCCACCTTGGGACAGATCAAAAGGAGCTTTCCAAAAGGTAAATCCTGGAATTTGTTCTTCTTATATTTTCTCTCGTAAACCAGGCGATAAAGTTATGATCTCGGGTCCTTATGGTGAATTCTTCATTAAAGATACTGAACGCGAAATGATGTATATAGGTGGTGGTGCTGGAATGGCTCCATTACGTTCACATATATTCCATTTGTTTAATACACTTAAATCTGGAAGAAAAGTTACATATTGGTATGGAGCACGTTCTAAACGTGAAGTGTTTTACGAAGAAGAGTTTAGAGCAATTGAAAAAGAATTTCCAAATTTTAAATTTAACATAGCTCTTTCGGAGCCAAAAGAAGAAGATAACTGGACTGGTTTAACAGGATTCATACATAATGTTCTTTACAATGAGTATCTAAGTAAACACGAAGAACCAGAAGAAATAGAGTATTATCTCTGTGGACCTCCTGTAATGAACGATGCGGTTCAAAAACTTATTTATGATTTAGGTATTCCAGACGAAATGTTAGCATTTGACGATTTCGGAGGATAATTAACTCAATACAGAATCTAAAAGCCAGAAACACTTGTTTCTGGCTTTTTATTTTTAAAAATCTTACCAAATCACTTGATTTGTAGCACAAAATCTTCTTAACTTCGTGGTACTTTTCAATGAAAAATATAATCTTGATTATGAGAAACTTATTTGCATTTATATTCATCGTATTTATAACAATATCTTGTAATCAACAAAATTCTGATTACATAAACTTTGGTGGATTTGTTCAGGGAACAACGTATAGTATTACTTATGAGACTTTGGATGGAGTTATTTTTAAAGATGATATAGAAAACCTTTTAGCTGAATTCGATACTTCATTATCTACATACAACAACCAATCATTAATCACTAAGATTAACAATAATGAATTGATTACAACCGATTTTTATTTCAATACAGTTTTTAATAAATCAAAAGAAGTTTATACTAAAACAAACGGTGCATTTGATTTAACAGTTGCACCATTAGTTAATGCCTGGGGGTTTGGCTTTAAAAACAAAGCAGAAATCACCAACGCCAAAATTGATAGCATACTTACTTTTGTTGGTTTCAATAAAATTGATTTAAATAACTCAACAATCTCAAAAACAGATCCACGTGTATCAATTGATGTTAATGCAATTGCTCAAGGATATTCAGTTGATGTAGTAGCTGATTTTCTCGATAATAAAGGTATTGCTAATTACCTCGTTGAAATTGGTGGCGAAGTAAAAACCAAGGGTGTAAATAAAAAAAGAAAAGAATGGAAAATTGGAATTGATAAACCAATTGATAACAATAATATTCCTGGACAAAACTTACAGGCTATTATTAAATTGTCAGATAAATCATTAGCAACATCGGGTAATTACAGGAAATTTTATGAGCGAAATGGAATAAAGTATTCTCATACCATTGATCCGAACACAGGATATCCGGTAACACATTCACTTTTAAGCGCAACAGTTATAGCTAAAGACTGCATGACAGCCGATGCTTATGCAACTGCTTTTATGGTTATGGGTTTAGAAAAATCTCTTGACTTACTTAAAACACTTCCCAATATTGAGGCATATTTAATATATAGCGACGAAGATGGAAAATTCCATGTTACATCTACAGAATTAATAAAAGAACTTATTACAGAAATTAAGTAAATCGGATTAAAAGGAATTTTCAAATTTATAAATCTTAATGGATTCTTTTTTGCCTTTTAACTTCTTAGATCCAATTAGTTTAGTTGGAAAATCATTCATAATTAAATAAATCTTTATTAATAAAAATATAGTCCAATAATAACACTTTTACCATAGATCTTATGCTCTAACAAATATTTTAATACATAGTTTTATAGAACAATACTTTTTACGAAATCAAAAAGCTGACTTTTCTCCTTTTTTATTGTATTTTTTATTCATAATTATGCCATTGGAATTAAATATCCAAAAGCATTTAAAATAATTAAATAACTAATAATCAAAAGATATGTTTAATAAATTAATCGCAGCAATGTTGCCATTCTTCCCAAAGAAGTTCGTATGGCTATTTTCAAAGCCTTACATTGCAGGAGAAAATATTGATGATGCAGTAAAAGCTGCTAAAGATCTAAATTCAAAAGGTTGCATGGTTACCATGGATATTTTGGGTGAATTTATCAAAACCTTAGAAGAAGCTGAAGCCAATACTCAAGAGTATATTGAATTAATTGAGCGAATTGAAAAAGAAGGAATCAACGGAAACTACTCTGTAAAACCAACTATGTTTGGATTATTAATTGATAAAGATGCTTGTTATGGTTACATTCGCCAGATTGTTGCAAAAGCTGCTGAATATAACAACTTTATCCGAGTAGACATGGAAGACAGTCCATGTACAGATATGACAATTGAAATATTCAGAAAATTAAAAGCTGAGTTCCCTAAAAATGTTGGTCTTGTATTACAAGCATACATGAAACGCACATATCAGGATATTCAAGATTTAATGGACATTAATACCGAAGAGGTTCCTGTAAATTATAGATTGTGTAAAGGTATTTATATAGAACCTGCAGAAATTGCATTCAAAAAATACGAAGAAGTTAATGAGCATTTCCTTCAAGATATTGATCTATGTTTAAAGAATGGTGTTTATCCAAGTATTGCTACTCATGACAAACCTATTGTTCAAGGCGCTTATGAATTACTTGAAAAATACAATACACCTAAAGAAAAATATGAATTCCAAATGTTATATGGTGTAACTCCAAAATTACGTCAGTCAATTATTGAAAAAGGACACAGAATGAGAGTTTATGTACCTTATGGAAAACAATGGTTCGGATATTCAACTCGTAGATTAAAAGAAAATCCAAAAATGGCTAATCATATTATGAAAGCTATTTTCTTTAAAGGATAAGCTTTATAAGATAAAAGTAAAGCCCGAATCAATTGATTCGGGCTTTTTTATTTTTTATTTAATAATCTCGTAGGGATTCCTTTTACTAAAAGCGCTCCATACCATATATACGCCCCATGTAGCAATCATCATAAATGACATACCTTCCAGAAAACCTTTAAAGAAATCACTCATTTTTTCGCTAAACATTAAATTAACTGTGAATCCGGCATATCCCAACAAAGAAAAGCTTAAAGCTACATACTGAATTCGTTTTAAAGTACTCTTTTCTAATTTCATAATCACATTTTTCTATTCTTCTTCTAATTCTTTTAATAAATTCTTTACCGACAACCAGATTGGTTTACTATCTCTGCGCCACCATAAAATTCCAATTACAAGTCCAAACCCCAACGAACCAAGAAATAACATTTCAACTAATAAGAAACTATATAAGGTACCTCGACTCTCAAATATATTCCCAATTGTCATTAATAAAGTAGCTGCATTAATAAAAAGCACACCAGTAAAAACAATTAATGAATCTGGTTTAAACTTACGATATCTCTTTTCGGCATCTTCCAAAACCTTTTTTACAGGATCAGAGTAATTTACTTTGTTATATATTTTATAATATTTTCTTAGATAAAATGTAAAAGCACTAAACCCAAGCACATAAAACACGCCAGCTATACGGTGATTCAATGTTAACTCCGAATCTGGATTAACCAGAAACAGTCCACCATACAAAATCACAAAAAGAAAGAACACAACCTGAAATCGTTTAAATATATTCTTGAATTTTTTATCCTTAGACTGCATATCAACGATAAGCGTGTCTAAATTCATATTTTGTCTATTTTTTCTCATAATCTTGAATTATAAATTTGATGATTTAAGAGCTTCTTTCAGTTCATTTTTAATACGATGAACTTTTACTCTAACATTCGATTCTGTAATTCCAATTACAGAAGCAATTTCTTTGTGATTAACAGATTCTAAAACCAGAGTTATAATTATTTTATCGATAACCGAGAGTTGATTTATCTGATTTTCCAAAGTCTGAAATAATTTTTCTTTTTCTTTCGAAGTATTTTCATCAACATCAATAAGGTGCTGCAAGCTCTTATCTTTTTGATCAAGAAAGATTTTCTGCCTACGGATTTCTTTATTTGCAAACCCCATTGCAGTATTTACAGCAACCCGATAAATCCAGGTACTCAATTGAGCATCTCCACGAAAAGAATCAATGCTTTTCCATATATTAATAAGTACCTCCTGATACATATCTTGTTGATCTGAATCGTTTAAGGAATAGTATTTACAAATACCTTGAATTTTATTTTCGTTGTCTACAATTATTTTTCGAAACTGATCTTCTTTTTTATTCATTCTAATAAAATGATTCATTTGCTTATTTAGTAAACCCAACTAGTGAGATGTTACAATTTAAAATAAAAAAAAGCAGAAAAAATAAATTTTCTGCTAGATTATTATTTATTAGTTGAACATGTCTATCTTTCGACAAGCTCAAGATGACAAACCCTTAAATGTCATTCCGGGCGAAGAACCGGAATCTATCATTTTTTAATTCCCGCACCTGAGAGATTCCCAATCAAGTTGGGAATGACATTTACTATTATACCTTCTCTACTTTACAAGCAGTTAATTTAAAAGCTGCAATTTTTGAGAATGGATCTAAATCACTACGTGTTAATCTATTTACCGGCGATTCTGAATAATGCCATGGCATAAATAATTCGCTCTCTGCAACCTGATCGCTCGATTGCAGTGTTGTTTCCAACTCACCTTGTTTGGAACTTACTTTTACTCGTTCGCCATCTGTTAAACCAAACTTTAGAACATCTCCAGGATTCATTAAAACATACGACTCGTTTGCAAAATCGGTTAATGATTTATTCTTACGAGACATTGTTGTGGTATGATAGTGATATAAAATACGTCCACTGTTTAAAAGAAACGGATAATCCTTTGATGTCCTTTCTTTTTGTGCAACGAATTCAACCGGATTTAATTTTGCTTTACCATTTGGAGTATTGAATTTATCTAAAAACAAGGTGCTCGTTCCTGGGTGATCTTTTGTAGGACATGGCCACTGAATTCCCTGATGTTCGATTCGATCGAATGAGATTCCCGACAGAATTGGAGTAGCCTTCGCTAATTCATCAAATACTTCTGAACCCGATTTATAATTCCCAATATCATATCCCATTCTTTCGGCAATATCAATAATAATTTTCCAATCTTCGCGAGCTTCTCCTGGCGATTCAACTGCTTTTCGAACTCGCAACACACGACGATCGCTATTTACAAATGTGCCTTCTTTTTCTGCAAACGAAGCTGCAGGTAAAATAACATCTGCATATGGAGTTGTTTCTGTGTGGAAAATATCTTGAACAACCACAAAGTCCATTTTTTTCAAAGCTTTTTCGGTGTGATTCAAATCGGGATCTGTTACCATAGGATTCTCTCCCATTATATATAAACCCTTTATTTTTTCATCATATGCAGCATGCATTATTTCTACCGTTGTTAATCCTGGCTTCCCCGATAAATTGTCAAAATTCACATTCCAAAGTTTAGCAATACGCTTTCTATTTTCTTCATCGATAATTGGAATGTAACCCGGATAAACGATAGGAGAACATCCTACATCGGTTGCTCCCTGAACATTATTTTGTCCACGTGGTGGATCAATTCCGGCTCTTTCTTTACCAATTTGACCGGTAATCAACATCATATTAATTAAAGAAAAAACATTATTTGTTCCTGTAACTTGCTGACTCATTCCCATACCGGTTGCTATCATTGAAGTTTCTGCAGTAGCATACATTCTTGCTGCAGCAATAATTTTTTCTTTAGGAACAGATGTTAATTCCTCTGTTTTTTCAGGCGTATATTTTTCAACTAAAAGCTTTAATTCTTCGAAAGCTTCTTCGCCACGATCAACTCGCTTTTTAATAAAATCTAAATCGATTAAATCTTCTTTAATAATTACGTGAATAATTCCATTTAATAAGGCCACATCCGCTCCAAGTCTAGGTTGTAACCATATATCGGCATACTTAACTAATGGAGTCCATTTTGGATCGCAAACAATTATCTTTTGCCCATTGTATTTGCCATTCTTTACATACGTTGCTGTAACAGGATGTGTCTCAATAATATTATTACCAGTAACAAATAAACAATCTGTGGTTTCAAAATCTTCAATGGAATTTGTTCCTGCCCCATCGCCAATTGATTTTAACATGGCTGTTACCGTTGATGCATGGCACAAACGCGTGCAATAATCAATATTATTTGTTCCAAACACCACTCGAATAAATTTCTGGAATAGATAATTATCTTCGTTTGTACATTTTGCCGATGCATATCCCGCAAGGGCATCATTTCCATATTTCTCTTTAATCGCTCCAAACTTACTTGCAATTAAATCGAGCGCTTCGTCCCAACTTGCCTCAACAAACTCCCCGTTTTTCTTTATTAATGGAGTCGTTAATCGTTCTGGACTTTGAACATAATCGTATCCAAACCGACCTTTTACACACAATCTGCCATCGTTTGGTAACACCCCTTCAACACCATTGGAACGGACAATTTTTCCATCCTGAATATTTAATTCAATCTGGCAACCAACCCCACAATATGGACAAGTTGTTATTACCTTTTTATCGATTTTATTTACACTGATTTCGTTCCGATGCGGATTCTCAACCAAAGCTCCTGTAGGACAAAGCTGAACACATTCACCACAACCGTCGCATTCAGACTCGTTCCATTTATCAAATCCTGCAATAATATACGAAGTAATTCCTCTCTCGGAGAATGACAATACATTTTTCCCTTGCACTTCGTCGCACGCTTTAATGCATCGAAAACATTTTATACATTTTGATGCATCGTAAGTTAAAATTGGGGAACTAGAATCAATCTTATAATTTAAATCTTTACTAATATTTGGATATTTACGATTCTTTGGATTATCTAAACCATAATGAATTACCCAATCTCGAAACTCATCGGTATAAGTTCCATCATAAGAATCGTTATGCTCTGCTAATAAATAATCTAATGTATGTTTTCTTGTTTCTTCAAGCTCCTCATCAAATGCAATAACTTCCAAACCTTCTTTTACAGAAACAGTACACGACATAAGCAATCCATTTGTGCCTTTTATTTTTGTAACACACAAACGACAGGCACCTGTTGGCGATAACTTTCGATGATAACACAAACTTGGGATTTGAATTCCATTTTCGTGAGCTACTTTTAAAAGATTTGCTCCTTCTTGTGCTTTTATTTTTTTTCCGTCGATAGTAATATTTACAATCTTGCTCATATTCTTATGTCTGTTCTAAAATTGATTTTCAAAATATTGTTTCAAACTTTTTATTGGCATAATTGGAGATTGTCCTAAAGGACATAATGATGTTTTTGCCATATATTCTGCTTCGGAAAGCAATTGATCTAATAACACTTTACGATCCGTTCCATTCTCTTTAGTTTGTTTCATAAGCTGCATTAATTGTGCAGTACCAATTCGGCAAGGCACACATTTTCCGCATGATTCGTGTTTAAAGAATTTTAGAATAGAATGAGTCATATCAAAAATTGATCGATCTTCCGACATAACCATTATTGCACCTGATCCAAGTACTGCACCTTTTTCTTTTAAAGTATCAAAACCCATTTGCGTATCAAGCACTGTTTCATCGACAAAAGTCCCTGCTGCACCACCTAATACTGCAGCCTTAAATTTTTTATTATTCTTTATTCCTCCAGCAAGTTCATACACTAACTCTCTCAATGTTGTTCCCATAGCAACTTCGTAATATCCAGGTTTATTTACATCGCCGCTAATTGTAAATATTTTAGTTCCAGGAGAATTTTCGGTACCCATCGTTCTATAATGATCAGCACCATATTCAATAATGTAAGGAATGTGTGCAAATGTTTCTACATTATTTATTAATGTTGGCATTCCGAACAAACCTTTCTCTGCTGGAAATGGGGGTTTTATTCTAGGATAACCTCGCTTACCTTCTAAAGATTCTAAAAGCGTTAGCTCTTCGCCACAAAGATATGATCCAGCACCTAGCTTAAGTTCTATATCGAAATCGAATCCTGAATTAAAAATATTTTTACCAAGAAAGCCTTTTTGTTTTGCTTGTTCAATTGCTATTCCTAAAATATAAATAGAATCGGTGTATTCGCCACGAACGTAAATGAAACCTTTTGTTGCTCCAATGGCGTGAGCTCCAATAATCATCCCTTCTAATAATATGTGAGGATCTTGTTCCATTATTACCCGGTCCTTAAACGTTCCAGGTTCACCTTCATCCGCATTACAAATAATATATTTTTGAATGCATCGATCGCAAATTGCTTCGCTGGTATATTTTTTTTTCTGACCTGCTGAAAAACCTGCGCCTCCCCGACCTCTCAATCTGGCATCAATTACAAGATCGACAATATCCACCGGATTCATTTTTAATGCCTTTTGAGCATTCTTATAACCTCCAAGCTTAATGTACTCGTCTATCTTTATTGGATTATACTTTTCTGCATTTCTTAATGCTATTTTCTTTTCTGAAACCACGGCTAATCGGTATTTTTATGGTTTAACTTAATATTTTGAAAGATATCCTTGATTTTTTTGGAATCTAGATTTTTATAGACCCCTTCATTTATCATCATAACAGGAGCTTCGGCGCAGTGTCCAAGACATTCAGATGCCTCAACCGAGAACATTAAATCATCGGTTGTTTCACCAATTCCAATCCCTATATTTTCTTTTATATCATTAAGAACAGATTTATCGCCAACCATATTACATAAAGGCGATTTACATATCCTAATCAGATATTTTCCTCTTGGTTCCACACTAAACATTGAATAGTACTTAACAACTCCATAAACCGAGCTATACGTAGTATTTAAATAATTTGCAACAAGTTTTAAATCTTCGGTAGTTAAAAAGTTTTGCGGATTACTATTTTGAAGCTCATGAAGAATGTTGAGCATATTATCTTTTTGCGGCTCAAACTTAGATATAATTGCACTTTTATCCATAAAAAAGTAATTAAGTAATTATATCATATAAATATAAAGGAAGCATCCAAATATATCAATACGTAGAGATTAATTATATTGATTATAATTTATAATATGAACACTTAAATATTTTTGTTGTTATAGAAACAAAAACATAAGCTATGCCAATATTAGAATTGTTTATTCTAACTGTTATACTTATTGTAATTGTTGTGTTAGCCTTATCGGTTAGAATGATTTTTACAAAAAAGGGAGAATTTAGAGGAGGATCGTGTCAGAGTCATCCCGATAAATTAAAAGACCAAGGAATTGGTTGCGGATGCGGCGGTGGATCTTGCGAAACCAGTTTATAAGGGAAAATTAAAAAGCTTGTCGGAATATTCTATTTTAATCTTAATAGATCTTTCGACAAGCTTAATATGATAAAACCTTAGCCTCTTTAAAGACCGTAGTCTAAATTATAATTTATACTTATATAAGTTTGCTAATTCTTGATGAAACTCCATTTCTACATCAAGAAAATCATCATACACTTCGTAATAGTAAAACATCTCGGTAAAGAACTCAATAACCGAAATCTCTCCAAGCTCCAATGATTGTTTTAGTAAATCTTCATTATTTACCGAACTTAAGATATTCTTATACGATTTAAGATTTTCATCTAGAGTAGTTACCTTATCGAACATTACTTTTGTTTCAGAAATCTTTGCTCTTTTTGCTCTGCTATTATTTAAGCTAAAATACTCCGACTCTAATTTCGATTGTTGAATAGTTCTTTTACTTCCCCATAATGGAATAGAAATACCAACTAATACTCCTTGGAATTTTTCATCGGCAACAGTTTCACTTCCATATCCTAAACTTAATTCAGGTAATTGTAAGTTCTTAGTAACCTTAATTCGTTTTTCAGAAACTTCAACTGCTTTTTGATTCAACTGAACTTCCGGATCGTTTGCCATTTTATCAAACAATAATGAATCCAATTCTACCAAATTAACAAGCGGATAATCATTGATTTTTATTTCAAGATCGTTTCCACCATTAAAATACTTAAGTTTCTCTTTAATAGAAAGAATCTCATTACGTGCATCTTTTTCTTTTCGTTTAACTTGCATTAAATGCAATTTCGCTTTATTTACTTCCAAAGCATTTGCATCTCCAGTTTCTAAGCGAATCATATAAGCGCTGTAAATATCTTCAGCAAATTTTAATCGTTTATCTACAATTGCCATCTGCTTTAATCGATAAGTATATTCTATTAACAACTGTTTAGCCTCGATCAAGATATTCTGCCTTAAAACCTTCTGCGACAATTCTTCCTGACTAATTCTAAGTTTAGAATATGCCGATTGATTTCTGTAAAAACAAGGCATTTGAAAGGATTGACTTACTTCTAAAACTTCTTTTGTGCCTGAAACTGTTGAATTATCTGGAAAATATCCATAAGAGAAACTTGGTCCATCAGGAAGATTTTCACTTTTATATTCGTACGTTTTACTCTCAACATACTTTTTAGCAGCTTGTATTTCAGTATTATTTTCTTCGATTGTATTCAAAAGCTCATTAAATGATTGAGCCATAACAGCCGTAGAAATAAATGAAAACAAACCGATTATAATAATTAATTTATTTTTCATTCTTTTCCTTTTTTCGATACATTAAATAATAAATTACAGGAACAACATATATATTTAAGAATGTTGAACTTAATAACCCTCCTAAGATTACAACAGCCATAGGGCTCTGTATCTCATTGCCAGGCTTATCGCCTGCCATAGCTAAAGGAATAAGAGCAAGGGCCGCTGTAAGCGCGGTCATTAAAATCGGATTTAATCGATCCAGTGATCCTGTTACAACCCTTTCGTAAAGACTTATACCATTTGCTTCCATATTTTGATAACGAGAAACCAGTAAAATCCCATTTCGTGTTGCGATACCAAAGAGGGTAATAAATCCTATAATTACAGGAATACTAACCACACCAGACGAAAACCAAATAGCAAAAACACCACCAATTAATGCAAGAGGTAAGTTTAATAATATTATCCCAGCTAAATGTGTGCTTTTAAACTCCTGAAAAAGGATCAAAAAGATAATTAATATAGCTATAATTGAAGTAACGGCAAGTGTTCGTGAAGCACTTTCGGCACTTTCAAATTGTCCTCCATATTCGATTCTATACCCCTCAGGTAAAGTAACGGCTTCATCAAGTCTTTTTCTGATATCTTTAACGACACTACCCACATCACGATTAGCCACGTTTACCGATATTACGATCTTACGTTGTACATTTTCCCTGCTTATGGTATTTGGTCCCGATGAAGAACTAATATCAGCCACATAATATAATGGTATTTTTTTTCCATCGTGTGTATCAATCATCGCTTCACGAATGCTTTCAATTGTATTTCGATGTTTATCATCAAAACGCAATACCAAATCAAAAGATTTTTCTTCTTCAAATACATCCGACACCTTTTCGCCTGCAAAGCTATAATCAACAAATTCCATGAATTTATTTAACGGAATTCCGTATTTAGCCAACATGTCACGATTTGGTTTGATTTTCAACTGAGGAATTTCGATTTGCTGTTCAACATTTAAATCGCCTATTCCTTCAATATCCTGGATTTCATTTTTTATCCCCGTAGCTAACTGATACATTTCATTTAACTCATTCCCGAACAGTTTTATCGCAATATTTGCTTTTGTTCCTGACAGCATATGATCCATACGATGTGTAATTGGCTGTCCTACTTCTACAGATGCACCTTTTAAAGTCGATAATTTACTTCTTACATCCGCTAAAAATTCAGATCGTGAACGATCACTTAACTCATAAGGAGCATCTATCTCAGACACATTAACTCCGAAGGAATGTTCTGCCAATTCTGATCTCCCAGTTCTTCGAGCTATTGATTTTATTTCAGGAATACTTAACAATATTTTATCGGCTTTAACTCCAATATCATTTGATTCTTCTAATGAAATACCCGGTAATGAACTTAAATTTATGGTTAATGATCCTTCGTTAAATGGAGGTAAGAAATTACTTCCCAAATGAGTAAATATTACTAAAGCAAAAACAAATAATGCGATTGAAAAACCAACAACAAGCGATTTTTTATTTAAAACCCACTTTAAAGAATCAGAATATGCTTTATTTAATTTTCTCTCGAACCAACTTCCATCTTTATGTTTTTTCAACCTTTTTTCATCAGTTAATAAATAACTACACAAAACAGGAGTAATTGTGATTGCAACAACCAAAGAAGCAAAAAGAGCTACAATATACGCAACACCCAAAGGTTTTAACATTCGACCTTCCATCCCACCTAAAAAGAAAAGAGGAATAAATGCAACAATAATAATAATGGTAGCATTCATAATTGATGGTCTAATTTCGGTTGACGCATCGTATATAATTTTCATAGGTTTCTGGCGTTTATCCGCCTTAGCACCTACATTTTGTCTTAGTCGTTTATATACATTCTCTACATCAATTATAGCATCATCAACCAAAGAGCCTATTGCAATAGCCATACCCCCTAAACTCATTGTGTTTATTGTAAATCCCATAGCTTTTAAAACAAGAATAGAAACCAATAAGGATAAAGGAATTGCTAAAAGCGATATTAGAGTTGTTCGGTAATTCATTAAAAATAAAAACAGAATAATAATAACAAAGAATGAGCCTTCAAGTAGAGCTTTCTTTACATTATTAATTGATGTCTCAATAAATTCCGACTGATTATAAACATCAGTATGAAAACTCACATCACCTCCAATGTTTTTTTGAATATCTTCCAATGATTCATTAATTCTTTTGGTTAATTCAATAGTATTAACATTGGGTTGCTTAGTAACTGAAAGTATAACAGCTTTTTCACCTTTATATGATCCATCGCCAATTTTTGGAGCACTACCGATCTTTACTTCTGCTACGTCGGAAATTTTTATAGGATAGTTCTTTGCCATTTTAATAACAGCATTACCCATTTCGTCAGTATTATTTGTTCTTATAAAACCCCGAACCATATACTGACTTCCATACTGTTCAATAAATCCACCAGTAGCATTCTCATTCATATTCTTACAAGTCTCAATTACCTCAGGTAATGAAACTTCGTAATATTTCATTAATTCAGGATTTAGAAGAATCTGGTATTCTTTAAATTCACCACCTATAGTAGATACCTGTGCTACACCACCTATTGACAACAAGCGGGGTCGCAAATTCCATTCTGCAATTGTTCGAAGCTCCATAGGAGTTTTGGTATCCGAAGTAATGGCAACAAGCATTATTTCACCAAGCAAGGACGACTGAGGAGCAATAAATGGATCTCCTGCCTGTTCTGGCAATTGATCACGAACAGCTACCAATCTTTCATTTACCGTTTGTCGGGCATTATATATATCAGTACCCCAATCAAATTCGACCCAAACAATTGAAAATCCCATTGAAGAAGAAGAACGCACCCTGCGAATATTAGTTGCGCCGTTTACAGTAGTTTCGATAGGAAAACTAACGAGTTTTTCAACTTCTTCTGGAGCCATTCCATGAGCCTCAGTCATAACTACAACAGTAGGAGCTGTAAGCTCCGGGAAAATATCGACTTCCATTCTCGAAGACATGTAACCGCCTGCAACAAGCAGCAGTACAGCCCCAAAAATAACTAACAAACGATTATCAAGCGAAAATCTTATAATCTTATTCAGCATAATTTTATGGTTTAATGTGAATGATTATGAGCAGGCAATGTACTTGTCATACTTGCCAGTTTAACAAAATATGCACCTTGAGTAACAATTGTCTCTCCAACTTTTAGTCCGTTGAGTATTACAATGTTTTCACCGTCCTGGCTACCTAATTTCACCTGACGCTTTAGAAATTTATCATGAGATTCTTCAACATAAACAAAATAATGCTCCTGATCCTCAATTAGAGATGTTTTAGGAATAACAATCAAATTATTTTCTTTTTTCCCTTTGAGAAAAACCTGAACAAACGATCCCGGAAATAATTCGTTATTATAATCAATTTCGAAATTCACGGGAATATAGAAATTCCCTGCATTTAAGGATTTACCATAAGTTAAAAGATTTCCATTTAATTCCTCAGTATTATATATTTTTGAATTATTAGGTAATAAAAAAGTTGCCGACTTAATATCCGATAATTTATTCAGGTATTTTTGAGATACTTCTGCTCTTAAAACTAATTTATCTTGCTTAATAACACAAGCCAATTTTTCTCCTGCCTCAACATACTGACCTTCTTCCACAAAAACAGTTTTAATAAAAGCTTTTGATGGGCTTGTAATATTACCTCGTCCTTTCTTATAGCTTTTCGATATAAGTTCAAATTCCGATTTAATATTTAAATATTCCAACTTGATTTTCTGAAATTCTCTATCAGAAATGATATTTTGTTTTACTAACTGTTCCGCTCTTTCATAATCATATTTAGATTTTTCATAAGCCGCTTTCTTTTGATCGTATTTTACGCTAATATTATCATCAACCATCTCTTCACCAGAAATATAAAAAACCGTTTGTCCTGCCTTAAGAACCATTCCTTCGATTATCTTTTGATCAGCGTAATGCACTATTCCAGAATTTGTAGCTACTAGAACCTTTTCACTATTTACAGAAGACTGTATTTCACCACTTGCCTTTATGATTTGATTAAACGACATTAATTCAACTTTAGCCGTAGTATAATCGTGATGATGCCCTTCATGAGCATGTTCTTCATGTTCATTGTCGTGTTCGTTTACATGGTCATGACTAACTTCGCTCTCTACTTCCTCATGATCGTGGTCATGTTCTTCATTTTCATGATCGTGTCCTTCATGATCATGTTCTGCTGATTCTTGTTTATGATTATGTTCATCATTAGTATGATCATTATTTTGACAACTCATCATTATGATATAGAACGACGCTACCAGAAGAATTATTGATTTCTTCATATTATCTAAGATTTTAAATTTGTATTTGATTTTTGTTCCTGATTTTTTTTGGAAAAAGAAGGAACGTGAATGTTAATTATAGTTCGTTATACTAATTGAGGTGGCCCTCGAAGATAATTCGTTTTAAAAACTTGCTCTGAAACAAACTCTTTATAATATATGTAACTGTTTGTCTCAACGGATATAGAATCGGCAAATAATGAATTTTCATTATTCGGAATAAAAATATTATCTATTGATCCTTGAGTAAATATTTCTACATGAAAATGACAAGCATGTTCTTTACTATCATGATCACAACATTGAAATTCTTCCACCCCAATTTGATCATGAGAATGTACATGCGAATGATTACACTCGACTTGAATATCGTGATGATTATGCGGAACAATGCTATGGGCAAAAATAATTGTCCAAGCGAACATCAAAAAAGGTAATATGATATATTTATTCTTTATCACGCGTCAAAGATAATCAATAAATTTTATACTTGGTATGACCACATTTAGGTATATTCGTTTAATTTCTTGGTATCGATTTTAATCTTACAAATAAAAAAGAACGAGTTAAATTACTACCTAAAAGAATATTAACACCTTTTTTTTTATTTAAAAAAATTTAAGTATGCTCTGTATTCTTTTCTTTTTATCAAATTTTATGTACTTTAGAACGGGTAAAAACTTATACATATGAATGATTTAGTAATTTTTATTTTGGTAATGATTTTTGGAATATTACCACTATCAGTATTGGTTTATTGGTTTAAATATAAAGGGACAATAATATATAAAACTGCCTTTGCAATTTTAATAACAAATATGTTAGTTGCCATTGGATCTTTCATTATAGGTTTTTACGGCATTAAATTGATATTTTGGTATATTCCCATTGGATATGTTGCTTTATTCCTTGGCAATTTCGTATTTAAAAAATTTGTGCAGCGTCCAATTAAGGCTTCAATTGATGCCTTAACAAAAGTATCGAAAGGTGATCTTAATGTTAAGATAGAAGATGATGTTAAAGAGAGCAACGACGAAACAGGACATATGAATATTGCTCTTGATGAAATGATTCATAATTTAAAAGATACGGCAGAATTTGCTCGTCAGGTGGGGGAAGGAAATTTAGACCATGAAATCGAATTATTAGGAGAATCGGATCATTTAAGAAGTGCACTTTTCGAAATGCGTGATAAATTGAATGAAGCAGCAAGATTACAAGAAGAAAAACGCATTGACGAAGAAAAAAGATCGTGGGCAAATGAAGGTCTTGCAAAACTAAATGAGATTCTAAGAAAACAAGACGATGTTGATGAATTATCATATCAAATTTTGAGTTATTTAATAAATTACATGAATGCCAATCAGGGTGGAATTTTTATAAAAAATGATGAAGATAAAAACAATGTTATTTTTGAGCTGAAATCATTTTATGCTTTTAACAGAAGAAAATTTGTGCAGAAATCTTTTGAACTTGGTGAAGGATTAGTTGGTAACTGTGCACTTGAAAAACAAAAAATACATTTAACTGAAATACCTCAAAATTATATTCAGATTACAAGTGGACTAGGAGGATCTAATCCTAAAAGCTTAGTTTTAGTACCAATGAAAATGGAAGATGAAGTTCTTGGTGTTATCGAGATTGCGTCTTTCGAAAATTTTGAAGATTATCAGATACAGTTTTTAGAAGACGCATCCTTAAGTATTGCAAGTTCGCTTAATATGGCAGCTACAAATAAACGAACATCAGAGCTTCTTGAGAGAACTCAACAACAAGCTGAAGAAATGGCTGCGCAGGAAGAAGAAATGCGCCAGAACATGGAAGAACTTCAAGCAACTCAAGAAGAATCGTCAAGACGTGCAGAAGATTCCGAAATGCAAATCATTGAATTACAAGATTCTAATGACGAATTCGAACGGGAAATAAACAATCTTAAAAAAGAAATAGCTGCACTTGAATTAAATCAAAAAAAGAAATAAAATACCGCTTTAAGATATATACCCTTTTGTAAAAAAGGGTATTTTTATGCCAAATTTTTAACTATTATATGAAATCCATTTATAATCAATCAGTATTCATTCTGATTATATTATTGTTTCTTTTTTCGAATTCCTTTGGGCAATCTAAAATGGAACTTATCGATTTTGAAACAAATCTTTATGGAATTGAAAATCCTAACGGCGGTAATATTGCTTTTTTAGTTACCAGAAAAGGAGTTATTGTGGTGGATGCTGGATCAACACCCAATGACGGAAAAAAAATAGTTTCGATTGTTAAATCGGTTACAAAAAAACCAATTAAGTATTTAATATTGACCCACCTTCATGGAGATCATGTAAATGGGGTATCAGGATTTCCAAGAGATGTTAAAATAATTGCCCACGCCGATTTAGAAAAGAACAACTCTGAGTTTAATGAGAAAGATCTTATAAATTATACCGAAAATATTCTTCCTAATTATTTAGAAAATCTTCGTATTCAGCTTGACTCAATAAAAAATAAAGACAGCGAAGCTTATAATACATTAATCAACGAATACAATACCAACGTTGATTACTTCGAAGACATTAAAAAAATAGAATTCAGAAAACCAGATATTACTTTTACAGATTTCTTTAGGTTAAAACTTGGTGATGAACGTATTATTCTTGAATATCCTGGTCCTGGACATACCTTCGATAATATTATTGTGAAATTCTCTTATCATAATGTAATACATATTGGAGATCTAGTTTTTAACAATATGTTTCCATACACAATTGACGAACATGGAGTAGACATTTATAATTGGGTAACAATTTTAGATGATCTTTACAAAGAAAATATTTATACTGTAATTCCAGGGCATGGAGAAATTGGAGAGAAGATTCTACTAAAAGAACAATCGGATTATTTTAAAAATCTTGCAAAAAAAATTGAAAGATTAAAAAATGAAGGGATGAATCTTGAGCAGATCATTGAAAAATGTGATGTTAATGATTATGGCTTAAATGGATATGAAAGTCAATTTCCTGTAAACATTAAAGTTATTTACGATCAACTTATTAACACTAAAATTGAATGGTGGGAATTTTAATTAAATACTACTAAAAAAGCGAAAAGACCTCAAAACATTGCCTTTCCGCTTTTAATAAAAACCTAACCAAATTATAATAAATTACCTATTTTAATACCAAAATATATTGTTCTTGGTAATGAAGGTCCATATAAATAACCAGGATCGCGATTAATTCCTGAATCAAAATCGTTTTGATATGAATTAAATATATTTTTCATTCCAACAAATAACTGCATGCTAGCACCGTTCAATTTGTACTGATAACTCAATTTTGCACCTATATCCATAAAAGAATCTGACTCTCGCAGTTCAGGTTTAGTTAATTCAACTCCATAAAATGGAACCAACATACTTCCTGTATAATTCCCTGTAGCAGAAAAACAAAATCCCTTTATAAAATCCCAATCAATTGTTGCATATCCATATTTATTCGGTGTTCTGTAAAAGGATTTTTCGTTAAACTCTTCTTGTGAATCTTCAAATTCACTCTTCTGAATTGTAAATCCCCCGGTAAAAGTAAAATCAGTTCCTGCAGGAATCAAATTGAGTTCCAAATTAACACCACGCACTGTTGCTCCACTTTCAGCATTTGTTCTAGTGTATACAACAACACCTTCTTCGGTAGGATGTGGCGCAGGAACTCCCGCAAAAGCGTCATCTAATTTTGTATAAAAACCTTCGACAAGTAATCCTGTGTTAAAACGTCCCACTTTCTTATTAAAATCTAACGATGCCATATAACTTTGACTAGATTCTTGCTTTAAATTAGGATCGTTTTTATGCAAAACCTTCCTAGAACCAGATGTTTCGATATGCAGATCTTCATCAAAAATTTGAGGAGAACGATAACCCTGCGAGTAACTAACCCGAGCTTGTAATGATTTAAGAATATCATATTTCAGTGTTAATCTAGGGCTTAATACATTTCCTGATTTTTTTGTATTCTGGACTTTGTCTTCAATTTCGTAACGATCTAAACGTGCGCCAACAGAAATATTTAATTTATTAAACGTTCGTTCAAATTGAGCAAAAGCTCCATATATTGTTGATACTTGATCGGCTACAATTCTATTTCCTACCTGAGGAACAATCAGCGTATCATTGATTATCTGAGCATTATTTAAATCAGGGTAACCTAATTTCTGATCATCCAAAGTTTCATTCTTATACTCTATACCTCCAATTAAACTTGACTTCTCAAAATTGGCACTATACTGAGCCCCAGCAATATATGTAAATCCTTTTGTTTTCCCGTAATCTTGTAATGATTGAAGAGCACCGTAATAGGAATCTCTATCAACCAATTGACCCGACAGATATAAAGATAATTTATCGCTTTCTCGGAAAAACTGGTCGAAAGACATAGCTCCTGTAGTAATCTTATGTTCAACCGATTCTGCTATTCCAGCTTGATGCTCTGGAAGTTCTAAACTATCTCCTCCACGCCTTTTTTCATTAATTGTAAAGAAATCTACAGCAATCTTATTTCTGTATCCTATTCGATGGAAGATTCTTGTACCAAGGGTAATATTATTTATTTCTGTGATTTCCGAAAAACCATCATTATTTACATCAAAAGCCTCCTGATCTCTATTATAACCGTATAAAGCCATACCCGTTTTACTATCCGATGAAACGAGTGATGTATTAAAGTTGATATTATAATTGAACGAAGGGTTTCCTGAATTTTCAAGCCCTACACCAGTGTAACCTGAACTTACCGAAGCTTCGTAGGAATTATTTATCGGATCTTTTAAGATTAAATTTATAGTTCCTGCAACGGCATTGCTACCGTACAAGGCAGAACCGCCCCCACGAATAACTTCCATACGTTCAATCATACTCGATGGAATTAGTTCTAAACCATATACTCCAGCCAAACCACTAAAAATTGGGCGACTATTAATTAATATCTGTGAATATGGTCCTTCCATACCATTCATACGAACTTGCGTAAAACCACAATTCTGACAATTATTTTCAGTTCTTAATCCAGGGCAAAAATTCAGCCCCTCGCTAATAGTTGCTGTATTTGCAACATCAAATATTCTGGGTGTGATTGTGTTTACTATTACAGAAGCATCTGTTCTGTGTTTATCATTTCTATCGGCTGTTACAACAACCTGTTCCAAACCTAATACATCTTGCTCCAGAGTAAACTTTAACTCTATGGTATTTCCCTCTTTTAATTCAACATCTCTATATTCAGGTTTATAACCAAGTGCCGATGCAACAACGGTAAAATTACCAACTGGCATATTTATTAAATTAAAGTGACCTGTTTCGTCGGTAGCAGCACCAATTGTTGTGTTTTTTAATACAATAGTCACGAAAGGAACATGATCTCCCTCTGTATCAACAACATGGCCAACAATATTGGCATCTGTTCTTTTATGTTGTGCTAAAAGACTAGTTGATATTAAAACAAGAAGAACAAGTTGAGATAAGAATAAATTGAATCTTTTCATTGGTATAAATATTTTCTATTTTTTAAAATCTATGATTTGTAGGCAAAATTGCACACGCAATTAAATCTTTAATCTATTCTGCTAATTATAAGTAGCAAAGTAAGAATCAAATTATTAATATGTTGTGTTAGTAGTTCAATATGAAATATTGAAAAGAAATATTAAGAAATTGTATTTGGAGGCCCTCTTGTCGCAAAAAACCGGTAGATATCTTTACTAGTATTTAAACATGGCTTACTTAAAATTTCCAGTGCAGTATCAACCCTAAATTCTAAATTTATAAATTCGTGGAAAAATGTATAATAACCGAATGAACTATAATGATCGAGTTCAAACTTATTATGTTCATGCGTTGGAGCTGAATTTTCAGAATCAGCTGTTTTACTAAATGGATGTGCATGAAAAACGATCTGACCACACGCTGTTTTATGCGCATGAAGGAAGAATGTAGAATTAAAGATTATACCACCAAGTATTATCAAAAATATTGATGTTACAATTCCTTTTTTTATATGTGAATATCTATTCTTCATTCTGTGGACAAAAATAAAACGCTATATTAAATCATACAATACCATACATTAGGTATATGTTAATTATTTCACAATTGTTAAGACCACAATTTACTTGAGAGGTTTAATTTGGACTTAATTAAAAACGAACCTTTATGTAAGCTCGTTTCTTTATACTATTTTCTTATTTCTGGATTCCACGAATAAGATTCGCCGTCTTTCTTAAATCCATATATTTCTTCAAATTCAATTCCTATTGTTGATTCATTAATGATTTTAGAAACAATAATATCATACTTAAAATCAAGCGAAGAAATCACAGATATTAAACGTATAAACTATTCTCTCATTTTTGAATGTCCATTATTGAACATTAATCGTTCTATACCAATACAATCTGCCGAGCATCAAGAACTCACCTCGCTATAAACTGTTGATTTTATGACCTTTGTGTTTATGGCACAATTGTAGTATACCAAGAAGTGTCAATTTATTATTTATCAGTATCTTATTAAAAATCGCGACATGAATTATAACTTATATTAAAATTACTAAACCATAAAAATATGAAGAAGAAATCAATACAAGCCAGTATATTTTTAATAGTCATGTTATTTTTGATTAGCATAAGCGCTTATTCCCAGAATAATGCCAACATTAAAGATAAGTGCATAATAGTACTAGATGTGCAAAACTATAGTACTCTAAATTCAAAAATACCTTCTCAGGAATTAATTGAAAATATAAATTCAATTATAGAAAAAACTGATTCTGATAATATCGTGTATATTAAAACTCTGCATAAAGTACTTTATTTAACACTAAAAGGTTTTAGTGCAGGCGTAGATACATTAGGAATGGAATTAGACAATCGATTAAACGTAGTGAATAATAACATTGTACTTAAACATGACAAAAATGCATTTGCGGAAAAGGAATTAACAGATTTTTTACAAAAGAATAACTTTAAAGATGTAGTAATAATAGGTTTAATGGCTGAATGGTGCGTTAAGGAAAGTCTAATTGGTGGAAATGATCTTGGCTACAATATGTATTTTGTTCCAGAAGCGATTATTGGAAAATCTGAGAAAAATAAAGAAAAAATCCTGAGTAAATTGATGGAAAAAGGAATTAAACAGCTATCGATTAATGAACTAATAAAATAAATTATATAAGACCATAAAATAAAAAAGCCTGACAATATTGTCAGGCTTTCTATTTATATTAAAGATTTCTATTGTTTATCTTTTATTACTTCCATAACTTCAGGAAGATCCATTCCAATTTTTTGTAAGTGTTCAATTGTAGGAACGCCATTTTGATTCCAACCTCTGCGCTTATATACAGCATCAAGAAGTTTTTCGTACTGACCTTCGCGATATTCTCTTGTAATAGCCACTTTTTCCTCAGAAGATTTCCCTTTTGGATCAATGCCAATTATTTCTTTCATCAGTTTATCGTAACGTTCTACTCTTGATTCGTATTCCTCAACAGTAACAGGGCCAGCAGCTCTATATGGCTGAGCATCATGTTTACGAAGACCATAACCTCTACGGATATTAAAGATACGTTGGAAATTATAAACACGTTCCGAATCTTCAATCATTCTGTTCTTATCAAATTCTTTTCCTGTAACTGCTTTGTAAATAGTTACGTAATTATCTACATGCTCAGGTACTTTTGCAGGTTCATCTGTTTCTGCATTATCCACTGGTTCTACATCGTTCCAAGGTAATTTACATAAACCAACTAAGCCAAACCATGTACGGAACATAGGGAAATAATGTAAAGCTTCAGCTTTTTTCTCAAATGTAGGAATTTGGTTATTAACCATATCCATAAAAATTAACCAAGCCTCATCGTGCTGTGGTCCTTTATTTGTCATTGCAAAACCACCTTGCTGAGCTAATGATTCTTTTGAAACATACTCAGAATATTCCAAGTTTTTATTTACCATTCCAATATCATCAAGAAAAGCTCTGTCAGCACCATAGTTCTCAACAAAATAATCTTTCATTTTGGCAATACCTAAACCTGCAATTTTTCCAAAACCCTCACCAGATGCTAATTGATGGATTAATTCAAGTGCTGCTTCTTTAGCACCAAAGTTAAGTTCTAAGCCTCCGGTAATTTCTTTGTTAATAATACCATTTTCGTAACATTCCATTATGAAAGCAACAAGTGTTCCCCATGAAATAGTACATATACCGTATGTATCGCAATAAAAGTTTGCTTCAATAATATAATCAGCATCAAAAATACCACCATTTGCACCTAAACCACCAGCATTCTCATATTCAGGTCCATCAACAATTACTTCCTGTCCTTTGTAAGGTCCTGTTTGTAATTTGAAGTTCTGAACACCCTTAGCACAACCCATTGAGCAACCAATCCAACATCCATCGGAAGTACCTTGTGAAAATCTAGATTTCCAAACCTCAGAATGAATTTTATCAATATCTTTATGACTACCATACTTGTAATTATTAACCGGTAATAAGTCATAATCGTTCATAATCTCAACAAGGTGAGCTGTACCTTTAGTTCTCATTTCGCATTGTTCTTCGTCAAGGTCTTTCATCTCTTTATTAAACCTCTTCCCTCTTTCTCTAATAGCGTCCATATCAAAAACATTATTAGCATTTCCTTTAACACCAGAAACTTTTGCAACAACGGCCTTAATTTTTTTATCTCTAAAAACAGTACCTAGACCACCTCTACCGGCTTGCTTTAAACGAATTTCTTTCTTTTTAGTATCATAGAAACTAACATTAAGCATTCCTATTAATGAATTTTCAGCAGCTTTACCTGAAGAAACCACAGAAATATTTTTCATGTCTTTTTCATCATCAGCATACATTTCTGTAAGTTGTTCTGCTAATATATGGCTATCAACATTTTCTTCAGGAGCCTCGAAAATTTCAACTTTACCGTTTACACCATCGATAAAGATTATTACATCATTTTCAGCTTTCCCTTGTAATTCCAAAGCATCAAAACCTGAAAATTTTAAAAAAGGACCAAAATAACCACCAACATTACTATCCATAACGAAATCGGTAGGAGAAATAGAAACAATAAGTGATTTACCTGCTCCTGAATATTGTGTAATACCACTTACAGGTCCTGGAGTAATAATAATCTCATTATCAGGATCATTCCATTTTGTTTTAGGTGTTGTAGCATCCCATAGCATTTTTAAACCATAACCTTTACCTCCAATAAATTTCTCTTTCATTAAAGGTGTAACAGCTTTCTCTTTAATTACATTATCAGACACGTTAACATACAATGTTTTATCCGTAGTTCCTCTGTCTAAAGGAGTAATATCATACGTATATTCCTTAAGCAGTTTATGCTTCTTTTTCATTTCGTTAATATCCATATCTATTTTTCTTAAAGTTTATTTCAATTTTTAGCATTTCAAAAGTATAAAAATATAATGTGCTGTAAAAGTATAATATGACTTAAATCAATATGTTATGTTATGCATATCGGTAATGTTCACCCCTCTATTATTACCTGTATGAATATGAGCATTTTAACATATTTATATTCATTGATAAAATGAGATAATAAATCGTAAATTTGTTAACAATTTTTAAATTAAAATATCATGCAGGAACCTATTGAATATTTTTTCGAGAAATATGGAATTGATATCCAAAATATAAAAGATATTATTTGTGGAGAAAAATATGTTGCAATTATTCTAAAAAGTGGAAAATTAGGAGTTTGCGCAACATTAAATAACTATGTTAATGTTGATAAACGCGAATTGAGATTTCCTGATTTAAAAAATAATCAACATAGAATTGTTTTGAATGCTTATTTTAATGCCACATTCAATTATCAGAACAAATACGACACAAAGATTGATATTTTTGATGAAATTGATTTTAAGAAATACAATTCAATTGTGATGATTGGTTTCTTTCAATCTTTGGTTAAGAAATTTGAAAATGAGAAAATTGATTTAAAAATATTTGACAAAGCTGTTCAGGATGAAAAACTATCCGACATGTCGGAACAATTAAAGGAAGTTGCAAAAACTGATGCTTTAATTTTATCATCAACTTCTGTTTTTAATAATACTTTTTTAGATTTGATAAATGCTACCAAAGATAATTGCGATATATACACTTTAGGACCATCAACAATTTTAAACAATGAGATGTTTCAATATCGTAATGTTAAATTTCTGTTTGGTTCTATCTTTGAGCCAAATGATGTAAATACAATGAAAATCATTCATCATGGTGGTGGAACAAAACAGTTTTTGCCATTTATGGACAAAGTTTTTTTGAATAATAAATAAGTTTAAAGATTGCCGCTCTTCAACAAGCTCAGTGTGACAATCTATAAAAAATATGTCATATTGAGTTTGTCGAAATATATTTTTAAGAAATTTGTGATTATGACATTTGAAGAAATAAAATCAAGACTTAAAAATTATACTGTTGGCATTGCAGGCGCTGGTGGTTTAGGATCAAATTGCGCTGTTGCTCTTGCTAGAGTTGGTGTAGGCAAAATCGTTATTTCTGATTTTGATGTAGTAAATGAATCAAACTTAAATCGCCAATATTTCTTTAGAGATCAACTAGGAGAAAAAAAAGTAATCGCATTAAAGAATACTATTAAAAGAATAGATCCTGAAATTGATATTGTTGAATATGATATTAAACTTAATGAAAATAATATTGTTGATATTTATAAGGATTGCAAAATTATAGTGGAAGCTTTTGATCTAGCTGAAATGAAACAAATGTTAATTGAAACTTGCTTAACAGAGTTTCCTGAAAAACCAATAATTATTGGTTCGGGAATGGCTGGTTATGGAGAAAGTAATTCCATCAACGTTAGACAATCTGAAAATTTATATATTTGCGGCGACGAAAAATCTGAGGTTTCAGATGATACTCCTCCATTGGCGCCAAGAGTAGGAGTTGTTGCAAATATGCAGGCAAATACAGTTTTAGAAATTTTATTAGGCATGGAATAATGAACATAACTCTAAATAATAGACCAGAATCATTTGATAAGAACCAGATTACTATTTCTGAATTACTTAAGATCAAGAATTTTACATTTAAGATGTTGGTTATTAAAGTAAATAGTGAATTAGTGAAAAAGGATTCATATGACAACTCTCTCGTTAAGGATGGCGATAATGTAACTGTACTTCATTTGATAAGTGGAGGATGATTATTATAGTTATTCACATTTTAAGAACCTTCAACTTTTAACTTTTAACTTTTAACTAATATTTGTTAATACTTTGCATTCACTATTTTTGGCTTAAAATCTAATTTCTACTAATATTGCGCAATGAGCACTGCATTAAAAATATGGAAAAGAATACTTCCCTTTGTTAAGAATAAATTCATTCTTACAATATTGATTTTTATTGTATGGCTATTATTTTTCGATCGTAACAACCTAATTGACCGTGCAAAAGAGCTAAATCATCTGCGCCAATTAGAAAAGGATAAAAAGTACTATATTGAACGTATCGATAAAGACTCCAAACGTCTGGAACAATTAAAAACAAACAATAAAAACTTGGAAAAATTTGCTCGCGAACAATATTTAATGAAAAAAGATAATGAAGATATCTTTGTTATTGTGGAAGAAGATTAAAACGCACGCTCTAAACCCCTAAATATTTCTAAATATTTCCTGTTGCTCTTTTCAACAATTTCATTTTCTGAAATTAATTGAAGTAATTTTTCACACTCATGAAGCAAAGGCTTTTTTTCAAAATATTTGTCATGTGCAAAATTCATAAACTTCAGTACACGAAATGCATCAAACCAATTATAGAATCGTTTAGTAAACGACTTCAAATTTGAACTATTCCTATTTATTTCTTCGATAGATTCTGATATTCTATTTTGTTTAAGAAACTCCTTTATACATTCAGGTAAACTATTCAGTATAGAATCCAAACTCCCAAAATCAACTCTATAAAATTGATTTACTAGCGACAAGAAGCTTTTTAACTCCAAAAACACGTCAAAATTATATGTTAAGAAATCTTTATCTCCAGATTCAATTATTGTTCTAACCATTGGACCAGTTCCAAATGGAACCCTATCCGAAATACGAGATGATGGGTAAACACAAGTAGTATTTATTTCAAAGCAATTTCCTAATGGAAATATTTTATGTAAAAAATAGAAATCCTCTCCAGCCTGTTTCCGGTTCATTCCCCCTTGCTTTACGTAAGCATTTACATTTACCGAAAAACAAGAACCTATTGTATAATATGAATATGGAAACTTAGTATAAGCTAAGGCCAATTTATAATAACGCAAATAAAGTTCATATGTGGAGATCGCTTCGTAAGTTTGAACATCGAACTCTTCCCCATAAATGGGATGTTCAAAATAAGTAGTAATTGCATTGGTTTTTGAATGGGACTGAAAATGCTTTTCTAGTTCTTCAAAATAATTCGATCTTATTTTAGAATCTGCATCCATCGATACAATAACACCATCAACAATATCTAATTGATTAAATCTTGAAACAGCCTGATCCATCCCAATTTTTCGGGATAAACCTGCACCTGCAAACTTTTTGGGAAGATGATCTTCAAGGAGAAGAAAAAAACGAAGCGAAGAATTTTCATGCTGAGCAATCCAATTTTTCGCTTCGTTATATGTTTTTATATTTTGATCTAATATCTTTTGTTCTGTTTCTTCGGATGAATTTATTACAACAATAACTTCTATCGAAGATTTTATTCTTTTGCTATTTCGAATTGAGTCAAGAGTTTCTATCAAATTAAACTCATTAAAACAAGGAATTACAACAACAAACTTAAGATCAACTTGGATTTCATCTTGAATTTTTAATTGAAAATTCTTCTGTCTTTCAAAATAAAAATCGGCAAAACCCATAAGAATATTTATTCCTTGGTCTTAGCGTAACTTTCGTTCAAGCCAACAAGAACATCTTTAGTAATATTTAGACTGCCATCTGTATACAACAACTGACCACCAAAAGAATTACTAAAAATAAACTTATAGTTATAATCTTTATTATACTCTTTTAGATAATCCATTACTTCATTTAATATCTGGCGATACATTACTTGTTCTTCTTCAACTAATTGTCTTTGAAGATTTTCGCCTTCAGTATAAAGTTCTTGTTGCTTCTGACCTAATTCTTGTTCCACCATTTGAGCCTTAGCTCTTGTAATTAAACCTTTACTTAGATTGTTTCTGTAAGTTTGAACTTCCTTCTCAAAACTGCCAGATTTTATTTGCATTTGAGCTTCTAATTCATTTTTCTTTTGAGTTAACTCATCTCTTCTATCAGTAAATAAATCATAATTAGAAACTAAAGTATCAATATCAACATATGCAATTGCATAATCTCTATCTATTACTTGTTCTGTACCATCAACATTTATTTCTGTTTTTGAAGATTTATTTCCAGAAAAATGTAAAAAATAGATTCCCGCTACCGCCACGATCAAAACTACATTTAACCAAAGAGAAAGTTTTTTCATAATAAATTAATTTAATTTTTACTCGTTTTTTTATCCAAGCAAATATAATCGAAAAAAAAACAACAAAAAGGAATTTAACTTTTTTTATAGATTGATTTTACTACGAAATTTGGTCAGAATTAGATTGTTGAATTCTAATTCTATTCAATCTCAAACCTGAAGATTAGAACGAAGGACAAGGAATTCCTTTTCGTCTCTCTCGCTTGGTAACTCCTTGATTAAACAAATAATTTATAGATATTTCATGCGTTCCGCCTGTTAAGCCCACAAGTTTAGATATTGTAAGGTCGTAACTGTAACCAATACTAAATTGATCGACCTTAAAACCTAATAAAAAAGCCAAGGCATCGTTACTTGCTAGCTCTTTAAATACAGGGATTCCTCTGTACCATATACCAATAACCAATGGCATTTGATACCAATATAATCCAAGATCTAACTGACTGTATTGATCTTGCATTTTAAATAAGAATGAAGGTGAAATGCTCTGCCCACTTGCCCAATTGTATCGATCAAAAATTGATATTTTTGTGCCACCATAAATTGAAAACTTAAATGGATCTTCCATCATTTCTCCTGTTAAAGATCTATTGGGCATTAGGATTCTATCCCAAGTAAAACCTAACCATAAACTTTTGTTATATGCCAGTACCGAAAAAGAGGCATCAACATCTGCCTTTTTTTCTAAGATCATTTGTTCATTTGTTCCTGTTGTTTGATCACTTAGTAACTCGTCCTCAAATATTAGGGCATCAAAATCAATATTTCGCTGAGTGTAAAAGAATGATAATCCAGGGCTTATCCTCCATCCGCTTCTGAATTTAAATTTATAAGAATAAGCGATTCCAATATTTGTTGTTGCCAAGTTTGAAACTCCTGCTTGCTCCCTATACAATAAAAGCCCAACGCCACTCTTCATATGAGGGAAATAGTGGTCGTATGATAAGGTATAGGTTTGAAAAGATTTTGTTAATGCAGGCCACTGACTTCTATAATTAGCAGACACCCTATCTCCATCAGTTGAACCAGCAAATGATGGAGCTAAATATATAGGACTCGCATAAAACTGCGAAAACTGCGAATCCTGACTGTATCCAGTTTTATAAAAAAATACTGTTGTTAATAAAAAAAGTATATATATATTTTTCACAATCGCTTGCTTTCTTAATTCGTACGTTTTTTCTTTTAATAAAACGCATAACAGGGTTTCTTAATTGTAAATGTATAAATATTTTCAAATCATGCAATAAATAACTTATTAACAATGTTAACGTAATGTTAAAATAATACTATCTAATTAATGTAACGTCGCCAGCGATTTCAAATGCTCGACCGTTTGTAAATTTGCCTTTTGCTTTCCAAACATAAACATCAGGTTTAGCCATATCTCCATTAATTGTTCCATCCCAACCTGCACTTAAGTCTTTGGTTGTAAATATTAGCTCTCCCCATCTATTATAAATCCATAATTCATATTGGATTACACCTTCAGAAACAGGTCTAAATACATCGTTTGTTCCCAGCGTAACATGAGGAGTAAAGGCATTTGGAAATTCTATTTCTCCTGCACCAATTATTTCAACTTCTTCAACTAGCTTTAAACTATCTTTACACCCATGAGCTGATGTAACTTTCAACTCAATATCATATTTTCCTAAATCTACATATTGATGAGTCACATCACGAGAAATCGAGGTTTCCTCATCACCAAAGCTCCATAAATAAGAGCAACCTGCTGTATCGTTACATTCAGAAAGGTTATAGAACTCAACACGAGCTTGTTTTGTTGCAGCATCGATCATCGATACATTAGGTAAAACTTCAAAACTTGCTTTTGGATTTGAATAAACTTTAACAGTTTTATATTCATAATCTTCACCAGCCCCCTCATTACTAATTGCTGTTAGTTTTATGTTATATGATCCCGCAGTAAATATGTGAACAGGGTTTGCTCCTGTATATTCTTCACCGTCTCCAAAATCCCATTCGTATGAATAATCTTCAGCATAAACCGACGATTTTGCTGTAAACTGAACCTCTAAAGGCTCACAACCAACTGAAACATCCATATCGAAATCAGCATTTACTTCTGGAGGTAATATAGTTACAATTCTGTTTGCATTATCGGTACAAACACTTGTTGGACTTGACGTTACTAAATCAATTTGATATTCTCCCCAATGATCGTACACATGAAAGTTTGGTTCTTTCAATGTAGATGTTTCTGTATCACCAAATGTCCATAAATAATTCCAATTTCCAGAGTTAGATTTGTTGTCTATATTAACCTGACTCTCTGGGTATTTTTGTACAATTGGATTTGCATCAAACTCAGCAATAGGTTGTGCATAAACAGTAATAAACTTACTTATTGTATCTTCACAATCATACTCAGAATAAGCCTTTAAGAATATCTTATATACTCTATCTGTTGTCCAAGTATTATCGAATCTGTGAGTTGGTGAAATATCATTAGAAGCTCCACCATCGTCGAAATCCCATGTGAAATACTGTGCTGGTTTCGAAGATATAGAAGCATCAAAAGTAGCCACATGTGGACTACATCCATCCGCATCACTAATATTAAAATCGGCTATAACCGAAGGAAATACATTTAATGTTAATGAAGAACTATCGGTGCAACCATGCACTGTACCAACCCAATGTTCCAATATATAATTCTGAACTGTATCAATTAATGTATTTGGGTATGTATAACTTAAACTTGTATTTACAGTATTTGTATTTCCATCACCAAATCTCCATTCAAAAGAATCGTAACCCTTTGATTCATTATTATTCATGTTTGCCTCTAAATCAGGACACGATGAAGTTTGATCAATAAAGAATTTTGATAAAGGTTTATGAAAGACTGTAACTTGATCAGAAATTGTATCATAACAATAATTTGGAGATTGTATTATCAATTCAATATCGTAAACCAAATCAGAAATACGACTTGGATTATAAAAAACATTTGCTGTATTTGCTGATCCTGATGTTGCTCCATCGCCAAAGTCCCAATTATATTTTGTTAAAGCGGGTACTAATGATGCATCGCTAAAAACAACGGACAAAGGATTACATCCCTGATCTACGTCCATATTAAATGCTGCATTTACAAATTCATAAACTGAAACAGTATCAATATGTACGGATGGGCATCCTTCTGGATTTTCAGCAGTTAATTTTATCTCATATTTTTCTATTGCCAGATGATTTGCATTATCATAAGTATGATTAAAATTGGATTTATCAACCGGAGAAGTTACTGCCGCATTATTAACAAGCCATTCATAACTATTTGCCCCATTTCCTGTTGATGTATTTATGATTGTTGTATTAAAAGGAGGGCATCCCTCACTATCGGTAATTGAAAAATCCGCAACAACTTTTGAGTAAACAGTTATATCAAGTGTTGTATCGTGAACACATCCGTGTGGAGATTCTGCATAAAGTCTCACAGTATATAGCTCATTAAAAATTTGATTGTTTTCAAAAGTATGTGCTATATCTGGACTCAATTTCGTAGTATTTCCTGTAATTCCATCATCAAAATCCCAAGTAAATGTTTCGGCATCAGAAGCAGGATCAGTTTGATTATCAAAATTAACCGTAAATGGAGTACAATCTGCTAAGCCTGATAAAGAAACAAACTCTGCTGTTACAGATGAATGAACTAGAATTTCTCTGGTTAAAGTATCAGTACATCCATCAGCATTTTCCACAACCAGAGTTAAATAGAAAGTTTTATCGACACCTGAATTATTTACAAACTGATGAGAAAATACCTCAATTGAATCTGTTGAATTTTTATCTTCTGCACCAGCAGCCGTCGCCGAATCCCAATACCATCTATATTCTCCACCTTTTGAGTTGTTTGTAATTTGTACATTTACAGGAGAGCAACCTTCCGATTTATTAATAGAAAATGCGGCATTAACAAAGTTTCCTACAAATACACTAGTGTTTATATTATCGCTACATCCTTTATCTGTTTCTACATCAAGGCTAATATTATAGGTAACTTGACTCGCACTTCCTAAATTCCTGTAAAGATGTGATGGATCTTTTAAGGATGAAGAAGCACCATCTCCAAAATTCCAATCATAATTTACAATTGGCAATGCTGCATTAGATATCGTTGAAGTAAAATCTAAAACCGTTGAATCACAAATGGTTTGATTCAATGGAGTTATTGCAACAATATTCACTTCTGGATAAATACTCATATTAACCGTATCTGTTGAAGTACATAATCCATTGCTGTGTTCAACTTCTAAAACTAAATCGTAAAATGCAGTTGCAAATCCATTGTTACTATAAATATACGTCGGTGGATTCTCTAAATTTGAGGAGTTACCGTCTCCATATTCCCATGTCCAGGTATCAATTCCTGTCCCAACAGAATTATTTATTACATTAACTAATACTGGCGAACAACCATCAGTTGTATCAACATAAAAATCTGCCAAAGCTTTATAAATATCTATCTGATGAGTTGTATCATCCCAACAACCATAGATAGACTCTGCACGCAATTTTATTGTTCCAGAAAAATCACCGACACTACTATTTATATACGAATGGTTAATTGGAGTTGCTGTAGAATTAGAATTTGTACCATCTCCAAATGTCCAAATAAACTCTGATGCCAGATGTGTTCCGTAATTGGATAAGTTATCGAATTGAACATCTCTTGAATTACATCCAATATAACTATTCCCATCAATTGTATAATTTGCATGTACTTCAGGATATACAATAATTGTATCTCTATCTATAAACTCGCAACCTTCGTCGTTTTTAACTCGCATCACAATTATATTTGTGTCTACCTCATCAACACCATCATTATTTTCATATAGATGATTTATAAAATTGAAGGATGTCATAACAGTATCCGTACCATCGCCAAAATCGAGAAAAATAGTATCAGCCCCAGCAGAAATATCCGTAATTAATACATTGAACGGCGAACAACCTTGATCTTCATCAATTGTAAAGCCTCCTTCCAAATATGGATGAACAACAAAATCCATTGTGGTTGTATCCCTACAAAACCAATCTGATCGAACTACCAATTGAGCTGTATATGCTGTGTCATCGTCGAGTAAAATATTATTGTATTCATGAGTTGGATTAGGATCAGCAGACAATGCTCCATCGCCAAAACTCCATTTGTAAAAATCTTCGTTTATTGACAATGCTGACGCTTGAAAATCTACAATTGCAGGATTACAGCTTAAAGTATCGTCTAAATCTGTTAATGTAAAATCTGCAGTAATTTGTGGATAAACAGTTATTGTTGTATTTATTGTATCGATACATTTTGTTGATTTCACTTTTAACTGAACATGATAAATCTCTGGAGAATCAACCGGTTCAAAACTTGTATTAAAAAATGTATGAGAAAATACGGAATCAACATCTGTAATTACAGAAGGATGAAATTTTAATGTATCCCTATCAAGTGTACCTGCAATACCCGTATAATTATAATCTAAATATATTTGATTTACATCCGTTGAAAGATTTCTAAACTCTAATTGCAATGGTGCACACCCTTGTGCCTTTTCTGCAAACAGTACAGCATCTGGCTGCTGAGCCATTTCGATAGTTACTGTTGCCGTATCTTTATTATCACACGCTCCTGAAACTTCAACAAAATAGGTTTGGAAGTCTGCTACAAGAGCTTTTGGATTTGAAACTGTTGTACTAGATAAGTTTGTGGAAGGCCACCATTTAAAAATACTCCCTCCACTAGCATATAATTGAACTGTATCTCCTTTACAAGCACGAATGGTTGAACTAGGTTGAACCCCATCTCCCTGTATCGTATTAGCACTTACTCTTAATTCATTAAAATCTGAAAAATATCCAAATCGGCATCCCCCACTGCTATTACCATTAATTAATCCAATATGAAAAACATCTTCGGTATTTGAAATTGTATGCACAGCACCAACAGCAAAATCTGAGAAATCATTTAAAGCATAATAAATTTGAGTAGCAACCCAATCACCCGAAGAACCGACCGGTACAAATGCTGCTGGATTAATAATATCATTCCGAACAACCCCATCCACTAAAAAAGCTCCTTCATGACCAGCTCTAGCCATAATATTAATATATAGTGGCCAGTTTATATCCCTAGCAAACGATACTGATGTTGAACCCGTACATTTATCTATTGGAGGCAAAACAGCTCCACCCATTTCTTTACCTACGCCTGAAACATGCAAAACAGACAAAGGCTTATTGGAGATGATCTCCATATAATTATTCGTGAAAGCTCCATTATTAAATTGAATACCCTGCTGTTGTCCTCTATTAATAGTAACATTCGGAACTGGAGTAGCAATTGTATCAATTCCATTTCCCCACCAAATTCTGGTATTATTCTCGGGCGCCGCAACGTATACCCATTCCCAGCCATTATTAAGGCCACCTCTCATTGCAACATATTCTGTTCCTAATATGTCATTATTTTCTCCCACAACTCCTTTATATGGAACCCATTGATCTCCAATCTCATCCCAACCTCCATCACTTGCTCCAACATCTAACCCTTGCCTTACAGAATCATCCTTTTTAACGACAGCAACGCCATTTCCTACTAATACCTTTACTATAACTCCTCCTAAATGCTCAAAGCCTTCTACTCTCCACCATCCAGAATTAGCTGTATTGCTTCTGGTAACTGTGGGATCCCATCCCGGAGCTAAAGTATAAACCTCGCCCCTATCTATTGTAACTGTAAAGGGATTTGTTTCATTTGGCAATAAACCACTTCGATAAACATCTTTCCCTGCAGGGGGTATAATTTCAACAACCGTACCATCCTCAAAACTAATTATGTCAATTGCAGAAAAGGCTCTTTCTGAATAACTATCATTTTGATTAAATCCATGTTCCTGAAAAGGTATAATAAACTCTGTTCCAATACCATTATTTCCCTTCAAAGCATATATATCACTATTATTATTTGCAGTTTGTGTGAGATATGCATTAATTGGAGCTGTACTTGTAACTAATATAGCTTTGTTTCCAATATTATCCTGAGATCCTGGAAGTACAGATAATTCATCAACAATTGTAGAATTTTCCATTAGGGTAAAAACAGCACTAGGCTGAACCACTGTATGAGTATAAGTTGTAAATGCCGCTATAGAAAATGAAACCGAGGTAAATCCAGGCTCCGCAGGCATCTCGATTGTTACATCGGCAGGGAATTCTCTAGTAGTAAAAACAATCTTAAAAGTCTCATTTGTATGGTTTTGAGTTATATTCGGCTTAACAAACCAAAACTCAGTGTCCGTTTGAGATCTTAGATTCAATCCTGATAGAACAAGAATCAATACCAATAATATATTTAGATACTTTTTCATTTCATAAGCATTTATAAATAAAAATCAACCATTAACAAACAAAACTAACACTTTTACGTACAAAATTATGTCGTTCATGGAAATTGTACGATATTTTTTGTAGAAAGTTATAATTATATAACCAACTAAAAAGCATAAGTGAAAAGTTCTATTTAAATTTACAATAATAAAATTACTGAAAATAAAATAAATATAACATTAATATACCATGAAAAAGTTAATCTTATCAATAATTTCGATAACATGTATAACTTTTACGTTTGCTCAGGAAACGTTAGTTTTTCATGAAGGTTTTGAAGGCGGAATAAAACCAGATGGATGGAATCAGGAAAAAATAGTAGGAGTAGATGCTTCTCCTACTGGAGCCACGGTTGATTGGCAATATGTTAATGGTGGTTATTTTGATTACCCTGACAATCCTTATCAGGGTAGTTATAATGCAATGTTTCAAAAAGAAAGCTATAATGGTGAAGCAACAATTCTTATAACCCCTCCTCTAGATTTAGCTGAGATTTTAAAACCCGAGTTAAGATTCGCACACGTACAACAAACTTGGTATTTTAATGATCTGGAATACAACGACATCCTTAATATCTATTACAAAAGAGGTGTTGACAGCACATGGGTTTTATTAAAAAGTTATGAAGACCCAATAGAAAGTTGGCAATTACATTCGATCCAACTGCCTGACAGTAGTTTATCAAGCGAATATTATATTGGTTTTGAAGGAATCACAGGTTACGGTTATGGCACATGTATAGACACTGTTCAGGTTATCGAAACTGGAGTAATTTCTAAATTTGTTAATAGTTATTCTATACAACAGGCTTTAACTGATTTTATCCCAACGAATACAACTAACAATCCTATTTTAAAAATAATTATTGATGTTCAAGGAAACGATGGAAATCTATATTTAGATTCATTGAGAGTTACATCTTTAAATACCGATGATAATAATATAACAAATAATGGTATTAAATTATATGCGACTGAAGATTCTACTTTTAAAAACCCTATTCTAATTAAAAGTGGCGTTAACTTTGTTAATGGACAAGCTTGGTTTAAGGATATAAATTATGATTTACCAAGAGGCATTTCTACAATATGGATTACTTATGATATTGCTACCGCAGTCGATCATGATATTCACAACAATATTGTTGATGCTAAAATTGAAGAAGAAGGAATTTTCATTAACGGTTATGCATATCCATTTGCAGACAAATCTCCAGAAGGAGAAAGGCTATTAAAAGAAGCAATCTTTAACGATACTTTTGAGAATGATTTAGGTTGGTTTCTAAGTGGTAGTTTTGAAAGGGCAACCCCTCAAGGATTAGGCGGGTCTCCAGGGAGTCCAGATCCAGAAACTGCATATAATGGATTACGAATACTTGGCACAGATTTAACTGATGATGGAGTATATTCAAACAACTTAACAAACAGACAAGACTCTGCCATTTCTCCTAAATTCGATTGTTTCTATTACAAAGACGTTACGATCTATTTCGTGCGTTGGCTTAATATCGAGTTCTTCGACAATTGTTATTTAGATTTAAGCTCAGATGATGGTACATCATGGAGTCAAATATGGAAAAATCCTGGTTCTGTAATTGAAAATTCATGGAAAACCGTTACTTACGAGCTAAACGATGCTAATTTTAAAAAAGACGTAAACCTTCGATTCGCACTTGGCTCAACAAACGGAGGAAATCAATATACAGGATGGAATATCGATGACTTTATTCTTGTAGGTGATTTCATCTCAAAAGATGTAGGAGTTTCACAAATTAGCATGCCAGAAACTGGATGTGGTCATACCAGTTCTGACGATATAACTATAACTATAGAAAATTATGCAGGAGAAGCTACTCCTACCTCTATTCCTGTAAGATATAAAATTGATGACGGAGAAACATTTGTAACTGACGCACATCCTTCTTCAATTGCTATTGGAGGTTCTGCTTCATTTACATTTTCGGTTGGAGCAGATTTAAGTGCTCCTGGATTTCATACAATTATGGTAGAGACCATACTATCTGGAGACGAAATGCCAAATAACAATTCAAAATCAAAAACAATTTTTTCTTATCCTACTTATACTATTCCTTATTCTGAAGATTTTGAAAGCAATAATGGATACTTCTTACCTGGTGGAATTAACTCAACATGGGAATATGGAGAACCTTCATCTAGCATTATAGATTCAGCAGCCTCAGGGTTAAACGCCTGGGTTACTAATCTTCAAAGCAATTATTTTAATAATGATTCTTCATTTATTGAAAGTCCTTGTTTTAATTTTGCAGGTTCTGATTCAATCATCTTCGAATTCAAATGTAAAGGTTTATCTGAAGATAAAACTGATGGACTAACAATTTTATACTCTCTAAATGAAGGAGATTCATGGAGCTTAGTCCCAAATAGTAATGATTTTTTCTGGAATTGGTACAACGAATCTAACATCACTGAATTAGGATTTCCAGGAATTGATACAACTGGAGGTGAATGGATAACTTTTAGGCAATTACTCCCTCCAACAGTAAGCAATCAGAGTAATGTAAAATTTAGATTTCTTTTTGAAAGCAACTCAGCAATTAAATTTGAAGGATTTGGAATAGATGATATTAAAATCTATGATGCGCCAGCTGATGTTGGAATAAGCTCTATTTCAGAACCTGTTTCTGCATGCGAAGTCGGCGATAACACCGAAGTTAAGGTTTATGTCGAAAATTATGGAATTACAACCATTTATTCTGGTGAAAAAATTCCATTGGTCTTAGAATTTAATTCCGAGCTTATAAATGACACTTTAACTCTTGGAAGTGATCTAGACCCAGGTAATAATATCTTACACCCCTTTGGTACAACAGTAGATATGTCTTATGCCGCTGACTATAATTTTAGTGTATACACAAAATTTGAAAATGATCAGTATTTCTACAACGAAACCACAAGTAACGACAGTTTATATGAGACAATAAAGGTTTATGGAATGCCAAATTATAATCCGTTTAATGATCTTATTGGATTAAATCCTATTGATACGATTCTAGATGCAGGAGCCGGATATATAACCTATAACTGGATATTGCCTGCCCCAGATCTTACAGCAGTCACGCCAACTTGGGATGTTGATTCGACAGGTTGGCATTATGTTACAGTAACTAACGATTCGCTTTGTACTGCTACAGATTCTACCGAAATTGTAAACTCTGTCACAAATTTATCAATGGATAGTTTGTATAATGAATTAAATGATATCTGTGAGAGAACTGTACTTGAAGACATTACTATTTATTTTAGAAATAAAAGTGCTACAGGGTACAAAATTGGCGATACTATATTACTTGGTTATCAGATTAATGAACAACCAATTATTGAAGATTCTATATTTTTAGAAAAGGTATTGAATCAAAATGACACTTTAAAGTTTACTTACGATGTTCAGGCAGACTTTATGGAACCAGGCGAATACACTCTTAAAGTATTCACTAACTTCTTAAAAGATTTAAATCATTACAACGATACAATATCGACAACTTTCAATACTTGGGGTTATGTTGATGTTGAACTTATGTATGATACTATTTATTCATCGCAAGCAGACACGCTAAAATTAATAGCCACACCAGGTTATGATTATTACACATGGAGTACTGGATCAAATAATGATACAATTATTCCATTTAATTCTAGCAACTATTATAAGGTGACGGTTAGTGATGATGATATTTGCTCAACTGATTCTGATTCAACCTATATTGAAACTCATGACTTTGGTGTTGCAAATATTATTTCTCCGATTAATTCATGCGAGAGTCCTGCATTAGAAACTACTAGTTTAATAATTGAGGTAGCTAATTATAGCGAAAATAATTATTTAGCAAGTGAAACAGTTCGTGTTTTTTATAAACTTGACAATAATGCCTGGGAAGAAACCGTAACAAATTTAACGGGAGGTTTAAATTCACTTGACACTATAACTCTTACAATTGACAACATCGATACCCGAGTTATAGGTGAACATTCTCTTAAACTATATACTTCATCTGATATTGATGCAAATAATGAAAATGATACTTTAGAGTATACATTTAACACATGGGCGCTGCCTGATGTAAATCTGCAATATGATGTTATTTATACTACAAAAGCAGATACTGTTTCTTTAATTGCAGATCCAGGCTATTTAAGTTATGCTTGGAATGATGGAACAACCAACGACACTTTAAACGTGAGCTATACACACTCTAAGAAATATAAGGTTACAGTTAGTGATGAACATTGCGGCAATGCAATAGATTCAACACAAATTTACACGTACAATCTTGGAGTATCAGAAATGATTGCACCACTTAGTGCATGTGATCATCCTTCAAATCAACAAGTTGTTGTATCTATCAAAAATTACGGTAATGATACAATTAAAGTTGACGATGTAATTCCTGTTGGATATAATCTTGAAGGGAATTCTCCACATATGGAAAACTTCACTTTAACACAACAATTGCTTCCAACAAAATCTATTAGTTACACATTTCTAACTACTGTAGATGTTTCTGCACAAGCAACGCATAAGTTTTATTTGTATACACGTTATGATAATGAAGCTAAAACATCTAATGATACACTTGTAGATGCAATAAAAACATTCGGATATCCAACCACTGAAATAGGCACAGACCTTCTTACTACCCAACCAGATACGGTCTTACTTATAGCAGAATCAGGATTTTATGGATATTTCTGGAATGATGGAACGCAAAACGACACTTTAACTGTTACATATCCGGCAACTAAATTATACAGAGTAACTGTTAGTGATATTAACGGTTGTACAACAAGTGATGAGCTAACCGTATACACATATGATATAAGCGCAGAATCTTTAATCTCCCCAGTTACCCAATGTATAGCTTCAGATTCGGAACCTGTTATCATTGAATTCACAAATAATAGTCAGGATACTCTTCTTATTGGAGACGAAATTAGCTTGAGTTATTCAATAAACGGAGGAAGTACAATAAATGGCTCTTATACTCTTACAGACACCTTACTACCAACGGATATGTTGGAGTATGAATTTAGTCAAAATGCAAATCTATCGGAAAGTATACGTTATGAGTTTAATTTAGTGGCTCGAAAAACTGTAAATGATGCAGATCCTGACGATGCAATACTAAGTAATGTAGACATTACTGCTCCGGATGTTGATCTAGGTAGCGATACTGTAATTTTTACAACAGACACATATGAGATTTCAACTACCGACAGTTACATTTCATATCTGTGGTCTACAGGAGAAACTTCATCATCAATAGTTATATCCGAAACAGGAACCTATAAAGTAACAGTAACAAATGAATATTCTTGTGTTGGAATTGATTCAATTTATTGTAAAAAAGATGATGAGCCTGATGGAATAGACGACCTTATTAAGGGAAATGGATATTCAATCTCATATTATCCTAACCCTGCTATTAATGAGTTAAAAGTTGAAATAGCCAATACGGAGCCAAAGGATTTAATAATTGAGATTATTAACATTCAAGGACAAATATTGTATACTAAAGAATACAACCAAACTCTTAATACAATTGAGCAAATAGATGTTAATTCTTATTCACAGGGAGTTTATTACTTACGATTTAGAATTGATGATAAATTTTATATGCGAAAGTTAATTATTCAATAATAAAAAAAGCTCCGAAAAATTTCGGAGCTTTTTTTATGAAACAATGATATTATTTAGATCTCTTTTAGGCACATGATGTACATTTTCATCATCTCGAAAATATTTAATGTCATTTTCGAAAACCCTATTTATAACAACTTTTTCTTTTGGTTTGCCAAATGCAACAACCAACAAGACCTCAAAACACTCTTCTATTTCTAAAACTTCTTTTAATTTCTCTCTTTTAATCGAAGCAAAAATACATCCACCTAAACCTTTTTCGACAGCACCCAAAAGCATACTTTGCGAAACAATACCGTGATCGCACATAAAGTTATTTGTTAATCGCGTATCACCCAAAATAATTATATATCCTGCTGGCTTCTCACCTTCTTCGGGCCCATTCCAGTCTTTTAAATAACCTGCCCAAGCTAAAGTTGAGAATATTTTTTCATTGTTTACTTCATCTGCTGATAAAAAATATTTCAATGGCTGCAAATTCCTACCTGATGGAGATAATCGTGCAAGATCAACAAGTTCTTTTAATTCTTCTATTGTTACTTTATGATCTTGATAAAATCGACGATAACTCCTATTTTTTGTTATAAGATCCTTAATCATTATTCTATTTTTTTGAAAAGGTACAAAAAAAAGATGGTCACTAAACATGACCATCTTAATATATAATAATTTAAAACTTCTAGTAATTTGTTTGTTCAATCTCAAAATAAGCTTCTGGATGTCCACAAACAGGACAATTCTTTAAAGCTTTTGTACTTTCATGCACATGTCCACATTTTCGGCAAACCCATTTTACTTTTTCTTCTTTTTCGAACACTCTACCTTCGTCAATATTAGACAAAAGTTTACGGTATCTTGCTTCATGTTCAGCTTCGATTTTAGCAATTAACTTATAGGCTATTGCAATTTTCTTAAAACCTTCTTCCTCTGCAACTTTGGCAAACTCAGGGTAAAGATCTGTCCACTCCTCATTTTCACCATCAGCTGCTGCTTTTAAATTCTCAGCTGTTGTTCCTATTACGCCAGCAGGATAAGCTGCTGTAATTTCTACCATACCACCTTCTAAAAACTTAAAAAAAGTTTTTGCATGTTGCATTTCTTGCATCGCAGTTTCATTAAAGAATTCTGCAATTTGTTCATAACCTTCTTTTTTAGCAACCTTAGCAAAAAATTCATATCTGTTTTTTGCTTGCGATTCCCCTGCAAATGATTTAAGTAGGTTTTTTTCTGTGCGAGTACCTTTTATTGAGCTCATAATTTATCTTTTATTCTAATTAATAAATATCTATTTCGATTCGAAGATAAAAAAATCAATACATCTAATGAGGTAATATACTACCTAATTAAATAATTTAAATTGATTTTAAATACTATTATAGATTTAATAAACTACTCCATCACACTTCGACAAGCTCAGTGTGACACAGCAAATTATTGTCATCTTGAGTTTATCGAAAGATAGACTATAATAATTTTCACCAAACTTTTCTTATCCTAATATCTACCAGATACAATATCCCAATCAATTATATTCCAAAAGCTTGAAATATAATCTGGTCTTCTATTCTGATAATCCAAATAATAAGCATGCTCCCACACATCGCAAGTGAGTATTGGAATTAAACCTTCTGTTAATGGATTCGATGCATTCGAAGTCTGCACAATATCCAAACTTCCATTAGGTTTCTTAACTAACCAAGTCCAACCAGATCCAAAAAGTGTTTTCGCTGAATTCGTGAATTTTTCTTTAAACTCATCAAAAGAACCAAAACTAGCAATTATAGCGTCTAACAATTGTCCATTTGCCTGTTTCGGTTTATCTTTTCCAAACTGATCAAAATAAAAAGTATGATTCCAAACCTGAGCTGCATTATTAAAGATTCCTCCTGTTGCTTTCATCATAATATCAACAATATCAGAGTCCTCAAATTCAGTATCCTGAATTAAATTATTTAAATTGTTTACATAAGCTGCATGATGCTTGTTATGATGAAATTCTAATGTTCTTTTCGAAATAACAGGTTCAAGCGCATCATATTCGTACGGTAATTTAGGGATTTCAAAAGCCATAATCGTAAATTTTAATTCATTATTGTATTTCACAACAAAGTTATAAATTATACTTATTAAAGGCCAATTTAAAATTATAATATCATTTTAAATCGATAAATCATAGAATCCAACGTTAAATTCCAAAACCCGTTCGATTAATTATATATTTTGATATGCAAGCAAAATGATGTATATTCGTTTAATTATTAGCTTTCTAACAATTTTTATGTTTTTTTAACCATGAAAATATATAAAATCATTCTAAAAATAATTATTCAATTATGAAACATTTATGTAAGAAACTATTTCTAAGAAGAGCATTTACATATATTCTTTTTTTAGGAATCACATACTTTGCTTTTGCAGACAAAACAATTGCACAAGAAAGTGGAAGTAGTCCTTCTTTACTGGACAACATGTATTATGGTGGTAAGTTTGGGACTACAATTAGTCAGTTTACAAACCAGCAGCCACATACCACCGTAAAACAGGGAATTACTATAGGGGCCTTTGCAGGCTATAATTTTAATGATAAAATGGCTGTTCAACTTGAATTAAATTATTTACAAGAAGGAGGTCAATTATTAAGCGTTGAACACTCATGGGATTTGAGCAATTCTTCCTGGGTAGAAATAAAAACTGATAACCAGAATGCAACTCTTCATAATTTAGATATTCCATTGATGTTTAAATATACATACCCGATTGGATGTTCTAAAATATTCCTTGTTGCAGGTCCTGCATTAGGTATAAATATCCATTCCAGCATTAAACATGAAACAACAATTCTAACAGAAATAGGCTCCGTCAGCACATTCACAGCAACTGAAAATATTACAAGTAATATCGAAAGATATAATGTTGGAATCACTGCAGGTTTGGGAATTGAAATACCAGTTTCAACAAATAACTATATTCTTATAGATGCTCGATACAGGTATGGTTTAACACCTGTTTATAAGGAATATAGTTATAGAGGATTACCACAAATAACAGGTAATCTACAGAATAACACTATGTATTTCACAATTGGATTCGGATTTTAAAAAAAGTAAATATCTTGTTTAATCTTAATTAATAAAAATCATGAAAAATATTTTAAAAAATTTTGTATTTGCCCTGGTAATTGTATTTTCATTTAATTCTTGCGAAGACACATTTACTGAAGAAGATGCTATGGAAGCACTACAAAAAGTAGATCTTATTATAGCTGTAACTGATAAATCGAACTATGATCAAGCCATAGATGGAGCAACTGTTAGTACAGTTATTGATGGTGTTAACGTTGAAAAAACAACAGATGCTACAGGTCTTGTTACTTTTGAAGATGTTAATATTGGTGGTAATCTAAATATATATGTAACTAAAGTAGACTATACCACAACTTTTACAACAGTTAATACAACACCATCTGATTACAGACAGGCTACCGTTTCTGCCAGCGTTTCTGTATATTCTTTAGCTGACGAAAGTCTTGTTACCGTTAAAGGACAATTAACAATTGAAACTGACCTTACAAACAGAACTAAAGAAGTTGTTGAAGGAGCCGAAGTAAAAGTATATAATCAGTATTTACCAAACGGCGGTGCTAAGGCTTTTATTGGGATATCAGATGCTGAAGGTAAATATGAAATTAAAGTACCTGTTAATTCAACTGGTAATGATTATATCAATGTTCGCTTTCAATCTTTAGAGAATATTTCAAGAACTGTAGGATTAAATGTAAACAATAATTACTCCGTTGTAACGCAAAATGCCTTTTATGACATTGAAGGAAACAATAATCCAACAGATATTCCATCAGTTCCAAGTGCACTTATAACTATTGGTGCTCCAGCTGCATTAGGAACAGGATTTGAGATTTCTACAGAAATTGATACTTCAACATCTCGATTAACAGATGCAACAGGTAACTATTGGAATATGAATATGCTTCATACAGGATCTGGTTATTTTCCAGATATTACCGGAAGTGACACAACGGTTTGGGTTTTCTTTTCTCCAGATACCAAAGGACTTGACACTGCACGTGTTCAGCTAACTTTTGAAAAGAATGGTGGCCTTGTTAGTATTGATGGTATGTTAGATTATGGAACTTGGAATGGTCGCTATGCGAAATATTCTGCAAAACCTACACTTAATCTTAATATTGGTGGTGGTACAGGTGCTGAGATTTACTATAATTTTAGGCTATATTACAACATATTAATTAGCAACAATGGATCAGGATATATTACGTTACCTACTGTTAAAAAAACGTATGTTTCATTAGGCGTAGAGAGTATTAACACTTATAGCTTATCATCTTACGCATTTATTAATAGTGGAAGTATTTATTCTAATAGTGCTAGTAAACTTTCAATGGAAGGGAGATATGATAGCGCTCCAATATTTACAATTGTGGTTGATGAAAGTGCACAAGCAAACGCATATTTTATTCCATCATGGATGAACTCAGACAGCACATTAGATGCTGGAGACTACAGTTGGATTTCTCAAGGTAATAATTACGAACCTAGCAACCCTCCAACTGTAACTATTACTTCATTAGCGGGTTATGGATCAGGAGCTGAATTCAGGGCTGAAGTACTTTCAACCGGAGTTATTAATAACTTAGAATTAATTAATACTGGTCAGGGTTATGCAAGAAATATAAATGATTTCAGAAACAGTGGAACAACAGGCAATTACTCTGGGGACTATAGTTCATATTCAAATTCAAATTTATATAATGTTCTTCCAGGTGACTCATACACAGTAAATGCTTACTACGGAACAGGCCAAGTGACTGAATTAGAATAATTTAGAAAATCAAAAAAGAACAGCGATTGCTATATTCGATTACGCATTGAAAAGCCTCCTTTTTTTTGGAGGCTTTTTTATTTAAAAACAATATTAAATAGTAAAATACAAAAAATGCCGAGGAAACCACTCCCCAGCATTCGAAACCTAAATTACAATTAAACCTATCTACTTCTCAGCAGACAAACTAACGAAACGTTTAGCAACTTGATCCCAATTTACTACATTCCAGAAGGCATCAATATAATCTGGTCTTCTATTCTGGTAATGCAGATAATATGCATGTTCCCAAACATCGCAAGTTAGAATTGGGCTAAGCCCTTCTGTTAATGGATTAGCGGCATTTGAAGTTTAAACTATCTCTAGACTTCCGTTTGGTTTCTTTACTAACTAAGTCCAGCCAGAGCCAAAAAGAGTTTTTGCAGCGGTTGAAAATTTTTCTTTAAAATCATTAAAAGATCCAAAACTAGTAATAATAGCTTCTAACAAATTTCCAGTTGCTTGTTCATGTTTTTCCTTGCCAAACTGATCAAAATAAAAGGTGTGATTCCAAACTTGAGCAGCATTATTAAAAACACCTCTTTATGCTTTCATAATGATATCAACAATGTCTGAATCTTCAAACTCAGTGCCTTTAATTAAATTATTATGATTATTTACATAAGCTGCACGGTGCTTATCAAGATGGAATTCCGATATTTTTCTAGAAATTACTGGTTCTAGATCATTATACTCATACGGTAATTTAGGTAACTCGAAAGCCATAATTATTAGTTTTCATTCATTATTATATCTTAAACAAAGATATAAATTATACTTATTAAAGATCAATTTAAAATTATTATATCATTTTAAATCGATAAATCATAGAATCCAACGTTAAATTCAAAAACCTGTTCGTTTAATTATATTTTTTGATTTATAAACAATATAATGTATATTAGTTTAATCATTAGCTATCTAACAATTCCTATATTTTTTAATCATGGAAATATTTAAAATCATTATAAAATAATTATTCAATTATGAAACATTTATTTAGGGAACATTTTCTAAAAAAGGAATTTGTATATATTCTTTTTTCGATAACTATCTGTATATATTTTACAGGAAATACTATAGCCCAAGAAAACGAAGGAAGTTCCAGCATACTGGAAAATATCAATTATGGAGTAAAATTTGGAACAACCATTACTCAATTTACAAATCAACAACCTCACACAACAATAAAACAAGGAATTACAGCAGGGTTGCTTGCCGGTTATAATCTCAACGATTATTTATCTCTTCAGCTTGAATTAAATTACCTACAAGAAGGAGGTCGGTTATTAAGTATTGAACACTCGTGGGATCTAAACAGAAGCTCTTGGTATTTAATCAAAACGGATAATCAAAACATAACATTACATAATTTGGATATTCCTATTATGTTAAAATATTCCTATTCGCTCGGCACATCAAAAATATTTATTGTTCTTGGTCCTGCCTTAGGTATTAATTTCAATTCCAGTATAAAACATGAAACAACAGTACTCTCAGATGCAGGAAATACAAGCACTTACACAGAGACAGAAAACATAACGAATAGTGTAGAAAGGTATAATGTAGGTATTTCGGCAGGTTTAGGTTTTGAAATTCCTGTATTAATTAATAACTATATTCTTATAGATGCTCGATATAGATATGGCTTAATGCCTGTTTATAATGGATATAGCTATAGGGGAATCCCACAAATTACTGATAATTTACAGAACAACACCATGTATTTTACTATTGGTTTTGGTTTTTAATAAAAAAAATGTTTAATCTTAATTAAATTAATAATGTTATGAAAAAAATTTGGAGAATTTTAGTTTTTGCTTTAATAGCAGGGTTTTCTTTTAACTCTTGCCAAGAAGACACATTTACAGAAGAAGATGCTATGAAAGCACTACAGGAAATAGATTTAGTTATTTCAGTTACCGATGTATCAAATTTCAATCAGGTGGTTGAGGCTGCAACTGTTAGAATAGTAATCGATGGTATTGCAGTAGAAAAAGCGACAGATGTTACTGGAATAGTTACTTTTGAAGATGTTAAAATTGGTGGTGATCTTAATGTTTATGTAAGTAAAGAAAATTACACTTCAACTTACACTGACATTTCTACAACTCCTGATGACTACAGACAATCAACAGTTTATGGAACTATTTCTATTTATTCTTTAGCTGATGTAAATCTTGCTACTGTTAAAGGTCAATTAACAATAGAAACAGATCTTACAAACAGAACAAAAGAGGTTGTTGAAGGAGCTGAAGTTAGGATTTATAATTACAGTTTACCAAACGGAAGTCCAAAAGCTTTTATTGGAATATCTGATGCTGAAGGTAAATATGAAATCAAAGTACCTGTCAGTGCCACCGGTTATGATGATTTAAATGTACACTTTTTTTCTATTGATACGGTTGCAAGAACAGCAGCTGTAAATCTAAATAACATCTACTCTATTAAAACACAAAATGCCTTTTATGATATCGAAGGCAACAATAACCCTACAGATATCCCAGCAGTTCCGAGTGCGTTAATTTCTATTGATGCTCCTGCTCCATTAGGAACAGGTTTTGCTCTAACTACCGAAGTTGATACTTCATCGTCTTATCTTACAGCTTCTGCCAGCAACTGGTCGATACTTAATGCTGGCTCAGGATACTTCCCCAACATTTCGGGTTCAGACACGACGCTATTTGTATTCTTATCTCCAGACACTAAAGATCTTGATACAGCAAAGATTTCCTTAACATTTGAAAAAGATGGTGGCCTTACCGATATCAACTTTATAAGTAATTATGGAAATACAAGCGATCGTAATGCACAATATTCCTCAAAACCTACGATTGATCTTAACATTGGTAGTGGTACTGGTGCTGAAATCTATTTTGATTTCCGGTTATTTTATAACATAAAAATTAGCAATAATGGTACTGGATATTTAACATTCCCAACCATTAAAAAAACGTATACATCCTATGGAGTGCAAAGCATTAACACTTATAACTTATCATCTCATGCATTTATTACCGAAGGTAGCATATATGCTGATGGAATAACCATTCTTTCGCAAGAAGGAAGATATGACAATGCGCCAACATTTACAATTATTGCTGATGAAAGTAGTCAGGCATCGTTATATTTCGTTCCTTCGTGGATGAGTAGTGACAGCACATTAAATACAGGAACTTATAATTGGATTTCGCAGGGTAACAATTATGATCCAGCGAATCCTCCTACTGTTACTATTACAACACTTGCAGGTTATGGATCAGGAGCTGAATTTAGAGCTGAAGTACTTTCAACAGGCGTTATCAATAATCTTGAATTAATTCAATCTGGAAATGGATATACCCGAAATATTAATGATTTTAAAAGTATTGGAACCACAAGTAATTACACTGGAGACTATAGTTCGTATTCATCTTCATATTTCAGTAATGTCTTACCTGGCGACTCGTATACGGCAAATGCTTATTATGGAACAGGGCAGGTAATTGGTTTATAAAAAATAAAGATTCTGATTTTCTCGAAAATTAGAATATGATTTATTATTGATAAGCCTCCAATTTTTATATTGGAGGCTTATTTATTTACTGGAAATTGTTACATATAACAAATCAAAAAAGCCGAGGAAACCACTCCCCGGCTTTCGAAACCTAAATTACAATTAAACCTATCTGTGTTTCCCTTTCTATGTAAAAGAAACAACAGAAAAACTAAACGAATCGTTTAGCAACTTGACCCCAATTTACTACATTCCAGAAGGCATCAATATAATCTGGTCTTTTGTTCTGATAATGCAAATAATATGCATGTTCCCAAACATCAAGGCCTAATAATGGAGTTCCTTTAACATCAGCTAAATCCATTAATGGGTTATCCTGATTTGGTGTTGATGATACCACCAACTTGCCATTCTGATTAACCAACCAAGCCCAACCAGATCCAAATCGTGTAGCAGCAGCATTACTGAACTCTGTTTTAAATTTGCTAAAAGAACCAAAATCTTTATTTATTGCGTTCATCAGATCTCCTGTTGGTTCACCACCTGCATTTGGCGACATAATTTCCCAGAATAATTTGTGGTTGTAATAACCACCACCATTATTTCTTACTCCAACAGAATGTTTTGATATATTTTGTAAAATTTCTTCAATTGTTAATTTTTCTAAATCCGAACCTTCGATTGCTGCATTTAATTTGCTTGTATAACCACCATGATGTTTTGTATGGTGAATCTCCATTGTTCTTGCATCAATATATGGTTCTAATGCATTGTAATCGTATGATAATTTTGGTAATTCAAAAGCCATAATCTTATTGTTTTATTTGTTAAACTTTTTTATTTAGATTGATTCTAATTAATTTAACTCTATAACAAAGAAGGTTTCCAATTGTTTAATGATTTTTAAAAATTTATTTTCGCATCCTAAAACAACCCGATTGAATAAGAAAATCTTAAATATTGCCATTCCTAATATTATAAGTAATATCACTATTCCATTACTTGGAATAGTTGATTTAGCCTTGGTTGGACATCTCGATTCCAAAGTATACATTGGAGCTATTGCCATTGGTAGCATGATTTTTAATTTTATTTATTGGGGGTTTAGCTTCTTGCGAATGGGAACTAGTGGATTTACTGCTCAATCGTATGGAAAAAAGGATTTTAAAGAAAGTTTTTTCATTTTATATCGAGCCCTTTTTGTTGGAATAATTGGAGCTCTTTTTTTATTAATTTTACAAAAACCAATTGGGTTATTAAGCTTTTACATACTTGATGGTAGTTCCGAAGTCGAATTCTTTGCCCGACAGTATTTCTATATTAGAATATGGGCGGCGCCTGCAACAATTGCAATTTATTCTATATCGGGCTGGTTTATTGGAATGCAAAATGCAAAAATTCCAATGATGATTGCCATAGTGATTAATATCCTTAACATTGCATTCAATTTATTTTTTGTTAAGATTCTTGGAATGAAATCTGACGGTGTTGCCTTAGGAACTGTTCTAGCTCAATACTCAGGTTTAATAGTAGGGATAATGTTTTTAACAAGACATTCAAAAAGATTAAAGATCTATTTAATTATAAAGGACATTCTTCAGGCAAAAGCCCTAAAAAAATTCTTTAATGTAAATAAAGATATCTTTATTAGAACAATGAGTTTAGTTTTAGCATTGTCGTTTTTTACAGCTAAATCGGCTAAATCAGGAGATACTTTACTTGCAGCAAACACTTTACTACTACAATTCTTTACTATTTACGCCTATATAGTTGACGGTTTTGCATTTGCTGGAGAAGCTCTAGCTGGAAGATATTATGGTGCACAAGATAAAGCGAAGCTAATAAAAGTAACCAAACTACTGTTTTATTGGGGTTTAATCTTAGCAATGATTTTTACCATTGTTTATTATTTTGGAGGCAACTTACTTTTAAGTTTGTTAACGAATAATGTAGAAGTAATTCAAAATATTCAACCATATTTATTCTGGATTTACTTAATTCCAATTTTAACATTTGGAGCATTTATCTGGGATGGAATTTTTATTGGAGTCACTGCATCGTCGGGTATGCGAAATGCTATGTTAATTTCCACATTTTTAATATTTCTTCCATCATACTTTATCTTGAATCATTTTTTTGGTAATCATGGTTTATGGGCAGCTTTCATGTTGTTTATGATAGCCCGTTTCGTTACTCTTAGTTTTTATGCCCCGAATTCTATTTTTAAGAAGTTATATTAGCATTTTGTTGAACAATTATTGTCAAAAAACGTCTTTTGCATAAACACCAAGAAAATGAAAATAACAAAGGATATTACAATAGAAGAGTTAATTGAAAATGTACCTGCATCGGTAAAATATTTAATGGAAAAAGGTATTAAATGTATTGCATGCGGTGAACCTATTTGGGGAACACTCGAAGATGTGGCAAAAGAAAAAGGATTCTCGGATTCTGAAATAGATTCAACCGTAAATGAGTTACAGAATTTGCAATTAAGACCAAATACTTCGACAAGCTCAGTATGACATGTTTTGATTATTGTCACACTGAGCTTGTCGAAGTGTAGCTTTATGTTTAATTGTACTTATTATCGATTAAATAATTCTTTACATAATCTTCAACGCCATCTTCTAAACTTGTAAAAGGTTTATCATAACCTATCGATCGAAGTTTTGTCATATTAGCTTCTGTAAAATACTGGTACTTATCGCGAATATCAATTGGAGTATCTATAAAAGAAATATTTTCTTCTACTTCCATTCCTTTAAATGTATTTTTTGTAAGATCAAGAAAAGTTCTTGCATTTCCTGTTCCAACATTATACAATCCCGAATCTTTACGATGATTCATTAAAAAGTACATGATTTCGTTTAGATCTTTCACATACACAAAATCTCGAATTTGTCCACCATCAGTATAATCCGGATTGTGCGATTTAAACAGCTTCATTCCTCCTGTTTCTTTTATTTGATTAAAAGCATGAGCAACGACCGATTTCATTCGACCTTTATGATATTCGTTTGGACCATAAACATTAAAGAATTTTAATCCCGCCCAAAAGAAAGGTTGTTTTTCCTGAGCTAAAGCCCATTTGTCAAAATCATTTTTCGATTCACCATATAAATTCAATGGTTTCAATTTTTCAACAATCTCATGATTATCTTCGTAACCAAACTCTCCCATTCCATATGTTGCAGCTGATGATGCATAAACCATTGGCAAGCCATATTCAACACATTTGTTCCAGACAGCTTTGGTGTAATCTAAATTAAGCTCATCGTAAACTTCTTTTGGAAAGCCTGTAGTTGCAGATCTTGCTCCCATGTGAAAAATAAACTGAACAAAACGATGGTTTGCGTCAATCCATTCAATTAAATCATTTCTATGAACCTTCTGTGAATAGGTTTTTCCTTCAAGATTCTTATTTTTTTCAGGGTGCGAAAAATCATCAACTACAACTATATCTTTAAATCCTTCGCTATTTAGTTTGCTAACCATATTGCTCCCAATAAATCCGGCAGCTCCTGTAACTATTATCATATCTTTAGTTTTGTGTTAAAAGAGATTGCTAAGTTAAGAAAATTTGCTCATTCATTTCAGGCAAAACACCTAAAGCAATTGCTCTTTCATATAAAACATTAATTGCTTTACGTCCATCAACACCAAGTTCTCTAGAGAAATCATTTACATACAATTCAATATGCTTGTACATAACATCTTCGTCCATTTCTTGAGCGTATTGTTTTATATATGGATATGCCGATTTTGGATTTTCAAAGGCAAACTCAACACTTCGTTTTAATACTCTGTTTATTTTTAATTGTAGATCTTTTTCAAGATTTCGATTTACGGCTATTCCTCCTAAAGGAATTGGCAAACCTGTTTCCTTTTCCCAATATTCTCCCAAATCAATTATTTTCTTAAGTCCTTTAGCTTTATATGTAAAACGATTCTCGTGAATAATTAAACCTGCATCTACTTCGTTACTTAAAATAGCTTCTTCGATGTCAGAAAAGAGATACTCCTTCTTATTTGTTGCATTTGGGAACGCTACACTCAATAATAAATTGGCAGTTGTATTTAATCCAGGAATGGCAATTTTAATATCGTTCACCTCATCAGGATAAATTTTGTGCTTGCTTATTAATAAGGGACCGTTTTTATAACCCAAAGCACTCCCCGAATCGAGCAATAAATAATTATCAGCGATTTTCGAGAAGGCATGGTAACTAATTTTAGTTACATCTAATTCACTTTTTAAAGCTTTATTATTTAATTCTTCAACATCGCCTAAAACAACTTCAAAAACTAAACCTTCAGTATAGATTTTCTGATGAATCATCGCATCAAAAATAAATGTATCGTTGGGGCAGGTCGAAAAACCTAATGATATCTTTGTCATTACAATTTTTTATTATCTATAACATCTATTATCTCTAATAGTTTTTTATTCAGATTTTTTATTGCCAAGGGAATATTCCAATTTGCTGTATTTCTTTCCTCAACATAATTTGATACCGAGCGAATCTGCATAAATCTAACTCCTTCCTGTAAACAAACATAGAAAAAAGCAGCGCCTTCCATCGTTTCAACATCAGCATTAAACTTATTCTTAAAAAGATCTATGCTACTCTGATTTCCGTGAGTCATATTAACCGATATAGCAGAAGCCATTCTTAAATCGAAGGAAAACTCATAAGGATTCACCAATGTAGCATTTTGAAACGGAAATTGATCTTTTGATGCAAATCCTTTTTCGAAGATCGTATGAAAATCATCCTTATCTTCAATTCCTAAATCAGCAAATTGATCCGATTGTACAAATACAACATTCCCAATATTTAAGTTTTGATTAAAGCTACCCGCAATTCCTGCATTTATTACCAGATCATATTCTTTTTCCGATAATTTTCGAGTAAGTAAATAGCTGGTAAAAACCAGACCTATTCCTGTTATTAAGAAATCAATATCTAAACTCTTAAAATTTCCAGATTTTAGCTCTTTTAATAATGGGTAAATTTCCTGTTCTGTAGCAGAAACAATTAATATCTTCATGTTAATTACTACTTTTGTAAACTCAAATATATTGTAATTATATCAAAATAGTAGTTTATTTATAATAACAAATATAAATTGACTAATTTTCCACAATATAAAAACAATAGTATATGATACATGTAACAAGAAGAGAACGTTTTAGTGCTGCTCATCGTTTATTTCGAGAAGATTGGGATGATGATAAGAATCTTGAGGTTTTTGATAAATGTACCTATCCTAATTGGCATGGTCACAACTATGTTCTTTATGTTACTGTTAAGGGAGAATTAAACCATGAGACTGGTTTTGTTGTCAATATAAAACGATTAAGCAAAATCATTAAGGAAAATATTATTTCAAAACTGGATCATAGAAATTTAAATATGGATGTTGATTTTATGAAAGGTAAAATGGCATCGACAGAAAATCTTGTGATTGGCATTTGGAATGAATTAGAGCCAATTATTAATGCCTTAGGCATTCAATTACATAAAATTAGAATTGAAGAGACAGAAAACAATTTTGTTGAATATTACGGGAATTAAATCAGTATGGAAATTATAAATAATGGAGTTAGTACACTCGAAGATAGCGGTTATGCTAGAATTGACAAGTGGAATGATGAAAAAACAGCAAAGCTTGCAGAACATTATAAAGCCATTTTGGAATTAATTGGGGAAGATCCTCAAAGAGAAGGATTACTTGATACTCCGGTTCGTGTGGCTAAGGCTATCCAATTTCTTGTTAAAGGAAATAATATTGAACCAAGAGATATCTTAAAATCGGCTATCTTCAAGGAAGACTATAAGCAAATGGTTATTGTTAAAGACATTGAACTTTACTCCATGTGCGAACATCATATGATACCATTTTATGGAAAAGCTCATGTCGCTTATATCCCAAATGAACATATTACAGGATTAAGTAAAATTGCACATGTTGTTGAAGCTTATGCCCGAAGATTGCAGATTCAGGAAAGACTAACCATGCAGATTAGAGATTGCATACAAGAAACTCTTGATCCAATGGGAGTTGCAGTGGTAATTGAAGCATCGCATATGTGTATGCAAATGCGCGGAGTGCAGAAACAAAACTCTGTAACTACGACTTCGGCTTTTACCGGAGCATTTTTACGCGACACAAAAACTCGTGAAGAATTTATTCATTTAATTGGCACAAAGCTCAGTTAAAGAATAATATAGAACACTTTTTAAGAATGCCATATAGAATAATTTTGATTCGTATATGGTATTTTCTTATTTTTGACAGCTGTTAAAAGTAATTTCAATCTAAGAAATTAAGTATTAACCAAAAACTTAACAAATGAAAGCATACGTATTCCCAGGTCAGGGAGCACAATTTGTTGGAATGGGTAAAGATCTTTACGATAATTTCCCTGTTGCAAAAGAATTATTCGAAAAAGCAAATGAAATTTTAGGCTTTAGAATTACTGATCTAATGTTTGAAGGTACCGAAGAAGATTTGAGACAAACAAAAGTTACTCAACCTGCTATCTTTTTACATTCAGTTATTTTAGCTAAAACAATCGAAGACTTTAAACCAGAAATGGTTGCTGGTCACTCATTAGGAGAATTCTCAGCTTTAGTTGCAAACGGAGCATTATCTTTCGAAGATGGATTAACTTTAGTTTACAAGCGCGCTATGGCAATGCAAAAAGCATGTGAAATTGAGCAATCTACTATGGCAGCAATTATCGGTTTAGAAGATAATGTTGTTGAAGATGTTTGTGCTGGAATTGAAGATGTTGTTGTTCCTGCAAATTACAATTGCCCGGGTCAGTTAGTAGTATCTGGTTCGATGAAGGGAATTGAAGTTGCTTGCGAAAAACTAAAAGAAGCTGGTGCAAAACGTGCTTTACCTTTAAAAGTTGGTGGTGCCTTCCATTCACCTTTAATGGAACCTGCACGAGTTGAATTAGCAGAAGCGATTAACTCTACTGAGTTTAATAATCCAGTTTGTCCGGTTTATCAGAATGTTGATGCAAAACCTTATACAGAAGCTGCTGACATTAAAGAAAACTTAATTAAACAATTAACTTCTCCTGTAAAATGGACTTACATTATGCAAAACATGATTGCTGATGGAATGACATCTTATACTGAAGTTGGTCCTGGAGCTGTCCTTCAAGGTTTACTTAAAAAAGTTGACAGACAAATTCCTACTGCAAGCGCATAATACTAGGAAATCACACTTCGATAAACTCAGTGTGACATAATAAAATATAAAAAGTTGTCATGCTGAGTTTATCGAAGCATAGACAACTTTTTTTCTTAAAACTTCAATGAAATATTTTGTTTTGTTTCATCATGCAAACTCAAAGGTACAGGGGAAACTTTTACCAAAGCTTTTAGTATTTTCTTTTGCTTATCGTTTAGTTCACACATTGTAAAATCATATTCTATTTTTACTTCGGCTACCCTGCGTGGATTCTCCGACATTATTTTCCAGGTCTTTGCTTTTGCACCATCGATACTAAAGCCTGAAGCTTCAGCTTTTATTCCCATAATTGTAAAAATACAACTAGCTAATGACGTTGCTAATAAATCGGTTGGTGAAAATGTCTCACCTTTACCTTGATTATCGGTTGGTGCATCGGTAATTAATTTATTCCCAGATTGAACATGAATTGCTTCTGTTCTCAACTGACCTGTATAAGTTGTTTGAATTGTCTCGATTTTTTCCATAATAAACTATTTTGTTAATTGCTTTTAACAAAATTATGGAAATAAAGTTTGATTTAGAATAAAACTTTAGATAAGATTTTATGAAGTATGACCACAACTTCCACAACTGGCAGAACCACTTGCTAGTCCATCAATATCGCGGCGACATTTAATTTCTTCGTGCTTTGCACATTTTAAACCTAATTTACGCATATCCTTATTACCACCAATTGACGATTCAGGAAATTTCTTATTCTTTCGAAAAAATACATTTATTCCCATTGCTAATATTGCAATCCCTAATATTCCAACTACAAGTAGTAATAATTCCCAAAACATAAATTAAGCCTTTAATTATATTAATTTGCTGCAAAGATATGTCTAAAAACAAAATATCTAAATATTTAAATCAAAAGATATTTTAAAAAGTCGATTTACTGCTATTGCAAAATGAAACAGATTTAATTAACTTCATCTTTTAATAAATTTATTAATTATGGCTTTTAAATTATTCAACAAAAAGAAAAAGAAGAAACCACTCCAAGATATGAATGGAGCACCGTTATATCCAGGCGATAAAGTTGAATGCTTACGATACGACATGGGCGAAAGTATGCTTCTAGAAGGTGAAAATGGCTTTGAGTACAAATCTGTTAAAACAGGACAAGTTGTTAGTTTTGCAAAAATGATTGATGCAGCTACTTCATTTCAGAAGGTTCAGAAATTGAACTAATAAAAGTTTTATTACTAAAACTATCTTTAAGATTAAAATTAACAATAATAAATCTAAAGAATGAAGACGTTCACTTTCATACTTACTTATTTACTTTTTACCACTATAAATTATGCTCAGGAAGTTGACTGGAAATACTATGGACAAACAACTCCAGATACGATTCCTGAACTATTTATGCCCGACCAGATAAATCATTTGGCACATAGTAGTCCAACTTTTTCGCCAAACGGTAAAGAAATTTATTGGTCGATTGTTGGCGCAAATAAACAAACCAGAAAAATCTATTGTGTAAGTTTCGAAAACAATAAATGGTCGGAACCTAAAATTGCGAGTTTCTCAGGGAAACATCACGACGACCAACCATTCATCTCATATGATGGGGAAAAACTATTTTTCGCATCGAAAAGACCCAAAACAACCAAAGGAGAGGAGATAAATGATATCTGGATTAGTAAAAAAGTTAATGACGAATGGAGTGAACCAAAACCCATTGACAATTTAGTTGGATTTTGGACTCCAACCTTAACTAAAGATGAAACCGTTTATTTTCTTGAACTTTTTGATCAAAATAGAATGATTTGCTTTTCGAAATTAAAAGATGGTAAATACTCCTCAGTAGAATGTTTAAACGAAAATATTAATGCAGAAGGTTCAATTAATTGGTGCCCGTTTATTGCTCCCGATGAAAGTTACATAATTTTCTCATCAAACAGAATGGGTGGATATGGAAATGGAGATTTATATATTAGTTTTAGAAACGAAAATGGAAATTGGGGAAAAGCAATTAATATGGGAAGTGCAATTAACACAGATAAACAAGAACGATTTCCAGGAGTTTCGCCCGACGGGAAATATTTATTCTTCACTCGCTGGAATTCATCACCTTACTATCATGATTTATATTGGATTAGTTCAAAAATTATCCAAGATTTGAGAAATCAAGTATTAAAAATGGATTATTAAAGCTTAACAAATTTATTACTCCCATTCAACATTTTACAATAACTTTGCATTCTAAAGCTTATATTATCAATGCTTAAATTTATTAAGAAAGTTCTAGGCTATATTTTTTTGATTCCCATTTATTTTTATCGATGGGGAATTTCGCCATTTACACCAGCATCATGTCGCCATACACCAACATGCTCAGAATATTTTATTGAAGCAGTAAAAATTCATGGTCCATTTAAAGGAAGCTGGATGGGTTTGCGAAGATTATCAAAATGTCATCCTTGGGGAACGCATGGTTACGATCCTGTTCCAATACTTCCAATAAAGAAATATAAATCTAAAAATAAAAAAGCCACTAAAAACAGTGGCCAATCTAATTAATTCTGAATTATATTTTACGAATGACTTTTTGCATATAGCTCCATACAAGATAAATCTTGCGGAGTATTAATATTAACAAACGCTTTTCTGTTATCTTGCAAATCGTCTAAGTTATGATACCTAACATTTAAATCTTTTATAAAATTCTCAATTGAATATTTATTTGCTCCAGATAAAAATTCCGTTAGTTGTGCTTCTATACGTTTATGATAAATTGCATGCAGTGGCTCCTTAAAATCCTTTATTCGAGGAATAGCTGCATCACATCTTCTTTTATTGTAAAAGTCGATATGACTTCTAACAATCTCCGTCGAAATACATGGCATATCGCTAGCAAACACAAAAACAGCTTCATTTTTCGCTGCATTTAAAGCCGCTTGAATACCACCCAAAGGTCCAACATTCTTAATTGTATCGGGCACTATAGTAAATGAACTAAAACCTTTAAATTCATCTGGAGTATTGGTTACAATAACAATATCATCAAAAATTTCATGCAATATTTTTACAGTTCGAGCAATAATCCGAACACCGCTAATTTGAATGTTTGCTTTTGTTTTTCCGTTAAATCTCTTATTCTGACCACCAGCTAAAATAGCAGCTGATATTTTGAGTTGTTCCTTAATTGGTCCCATAACATTAGTTTTGGTTAACAATTGTTAGCACGCGTTGCCATTCGGCGATTTTAATAGAGTAAGTTGGTTAAGCTTTACTGTAAAAAATACAGCTATCAAATATATGAAAAAATCAAACGAAGAGAAATAACCTCCAATTTTGAATTGTCTTTAAAGCTTGTATGATTGACTCTTGTTTCGATCCCCCAACAAACGGAAGGCTTATTTAAAATGGGTTCAAATAAGAATAAGATGTTGTTTAGCGTTAACTTATTCACAATAAGAATTTTATAAAGCAATTTCACGAGGAAACCTCCTGAAACCCCTATGAAATCAATATTACAAACTATTAAAGTCCTATTTTTTCGGCAACTTCTTTCATTGCTTCTAAAGACAATTTTGCAAAATCGGATAATGAAATTCCGATTTTCTCGCATTCCATTATAGTATCTCGATTTACAGTTGCAGCAAAAGCTGCTTGTTTCATTCTTTTGGTAATCGATTTAGGTTTTACATCTGCAATCTTCTTGTCGGGATACACGAGTGCAACCGCATAAATAAGCCCTGAAATTGTTTCTCCAGCAGCTAATGCATGCTGAAATTCTGTAGTTCGCACCATGCCTGTTGCTTCTGCATTATGCATTGTAATAGCATCCAATATATCATCTTCGATACCTTCATCGCCAAGAAGTTCTTCAGCAACAAGTCCATGCTTTTTAGGATCAGCATTTGTAATCTCACTATCAATATCATGCAATAATCCTGCTAAGCCCCACTTTTCTTCGTCGCGCCCCAGCTCTTTTGCTAATGCACGCATTATAGCTTCAGATGCAAAACTATGAAAAAGCATTTTATCATTTTTGATATACTTTCTCAACAAGCTCTCTGCTTCATTTCTGTTCATAATTCGTTACTGTAAATATTTAGGTTTGGTTTAGGCAACTTGTTTTCTAATGTGCATCAATACTATGCAGCATATATACCAAATGAAGCATTGTTTTCAGAATCTCATTCATATACTCCTGAACAGCTCTTACACTGCCAGGTAATGTATATACAAGACTATCATCCATTACACCTGCAACTCCCCTGCTCAATAATGCATTTGGTTTTTCTTGACCATATTTCATTCGAATCATTTCCATCACTCCTGGAATCTCTTTATCCAACATCTCTTGAACAACATCCACTGTAATATCTCGTTTCCCGATTCCTGTTCCCCCAGTTGTAATTATAAAATCACACTTTTCTTTTTTAGCACTTATTAAGATCTCTCTTAACTCATTAGCACTATCTGGAATAATCTTATGATCAATATTATATCGTACTTTTATCTTTTTTAGATACGTTTCTAAAAATTCTTTTACTTTAGGACCGCTTTTATCTTCATACTCACCTGCACTAGCTCTATCGCTCAAAGTAACTATCAAGGCTTTATATACTTTGGGAATAAATTCAATTTTGTCACCTGTCTTTATTGATCCTTCTTTTTTAACTCTACAAAAAATCCCGACACGTGGCATTACATAGTTTCCTAACTCGCGAAATTCATCGTGAAAAGGCTTCCCAACTTGGGTAACTTCTAGAATAGAATCTCCAATCTTTAATTGATCAAAGGTTTTAAAATCGATATCGTGCAATCCTTCCGAAGTAATATTTTCTGCAAACTCACCAAACTCAGTATCACGAGCTTCTGTAAGTTTTCTAAATTTATTAATATGTGATATATCGATAATACTAACTTGACGATTCCAAATTTTAGCATGAACATCACCAATTATACCTTTCGAATTTAACTTTAACTCTTGAACAGATTTTTTTGGACCTCGTTCAGATGATAAACTTACAGATAATACCTTTCCTTCAGTCATATTAGTTCTATGCTTGTGCTTTATAAATTATTTGATCGCCCGGCTTTATAGTTCCGGTTTTAAGTACTTTTGCAAAGATTCCTTCTTTAGGCATCACGCATTTCCCTACCTGACTAAAAATGGCGCATCCATCACCATGACATTTTTTACCAATTTGCGTTACTTCCATTTCAACATCACCAATAAAAAGTTTATCGCCTGGGTTCATTGTGAATAAAGTAATTCCTTCGGTAGTAATATTCTCTGCAAATTCGCCAAACTCTAATTTCCTACCTAGCACTTCTTCAAATCTATCTATACTTTCCTTTGCCAACAAACTTATCTGTCTGTGCCAATCTCCTGCATGTGCATCATTCTCTATCCCCTTTTCTGTAAGAACAATCTGATCAACAGGCTTTTTTATTACCCCTTTTTCTTCTGAAATATTTACAGACAGTACTTTTATTGCATCCATTTTCTAGATTTTAATATATTAAATATCCGCCGTAAATGTAATAAAATCTTATGTCTTTAACTAGATTATAATTGCTGGGACATGGTGATTCCTATCACCAAAAATCATTTTAAAAGTGTATTTTTATACCATTCTTATGACACACAATTCAAATCAATATAAATTTAAGGAAGGGGAAGTTCATTCTTTTAGAATAACTGGATTTACAGAAATTCCAAATACCGACGAATCTTTTTTTATTCTCGAAAATCAGTTTGGGGGGAAACATCTTCTAAAATCTAATCCTTATATTCATTACAATTTACAGATTAATCAAGAATTAAAATGTAAAATTGATAAGATCAATTGCAGTGGGAAAATTTATTTAGAACCGGGAAATCCTATTTATAAATCTGGTGAAATATATGATTTTGAATTTGTTAAGATTATTGATCACATTAATTCAGTTGGTGAAAAAGAAAAAGCAGCCATTGTAAAAGATCAGTTTGGGATTGAACTCACTTGCTCATTGCCAAAAAATCTGAAAACTGACCTGAATCCGGAAAAATTAAAATGCAAAGTTCTTCGAATTAAGAAAGGACAATTATTTTTAAACCATATTGAATCGGAAATCTATAATAAATCATTACAAATAGGCAAAGTATACTCGTTTGTAATTTCTAAAATTAAACAACTCGAAGAACAAACCGATTATTATATTTTAAAGGATAAATTCGAAAATTCCTATTCTCTAAAGCAAGATATGTATGCCCATTATGGTTTTAAAATTGGAGAAAAAGTTGAATGCATTGTTACTAAATATAACGCCGATGGGCATTTGAAAATTGAACCTATTCATCCACATTATGAGATTGGAAAATCATACCCATTTAAATACTTAAGAACAATAAAAGATATTGATCCCTTGGGAAAAGAAGAAAATGTAATTGTTGTTGAAGATATTTATGGAGTGGAAACCAAAGTGAGATCGTTTGATTCTTCAAAGATTTCAAATCCAATCGCCGAAAATATTAATTGCAAAGTTGATGGAATTCGTAAAGGGAAAGCTATATTGAGCTTGGTACAAACAAATCATTAAGCCACTATTTATTAGATGTTTATAAACATACTGGATGAAAACATGCAAATAAAATGTAATTTATTTATACATTTGCATATTATTTTTAAATACTTTTTTGTAAGTTTAATTTAAATTTAAAAAATCGATTAAATTTTCATGAAAGGATTAAAGAACAAATCTGAAATTAATATTGCTGCAGCTAAATATTTGCACGAAAAAGATTACTACGCTCCAAGCGTTCATTGTTCCTATTATAGCTGTCTACAATTAATTAAATATTCTTTAAATTCACATTTTAGACTTTCTGAAAAAGAAATTGAAATAAAAATTAACAAATATAAAAACACTAAAAAAGACGGCAGTCACAACTTTTTTATTAGTTATTTGTTTAAAGCGTTAAAAAGTACATCAATCAAAGAATCTGTTGATTTTAATAATAAAATAAATTTATTAAAAAAACATAGAGTAAGTGCAGATTATAGCAAGAATGAAATTTTATATAATGTAAGTAATTCTGCAATAACTTTATCAAATGAAATAACAACACTTCTGAAAAAGAATTTAAAATTATGAGTTCAAAAGAATATATTAAAAAAGAATTAAAAAGAATTATTAATGTTTTTAAAAACATTAAATTATTGTATGAATTTGACGAACTTTCTCAAATACATACAGTGAAGGCTCTCCCTAGAGATTTTTTTGAATTTAATGAAGAATTTCTATATGTTCAATCTACATTAATAGAATATTTTATGGATAATTATCCTAAAGAAAGTATTTTATTTGTCTCTAATGACTCGCCAATTGAAATTACAAATCCTGAATTTACCTTAACGGGTATACATTATTTAGATTTGGACAAAGAGATAAGTAAAATAAGTTTTAATGAATTATTTAAAACATTATCTGCGAATTGTAATTTCGACAAAAAACCTGAAAAAATTGCAGGTGAAAATAATTATGCTTTAGCTGCTTAAGATTATGAAAACAAGTCAAGCTTTCTCCTTTAGTCACTTCTTTATTCAAAAAAGTCATATTGAAAGATTAAAACCGGAAGAAATAGGTTCTATGAATATTGATATAGATGTTCATGGGTATATACACGCAAAAGATAAAACATTCCAACTGGATATAATTGCTAAAGTTTGGGATGAATCAGAAGTTTTTAATGCACTAGTTCATGGTGTAGGGATTTTTGAATTTGAAAATTTGCAAAATAAAAATATTGAGAGTTATTTCTATTTAAATGCCCCAGCGATACTATTCCCATACATAAGGGCATATGTAACCTCTTTAACTTCTTTATCAGGATTAAATCCAATTACTTTACCAACTTTAAATCTTGAAAGTTTAAAAAATAAACTAAAGGAAAATACTGAATTAGTTGAAGACTAGATGTTTTATAAGTTAGCCTTAGTTTTCTCAACTAAGGTAATTTCATCGATATTCATTTCTTTATCGACAGCTTTACACATGTCATAAACAGTAAGTAAAGCAACTGAAACTGCTGTTAATGCTTCCATTTCAATTCCAGTTTTGCCAACACAACGTGCTTCTGAATTTACTCGAACACCCGTTTCGTCTATAGTTGCTTTTACATCTAACTTTGTGATTTGTAATGGATGACATAATGGAATGAGTTCACTTGTTCTTTTGCCACCTTGAATTCCAGCAACTTCGGAGATAGTTAATACATCACCTTTTTTCATGGAATTATCAGTAATCAATTGAATTGTTTCAGTTTTTAAGGTAATATGACCTGTTGCTTTTGCAATTCTTTTTTGATCCGCTTTCGGTCCAACATCAACCATATTGGCTTTCCCATGCTCATCGACGTGACTTAATTTACTCATGATTCAACTAATTACAAATTAACAATTTCAAATTACGAATTTAATAAAACATGAAGCTAATAGCTTACAACTTATTTTATCCCCCAATATTATAAAATTTCCCGGTATGATTTTCATGACCGGTTTGCGGTTTGTTCCCAACAGCCATATCTATTGCTCTATCTATTCCTAATTCCCGAACACTATATGAAATATCGCTAAACAAACAAGGTTTAATTAATCCGTTTGCAGTTAACCTGATTCTATTACAAGAACCGCAATCGCCACCAGATCCACCATCAACAACAGAAAACTCTCCTTTTTCTAAATCCATTTCTGTAATATACCGAATAAATAAACCTTTCTCTTCGCAGAACTTAGCAACTTCTTTTGCATCTGGTTCATGCTTATTATCCTGTATTACACAATTTATCTTGATAGGATTTAATCCTGCTCTTTTTGCTGCTTCAATTCCTTCAAAAACTTTTTGAATATCTCCACCTCGAGTTATTTGCTTAAATTTTTCGGGATCTAATGTATCCAAACTTATATTCACTCGATGTAATCCTACCTTAGCCAGATCATCGGCATATTTGCTTAATAAAATAGCATTGGTTGTCATTGAAAAATCCTTAATCCCTTCAATTCCTCCAATCATTTTAACCAAATCGACAATTCCTTTTCGCACCAATGGTTCACCACCTGTAATACGAATTTTATCGACTCCTTTTCGAACTGCCGATTTTGCAACATCAACAATCTCGTCAAAAGTTAATATCTCTTTATGATCCAAAAGGGTAACTCCTTCTTCGGGCATACAATATACACATCGAAGATTACACCTGTCGGTAACTGATATTCTTAAATAATTTATTTTGCGATCAAATCTGTCGAACATGAACTTTCTCTCCTTTCTTAATCTCTGTTTGTCCTATCTCCATGGAAATAATTCCATGTGCCGAAGATAATGCATGTATATGTGCTGAACCATGATAATCAACAGGAAAAATTTCACCATTTTCAATGATTATCGGAAAATATGCTTTCCTATCAGGATTTCTTCGTTTAAAATCAACACCCAAATTCATTTGTATGTCTAATGGTTTATAAACTTGCCCCATTAGAGTATAAATTAATGGCTTAACCAATAAGTCGAACTGTACAAAAGATGATACGGGATTTCCTGGTAAGCCAAAACAGAATTTCGCATCTGCCATTCCAAAAGTTGTGGGTTTTCCAGGTTTAACGGCTATTGAATCGAACAATATTTTAACTCCAGCCTGCTCCAGAACTTGCGGCACAAAGTCAAAGGTTCCCATTGAAACACCACCGGTTAATAAAACTATATCATTCTCTACTAAAGCTTTACTTACTTTATCGAATGTATCTTCAGGTGTATCTTCAGCAATTCCAACGTAATTTGCAATAGCTCCACAAGATTTAACTTGTGCTATTAACTGATAACCATTACTATTTCTAATTTGTGATTGGGATGGCATATTTTGAGGCTCAACCAACTCATCTCCAGTAGAAATTATGCCAACTTTGGGTTGTTTATAAACCAGAACATCAGTATATCCAACTGCAGCAAATACAGCAATATGCTGAGCTTCTATTTTTATTCCTTTATCTAAAACTCTGGTTCCAACTTTTACATCTTCTCCTTTAAAACTAATATTATTGCGTGCAGGTGCTTCATTAACTTTTACAGTAACTCCATCCGATTTTTCGGTAAGTTCAACCTGAACAACGCAATCTGCTCCCTTTGGAATTGGAGCACCTGTCATTATATTTGCACATTGATTTTTTCCAATGGTTTTCTCAGGGGTTTTTCCTGCTGGAATAACTTCTATTATCTCAAGAATATTTTCTATATCTCCTTTACGACAAGCATAACCATCCATTGCCGACTTATCGAAAGGTGGCATTTCAATATCTGATTTTACATCTTCTGCTAAAATACGACCTAATACTTCCGTGAAAAGAATCTTTTCAGTTTCTAACGGATGTGCATTTTGTAATACAATTTCGTATGCTTTTTCTATAGTAATCATTGGTGGAATTTTGCTCAAAATTAATATTTCTACTTTAGAAAATACTTATTAATATCTAAATGTTTCGATATGTTCTTCGAAATAAGCATTCACTATTTGTTTAATCTGATTTACCTTTTGATTTTCGGGTAAAGTATCAAAAATTTTATCTAGATATTTCTGGGTATAAAGTCGATTAATAGAATACTCGAAATTCAAATCGAATAACCAAGCGATTTGTAAGAGTTTAAAATCATTCAATGTTTTCAATGATTCTTTTAAAACAACTTCTTTTTTTAAGATTGATTCAAAAACATCATCACTTATTTCATCAGAATTGGGTAATTCAAGCTCAAGTGTTTTATTCTCTTTTTGCTCCTTCACCATATAATATTCGGTAATTAATCGCCATATATCCAACTTATCCGCATCACGAATTAACTTTGAAAAGAATATTACTCTTTTATTTTCATCAGGAATAATTTCCGCCCTACTATGATTTATTATTGATTTTAAAATTATCTCCTTATCATCTTCAGATAAATCTTTTAATACATCATATTCTTTCAATACTTCAACACCTAATTCTGCATGATTCTGCGATTTTGAATCGGAAAATGTTTGATATTTTACATATTGTTTGAATCGACCTATATCGTGAAATAAGCCTAAAATTTCAGCAAGATAAATATCATCTTCCTTTAAGTTTAAACTCTTTACGATTCCAAGAATTTCTTGATGTACCTTTCTCGAATGATCAGTTTTTATTTTTAGATTCTCAGAAAAATCAGGATAATTAGTCATAAATTGATTTACATAATTTGTAAACCAATCTTTATATGAATCAATACCGTTTTTTGTAATCATTAACTTAGTCTTATTATTCGAATAGTAAACAAAACAAATACTTTATTGCTCAAAAAAAGATTAAAATTTATACGCAATTTCAATAAGTATATATCTACCAGGAGAAAGTCGTAGTTTTTTATCTACGTATACATTGTTGAATATGTTTTGTATATCGAAAGCAAAAAAGAAATTTTCATTTATCATTCTCGACAATCTAATATCACACGTAAGGTAATCATCAACTATTTGATTATTTGCTTCATCCTGATACATTTCGCCAACATAATTTGCAACAAAAGTGGTATTTACATATTTATTTCTCCAGAATAATCCTACAAAAACCTGATGCCATGGAACTTCAGATATCTTTTTCCCTGTAATGTCATCCCCATAATAATCCTTTAAATCAAATTTCTTTATAAACGAATTATTGTGTGTATAATTTGTTTTAAAAGTCAAATTCTTGGTAAAATCATATTGAAAGAAAAACTCTGCACCAAAAATCTCAATTTCAGCTATATTCTCTCGGGTGACTTCCCTTTGTCCATCCACTTCATTTCCTGTTTCAACAAAATATTGAAAATCTTTGCCAACAGAATAATATACAGCTGTTTTAAACTGAGCTTTTTTGAATGGTCTGGTATTAAAACCTATTTCATAATTTGTTAAAGTTTGGGGGTTTAAATCTGGATTTGCAATTTTAAAGCCAGTGCTAACCTTACGCGACGAAATTAAGTCATCTAACTTAGCTGGCATAAATCCTGTTGATGCCGAAACATATGTCTTTATTTCAGGAATTATTTCATATTGCAAAGCTAATTTAGGACTTATCGATGTCCAGTTTGAATTATCATAACTCTCTGTTAAGGGTTCTGCAAAGCCTGTGTTTGCTGTTGGATCACCCACATGAATATTACCATCGTAAAAACGAGCATAATCAAATCGCAATCCAGCAATTATTTTAAATTTATCATTAAATAAGCGATGTTCATCTTGCAAAAAAGCAGCATATGATTGTACTCTTCCTTCGCGCATTAATGTATCGGTCGAAGTAAGGTAAATATCAGATGCATTCATATAACCTTGTTTCAGATCAAGCCCAAAGGTGAACCAGTTTTTTTCACCTAATTTACGTGTTGCATTTGCCCATACACCATAATCTCGAGATATCTGGTCTTTCTTGGATACTTTATAATTTCCATCGCTGTTTACTTTTTCAGTAAATTGATAGTAATTCTCATCCTGTAAATATCCATCGGCTTCGATCTTAAATTTACCTATCTCACCATTATATTTTACACGAACAAAATGCGTTGTATATTTCACATATCCACCATCGTCAAAATATACTTGTTTTCCATCACCACGCTTATCATCGTAATAACTATATTCTACTTCAATTTTATTTTTGTCGTTAAATTCATATCCCAAAGTTGCTCCAAGACGATACTCTTTTAAATAAACTTCGACATCTGTTGAATCTCTATTTTCTTTCGGTTCAATCACATAACCATCTCCTTGACGATAGAATCCACTCAAACCCCAATATAATTTCGTTCCCTTTATTTCTTGATTTCCTTCTAAATCAAATTTTCCACCTAAGGTTGCATAACTTCCACCCATTATTCGCACATCACCAGATATAGCTTTATCTGGTTGCTTTGTAATAATATTTATTACGCCTCCCATTGCATTGTTACCATAAAGTGCAGAGCTAGGTCCTTTTATTACTTCTATTTTCTCTATTCTATCGGGCGATATCATGTTCCAATTTATAGATCCTCCTGCAGTTTTATTTAATGGAACTCCATTATATAATACCAGAACTCCTTGGGCAGCATCTAATCCGCGCATAGTAACCGAAGCGTTTTTAGAAAAAATCCCCCAACTTCGGTTTACATTAATATTGGCAATGCTTTGTAATAGATTATCGGTTGATGATGCAGGAAATTCTTCAATTTCTTTGCTTTCCATTACTTCATTCTGTCCCGCTAAATCTTCAATTCTACGCTCTGTTCTTGTTGCTGTAATTATTATTTTTTCCATTGCCACAGCAGAAGAATTCAACTCAATATCAAGTTCTATACTATTATTATCAATATTAATTTTTTCTTTAATTTCATCGTATCCAATAAATGATACTACTATTGTATATTCTCCATTTTTGATATTCTCAAACGTGAAATAACCATCATTATTTGTAGAAATCCCCCTTTGTAATTCCTTAATAATAACATTTGCTCCAACCAATTTCTCTTTAGTTTTAGAGTCAATTACAAGGCCCGTGATATTTTGAGAGAACAGAGTTGTTATCGTAAAACACAATACGATAAGCGTATATAAAGTTTTTCTTAAAAACATTCTTGAACTAATTTTGAATTTTGATATCAACTACAATACTTCCACTATTTGTTCCTGAAGTACTAACCACTTTAAAAATTCCTTTACGATTATCAAAGCATACAAATGAGTAGATGTCATCAGGATTTAAAAGTTTTGTTTTTCTACCTCCACTTTCATAACCAAATGTATTTACTAAGAGAATACTATCATTAACTGCAGAATCAAATTCATTAACAGACACATCTATTTTTGCCCTGCTATATCTAATAGTATTTCTTGTTTCCCAATTTGCTAATCCAAATTCACCTGTAAAAGCATCGTCAATATTTCCACCTGGTGAAGTAATTACACTTTCTTCAAAACTATCATAATTATCATAGACATAAGCCATATTTATAATTTCCTGATTGTTATATGCTTCTTGCAAATTGTATGTATTTCCATTACTAAATGAAAAGAAACTTCCGTACTCAGTGCTATTTTGTGCTCCTAATTGTACATTAAGAAATTCATCAATTTCTCCATAAACCACATTCGGATCTTTTGTAATGGTAATACTTGTGCTTGCAAAATTTCCTTCAAAATCCCGAATAATAAATTCCCATTCTTCAATATCGTCTAAACCTTTCTGAATCTCCACTTCGCGATCATAAGATTCTGCATAAAGTCCTAAATCCAAATAATTTTCTCCATTTAATTTTGCAATAAAATTAGTTAACTTATCGTATCCATTATATTCAGCATGAACCTTAACAATAAATGTCTGACCTACAGAAACTGTTGTGTCAGATGAAACATAATTTAAGGTTTCAATCATTTGAATGGAAGGATTTGGTCTTTGATTTTTTTCATCATCCTCGCAAGACATAAAAATTGTAATCGAAGTAATTATAAAAATGCTTGCAGTTATTAACGATCTAAATCGATATGCTGTTTTTTTCATATCGTTATGTATTAAAAAATTATGAAGTATAAATAATAATAAAACTTACTTGTTTCTGATTTTTTTAACCGAATATACAAGACCTGCTCCCAACAAAGCACCTGCAACGCCGAAAGCAAAATGAGATAAAACAGGAATTATAAATCCTGATTTAATGAATGAATGATCTATCACTCCTGTAAATAAATAAATTCCTAATCTACTTACTGGAATAACCATATATGCTAAACCACCAATTAACGAAAGAATTGCTAATCTATTTGCTGGATTTTTAAAAGCAAAATATAAAATGTCTAAAACAACACCCATCAATAGATAGATTACTGGTAAAGATGGATCTTTTATGCCTATAAATGGAACAAACATAAAGCTTGTTGCTCCTAACATTGCTATAACGGAAGCAAATGGCAATTTAGATACTCTTCTGGCAATCATTAATATTGCCATAAATTCTAATCCATGACGCCCCGGAATACCTAACGGAATTCTTAAGTAAGAACGCAAAACAATTGCACTTATTCCTAAAGAAAATAAAAGTACTAATTCCAGAACTAAAGAAATTGTATTAGTCTGATATGCTTTTGATATAGTCTTTTGAGACACACTTCCATTCATAGTCTTCACCATTTTTATTTTGTTCAACAATTGCTGTATTCAAATTATTTTTGATTGCCGGACGCAACCACTCACCAACTTCTACACGTTCATTTTCATTAACATGTGCACCATCTTTTGTCACTACAGCTTGTATATTTATAATTCTTTTTAATTCTTTTATCTGATAAACTCCTTTAAGATCCCTTAATTCATGACCTTTAAGCCAAATATTTCTTCCGTCGTTTCCACCTTTTCTTAATCCAATAGCGGCAAGCGATCCAATTACACCAATCTTTTCTCCAGTGTAACCTCTTAAGAATATTCCAGCTTCATGTGCTATTTTATAAGCATCTTCTTTGAATAATATTTCTTTTTTAGCTCGGTTTCCCCAATCTAAGATTATCTCATTTATTTGATCTTCTCTTGCAATACACAATCCTGCATCGGAACCAATTTCTGCAACATCAATTAAATAATTCTCGCATAAATCTCTTAACTCTTCGTATTTATCCGATTTAACAATTAAACAAGCCGAACTATTTTGAGATGTGTATGCAATTTTTTCGTGAACGAACAATTGATGACGTGAAATAGATTCTACAGAACCAAGATTTTTTTCATGAATCAATTTCCCAAGTTCTCTGGATTTAAAACCTGTACCCCTTGAGTCTTTATTATCTGTATCGTCTAATGCAACAAAATATATCATCCTACTTCTCATTCACTTTATTAAAGAATTTTTTAGTAATCTGATAAATTGATTCATCAAATTCAACTAGTAATTCCTTATATGCTTCAATTAATTTTTTCCCTTCGGGTGTAAGAACGGAATTTCCACCATGCTGACCTCCACGATGCTTATCAACCAATAAGAATCCAAGTTTCTCTTCGGCATCCTTAACATTTCCCCAAGCTTTTCTATAACTAATTCCAATTTTATCAGCTGCAGCTTTTAGCGATCCCAACTGATCAATTTGATCAATTAATTCAAATTTACCATCTCCTAAAATTCCTTCTCCATCCGTATTCTCTAACCACACCTTAAATTTTAGGAAAACATCATAATACTTTGATCCTTTAGGGCCAGCCATAATATTGTTTTTTTTAGTAAAAAAGCTATTATGCAAATATAAACATATCGGTTGCAAAATAAACAATTACAACGAAGCAATAAAAGCTTCATTGTAATTATTTTATCTTAAAAAATCAATTTAGACTTTGTCTAATTATTTTATACTTATTTGTAAAGGCAACGATAAGAAGTATCACCATTCACTTTCACCTTGAATTTCACGTCTTTTTCAACTCTGAAAGTTTCAAATTCTTTGTAGTCTTTCCATTCGGTTTCGCCTGGTTGTTGAACTGTCATAACACCAGAAGTTACTGTCATAAATTCAATTGTTGATGTTCCAAACTCGTATTCACCTGCAGCCATAACACCTATTGTAGCAGCACCTTCAGAAGTTTCAAAAGCAATTGACTTTACTTTTCCGTCAAAATATTCATTTGTATTAAACATAGCTTGTTATTTTTTGTTATCCACATACAAAAATAGAGTTTTAGCGATTTGCTAAATATGATAAAAATCTTGTTTTTTGCAAAGACGATATGTATATATTTGCATATCGCTTTTAAGAGAAGAAAATGTTAAACGATAAAAATTAATTACAACATGCAAAAGAGTTTATACTTCGCACCACCGGCTAAAAACGAACCGGTATTAACATACGTAAAAGGCTCTCCAGAGAGAGAACGTTTAGTTAAGGCAATTGAATGGTCGAGATCAAATGAAGTTGAAGTTCCAATGATTATTGATGGTAAGGAAGTTCGTTCTGAAAAGAAAATTGAAATGCATCCTCCTCATGATCACCAACATTTATTAGGACATTATTATCGTGGTGAAGAAAGCCACGTTACAGATGCCATAAACGCAGCGCTAAACGCTCGCGATAAATGGGCAAATATGTCGTGGAAACAACGTGCATCAATCTTTCTAAAAGCAGCTGGAATGATTTCCGGTCCTTACCGTGCAAGAATCAATGCAGCAACCATGATGGGACAATCAAAATCTGTTCATCAAGCTGAAATTGATGCGGCATGTGAATTGGCAGATTTCCTTCGTTTCAATGTTCAGTACATGACGGAGATTTACAACGATCAACCAGATTCGGATGAATTGCATTGGAATAGAATGGAACAACGTGCTTTAGAAGGATTTGTATTCGCACTAACTCCTTTCAATTTTACGGCAATTGCAGGTAATTTACCTTCGGCTCCTGCAATGATGGGTAATACTGTAGTTTGGAAACCATCAAATACTCAGATTTATTCTGCTAGAATTATTATGGAAATATTTATGGAAGCAGGATTACCTGATGGTGTAATAAATCTTGTTTTTGTATCTGGGCCTGCAGCTGGAAAAGTAATATTCTCTCATCCAGATTTTGCAGGAATTCACTTTACAGGATCAACATCAGTATTTCAAAATATCTGGAAAGAAATTGGTAATAACATAGCCAATTATAAATCATACCCAAGAATTGTTGGTGAAACTGGTGGTAAAAACTTTGTTTTAGTTCATGAAACGGCAAATGCAATGCAAGTTGCAACAGCAATTACACGTGGTGCTTTCGAATATCAAGGACAAAAATGCTCTGCTGTTTCTCGTGCTTATATTCCCGATAATTTATGGGATGAAGTATTGTGTGAAATCAAATGCGACATGAACACCATGAAAATGGGACCAGTGGAAGATTTCTCAAACTTTGTTAATGCTGTTATCGACGAAGCTTCTTTCGATAAACTTTCAGGATATATTGATCGTGCTAAGAAAGATAAAAATGTGGAAATTATTCATGGTGGTAACTATGATAAGTCTAAAGGATACTTTATTGAGCCGACCATAATTCTTACAAAAGATCCGCATTATGTAACTATGGAAGAAGAATTATTTGGTCCGGTATTAACTATATATGTATACGATCGAACCAAATTTGAAGAAACCATTGAATTGGTTGATAAAACTTCTATTTATGCTCTTACAGGATCGATATTCTCGAAAGATCGTTATGTAATTGAACATGTTATGAAAAAACTGGAACATGCAGCAGGTAACTTTTACATTAATGATAAACCAACCGGAGCAGTCGTAAACCAACAACCTTTTGGTGGTGCTCGTGGTTCTGGAACGAACGATAAAGCAGGTTCAAAACTTAATTTATTACGTTGGGTTACTCCGAGAACAGTAAAAGAATGTTTTGTTCCAGCAACAAGTTATAAGTATCCATTTATGGAAGATTAATTACTAATTATGTCATTACTCATTTCATTCGTGAGAAAGTTCCCGCAAAAGCGAGAATCTAAATAATAATAAATAGAAATTCCGGGTCTTCGCCCGGAATGACAAAAGAGTAAAATAAATATAATGTAAAACAAAGTCATCCTGAGCTTATCGAAGGATGAAAAGCAATAACTCACACTTTGACAGACTCAGTGTGACAAAAAGAAAACAAAATGACTACAACAGAATTTAACATACAAGAGCTTTTAGAAAGACTTGGTATAAAAGAAATTAACTCGGGTGTAACTACAGGAACAGAATGGTTCGATGTTCAAGGAGCTGTTACATCATCGAGCTCTCCTATTGATGGAAAAGAAATTGCCAAAGTAAAAAATGCAACAATAGAAGATTACGAAAAAGTTGTAACAAAGGCACAAGAAGCATTTAAGGTTTGGCGTGAATTGCCAGCTCCTAGTCGTGGGGAAATTGTTCGACAAATAGGACTGGCTCTTCGCGACTCCAAAGAAGATCTTGGAAAATTAGTAACTCTGGAAATGGGTAAAATTTACCAAGAAGGTTTAGGCGAAGTGCAAGAAATGATTGACATCTGTGATTTTGCTGTAGGGCAATCTCGTTTGTTGAATGGATTTACAATGCATTCGGAAAGAACAAATCATAGAATGTACGATCAATATCATCCAGTAGGATTGGTGGGATTAATAACATCATTCAACTTTCCAGTTGCCGTTTGGGCATGGAACTCAATGCTTGCTGCAATTGCTGGTGATGTTGTAATCTGGAAGCCAAGTTCGAAAACTCCGCTTACAGCTATTGCTACTATGAATATCATTCGTAAAGTTTTGAAAGACAATGATGTTCCTGAAGGAGTTTTCAGTTTGATAGTTGCAAAATCGTCGGTACTTGGAGATAATTTCTTGGAAGACAAAAGAGTTCCTTTGTTCTCGGTAACAGGATCTACAGCTGTTGGTAAACGTGTTGGTCAGATAGTTGGACAACGATTAGGAAAAACAATATTAGAACTAGGTGGAAATAATGCAGTTATTGTTTCTGATTCTGCCGATTTAGATATGGCTATACCTTCAATTGTTTTCGGTTCTGTAGGAACAGCAGGACAACGTTGTACTTCTACTCGTAGGGTAATTGTTCACGAAAAAGTTTACGACGAGGTAAAAGACAGAATCGTTAAAGCATACAAACAAATTGTTTGCAAAATTGGAAATCCTTTAGATTCTCACACCTTGGTAGGTCCACTTATTGATATCCATTCAGTAAATGCGTTTACACATGCTGTTACAGAAGTTCAAAAAGAAGGCGGTAAAGTTATTTTTGGTGGAAACGTTTTGGAAGGCGAGAAATACGCATCGGGAAATTATGTTGTTCCTGCTATTGCCGAAGCTGAAAATAAATATGAGATCGTACAAGAAGAAACATTTGCTCCAATTGTATATTTAATCAAATACAATGATTTTGATGAAGCTATTGAATTAAACAATGGTGTTCCTCAAGGATTATCATCAGCATTATTTACTTTAAATATGCGCGAGAGTGAGCAATTCTTAAGTGAAGTTGGTTCTGATTGCGGAATTGCCAATGTAAACAGCGGTACTTCCGGTGCTGAAATTGGTGGTGCATTTGGTGGCGAAAAAGACACTGGTGGCGGACGTGAATCGGGTTCTGATTCATGGAAAGCATACATGCGACGACAAACAAACACCATTAATTATGGTAAAGAATTGCCGTTAGCACAAGGAATAAAATTCGCATTTTAGAACGTTTTTTATAAGTTAGTTTATTTCAAGTTTAGCGCAAGACCCTGTTAGAGAAATCTTTCAGGGTCTTTTTTATATAAAATAATCTTCACTGTAATACTCCATCTATTATTGATTAATAGAAAATTTTCAATTACAGCATAATTAGATCTGCAAAGCTATTTTGGCAAATAAGTCCCATAGAACAAGTTTTTATTATTTAGAATGTAACAAAGAATTAAACACGATTTTATAAATAGCAATTACTATTGAACACAATGAAGTATCTTATGTTATTAGCAGCAGGTTTTCTTATTAAGTGTCAAAACCAAATTCGTTGTTTTATAAACAGACAATATTTTTAGCTTTTAAACCTCAAGAATATTCGCTTGATGGAGAACCTTTTTAGATAAAATTGATTACTTAAAATAAAAACAAAAATGATCATTTCAGATAGTACCAAACAAGTTTCCTTTTCGGACTTCATAGACTCATTAAAAAAGACATTAAAAAGTGTCTTTTATGAAAAAGATAATATAGAAAAGTTCATCCAAAAAAGAGGATTTCCAGATTTGGTTTTAAAGGACATTATGGCAACAAATCCTTTTTCGGTTGCTATTCCTGAAGAATATGGTGGTCGAGGCGCTAAAGTAAAAGAATGTTTAGGTGTTTTAGATACCGCATCTTATGAATCACTTCCATTGTCTTTAGCTTTTGGAATTAATATTGGATTATTCCTTGAGCCGGTTGCAAAATATGCACAGTCGAGTGTTAAAGAAGGTATCTTCAAGAGATTCTTGACCAAGCAAAACATGGGTGGCCTAATGATAACAGAACCTGATTACGGAAGTGATGCTCTAAATATGCAAACATCAAATGTAAAGTCGGGCTCAAACTATCATATAAAAGGAACTAAACATTGGCAAGGCTTGACTGGAATGGCGGACTATTGGATAATGACTTCGCGTCAAAAACAGGAAAGCGGCAAATTAGGTAGAGATTTAGATTTTTTTATCTGTGATGTTCAACAACCAAATCAAGAAATTAAAGTTGAAGAATACTACAACAATATTGGATTGTACCCAATTCCTTACGGGAAAAATATTATAGATATTCAAGTGCCAGAGCAATTTAAACTCCAACCTGAATCAACTGGATTAAAACTAATGATGGATTTATTGCATCGAAGTCGATTCCAAATTCCAGGAATGGGGATGGGTTTTATCCGTAGAATGCTCGATGAAGCGATAAAACAAACCACATCAAGATTTATAGGCGGTAAATCATTAATGTCTCTAGATCAGGTTCGCCACCAAATTGGAAGAATTCAAAGTGCTTTTACTGTAAGTTCGGCTATGTGTGCAAGAAGTGCTGTACATAGTGGAATTGAAAATAATCTTGCATCAGATTCTGTTGAAGCCAATAGCATGAAAGCTCATGTTACCGACTTAATGCAAGAATCTGCACAAACTTTAACGCAACTGAACGGGGCAAATGGTTATAAAGCCGAAAGCGTGGGTTCGAGAGGAATTGTAGATTCCAGACCATTCCAAATATTTGAAGGTGCAAATGATATGCTTTATACACAAATTTCGGAGATGGTGTTGAAATTAATGGGGAATCAAAAAATAATGAACCTTTCGGAGTTTCTGAAAAGTTACGATTTAACCCAGAATATTGCTGATTATTATAAATCTATATTAGACTTTAAAGTGGACATTAAATTACCTCAACGTAAGATTGTCGATTTAGGGAAAATAATAAGTAGAGTTGTTTCTGCTAATCATGTTGCAAATCTGGGAGCAAATGGTTTTAGATCTGATCTAATAAAAGATAGTTTAGAAAGTATAAAACATGAAATTTCAGGTTTGGTAAGCTCCTTTAATTTTAAGACAAACATTTCACCGATCGAAGATTACAAGGACAATAGTTCCTGGTTATCTTTTTGTTAAGAACAATCAATCTCAAAATATTTAAAGAAATAGCAATTTTTAGGAGTATTAATTGCGATGTATAAGTTAGTTTATTATTAGATAGTTTATTTCAATTTAGCCAAGACTCTGTAGGTGAAGACTTATAGGGTCTTTTTTTTATCGGTAGCACCTTAAATAAAAAAGGGTTCTTCAAATGAAGAACCCCTTTTATTTTGTATGAACCTTTATTAGAAAGTAAATGCAATTTCGAATTCTAATTGACTCATTTCTAATTCAATTGTTTGATTTGGAACCATATTTCCAGCCATTGCTTCAACAGGGTCAAAATCCATTGGATTATATCCTTTTACAGTTGCAGGTAAAGCATAAACCATTGCAAAATGTAAAGCTTTTCCAGATTCTCCTAGGTATTTTGAAAATCCTAAAGAAATATGATCTTCTATAATTCCTGGTGCTAAGATATTGAATAATACTTCTGACTCAGGAACAGCCTGATCGTTATGAGAATAACCACCACGTATTGTCCATCCTTCAATTCCACCATATTCAATACCTACTTTGTAAACATTAATATCGTTCCAACCAAATCCAGCTCCTTTATCAGAACCTAAAAGATCTGTTGACATTGGATCGAATTTATTAGAAACAGCAGCTACATCAGAATAATTTATTCTTTTATAATCAGCCATTACAGCAAGTTTTTCACTAAATTTATAAGCCAAACCAACTGTTAAGTTAGAAGGAATATCAAAATCACCTTGTTCAGCAAATAATCCTGAATACTCGTCGAATTCACTCATATTAATTTTAGGTTGATAACTAGCACCAAGAGTTAAATTATCAATAATTTCTCCCATGTAACCAAGTTTAACACCAAATCCCATAGCATTATCGTGTCCGTTACCACTTAATTTTGTTGGATCGCTTGACATCATTCCAAAAGATGCAATACCGTTAGCTTCAAAATACTGGTATACACCCAAAGCAGTAATACCTACACTGTGTTTCTCTCCAAGTTTTCTTGAGTAAGATACTCCAAGAAACATTTGAGCTAAATCAACACCAGTTGTGCTTGAACTAGCATCGTAAAAAGCTTGTGTTGGATAATCAGTATTCATACCGCCATTTCCAAAAAAAGTTGCTGAAATACTACTTTTTTCACCGATCATCCAATTTGCGCCTAAACTTGGCATATAAAATAATTTGGAATCACTTTCAACAGTCCCTGGAGTTAAACCAAAAGTTCCTGGCATTCCAGATGGGTCTCCTGTTACAGTAAATTGTCTGTTAGGATTAAAAAAACCTAATCCAATGTCATATTGATTACCTAACATAACATGACCTGCAGGGTTTCCATTCATTAAAGAATTGTTATACCATGCAATTCCAGCACCGGCTACACCTTTATTTAAGGCTCCATATCCAACGCCAAAATATCCATCGGTTGCGTGAACCGTAGATGTTACCATTACTCCAGCACCTATTAACAATGCTATTAAAAACGTTTTAAAAATATTCTTCATGACTTTAAATTTTAATTTTCAATATTAAATTTGAGCGCAATATAGTAACTACTTTACATTTATATATATTTATTCATATGATATGTATCATATTTACATATAGCAATATCGATATTATTGCATTCGACTATCCTATTCTTTCCATGTTTTACTAACTTTGTAGCTCAATTTCTTTTATACTAAACATTGTGCTAGCAAACAGTGTTTTACAAAAAACAAGAATGTAAAAAGAGTACTTATGAATCAAAATAATTTTAAAGCCTTGGTTGTTGAAGAACAAAACGACCAATTTATTAGACGTATTAAAAACAAAACAATTGATGATTTACCTGCAGGAGATTTATTAATAAAGGTTCACTATTCATCCTTAAATTATAAAGATGCTTTATCGGCAACAGGAAATAAGGGTGTTACCAGAAATTACCCACATACTCCTGGTATTGATGCGGCAGGAATTATTGTAGAATCGAGCAATCCAAAATTTTCTATTAACGAAAAAGTAATTGTTACAAGCTATGATCTTGGAATGAACACATCTGGCGGCTTTAGCGAATACATACGTGTCCCATCTGAATGGGCTGTAAGCTTACCCGAAGGAATGAGTATGCAAGAAGCTATGATTATTGGAACTGCTGGATTAACTGCAGGGATGTCGGTTTACAGATTAACCGAACATGTTAAACCCGAAGATGGAAAAATAATCGTTTCGGGTGCCACAGGCGGAGTTGGCATTTTAAGCATTGCTATACTTGCCAAATTGGGATACAATGTGGTTGCCATTACAGGAAAAGAAAAAGAACGCAATGATTTAATTAATCTCGGTGCAAGCGAAGTAATTTTACGCAAGGATTTTGAACTTGAAGATAAACGACCTATGCTTAAAACTCAATTTGCAGGAGGAATAGATACAGTTGGTGGACCAATTCTCGATAATATTATTAAATCAACCCAAGCTATGGGAGTAGTTACTTGTTGTGGAAATGTTGCCTCAATAAAATTAAACCTAACTGTATTTCCATTTATTTTAAGAGGAATTTCTTTAGTTGGAATCGATTCGCAGAATTACCCGATGCGATACAGAGAAATTGTCTGGAATAAATTAGCCAAAGATTGGAAACCAAAAAAAATGATGGATATTTACACTGAAATATCACTTGAAGAATTAAATGAAAAAATCGATTTAATTTTACAAGGTAAATTAAAAGGAAGAACTGTATTAAAATTTGATGCTTAAAGATTATGAAACCTACTTGCTCTTGCTGTTCATCGTACAAGGAAGAATCTCATAATGATTTAACGAAACATTGGGATAAAGCTTATTCTAAAAATATTAATAAACTTGGATGGTACGAAGAAAATCCAAAGCCTTCTTTAGATTTAATAAAAAAATGTAAGATTGCTAAGAATGCAAGAATTCTTAATATTGGCGTTGGAACATCAACGCTTATTGATAAACTTTTAAAAGAAAAATTTGAAAATATTATTGCTAACGATTTAAGCTCAGCCGCATTGCATAAATTAAAGGAAAGGTTGGGGTCTGAATCTAAAAAAGTAAATTGGATTGTTGATGATTTAACAAACCCAACAAATCTTCTCGATATAGAACAAGTTGATTTATGGCACGACAGAGCCGTTTTGCATTTTTTTAACGAAAAAGAAGATCAAGAATCTTATTTTAATCTGGTAAAGAAATTAGTTAAAAAAAATGGGCAAGTTATTATTGCCACATATAATTTAAACGGAGCAACTAAATGCAATGGTTTGTATGTTTTTAGGTACAATAAAGAAATGCTTCAAAAAAGAATGGGTAGTGATTTTGAATTAACAGAATCTTTCGATTATACTTATAAAAATCCCTTTAACGATACCCGGGAATATATTTATACCTTATTTAAAAGAATAAACTAATATGGATAACAATGATGTTTTACGCCGTGTGCGATACATCTTCGATTTTAGCGATGATAAAATGATTGCTCTATTTGGTTCTGCCAATTACGAAGTTACAAGAGCTCAAATTAGCAATTGGTTAAAAAAAGATGACGACCCAGATTACAAGGGTATTCTGGATTTTGAATTATCCACTTTTTTAAATGGCGTAATTAATGATAAACGTGGAAAAAAAGAAGGTGAACAACCCTCTCCTGAAAAAAAACTAAATAATAATATTGTATTTAAAAAGCTTAAAATTGCTTTAAAATATAGAGATGAAGATATTCTTGACATCTTTAAACTAGTTGATTTGAGAATTAGCAAAACAGAGCTAAGTGCATTTTTCCGAAATCCAAAACAGAATCAATACAAACCATGTAAAGATCAGTTCTTACGCAATTTCCTGCAGGGTTTACAAATGAAATTAAAAGAAGATTCGAAAAAAACATCAAAAAAAAATAAACACTAATTGAATTCCATGCAAGCTAAAAAGAAAGAACATCCAAAAGTTAAAATACGATTACATCCACGAAATAAACACCGTGCACGATACGATTTCAAAGAATTGACTAAAACCAGTCCTGAATTGGAACCTTTCGTTCAACTTAATAAATTTAACGACGAGTCGATCGATTTTTCAAACCCCACTGCAGTAATTATGCTAAACAAGGCATTGTTAAAACATTTTTATGATATTGAATATTGGGATATCCCAGAAGGATATTTATGCCCTCCTATTCCGGGAAGAGCAGATTATATTCATAATGTTGCCGATTTATTGCAATCCAGTAATTATGGAAAAATCCCAACAGGAGAAAAAATAAAATGTTTGGATATTGGAGTAGGTGCAAATTGCGTATATCCTATAATTGGAATTAAAGAATATGACTGGTCGTTTGTTGGTGCTGAAATTGATCGTGATGCCATAAAAAGTGCAACAAAAATTATTGAATCAAATTCAATTTTGCAAAATAGGCTTGATTTAAGATTTCAGAATAATTCTAAAGATTGTTTCTACGGAATACTTAAAAAAGATGAGTTGATCGATGTTATGATTTGCAATCCACCGTTCAATGCATCATTGAAAGAGGCGGAATCGAAAACCCTACAAAAGCTTAATAATTTAAATCAACAAAAAGTTACCGAGGCAGTTCTTAACTTTGGAGGACAAAACAACGAACTATGGTGTGATGGTGGTGAAGAGAAATTTGTGCGTGATATGATTCGTGAAAGTGAAAAATTTGCTACCTCCTGTTTTTGGTTTACATGTTTAATCTCAAAAAAATCGAATTTAAAAATAGCTTACAAAACTCTAGAAAGATTTAAAGCACTTGATGTAAAGACAATTCCAATGGGGCAAGGAAATAAATCGAGCCGTATAATTGCCTGGACATTTTTGGATAAAGAACAACAAAACAACTGGAAAAATACTCGCTGGAAATAGATTGTTTACAAAACTTTTAACAATGCGTAAATTATTTTTATTGATATTTATTGTAGGGTGCATTGCAAGTACAAATAAAACTTGTGCTTGCTCTATATTATATTATGTCGATAAAAATACCGGGAAAATTTATGTTGCCAATAACGAGGATTATTGGTATGAAACAAAAACCTATATTCAAATAAATCCAAGATCAGAAAACAAATACGCGCGTTTATGGTATGGCTGGGACGATTTTGCCCAAGGCGGGATTAACGAAGCTGGTTTGTTTTTCGACGGTGCTGTAACTCCAATACAAAAAGGCCCCAGCTTTTATACAAACCCAGCTGGGAATATGGGCGATCATATTTTGGCAACTTGCAAAACCGTCGATGAAGCAATTAATTATATCAACGAAAGAAATATTGCTTTACCTAATGCACATATAATGTTCGGCGACAGCACCGGAAATGCAAAGATAATAGAATGGGTAAATGGGAAACAACAAATTATTTCTATTAAAGACAATCGTTTAGTAATGACTAATTTTCATTTGTCGGATACTACAACAGGGAATTTTCCATGTTACAGATACAGTGCAATAAACGAAAATCTGAATAAATTAGAAATAAACTCCGACACGCTCGACTTACTAAAAATTGGAAACGCTCTGGGACAATCGGCACAAACTCCAAAGCAGAACGAGAATGGAAAAATTGGTGGCACCTTATATTCTACGTTTATTAATATTACCGACATGGAATTCTTTTTGGTTTACAAACTCGATAATACAAAAGTTACTAAGCTTGATTTAAAGGCTGAATTCGATAAGCAAAAGAAACAAAAAATAAAACTTAAATAATTTTTTAGACAGCTCTAAAAGCTATTGTAGCAACTCCAAACTTTGCAAATACAGATTTAATATCTTTAGAAACATTTGAAGCCATTGATGCAGAACTAAAAAAGAGACTGTCCAAAAAGTGAGGTTTTAAATTTAAATGTCATATTGAGTTTATCGAACTCTTCACTTGTAAAGCACAAATGCCGCACTATTAATCAGAAGAGATTTTTCGACAAGCTCAAAATAACAATTAAGAGAGGCTTTTGGGAAGCCTCTCTTAATTCAAAATAAGAAAATGACCATTAGTTAAATAATTTAAAAAGACTTAAAGTCATTATCCAAATTATCGTCAGCCATAACTAAATCATAGCCATTCTCCTTAATTACTTTTTTATCACCTTCACCATTTGATCCAACGGGTTTTTTAACCTTTTCCTGAACAGATGTAAACTGCTGAAGTTTATTGGCATGTTGCTTATTCTCAATATCCTTTTCGTCAATTTTAAAGAAATTAATTGTTTCGCGTAAATTATCAGCCTGACCAGACATTTCCTCTGAGCCGGTAGCCATTTCTTCTGAAGCTGCTGCATTCTGCTGCGTAACGACATTCAGTTGTTGAACGGCTGTATTTACCTGATTGGCTCCCGAATTTTGCTCAAAAATAGAAGATGATATTTCTTGCAATAATTTTGCAGTATTTTCGATTTGAGGAATTATTTCGTTCATTTGACTTACTGAATCTTCGGTAACACTCACGCTATTTTTCGATAAACCAACAATCTCGTCAGCGGCAAGTTTACTGCGCTCAGCCAGTTTACGAACCTCAGCAGCTACAACTGCGAATCCTCTACCGTGCTCTCCCGCCCTTGCAGCTTCGACTGCGGCATTTAAGGCAAGAATGTTTGTTTGAAAAGCGATATCGTTAACAATCGTAATTTTTTCGGCAATTTGTTTAATCGATCTTAAACTTTCTTGCGAAGCCATTTTTACACTTGAAATTTTTTCAGCGGCCTGAGTAGAAATCTTTTCTGTCATAGCTGCATTATCGGCATTTTGCTGAATATTCGATGTCATTTCCTCCATAGTAGAAGAAACTTCTTCGGCAGATGATGCTTGCTCAGATGCTCCTTGCGAAATTTGCTGTGCAGTAGAACTTATTTGTTGACTTGCACTTGCCACATTATCGGCGCCGATAATAACCGTTCCTGCAACATTTTTTAAATTATCGACCAAGCTTACAAACGATTTACTTAATGTTCCTATTTCGTCGGTACGTTTACGCATATGATCTGGAACAATCATTGTTAAATCGCCATTCGAAATCTTATATAAATCAATAGTTAATCCTTTAAATAAGAATGTTAAAAGTTTTGATAATGTATAGTTTAAAATGATAATTGAAATAGTTATTACCAACAAAATAATAAGAACATTCCGCACCTTGCTTTGTAAACCAGCAAAATTACTCTTGGTATTGTTTAAATCATCCTGATTTAACTCCTCCATAAAACGATCGGTATCTGCAACTAAATTAACTCTAACGCCATTACTTTCTTCAAGATTTTCAACATATTGCACCACTAATTTCTTAATATTTGAAAGTGCTGTTGTAGCTCCAACAGGCATTGCAGCAAGTTTCGTATGCTTCAAATTTTCAGCATCTTTTTCGCCTTGAGCAATCGCCTTATCCAAAAAAGAAAGTAAATCGTCCTTACTCGAAATATCTTCTTTTATTTTTAAAAACATATACCTGATATTTTGCACATGATTACTCCCTGCATTTGCTCCTGCTATAACTTGGCGCTCCAGAGTAGAAACTTTTGCTCGCATTCTAGGATCTGCTAAACGAACACTCATATTATCTATATATCCGTTCGACTGTTTTAGAGATTCTCCTGTTAAAATTACTAATTGATCTTCGATCTGTAAATTTTGAACTTTAAATTCTTGTATCTTATCTACCTGTGCTTTAAGATTATGAATCTTATTTCGATATTTTTCTTCCTTAACCGAATCTTCAATCTTTATTAGTTCTTTTTCTAATCCAGAGTATGTTATTTTATCGTAAATAAAATCTGTAAACAAATTCGACATAGTTCGTAATGTATTGTGCTCTTTTAGATTCTCTGTCTTTTGCACAACCATTGTATCCAGATTAATATTCAAACTAAAAATAAAATATATCATTAGAGCAATTACTACCAACTGACCTATGATTCCTATAATTAGCTTATTCGATATTTTAATATTTCTCATAATATTTTTATTTAATTCTGTTGTTTTATTTTACCTGATTCTTTTAGATTAAGTAACTCATCGCTGGTAAAAAGTTTTACCAAGTCTAAAATCATTATAAATCTTTCGTTAAACTTTGCTACACCAGTAATAAATTCGGCTTTATAACTATTTCCAATATCGGGTGTGTTATCAATTAAACTCTCGTCGATTTCGCGAACTGCAACAACCAAATCGGCTAAAGCTCCGATATGAATTATCTCATTTTTCACTTTTAAATCCATAACAATAATGCAGGTATTGTCGGTGTATTCTGTTGGAGGCATATTAAATTTCACACGCGTATCAATTACAGGCAAAGCCCTACCTCTCAGATCAATAATTCCTTTCAAATAATCTGGGGCCTTCGGGATCTTGGTAATCTTCGGTAATTCCAAAATATTTACCACATCATGAACATTGGCTGCAAACTCTTCATCCCCAATTTTAAATGTTAAGTAAGAATTTACCTTTGTTTTAGTTTCTATTTCCATAATCATTGATTTTATATACTTATTCGCAATAAATAGTTACAAGCAAAACTTTACAACCCCCATGTTTTCAACCAATTCGCATGAATTCTTTTTTAGAATACAAACCAAATACTTAATGATCCTCATTTATTAATGGAGTATTTTAATAGAAAGTGACCCGCTTAAAAATGTGTTGCATAACATGTTTTATAAAAACAATTAGCACTCAGCATCTTAAATTTTTGATTGTTATGTGATTGCATATTTATGTAACCTTTTTTATCAGCCTAAATCATAGTCATAATATTTTAATTGTGAATTTCTAAATGTCTATTAAGAGAGCATCTTTAAACAAGCGCATTACATTTTCCTTTTTCGAGGAATGCAAACTCAAAAATTAATATTTTTAAAATTTGTAAATTCTAAGAGCATAAGGAGGGGAATTTCATATACTTCCAAATAGAATAAGTATATTTATATTACTGAAAAGATATTTAAACCTAGCCAAATGAAAAAAACATTCTATTTAATCGTCTTATCTGCACTGCTTTTAAGTTTTAATTCTTGTTTAAATAATGATACTAAAAAATCTTCTGACTTTGAAAAGTTAGATATTGCATGTGACTACAACTTATATTCAGTTTCCTTTATAAATGAAGATATTGGTTTTGTAGGTGGAGGAGACCAATACAATCACGTTCTATTTAAAACCACTGATGGAGGAATTACATGGGACAATATATACATAGATGATTTTATTTCGCCAATTGATAATTCGGTAGATGCCATCTGTTTTACAAGTGAAAATATTGGTTATTTAATGTTCGGGATCGATGCTTACAAGACAAGCGATCAGGGTGAAACTTGGAATAAAATGAATGGATTTTTTCAAAGGAACTTACATTTTAGTTGCGTCGACACTGGATTTACACATAATAGTGATTCAGAAGCAAAAATATACTACACCTTTGACGGAGGACAAAATTGGGATCGTTATCCAGAAGGAACATTTAAATCTACTATTGAAGATGGCGATTTATGGATTGAAGGAGTGCAATTCTTAACTAATAATTCAAGAATTGGATTTGCTTTTGACCAAAATGGAGAAATTTTCATAACAAGAAATGGTGGACAATCCTGGGAAATATATAACAAAGATTGGATTGCATTAAATAAAAATAATTATGGCGAATATCCAGTAAAAGCTATGTTTTTTATATCCGAACTGGAAGGATTCATTTTTAATGATGAAGGTATTTTTAAAACAACCGACGGTTGCGAATCTTTTACTCTAATTAACTCCCTCAATTTGCATATTAATAATCAAAGGATTGGTGGTGATTTAAAAATCTCCTATCCGGAAGGAAATAATATTTATTTCTTAGGAAATGAGAATATATATAAAACAGAAAATCAGTTTATAAAAAATTCAAAACTATCTGTTGAAGATTTAGATAATAAATATGAAGTATATGTAGAAGTATATAACTTTACAATGGCATCAAATAAAATTGGATACGCAGTAGGCTATGAATCCGATGAAGATTCCCGTGGTGCTGCTGTCTTAAAATATTCAAAATAGTAAATCAAGTTCATTTTTTTCAATTAAATGAATTAATTACTAACTTGTTTTTAATTTAAGTTAAAACCTGTATTATGAAGAAATATTTAAGCTTACTACTTAGCTTATTATTTATTATATCGTGTGCCGACGACCATGACAATTCACTTAATCAGGATTTTAAAGAAGATATGCGCGATTTTGTAATCGGAATAAGCAAATACTCAAAAGCCATAAACAGCAAATTTTTAATTATTCCACAAAACGGAATTGAGCTTGCTACAATTAATGGCGAAGACTATGGAATGCCACATACCAATTATTTAAATGCAATTGATGGCAACGGACAAGAAGATTTATTTTACGGTTACGATAACGACAACGATGCCACTCCCATTGAAGAGAATACGTATTTAAAAACACTTTTAGATATTTCGAAAACAGCAGGCAATACAATCCTAGTTACCGATTATTGCTCTACAGAATCGAAAATGGACGATTCCTACACACAAAACAATATGTCTGGATATGTTTCTTTTGCTGCCGATCATCGGGAATTGAATACGATTCCTACCTACCCAACAACAATATATTCCGAGAATAACAAAACCTTAGTAACATTGGCTGATGTTGAAAATTTCTTGTATTTAATTAATCCTGAAAATTATACTACAAAACAAGATTTTATAAATGCCGTTACCTCAACAAATTACGACTTGTTAATTATGGATTTATTTTTTAACGACAACACAGAATTTACCTACAGCGAAATAAATCAACTTAAAAATAAAGAAAATGGCGGAACACGATTTGTAATTTGTTACATGTCTATTGGCGAAGCTGAAGATTACCGATACTATTGGGATCAAGATTGGATTAAGAACAATGTATCTTGGCTTGATGCCGAAAATCCAGATTGGGAAGGAAACTACAAAGTAAAATATTGGCGCCCCGAATGGCAAAGTCTTATTTATGGAAACAACAACTCTTATCTTAAGAAAATTCTCGATGCAAATTTCGACGGCGTATATTTAGATATTATAGATGCTTTTGAGTATTACGAGTAAAGATTATGAATAAACAACTCCGAATTATTGATTATAGATTTAGAAAACGACAGCGATTTAAGATGTATTTCGTTTCTTAAATTTCTGACTCTAAGGCTGATTTGGGAATAAATTACAATAAAGAGTAATCTAAAACTATTACTCGTTAATTTTGTTATCTTTAAAATAATTAAATACGAGTATTTTATATACTTATCCACTCAACCTCATCCTTGCCAATTGATGATAAAAGAACAAATTGGCTACATACCAAATTTTCAGAACTTCAGATATGGGCACAAAGATATATAGCATTATTACAGGAACAGGTAATTACCTTCCAACAAGACAAATCAAAAATGAAGATTTTTTGAACACTGAGTTTTATGACAATGATGGAACTAAACTCGAAAAATCGAATCAAGAAATAATAGATAAATTTCTGGAAATTACAACTATTGCAGAAAGACGCTATGTTACCGACGATTTAACAACATCAGATATTGCACATTATGCGGCTCTTGAAGCCCTAAAATCGGCAAATATCGATAAAGAAGATTTAGACTATGTTATTGTTGCGCATAATTTTGGCGATGTAAAAACCGACAATAAACAATTAGATATTGTACCTAGCCTAGCGGCCAGAGTAAAATTTAAATTAGAAATTAAAAACCCCAACACGGTAGCTTACGATTTACCTTTCGGTTGCCCGGGTTGGTTGCAAGCAGTTATTCAGGCCGATTACTACATAAAATCGGGTGATGCTAAAAAAATTCTAGTAATTGGAGCCGATGTATTATCGAGAGTTTCAGATCCGCACGATAGAGATAGCATGTTGTATGCCGATGGTGCCGGAGCTGTTATTCTGGAAGCCAAAGAAAGCGATACGCCAATTGGAATTCTGGCTCATAAAACTCGATCCGATACATTTTTACATTCCCAAATGTTATTCATGGGCAAATCGTACAATCCAGATAATAAGGAGTATTATTTGAAAATGAATGGTCGAAAATTGTATCAATATGCGCTGGAAACAGTTCCGCAAGCTGTAAAAGATTGTATCGACAAATGCAATATGCACATTAACGACATAAAGAAAGTGCTAATTCATCAGGCAAATGGAAAAATGGACGAGGCCATTTTAAAACGACTTTATCGACTTTACAACATTACTGATTTACCCGAAAATGTTATGCCTATGACAATTCCTTGGTTAGGAAATTCATCGGTAGCAACCATTCCAACTTTATTAGATATTATCTTAAAAGGTAAATTAGAATCTCACAAAATAAATAAAGGCGACACAGTGGTTTTTACATCTGTTGGTGCAGGAATGAATATTAATGCCCTAATCTATAAAATGTAAGTAAGTGCAATCTGAATATGAACAACAGATTGCTTTAAACCGATAAACACTAAAACAATTTATAATCTAGCGGCCATGAATAAAATAGTATTTCAGAATCCAGATGGAAAACCAAAACCATCAATAGAACAAACATACAGTTCGATTATTTCGGCAAACATATCCGAGATTAAATGCAAAACACACGATAAAAATGCTGATTTTAAATTAGTATTTGATGCACCTAACACCTATTTTATTCATATTAATGCTTGCTGCGATGAGTTTAAAGCAATTATTGAGGATCAGGTAGCTCGAATGTTGAGTTAGATTTTTTTAAACCTCCCGTTTACACGGATGTAATCTCAATTTGTAAATACAAAAAATAAAGACTGCCCTTTGTCATCCTGAGCCTGTCGAAGGATAGATAACCATATAATGAAAACATCATCCTGAGCCTGTCAAAGAATGAATAACCATAGAATAAAATGTCATCCTGATCTTGCCAAAGGATGTATAACACATATAACAAAAACGTCATCCTGAGCCTGTCGAAGGGTGAACAACAAGATAATAAAATGTCATCCTGAGCTTGTCAAAGGATACACAATCAAAAAAAAACTTTCACCCTCGCTCCACCTACAAAAAACCAAAATATTTTGACATTACAAAAACCCACACACACTACCCTGTTTGAGTTTTAAGTACACAAAGTGAACATTTAACTAGTAACGCATCGCCTACCTGCAATCTGATAAGCCACAAAAATGTCTTTTATTATTGATACCCAATATTTTGCAGTTTAACATATTATACTTAATTTCATCCTCACCTACCGTTTAAAACGCACATTTCTGAACTCGAAATCGGAGTATTAATTTACATTAATATTAAAAATACATATTGCAAAAATTGCAATATGATGTGTTGTTAACCCAAAAAGAAATGATTATGGCAGATTACTATGTAAACAAAAATCCTCAATCAAATGGGGATCACGAAGTGCATAAATCTGGATGCACACATATGCCAGAAGAGCAGAATAGGATTTTATTAGGTGATTTTTATACTTGTTTTGATGCTGTGAAAACTGCAAAAACAATTTATTCTACTGTCGATGGATGCTATTATTGTTGTAATGAGTGTCATAATAGTTAATATTAAAAAGTAAATGAGAATTACATAAATACTAAATTAATTATTAACCCTAAAAATAAATCATTATGTACAGAGAAAGCGTAAGTTCATCCAATCTAGCTGCAGTAGGCTATGATGCTAATAGTAAAACTCTTGAAATTGAATTTAATCACGGTGGTGTATATCAATATGCAAACGTGCCATCTAATGTTCATTCAGGATTAATGAATGCCAATTCACATGGAAGTTACTTCCATCAGTATATAAAAGATGTTTATAGTTATACTAAACTTTAGTTGAAACATGGAAAGGTATAAAAATAGAAATGGAGATTCTGGAGTTTCATCTTTTGAACTTGGTGAAGACTATATTAGAATAAAATTTAAAGGAACGATTAAATTATATAAATATAGTTATAGAAGAGCTGGACAAAAGCATGTTGAACGAATGAAGGTTTTAGCAGAAAATGGCTCGGGTTTGAATGAATATGTTAATAGATATGTAAGAGATTTATATGATTAAGAAAATTGAATCAATAAAAGAATTTGGAATTTATAAGAATTTCAATTGGGCAACATCTTTAGATATCAAAAACTTTAATCATAAGAACCTTTTTTATGGCTGGAACTATTCTGGAAAAACCACACTGTCAAGAATATTCAGTTCTTTAAGAGATAAAAAGATTCATGAAGGTTATGAGAAAGGGAAATTTAAAATAAAAACATCTGATGGTGATTTTGATTCAAGTGACCTTGAATTATTTCCATATGATTTACTTGTTTTTAATTCAGATTACATTAAAGATAATTTGAATTTTAGTATTCACAAAGATGATATTTCAGATTCAAAGACGATCTTATTTGAGGTTGGAGAAAATGTAAAACATCAGACAAAAATAAATAACCTACAAGCCGAAATAGATTCGATTAATGGAACAGAGTCCATAATTGGTAAAAAAGATAAATTCCTAGATGAAATAGAAGAATTTGGAATTTATGACAAACCAAATTCCGGCAAGTTTACACTATTGGCAAGAGAAATTAAAAATCAACACTTTGATAGTATAATTGATTTTACTAAAACTAACTTAAAACATATAATCCCAAAAGTTAAAGAGAGCTTATCCACTCATATTATTAGGAATAATAAACAACTTGCACGATTAAGAGTGATAGTTATAACAAAAGAACCGAGGGATGAACTTGACGAAATTCAAATTAATTTTTCATATTCTGAAATAATTGAAAAGACTAATAAAATATTAAGTAGTATTCCTGATAAGAATAAATTAGATAAAATATTAGATAAAAACACTGAAGCATATTCTTGGGTAAAAAAGGGTCAAGAACTTAATAAGGCTAATAATAAATGCCTTTTTTGTGGCAACATAATAAATGAAGATAGAATAAGATTTCTAACAAAGTACTTTAATAGTCAAGCAGCAAATTTGAAAGAAGATGTTGATGTAGTTAGACAATTAATTTTTGAAGAACAGAACAAGATTAAGACAATTAACATACCTTCAAGTAGTAATGACTTCAATTTGGGGTACATTGATGAATATAAAGTTCTAAAAAAACAATTTGATAAAATCACAGGTTCTTATAAGAAACATTTGAACCTAATACTCAGCAAATTGGATAACAAATTGAATAAATCTCTCTATTTAAGTGTCAATAATGTACTCGATTTTAAAAACGTAGATGTAATAAATTCTATCAAACAGATTAATGAGCACATTATTAAGAATAACGATTTTACCAAGGGATTTCAGCATAGAATTGAAAGTGAACGGACATTTTATAAAAACCATTTAGTCGCATCATTTTTAAAAAGTGAAAAATACAATCTCAAAGAAAAGAAATATAAAAATGCCCTTGTTGAAGTTGAAAAATTAAATACTAGGATTCAGGAAATTGATAAGGAGATTTTATTCTATGAGTCCAAAAAATTTAGTGATGAAGAGGGGGCTTTACAATACACATATTTCATTCAAAGTTTTTTGAACCGAGAAGATATTGAAATTAAGCTAGATCATGCTACAAAACAGTTTAAACTACTCAGAAACAATGAGAATGCATCAAATTTAAGTGAAGGTGAGAAAACAGCTATTGCATTTTCTCATTTTCTAGTTTCTATTAAAGCTATTGAATCAAAGGGAAAATTTAAAGACTATATTATTTTTGTAGATGACCCAATCTCCAGCTTAGACGGCAATCATGTCTTTCAAATAAATTCATTGCTAAAAGAAGTTTTCTTTACAAATGACAATCCTGGTAATGAGTGGAAATTAAAGTGCAATCAACTTTTTTTATCAACGCATAATTTTGAATTTTTCAACCTTATGCGTGAATTGCCAATGGATAAGCCCAATAAGGAATCTAAATATTATATAGAAAGATCATTTGTTGATAATACAGCAACAATTAAACCTTTACCTTTGATTTTAGATAAATTTAAATCAGAATATCATTACCTTTTTAAAGAAATATTTGATTTTAGCATACTAAGAAAACCACTTAAGTCAGAGAAATTGTTACTAATTCCAAATATATTAAGAAGGTTTCTAGAGATGTATACCCTTACAAAATATCCTAGTACAGATAATGTGGATAGAAGAGCAGATAAAATATTTACTTCTGAAATTTCAAAAAGAATCTGTAAACCTTTTCATTATTTTAGCCATTTTAATAACATAGATAGAATTGGTAAACAAAGTGAATTTGTTGCTGATATACCTGTTGCATGTAAAGAACTAATAAAACAGATAAAAAAAGATAAGTTACATTTTGAAGCTTTAAAAAATGCGGTAAATAAATAAATTATGTCTACAATAAAAATCAACCAACAACTTAAACGAATCGAAATCAAAGAATTTGAAATTGAAAATCAAGTAGTTTTCAATTATTTCGATAATCTTCCTGCAAAGGAACGAGACGAAAAATTGCTTCGTGCCATTTACATTGGTGTACTTGCTTTAATGGAAGATAGAATTTCTGCTTTCCTTTCAAAAACTTCGAATGAATTGGGAACAGAATTAGAAAGTTTGAAGATGATCTTTGAAATGAAAAAAGAGCTTTTCTATAAGTCAACTATAAAAGGTGTTCTAGCAGAAGATGAAATAGCCGAATTTCTAAATCAATATTTTTCAGATAAGAAACTTAAAGACAAAGCCTTTTTAACTGGAAATATTGCTGGAAATATTCCTAAGAATAAAACAGGCGATATAATTTGTGAAGTGAATGGCTCTCCCGATTTAAAAATTGGAATTGAGTGTAAATTCGATAAGAGTGTTCGGCTTGGCAATATTGAGAGTAAAGATCTATTTACGAAAAAATCAGACACAGCTTGGAGTCAATTAATAGAAACTCAAGCTAATAGAGATTCCAAAGTAAGCATCATTGTTTTTGATATTTCTTTAGTTGAGAGTTCAATATTAAAGAACTTTGAAAATGTGGGTTATATACCAGGAATTGGTTTTGTGGCAATTATTAACTCACAGAAAGGAGATTATTCCAACTTAGCAATAGCATATATGCTTGCAAGAGACATTGCCTTAAATGCAAAAGAAGTTGATTTGGACAAAAACCTTTTAGCATTAATTGTTAATCGAATTATTAAAGACATTAATGAAATTTTAACAATTAAATCTCTTGTTGAAAACAATATTGAGAATAATAAAGCAATATTAAAACAACTGGAAAAATCAATGTTATTAATGGAGTTTAATCAAGAATATATGAAGAAATTCCTTAACGATGGAACACTTACTAAAAAGGACCTACTTGATTTTTATTCTGGAGAAGACATAAAGGATAAATATAAATTAATTGAAAAAGAAATTAGCAATTTTTAAAACTAGCATTTTATGAATTTCACAGCAATTGATGTCGAAACTGCTCAAGGACCAAGATGGAGTATTTGCCAAGTTGGTTTAGTGAGAGTTGAAAATTTAGAAATTGTTAAAGAAGTTTCCATATTAATTCAGCCTCCTAATAATGAATACCCCGCTAGTGCGGACATGTTGTCCGTGCAATAATTACAAGATAATCCTAAAACCTAAAAGAAAATGCGACTAGCTAAATTATTATTTCTAAGCACCTTTTTGTTCCTTATTAGCATTTACAATTGTTGTGCTCAAAGCAATAAAGTAAATACAATAAACTCTGAAAATATAGACGTTCCCGCAGCAATGTTTCTTAGCGATTTCCATATTGGTGAGGTATATGGATCTGTAACAAAAGTTCTGCCTAAAAACGATTCTATCAAAAAATATTATGATAGTACTACCGTAAATAATGAAAAAATCTATTATCGAAGGGAAGTTAAGAAGCTATTTCAAACTTTAGATGAAAAATGCAAGAAAAATAACAGAATCCCTTACCTTATTCTTATGGGCGATATAGTCGATATGGCTGTGCATAACTCAAGTGATGCAATGAATCTGGCACATTCTATTTTTAATGATACAACAATTTCCAAGGGCAAGTCATTCACCTCCTATTTTGACACCATAATCTATATTCCAGGTAATCACGATCATCATGTTTGGAAAATGCTACAGGAACAATATTACATATCGAATAGCATGGAACTTACCGGAATAGCATCACCAGTGCAACAGCAAATTATTGGAGTACTCGATTTAGAAAAAGGATCAATGAGTAAAGATTCTGTGATTTTTCCTGATCCACAGAAAAACTTTCTTTCCAGAATTTTAAGTGATACTAAAAAACCGGTTTATATTGCTTATCCAAATCTTTACATAAAGACAGATTCAAAGCATATTTGCGTAACTCACGGTCATTTTTTTGAACCCGGCTGGAACAATTCTTCGTTAAATATTAGTAAACCTGGCGAGTCCATAAATGATTCTGTTTATTTTAGTGAGCTTGAAAAAAACAACTCTCCACTTACCGAATTTAGCGATTATGCAATTGCTCAGTCAATGGGTGGTTTAGCGCAAGGTATAAATGATATAATGTATGGAGATTCAAGCTATTATCAAACCTATCTTAAACTTGTTGCGAAGTACCCTCAGCTTTTTCCTGTAAAACCAAATAAGGTTAAAAGAACCAAGCATAACGATATTCAAAAACTATTGGAGCATCCCGAATTGGTCGATTCTTTTTTAATACATACTCAAGGACAAATGCTTGATGAAGATATGATATTTAATACACTAATTTATGGTCATACACATGTGCCATGTGATAGTGTTCAATATATTAAAGATATAAATGATTTGATGGGATACACACTTAAATTTAATTTATCGATATACAATACTGGCGGATGGGTAGGTATTGACGATGTAAGTAAACCAACTCCATTATTTATATATGGGAATGGTAATATTGAAAGTATATCATTGGATTTAAAAGAGAAAAAATAATTTAAAACCCCAATAAAATGAGAAAAATTATCTTAATCCTTTTAGGAGCAATTTTACTTTCGGCGTGCGATAATTGTAAACTAACGGATCTTGAAAAATTAGAATTGTCGTCGTGGAAAGACACCTTAGAAACAAACCCTGAGGATTTTTCGATTTACTCTATTATCGATTTTGTGAATGCAGTTACCTGCAAGGATTCCAAAAATTTTGTTCAAGTAGAAGATCGCATTGCCGTTTTCGATATGGATGGTACCATTGCCTGCGAGCGCCCGCTTTCTATGGAAATGTTATGTGCTTATTATCTTGCGTATAAGTCTTTACCCAATTGTGAAACGGCTATAAATGATTCCACTAAAAAGCATATTGAAAAGTCTATTTATGATATGCAGTTCGATTCTGAGAAATTTGTAGAAATATCGGCTTTTCTAAGCGATACCATTCGAAATAAATGCATTCCCGTTGATACCTCACAACGCACCTCCAGACTTTTAAGTAAGCAGTTTTATAAACCAATGCTTGAACTAATTCAGTATTTAAAACGAAAAGAATTCGATGTTTATATTGTATCGGGATCGGAACAACAATTTATTTGGGGTGTAGTGCAAAATGTAAAAGAGCTGGATTTTGATCGACAACACATTATAGGTTCGTTAACAAATTACGAATCTATCGTTTACACACGAGAAGGCGGAACTAAGTTTTATTTGGACAGTACCATTCTTTTAAGTAATTCATCGAAAGGAAAATCAACAAACATTTACAATCGGATTAATAAAACGCCCATTTTCGCCTTTGGAAATACAGTAAACGATTTTGATATGTTTGCATTTACCTCATCGAACAAACACCACAGAACCATGTGTGTGCTTCTAAATCACGATAGTGATACCTTTGAAGCAGAATATAATCCATTTGACACCTGCAAGCATGTTTCTAAGAACTGGAATAATACATATTATAATGATTCTACATGGAACACTGGAATTTTTGAGAATATCATGCTATTAAATCAGTGGAATAAAATGGATATGAGCAAAGTATTTAAACAAGATTCTATTTTTATTGATTAGAAAAACATGAAGCTATGATACTTATAATACGTAATTATATACCCGAAATTGAATTAAGTATACAAATACTTATTCTAATTGCGGTTTATCTTGGACTTATCACTCTTAAATTTCAAAAGAAAGAAGTCCATTTTTCGACGGTTCAGAAATGCATTGATGATCATCGAGATATTTTAAGAAAACAACAAAGATGCAAAACAAAACCCAACAAAATAAATGAGCAATTAATTCTTGTAAGAGATCATCTTGGTTTGGTAAACGAAGAATTGTTCTATATGAAGAATGGTTATCTTCCCAAAAATCTTTCTCAAGATTGGTTAATGCACATGATTAACTTCATTCCTCTTTACAAAGGTCTTGATGAAAAGAAACCAATAAATGAGATCTCTATTAAAAGAAGCCGGGAGTTAGGGCAGTTTATAAATAGCTCATCGTCTAATTCAAATAACTACGACACATATCTTTTAATTGTAAAAGAATCATTTGGACGAATCAATCAAGTATTTAGAATTAATAATGAAATTTATAAAAAACTATTCGGCGATAAAAAAAATCTGGATTTCAACAACCCTGTAACTAAAGAGAAAATCGTTAACACATTGTGGCATAATATAAAGCATTAAGTACATATTTAACAATACATTAAGAGCTCTCAACTTAACTGCCAACAGCCATTAAATATGATGTTGGTGTTTTGCGTTTCACAAACATTATGCTATCTTCAACTTTTTAATGGAAGATAGTATAACACAGCTTGTTTTATGATGGATTACTTACATAAAAAGTGCAATACACTCCCAAAACCAGAAAAAATTTTATTACTAAATTAATAAAAAGCAAATTATGTTAGACAGATTATTTTTGAAGTATCTAAGTAAAAAAGGGAAAATTGCATATTGGGTTGGTCAAATTATATTGGATGTACTTTGGGCTCTTTATGTATTTAAATTAGCAAAATATACCTTTGATGATGGTGGCGACACAGTATTAATTATAGGGATGTTAGTTATTCTTATTGTATGGGGTGGCTTATGCTATATCTTATGGAAGAAACCAAACGAAAGTGAAGACAGTTCGCGATCTTAGGAATCCTAAAACACTGCTTGCACGGATATACTTTCCGTGCAACATCTTTTAATACCAAAACAGTTAAAATCCCATTCTACATAACATAACGAAAAGCAACGAGCTACCCCTATTCTTTTCTTTGTGCATTTTTATTCAATAATTCTTCCGAAAACTTTCACTTCAATTAAAGAGATTAGATCAGAGAAATAAATTCCAAAAGCGCTGATATATTGCAGCTAACATGAACAATCCATTTCGTTTTATTGTTGACTTAGAGAATATAAACTAAATCAAAAAATAATGAACTTAAGCGAAAACACTGTTTTGATAACCGGGGGCTCAAGTGGCATTGGCTTTGAAATGGCCAAAGAATTTCTAAAGAGAAAAAACAAAGTCATAATAACTGGTCGCAATGAGCAAAAGCTGCAACAAGCAAAAGAAAAATTGGATGGTGTGGTTGCAATTAAAAGCGATGTAAGTAATCCAGATGATATTATTGAACTTTATAAACAAGTGGAAAAAGATTTTCCCGATCTTAATATTTTAATAAACAATGCCGGCATTATGTGAACGATCAATTTGCAAAATCACAAATTATCGTCAACAGATTTAACAAAAGAATTTGACATCAATGTAAAAGGAACCATATGGATGAATGATGCCTTTCTGCCTTTATTGAAAGGGAAGAAAAATGCTGCAACAGTTACTGTTTCATCTGGATTGGCATTCGTTCCTTTACCAATTTCTCCAGTATATTGCTCAAGCAAAGCGGCACTTCACTCATACACTTTATCTTTACGAGAACAATTACGGAATACAAATATTAAGGTATTTGAATTAGCTCCTCCTGCAACAGAAACGGAGTTACTTGCAGACTTCAACGAAGAAGATATGAAAGGCATTTCAACCATGACCGTTCAGGCAATGGTTACTGACTTTCTTAAGGGTTTTTCAAACGATAAATATGAAATATGCCCGGGACAATCAAGTCAATTAAAATTTATGAGTCGTTATTTTCCAGGTTTTATTCTAAAACAAATGAGCAAAACTGTTGATAGGATGCATTCGGATTCATAGGAAAATCAATTCTTCGAGCTGTCCAAAAAGTCTTGCTTTGTCATTCCCAACTTAATTTGGGATCTTATAACAGTCCTATTTACTGTTAAGTATAAGATCCCTTACTCACTTCATTTGAGAGAAGTTCAAGAGAATGACAATTTTGGGGCTTTTTGGACAGCCCCAACATCTTTAAATAACAAAGCAACTACAATCCCATTCTGCACAACTTAGCGAAAAATAACTACCGACACACATTCTTTTCTTTGTGCATTTTTATGCAATAATTCTTCCGAAAGATTTCAAATTCTATAAAATACATCTTTTACAAAGGGCAACTAAGTTTACAAAAGGATTCGATATCGTGAACTGAGTGTATCGTCTCACGAAAGAACTAAGTAGTAAATAAAGTAAATAATAAATTTTATCTTTGGTGATCTTAAAAAATATTTTACCAAAATCGAGAATTATTATTAAAACATTATAATGGAAAATACAAAAGAGATTAAACAAGATGGCTTTCCACGAAGTTTTTGGACGGCAAACATTACAGAATTATTTGAAAGGGGTGCATACTATGCCATGGCTAGTTTTGTTGTTCTATATTTAGGACAAATTGGCCTTGGAGATTATTGGCCTAGTAATTTGAATGGTATTTTATGGGCATTGGTATATTTTCTTCCTATTCTTTCGGGAACAATTGCCGACCAAATCGGATTTAAAAAATCACTTTTAATAGCTTTTGTTTTATTAGCTATTGGGTACTTTACTATGGGTTACCCAGTATGGTTTGGTGGATATACTCTTAGTAATTCCGTTGACCCCAATATGACAGCCGGATTTGGTGTTCTTTTTCCTGTAATTCTTGCAATAATTGTTATTGGAGTTGGGGGATCAATTATAAAACCTTGTATCTCGGGAACAGTTCAGAAAACTGCTGGAGCGAAAGCTACACTTGGTTTTGGAATTTTTTATATGATAATAAATATTGGATCTCTTTTTGGTAGAGGTGCCAGTTATATAATGAGAAAACAATTCGATTTAAGCTACATATTTGCTGTTTCGGTTTTCTTCTCTATTGTTGCCTTTTTTGCTGTATTAATATTTTATTCAGATCCAGATAATCAAGACACAGCTAAAAAAACAAAAAAATCTATCTTAAAGATTCTAACAGATATGGTTCTTGTTCTTAAGAATCTAAGATTTGCAATGTTCTTGATCGTTTCAAGTGGATTTTTCTTTATCTACTCTCAGGTTTATAATGTATTTCCTTTATACTTAAAAAAGGTTGTTGAATTAGATCCTGCAGTTGATCTTATTACCATGGCAAATCCATTCGTTATTGTATTTTTTCAACTATTAATTACGAAGAAATTCGGTAAGATGAAACCGATAAATTCAATCATTGTAGGTATTGTTATAATTGGAATATCAATGGTAATAAACCTTATACCAATATTTATGAGCGGTGGAGTAAAAGCTCTTGCTTTTGGCGATTTAATTCCACTAGGATCACTTTTCATTGTTTTAACAGTTGCCTTGATAGCCTTTGGTGAATTATTTACATCGGCAAGAACATACGAATACATTGGAGCTTTAGCACCAAAAGGACAAGAAGGATTATTTCTTGGTTATGCCAACCTACCTATGGCTATTGGAGCTCTAATTGGTGGACCTGCAGGCGCATTTATCTTTAATGAAATTATGTGTAAAAATGCAGTTCAACTCGATTCAGGTTTGTTAGAATTAAACTCTTTCTGGAATTCGATGGGATGGCTTATTCTTATGGGAATTGGTTTTGCATCTGCATTCTCTATGTGGGCTTATAACAGATGGTTAAAAAACAACCCTATCTAAAAAAATACGAAATTGATTAAAAAATAGTTTAAATGCTAAGTGTCATAAATGACACTTAGCATTTTTATTTGAATGGCAAATCTAAATTTATGCTCGGTGAAATTAGCATCATTTATTTGTTTAATAAAAATAGCTATCGTTAAAACATTTTGTATATTCGTGTGAATAATTGATCATTAACAATGTTTTATGAACCTTTAAATTCTAAGCATGAAAAATTTACTCATTATTTCCTTAGTCCTAGTTACATCAACTTTATTTGGCCAAAATTTTTACGATGGTATTGATCCTATAAGTATTACAAAACCAGAAATGGAAAATGAAGTAATCGATCCTTCTGTTTTTGCAAATTTAGAGCCATTTCAAAACAACAACGATGCCATTGTATATGTTATTCGATCAAAATCGATGGTAGGATCTGCAGTTAAATGGGCTATTGAAGTAGATAAAGCACTTGCAGCAAACGTAAAAAACAAAGAATATTTTGTGATTCATCTAGATGGAACACAAAAAGGCCATTCATTCTTTTTCCCACATTCGAAATTTAATTACACCAATATTAAGCCAAACAAATATTACTTTATAAAAACAAAAGGATTTGCGCTCGAAACAGGATACTTTAATGAGTATGCTTTAAAAGAACTTAAAAAGGTAAAATTATCGGCCGCACTAAAAAAATAAAGTCATTAACCCTCACCAAAGAAAAATGAACAATATCTCAATCGATCCGAAAGATGCAAAATTGTATGTAATATCGTACAACACACTACGAATTGCAGTTGGTATACTCGGAATTCTATTACCTATATTACTAGTAATTGGAGTTTTTATATTGGACAATCAACCACAACCATTAAATTCAATTAGCAGTTATGGTCATACAAAAATGGGAAATGGCTTTGTAGGTATTATGTGTGCCGTTTCTCTTTTTATGTTTTCGTATCTCGGTCACGATTTTAAAGATAATTTATTAGGACATCTTGCTGGTATTTTTGCTTTAGGCATTGCTTTTTTTCCAAACAACGTTCAGGATCCTCTTACTACAATAAATATTATACACCTAAGTTCGGCACTGTGTTTTTTTACGGTTCTTATTTTATTCTCGCTTTGGTTATTTCCTAAAACAAATCAAGAGGTGATGTCGGCGGAAAAGAAAAATAGAAATAGAGTCTATAAAATTTGTGGTTACACCATGATTGTTTGTATAGCATTCATTATTATTTACATGGCATTGTTAATTAATACTTTCCCAAATCACGGCATTTTTCAACCTGTGTTTTGGTTAGAATCATTTGCATTACTTGCATTCGGTATTTCTTGGATTACTAAAGGTCAGGTTATTTATAAAGACAAGAAACCATAAATTCTAAATACAAAAACATATTGATGCCCACCATCACATTTTTAATGTAGATGTACTTTCCATCGTAATAAATATTGTTTTATGAGCTTTAAAAGTTGTCGAAATTGCTCGCTTTCTTAATAAGAGATATCTAGATAAGCTTCTGTAAAGAATCGAGAACTTAATTCATTATATCGATATTGGATTAAATAGTACTCATTTAATTCCTACCCTTTAATCAATTTACACAAAGAGCCATTCTGATGCCTTCCCGAAAGTTGATTTTTATTTCCCAAAACAACACTTATACTTTAAAAATCAACGTTCAAATCAATCATTTTTAATACGAATAGAACAAATCCTTATTTACAATTGTTCTAAATAAAATTTATAACAAAAAAAACAACAATGACATTATTTAAAGAATTCCAATTAGGAAATATCCTATTAAAAAATAGAGTTGTAATGGCTCCAATGACACGTTCAAGAGCAATCGATAATGTGCCAAACAATATTATGGCAACATACTACCAACAAAGATCAAGTGCTGGATTAATTATAACCGAAGGCGTAAGTCCCTCTCCAAATGGATTAGGCTATGCTCGAATCCCGGGAATATTTGGCAAAGATCAAGTTGAAGGCTGGAAAAAAACCACTAAAGCAGTGCATGCTAATAATGGTAAAATTTTTATTCAGCTCATGCATACAGGTAGAGTTTCTCATCCCAACAATATGGATTCGGAAGCTAAAGTACTATCCCCATCTGCAATAAAACTAAGCGGACAAATGTATACAGATGATGCTGGCATGCAAGATTATCCTGTTCCCAACGAAATGACATTTAACGATATTAAATCAACTATTACTGAATATGTTATTGCATCGAAAAATGCTATTGAAGCTGGATTCGATGGTGTAGAAATACATGCCGCCAACGGATATTTGCCAAATCAGTTCATTAATCCAATATCAAATACCAGAACCGATAATTATGGTGGCTCGATAGATAGTAGAAATCGATTTGTTGTAGAAATTGCACGTGAAATTTCATCTGCAATTGGAGCTGATAAAACTGGAATAAGACTTTCTCCTTATGGGATTTTTAATGATATGATGCCTTTTGAAGGAATCGATAAAGCATATACGAAATTAGCAACGGAACTAGGGAAATTAAATCTAGTATACATTCACTTAGTAGATCACTCTAGCATGGGAGCTCCTGAAGTTCCCGCAGCAATCAAACAATCTATTAAAGAAGCTTTTGGTGGAACCATTATTACGAGTGGCGGTTTGGATAAAACCTCTGCAGAAAAACATTTGTCTGAAGGAATTGGACACATAGCTGCTTTTGGTCGTCCATTTATTTCTAATCCCGATTTAGTAGAAAGATTACAATCGGATAAGGAGCTTGCAGCTCCAAACTTCGATTTATTCTACACTCCAGGAGAATCTGGATATACTGATTACCCTAAATTAAAAAATTAAATTATTTATAGTACTAATAATTGCATATAAGTAATTAATATTACTAACTTTACACATTAATTAATTAAAAAATCATTATGAACACAGGAACAGTAAAATTCTTCAATGAATCTAAAGGATTCGGATTTATTAAAGAAGACGATTCAAACAAAGAACATTTTGTACATGTATCAGGTCTAATTGATGAAATCAGAGAAGATGATCAAGTAGAGTTTGAATTAGAAGAAGGTAAAAAAGGATTAAACGCAGTAAACGTAAAAGTTATATAATATTTGCATTTAAACTACATTACTTTAAAGCCTGTTGAAATTCAACAGGCTTTTTTTTTGTTAAAATATAACTAAGAGTTACGGGTAAAATAAATTTAGAAAATGAGAACGATATTGCTAGTTTTAATTTCTGTAGTTTTAATTTCTTCATGTAATAATGAAGATAAAAACAATCAAATTCTTACAGCAAATGAAACAAAAGAACTTTTAGACCAAAATCTAAGAAAACAAATTGTCTCTTTTAAAGAACCTCTTTTAATAGATACTTTAAATTCAGTTTTTTTAATCCCAGTTAATCAAAAATTCCTGGATAAAACTGAAAATGTAGCAGATGACGGAGTTCTTAGATTAAGAAGTTCAAAAAAGTCATATAGAAACTATAGTTCTTTTAATAACATTGCGCTTTATTTTGATAAGACTGGCAATGTAATTCAAATATTGAATGAAAGGTTTCTTATTAACGAGATAGATTATAGTTGCATTGATAATGATATTATAATTACATTTTCAGGAATCAATGAAGATACAAATAAGGATAAGAAACTGAATTATGAAGACATAGAAACGTTCTTTATTTATTCAGTAAATCAAGACAAGTTATTAAAAGTAACTGAAAAAGAAATGAGTTTCATATCTTATAAGTTCATTCCCGAAACAAAGAATTTGATTCTTATTTTTGGACACGACAGAGATGCTAACGGAGAATTTGACAAAAAAAATGAGCCGACGTATGTTTATCGTTTTGACTTTGATAAAGAAGAATTAAAACCAGTAATTGACTCCGTGAAAATGAATGAGATTCAAAAAAATCTGGACGGAAAAAATTAAGTAAAAATTTTATAGAATAATATTACTATGAGTACTAACACAAAAAAAATATTTTTAGGATTAGCTTTTCCAAATGCGATTTTGTTTGGATTGGCCTTGGTCTTTTTTGGTTGTTTTGGATTTTATCAAACTTTCTGGAATCAAGAATATGTAATTGGTGTTGGCTTAGTTATAAAGACAATATTTTTAGTTTTACCAATTCTTTTAGGCTTAATTCCTATTACTTCAACAAAACATATCGTAGTGAATAATGAGTTCATATATTCATTCAACCAATTATATTCTATTATAAAAGTGGGTAGTACGTTTAATATTAATGAATATAAAGGAATTTCAATTCGAAAAGGAAATAAACCTTATAAAATTGAATCTGAACTGAAACCTACAGCTAAATCTGAATATTCCTTAAAACTTTATGATATTATACTCAGAGATGAGAATGGTAATGATACGATTTTAGTTAAAAATATTGTAAGCCAAAAGAATGCTAAAATTGTATTAGATGAAATTCTTAATCGTACTGACTATGAATATTAAATGAGATTGTAAAAATTTACAACACAAAACCTAACATCACCAGTAATACGGGGTTTTGGCGGTCTAACAATCCCGATAGCTATCGGGATACTATCTTCGTTTTCGTTCAACCATCAGACAAAGCAGAGCAGTGGAAACCCGAACTACTGGTATGTTTCAATCGATCTTAATAAATTTAATGGCAATTGTTAATTCGCACGAGCAGTTCTTATAATCTCCCATAAATCACTCGGAGCTTCGCTAAAAAAATCATTAAATAAATAAACCGAAACAACAATATAAGCGATAAAAGCCATTACAATAAGCAATTGGGTAAAAGATGTTTTTTGTATATCGTCTTTATTTTTTAAATCGCAAACCTCACCAGGACAGTATTGGGCTTTTTTCCCATAAAACCACCCATAAGTTAAACAACCTAAACAAATTCCAAATGCCGATTCGAAGAATAAGAATACCATACAAATTAAACAGATTAGACCTGTAATTACACTGAATGAGTTAACTATTACCACTAAAAACAACATAATAACAGCCAAGAACAATCCAATAACCCAAGCAAACTTTTTTTGAACAGCGCCAACATACTCTGGAACTTGCCTACTAACAATTAAGCGACCAAGAATTAAAGTAGGCGAATATTTAGGATTAATAAATATCCGAATTATAAAATCAACCAAAAACCCAATTATAAAGTATTTCAGCATTATAAAATTACCTTTAAAAATGGCTAGCATAATTGATATAAATACTAATAAAAAAAGGATTCCTGCCGATGCTCTTATCTCTCGCTCATTTAATACAGGAATAGTATAACCTTCCACTTTTTCGCCAAATTGTTTTACTTTACTCATTCTACTTACGTTTTAGTTTACAATTAAATATAACCATACTGCAAAAGTTAAGTTCACACAAAACTTAGAAATTATTCCTTTTACAATTTTTAGATAATAACAAATGTAAAACAAATCTGAATCGCTTAATGTTATGGCGATGTTAAGATATTGTAATTGAGCAATATAATAATGATAAGACGAGTAATTGGAGATTAAAAAACGGAATGTTGGCTTATTCTTTTATTCGAGCAAATTTAACTTCCTTATTTTCGATCATCTGTTGAAGTTGAGCTAATAAAGCTCTTTCTTGAGAATCAATATGACCATCTTCCATTGAGATATTTATAATCTCGTCGTATTCTTCCGGAGTAATTATATGATCATCAATTGCTTTTATTATTGCCAGGCGAAGTCTTTCGCCACTTTCACTTAATGCCATATTCGTGAGATTTAATTTAATAACAAATTAACAAAAAATCTTTGTAGGATTAAGTATTGTAATTACAATACTTTTGATAATCTTCTTTAAAAAAAACTCCACATTTACAAAACACTTAATTGATTGACATTCAATTTATAATGATTCTAAAAATAGAACTAAACTCCCTATCATTAAAGCAATCCATCTATTTTTGGCACCTCTTATAATTCTGATTTTTAAGGTTATATAAAAATAAGTCGTTAAATTAGGGTTACTATTTGTCCATTTTCAGAATAAATAGATATAGAGTGTTTATTAACGAAATCCTTTAGCTATGAATCACGAAAAACTTATCACCCTACCCTGTCAATATCCCGAAGAAGCTAAAAATTCCTTTAAGAAGCTAATTTTCGAAGAAGCCTATCTGCTATTCATCGTTTTAGGTACCGGCGAAACTGTAAACAAGATTTTAGATCTGGCTACCAAAGCCGCAGGTAGCAATCAAGATCCCGGAATGGTTATTTGGATAACTGACTATACCGTAGTTTCTGATATTATCGAAAGTCTTAACGATCCATTAAATAAGCTAAATGATTTGGACAACACATACGCCTTTGCCCTTTCAATTATTGACAAAGTTGTTGATGTAATTAAAAAAGACGAAAATAAATTAGACATTCTCCGAATATGGAAATCATTCCAACTTGCATTAAAAGGTTAATCACAGGAACTATGAAATATATACTCACTTTATTATTTATAGTTTGTGTAAATATAAACTATGGTCAATCTATTTGGGATTTAACAGAAAGCAAACCAAATGGAAAGGAAGAATCTATTGATAGCTTACTTGTATATCACAATATCGATATAAGTAGTCGCATACTCATAAATTTTAATCAAGAAAATATTCGGAAAGAATTAAGTAGTTTGTCAAATCAGGAAACTGAAATTGACAGGCTAATAAATAAAGTTATTATTTTAAATGAATTATCGAAAGAAGGTCTTAAAAGCTTGCCCAAATATTCGGAGGGAATCATTGCTTATAACAAGAGTAAATCCAACGATGAAAAAATAAAAATCTTAAATTCTATAAGCGATACTATTTCCAATCTATCCTTAAACCTAATTGGATTATCGGAAGAAGACGACGCTTTGAGAGCTGTATTAAACGATGCTTTTTATAAAGCTATAAGCGATGGCGACAATAGTTGGTCGAATGTATACTTAGAGCTGTTTCAGGCATCACATAAATACGCCTTAACTTTACGCATGGAACTTGATCAACTCCTAGAAAACGAAGGGATTTATGTTCAAATGGCTGCAACTCTTCATCGTATTAGCAACAACGAAAAACAATCGATACACATAGAAGGATTTGATAGTTTTGAACCACCTGAATTTTACGACCCTTATGAGTTAAATCTAACTTTAAATGACAAACAACTCGACGAAATAAAAAACCTCCAGAAAGCTTGTGATTCAATTAATAAGATTGGCATTTCTAAAGCTTTATCGAATTACATTGACAAATTTGACACAGAAATCATAAAACCTATTATAGATGATTTAACTGAATCTACTACAGAGCTTTTAAAAGAATCGGAAAAAATACTGAAACAAGACATTCCGATTGATGAACTGGAACAAACCATAATTTCTCTTAAAAACTCACTCATATTAATCCAATTCGAGCTAAAACATCTCTATGAAAAGTATTCAGAGACAGATCTATCTTTAAATGTCGAAACGATTAAGCTTATTCTTAAAGATCTTCAAAAATTATCAGGCAACGTGTCTTCTATAGTTACTGATGCAAAGAAAATCATTAAAATAATTGACGATAATAAAGAAGTTATTCCAAACAATATCGAATTAGCTATAAATACATTTCAAGATTCAATCGAAAAAATTATTACTGATAAATTAGACCAAGGAAGAACGGCTATTAACCAAGTTCATTCAGAACTTACAGGATATAGAACGATAAGTGAGATTAATAAATTATCGGCCGATTTCTCCGACAAGGTTAAAAAACTTGACCTGAAAGATCTTCCAAAAATGACTGTTTTAGATATTAAAAACAATACTGGCTACCGCGAAGAAGGTGATAATGTAGTTTTAGAAATGCGCAGCGGTAAGGTAAATGAAAAACCTAAAACATTAGGCAAGGAATATTTTACATTAATAAAAACCCAGGCACATATTGTAACCAATGTGGGTATAGCATTTGTAAAACCTAACAAAGGAGATGAAAATTTTACAGCGGTTGTAAGTTCAAATACACTTTTTAAGTTTGGCACAAAAGCTAAAAGAACATTCTATCGCAAATTTATTGATGTGGGTGTAGGTGTCAATATTTCTACTCTAAATTTTGAAACCGACAATCCATTCGAATTTGGTGCAGCTCCTGTTGTATCCATTTTTAATGATTATTTAGTTAGTGGATACGGTTATAATTTTACTCAAGGAGATTGGTATTTATTAATAAGTATCCGTGTACCATTTTTAATGAAAGAACTCAATTTTTAAGAACAAAACCAATATTAAACTGAATCAATTATGGCAAATATTATCGAAAGAATTTTCTCGACACCAATTGAAAAAGATAAAGGAATCCTGAATAAAGTAAAAGATCTAGAAAAGGATATTATAACAATGCATAAGTTTCTTTCAGATAAAGGAATAGAAATATCAGATTCAATAAATAAAGATATCTCAACGCTAACAACAAATATTGCAGAAATTGAGCATTTCTGTAAACATCCAAACAAGCAAGAGATCCCTGAATCAAAAAAGATTTCAGATTTCGAAGAATATGAAACACTTTATTATAATTCACTCTCTGTTTATAATAAACTAACCAAACTAACATATCCTGCCAATCCGGAGACAATAAACTACACAAAACAAGCTTATGGTTTATTTTTTGCCAACAACAAAGTAATAAACTTAATAATTATACTAACAATTTTGTGTTTAATTTTATTCTTAATTTCATATTCCCTTAATGACAAATCAATTTATCAGTTACTCTCATTATTATTTGCTAGTGGATTAGGTGCGGGCTTCTACACCCTCTCTTCATCTAGAAAATATTTAGTAAATAGAACGTTTGATCCAAGTTATAATCCAACATACTTAATTCGATTTCTTTTAGGTATAACAGCAGGTACAATCCTAGCTTTGATTTTTAAAGATGTAATTCAAATTGAAAATTTCCATTTCTCTGATGAGATCCTTGCAGTTGTTGGCGGATTCTCAGCAGATGCTGTTTCAACAATTTTAGAAAGAGTTGCTGAGCTAATTATTGCTGTATTTAAAGGAACAAATCAGAACGACAGTCATGAAGTAAGCTCAAAAATTAAAGCAGGAAAAGAATCCCAAAAACAAGAAGATAAATTAAACAGTTTAAATTCCTTAGCGGAAATAAAAGCAAAAGCAATAGAACACGGGGCATCTTCCGATATAATAAGCGCAATCGACGAAAAGATGAAGAATGTATAAACAGCTATCAATCTAGATAAAAACGCAGGCAAAATTGTCTGTGTTTTTGTTTAAAATTAAATAATCTTCAAATAAAAAAGCACTCAGAATCATTGTTTTATAGGCTGCCCAGTGATATTTTTGTAAAAAGATCATTTTTTTTTGAATAAATGCTTGTATATTAAGATACAATACTACCTTTGTGCTTTAAATAATTTATAAAATTTTAATAATGAACAAAGGCACAGTAAAATTCTTCAATGAATCTAAAGGATTTGGATTTATAACTGAAGATGAATCAAACAAAGAACATTTTGTACACGTATCAGGTTTAATCGACGAAATCAATGAAGGTGACGTTGTTGAATTTGAACTACAAGAAGGTAAAAAAGGATTAAATGCAGTAAACGTTAAAGTAATTTAATTTTACTCTTTTAACTTTACGATACTGAAAAAGCCTGTCAACACTGACAGGCTTTTTTTATTTTCGTTTTGATTTACTTTTAAATTTTCGCTTATTTTTAAACGCTGGTTTTGGATTCCATTTTGGACTCTCGCCCATTTCTGCCGGAACAGGCATTTTGATTATCTCCCGTTCTATTAAATCCTCAATACGCTTAAATCTTTGCATATCGTTCTCATTAATTAGCGTAAGTGCTACACCTGTTGTATTTGCCCTTGCTGTTCTACCAACTCGATGCACATAATCTTCGGCATCCATAGGAACATCGTAATTTATTATCAAATTAATATCCTTAATATCAATCCCACGACTAATAACATCAGTAGCAACCAACACACGTGTTCTTTTCGACCTAAACCGCGACAAAACATCTTCTCTTTGTTGTTGCTCTAAGTCAGAAGAAATCCCCTCAACACTATATCCCTGGCCTTTCATTCCTCGTGCAATTTCCGACACCTTACTTTTAGTCGATGTAAAAATTAATATACTGTCGTAATCGGGTTTGTCAGCAATCAATTTTTTAATAATGTCTGTTTTTTGCGTATCATAAACCAAATATGCAGCTTGTAAAACCCCTTCGGCTGGCTTAGAAAGCTCAATCGATATTTCCTCCGGAGCATGTAAGATTTCATTCGCTAAGGTTCTTATTTTAGGCGGCATTGTTGCACTAAACATAAGAGTTTGTCGCTTTTTAGGAATAAACGAAATGATTTTTTTAATATCTTCGGAAAAGCCCATATCGAGCATCTTATCCGCCTCATCTAAAATCAAATGTTTGATGTTTTCAAACTTCACATATCCCATTTTCAAATGTGATAATAACTTTCCGGGAGTTGCAACAATAATATCAGTATTTCCAGAAAGTGCTTTTCGTTCTGTTTCAAAATCGCTACCATCGCCTCCTCCGTAAACAGGCAAAGAACTTACAGGCACAAAATACGAAAACCCTTGAATTTGTTGATCAATCTGTAAAGCCAACTCTCTTGTTGGAACAATAATTAAAGTATTTACTGATTTATAATTTGCTTGGCTTAACTTATTTAAAATAGGTAAAATAAAAGCCGCTGTTTTTCCTGTACCCGTTTGTGCGCAAGCTATAAGATCTTTTTCTTTCATTATTTCAGGAATCGATTTTTCCTGAATTGGAGTTGCAGTGTCAAATCCCATATATGAGATAGCTTCTAGTAATTGCTCATCCAAATTAAATTCTGTAAACTTCATCAGTAAATCTCTAGTAATTATTAAAGTGCAAAGGTATTCTTTTTTTAAAGATAAAAACTCTTCATTTTTTAGAAAGAAATAATACCCCCAATCATTAAACAAAATATTATTTGCATTGTTATATGTTTAAATTCAAAATACATTTTAAAAAATTGCAAAAAAATTGCAAAAAAACTATAAGATAATAAGATATAACATTAAATTTGCACTTTAAATAATTTATAAAATTTTAATAATGAACAAAGGAACAGTAAAATTCTTCAATGAATCTAAAGGATTTGGATTTATAACTGAAGATGGATCAAACAAAGAACATTTTGTACACGTATCAGGTTTAATCGACGAAATCCGTGAAGGTGACGTTGTTGAATTCGAATTACAAGAAGGTAAAAAAGGACTTAACGCCGTAAACGTAAAAGTAATATAATATTTATTACTTATCTTTAAAACTTAAATTAAAGCCTGTCAGTTTCTGACAGGCTTTTTTTATGCCTTGCTGTTTAGAAGATTATTATTAACTTGTGAAATAATAATAACAATCTTAAAATCTTTATTATGAGTAGATTATATTCTTTCCTAATCGTAAGTTTAATACTTTTAATTTCGTGTCAACCAAAAGAAAAGAAAACATTTCCTTATTCCTCTACAGAATTTGATTACAATGAATTAACAATTTCTGAAATTCATAAATCATTAAAAAATGGAGATTATTCAATAGCCGAACTTACCCAAGCTTATATCGATCGAATAAATCAAATCGATAAAAATGGTTATGAGTTAAATTCAATAATTGTTATTAATCCTGATGCACTAGAAATAGCACAGGAACTAGACAAAGAATTCAAAGCCGGAGAAATTCGCGGTCCTTTACATGGAATTCCAATTGTTTTAAAAGATAATATAGACACTCACGACAAAATGCCAACCACTGCAGGCTCAAGAGCTTTAAGTAATTCCTTTCCTCTTCAGGATAGTTATGTTGCAAAGAAATTACGTGAAGCAGGTGCTATTATACTAGCAAAAGCAAATTTAAGCGAATGGGCCAATTTTAGAGGTGAATTATCGTCGAGCGGATGGAGCGGAATTAACGGACAAACTAAAAACCCATATGTTTTAAGCAGGAATCCTTGTGGTTCAAGTTCTGGATCTGGTGTTGCTGTATCTGCTAATTTAACAATACTTGCTATTGGTACCGAAACAAATGGGTCGATTGTTTGCCCATCAAATAACAACGGAATTGTTGGAATAAAACCCACCGTAGGATTAATTAGTCGTTCTGGCATTGTGCCAATTTCCTTTACACAGGATACTCCTGGCCCAATGGCAAGAACAGTTGAAGATGCTGTTATTTGCTTGGGTGCACTTGTTGGTGTTGATAACATGGATAGTAAAACATTAGAAAGCAAAGGGAAATCATTTACAGACTATACTAAATTCCTAATAAATGATGGATTAGAAGGAAAAAGAATTGGATTGTATACAAAAGCTTTGGGAGCTCATTACAAAGTTGATAAACTCATGAATGAAACAGTTGATTTTCTTAAGTCGAAAGGTGTCGAAATCATCGAAATAGATGAAATTGCTAAACCTGAAGTTGATATTTTTTCATTTGAAATTATGCTTTATGAGTATAAAGATGGTTTAAATAATTATTTCAAATCACTAGGTCCTGATGCTCCAATAAAAAATCTGGATGAGTTAATTGAATTTAATAAAAATGACTCTATTGAATTGTTACACTATAACCAAGAGTACTTGCTAATGGCTAATAAAAAAGGCGATTTATCTTCTAAAGAATATAAAAATGCCTTATCGAAACTAATAAAAGGAGCTCGCAAAAATGGCATCGATAGGGTAATGGATAAATACAATTTAGATGCAATAATAGCACCTACAGGTTCTCCAGCATGGAAAACAGATCTTTTGAATGGAGATCATTATATGATGGGGAGTTCTTCTCCAGCAGCTCAATCGGGTTATCCAAACATAACTGTTCCTATGGGAAATGTGAATGGCCTTCCTGTCGGCGTTTCATTTTTTGGTCGCGCATGGAGCGAACCTGTATTAATTGAAATTGCCTACTCATACGAACAGGCGACCAAGCATAGAATAATTCCCGAATTTAAATCTGAATAGTATAAAATGAACAGAATAAGTATACAATATGTTAAAATACCATTCGGCGAATTAATAATTGGTTCATTTAACAATCAACTTTGTATTTGCGATTGGAGATACAGAAAAATGAGAACCGAAATCGATAAAAGAATTCAGAACGGATTAAATGCAAGTTATTTTGAAGAAAATTCAGAAACAATTCAATTAACAATTCAACAACTTAATGAATATACGAATGGTGAACGAGAAATTTTTAATGTTCCATTAAATTTTATTGGAACCGATTTTCAAAAAGAAGTTTGGAACGAATTGTTAAAAATTCCATTTGGAGAAACTGAAACCTATTTGGGCTTATCAAAAAAAATGAACAAAGAAAAAGCTATTCGGGCTGTTGCATCTGCTAATGGAGCAAATGCAATATCTATTATTGTGCCATGCCATCGTATAATAGGAAGCAATGGTAAACTTGTTGGATATGCCGGAGGGCTTAATGTGAAGAATAAGTTATTACAATTAGAATCTAAAAATAAACAAAACAAACAACTCAATTTATTCAATGATTAATTAATCATTGATCTTAAAAAATCAATATGAATAAACAAATAATATTATCAGCATTTACTTTAATTATTTTCTTGTCTTCTTGTGCTATTCAAAGAGAACAATTAGGAAACTATTCTACTACCGAAGGAAAAACAACAGTATACGAGACAGGAAAAGACATGTATCTTTTTTGGAACCAAGTTCAGATTCAAGATGTAGAAAAAAATCTTAAAATAAAGAATTATGAGAAAATCACAAAAAGAACATTCTTCGATAATTTAGTTTTTTATGGAACATTCGGCGTTGTTTCTTATTATTCGGTGAAGATTAAGATTAAAGAATCGGTCAAAAATCCAGAAACTACTACGAATAAAAATAAAACTCACTAGTATTTTTGTTGATGATCCTATAAAAGCCTTTAAGTTTTACACACGCATATTAGGGTTTAAAGAGCACTTATTTATGCCCGAAGGTAAATTAGCAATTGTAGTTTCTGCCGAAGATGAAAATGGGATCACATTATTACTTGAACCAAGAGGAGATAAATTTGCTAAAGAATACCAAGAAACAGTTTTTAAGAAAAACCTTCCTTCAATTGTACTGGGCGATGAAAATATTTACGAAACCTTTGAAAGATTGAAATCGTTAGGAGTACACTTTACTAAAAAACCAATAAAAACAGATTGGGGAATTATTGCCGAATTTGATGATACATGCGGAAATATTATTCAAATTCATCAAGACCTATAAAAAAAGCCCACTTAATAGTAGGCCGTTTTATAATTAAATCAAACGAAGAATCCTTATTTCTTTTTTTCTTCTTTTTTAGTTTTGTCGCATTTTGCAGCTTCAGCTTTCTTGCAACATTCTGATTTTTTAGTTTCACACTTTTCAGTCTTTGCTTTCTTATCAGCTTGTTTCTTTTCTGGCTCTTGAGCATTAACTGCTGCAGTCATTACCATTAAAAATGCAACTGCTGTAAATACTGATAATAATTTTTTCATAATAATTTGTTTTAATTAATCATAGTTTAATGTTAAACAAATGTAATAATTGCAAGCATTCAACTAAGTTATTATGAAGTTAATTCATGTTAATGCGATGTTAAAATCGTGCAAATCACTCAATTTCTGGCTACATTTGTATTAATATGAAAAATCGGAAATTACAATTGCTTCTTATTACATTAACCTTTATTAGCTTAATCGCTTTAGTATTTATTCAGGTGTCGTGGATAATAAAAGCAGCTAACATGCAAGAAAGGCAATTTAATCATAGTGTAAAACTTGCTCTTAGTCATATTGTAAAAGAAATTTCGGAAGACGAAGCTATTTGTCTGGAAGTATCAAGTTGTATCAATAGCTTTGGAAATGGATCTTGCGTTCAAAACATGTTTGGCAAAAAGGAATGGTTTAAAGTTGATTCAATTATTAAATCAAGTTTAGATTATTATCAAATAGAAATCGATTACGAATTCGATATTGTTGATATAAGAAAAGATACCGACTACGAAAAATGTGAAAAAACCTACTTCTCGAATAATCTAGAAAGTGTTCTTTTACAAAACGCCATCGAATTAAAAATTCGTTTCCCAAAAAAAAGGGAATTCATCGCTGCTCAAATAGGCTCAATGTTTATAACATCAATCTTTTTAATCCTGTTAATCAGTTTTTCCTTTTTGCTAATAATTAGATATTATAAACGTGAGAAAATGCTTTATAAAAGCACTCGTGATTTTATAAATAACATTACACACGAATTTAAAACCCCAATTACGAATATATCATTGGCTAATAGTATGATCTCTAAAAGTCAAAAAGTTATTAAAGATGAAAAATTAAGTCAATATTCCAATATCATAAAATCGGAACATCAAAAACTGAAGAACCGAGTTGAAGGACTATTAGATATTGCACGAATCGAGAACGGAAACACGAACTTCTGCGAAACAATAAACATTTGTAAACTAATAGAAACAACCGTAAAATCATATCAAGTTCAACTTCAAGAGTTGAACGGAGAAATAAAATACGAACGTACATCGGATCGTTGTACAGTGCATGCCGATAAAGAACAGTTTCAATCAGCCATTTCAAATTTAATTGATAACGCCTTAAAATACTGCGACAAAACTCCTGTTATAGAAATACGAACATATAATAGTTCTGAGTTTGTTGTTACAGAAATACGTGATAATGGAATTGGAATCAAACAAGAACATATAAAACAAATATTCGAAAAATATTTTCGTGTACCAACCGGCGATATTCATAATGTTAAAGGTTTCGGGATTGGATTATCAACTGTTAAAGCAATAATTGAATCGGTAAACGGAAGCATCGAAGTGCAAAGCAAACTAGGTAAAGGCTCCACATTTATTATTAAAATACCTTATTGTAAGGAAGCATAATATGACAAAACAAAAAACCAAAATACTATTGGTAGAAGATGATACCAATCTGGGATTTCTTTTATTGGAATTTTTAGAATCAAATGACTTTGATGTAAAATTATACCGTGATGGAATTTCTGGATACAACGGGTTTTCATCATCACAGTTTGATTTTTGTATTTTAGATGTAATGTTACCAAAGATGGATGGATTTACTCTTGCAGAAAAAATCCGTGAAGGAAATAAAAAGGTCCCAATTATTTTTCTCACAGCTCGGTCAATGAAAGAAGATAAAATACGTGGTTTTAAAATTGGGATTGATGATTATGTTACCAAACCTTTCGATGAAGATGAACTTTTATTCAGAATTGAGTCTATATTAAATCGAGTAAACCCAGAACAACCACAAAATGAAAAACTAATTTATCAATTGGGGGATTTCTCTTTTGATGTAAATAACCAAGAGCTAAAAATTGGCAAAGAATCAAAAAGATTGACATCAAAAGAAAGCAAAATCCTTTCGATTCTTGCAAAATCAAAAAACAATATAGTGCCACGTGAAGATATTATGCAACAAGTATGGGGCGAAACAGATTATTTTATTGGCAGAAGCCTTGATGTATTTATCTCTAAAATACGTAGACACCTACAATCCGAACCCCGAATAAAAATTGAAACGATTCCAACTGTAGGAGTTGTTTTAAATTTGTCAGAATAAAAAATCTACTTTTTAAATAAAAATCCTAAAAAAATACTGATTAATTCAATTAGCTTATTATTTTTGCATGCGATATGTTATTATTTACATATCTGATTTTCAAATCTAAATTAAAATTAAACCATGAAAAAACTAATTTATTTATTTCTATTTGCTTTTATAGCAAGCGCTACTTTTGTTTCATGCGACGACGATGATGACAAAAAAGAATCTCCTTTTAAAACTGTTGTTTTAGGAGCTCAGGAAAACACTACTATTGATGGATTTTATTCTTTTAACGAAGAAAAAACTTACTCTTTAACTGATGCTGCCTCAAATCAATCAACTATTGATTTATTATGCTTCTACGAAGAAGGAAAAAACAATATTTCTTTATCATCTCCTGGTGCTAACATTACTGAAATTTTCACTGGAGACAATGCTCCAGAAAACTGGACTGTTCAGGATACAACTTACTTTTTTCAGTTAGAATCAACTGTTTTTACTGTTGCTCAATTTGATGCTTTATCTGCTGATGACGCAATTATTGAAACTTTATTCAATGCCGAAGAAGGTAGAAGAAAAGCTAAATTGTTAGAAGTTGATAATATTTTTGCATTCCAAACTGAAGATAACTACTACGGTTTATTAAAAGTAACTGAAGTTGTTCAAGGAACTACAGGTTCTGTTGAATTTCAATATATACTAAAAAAATAAAACACCAACAGGGTGTTTCTTTCAAAATACTTATTACAAAACAATTTGTAATAAGTATTTTTCTTCGAATAAGTTTATACAACTTTTCCATCATTTAAAAGGAGCACCCCTTTTAATAAAAATACGCGATGAAAGTTTATAAACTTTTTATTTTTCTTGCAATCATAGTAACTGCATTTTCTTGTTCCGAAGAAGAACTTTCGGAAACCGATCCTTTTATTTTACTCAAGTCTGGTGATGAATTTAACCAAAGTGGAGATTATGTTCCAATTGGCGGACAATTAAAGTTTGGCATTTCTGCAGTAGGCGATGGTGCTGCTATTACAAACCTTACAGTACAAAGAATTACCGATGAAGGAATCATTACTGAGCTAGACAAAGGAATATTTATTGAAAAGGGAGGTTTAGATACTTTGGTAACTTTTGTAAAAGGAGCTGCCAATATTGAGAAATGGAGGTTTTCTATTATGAACGATCATCGTGATACTGCCTCAACATCAACTGTAATTTTTAGAGGGGAAGGAAGTGCTTACGGTCCTATTGATTTTTTCCCTTCGGTTACAATTGGGTATCAAAATAGCCCTAGCTTACCTAACTATGTTGACCTAAATGCAGGGATAGCTTATGATAACACTTCTGTTTCTGGCAAAGAAGCTACTATTGATTTTGTAAGCTATTATTACCAAAACTCAGGAAAATCATCACCAACTCTTTCGTGCCCTTCATACGAAAATGCTCGTTTTTATTTCCCTGCCATTAGCGATTGGACAACTCAGAACTCTACCCTTTACGATTATTATACTTGCGATAACGATGTTGTTTCTGAAACTCAATTTGATGAATCACAAAACGACAGCTTAATGGTTAATGCTTATACACCAAATAGTGTAAGTGGAACATGTAAATTCTGTTACACAGGCAAAATAATTCCATTTAAAACCATTCAAGGAAAATACGGAATAATTAAAGTAATTCGCGCCGACGAATTTGATACCGGTTCAATCGAAATAGCAATAAAAATTCAGAAATAACATTTGCCAATAATGAGAAAAATTATCTTAATACTATTTATAGTCGTTTCTTATACATCGAGCTTATTTGCTCAATCGGAAATAAAAGGAACAATTAAAGATTCAAAAACAAAAGAAGTTATTGCTTTTGCCAACATAACTCTCGGAAATAAACTAGGAATGGTTAGTAATGAAAAAGGTTATTTTGAGTTTAAAAATCTAAAAGCTGGCAATTACAATCTTGTTGTTTCATTTTTAGGATTCGAAAGATATTCGAAAAAAATCGAAGTGAAAAATAACGAAATAGTCGATTTAGAGATTCTATTAAAACAATCTTATTTTACAGCCGATGATGTAGTTATTACTGCAACAAAAACAGAAAACTACATTCAGAACGTACCAACTAGAATTAATTTAATATCACCACGACAAATAAAATCCATCCCCGCACAAAGTACCGATGATTTGTTAAATACAATTCCCGGAGTAAATATTAGCAGAACATTTGGGATTTTTTCGCATAAATCGACCGTAAGCATGCGTGGATTGAACGGAGCAGAACAAGGTCGTGTACTAGTTATGATTGATGGAATACCAACCAATAAATCAGATGGAGGTTCTGTAAACTGGAATTTATTAAATACAGATCAGATAGAACGTATTGAAGTTGTTAAAGGTCCGGGATCTTCATTATATGGTGGTAACGCCATGGGTGGAGCAATCAATATTATTACTAAAAATCCAAAAAAATCATTAGAAGGCAGAGCAAGTATTGATTATGGAACCTACAATACTAGGCGTGGTCAGTTATACCTTGGTGGTCGATTGTCTGAAAAAGTCGATACCGGTTTCTATTGGAACATGAATACCTTTTACCGACAAAGTGATGGATATGTCACAGCTTCTGAAGCCGATCAGGCTGCAAATCCATTTTTAGTTGAATCTGATTTGCAAGAATGGGGAACTGCTGCAAAACTGGGGTATGATTTCAATAAAAACAATGGACTTGAACTGAGCCTGCTATATTATGATGATGATCGTGGTAAAGGTGAAAAGGTGTATCAACCCGAAGGGAATAATAGCGAACACGATACTTATCACATTCGAGCAAGATATTTCGGCGAAAAAAATAAGTTAAAATGGAATGTTAGTCTCTTTTATTTAAACGAAGATTATAAAAAAACAAGCGAATGGTATAAAGACGATTATACCTTTTACAAGGTTCTTTCGAATCGAATAGATATGGGAGCTTTATCGTCTTTTTCGTACAGTTTAAAAAATCAAACACTAACAGCTGGTATTGACTATAAACAAGGGCTGGTTGATGCCAAAGATGAATATTACACATCAACGGATCTTGTATACAACAAAGGCAAAATGAATTTGCTGGGTTTATTTCTTCAAGATGAAATAAATATTGGAGAAAAGCTTAAAGTTATTGCTGGTTTGCGTTTTGATTATGCAAAATTCTTCGATGGTAGTTTCGCTATCGAAGATCCTACTTCCGAAACGACATTTATGTTGGCATATCATAACGATGATTTGGGCGAAGATAAGTGGAATGCTTTAAGTCCAAAACTATCGGCTCAATATACTATTAACAGAAATCATCGGGTGTATGCAAGTTATTCAAAAGGTTTCCGACCTCCTGTTTTAGATGATATGTGCCGATCTGGTAGAATTCGTGGTGGATTCAAAGTTTCTGATCCCGGATTACAACCTGAGTATTTAAATAATTTCGAAATAGGAACAGATTCGAGATTATTTGATCGCTTGCGGACTTCTGTTTCGGCATATTATTCTTTAGGCGATGATTTCATGTATTATGTAAATACAGGCGATTCCATCGAGCTAAGTTATGGTATGCGTCCTATTATTAAAGCCTCAAATATTTCTGAAGTACAAATTTATGGTTGCGAAATTGAACTTAACTATTTGCTTTTAGACAACATTGTATTAAATGCAAACTATGCATATGCTCATTCTCAAATTAAAGATTACAATTCGCCAAACCCTAATGACCCGATTGATTTAACAAACAATTACTTATCGGAAGTTCCAGAACATATGGCTACTTTTTCGGCAAACTGGCGCAATAAAATTGTAAACTTTGGTCTAACTGCCAAATATACAGGACAACGCTGGGTTAATGATTTAAACTTGGTTGATGAAATTATTCTCGACGATCAATACCCTGCCTATACAACTGTTAATGTGAAACTATCGAAAGAATTTTATAAAATGTTTGCTAGCTTTAGCGTTCATAATATATTAGACAAGAAGTTCTACGATAGCAAAGGCAATGTTTGTCCTGGCAGATTTATAACAATCGAATTTGGTGTTAAATTTTAAACTTATATCGTTATGAAAAATATTTTATTTATTAATTTCATTTGCCTTCTTCTCATTTCTTGCTTGTCTCCAAAATATGAAAAGAATCAATCAATATTTCAGGCCGATACCGAAAACCAAACAAATGATTTCTACGATAATGCCAAAACAAATAAATTACCTATTCAGGCTTTAAAAATAGATGGTGAGATTGAAAATCCAGGAACGATTGATTTCTCGAACTTACCATTGCGAAGCATCATTGTTAAAGAAACCATTCTGGGAAAAGATGGCAAAGAATTTCTGGGAGCTTATCGTTACGATGGCTATTCGTTGCACGATATCTTAAATCTGTTTAAGATCAACAAAAAAAACAAAAAAGAATTTAAGCCGATAATCGATTTATATTTAGAAATAGAAAACGATAAAGGTGAGATTGTAAAAATAAGCTGGGGCGAGATCTTTCTCTCAAATCATTTAAATGAGATAATAATTGCAAGTCAGGTAATGCGAATTAAACCTACTAAAACCGATGATTTATGGCCTTTACCGAACCAAGCAAAATTAATTATTTCGAGTGATTTAGTAACAGAAAGAAATATCTTAAATCCAACAAAAATTACTGTAAAATCATATCCCAAATCATTTGTTACAGTTAAAGGCTTGAGACCATTGTATTCTCCTACTCTTGATGTTTACACAGAGAATAAATTAGTTGAAACTTTAACTGAAAACCCCACAGAAATGCAAGTTGAAACGTTTAACACAACATTCTATGGCCAAGGAAGAGGAATACACTCCTTGGCACCTTTTAAAGGAGTGTTATTAAAAAATGTTTTGGAAAAGCATGTGGTTTTTAACAAAAAAAATATTCGTGAAGGTTTATTTCTAATTGTTGCCAAAGATGGATTTCGTGGAGTTTACACTTATAGCGAAATAATGAATCGCGACGATCAATCGGAAATAATGCTCATGTGCTATCCTGAAGCAAAAGACAATGGTATTTTTAGAGTATTTCCTTCGAGTGATTTTTTCTCCGACAGAGCAATAAAAGGAATTACAGGAATATATTTCTCAGCAAACGAACAATAATTGAAATATGAAGTATTTAAAATCAATTGTAACTTTTTTGTTTATTTCTCTGATTTTTGTTTCTTGTTCAACTAAGAAAAATTCGGAGAAACAACAATTAATCGTTTTTCATGCTGGCAGTTTATCTGTTCCTTTTAAACAGATAAAAACAGAATATGAAAAAACAAATCCTAAGGTTGAAATATTACTTGAATCAGCAGGAAGTGTAAAATGCGCTCGTAAAATAACCGAATTAAATCGAGAATGCGACCTTATGGCTTCTGCCGATTATACAGTAATTGATGAACTTCTTATTCCTGATTTTGCAAGTTGGAACATAAAATTTGCAAGTAACGAAATGGCAATTGTTTATCATAAAGAATCTAAGTATGCCAATGAAATTAATGCTCATAATTGGTTTGAAATTTTACTAAAAGATGATGTAATTTTTGGTCGTTCCGATCCAAATTCTGATCCTTGCGGTTATCGTGCCATTTTAACGAGTCAATTATCCGAATATTATTATAGTTATGAAAATCTAGCAGAAAAAATCATTGCAAAAAACCAAGAATATATTCGCCCTAAAGAAGTTGATCTATTAGCATTGTTAGAATCGAATACAATCGATTATATATTCTTATATCGTTCTGTTGCAGAACAACATGGATTAATTTTTATTACTTTGCCTGATTCTATTAACTTGAACAATCCAGAACTAGCCGATTTTTATAAAAAGGCCAAACTTGACATAACAGGAAAACAACCTGGAACAAAAATAACAAAAACTGGTCAGGCAATGGTTTACGGTTTAACAATTCCAAGCAACGCACCTAATAAAGTTCTTGCAATAGATTTTGTCGAGTTTATATTATCTGAGCACAAAGGAATGGAAATAATGAATAAAAATGGACAAGCCTCAATGATACCCTCAAAATCGGAAACCTATTCAAGTATTCCAGAGAAGTTAAAGCAATTTGCTAATTCAAATTAAATATTAAAAAGTAGTAATTTAGAAATTTCAAAAAAGGAACCAGAAAAATTGCAATGAATAATTCAAAAAACACTCCATTAATTTTCACTTTATTAGGTGGTCTAATATTGGTATTTATATTGGGGCCCCTTATTGGAATGTTTTTAGAAACAACACCTTTACAACTTTTCGAGACAGCAAAAGATCGTGAAGTTACTGATAGTATTTGGTTAACGCTTAGAGTTTCTTTCTTATCTACTTTGTTTTTTGCAATTGGGGCAATTCCCCTATCCTATTTTTTAGCTCGAACCAAATTCCGATTTAAAAGATTAATAAATGGTATTGTTGATTTACCAGTAATAATACCACACTCAGCTGCCGGGATTGCTATTCTTGGTTTTATTTCTCGCGATTCGGCCTTAGGACAAGTGGCATCATCATTTGGATTAAATTTTGTTGGTCATCCAATTGGAATTGGCTTAGCCATGGCATTTGTTAGTATACCGTTCTTGATAAATGCAGCTCGCGATGGCTTCGAAAATGTTCCAGTACGTTTAGAAAAAACAGCACTTAACTTAGGAGCTTCGCCAGTTCGGGTATTCTTTACAATCTCTTTGCCTTTAGCATGGAAAAATATACTTTCTGGATTAATAATGATGTTTGCTCGTGGATTAAGCGAATTTGGTGCAGTTGTAATTGTTGCTTATCACCCAATGATTACACCAGTGCTTATTTATGAGCGTTTTGGTGCATTCGGATTAAAATATGCACGGCCGGTTTCTGTTGTTTTTATATTAGTTTGTCTGGTCTTTTTTGTTTTTCTAAGAACCCTTTCAAAAGATAAAAATTCAAGCAATGCTTAAACTAGAAAACATATCTATACAACTGGGATCATTCCAATTAAATGATATTAATCTTGAATTAGAGAAAGGTGATTATTATGTTCTCCTTGGGAAATCGGGTGTTGGAAAAACGGTTTTACTTGAAATTATTGCTGGTTTAATTAATCCAGATAAAGGAAGAGTTTTTCTGAATAATGAAGATATAACAGAGAAAAAAATACAAAAGCGCAAAGTGGGAATTGTCTTTCAGGATTATTCTGTATTCCCACATTTAACAGTAAAACAAAACATTGAATACTCTTTAAAAGGGAAGAAAATAAGTAAAAGCGAAAAAGATGCATTAACTAACGAATATGCAGAAATAACGAATGTTAGTCATTTATTAAATCGCGGCACTCAGAATTTATCCGGTGGTGAATTGCAGCGTGTAGCGCTTGCCAGAATGTTAGTAACTAAACCCGAGTGCTTACTTTTGGACGAACCTTTAGCATCATTAGATGTGCAATTAAAGGGAGACTTACGAAATCTGCTTCGAAAAATTAATCAAAACGGAACTACAATACTTCATGTAACACACGATTACGAAGAAGCCATTGCGCTTTCAAAAAAAGTGGCTGTAATGCACGAAGGTGAAATAATTCAAAAGGGATTTACAAAAGAAGTTTTTCGTCAACCAGCGAATAAATTTGTTGCAAACTTTACAGGAATCAAGAATTTCTTTTTTGCGGATTTTTCTTCTATAAACATCGCGAAAATTAACAATTCAATCGAAATTCATGTTTCCAATATTGATGAAATTAGTAATGGGAAAATTATAATTTGTGGCGAAGAAATAATTCTTTCCCAAGACAAGCTTGAATCGAGTGCTACTAACAATTTTAAGGGACATATTAAACAAATAATCCCTTATTTAATGAACTATGAAATTATTGTTGATATAGGAATTGTGCTTAGTGCCGTTATATCAGAAGAATCATTAAATAAATTCTCTTTTAAGGAAAATTCGGAGTGCTGGGTATCCTTTAAATCTAGTGCGATTAAGATAATTCATTAACTACCAATAGAACAATCCATATAATTTGTTGTTTAAGAAAAATAACGAAACCAAATCTTATGGACTTTTTAAGTATTAATTTTTTAGCAGTATTTGTATCTGCACTTGCAGCCTTCGCTTTAGGTTCGGTATGGTATAGCCCGTTAATGTTTGGTAAAGGCTGGCAAAAAGCTGTAGGCTTAACCGACGATGATATTAAAGACTCGAACATGCCTTTAACTTTTGGACTTAGTTTTGTTTTAATCTTTATAGCGGGATTAGGAATAGCTATGTTCCAACAAGGGCATGACAATGCAGAATCAAGCTTATTAGGTGGTTTATCGCATGGAATCTTTATTGGAATTTTCTTCGTTGCAACATCGTACGGTGTTAATATGCTTTATCAAAGAAAATCTTTTAAACTATGGGCTATTGATGCCGGTTACCAAATAACGTTATTTGGAATTATGGGAGCTATAATTGGTGTGTGGTAAATTAATAATTTCGCGATATGAACCTATCGAAGATACATCGGTGGGGTTTTTATTTTTTAAAACATGTTAATACTAACTAAAAACCATTATTTTTGAACCAATCTTCATGATCTAATGTTACTAATTAACAATCATCTAATACAATACAGAAATACAACTTCATGCTAAAAAAACGATTGCTATATATTTTAAGCCCTGTAATTCTTCTTTTAATTCTTTCTTTTGATGACCCCTCAACGGAGAAACCACTTGTTGAAAAAAAGGAAATAGAAATACCGTTCGGAAAAAAGAGTATAACCGATGGTCCATATATTTTTTATAACAACAATGCGATTGATGTTAAATGGATTAAGAACAATCGACTTGTTGAAAAAACTGTTGTAAATAACAATTTCAAGTTTATAAAAAGAAAATTTGGTTTTGAATTTAATCCTGAATGGATTAAGCAGAATAAGAATCAAGATATAGACTTTAAACAAACTTATACTGGAGTCGAAAATTTAATCGCTGTAAGCGATATTCATGGTCAATTCGGCGTTTTTGCAAAATTACTAATTGAGCATGGTGTATTAAATAAAGACTTAGATTGGATATTTGGAACTGGGCATTTAGTTGTATTAGGCGACATTATGGACAGAGGCCCTAAGGTTACTGAAACTCTTTGGTTGGTATACAAAATAGAACAGCAAGCTAAGTTAAGTGGAGGAATGGTTCATGTTATGCTTGGAAATCATGAAATAATGGTTTTGAATAATGATATTCGTTACATAAACGAGAAATATCAGAAAACGGCACAAACAATGGGAACAACCTATACTCAATTATTTTCGGACAATTCATTTCTTGGAAACTGGCTTAAATCAAAACCTGTAATGGTTAAAATTAATGATCTATTATTTGTACATGCAGGAATTTCTCCCGAATTTATCCAAAATAATTTTTCCATTTCTGAAACGAATGAGCTTTTTAAAAATCAACTTGTAGGTAAAGATTGGGATACCATTTTTAAGGATTCTACCTTAACATTTATGATGCGAAGCAAAGGTCCCGTTTGGTATCGAGGTTATTTTAAGACTCCATTCATAGAAATATCTGAACTTGATAATATTCTTGCCTATTTTAATGTTAGCAGTGTAATTGTTGGACATACTTCTTTTCCAAATATTTCTTCTTTACTGGGAGGTAAAATAATAGGCATTGATTCTAGCATTAAACATGGCGATTATGGAGAAGTACTCATATATAGAGATAAAGTATTTTATAGAGGGACAACTTCAGGAAACACGATAAAACTATAAGTTATTTATTCGCAAGTTGTTCTTAAATAATTTTTTATAAAATCTGATCTATTCATTTCTTTGTAAAAATCCTGAATATAACTCAGTACATATTTCTTTGTTTTCTTATCGAGAAAATCACAAGATGATATGTAAGAATAAATTTCCTCTTCCTTTTCATTGTAGATCTGTATTACAGAATTGTATACCTCATTGGATCGACACATGCCAAAAAAGTACCTTTCGGTAATACTTGCTAATTCGAAAATAGGCTGTGGCTTGGCATAATATGCATCGACAATTCCGGTATAATCAAAATCATAAGGAATTGGAATAATTGCCGTTTTTTTGTGGTCTTTTAATGTTACTAACTTGATATTATGCCTACCTACCATAGAATAATCCAAATTCCCGATCATATATTGAAAAAAACTTAATATTGTTGTATTTAGAGTGTCTGTTTGAGAATAACTTACTTTCTCAAGCTTTAAGGGATAAGCTTCAAGTCTTTCGGCTAATACTTCTTCAGGTTCAATCATAAAAGCCCAATTTGTTCGCTCTTTACGCTCTTTACCTGTATCTAAATAATTTATTTTTAGTAAGCGAACCTTAAAACTATAATCAGTAATAATATTAAAAACCTTATATGCAACGAATTCTTTTAACAAATAATTCTCGTGCATCTTGGAGGCTTTACAATGCGATACGACTTTGATCTTATTAACCTTTAAATTAGAGTCGACACTATGATTTGCATTTTTAATATTTATCCAATATGGAGGGAAAAGACATTTTTTGAGTCGGAATATACCTCTTGATTTTAACCTTACAGAATCTCTAATATTAACACTGTCAGCTATGTAATATGATAAAATTGCAGGAACATATTGCTTAGTTAATTTCTGATCTATGAATTCACTAATATCAAATTCTAAAGCAACTTCTAAAGCCTGTTCCTTATCGAAAATATCTGTTGTAAAGAGTATTGAATCTGTATTAATTTCAGTCTGAGCTACTCCAATTTTGCAAATTAAAATTAGAATAATAATTTGTATTACTTTTTTACTCAACACCAACATAGCTTTACTACTATTTTACATTTTTGGTAAATCGAAAAAACTTATTCCATCAACTTTATGAAAATAAATTATCAATTTAACCTGATCGCGAATTAAATCAACTGGACCAATATCTGCTTTATCTACTTTTACTCCAAATCTTTCGGAAAGATCTGCCAGAAGCTCGTTATAGTTCTCTGGCTTGATTAAATCGATTCTATCATAAACGATGCTTTTTCGAACAAGTTTATCTTTATCGAAATATAACTCCAAGCTAAACGCCACAATCACAGTAAGTAGATCTGTTATTATTAGCTCTGCCAAACTAATATTTTCGTTCGCTAAAGAATTTTTAACCGACATTCCAATAACCATAAAAAGGTAAGTCATTTCGCGAGGAGGAATGGGATTGGTTCTGTATCTAAGAATTCCAAATATTGCGAACAAGCCCAAGGCAAAACCAATACGAAGACTAACTGTTCCCAGAAGCATACATATTTGGAAAACAATAATACTGGCAATCATAAAGGTGAAAAAGTACTCTTTATCTCCTTGTCGCCTATAATACAAAAAATAGGATGGGATAAATACCCAAATTAAATTGTAAAAAAATCTCGTTACTAAATGGATAAAATCCTCTGAATGAAAAAAATCCAAACCAAAAACGTTGATCGATTCTATTGTATCAATAATTAAACTTAGTACCATTGCATATCTTATTTACAGTTACTACTTTTTTATGAAATCTATTATGCTTGATGTCAGGAGATAATAATACATTTCCCAATACATACTTACTTATTCCGAAAGGTCGAATTCTTAGATCTTTTAAAATTTGTGTAAATGGACTAATATCGCCGGTTCTATTTCTTTTAACTTCGACAATAGCCATATTGGGTAGATTTATTGTTTTCGAATTTTCATCTTTAAAACTAATATTTGTATCGATGGTTATTCTTTCGAGATGATCTCTCCCTGCTAAGGTTATGCGATTAAAAATTGTCCAGATTGATGGATGAAAACCTGCTTCGGGAACTTGAATATGCTCTTTAAGAAAATCAAGATGTTCGTCTGATATTATTGGGGCAAATTCAAGTTCTGTTCTCTTTTTATCTGTTCTTATGTAGTTTTTTTTCTTCTTAATTTCGAGAAATGCATTACCGGTATCGACATATTTTCTAAACCGTATTTTGTAACGTAATCTTTTCCCCTGATGATGATCAAAGAAAGTTTTAAGATCGGGCGTATCAAAATAAAGAGATTCGTAATTAAATATACGATCGTTATTAATTTGTTGAATCCGAAAGTCTTTATGCGAATTATTGAGTATTAATGGAAGTGAATTTATATTACAAATATATTTAGTATCAATACGATTAAGCAATTTGTAATCCGAAAGTTGTTTTAAACTTATTGGATCAAAATTTTGGAGTGTTTTTTCCAGTTCGCCTATCATTTATTTGTCTCTATTATATCATTTTATGATGAAATAAACCTCATCGTTTACAATTTAAGAAAAATAGAGTTTAAATTACACTATTTTTAAAGAATTACTTTTTGATTGCATAAAAAAAGCCGCTAAGTAATCCTAGCAGCTTTCTTTGAAAACATCAGTATTAGTCTATTTCATTTCCAAAAATGTCGAGCATTGTTGCTTTTCCATATCCAAATTTATTTACATTTTGCAGTTCTGATTTTGCATCACCAACTATAAAATATAGCATCTGACTTTCATCAATATACTTATTAATCATATTTCGAAAATCGACCAAATTCATTTCTAATAACTCTTGCTGATTTCTAACTAAATAATTTCCAGAGTAACCATACTTACTCATTTCGTGAAGAATTCCCAATTTAGCACCTAATGATTCATATGCTCGTGTGTTTTCTTTAATGAGCTTTGTTTTAGTTATTTCCATTTCATTTTCACCAAAACTAACCGCGTAATTTCCTATCAAATCCTTAATCAATTGCAAGGATTCTAATGTTGCATTTGATCGAACACTTGTATAAGCGGTAAAAGGTCCCTTTTCTAATGATGATTCTAAAAATGAATATGCTCCATAAGTAAATCCTTTTTCAATTCGTAAAAGTTGGAATAATCTTCCACTAGATCCTCCTCCAAGAATTTCATTGGCATAGTCCAAGTTATTAAAATCATCATCCGATTTAGAAATTGCAACATAACCAGCTCTTATGATTGATTGCTTCGATCCAGGAATATCAACAAAAAACACTTTTCTTCCCAGAGTATTTTTAGGCAATTCATATTCAGGAAATACTACATCTTTGGAGCTCCATCTTGTTTCAAAACTATTGAGTGCTTTTTTTATTCGCTCCTGTTTTACATCACCAACCAAATGAAATGTAGATATATTAGGTGCAAGATTCTTATTGTAATAGTCTTTTAAATCATCTAAATTAATGTCACTTAAAGTTTCTAATGTACCATATTGCGATTTTCCTAAAATATGATTTTCGCCGTATAATAGTTTTTTATAAATATTACCTGATATAAATCTTGAATTAGCCTCCATTCCTTTTAAACCCGTTTCTAAGCGGGATTTAATTCTGATGAATTCTTTCTCGTCCCATCTTGGTTCAAGTAATATTTCTTCAACTAATTTAAGCGTTGACTCAAAATTCTTTGAGAGGCAACTTACTTCAATAACCAAATCTTCGGTTCCTGCATAAATATCTATCGAAGCTCCTAAAAGATCAATTGCTTCCTCCAACTCTTCAGGTGTTCTATTTTGTGTTCCTTCCTTTAACAAACTCGACAATAGATTTGCAGTTCCTGATTTTTCGAAAGAATCTAACCAATGCCCCCCTTTAATTGTTATATCAAAATTAACTAAAGGAACTTCGGAATTTTCGATTCCATAAATTTCTATACCATTCGCTAATTTATCCTTCCAAACCTGGGGAGCACTAAATAAAGGAAGTTCTCCAAATTCTGGTTCTGATCTATCGTGCTTTGTTTTTGTTTTTTCGTACTCAGCCTCTTTTCCTTGCGATACCTTTTCATGTTCCGCAGTTGCTGTATTAGGCTCAACCCATATTTCAGCTTTTTTAGCTCCTTCAACAATTAAATCTAATTGTCCTTTAGGAACAAAGCTCGTCATTATGTACTTTTTATCTTTTATGTATTTATTATATACTCTAATAATATCCTCACGACTAACAGATTGCATTTTTTCTGCTTCCAAGGTAATATAACCAGGATCACCCGCATATTCGTTGTAAGTTGCCAATTGAAATGCTTTATCTAACGCAGTTGATATTCCTTGATATAATCCGGTTTCAATTTGCGCTTTTACTCTATTTAAATCGTTATCGGTAAAAGAGTTTGCTTCAAAACTTGCAAGCCCCTCTTCTATTGTCAATTTTACTTCATCGAGATCCGTATTCGCATTTGCTCGTACAATAAATGCAAATTCTCCCGCCAATTCGTCACTGCTTTGATAAGTTGTAACCGATGGAGCTAATTTCTTTTCTTCTACAATAATTTTATACAAGGGTGATTTTTTATTTCCTGATAAAATCTCTGCTAATACATCCAAAGCATAACTATCATCATTGTAGCTTTCAACCGTTGGGAAAACCATTCTCAGTTCAGGTAATCTAGCAAAATTATCTTCATGAAATAAAGATTTTGTTTCTTCCAAAGTTACTGGCATTGGCTTTAAAGACTCAATAGTCTCAGCTTTTCTAATTTCGCCAAACCATTTATTAACTAATTCCTTAGTTTCTTCAATATTAATATCGCCAGCAATAACTAAAGTTGCATTATTGGCTCCATAAAATTTATTGTAGAATTCTTTTACATCATCAAGATTTGCAGCCTGTAAATCTGGCAAAGAACCTATTACAGTCCAATTATAAGGATGATTTTCGGGATATAAATTTGACTTTATTACTTCGCTTGTATATCCGTAAGCAACATTATCGTAATTCTGCCTTTTTTCATTTTTAACAACCTGTTTCTCACGCTCTAAAGCTTCGTCGGTAACTGTGTTAATCATGTAACCCAGGCGATCTGAATCGATCCATAAGATTTTTTCGAAAGCATCAGTTGGAACAACTTCGTAATAGATTGTTCCATCGGACCATGTTCCGCCATTTCTCATTCCTCCCCACTCTGGTATAACTTTACGATTTGCTCCGCGAGGTACATTCTCGGAATCGTTGAAAGACATATGTTCAAAAAAGTGTGCAAAACCGGTTTTTCCTTTTACTTCGCGATTTGAACCGACGTGCATTAGTGTTGCTACTGCCACAATTGGATCCGAATGATCCTCATGTAAAACGACCTCAAGCCCATTTTCAAGTACATATTTTTCGTAATCAATTTTAAATCCCTGCTTTGTATTTATATCACACGAAAGTAAAATAGAGAAAACAAAGATTAGACTTAACTTTAAAGAAGTTGTTACTAGGTTTTTCATTTTTTAAATAATAAGTTAAAATTAGAATATCATTCTATTTGATTGATTTAATAACGAATAGTTTAATAAAATCATTATTTAAAATGGCAGTAAAACAAAAAACGCTAACCGAAGTTAGCGTCTCTGTTATTTTCTAAATGGATTTTCACCAAATTTATATGCCATCGAAAGCATAAACACTCTATTTTTCATTTTGTGCCCTGAGTCACCCGAGATATCTACAAATCCGTGATTGTAAGAAAATCCTAATTCGAAAATACTTACTGCAGCACATGCTCCAATTGTAAGTCCCGCATCGAACCGACTTAAACCTCCATCTCCGAATTCAATTTTTGTTGAAGTTTTAACATCATTAATCTCATTCTTATACTTCCCTCCCAAAGCAAAACCAAAGTATGGACCTAATATCCCATAAACCCTAGTTGTTCCAAAGTCATAACCTGCTCTAAAGTTTACAGGAAAATCCAAATAGGTTAAATTGATTTTGTAGGTGTCATCTCCAAATTTTTCTTTAGCGCCCTTTGTTGATAGAAGCACACCAGTTTCTAATCCAAAAATATCTCCAAAATGAAATTCTGCAACAGGTCCAATGTGAATTCCTAATTTTGCACTGTAATCGTGACCTTCAACATTTAAGTTTGTAATATTAAACCCTCCTTTTACACCAAATCTTTGAGCAAAAGAGCTTGTTGTGGTACAAATAAATACAACAAATAAAATTGTAATAATCTTCTTCATTTTCTTATCGTTTTAGTGTGTATTTTTAAGCTAACCCATCAATAATAATTTAATTATCAGAAATTTAAATATAAAGATAAAAGATACCTGCAAAAATAAATAAACGTTCATAAAAGAAATCAAGCCGTTCATCAAAAGTTTAATTACTATAAACAAAAACGCCCTTTCAAAATGAAAGGGCGTTCAGTAAATATTTAAAGCTTAATTTATATTTGTGAAGACAGCTTGAACATCGTCATCTTCTTCAATTTTATCAAGCATTTTCTCAATTTCTAATAATTGTTCTTCATTAAATTCAACCGGAGATGTAGGAATTCTTTGAAGAGTAGCTTTTTTAAGCTCAATAGTCTTTTCTTCAAAAGCTTTATTTAAGGTTCCAAAGCTTGTGTAATCTCCGTATGCATATACCAAATCATCATTTATCTCAATTTCGTCTAAGCCCGAATCGATCAATTCAAGTTCTAACTCCTCAATATTTGTTTCGTCTGTTTTTTCAAATTCGAAAACTGCTTTTCTCGAAAACATAAATTCTAATGAACCAGTTGGAACCAAAGATCCACCAGCTTTGTTAAAATATGATTTTACATTTGCTACTGTTCTTGTTGAATTATCTGTAGCACACTCAACAAATACAAGAACACCATGAGGGCCTTTACCTTCGTAGTTAATTTCCTCAAAATTTGCAGCATCTTTTCCTAAAGCTCTTTTAATAGCAGAATCGATATTGTCCTTAGGCATATTTTGCGCCTTGGCATTCTGAATTGCAGTACGAAGTTTTGCATTCATCTCAGGATCTCCACCACCCTCTTTTGCAGCAACTGTTATCGCTTTCCCCAACTTTGGAAATAATGTAGACATTTTTCCCCATCGTTTTTCTTTCGATGCTCTTCGATATTCAAATGCTCTTCCCATTTCATTTAGTTTTTTTGTGATTTTGCAAAAATACAAAGAAGTTTAATTGTACCTACTTATCGTTATAAATTTTTTAAAATGATTTTATGAATGATATTGTTATATTGAATAAAATTGAGAAGCCTGGTGGCTTTTTTACTTTTTCGGCTTTAAGTATTAACTAAATTATTATCGGTATTTTAGATGATTTTCAAGGTTCGCTTGTAGAAAAACAAATGAAAGGTAATGTTAGACTAAACGAAGATATTTCTATTAATGGTGATAGGTTTTTAATTCTTTCAATATTCAGAAATCTTTTAGAGAACTCAATCAACTACGCAGGTGAAAATTGTAAAACATTCATACAAATCTATCGAGAAGATAACGTTTTTTATTACTTCTCCTTACCTGACAATCAGGTTGGTAATCATAAAAAACAAAAAAGAAGACGGTATTGAATTCTTGCTTTCGTTACCAAAATAAAAGCCAAATCTCCTTTCGAAGACCTGACTTTTGTTGCAACTATTAACTAAATGAAACAACTATTTTAATTGAAACTTATTGATTTAATAAGACTTCATTAATTGCTTTTCTAAACATTTCTTTAGTTTCCTCATTTGATCTACCTATTCCTGAACTCATTATTGGCTGTCCTTCTTTTGGACAGTATAAAAATGCAGGAATACCCTGTACCCCAAACACTCCTGCGATTTCAGGGTCTTTCTGAGTATCAACCTTATAAACATTTATTTTACCTTTATATTCCTTTGCTATTTCTTCTAAGATAGGTCCAGCAATCCTACATGGGCCACACCAATCTGCATAAAAATCAACAATACATGGCAAATTTCCTTCGAATTTCCATTCTTTGTTAACTTCATAGTTCATTACCATCTTTTTAAATTCCTCTTTATCTAAGGTAATGGTAGCTTTTTCATTGTTCTTTTCTCCTTTTACATTTTCACTTGTATCCTCAGAGGCTTTTACATTTCCGTCACATCCTTGCGTAAATCCCAAAGAAGCAATTAGCATAATAAACAATACTTTTTTCATATAATTGTGTTTTAAGAGTTAGCTATTATTTTTATTATTTCGTTGGCTGGAATAACTCCTGCCTGAGAGAATTTCACTGCCCCTTGTTTAAATAACATTAAAGTCGGGATACTTCTAATACCATATTTCGAAGCTAATTGTTGATTTTTATCTACATTAATCTTAATTATCCTCAATTTATCTCCCATTTCGGTTTTAACTTCTTCTAAAATTGGAGCTACCATCTTACAAGGTTGACACCAATCGGCATAAAAATCAACTAAAACAGGCTTACTGTCATTAATAATATCGTTAAAATTATTCATCTTCTTTTTTCTTTTTTCTTTTCTTGATACCATCATCAATACTATCGCCAAAAAAGAAACCTAGTAAACCTCCTAATAACACCATTGAGTACCAACTAGAAGTTATAGGACAAGTTCCACTAGCACAACCAACGTACTTCCAGTAAAAATAACCTGCAATTATTCCGGGAATTAATAAAAGGATTCCAAATTTATGTTTCTTATAAAAGTTTATCATAGTATATATTTTTCTATTTTCTATCAATTAATATGCCAACGTAACAACATATGTCAATATGTTTATTGTTTGGATTATTTTATTCAAATTCTGACAATAAGACATAAAAAAAGGGAGCCTACGCTCCCTTTTTACCATAAATTACAAACTAAAAACTAAGTTATATATAAATTAAATAACTCCTTGATCCATCATTGCATTAGCTACTTTTAAGAAACCTGCAATGTTTGCACCTTTTACGTAATCAACATTTCCGTCTGTTGTGCCATACTTAACACAAGCTTCGTGAATGTCGCGCATAATTTGGTGTAATTTAGCATCTACTTCTTCTGCTGCCCAGCTTAATTTCATAGAGTTTTGTGACATCTCTAATCCTGATGTTGCTACTCCACCTGCGTTAGCTGCTTTTCCTGGTCCAAATAAAATTTTCTTCTCTAAGAATAATTCTACTGCTTCTGGTGTAGATGGCATATTTGCTCCTTCTGATACACAAATACATCCATTTTTAAGTAAAGTCTCTGCATCTTCTTTATTTAACTCATTTTGAGTTGCACAAGGTAGGGCGATATCTACTTTTTGTTCCCATGGACGTTTTCCTTCGTAAAACTGACCACTCTCGAACTTATAAGAATATGGTTTAACTATATCGTTATTAGAAGCACGAAGCTCTAACATATAATCGATTTTTTCTCCTGATATTCCTTCTGGATCGTAAATATATCCATCAGGACCTGAAATAGTAACAACTTTTGCTCCTAGTTCTGTAGCCTTTGAAGCTGCTCCCCATGCTACATTACCAAAACCTGAAATAGCAACTGTTTTTCCTTCAAAAGTTTCTCCTTTGGTTGCTAACATTTCTTTTGCAAAATATACATTACCAAAACCAGTTGCTTCTGGACGTACTAAACTTCCTCCCCAGTTTAAACCTTTTCCTGTTAAGATACCTGTATTTTCTCTTGCTAGTTTTCTGTACATTCCATATAAGAATCCGATCTCACGACCACCTACTCCGATATCTCCTGCTGGAACATCTGTTTCTGGCCCAATCAATTTCCATAATTCCATCATGAAACCCTGACAAAAACGCATTACTTCTGCATCAGATTTTCCTTTTGGATCGAAATCAGAACCACCTTTACCACCACCCATAGGTAGAGTTGTTAATGAGTTCTTAAAGATTTGTTCGAATCCTAAGAATTTAAGAATACTTAAATTTACACTTGGGTGAAAACGTAAACCACCTTTGTATGGTCCGATAGCGTTGTTGAACTGCACTCGGTAACCTAAGTTAACGTTTACTTTTCCATCATCTCCTACCCAAGGCACTTTGAATGTTAAAATTCTGTCTGGCTCAACTATTCTTTCAATAATTCCAGCGCTTTCGAATTGAGGATTTTGGTTGTAAATCTCTTCAATTGATTCTAAAACTTCTCTTACAGCTTGCAAATATTCAACCTCACCAGGATGTTTTTGCTCTAACTGAATCATTAATTTATCAACGTTCATATTATCAGGTTTTAAATAGTTTGAATAATTAACCAACAACACTGTTAATTAATTAACAGTGTAAAATTAACTTTTATTTTTAAAATACAATATTTTGTAGCACAGACTTTAACATGATTTTTGTCACGGAAAAACCTGATAAATGCTATAATCATAAAATGCTTTCTTAATGAGATAATATTAATAAGATATTAAAATCTAATATCTTATTAATATTTTCCAATTTGTTGGTTTTGTTATTATAAATCGGACTTTATAATTAATAATGGTTGTTCCCATTTTACTCATACCTGTAAACTCGATGTTACCTTCGAATGGGAATTTCATATTCTCATATCCAGTAAATCCATTTGACATAGTACCCATTCCGGTAGAAGACATAAGATCAAGATTATCAACAATACCCGTTCTGCCACCATCTCTTTGAAATACAACTTCAATTCGATATGGTTCGCTATCATTTTTTTCATAAAAACTAATTCCTGTTATACCATTTTTTATTATAACCTGATATGGTGGATCTACTATCTCTTTATAAAAATCATCGTCTTTCCAAATTCCTTTTAGTTCCTTTCCGGTTGTAGCTGTATACAAAAAACCTTTCCCCGATTTCTTTCCTGCCCTCCACATTCCTTCATAATAGCTTCCATCTGCCCACGTGTACTTTCCCTTGCCATTTGGATATCCTTTCTTGAATTTCCCTGTATATAAATCGATTCCTTTGGCGGTTCCTACACCATGAGCTAAACCGTCTTTACAAGCTCCATTATATTCTTCTGAAATTGTTGGTAATAATACTTTACATGCGCTCTTATCGTCGTTTTGACTATAAGAACTTTGTGTTAAAAAAAGTATAATAAAACTTAGAAATACCAGTTTTAAGTATTTAATTGAAAACATAATTATTTATTTTGGGTTAATAAAACATAAATATAAAAATTAATCTAATGTCTATAGTTACTCAAATCCTTTTTCCACTATGTCTTTTATATATTATATGGGTTTCATAATCACTCCTCTATTATGCTTTCCATCGATCTGAACTTTTATAGGTTTTTCAAATCGAATATGGCGTATGTATTTATTTTCGAAATGAGCTTTAAATTTACTGAGATACTCTAAATCGTAAAAACCATCGTTGATATATGGATTAATTGTAAAATAACCAACTCTGAATGAGGTTAAGTTCTGAAAAAAGTGTGTTCCCTGACTTGGATCAATTCTGAAATTCTCCAAACCAGATTCTATTATAACACGGGCTTGAGATATATGTGCCCACTTCACAGGAATTCCGAGATGTGGATCGCTAGACCCCCACCTTCCTGGTCCAACTAATACATAGTTCTTTTGCTCTTCTATAAATTTTTCGTTCAGTGAACTTATTTCTTCTCCAATAGCAAGACTTTCCATAGAGTTAAACGATTCTGGTTTAACATAAACAAAATCGTAAATGTCTTCAATGCTACCATTCCCCATTGCAGATTCACAATATATTATTGTATCGTCTTGTTTAATGTCTTCTATATCGAAACCTTCCTGTTGATCGTTATTTACAATTGGCCTAATTTGCAAAAAATTAAACACATAGGGTTCGCCTTTAGGTACATTTAGATCAACAGCAAATTCAATTTCTATTGGGTTATTCATCTCTCTCTGACCAACCTCTAATAAAGTTTCCAGAATTTCGGCTAAAGGAAATGTCCCATGTTTCAATACATTTGCAAATGTTACAATTCTTTTACCCTCGTATATGGTTCCGTCGCGAAGAATATTATTTTGGAAATCGTATGTTGACGCTGCAAATTTTAATGATGAATCTTTTTCGGCTTCCTTAATGTCGTATTTAACCAAATTTACGCCATCGTCTGTTGAAGGAATAAATTTTGTTGGACACATATCTAAGGAGTAAAAATCTTTTTGTGTATCCTTAAGTGCCATATCCGGTGACGATAACTGTAGTATCTTTTTGGGATGCTTTGGCGAGAATCTAAGAGAAATTCCGCCATCAACAATTTGTTTTCCTAAACCATATGCAATATTTACAATTCCATCTTCGGATTTCTCCGGTTCGATTGGATAAAAATTTATTGACCGTGCAACTCCCGATATTGTTGGATAAAATTTGTTCCCAAATTGCTTTCCACAAACCTCTTGCAATACAATCCCCATCTTTTCTTCATCAATTACATTTGATGTTGCAGACATATAGGCCTTGCTCGCTTTGTAATATACCGAAGCGTAAACACATTTAATTGCATCCGATAGCATTTTTATCATTAAAGTGCTATTTGTAGTTTTAGGAATCATATAAGTTGAGTAAATTCCGGCAAATGGCTGATAATGTGAATCCTCTAGCTTTGAAGAAGATCTGATTGCAATTGGATTATTTATAACCGAGATTAAGGCATATAAATCTTGGTATACTCTACTTGGAAGTTTGGCATTAATAAAATGATCAAGTATTTCATCATCAGACATATCAGACATTCCAATTTTATAGAGATCATTTTCTTCCATAAAATCGTCGAAAATATCGGTACTCAACACAACTGTTCTTGGAATTGTTATAATAATTCCTGGAAACTTATTAAAGATCCTGTTCTTCTTAATTATAGAATTTATAAATGCTAATCCACGAGCCTTTCCTCCAATAGAGCCATCACCAATTCTAGAAAAAACAAGATACTCATCGAAATTATTTTTATCGAATTTTGCAATAACTCCACGCCCTTTGCTCATTCGATAACTCGAAATGGCTTTGTAAATATAAGCTCTTGCATCTTTTACACTTTGAAAATCGGTCAGTTTTAGATATTTAAACAATTGTGCAATTGGAAATATAGCTCGTGCATTTAACCATTTTGATAAATCATTTCGACTTGCATGATATTCGATTGATTTTTCAGGTACTGTTAATATTAAATGCTGCAGTGCTTGCAAATCAGATGCTCTTCCAATTGGCTTTAATGTTTCTGGATCTCTAAATATGAACTCTCCAAATGCAAATTGTTTTATGATATAATTTCTTAATTCAATAGATAAGGTTTTCGAATATTTGTGGATAAATCCAACCTCTAGCTCATCGGCATATTTCTTATTATTTAAATCTGACGATTGCAATAACAAAGGCATAAACTCATCATCTTCTTTTACCTTTTTACATAACTTTATTCCTGCCAATTTATCTTTAATTCCTTTTCTGGGATAGGTAATATCGGAAATTATTCCAAGCATATTGTACTTGTACTTCTCGTACAACTCCATCGCTTGCTCATAATTGGTAGCAAGAAGAATTTTTGGACGACCGCGCATACGAAGCATTTTCTGGTGTTCGTTAAGTGCCTCGCGCATGTATTCCTTAGATTGTTTAAATATTATTTTATAGATATTTGGTAAATATGTTGAAATATATCTGATTGAATCCTCTACTAATAATATTGTTTGAACGCCCACAACATCAACATCGTATTCAACATTCATTCTATCTTCAATCAGTTTTATTATTGCTAATAAAATATCGGCATTTCCTAACCAACAAAACACATAATCAATTGCACTTAAATCCTCTTTTTCTAATCGAATAGTTACTTCGCGCGAAAAATGTGTTAATACAACAATTGGCACCTCTGGATATAAGCCTTTTATCTCATTAGCAAATGAAAATGTATCGCGATCTCCAATACTTAACATCGAGATAACTAAATCTATGTTATCATTTTTTAAAATCTCAAAGGCTTCTTCTGAGGAATTAGCCATAACAAAAATTGGAGGGTAACGTAAATTTAATGAAACATATTCGTTAAAAATTTGCTCATCAATTCTTCCATCTTCCTCTAACATAAACGAATCGTAATTACTAGATATTAGTAATACTTTATGGATTCGCCTTTGCATTAATAAATTAAATGATGTATCGTTAAAATCGATTTTTAAATTATCTTGATGATTCGTATAAAAGCTCATAAATGTAAGTTCAGTTTATTTATTCCATGTTATTGCAGAGAACCGTTTTCTACCATCCATTGTAATAGTAAGTGGTTTCTTAAACTCTATATGCTTAAAATAGGTGGTTTGTTCAATTATTTTTTGTTTTTCTAATATTTCCCAAGAAATAGTATCCTTAATTGATTTATGATTTACCGAAAAATACCCTACATTCATCGATGTCACATTATGAAAAAAGTGCGATCCAAGTGAGGCATCCAATGCAAAATCATCTAAACTCATTTCAACAATCACTTTTGCATTTGAAATTTGTGGCCAAGCTACTGGGATTCCAATAAACTTATCTCTTGTACCCCATCTACCAGGTCCAATAAGAATGTATTTTTTACCTGCTTCTTGCATTTTCTGATTTAACTTTTCTATTTCATAAGTCATCTGCATGGTGCTGGTATTGCTAAATTTATCGGGCATTACAAAAATAACATCTTTTATGTTTTGTAACTTACCATTGCCCATAGTTTTTTCAGAATATAGAACCAAATGTTCACGATCAATCTTATCTACATCTACATGGTAATCTTCTTCATTACACACTAATGGTTTTATTTGTAACAAATAAAAAGATGCCAATCCATTTTTGTCTTTATTTAGGTCGACTGAAAACTCTATCTCAACTGGTGAACCAAGAGCTTCTTTAACAACATCGAGAATTACATTAATTGTTTTTGCCAAAGGGATATAATCGTACTTTAGAATATTTGCAAAATTTATAATTCTCGGACCATATGAATCTAATCCCGGACTAATACGATCGTTTTCTGGATCGTAAACAGATACTAAATGTTTCAGCGATCCATGCTTTTCAGACACATCAATATCTAGTTTTATTAAACCTGCATCTTCTCCTTCAAGTAGATTTAGGTTTTCCTTTGCCATATCGACTGCATAAAAATGCAACTGCGATCCTTTATATAAATCTTTTGGTGAAACAATATCTAAATTAGGATAGCTTGGTGAAAATCGAAAAGCTTTTTCACCTTCCACTACATACTGTCCAAGCCCTAATGCTGCAACTGCAAATCCCTCATCGGGTTTCATATGTGCAACTGGATAGTAGTTATGAGATTGAGCTGTTCCACTAATGTGAGGATAATAATAATCATCAAACCTATTACCTACCACTTCTTGCAAAACAACCGCCATTTTTTCTTCCTCCACTTTATGATCAATGGCTTTAAAATAGGTTCGAGCATTCTTAGAGTAAATAGAAGCATAAACCAATTTTATAGCGTTCATGAGTTGCTTTAATCTTTGATCAAACTCTGGATGATTATTTGGTAAGATATATGTTTCAAAAATTCCTGAAAAGGGTTGATTAATGCTATCTTCAAACAAACTAGAAGATCTAACTGCTATTGGTTTTGTAATTAATCTCAGGAAAATTTTTAATCTTTTTTTCAATGAATATGACAACTCTGCTGCTAAGAAGGTATTTTTTAGAGTAAAAAAATCGTCGTCATCAAAAATAATATCCAGCAAATGATTTCCTTCAATAAATAAATCAAACTCTTCGGTTCCAATAATGCTAGTTCTTGGAGTACGCACATTTATTAATGGTAATAGCTCCTTAAACTTAAAATTATATATAAGCGTATTGATAAATGCTAATCCTCTGCCTTTTCCTCCTAACGCTCCTGATGCAAGACTTACAATATTATTTTCTTCGAGTATCGCTGATTCATTAAAATTAACAATTTTTCCTTTTTCTTGTTCATTTCTGTATAATTTCAAGATGTTGATTAAAAAATCTCTAAGTTGATTTGGATTTTTAAAATCAGTAATTTTTAAAGGATTAATAATCTTAGCAATCTGTATTTCTCCTCGGGCCATTAACCAAAGTGAAAACTGATTTTTAACCGCATGGTATATTAAAGAATCTTCGGGAACAGTTTTCAGATAAGATTCAAACTCCAGCATTGACTTTGCTACAGCAATTTGTCTTCCTTGATTATCTCGATACACAAAATGACCAAAACCAAGATGATAATTAATAAAACTTTTTAAATCTTGAAGTAAGCTTTCTGAGTTCTTATTTATGAAATTTGATTTTAATTCATATGATCGTTTTGCATTTTCTGGATTAGATGATTGTATAACGGTAGGCAAATTAACTATATTTTGTTTGATGTATTTTATTAACTCAAAGCCCGCTGAATGATTTAATTCGTTTTCTTTAGGAAAACAAACATCTGATATCACACATAGGAAATAATCTTTATAATTATTAAAAACATTCATAGCTTCTTCATAAGTACTAGCCAATAATATTTTGGGGCGAGCTCTCATCTTAAGCACCTTATAAAGATCATCTGTATTAACATCTTCGATTAACCGTTGTGTTTGCTCCATAATAATCTTGTAGAGCATTGGCAAATATCTCGAATAATATTTGGGTGAATCTTCTACTAACAATATAACTCTGGTTAAACCAAGTTTTGTGTCATTATCCACATTCACTTTATCTTCAATCAACTTAACCATTGCAAAGAATACCTTGGAATCTCCATTCCAAACAAACACTTTATCAATATCAGACAGATCTCTTTTTCCTTCTTCAAGTACAGCTAAATCACTATTATTATTTAATAACAGGAAGGACGGAATGTAAGGAAATTTATTTTTTATTGTTTTTGATATAATCAAAGGCGTTTTTTTATCGACCCCCATCATAAAAATCACCAAGTCGAAGTGCTTTATTTCTAGTGCTTCCAACGCTTCTTCTTCTGTTGACACTCCTGTTACCCTTGGTAATGATGTGAGATTTAATTGATTATACTCTCCAAGTATATGATCCGAAAAACGGCCTTCTTTTTCAATACTGTATGCATCATATAAATTAGCTACCAATAATATTTCTTTTACTTTAAACGGCATTAAATCATGCAATAAATCTCTATCAGCATTGTGTTTATTTAAGAATTTTTGAAGAAGTTGTCGACTATTCAATTCTTTTGAAGATGAACCCGACGAGCCATCTTGTAATTCCTTCTTCTTATCTTGTTTCTTAATTATTTCCTTTGCTTTGTGACTATCTAAAAATCCGAGTATTAAATTCGACAGATTTAATATTAGATCTCTTTCTTCCTTTAAAAAAGGGCCTTCAAAACGCTTAGGAAATCTTTTTGTATAAAAAATCTCTATAATACCTTCTTCGCCATCTATTGTCTGAAAAGTTTGTTTTTGAGTCCATTCCGTTTCCTGAAATTCTGGACTATGATATTCATGCCCACCAAAAAAAATTCTCGCCACAGCGTATTGTGGATATTGCCATGCTTTGGGTAAACGAAGAGTGATTTTTTGAAGTGATTCTTCAATTGATTTTCCCTCCTTAATAATCCTTGTTGTTTCGTTTATGCAAGCGAGCTCTTTTAAACGTTCCTTATTTTCATCTAACAACCTACTAAAGTCATTATTCTGATTAATCTGGTCGGCCATACAGGATCTGTTTAGTTGATATGCATTAAATAATAGAACAGATTGATTTAATTACTTGTTCATCTAAATAATTTATTTATCAGTCTTTATTGTCTATAAATATAAAAGTTTTTTAGGGTAGATAAAAGAAGATGTTTTTATTCATTTTTTAGAAAATATCAAATCGAGTAATTTATATGTTCTAATTGTTTTCATAAGGCATAAAAAAAGAGCTACCCTAATTGGATAGCCCTTGATTTTATTTTAAATAATTTATTAAACTTCCCAAGTAGTACCACTCTTAAGTAAATCATCAACACATTTAATAGATGATTTAGCTTTCACATCTTCTACTTGCGCCTGTACAGCTTTATCATACGTTTGTGCTTTTACACTTCTAATAACACCAAAAGCAACTGGAAGCTCTGGATAAGCCATATTTGTTAACATAAGGTGAATCCCAGGATTCGTTTCTTCAGCATTGTGAACCAACAAGTCTTTTTCAGTATACTCATCTCCTAGCTCAACAACTTTAAGTTTTAAGTGTTTTGCATCGAGAATAAGACCTTTATCTTTATTCTTACCAAAAATCATCGGTTCTCCATGTCTTAAAACGATTGTTCTATCTTCTTTGTGTTCTCTATCAGATAAAGCTGCATGTGTTTTATCATTGTAAATAACACAATTCTGAAGTACTTCAACTACAGATGCTCCTTCATGCTTAGATGCTTGTATGAATATTTCCTGACACAGTTTAAGATTAGTGTCAATTGAACGTGCAAAGAATTTACCTTGTGCTCCTATTACCAATTCTCCCGGATGAAAAGGTTGTTCAACCGTTCCAAAAGGTGAAGTTTTAGTAACTGATCCATATTTAGAAGTTGGGGAATATTGACCTTTAGTAAGCCCATATATCTCATTATTAAATAAAATAATATTTACATCAACATTTCTTCTAACAATATGAATAAAATGGTTCCCGCCAATTGCCATAGAATCACCATCACCGGTAATTTGCCAAACACTTAAGTTAGGATTTGCAACCTTTACACCTGATGCAATTGCCGATGCTCTTCCGTGTATACTATGAAAACCATAAGTATCCATATAGTATGGAAAACGCGATGAACAACCTATACCAGAAATAAATGCGAAGTTCTCCTTTTTATATCCTAATTCAGGAAGAGCTCTTTGAATAGCATTCATTATAGCATGATCTCCACACCCAGGACACCATCTAACTTCCTGATCACTTTTAAAATCTTTTGCTGTAAAATTAGTTTGAATATCAGCCATAACTATTCCTCCAATAATTTTATGAATTGTTCTTCTAATTCAATTGTTGTAAAAGGCAATCCTTGAACTTTATTGTATTGTTCATACTTAAATTCAGGATTTGTCATTCTTAAATAACCAACAAACTGACCCGAGTTAATCTCACAAACAACAATTTTATCAAATTTACTAAACACTTCTTTTACATTTGAAGGAAGTGGTTTTATGTAATTAAAATGTGCTAAACTTACACTATGACCTTTTTGCTGAAGATCACTTACAGAAGTTGCAAGGTGCCCATATGTGCCACCCCAACCAACAACAAGGAGTTTTCCACTTTCTTCGCCTTCAACTTTTAATTTTGGAATGTAATTACTTACCCGTTGAACTTTTTCTTCACGAATATCAGTCATTTTTTGATGATTTATTGGATCCTGAGAAACGGACCCTTTTATTGCATCCTTTTCAAGGCCACCTATTCTATGTTCCAAACCAATAGTTCCAGGAGCAGCCCATGTTCTTGCTAATTTTTCAAGATCTCTCTCATATGAATTCCAACCTTCTGTTTTTTCCTTTGCTAAAGGAGCTTTGATAGATGGATAATCTGCCATACTAGGGATTTTCCATGGTTCAGAACCATTCGCAATAAAACCATCCGTTAAAAGTATAACTGGAGTCATATGCTCAACCGCAATTTTAGCAGCTTGAAAAGCATAATGGAAACAATCAGATGGAGTACTAGCTGCAACAACAACTACAGGACTTTCTCCGTTTCTTCCATACAATGCTTGCATTAAATCTGATTGTTCGGGTTTTGTTGGAAGACCCGTTGACGGACCACCTCTCTGAACATTAACAATTACCAATGGCAACTCTGTCATTACTGCTAATCCTATTGCCTCACCTTTTAAGGCTAGACCTGGACCCGATGTTGAAGTAACTGCTAAATCACCTGCGAAACTTGCACCAATAGATGTGCAAATACCAGCAATCTCATCTTCTGCTTGAAAAGTTTTTACACCTAAATCTTTTCTATTCGATAACTCCTGTAAAATTTCAGTAGCTGGAGTAATAGGATAAGATCCACAGAATAACTCTAGGTTTGCTTTTTCAGCAGCAGCAATCAATCCCCATGCTGTAGCTAAATTACCATTTATATTCCTATATGTCCCTTTGTTTATTTTTGCTGGACTAACCTTATATGAAGGAGTCATATGCTCCACAGTTTCAGCATAATTAAAACCTGCACGAAGCACGTGTTTATTTGCTTCAACTACCATTGGCTTTTTCTTGAACTTCTTTTCAAAAAATGTTTCAGTATAATTTAATGGACGATCAAAAATCCAATAAACCATACCCAAAGCAAACATATTTTTACTTCTCAAAACACTTTTAGGATCTAAACCAGAATCTTTTAAAGCTTCCTTTGTTAGCGTAGAAATTGGAGCTTTAATAATATTGTAACCATCTAATTTATCCTCAAGAATAGGATTATCGGTTTTATACCCTGCCTTTTTTAGGCCTCTTTCATCAAAACTATCCTCATCAAGGATTATTGTACCTCCATCTTTCACCCATTTGGCGGTCGCTTTTAAAGCTGCTGGATTCATAGCAACTAAAATATCAGCATAATCACCAGGTGTTTTGATTTTTGCTCCTACATGCACCTGAAAGCCAGACACACCTCCTATTGTACCTTGTGGAGCTCTAATCTCTGAAGGATAGTCAGGAAAAGTTGATAAATCATTTCCAATAAATGCTGACGTATCTGAAAACAATGTCCCCGTAAGTTGCATGCCATCTCCTGAGTCTCCGGAAAACCGAATAACTACATCATTTCGTTCGATGACATCTGCTTTTTTACTCATAACAATTTTAATTTAGTAGATTTAAATTAACAGACGTTTACAAAATTATAAATGCACATGGAATAGTTGCCTATTTCATATGCATTTTCGATATTTTTATTATTACTCTGTAATGTTTCTATAACAATACATTTGAATTATTTCTACGACAAAATTAAGCATTGTTAATTAATTATTAAGTATTTTTGAATTAAATTTTAATGTAAAAAGTATGATTTTTCTCATAATCCTATTCTAAGTACTAGTCTAATTGGTTTTACGTAAAATTCACTTTTTCAAACACTTATTCATGGCCTTAATTAAAACAGTACGAGGTTTTACACCTAAAATAGGGCATAACTGTTACTTAGCCGATAATGCTACGATTATTGGTGATGTTGAAGTTGGTTCAAATTGCAGTTTTTGGTTTAACTCGGTTGTAAGAGGCGATGTAAATTCTATAAAAATAGGGAATAAGGTTAATGTACAAGACGGTGCTGTTCTTCATTGCTTATATCAAAAATCTCAGATTAATATTGGAAATAACGTTTCGATTGGACACAATGTTATTATTCATGGCGCAACAATTCAAGATAATGTTTTGGTAGGTATGGGTGCAATTATTATGGATCACGCTGTAATAGGAGAAAATTCGATTATTGCCGCTGGAGCTCTAGTGCTTGACAGCACAATTGTTGAACCTGGAAGTATTTATGGAGGTGTTCCTGCTAAAAGAATTAAATCAATTGAACAAGAACAAACAAAAGAAATGATCGAGAAGATTGCAAATAACTACATTATGTATTCTGATTGGTATAAATAATTACACCTTTATTACTTCTTGTTGTTGAATAATACTACTCAACACTTTTTCCATTATATGAGTATCACCCGAACTAAAGAAATCATATTTTGCATTTTCATTTTTGTTATTTAAAATATTATTCTCTAACAAAACCCTTTCCAATTGCCTTATCACTGCTGGCGAAGGATCAATAATTTCAATATATGATGGAAGTATTTGCCTTAAAGCAGGTATTAAGAAAGGGTAATGCGTACAGCCCAGAACTAGTTTATCGATCTTTTTCTTTAGCAATGGCTTTATTAGGTCTGTTATATATTCTAATGATTCCGGCTCTTCAATTAAACCATTCTCAACAATCCCAACTAATTTATCCCCAACCTTTATGTTTAAATCTATACCCTTTGCATATTTTTCACTTGTTTCCTTATACAGGTCACCGTTAAATGTTCCCTCAGTTGCCAAAACTGCAATACTTTGTGTTTTTGAATAGATTGATGCAGGTTTTACTGCGGGTTCCATTCCTATAAATGATATCTTATAGTTATTTCGCAAGAATGAAATAGCTGCAGCTGTAGCTGTATTACAAGCTACTATAACAATTTTACATTTCTTTGACAGTAAAAAATCAACAGCTTTAACTGATAAGTTAATTATCTCATCTTTCTGTTTTGGACCATAGGGACAATTTGCACTGTCGGCAAAATAAACCACACTCTCGTACGGAAGTCTTTTTATTAATTCCTTGAAAATAGATAAACCTCCTACACCTGAATCAAAAATACCTATGGGATTATTGTTTGCCATATATACCAAAATAAAAAACCACCCTTACAAATAAGGGTGGTTAAATTTATCGAAATAATTTTATTTATTCAATTCCTAATTCCTTTTTAACTAAAGGAAGAATATCAATACTGTCATCAGAGAAATAAATAACTCCACCAGCTCCTAAATCAAATATATATGTAAATCCATTAGCTTTAGAAACAACTTCAATTGCAGCTTGCGCCTTGTCCATCATTGGCTGAAAAAGCTCAGCCTCTTTTTGTTGCAAATCTTGTTGTGCAGTTTGTTGAAAACCTTGTATTCTTTGTTGCATTCCTAAAAGTTCTTCTTCTTTTGTTTTTATATAAGTATCAGAATATGTAGCCTTCTTCTCATTAAAAACAGCCGCCTGAGTCTGAAATTCAGTCATCATTGCTTGATACTCTTCACTCAACATTTGCTGGTACTTTTGAAATTCTAAAGAAATACCTTCTCTTTCTGGCATTACTGACATTAATTCATTTGAATTAATATGTCCAAATTTATATTCCTTTTGTGCAAAAACACTTGTTACAGATAAAACCACAAGTAGAATTCCTAAAATCTTTTTCATATTATCTTATTTTTTAATTTATTTCTATTTTTTAATTTAATTACAAATTTATAAAATTAATTTTTATAGCCTAATTTTTCCAGAACCTCATCGCTTTTATCATACTTAGGATCTGTAAATAAAATTGTGGCACCTGCGGCTGTATCAAATATTATTGCAAACTTTCCAGATTCTGCTATATCCTGAATAACTTCATAAACTTCATCTTGAATTGGCTTAATTAGCTCTTGACGTTTAATAAACAACTCTCCTCCCGGACCAAAGAACCTATTTTGAAGACTTTTTACAGCCCGCTCTTTTTTAAATATTTCATCTGTTCTCTGCCTTATCATATCCTTTGTTAGCAAAACCTTTTCTGTTTTAAAATCTTCTTTCATCTTTTCAACGATAGAATATTCTTGCTCCAACTCTTTTTGCCATTCAACAGAAATTTCATTAAGCTTATCCTGAGCTGCTTTATAAGAAGGTATATTACTTAAAATATACTCAGTATCAACATAGGCATATTTCTGAGAAAAACTAGCTGTGGTTATCAATACAAATATTAAACCAAAAATAAAACGTTTCATATCAATGTGTTTTAGAATTGTTGTCCAATCACAAAATGGAATTGACTTCCGCTAGCATCAGGAGAACCAGGAATATCATCAAAACCATAACCCCAATCAACTCCGAGCAATCCGAACATTGGTAAAAATGCTCTAAGACCAAGCCCCGCAGATCTCTTTATTTGGAATGGATTAAACTCATCAAAAGAAGACCAAGCATTACCTGCCTCCACAAAACCTAAAACAAAAATTGTAGCCTGAGGTTTTAAGGTAATTGGGTATCTTAACTCGAAATTAATCTTTTCATAAACATTTCCATTTCTGGTTCCATTTTGATCAGTCGGTGTAATAGAACTATTTTCATAACCTCTAAGCCCAATTGTTTCAACTCCATACATGCTATATCCAGACATTCCATCACCACCCAGATTAAATTTACCAAATGGAGCATATCCTACATCTTTATTATAATAACCTAAGTAACCAAATTCGGTATTCGTAGCAAGAACCAAATCCTTCCATATTTTTATATACCACGCTCCTTTATACTTCCATTTATGGTATTCAACCCACTCGTATTTGCGTGAGTTTCTCTCGTTCTCGTATGCATTATTTTTTGCAGTTTCTTTTAGCTCAGGTGATAATTCATCCCAAGCTTTAGGATTATTGAAAGCTGTAACAGAGTCAATATTAGCCATTTCATTACTGTTTAAACTCCAAAATTGATCCTCTTTAAACAAGGAGTACGGAAATGTTAACTGTAATGAAAGTGAAAAGTTAGAACCTCTTCTTGGATATATTGGAGCATCAACAGAACTTCTGTTAAATGTAGTAGTAAGGCTTAAATTATTAGATGTTCCATTATCAAAAATAAAATAATCCCACTCGTTTAAATCATATCTTTGATAAGAAATTGAGTTTGATATTGTGAAATAATCATCAGGCCATTTTAATCTTTGTCCTAAGCCAACAGTTGCTCCTGTTACTTTCATAAATTCACTCCCAACATCAAAAATATAATAACTTGTTGATTGTTTCTGAACTGAGTGATAAGCAGATACAGATAAAGAAGTTGCCTTTTTTCCTCCTAACCATGGTTCTACAAAACTTACACTATATGACGAATAATATTTACCATTTGTAGTGGCTCTTAAACTTACTGTTTGACCATCACCTGAAGGGATTGGACGCCATGCTCCTTTCTTAAGCGCATTGCCAAGAGAGAAATTACTGAATCTTACTCCAAGTGTTCCTACAAACATATTATTTCCCCAACCTCCAGATACTTCAAGTTGATCTGTAGATTTTTCAACCACAGTATACTCCAGATCTACTGTATTTTCTGCTTGATTAATATTTATAGGATCTATACCTAGTTGCTCCGGATCGAAATATCCCAACTGCGCTAATTCTCGTTGAGTTCTCATGATATCGGCTTTACTAAACAGCATCCCTGGCTTGGTTCTCATCTCTCTTCTAATCACATGCTCATTTGTTCGGTCGTTACCTTTTATAATAATATTATCAAGTGTAACTCTCTCTCCTTCTTGAACTCTAATTTGAAGATCAATAGAATCGTTTTCAATATCATTTACAACAGGAGTTAATGAAGAAAACATATAACCATAATCTAAATATAAATTACTAACCGCATCTTCGGCATAGTTAAGTCTTTCATTTAAAAGCTCCGGATCATAAGGATCACCAGATTTTATCTTCAGACCAAAATCAAGTGCTTTTGTTTTATAAATAGTATTACCAACCCAATCTATTTCTCTAAAGAAATATTGGTTTCCTTCTTCGATATCAATTTTTAATCCTATTCTTTTATCACTAATCTTATAAATACTGTCTTTTACAATTTTTACATCGCGATAACCTTTCGAATAATACTTGGCAATTATACTATTTTTATCCTCCTCAAAATCCTCTTCAATAAACTTTGATCCTTTAAATATATTGATATTCTTTTTGTGTGTTTTTTTCATTAATCTATTTAGCTTTCTTTCACTAAATACATTATTCCCTTGATAAATAACCTCTTTGATTTTAACCTTCTCTTTTTTATCAATATAAATGTTAAGAATAACATTATTTGCTTTTGAGGCTGTATCATCAGTCATAACAATATCGATCTCAGCATTTAAGTATTTCTTATTTATCAAATAATTTTGAATAACTCTTCTTGAACTATTAAACAAATTTTCTGTAACCTGTTTCCCTCTTTTAATTTCAAGAACTTCGTTAATATCCTCTATTTCAGATTTTTTTAATCCATGTATTTTAAAATCTGATAATCGACTTCTTTCTTGCAGATGAATATTTAAAGAAATACTATCCCTTAATATCTCGGTTGCAGTAATTTTAACATCAGAAAACAATCCTTGATCCCACAATTTTTCGACAGCTTTTGTTATTACTTCGCCTGGCACTGTGATTTTCTGATCTATAGCTAATCCAGATAAATTTATTAAGATTTTTGCATCTAGGTATTTTATTCCAGAAACTGAGATGTCTTTTATAATGTAATCCTTAGATCTTTTATAATCCATCACATCCATTTCCGAATAATCAACTTCTTGTGCAAAAAGAAAGGTTGTAATAAAGACTAAAACTAAATTGCTTATGAGTTTCTTAAACATTCTTCAATAAACTATTAAAATTAAACTAACTATTTATCTGTTCACTAATTTTCCCGAATCTTCTTTCTCTTTTTTGATAATCTAATATTGCCTCAAAAAGATCTGGTTTTCTATAATCTGGCCAAAGCACATCTGTAAAATAAAGTTCGGAATAAGCAATTTGCCAAATTAAAAAATTACTTATTCGATATTCTCCACTTGTTCTAATTAATAAATCAGGATCTGGAATATCTTTTGTGTTTAGGTAAGATTCAAAAAAATCATTACTAATCTTACTTTCATCAATCTCTGTACTTTTATTATCTTTTATAATATTTTTTACTGCGTTTAAGATTTCCCACCTCGCACTGTAATTTAGCGCTAATATTAATGTTAAACCTTTATTTTGTGATGTTTTCTCTATAAGCTTTTTAAGCTTTATTCCTACGTTTTTTGGCAAGCCCTCAGTATCACCAATAGTCATTAAACGAACATTATTCTTAATTAGTGTGTCGGTTTCTGAATCTATTGTAGAAACTAACAAACCCATTAATGCATCAATTTCTTGCTTTGGTCTATTCCAATTTTCTGTTGAGAAAGCATATAATGTCAAGTACTTAACACCTATTTCGCCAGCTCCTTCAACAACATCGCGAACTGCTTTAACTCCATTTTTATGCCCAAAAATTCTTTGATTTCCTTTTTTCTTTGCCCATCGACCATTTCCGTCCATAATTATGGCAATATGTTCGGGAAGGTTATTTTTATCAATTTTCTCCTTAAAATCCATCAACTTAATAATAATATGTAGGACAATCAATCTTATCTTTAAATATCTTATAAGTTAGAAATACACCGCAAAACGAATACCAATCATCATTATGTATTACCGGGAGATTATCATCATCTTGTACATTAATAATCCCGTCTAATTCATCGTTAAAGGTCTTGCGATAACTCCATTCTAACCCAAGAGTTAAGCGCTCAAAGATATTATATTTAATTCCTAATCCAAAAGGAATCGTAATTGGATTTTCAAATCCTCCAGAGCTCAAAATAAAATTTGCTCCAACACCTAGAAATATAAACGGAGTAAACCTTTCATCATTCTTTTTTATGTAACCAGAACTTGAATATGGTAAGAAATTAAATTCAATAACTCCAGAAAGATCAATTAGTTTCGCCGAAAACGATGCTCCCCTAAGCAAATTCTCCGATTCGTTAAAGTCCAAATCATTTCCTTTTATTGTTCCATAAATTCCTTCGAACCTTGCCGATAAATGTTTGCTCAAATTGTATTTTACTATTGCTCCATAAGATAAAGATGGTGAATAGAATAACTTTGACTTATTAATATCTCCCTGATAATAGGAAGTCCCAACAAACACTCCAAACTCAGTCTTGCTCTGCGCTAATACTATCTGAGAAATAGATATTAGAATTAACAGTAATAGGTTCTTTTTCATAAAATTTTAAAAACGATATTCAGGTCTGCGATAACTTTTCTTCTTAATTTTATAAGAAACGCTAATTACTGTAAAATAGTATACATCCTTATGTTCTGATGGTTCTGGGCTAAATCCATCGATATAATCCGAAGTGACAAATCTTCTCCCAAACTCAAGTCCTATATATGATTTAGGCGATATAGGATATTTTAATCCTACTCCAAATGGCACGACGAGTGCCATATTTTTATTTCCAACATATCTTCCGTCAAATGAACCCTCACTCGGATTAGACTTGAAATATGCTCCACCTAAACCCACGAATACATATAGATTAACTCCTGCATTTACTTTTTTTAATTTTCCTCTCAAAGACATTGAAGAGTATGACACCATTTGTTTTTCTTCAGTTATATGATACTCCACATGCCCATTAAGTTCAAACAGATTGGCCGTAAAACTATAACTTCTTCCTTCGTTTACAGATTTATCGTCGGTGCCACACATATTTGCATATGTAAAATTAGCTTTTACTGCAACCCGTTGATACATTCTATATCTATAACCAACAGCTATAACAGGCCTTGTGCATCCAATATCAATATCAGCAAATCCGGATCCATCCCTTGTATTTGCACCACCAATATCTCCTACGTAGTTTGAAATTCCAACACCATACATATATTCTGACCTAGACAATTTCCACCGTTGGGAATATCCCAAGACAGGAATTAACAGCAATCCTAAGAATATAAGTCTTGTTAGATTTTTCATTACCTATTTATATAAGTACAAATTTATCTATTTTTATGAATAAATTCTAATTACAAAATTATTAAGCACTATAATAATACGTTTTAAAATATAAAATGTTTTTCAAAATAGCATCACTAGTTTCTTTTATCAACTCCCCACATTAATTTGTTTCTTAGAGTTTTATAAAAACTCGTATTGTTTAATTTTATAAGTTTCACCTTAAAATCAGCTTTACGAATAAATAATTCCTCAGTATTTTTTATCATCATTGATCTATGATCTAATGAGGCGATGTAATTTAATGCTCTACTCTCAAGCTTTAACTCAAGAGTACTCGTATCGGGCAATACAATTGGGCGTACTGTTAAGTTATGTGGCGAAATGGGTGAAATTATAAAATTACCTGATTGAGGTATTATTATAGGGCCTCCAACGCTTAATGAATATGCTGTTGATCCAGTAGGTGTAGAAACTATTAATCCATCGGACCAATATGTATTTAAGTACTCACCATCAATATATACATGAACAGTAATCATTTCCGAATCAACTTTCTGAATTGCAACTTCGTTTAGGCTATAAGGGAAATCTCCGAAATGATTAGATGATGTCCTTAATTTAAGCAGGGAACGTTCTTCAACTTGATAATTCGAAGTTAAAATTGCTTGCAAGGCTGATTCAATTTCATCCTTTGCAATACTTGCTAAGAACCCCAATCTTCCAGTATTAATACCAACAATTGGAATTCCATAATTTCGGACATAATTAATTGCACTTAAAATGGTTCCATCACCACCAATACTAAAAAGCAGATCAATATTTTCTTTTAATTCGGTGTGTTTTGTAAAGACTTCAATCGAATCATTTTTTAAATCTATAATTTTTCTTAAAAAATCATAAAATTCCTTAAACACGACAATTTGAACATTATTTTGATTCAATATTTCAAAGAATTTCTTAATATATTCTTTAAATCCCTCCTCAAAATTTCGACCATATATTGCTACTCTCATAATTTTATTCAATTATTGGTGCACCAAGGTGAAAAAATAATCCATGTTCTCCAAATTTATTCAGAGAATATTCAATTCGCAAAACTTTATCGTAATATGTTACAAAATCTAGCCCCACACCTCCACTATATAGAAATTCATTCGATAAAGAAGTATGAATATTATAATTAGAATCGACATATCCAGTATCAAAAAATAAATTTATATAGAATGCATAATGTGCTTTACTAAATTTATTTGAGCTTAAAAAGTTAAGATTTAAATTCGTTTGAGGAATTAACTCAAACTTAAAATTTGATTTTGACACATAGTAATGACAGCCATTGCTCACATAATACTCCATTCCTCGTATATAGTTATCATATCCGATTGCTTTACTAAAGTAAAAAGAGTTTATATTATTAAAACTATATTTCCATCCAACACTAGTATTGAAATAAAATCGGTTAGATAATTTCAAGTTTTCTTCAGCGATTGATTTTACGTAAAAAGGGCCTTTATCGGATACAATTCCAATTCCTTTTTTTGCGATTGCAGTAAAAAAGCGAAAGCCAGTTAAAGGATAGATTTTTGAATCTCGTTTATCAAAATCAAAATTATAAATTAGAGAGAATAAGTTTATTTTATTATCGTGATTAAAGAAATAATTATCGTTTAATTTAACAACCGTGTCGTAAACTGAAACATCGTCGTATTTAATCGCAATAAGATGATTTGTATACATTTGCGGCCTATAAGTTATGAAACCTGTAAATTCTAAGGTTTCTCGGACATAATCATTTCCCGACTTAATATAATCCAATTCATTATTGTTAATCTGAAATGCCACTTCTCGATTTTGGTAATAGTTTAAATCAAGACCTAATCCCACTTTCTGTTTTTTATCAATAAAGGGTTTATAATATGTTAGCCCATATCGGTTATTAAATCCAAAAATTGTTTTTAGTTTTAATATTTCTTTTCGCCCTCTGAAATTATTTATTAATACAAACAATCCGTAATCAATTCTCGACCACTCCTCATTATTTAGATACGAACTTAAATTTCTATCTGCATGTTCCAATACCGGATAAGGCCAAACATACCACCTTTCTTGAAATACAATTTCTATTTTTAAACTAGATCTAGTTATGGAATGCGAAATTGTTACAAAGTTAAATAATGATGTATTTAATAAATTATTGGTCGATTTTTCAATTAAGTCAGGTAATTGGTCAACTAAAATCTGATCGCCAATTTTAAATAATAATTCTCTATAGATGATTTCATCATTTGTAATATTATTGCCACTTAGATTAATCTCAGAAACCATCAATTTTTCCTGAGAAAAGAGGCTGAAGAAACTAAAAAGTAAAAGCAAAAAACTGAAGAGTATCTTTTTTAGGAGAATCATTTTACAGATACTAAGTGTTTAAAAATCGCATAAACAAATCATATCTTTCATTATAAAGGTCGTCTTGTTCGTCATACTCCATAAATGATTCTTTAATATGATATTGGTATCTATTAAACGTTTGTGTTATTGAAGTTAAATCAGTTAGATTTAACTTTATTGTAACCTCTAATTTTGTTGAATCGGGTAAAGTATTTATATACATACTTAAGATTTTAGCATCGTTCGACTCAACTATTTGAGAGATTTCGGACATTGAGTAATCGCTCTCGGTAACCTCCAATACGATAATTCCGCCGGGCTTCTCAATTGCAGAAAGCTTTGCAAAATAATGCAACAAATCGCTAATACAAATTATACCTAAGTAATTTCCTTCGTAATCTAAAACCGGAACTGCTGTGAGTTTTAATCTAGATGCAATTTCTAATACCTCATATATATGTTGATCGTATTTAACAAAAGGTTTTATTAATGACAAGCTATGATTCCCAATTGGTTCATCCGGATTATTAACATCGTAAATATCAGAATCGGAAATTAGTCCCAAGAATTCCTTATTATTAACAATAGGAAGATGTGAGATACGGAAAACTTCCATCCAATTTAAAGCTTCTACGGCCGTATCGGAAGTTCTGATTGCAGGAATTTCATCGGATATTAAATCTTTTGCCAACATATTTCAACTCTTCAAAAAAATACTCGTATTTTTGCTCAATTAACAAGTAAAACGATTAATTGTTTATTCTATTGTCAAATATTAAGATATGACTAGGTTAAGTGTAAATATAAATAAAATTGCAACATTAAGAAATGCCAGAGGAGGAAATTATCCAAATGTTGTTGATGCTGCCATAAATTGCGAGCGATTTGGTGCAGAAGGAATAACGGTTCACCCCCGCCCAGACGAAAGACACATTCGCTATAAGGATGTATATGACATTAAACCAATTATAACAACAGAATTTAATATTGAAGGATATCCTTCTGAAGATTTTATAAAATTGGTTCTTGATATTAATCCAACACAAGTAACATTGGTTCCTGATCCACCAGATGCTTTAACTTCAAATTCGGGATGGGATACTATTAACAATAAAGCTTTTCTTAAAGAAGTTGTTGGTAGATTTCACGAAGCAAAAATCAGAACTTCAATCTTTATTAATCCAGACTCTGAATTAATAAAACATGCGGCTGATACTGGAACAAATAGGGTTGAACTTTATACAGAACCTTACGCAGCAAATTATCATAAGAACAGAGAAGAAGCTATTCACGAATTTGTAATTGCTGCTGAAGCAGCTAATTCTGTTAACTTAGGATTAAATGCAGGTCATGATTTAGATTTACATAATCTTAAATATTTCAATCAGAATATCTCAGGATTATTGGAAGTTTCAATTGGTCATGCATTAATTTCTGATGCTCTTTATTTAGGATTAGAAAATACAGTTCAGATGTATTTAAGAGAATTGAAATAAACAAATGACTAGAATCTTTGTAACTTCTATTATTATTTTGACATCATTTTTTGCTTACTGCCAAAACGATGATCTTGTGAATAATCTAAAAACTAAAAATTCATCGAATATGCTAGGACTTAGAACAACAATCTACAAAGTTGCCAATCTAAACGAAGCAAAAGAGTGGTATTCAAAAGCATTCGGAACAAAACAGTATTTTGACGAACCTTACTATGTTGGCTTTAACATTGGAGGTTATGAATTAGGTTTGTTGCCAGAAGAAAATCCAAGCACCAATAAAGCAGAAAGTGTTCTTTCATACTGGGGTGTTGATGATATTGAAAAAGTATTCGCTCGATTGATTGACTTGGGTGCAATTGCACATGAAAAACCAACTAATGTTGGTGGAGATTTAATGGTTGCATCTGTAAAAGATCCATGGGGTAACATTATTGGAATAATATATAATCCTGAATTTAAACTTCCGGAATAATTCAAACTACGCAGTATTGCGATTGACATGGAACTTTTCTTTAGAAAATACGGACAAGGTGAGCCTTTAATAATTATTCATGGTTTGTATGGATCATCGGATAACTGGGTGAGTATCGGGAAAAAACTTGCTGAAAACTTTGAGATTTTCATTATTGATCAAAGAAACCATGGAAAATCACCCCATTCGTCTGATCATAATTATACAGTTTTAAAAAACGACCTAAAAGAATTCATGGATGAACATTCCATCGAAAAGGCTATTTTACTTGGTCATTCTATGGGTGGAAAAACAGCTATGTTTTTTGCAGCAGAAAACCCCGAAAGAGTTAGCAAATTAATTGTTGCAGATATTTCACCAAGATCTTACAAAACAACAAATGCAAATCAACTTTTATCGCATACTGCAATTATTCGTGCAATGTACAATCTTGATTTTTACGGCATAAATTCGAGACAGGAAATTGATGATATCCTATCCAAATCAATTCCCGAAAATCGAATTCGTCAGTTTCTTTTAAAAAATATAAAAAGAACTGAAAAAAATGAATATAGTTGGCGCATAAACATAAAAGCCATAAAAAATGAGCTGGTAAATATTATGGCCGGACTAAATGAAGATCAGCAGAGAATTACGAAATTTTCAGTTTTATTCATAAAGGGAGAAAACTCTGAATATATTCTTGACGAAGATCGAAAAACTATTGCTAAGATCTTTCCTTTTGCTTTTATTAAAACAATTCCAAACGCAGGACATTGGCTCCATGCCGAACAGCCAGAACTTTTCTTAAAAGAAATAAACAACTTTATTTTAGAGTAACTTATTTATTGTAGTTGATTCTATATTCTCATGAGGAATTAACTCGTTGCATTGATATTTTAAAAATAGTTGCGCAATTGCAATTACATCCTTCTCACAATATGTTACAATTCGATGTAAGTCATTCTCTTTCCAGTAAACATCGGCCACCATACTTCCATCGATATCGTCTTTTGGTGTTGGAATATTAAATATTTGCGTTAATAAATTTAATGATGTATAGTTCTTATAATCACCAAATTTCCATAACTCCATTGTATCTAAAAACATCACCTCCCAAGGTTTTTTTCCAGCAATATCTAAAAGCTGAGGAAGCTTTATACCATTAATTAGCATACGACGAGCAATATATGGGAAATCAAATTCTTTGCCGTTATGAGCGCACAACTGCAATTCCGAATTTGAAGAATGATATTTTTTTAGCATTGCGGCAAACTCTTGAAGCAAAAGAGATTCATCATCACCAAAGAATGATTTTAAGCGAAATGTTTTCTGATCATTTTTAATAACCGCAATCCCTACAGAAATACAAATAATTTTTCCAAACTCAGAATATATTCCAGCTCGTTGATAAACATCTGAGGCAGATTGTTGCTCATCACGAAAAAAGGTAGACTTTTTCTCCCAAAACTCTTTAAATTTTTCTGGGACAGAATCAAAATCTTGATACTGAGGAACAGTTTCAATATCAAGAAATAATATATTTTCTATTTTGATATTGTTAAGCATACATGATCAATTTATTCATTTCCTAAATGTATCTTTTTTTCCAACATTGACGATAATAAATCTATACCTACTTTATTGTTTCCTCCTTGAGGAATAATAACGTCGGCATATCTTTTAGTAGGTTCAATAAATTGCAAGTGCATTGGCTTAACCGTTTTTTCATATCGCTCCAATACTTTATTTACCGAACGTCCTCGTTCAATCAAATCACGGTGAATAACTCGCATTAATCGATCATCATTATCAGCATCAACATAAACTTTAATATCCATTAAATCACGCAACTGAGAATTCTGTAAGATTAAAATTCCTTCCACAATAATTACCTTCTTTGCTTCTACATGAATTGTTTCTTCAGATCTCATACATGTTAGATATGAGTATATTGGTTGCTGAACCGCTTTACCTTCTTTCAGTTTTTTAATATGATCAATTAAAAGCTTAAACTCCAATGAGCGAGGATGATCAAAGTTAATTTCCTGGCGTTCCTCAATAGGTAAATGACTATTATCTTTATAATATGAATCTTGTGGAATTATTGCCACCTCATCTTTTGGCAAACTCTCAATTACTTTTCTAACAACAGTTGTTTTACCTGAGCCTGTACCTCCTGCTATTCCAATAATAAACGACATATCAATATTTTTTTAATAACTTTATGCAAAATTTTGGCATGAAGATACTATAAATTTACGCAAAAATAATAAGCAATGATAAGACATATTATAATGTTTAAATTTACTGATGCTAAAGATGATAATGAAAAACATTTAGGCATAAAAAGAATGCTATCTTCATTTGGAAATTTAAAATCCAAGATTGATGTTGTAAAATCATACGAAATTGGAATAAACTCAAAAGAAACAGACTTTTCTTACGACCTTGTTATTGTATCGGAATATAATTCCTGGGAAGATTTAGATTTTTATCTAAAACATCCAGCACATCAAAAAGCGATAAGTGAGTGCAAAGATATTAAGAAAGATAAATCTGTTATTGATTACGAATTTTAAATTTTTATACTATGAATGATTTATATCCCCTAAAATTTAACCCAATTTATATTGAAAAAATATGGGGAAGCAGAAATCTAAAATCTGTTTTAAATAAAGATATCCCTGAAAATAAAGAAATTGGAGAAAGTTGGGAAATTTCTGGAGTTGAGGATAAGAATTCAATTGTTTGTAATGGTTTTTTAGAAGATAATGAACTGAATGAACTTATAGAGATTTACATGGGCGATTTAGTTGGAGATCGCATTTATGATAAATTTGGAAATCAATTCCCCTTACTTATAAAATTTATTGATGCTAATAAACCTTTATCTGTTCAGGTTCATCCAAACGATAAAATAGCTAAGGAGAAATATGAAGCCTCAGGAAAGACTGAAATGTGGTACATTCTCCATGCAAAAAAGGATTCTGAACTTATTTCAGGATTTAATCATGAAATGGATAAAGAACATTATTTAAATCACTTTAACAAAAATGAGATAACGAATATATTGAATTTTGAAAAAGTTAAAGAAGGTGATGTTTTCTATATTCCTGCAGGACGTGTACATTCAATTGGATCAGGAATAGTTCTGGCCGAAATTCAACAAACATCAGATATTACGTTTAGAATTTACGATTGGGACAGAAAAGATGATTCAGGGAATTCAAGAGAGTTGCACACGCAAGAAGCTTTAGATTCTATAGATTTTACAACTCCTGAAAGCTATAAAGAAAACTATAAAAACATAAAGAATTCTACCTCAGAAATCCTATCAACACCCTATTTCGAAACAAGTATTATCGACTTCGATATAAATATTGAAAAGGATTACAATCAACTAGACTCTTTTGTAATATATATTTGCACAGACGGCGAATTCGAAATTAAATATTACGATAACGAAAAAATTAAAATTAAAAAAGGAGAAACTGTTTTGATTCCTTCGGCAATTGAACATTTGACTTTAATTCCGGTTGTTCCAAGTAAGCTATTAGAGGTTTACATTCCTGACTTGGAAAATGAAAAAAACAACAAAAAATAAAAGTTTAATTCTATTCGATGGTTACTGTTTATTATGTGAATGGTCGGTAAAATTTATATTGAAACGTGATAAAAAAGATAGTTTTATTTTCACATCGTTACAATCAGATATTGGGAAAGAATTATTAACTAAAAATTCAATCTCGACCGATTACGACAAATCAGTTATTCTGATTGAAAAAGATATTCTGTATTTTGAATCGGATGCTGCATTAAGAATTTCGAAGAAACTTCGAGGACTTTGGCCAATGCTTTACTTATTTATACTAATTCCTAAATCTTTTAGAAATTGGATTTATAAAAGAATCTCGAAAAATAGATTTAAATGGTTTGGCAAAAAGAAAAGATGCTACTTGCCAACCGAAAAGGAAAAGGAAAAATTCTTATAGCTCGATTTTTCCTTCTTCAATCATTTTATGCTTTTTTGTTAATAATCCTACCATCTGACTTACAGCACTCAATGCAGAAATAGTATCAGGCGAAATGGTTTTTTGTTGCAATCGAAGCATTAATAAACCGTACAGTCCATTAAAACAAGCTTCAATTTCATTCTCAACGGTTCCCTTTGACTTATTTAAAAGTTCTACAACACCATCTTTTGCCTTATTATAAATATCAATATAATCTAAATGGTCTGGAGATTTTAACAAAAATTGATGAATCTCATGTAAATCATTTATTGAATTTTGAATAAACTGAAGATGTCCACTTTTAGTTTTATTTTCTTCCTTCATTAAGTCAATTAAACCAGCATACCAATTTGCGATCTCCTTTTTTACAGAATCGGGCTGTTCGAATCGCTGAACGATATTTTTTTCGATTTCTGAGATATCCAACTTATACGCCCTAATAAGATCTTCTATCTGCCACATATATAGAATGTATTCAGCTATATTCTCATTCTTTTTTTGCTGTGCAATTATCATAATTAGCTTTTCTTTTTTAGTTCTTCAATTAATCTCCGCTCTCTTTTCGTAGGCCTTCCTATTCCACGATCTCTCAACTCAAATCCTGTATTATGTTGTAAGTCTAATTTCATTTTTTCTTCTTCGGGTGTAATATCTTCGACAAAATCAACCACAATTTTAGCGGCCTGTCGTTTACCCAATAAACCTAGAACTTTATACTGATAAACTACAGGTAATCTTTTAATACTAATTATTTCTCCAATCTTGATTACTCTGGATGGCTTTACCTGAACCTTATCAATCAAAACTTTTCCCTTTTTGCATGCTTCTGACGCTAGGCTTCGTGATTTAAAAATACGAACTGCCCACAACCACTTATCAATGCGTAAATTATTTTCGTTTTGCATTTCTATAAACAAATTAAAAAGTAAAAGTAGAAATTAACGAGTAGTTATAAAAATAATTCGGACGAACTATCTATTATTATATTGATTCATTGTATTTGAAACACCAATTGTTCCAAAACTTTTTATAATTTCAATTGCAAGATCAATTCTTTCAGGTAATTGCTTTTTTTCTTCATCTTCCCACGAACTAAGAACGTAATGAGCTTGTGCACCTCTTGCATAATCGTTCCCGATTCCAAAACGCAAACGCGTATAATTTTGATGACCCAAAGCCAAATTTATATCCTTTAAGCCGTTATGTCCTGCATCGGCTCCCTTTGGGCGCAATCTCAAGGATCCAAACGGCAAAGCTACATCGTCAACAAGAACCAGTAATTTATCGAACGAAAGCTTTTCTTTTTGCAGCCAGTAATTAACCGCTTTACCACTTAAATTCATATAAGTAGTAGGTTTAATTAAAACAAACGTTCGTCCTTTGAATTTATATTCGGCACGATATGCTAACCGACGGTCCTGAAAAGAAATATTGGATGCATTAGCTAATGCATCCAATATCTTAAATCCAATATTATGTCGTGTATTGATATATTCGTTACCAATATTTCCTAATCCGACTATCAGGTATTTCAAACTAATTTGAAGTTTAAAAAGTTAAAGTACTATTCAGCAGCTTTTTCTTCTGCTGGAGCGTCTCCACCTTCTGCAGCAGCTTCTTCACCTTCTCCTTCTTCACCAGCTTCATCAGTCTGAACACCACGCGCAGTTTTAATAAGAACTACTACAGCATTTAAAGGATCTAGTAATTCAATATTTTCAATTGCTAAATCTTTAATTTTTATAGATTTTCCAATATCTAAAGTAGTAATATCAATTGTAATATCTTCTGGTAAGTTTTTAGCAATACCTTTAATTTTAATCTTACGCATTTTTTGTACTAATCTACCACCTTTGATAACACCAACAGAAGAACCTACAATACGCACTGGAAGCATTGTCCATAATGGAGAATCTTCAAGTACATGATAAAAATCTGCGTGAATCACTTTGTCAGATACTGGGTGATATTGAACGTCACGAATAATTGACTGATAAATCTTACCATCAATATCGATATTTACTAAGTAAGCATCTGGTGTGTAAACTAGCTTTTTGAATGCTTTTTCAGAAATATGAAAATGAACATTTTCGCCCTGTCCGTATAATACGCAAGGTACTTCATTTTCTTTTCTTAATAACTTAGCAGTTGTTTTCCCTACAGCTTCTCTCAAGCTACCTTTTACATCAATTGATTTCATTTTTTTTCTAATTACGTGCTACTCAGAATAATACTAAAATTTTTAAAGCTTCTTATTCCCCATCACACTTTTATACAATATGCTTTACAATTTTGGAGTGCAAATATATATATTTAAACTATAAAATTCGAACTTATCGACTGATAATTATATACCTTATTAATAACATCGGCAAAAACACCTGCAATAGATAAAACTTTTATTTTATCTGAAATTGGTTTAATTGGCATTGAATCTGTAACAACAACTTCAGTAATTTGTGAATCATTAATCCGCTCATATGCTGGACCAGACAACACAGCGTGAGTTACAACAGCTCTTACACTTAATGCACCTTTTTCCATCATCATATCGGCCGCTTTTGTAATTGTTCCTGCCGTATCGATCATATCATCAAGTATAATTACGTTTTTACCTTCAACATCACCAATTACAGTCATTTCGCCAACACTATTCGCTTTATTTCTTGATTTATGACTAACAACTAATGGAGTATGAAGAAACTTTGAGTAAGAATTTGCTCTTTTAGCACCTCCCATATCAGGAGCTGCAATTACCAAATTATCTAAATTCAAACTCTTAATATATGGTACAAATATCGATGATGCATATAAATGATCAACAGGTACATCAAAGAAACCTTGAATTTGATCTGCATGCAAATCCATTGTCATAATTCGGTCTACACCTGCAGCAGTTAATAAATTAGCTACCAACTTAGCTCCAATTGATACACGGGGCTTATCTTTTCTATCTTGTCGTGCAAAACCAAAGTATGGCATCACTGCAACAACTTTATAAGCCGAAGCTCTTTTTGCTGCATCAATCATTAGCAACAATTCCATCAAGTTATCAGATGGTGGAAAAGTTGATTGAATTATAAATACATATGCTCCACGAACGGTTTCTTCAAAAGATGTTTGAAATTCCCCGTCGCTAAACTCTGTATAAGTCGAATTACCTAATTCAATACCATATTCTTTTGCAATTTTTTCTGCAATAAAACGAGATTTTGTTCCTGAAAAAATTTTAATTGGTGTTTCGTTCATTGTTACTAGTTTTCAATTAATTTAAGGTTCCTTTTAGGATGAGCAAAGTTAAAAATATCATTTTATTTTTCATCTTCTTTAAGAGAAAAATTAGCGTTTACCCTTAAAAAACTGCTGATTCGTTTATTTTTCCAATAAAACTAAGAATTTCACTTCTTCCTATTTTATGTTCTGAGGATGTTACAAATATTTCAGGCAGAGCTTCCCAATTCTTTAACATTTCCTTTTTATAGTTATTCAGATTTTTATTTAACTCTGAACTTGAAATTTTATCTGTTTTTGTAAAAATCATACAGAAAGGAATTCCTTTTTCGCCAAGCCAACGCATGAATAATAAATCATTTTGCTGAGGTTTGTGTCTCGAATCTAAAAGAACAAATAAACACATCAAGTTTTTTCTAAACTCAACATAATCCTTTATTAGTTTATTAAAATCTTTTCGCGTCGATTTTGCAACCTTTGCGTATCCATATCCCGGCAAATCGACTAAATACCATTTTTTATTTATGAAAAATGAATTTATCAATTGTGTTTTTCCTGGAGTTTGCGAAGTCTTAGCAAGTTTCTTTCTGTCCATTAACATATTAATCAAACTTGATTTCCCAACGTTTGATCTTCCTACAAAAGCATATTCTGGAATTACTGGTTCCGGACAATCTTTATATGTCGTATAACTGGCCATAAATTCGGCACTCTTAATTTCCATAGATATTAATTTATTTGTTACAAACGATGAAAAACTTTATGCGATTAATAATTACAAACTATTTAATAAATATACTAAGCATTGCTGCTATTCCAAATATTATAATTATTAATCCTGCAATTTTATTAATCCACCACAACTGTTTTAATCTGAATTTTTTACGAAAAATGTTTATTAGAAAAGTTAAGGTAAACCACCATATCATGGCACCACCAAATACTCCTAAAACAATTAACCAAGATTTTAATATTCCATCATCAGGACCTACAATTCCTATCCCTGCAAATGCTGCAACAAATAGAAAAACGGCTAATGGATTTGAGAGTGTTAATAATAAAACAGAGAAATAATCTTCAATCAATTTGTTTTTCTTTTTTCTCTGTTTCCTAATTTGTTTTATTGGATTTGCCTTGAAAATTCTAGCTCCCAGCAATATCAACACAGCTCCACCAATTAACTGAATGTAAAGCTGTTGCTCTTCAATGAAAGTAATTACGAAAGTTAAACCAAAAGCAGCTACCAATGCAAAAAAAGCGTCAACAGTAGCAGCTCCCATTCCCGAAAATATTCCAGAAACACGCCCTTTATTTATTGTTCTTTGAATGCATAATACACCTACGGGACCTAATGGAACCGAAGCCAAAAAACCAACTATTAAACCTTTTATTATAAACTCGACCTGCACTCTTTTAACTCTAATTAATAATTAGTATTTTTTACTATAAGTTTGGGTTCCATCATTTCATGAATCGAATATTTAATCCCTTCTCTTCCGAAACCGGAGTTTTTAACTCCTCCATATGGCATATGATCAACTCTAAAAGTTGGAACATCATTTATAATTACCCCCCCAACTTCCAATTCATTAAAGGCTTGATTCATTTCCTTTATATTGTTTGTAAATACTCCAGCTTGTAATCCAAATTCCGAATTATTTACATCTACTATTGCATTGTTATAATCTGAATATTTTTCTATTGTAACTACTGGTCCAAATACTTCAAGCGCGCACACCTTCATTCCATGCTTCGTATTTGTAAGAATAGTTGGTTCAAAATAAGTTCCCTTTCTGTTTCCTCCAAAAAGTACTTTTGCTCCTTCTAATACTGCTTCGCTAACCCATTGTTCAACACGAATAGCATTTTCTTCATCTATCATCGAAGATATATCTGTATTTATATCCTCTGGTAATCCAATCTTTAGTTTTTTTGTTTCTTCTATAAATTTATCAATAAAAACATCAAAAACATTTTCGTGTACATAAATTCTTTGCACATGAATACACACCTGACCAGAATATGCAAAACTACCTACCACACATTTCTTAACCGACAATTCAATGTCTGCAGTATCTGTAACAACAACACCTGCATTCCCACCAAGTTCTAAAGCAACCTTCTTTTTACCCGCGTTTGATTTCATTTTCCACCCTACTGCCGGAGATCCTGTAAACGATAACATACTTATTCTTTCGTCGGTTACTAATTGATTTCCTGCATTACGATCCATTGTCAAAACGGACAGTGCCCCCTTTGGCAAATCAGTTTTATCGATAATTTTTGCCAACTCAAGAACTGTAAGAGGTGTCGATCGAGCCGGTTTAAGAATAATAGGATTTCCTGCCGCAATCGCTGGTGCTATTTTATGAACAGCCAAATTTAATGGAAAATTAAAGGGTGCTATTCCCGCTATTAATCCAATAGGAAAATGTTTTACAAATGCCTCTTTATTTTCACCTGCTGGAGTCCAATCCAAAGAAAAGTATTCTTTTGGCAATCTTTTACACTCCTCTGCCGCAATTATAAATACTTGAATAGCACGATCAATTTCTCCCAAAGCATATTTAAGAGGTTTTCCTGCTTCTTTTGCCAAAATTAAAGCAAGTTCTTCTTTCTTACTTTTTACACCAAGAGCAATTTCCATTAAAACTCTATATTTTTTATAAGAAGCAAGATCACGCATCTCTTTCTTTACCAATACAGCTCTTTCGATTGCTTGCTCAAGTTCTTTTTTTCCTGCTATATATGTTATACCAACAACAGAATTATTATAAGGATTTAAAACTTCAAGTTTTTGCTTTGTTGAAACAAATTCTCCAGCGATATAAATCTTATTATCAATCATTTTTCATCTTTTGTAAAAAGTAATGCAAAATTAATTTTTTTAATATAGAATCCTATGCAAAAAGATGCATTTTACAAAAAGTTAAAACATGTGAACAGTTGTTTTGTTATTTATAACATATCTTTATCACCTAATAAAAAAATCTAATGACTAAAATTAATTTAAAGAATAAGAGTTGGCAGTGGATAACCTTATTATTTCTATCTTTTATATGGGGTAGTAGTTTTATTTTAATGAAAAAGGGACTGCGCTCCTACAGTCATGATCAGGTAGCTGCATTTAGGATTTTTATTTCGTTTCTGGCATTCCTTCCCTGGGGAATAAAAAACCTCAAGAAAATCACAAAAGACAATATCTACTCCTTAATTATTGTTGGTTTTATTGGATCTACAATTCCTGCTTTCCTTTTTACTAAGGCACAAACTCAGGTTGACAGTGCTTTAGCTGGCATGCTAAATTCTACCACCCCTTTGTTTACATTAATAATTGGATTGCTTTTTTATAAAAGCTCTGCCAAATTAATTAACGCAGTTGGTATTTTTCTTGGTTTGGTTGGCGCAGTGGGATTGATCGCATTCTCTGCGAATGGCGGAAATATTTTAGATAATATTAATTATTATGGACTATTTATTGTTATAGCTACAATTTGTTACGGTATAAATGTTAATCAGGTTAAATATAAAATCAAAGACCTTAACGGTTTAGAACTTACTTCAATTGCATTTATGTTTGTGGGTCCCTTTGCCGGTATATATTTATTATTTACCGATTTTAGTTTTGCCTTATCAACTCCTGACTACATTCTAAATATGGGTTACATAGCAGTACTCGCCGTAATTGGAACAGTTCTAGCATTGGCAATATTTAACACTCTTATACAACATACATCGGCTCTTTTTGGAGCATCAGTTACATATGTAATTCCTGTTTTTGCAATTATGTGGGGTATTTTTGATGGAGAGAAAATTTCTATCTGGCAATTTTTATGGATAGGATTAATTTTTGTTGGAGTGTATTTGGTAAACAAGCGCAAAAAAGAAAGTAAGAATGAATAAGCGTACTTTAACAGGATTATCAATCTTAAGTGGAGTATTGCTTGCCCTACCTTGGCATGATCATTTTTCAGGATTAATTATTACAATTGCATTCTTGCCACTTCTAATTATTGAAGATCATTTATACAAATCAAAAGACAAGAACTCTCACTTTGATTTAATTAAATTTTCATCTTTATCATTTCTAATTTGGAATATAATAGCTACCTATTGGATTAAAAATTCCGATTTCGTTGCAGCTATAGTGGTAATCCTTACCAATACTTGTTTTATGTCTATAACTTTTGGTCTTTTTCACTTAACCAAAAAAAAGTTTGGAAATAAAACAGGAAATTTTTCATTCATATTTTATTGGATCAGTTTCGAATACATTTTCTTAAACACCCATTTAACCTGGCCATGGCTGAATCTTGGAAATGCATTTGCTAAAGATCTAAAAATAATCCAATGGTACGAATACACAGGTGTATTTGGCGGAACCCTTTGGATTTTAATTTTAAATTTATTTCTTTTTAAAGCATTAAAAACGTACAGTCAAGACAGAAACCATAGAGTTTATTTGACAAAAGGATTCTTCTATATTCTAGCATTAGCTGTTCCAATTTTGTTCTCAATAAATATCTTCAATAATTATATTGAAAAAGGAAATGATATTAAAATTGCTTTATTACAACCAAATTTAGATCCTTATAACGCGAAATATAACATTCCTCAAAAACAACAAACTCAGCTAATATTAAACTTAGCTGATAGTATTATTGACAAAGATACCGACTATGTAATTGCTCCTGAAACCGCTATCAGTTTTCCAATTTGGGAGCATAATCTTATATCTGATTCGAGTATTATTTCAATTAAAGAATTTGTTAATAAGCACCCGAACATAAGTTTTATAATTGGAGCAAGCACATATAAAGAAATATCAAATATAGAAGATGCAACAGTTACAACGAAGTACAATGAAAAAGAAAAAATACACTACAACATAAATAATACAGCCTTACAAATAGATACCACAAATAAAATCCCTAGCTATTATAAATCGAAACTTGTTAGCGGAGTTGAAACAATGCCTTTTATTCATTTATTTGGATTTCTAGAAAAATTCATTATCGATTTTGGGGGTGTTTCAGGAATTCTAGGAACACAAGAGGAACGCGAAGTTTTTAAAAACTCTATTTCTGATATTAAAATAGCTCCGGTCATTTGCTATGAGTCTGCATTTGGGGAGCATGTAAGCGATTATGTAAAAAAAGGTGCAAATTTAATTTTTGTCATAACAAATGATGGATGGTGGGGCAATACTCCGAGCTACAGGCAACATTTACGACTTTCTCAACTAAGAGCAATTGAAACCCGAAGAAGCGTTGCCAGGTCAGCAAATACCGGCCTTTCTGCTTTTATAAATCAAAGAGGAGAAATTATAAATAATACTGAATGGTGGAAAAGAACGGCAATTAAAGGCTCCCTTAAACCAAATACACAATATACTTTTTATGTTAAAAATGGTGACTTTATAGGAAGGATTTCTTTATTTATTTCCATTTTCTTAATTTTATATACAATAGTTGGTCATTTTATTAGTAATAAAAAGTATAAACAACACGTTTCACCTTAGATATTGGCACTATTATTGCGTTCCAAAAAGCTGAATTTTAAACGAAAAAATACTAATACCACCGAACCGAAATGAAAAAAATTATACTATCTGCTTGTATAATTTTTCTTGCTGCATTAAGTATGTATGCACAGAATAAATATACTATTAGTGGATTTATTAAAGATGAATCAGGCGAAGAGCTTATTGGAGCAACAATTTATGTCCCAAAACTAAAATCTGGAACAGTCACAAATGTTTATGGATTTTACTCATTAACACTACCTTCAGGAGATTACAATATTGATTTTTCATATATAGGTTATGAGCCTATTCAAAAACAACTAAGTTTTAATAAAGATATAAGCATGAATGTTGTTTTAGCAGAATCCTCTAAAACAATAGATGAAGTTGTGGTTGTTGCCGAAAGAAAAAATGAAAACATTATAAAAACAGAGATGAGTACTGTTAAACTTCAAGCCAAAGAGATAAAGAAAATACCTGCTCTAATGGGAGAGATTGATGTAATAAAAACACTACAACTTTTACCAGGCGTTCAATCAACCGGAGAAGGATTTTCTGGGTTTAATGTTCGTGGAGGAAGCCCTGATCAAAACTTAATTCTTTTCGACGAAGCAACTGTTTATAATGCATCCCACTTAATGGGATTCTTTTCAGTATTTAACAATGATGCAGTAAAAGATCTGAAATTATATAAAGGAGATATTCCAGCAGAATATGGCGGTAGATTATCTTCTTTATTAGACATTCGAATGAAAGAAGGCAATCAAAAAAAGTTTGAAGCAACTGGTGGACTTGGAACAATATCATCAAGATTGACACTGGAAACTCCGATTATAAAAGATAAATGGTCAATTTTAGTAGCAGGAAGAAGAACATATGCCGATCTGTTTTTACTATTAGCAAGTGATGATGCTCTTAAATCTACACAACTATACTTTTACGATTTAAACCTAAAAACCAACTATAGAATTAATGATAAAAACAGAGTATTCTTTTCTGCATATTTTGGTAGAGATGTTTTCAAATTTGGAGATGCTTATAGCTTTGACTGGGGTAACAAAACAGTAACAACACGTTGGAATCATTTATTTTCAGATAAACTTTTTTCAAACTTTTCTTTTATTTACAGTCGGTACGATTATAAAATGCAAATGGGGAGTCAATCTCTTGGCTCAAAATGGATATCAAATCTTGAAGATTTTAAGTTAAAAGCCGACTTTAATTATTATCCCAATCCTAGAAATACTATAAAATTTGGATTCGAAATAATACATCATCATATAATTCCTGGAGTTGCAAAAAGCACAAATCAAACTTCCAGCAATACGGTCTCTGTTCCCGATTCAAGAGCACTAGAATATGGTCTTTATATTAGTAATGAACATAAACTAACTGATAAACTTGCTGTGAATTATGGTTTACGAGGATCTATGTTCCAAAATATGGGAGATGCTACTTTATATGACTTCGATGAAAATTATGAAACAATAGACTCAACAGTTTATGATAAATGGGACATATACAATACTTTTTCTGGCTTAGAACCTCGTTTAAGTTTGAATTATACGCTTAATAAAAGATCATCAGTAAAAGCAAGTTATTCAAGAACATTACAATATATGCATCTAGCATCTAATAGTACGGCAGGCTCTCCATTAGATGTTTGGATTCCATCTACTCCTAATATAAATCCGCAATTAGCAGACCAAATAGCTGTGGGGTATTTTAGAAATTTCTTAAACAATACCCTAGAAACATCGGTTGAGATTTATTATAAAAACATGGATAATCAAATTGACTTTAAGGATTTTGCCGATCTTAATCTTAATGCTGAATACGAAAGTGAATTTAGAACAGGAGATGCTTGGTCATATGGAGCTGAATTCCTTATAAGAAAACAACAAGGGAATTTCACCGGTTGGGTTAGCTATACATTATCAAAGGCCACAAGAAAAATCCCAACAATAAATGAGAGCAAAGTATATTCATCATCCTACGATAGACCGCATAATATTTCAGTTGTTGGTAGCTATGATTTAACCAAACGCTTAAATGTTTCTGCAACATGGGTTTATGCTTCTGGAGCTCCAGTTACGTTTCCAACTGGAAGATCTGAACAGGGCAATATGATTATTCCAGTATATTCTGAAAGAAATGGTGTCAGAATGCCTGATTACCATAGAATGGATCTTGGGATAACCCTAAAGAGTAAAGAAAAACCAAATAAAAGATTAAAAAGTGAATTCAACCTTTCAATTTACAATGTTTACAATAGACACAATGCGTGGATGATTAGTTTTAGTCAGGATGAAGACGATCCAACAAAAACTAAAGCAGAATTGGTATACTTATTCCCAATTTTACCATCTTTAACCTGGAATTTCCATTTTTAAAATTTACAGCAATGAAAAAAATAACATATATTATTCTTATCTTAATTATAATAACATCAGCTTGCACAGAATCCTATAATCCTGAATTAAAGAGTGGCTATACAAGACTGGTTGTTGAGGGATCAATTAGTAATGAAATAAAAGCTCATCAGGTCACTTTAACAAAAACTGCAGATTACTTTTCTAATACGTCAGCACCTAGAGTTACCGGAGCAACAGTATCTATTACAGATGGGGAAAATATTTTTAATCTGGCAGAAGTTTCCAGTGGATTATATGAAACGGATCTAATAGCAGGTGAAGTGGGCAAAACATACACTTTATCTATTGATATAGATGGTGAATTATACGAAGCATCATGTTACATGAACTTATGTCCACCTATCGATTCAATTAATTTTGGATACTATGATTTAAGTGCTTATGATATAATAGATAGTTCTATTACGGTTCTTTTAAATGCTCTTGAACCAGAAACTCCAGATAATTATTATTTATGGAATATATATCGCAATGGGGTTTTAGAAACAGATACCTTAAACGAACGTCGATTTTCTGATGATCTTTTTATAAATGGCTATTACATGGAAAATGTTGAAGTCGGTTGGATAGAAAAAGCAGAAGTCGGTGACACAATTGATCTTGAAACACAATCAATAACAAAAGAGTATTATGATTACCTATATCAGGTTTTATCTATTACAGATTGGGATATGGGTCCATTTGGTGGACCTCCTGCAAATCCAAATGGAAATATAATAGAACTTACACCTAACGACAATAAAAACGATGACCCTCTCGGCTTTTTTCTGGCATATTCAAATTATATAATTACGGATACTATTCCTAAAAAGAGTGAATGGATTGAACTGGCATGGTTCTAAAAATAAAAAAGTTGTCATCCTTCGATAAACTTGGACAACAACTTTCTTAATATTAAGGTCGCACTAAGTAACATGGTGCGACTTTATTATTTATTTACTTAATGAAAGCATGTACTCCTTCGTCTAAGAAATTTACAAAATTATCTATATCTAAATTATGTCCTTGAGGATCATTTAAATTATTACCATCAGTATCAATTAAAACATAATAAGGCTGACTGTTAATATTGTATTTTTCAATTTGAAAATCAGCATATTTCTTACCTATTGTCTTTTTTACTTTTCCGTCGTAACTAGAAGTTATCCATTCACTTTCTGGTAGTTTTGTTCTATCGTCAACATACATTGCAATAATAATATAATCTTCTTGCAACCTTTTCAGAACTTCGGGGTTAGACCACACCTTATTTTCCATCTCCTTGCAATTAGCGCAAGCATGACCTTTAAAATCTAACAAAACAGGTTTATTTAGCTTTTTAGCACATGCCATTCCTTGTTCATAATCGAAATATCCTTGTAATCCATGAGGCAAATGCAGAATATCACCATATTTTGGAGCTTCACACAAAGAGTTTGGTGCTACGGATGAATGCTCCGAAACAGAAACTTGATGACTCGTTAGGTCAAATTGTTGCGCTGATTTTGGCGGAATTAAAGCAGAAACAGCATTTAAGTCAGCTCCGAATATCCCTGGCACTAAATACAATGCAAAAACAAATGATGCCATTGCAAGAACTAGTCGTGGAACGGTGATAAATGGAACTTCGCTATCGTGAGAAAACTTCAATTTACCTAAAAAGTATATTCCTAATAAAACAAATATTACAATCCAGATTGACAGAAATACTTCACGGGTAATTATTCCTAAATGATACGTCTGATCAATATTGGTAATGAATTTTAACGAGAATGCTAGAATTACAAAACCTAAAACAACTTTCACAGCATTCATCCATCCACCAGATTTTGGCATACTCTTCAGCATTCTTGGGAATATTGCTAATAAAGTAAAAGGTAAGGCAAAGGCCAATCCAAATGCAAACATCCCAATAAGTGGCTCCAATACATCTCCACCAGCAGCCTTAACTAATAAAGCTCCCACAATTGGTCCTGTACAACTAAACGAAACAATTACCAAGGTAAAAGCCATAAAGAAAGATGCTAAAAAACCACCTTTATCAACCTGTTTATCAGCTTTATTTGCTAAACCTGAAGGAAGTATTATTTCGAACATTCCAAAAAACGAAGCAGCAAACGCTAAGAATAATACAAAGAAAATAGTATTTGGAATCCAATGTGTGCTTAAGCCTGTTGTAAAATCAGCCCCAGCACTCGTTAAAGAAACAATTAAACCAACACTTGTATATAAAACAACGATTGAAATTCCAAAGATTAGAGCTTTTACAACCGAATTAAATTTTGAAGATTGCCCTTGCATAAAAAATGAAACCGTCATTGGAATCATTGGAAAAACACAGGGTGTAAGAATTGCAGCTAAACCTAATACAAAAGCTAAAAAGAAAAAGCCCCAAATAGATTTACCCTCTGTTGTATTTTGATCTATTTGTATACTATCATTAACTAAATTAGCAGTTTGTGGAGATTTTTCTAATTTACTATGTTTTTCGTCCTTAATATCCGCTTGAGCATCTTTAGAAACTTGTGCAGTTTTCTCACCAGCTACTTTTACTTTAAAGTCTGGATTGAAATAAACACATTTATCATCCTGACAAACCTGATATTCAATAGATCCAGTTATTTCGAAAGCTTCTTCTGTTAAAAGTTTAATTTTTTGTATAAACTGAGCCTTATTGCTAAAATATTTTACATTAATTTTGAAAACATCATCGAAAACTTGCTCTGGCTCAGGACTTTCGCTTGGGGTTCCTATTAATTCGAATTTATTCGACTCATCAAAATAAAACGTTGTTTTAACAGGTCCTCCATCATCAAAATATTGAGAATACAGATGCCAATGCATGCCAATACTTGCATCGAATGTAATTTCTACGATTCCAGATTCCTGATTGTTACTTGTAGTTTTCCATTTAACAGGATCAACTAATTGGGCTTTTAAGCTTATTGTTAAAATTAATAAAACACCTAATATTACTACTTTTTTCATGGTTGTCATTTTTTAGAATGCACCAAATTTAAGAATTAAGTAGTAAATAAAAAATAGATGTATAATAATTAATATCTACATAAATAGATATTAACAATCATTAACAACAAACACAATTCTTTGAAGTGTTAATCTTTTATAATTTCACCATCATTATCAAAGAAGTGAAATTCTAGAAAGTGGTAAGAATTTACTGATTCTACTTTTATGTTCTTTTTAAACTTAAAGAACCATTTAACTTTTGTAGAATATATACCCTGTTTTATATAACCGGCTATATATGGATGCACTTTTAAAGTAAGTTTTTTATGATTAGCTTCATTAATAAGGAAGCTAATGTGATTTTCAATATCATCCACAAATAAAACACTTGAATTAACTTCTCCAGAGCCTTTACATGTAGGACATTTTTCAACCGTTCGAATACTTAATTCTGGACGAACTCTTTGTCGCGTTATTTGCATTAAACCAAACTTACTTAAAGGTAAGATATTGTGTTTGGTTCGATCGGCCGACATCGCCTCTTTCATTTTCTCGTAAACCCGTTGCTTATTTTCATTGGTGTGCATGTCAATGAAATCGACAACAATAATACCTCCCATGTCTCTTAATCGTAACTGACGAGCAATTTCATCAGCCGCTGCTAAATTAACTTCAAGAGCATTAGATTCCTGATCTTCTCCTAGCTTAGAACGATTTCCGCTATTAACATCAATAACATGCAAAGCTTCTGTGTGTTCTATAATAAGATATGCACCGCTTTTAAAAGACACTGTTTTGCCGAATGCTGCTTTAATTTGCTTATCGACACCATAGTGATCAAAAATCGGTTCAACTTTATCAAAATGCTTTACAATCTTTTCTTTCTCAGGAGCAATAGTAAGTATGTAATCTCTTAACTCTCTATAAACAGTATCCTCATTTACAAAAATATGATTAAAAGATACATTAAGAACATCCCTTAACATAGCAGATGTTCTGTTTAGTTCACTTATTACTAATTTTGGTACAACCTCACCGGTAAGTTTATCAAAAGCAGTCTCCCATTTCTTAACTAAACCTCTAAGCTCAGCATCTAAAACAGCAACCTTTTTACCCTCGGCTACAGTGCGAACAATTACACCATAATTTTTAGGTTTAATACTTTCAACTAATCTTTTTAAACGTTTCTTTTCCTCAGGTGAGGAAATTTTTTGAGAAATAGATACTTTATCAGAAAAAGGTATAAGTACAATATTTCTACCTGCAATTGATATCTCAGAGCTTAATCGCGGACCCTTTGTTGAAATAGGCTCCTTTGCAATTTGCACCAACACTAACTGACCACCCTTTAAAACATTTGAAATTTTACCGTTTTTATCGATATCTGTTTCAAGTTTCATTTTAGGTATAGCTAATGCTTTACCCTTCTTTGTCATTGCGCTTTTAACATACTTATTCAAAGTACGAAATTGAGGTCCTAAGTCAAGATAATGCAAAAATGCATCTTTCTCATAACCAACATCAACAAAAGCTGCGTTTAAACCAGGCATAATTCGCTTTACCCTTGCAAGATATATATCTCCAACGGCAAACTGCAAATTTCTCTTTTCCTTATTTAACTCAACTAATTGCTTGTTTTCAAGTAAGGCAATAGCTATTTCAGAGGGTGTTACATCAATTACTAGTTCGGTACTCACGCTTCCTTCTCCAGATTTTGTAATACATTAATTACTATAAACAATTTAAACCTAAAGAAGATACAACTTCAATAGGTTCAAATGTCATTTACTTAGAATAAACTAATATTCTATTTTCTCTTCTTGTGACGATTTTTTCTTAAACGTTTTTTGCGTTTATGAGTTGCCATCTTATGTCTTTTTCTCTTCTTTCCGCTTGGCATAATGTCAATTTTATTTAGTTGCTATTAATGTTTAACGTTACCTTTTACCTTATTCACAAATCTCTTCGAAGGTTTAAATGAAGGAATAAAGTGTTCTGGAATAATAATAGTTGTATTCTTTGAAATATTCCTTGCAGTTTTTTCAGCACGTTTTTTAACGATAAAGCTACCAAAACCTCTTAAATATACATTCTTATCATTTACTAATGAATCTTTAATGGTTTCCATGAAAGCTTCAACTGTTTTTTGTACAGTTATTTTCTCAATCCCTGTGTTTTTTGAAATTTCGTTAACGATATCTGCTTTTGTCATTTTTTAAATACTTTAATTATCAATATTTTAGATCATTTACATAATTTGAACTGCAAATATAAATGTTTTCTTTTGATTAATAAAACACAAAACGATTAAATTTGTCAATTAATTGAAAATTATTTTGTTCTGCCATAATGAGAAATATTAGCAAAAACCTTATAATTTGGTACTCACAATTCAAACGAGATTTACCATGGAGAAATACCTCTGACCCCTATTTAATATGGGTTTCAGAAATAATCCTTCAACAAACTCAAGTAGATCAAGGCATAAGTTACTATTTCAATTTTATTAAAACATTTCCGAATATACAATCATTAGCACAAGCAAACATCGATGAGGTATTAAACATATGGCAAGGATTAGGTTACTATTCCAGAGCCAGAAACATGTACCACACTGCTAACGTAATAGTTAACAGCTTAAATGATAAGTTTCCTGAAAATTTCATAGAACTAAAAAAACTCAAAGGAATTGGCGATTACACAGCAGCTGCAATTGCTTCCTTTTCATTCAAAGAACCAATACCTGTTGTCGATGGAAATGTATTTAGAGTTTTGTCTAGATTATATGGTATTTTTGAATCAACTCAAACTTCAAACGGCAAGAAAACATTTTACAATAAGGCATTAGATCTTATTGACCAGAAACAGCCCGATGTTTTTAATCAGGCAATGATGGAATTTGGTGCATTACAATGCACTCCTACAAATCCAAATTGCAACTTGTGTATATTTAAATCTATTTGTTTTGCATACAATAGAGGTTTAATATCGGAGCTTCCATTAAAGAAACAAAAGATTAAAAAAAGAGAAAGATATTTTTACTTTTTACACCTTATATATAAGGACACATTTTTTATTGAAAAAAGAACAAGTCAGGATATTTGGAAATTATTACATCAATTCCCTTTAATTGAAAGCGATTCGGAAATTTCCATCGACGAAATTGTCAATCATAAATTATGGAATAAAATCTTTAAAAACATAAACCCAAAAATCAACTCCAACATTGTTAAAAAAAAACATGTACTTTCACATCAAATTATACATGCCAATTTTTTAAAGATTGAAGTGCCTAGTACAAACGAATTTATTGATAAAAATCTAATAAATATTCACCTAGAAGATCTTAATAAATATAGCATTCCAAGACTTATAGACAGATATTTAAACGATAATAAATAAATAAAAATACTATGTTTGGCTATGTATTATTTTTTTATAACTTTACAATTATGTTAAATATTTAAATGAAAAATTTATGGGTATTAATAAAGTTATCTTAATTGGAAATGTTGGTAAAGATCCTGAAGTTAGACACCTTGATAATGGTGTTACAGTTGCAAGTTTCCCTCTAGCTACTAGTGAAACATATCGCAGTAAGGACAATGAAAAAGTTACAAATACAGAATGGCACAATATAGTAATTTGGAGAGGATTAGCTGAAGTTGCCGAAAAATATGTTAAAAAGGGAAATCCATTATATATTGAAGGAAAAATCAGAACTCGTTCTTGGGACGATAAAGAAGGAAATAAAAGATATACAACAGAAATTGTTGCCGACAATATGCAAATGTTAGGTGCAAAACAAAGCAATGAAGAATCGGCCTCAGCACCACAGAATGCATCTGTTGAAAATATTGAAAATATATCAACCGAAGAGGATGATTTACCTTTTTAATTAAATAAATAATATTTACAAAAATTGGAAACAGCAGACCCCTTACCGTTAATTTTAATAATAGTAAAAATTACGGTTAAGAATATCGATTTTTATACAATCTTAGGAATAATAATATCATTTATTTTATTAATATTTTCGGCCCTTATTAGTGGGGCCGAAAACGCTTTATTCAACTTAAAGTCGGATCAAATAAAAGAAATAGAAAAGAAAAAAGATTTTAGAAATCAATTAATAATAAAACTATTAAAAAATCCTGCAAAATTATTAGCAACAACAACAATTGCCAACAGTTTTATAAATGTAAGTTTTATAGTTTTGGCAGGTATTATTCTTAATAGGCTTTTTAATTTTTCAGAAGCTCCTTCATTAGGATTTCTAATTCAAGTGGCAATAATTTCTTTCCTTCTTATATTTTTAGGAGTAACAATCCCAAAATTTTATGCAAAAAGAAAATCAGAAAAATTTGCCAGAGCTTCATCAATTTTAATTGCGCTATTTAGTAAAATATTCCATCCTGTTAGCACTTTAATGGTAAACTCAACCAGTTTTATTGGAACCAAACTTGCTCAAATAAAACAAAACATTACGATCGATGATTTATCTCAAGCATTAAACCTAACAAAAGACCAAATAACTGAAGATGAAAATATCTTAAAGGGGATTGTAAAATTTGGTAATATTAGTGCTAAAGAAATTATGAAATCCAGAGTTGATGTTATTGGTATTGATATAGAATATAAATTTAAAGAACTCCTTGAGTTTATAATAAAATCTGGACACTCAAGAATTCCAATTTATTCGGAAACTTTTGATAATGTGAAAGGTATATTATTTATAAAAGATTTATTACCACATATTCATCAAGACGACGAGTTTAAATGGCAATCACTAATCAGACAACCCTACTTTGTGCCTGAAAACAAAAAAATCAACGACTTACTTAAAGAGTTTCAAGAAAATAAAATTCACATGGCCATTGTTATTGATGAGTATGGTGGAACAAGTGGCATTGTTACACTTGAAGATGTAATTGAAGAAATTGTTGGTGAAATTACAGACGAATCTGATGAAGATGAGATTATTTATTCAAAAATAAACAACTTAACGTATCTTTTTGAAGGTAAAACCCTATTAAATGATTTCTTAAAAATAGTAGATATTAACGACGACTATTTTGACGATTTAACCGGGGATGTAGATACTATAGCTGGAGTTATACTTGAACTCAAAGGGGAAATCCCTTTAAAAAATACACAAATTGACTATAAAAAACTTACCTTTACCATCGAGTCTGTGGATAAACGTAGAATCAAGCAAATTAAGGTAACTATCAAGGAATAAGCCAATAATGCAAAAACGAAATATAGTAACATACATTCGTGTGATTATCATTATAATCCCCATTATTTTGGGTTCTTGCAAAGAAAAGCACACTCCAAAACCAAGAGGTTTTTTTAGAATTGATTTGCCAGATAAAGAATATACAAAACTTGAAGCGAATTTACCTTATACTTTTAACTACGCTTCATGTGCGAAAATTGAGTTCGATAATTCTAAAAATGGTAAGGATTATTGGATTAATATCGAATATCCTGAAATAAACGGAAAAATCCACATTAGCTATTTAAAAATCAATAAGAATTTTGATCAAATTATAGAGGATACGAGAAAACTAGCTTATAAGCATTCAATTAAAGCAGATGCAATTAATGAAAAAGTCTTTTCAAATCCTGAAAAACATGTCCACGGTATTTTATACGAAATAGAAGGTAATGCAGCATCTTCTGTTCAGTTCTTTTTAACAGATAGTGTTGATAATTATTTACGTGGGGCATTATATTTTGCGACAGAACCCAATAAAGATTCATTAGCGCCTGTAATTAACTTTGTGAAAGAGGATATAAAAGTACTAATTGAGTCGTTTGAGTGGAATTAACAAATTAAGTTATGGGACTTATTGTTAGAGAGCATTTTAATGAAGACGTTGAACTTGGAATCTGGGAAATAACCGAAGATTACGATTCTTTAATGTCGATGTTAAGTCTAGACGAAAAAGATCTTATTACTGTTGAAAGTTTTAAGAATCACAAACGAAAACTTGAATGGCTAAGCGTTAGAACTCTTTTAAAAGAAATGCTTGGCAAAGAATCAAAAATCGTTTATGGCCCCGAAAGAAAGCCATATTTACATAACAATGAATACAATATCAGCATTTCGCACTCAAAGAATCTTACATCTATTTTAATGAGTAGGAAAAAACGAGTTGGGCTGGATTTGGAGTTTATGTCAACAAAAATTTTGAGAATTGCAGATAAATTTCTTCGCCCTGAAGAATTAGACAATATTAATAAAGATCAAGAACTTTACCACTTATATTTACATTGGTGCGCAAAAGAAGCTTTATATAAAATCTGCGATAAAGTGGATATCAATTTCGTTACCAATCTTAATATAGAATCTTTTTGTCCAAAGAACGACGGCCTTATGTTTGGAACTGTTAACAATAGCTATATGAACGAACGTTTTACCTTAAATTATTTCACTTTAAAAAACTACTCTATTGTATGGTGTTATAAATAATTTTAGAATGCCAATTTCGTTTTATATCTTTATTTATTAATTCTAACAACATGATTTCTGAGCTAATCGAAAATAAGAAAAAATCAGGAAAAAAAATCTTTGCTTTACTAATTGATCCTGATCAACATACTGAATTATCATTAGAAAATTTAATTGAACGAGCAAACAAAACAAATGTTGATGTAATATTTGTTGGGGGAAGTCTTTTAAATAATGATATTGATAGATCTATAGGTTTAATAAAAGCAAATTCAACAATTCCAGTAATATTATTTCCTGGAAATTTATTGCAAATATCAAACAAAGCAGATGCAATACTCCTTCTTTCGTTAATATCAGGTCGTAATCCTGATTTACTTATAGGCAATCATGTTATAGCCTCATCTCATATAAAACGAAGCAAATTAGAAGTTCTGCCCACAGGATATATTTTAATTGATGGTGGCAAACCTACTTCGGTAGAATATATGAGTAATACAAAACCAATACCATCAGACAAACAAGACATTGCAACAGCAACAGCTATGGCTGGTGAAATGCTTGGTTTAAAATACATATATCTTGAGGCTGGAAGCGGAGCAAAAAACACCATTAATACCGAAATGATAGAGGCTGTAAGTAAAAGCGTTAACATTCCTTTAATTGTTGGTGGAGGTTTAAAATCAACAAAAGATATTCGATTAGCCATAAATGCTGGTGCAGATATTGTTGTTCTTGGAACAGCAATAGAAAATGATATAAACCTTTTGGACGAACTCGTAAAAGCGGCGCATTCGTAGTTAAAAAATATATTTACTCGGAAATTATTCTTTTTGCAAAAATAATTAAAGACTCTCCTCGTTTAAATTAAACCCTGATTAAGATATAGGGTCTAACCAAATATCTATTAAAAATAGATTAGACGCATGATTACTACGAGAGAAAATAATAATAATAATTTTGGGGAAATCTGGAGATTAATAGAAATCTCGGGAATGGCTCCAAATGAAGTATACGAAATATCTAACTTTGGCCGAATAAAAAGCTTTAAAGTTGATAAAGAAAATGGAATCATCATAAAAGGCTCTTGCTTAAAAGGATATAAGATTCTAAATATTAAATTAGAAAACAATAAACGAACAACAAAATACATTCATAAGTTAGTAGCAGAAAATTTTATTCCTAAGGATAATGAACTTCAACAGTATGTAATTCATGTAGATTTTGATAAGAATAACAATCACACTGAAAATCTAAAATGGGTGACAAAGGAAACAATGTTTGCTCATCAGAAAATAAATCCAAACTATAAACGTGGAGCTATTAATTATTCTAAACTTACAGAAACTGATGTAATTAGATTAAAAAAGAAGCTTGCTCGTGGTAAAAACAAACTATATAAATTAGCTAAAGAATTTGGCATAACCCACACTCAGCTCAATCGCATAAGAAAAGGTGAAAACTGGGGACATGTAACAATCGATTAATTATTTTTTATAATATTAGGTTACCAATAACCTACCTTAGCCATTCCCAATCAAGTGTTTATCTTTGGAGATTTAGGATTCATCAAAGAAATTATAGATTACTCATCTAACAAACTTTTTGGGTTTGGCTTTTTAAATATTATAAAATATTTTTTTGTATCTTGGTTTTTAAATTTTAACCCAAGATAATGACAAAAAACTCATTTAATAAATCACTTCGTTTTCTATTTCTGCTTTCTGTTCTTATACTAGCAATATCATTACAAAATAAGACCTTTGCTCAAGAGCATGAAAAAGAGAATCATGAAATAGTTACAGTGCATAGTAATCCGGAACAAATTGCAAATGAACATACCTCTGAAGAAAATCATGATGAAGGACATTCTGGAAATATGAGTCCATTGTTTTTTCTAATAATTGCTTTGATAATTGGAGCAGGAACAAGACATTTTTTAAAGAAAAGTCCATTACCTTTTACTGTATCTCTACTTCTTATTGGACTAGGATTAGGTGCGCTTACACGATTAGGATACTTTGGCGAATGGGATATTATTGGTTTAAAGCTTAATGCCAGCTTTTTAAGTGATGCTGTAAATTGGGCAGGACAAATAGATCCACATTTAATACTTTATATTTTCTTGCCTACATTAATATTTGAAGCTGCTTTTGCAATGGATGTTCACACCTTTAAAAAATCCTTTGCCAATGCTTTTATTTTAGCAGTTCCTGGAATAATAGTTGCCTTAGTACTAACTGCATCTGTAGTTATTCTATTAAAAGTTATGGGTGTCGGGTTTTCTATTTGGTCATGGTCAATGGCACTTCTTTTTGGTGCTGTAATTAGCGCCACAGACCCAGTTGCAGTTGTTTCTATATTAAAAGAGGTAGGTGCAAGTAAAAAACTGGGAACATTAATTGAAGGCGAATCCATGCTAAATGACGGAACTGCAATTGTAATTTTCATGGTTCTATTGGCAGGAATTACTGGAGTTGGTTCTGAAGCATCTCCAATAATTGAATTTTTAAGAGTTGCTATTGGAGGAATAGCAGTTGGATTAATAATTGGATACATTGTTATTGCTTGGGTAAAAAAAGTATTTAACGATGCCCTTGTGGAAATAACAGTTATTGTTGCAGCTGCTTATATGACATTTTATATTGCTGAACACTTCCTTCATGTTTCTGGAGTATTAGGATTAGTTGCGTTGGGATTATTAATGGCAAGCAAAGGAAAAACAAGAATAAGCCCTGAAGTAGGTCATTTCTTACATGAATTCTGGGAACTATTTGCTTTCATTGCAAATACATTAATTTTCTTAATAGTAGGTGTTGTAATTGCAAACAACATTGTTTTCACAGGACAAGATTTCTTGATTCTTATTTTATTATATATTGGCATTCATATTGTTAGAGCAATTGTTATTGCCATTTTCTTCCCTTTAATGAAAAAAGCTGGTTATGGGCTTTCTAAAAACAATGCATACGTTCTTTGGTGGGGAGCTCTCCGTGGAGCAATTGGATTAGCACTAGCATTAATAGTAGCAGGAGAAACAAAAATAGATAGCACAATAAGAGATCAGTTTTTATTTTATACTGCGGGAATAGTAACATTAACACTGATAATTAATGCTACAACAATAAAGTATTTATTAAGTTATTTAGGATTAACAGACATTCCTCCTGCAAAACAGAAAATGATTCTGAATGCAAAAAGCCATTTGAGAAATACATCTGAGAACTCAATGGAGAAACTAAAATCAGATAGATTTCTTGGTCGAGCCAATTGGGAAACTGTAAAAACATATTTACCTGATGAACCAGAAGATATTGAAATTGTGCTTGATGAAGGCAAATACTCAAATTTATATGAAACTCGCCGAAGGGTTCTAGAGAAAGAAAAAAGTAGTTACTGGAATCAATTTAAGGAAGGTTTGCTAGGCCCTATCGCTGTTCGAAATTTAACAGATGCCATAAACGAAATTATTGATTCTGACGGTAAAATTTCATTGTCGGAACGAAAGGATTTGGAACAATTGTGGCAAACTCCAAAATATTTAAATAAACTTCAATCAATTCCGATATTAAATAAAATTTCGCAACGGTTTTTCTTTGAACGACTAGCCATTAGTTACGATGCAGCTCGTGGTTTTGTAGAAGCGCAATACGAAACTTTAAAGTTAGCGGAAAGTATGACAATTAGCTCTAATACTGAAGAACTAACAATAGATCAAGATATTGCAACTATAGAAAGCGAAATAAATGAAAATAGAATTCATGGATTAACTTTTTTAAGAAATCTTAAAAATACGTATCCCGAAATTTACGACTCCATTGCAACGCGACAAGCTATTCGTACAAACCTGAACAATGAGCTTAAAATTGTAGAACGCCTACAAAAGAAAGGTCAGATTGGTACCGATGAAGCTCATAAAATGATTGATAGTATTGAAGAGAGAATGAAAAAATTAGTTGATTCGCCTCCTGAAATTGTTCCCCCAGAAAAAGCTAAATTACTGCAAGAAATTCAGTGGTTAAAAGAATTGGATAAAACAACTTTCAATAAAGTAGTTAGCTTATTTCAACATAGGAATTATGCTGTTGGTGAAAAAATCATAAAAGAACATGGGCAAATTGATGGTTTGTTTGTAATTGCACGTGGATCTGTGAAAGTTACAATTAACAAAAAACTAATTGATATTCTGGGGAAAGGAAGTGTTATTGGAGAAATATCAGTTCTAACAAACGTTCCAAGAACAGCTACAATAACGGCAGAATCTCCGGTTACAGTGCTGCGTTTAACATCTGTAAGTATGCAGCAAGTTATTCATGATAATCATACTCTTGAAGATAAACTATGGGAAATTGCTGCACCTCGTTTAGCCGAAAATATTTTATCTGAACATAAGGAATATAGCAAATTACAACATAACGATATTCAGAAGTGGCTATCGAAAGGCGAATTAATTCTTGCAAAAAAGGTAAGGAATATAGATATAAAAGATAAGCTTGCAATACTAATAACAGGAAAGGCGATTAAATCGAATGATGAAAATATCGAAGCCCCTTGTTTTGTCAACGATGAATCAATAACATTAAGCAGAGATAGCAGAATGTTAATTTGTACTAAACTGGATTAGTTTGAAGTGATTTTTAGTCCTACAATGGCTATTAAAATCATAGAAATAAAAACAACTTTAAGAACTTCTACCGTTTCGTCGAAAAGGATGACGCCGAGAATAGAGGTTCCTGCAATACCGATTCCTGTCCAAACAGCATAGGCTGTGCCGATAGGAATTTCTTTTGTTGCAAGAGATAATAAGTACACACTTAATGCCATTGAAACAAGTGTTATAACAGACGGTACCAGTTTCGTAAAACCTTGAGTATATTTCATTCCAATAGCCCACCCTATCTCAAAAACACCTGCAATAAAAAGAAAAAACCAAGCCATATTTTAATTTCTATTTGTAATGCAAATATATTCTTTTTAGAATTCTAAAATTATTTATGTAACACATACCACAAGAAAAAAACACTTTTTTATGTAATAAAAAGAGGCTGCAAATAAATTTACAGCCTCCGATTTAATATCTATTTCTAACCAATCTATTACTCTATTACGATTCTTTTAACGCTTTCTTTATTCAAATTTGTTTTAACAATTAAGAAATAAAGGCCTTTGTTTAAACCACTAACATTTATTTGAACCGATCTTTCTTTTACACTATTCTTTAATACAACATTTCCAATTGCATTTAATAAAGTATAATTTTTAATAATTTCACTAGAATTAATATTAATAAAATCTTTTGCAGGGTTAGGTGCTACAGTAAAATTCAGGTCGAACTCTTCAATTGATGTTGACATAATTGTTTTTACATCAACTTTAGAAATAATCTCTTGGAGATTTCCTTCACTATCTTCAATTGTTAGATATAAATCATATTCTGTATTATGTACAAGTCCTGATATAATTACAAACGCCTCTTCTTCAGTTTTTGAATCAATATTACCTGATTCTACAATATCAACTACAGAATAATTAACAGCATTTTTAATCTCAGTAGCAGTAGGCGTCATAGCATCATTAGCAATTAAAATATAATATGCGATTCCTGCTTCGTTCGATTTAACAAATAAATCGAAAGCTGTTTCCTTAATATTCTTAGCCTGAGGATAATCCTGAGCAAATTCAGGTGCTGTTACATCTGGAATTTTTACATCCAATTTTACAACATTCTCTTGAGTATTACCATTATTATCTTCAACGGTTACATATAAATCGTACTCTGTATTTTCATCTAAACCTTCAACTTGTATAATCTCAGTTGTATTTCCTAGAATATTTTTATTCCCAGCAACAATTACAGTTTCTGAATTATAATCAACACCTGCTTTTACTTGCATATAATCAGGAGCATCAGAACCATCAGCTAACAAAATATAATATGATTTTCCATCTTCGTTAGAATTTACTTTAAGATCAAATGCATCTTTTGTTATATTCTCAACAATTGGAAATCCTTCAACAAATTCCGGAGCTGTTACATCAAGAGTTTTTACATCTAATTTTACAACGTTCTCTTGAGTATTACCACTATTATCTTCAACGGTTACATATAAATCATATTCTGTGTTTTCATCTAATCCTTCAACCAGTAGAATCTCAGTTGTGTTTCCTAGGATATTTTTATTTCCAGCAACAATTACAGTTTCTGAATTATAATCAACTCCTGCTTTTACTTGTTGATAATCGGGAGCAACTGAACCTTTAGCTACCAAAATATAATATGATTTGCCATCTTCGTTAGAATTTACTTTAAGATCAAACGCATCTTTTGTTATATTCTCAACAATTGGAAAACCTTCGGTGAATTCAGGAGCCACTAAATCCAAAATTTGGAAAGATATTTTATCTGAATTTATTGTATCTCCATCAAAATCAATTAATTTTTTATTCAAAATTAAATAATAAGAATCTGGGATTAGATTTACAGTAGGTGCAATTTTCAAGGATTGTTTATTATCACTAATTACTGTATTGATATTAATAACTTCACCGCTCTCAGACCCTTTTCTTAATTCCAGAACGTCTGTAATATTATTTTGTGCTAACTCAGTACTATCGATATATAATACTGGTTTACTAAAGTATACAAACATGTCAGGTTTTGAGTTTTCAAACTCAGTTCCATCAAGAGGATCAAATGTTACAACTGTTTTATTCTGTTTAACCACAACATTATCGATGTTGATTGTTTTTGATGCAGTACCATGAATTATTGCAAAAGCTTTCGCTTCGGTCAATGTTACATTATCAAAAGCAAACAATGTATAATCGGTTGTCAGACTAACATTTGTAATTAATTCAAATGTAGTTGTATCATTAGGATCTGTAATTGTTCCAAATTTCAGATCGATTTCTCCACTAGTAACCTTAGCATTAAAACTTATAGAATAATTATTGTCCGAAGCATTAAAAATAGGAGATATTAAACATAAAGGATACTCAGCACTAGAAGACTGATACATTGAAATACCATTTTGTCCTTCGTAAGCATAAGAACTTCCTGTTTTAACTTTTACAGAAGAATACTTCGCTTCATGAGCATAATATTTCCAGTTTGCTGGTATTAAAGTTGAATTTTCAAAACCTTCGTTTAAATAAGAATAATAAAAATATGCTGTAGTACTTAATTCTGTTTCTTCGAAATTAGCTACATTATCATGACAAGCTACTTTTACTTTAGCATAATCTATTTGATTATCAAGAATTCCATTTTCAGGAATTTCCATTTGTACATAAACTGTATCAAGAACATCAACCGATACATTAATCTCAGTAATTTCAGTTAATAAATCTTTACTTAAAATTTTATAATTCCATTCACTATCAACACTGATATCATATTTTTCATCTAATGTACCATTATTTAATATATAAATAGGATATAAAACCTGACCTCCAACATAACCAGATTGGTTTGTGTTTTCTGTTTTTAAATCTAAGCTATAATCTTCATATCTTTCAAAATCGACATCATCAATTAAAGTTTTTGAATAACTATTTATACCTACAAACTTAAATACAACATGAGCATTATTATTGAAATCTTTACAGATTAGCTCAATTTTTTCGTATACACGATTCCCTCCAGTTACTGTACTAAGCGCCTTATATGTTGACCAATCGTTTAAATCAGTAATAATACCAATTTCAAGATCCTCAGTACCATTTATCCAAGCACTAATTTTATAATCTCCATCGTATCCTTTTAAAGCAGGGCTAATAAGCATATTTGGAATTTCAGTTGTGCCAGCACTTATTTGAGTATAACAAGTACCTGTATGTGAATAATAATCACTTTCAAAGAATTTCACTTTACTTTTATCTCCAGACACTGACCAAGCGAAAGGAAGGCTTTGACTTTCAAATCCGTCTTCAATTTCGATATAAGGAGAATATGTTGTAAAGTTAACTTCGATAGAAGCTTCTGAAGTAGTACTTTCAACAATATGAGTCTTTAATGTAAAATCTTCCTGCTTAATTCCATCTTGTATGCTCGATGAAGTAACCTTAATAATTATAGTGTCGTTTGTTAATGCAGCAATTTCTTTAGTTGAAATTTCAGTAATTCCATCTTTGTCTAATATTTTATATGTCAATTCGGAATCAACAGAGAAACTGAAATTTGCAATATTGGTACCCGTATTTTTTATCAGAAATAAATAATCAAAACCTGTTCCTGATAAAATTGCATCTTGCTTATTTAAAGTTTCAATTTTTACATTATATGGCAAAACAGGATCTACAGTAATGTCATCGATATAAACATTTCCCTTAACACGTCTGAAAGCAACACGTGTATTCGTTTCTGCTGGGGAAATATATTTCTCAAAGTAATTAAATTTATATCCAACAGTAATTTCCAAAGTATCTATTGGGATATAAGTTGATGTATCGGTATAATCAGAAATTGTACCTATAGCAATTTTATCTCCAACACTTCCATATACATATGCAGATAATTTATGAGAACTAGATTGAGAAAAATCTGCTACTGGAGATGCAAGTATCATATAAGCTGTAGGATCACTATAACTAGCATATAAATACAAGGAGTTAGGTTCAGAGTTCTTATTACTTGTACTTGTTTTTATTTCAGAATAAGTAGAAGTAGAATAAACAATACTCTCCCAATTCTCAGGAATACTGGAAGATCCATCAAAGTTTTCGCTAATTACTTGAGCTTTTAGACTAAAAGTCAACGCATAGCAAGTTAATAAAAAAATAAAAGTAAATTTTTTCATAGTTATATTTTTAGGTTAAAATAATAAGAAACTAGGGGCTTAATTACTCTATGCCCCTAGTGTATTTGGGTCTTCAATTATTGCACAATAAGTTTAACAGACATTTCATTGCTTTCAACAAAATAAATTCCTGGTTTCAGATTAGAAATATCAATAACTTTTATTTCTTGAGTTAGTTCTATTTCTTTAACCACAACACCGGTTTCATTATAAATATATGCTTTGCCTGTTTTGTTAGCTGCAATGTTTACATATGTGCTAGCAGGATTTGGATATAGGTATATATCTTTCTTTTCAATCGGTTCTATAGCCGTTGATGTTTTTAATTCAATTTCCTTTTCAATATTAAATGAATCCCACACACTATATAAAGACAATATGATATTATAAGTTCCATAATCGGCATATGAATTAATCGGGCTTATTTCGTTTGAAAAATTACCATCTCCAAAATTCCAAACCACATCACTCAAGTTTGTATTATCAACTGTAACAGAAACATTTTTATCATCAATGGTATATTCAAAATCATCAGTTAAAGCATAATCAATTGTTATTGTCTCATCTTTCATGTTTGTAACACATCTGTTTCCTGCTTCGAGCTTTACAGGATATTCTCCTTTTTCTGAAAAAACGTATTCAAATTGCTCGACATTTTCAAAAACTTTTCCATCAATAGTCCAAGTCCAGTCCTTCACGGCATCATTCTTATTGTCTATTTTTAATACAGCGTTTTTATAAATCAAGTCATAAGACAAATCGAATTCAGGAGTAGGCTCTTCGACTTTCTCCAAACTAAAATCGTCAATACAGATATAATATCTATTATTAATTTCAAGATCGGATAAAAAGCCTAAATAATAAACCCCTGTTTCATCAACATTAATTATAATCTCTGCTAAACTATAAGTTGAACTATGATTGTCGACAATATTAATATCAATTAATTTATCGGTAAATGTTTCAGGATCATAAGAATTCCCAATAAATAATTTCAGATTTTCTTTTGAATAAACATTTGCATACCAAAATTTTAGTTTATAACAAGCTGACTTTTCTAAATATATTCCATCGCTAATTAACCAGTCGATATTTTCTGTATATCCCCCATATACTGATGTTTTTACACCATAATAGTAATTTCCTGTTTTTGCTTTTGATTTATCTTTTTTTCGTTCCCAGGTATGACCACCTTCATCAGAATCTACAATTATCCACGATTCGGTTTCCTCGGCATATTCAAAACTGGTATAATAATTTATATGCATATAATTTTCTTTTACCAGAGTATCATTTTTATGGTATTCATCAGAAGAGCTATTTACAAATACTTTTGCATCAATAGGCTTAGAGAAATCAAATGCAAATGCATCATCTTTAAGTTCTAGTTTTACTTTCTCGCCAGGCGCAATTGTTTGTGTAAATGTAAATTCAAATGTTTTATTCTCGTCTTCGTTTTGAAATTCCATCTTTAAAGGAATCTCTGTTAATTCGAGTTCTCCCTGATTTTCTACTTCGACTAAAACAGTTCGGATTGAGTCTAAAATATTATTTGAATAATCGATTGCTTTTGGTATATAAAAACGATTTATGGAAAGATCTGTATTGTATTTTTTCTGAATAACAATATTGTCAATAAACATGGCATACTGATCTGCATCGCCATATGAATTCCAACCAAAATAATAGAAACCATCACTTGAAACTGTAAAAGTTTTTTCTGCTTGGCTAAATGAATTATTAGATATTTCCCCTAAATCTATCAAGGTTTGATTCTGCCCTGCAATAGTTTGAGTTTCTCCCATAGTAACTTTTAATTTTTCAGGAGCTATGCCAGCCCTATTTGCAAAATAGAAAGACATAAAATACTCACAACCTGCTTCTAGATAAAATCCATTACTAATCAACCATTCATTTGATTGTACTGTTGTATTTTTTGAAGAATAATAAAAAGTATAATCACCATCATAATCATAAGATGACTCATCATGATGTAACTGCCATGTAAAGCCATCCTGATTACCATCAATTGTTACCCATGCAGAAAAATCTTCATCTACTTCGAAACCTAGTTCATATTTACCTTCTGTTAAAGGATTATAACTATATGTATTTAATTCTAGATTGTTAATTTCATTGTTTTCTGTATTCGCATCTCCGTCTAAATAAGCCTTAACTGATATTTGTATATCAGATCCTGTAAGATCTGCCTTTGTATTAAAATAATAAACGCTGCTCTCTTGTGATTCAATTGATTGTGTTACATTTTCTTTAATTTCTGTGCCTCCATTTACTGTATAGGATAAAATGAAATTCTCTATTTTCTCTTTTCCTAAATTCTCGACTGCTACAGCAATTGTTTCTGTACTGGTAAACTGGGCAGGTTTTTGAGGTTCCAAAACATCTGTAAGTTTGATATCATAATCGTAAACAGTATTAATACTAACATTATCAATATAAACATTCGTTATTGATTCATCTTTAGTATTTCCTGAGGTTGCAAAAAATCCAACTTTAATAATATCCCCTTCGTACTCGCTTAAATCAAAGAAGTATTTTTTCCACGATTCATCAATATTATCTTTATTTATGCTTGCTTTTTTTGTCCAATTAAGCCCTCCATCATCAGTTATGTATATAACTATCTCATCATCGTCGCCCATAGCAGTTGTTCCTTCGAGAAACTTCAAAGTAGCTTCAAAATACAAATTCGTATTTTGTGTAGGAATAAAAGAAGGGCTAATAAACCAATCAAATGATTCCTGACCATAAATAGGTGCACAAAATGCAGAATGCTCTTGGTAAACCTTTGTATCCCATGCAGATCCTGAATATGCTAGATGCTCTGGGTCACCTATTGCTTCCTTCCATCCTTTATAATAAGAAACCGAGCTGTATGAGTATTTAAAATCTAACACTTCAAGCGGAATTTCTTTATTAGCAATAAGTTCAAACTCTTGCTGAAAAATATCATTTCCCGCATCTGCATCGTCTACCAATTCACTACTAACTTTAATAGTATATTTTCCTTCGGCAGCTAACTTAATATCTGTTAAATAAATAGTTTTAGTTTGTGCTACTTCAATATTTTCGTCGATTACGATTACTTCAGTTCTGTTTTCAGGACCTCTTATATCTATTCTTAAAGGAATATTATTTAATGTGTTTAAACCTTCATTTGTTACTTCTACATTAAATTTTAATTCTTTATTAAGTTCAATATTCTGAGAGATATCAAAGCCATTTACAGCTAAATCTTTTTCTGTAGAATTTTTAATTTTAATATCATCAAGGTGCACACAAGCATAACTATTCTGAACTTGGCCATCGGATGCATAAAAGCCAACGCGTATCGTTTTGCTTTCGTATCCAGACAAATCAACATGAAACGGTTTTAAATTGTATTCCAAATCACTCTTAATATTCAATAGCTTTGTAAAAGAAGAACCTCCATCTTCCGAAATATAAATCCCAAACTCATCATCAATACCTAATTCTGTTTCTTTAGGATAATTATAATCAGCACTCACTGATGCTTTAAAAAAAAGATTTGTACTGTTCGTAACATTAAATTCGGGAGAAACAATCCATCCGTCTTTATTTCCTGAATTAAGTTTGATAGATGCTGTTGTTGTATTATATAAGATTTCTCCCGCAAACCATGAGCCTGTGCCTAAACTAGGAACAGGATATCCATTTCCTTCAGTCCATCCTTCGTTTATTTCTGAAAGATTTATTCCACTAAAACTATTGAAATCAACAGATATTGGAAGATCTACTATTTGAGCATTACTTATAAGACTAGCTCCAAAGAACAAGCATATAATTAATAATGATTTTTGTAATATTTTCATAGTAATTAATTTTTAGTATTTTATAATTTGTTTACTATACATTTTTTTTCCATCTGTAATAAGTTGTAACATATAAATACCTGATGGTAGATTATTTAAATTGACAAATACGCTTTCTGAATGATCCGAAGCAATCATTTCAGATTTCAACTCCACTCCTGTTACATCAAGGATTTTGACAAGCAAACCTCCCGTTGTATTTGAACAATCAATGTTTATTCCTTCTGTAAAAGGATTTGGATAAATATTTAGATTGTCGTTTAATATTTCATTAACAGATGTAGTTGTTTTTGTTGATTCTATAACAAAATCATCCAAGCAAAAACCTTCAGAATCTTGGTTTTCATCAGAGACAAAACGATATCTAAAAGCAACTTCTTTCTTACCACAATATTGCTTTAATGAAATTTCTTTCTTTTTCCATCCTTCAGAATAATCGGACCAGATATTACTACCCAGATTATTTTTTCCTTTGTTTGCTATATTATAAAATTCCGATTCGTTTTCACCCAACTTTGCCCAATAAAGGCCATCAACAGACGCTTCTAAAATCATTCCATCAAATCCAGGCTCGGATATTGAACTTATCCAAAATGATAAAATTGCTGAATTAATTTCTGTGAAATCAAAAACCGGAGAATATAAAATCGCTTCTGTTCTTGGTAGATAATCTCCATCAAGAACTGTTCCCCATACATTTGCTCCAGAGTGAGTAGTATTTAAAAACCTTGTTGTAGGTAAACCAAGCTCCCAAACACTTTTGTTTTTAGTTGCAGTTGCAAACCATTTTTGATCATCTGAATTTTCAAAATTTTCTGAATATTCAAATGGATTCTCATTAGGTAAATTAATAACGGTTAAGTATAAGGTGTCATTGTAACAATCTTCATCTCCCACTAAATCAACCCATGCTTTTATAATGTACTTACCTTCTAATGATAAATCAAGTTTCTTGTTGAACTCATAAATTAATGATTCCGAGCTCATAAAATTATTCGATAATGTATAATCTTCTGTGTTTACATTTCCATTAACACTATAAGAAATTTTTATTGCAGTACTAGCCTCAATTGAAACTGATCCTGAATTTATAAGATTTACACTCAATTTTTCATTTTCACTTAATCCAGAAAAAGAAAACGGCATATCCTTAAAACTATTTAATCCAATATTATACTGAGGCTCCTCAATAATCTTTATAGTATAATCTTCTGTTTCACCATAATCAAAATTATTATCAGCTGCATTATCACTTATCATATCTTCTTTATAATAACCTGATCGTACGCGCATTCTTGTTAAGCCTAACTTAGCAGTTTCTGGAATTAATATTTCATCTATTTCATATGCAATTCCTCTATAATTTGTTTGACTAACCGCTTCACCGTTATCAAATATTCCATCCTGATTATAGTCAACCCACACTTTAACATACTGCCCTGTTGGATCTAAACCATCAACTTTTGTAAAAGGAATAGCTTGATAACCTAGTTCGTATTTTTTTCCCTTATATACAGTTGCTATTTGATCTGCATAAAAGGAATATCCTTCAACTTCTGTATTGGAAAATAAAGTGTTATAGTTTTCTATCGATAGTTCAGAATATGCTCCTTCTAAACCCACATTCAACACTCCCATATAATAATAACCGATATCGCATACTGATGTTGGTTCATTATATGACTGAACCACCATATTTCTAATTTTGTTATTACTTTGGCGTTTATCTTTTAAAAATTGGATCTCAATATCGACAAAATTTCTTTTAGTTATATCACTTAAATCGGCTTTTGCTTTAAACTCATAAACCATGTGATCTCCAGTTAATATTGCCTGTTCAACAGTGAATTCTTCATTTACTTGTGTATCATCATTTAGTTGATATTGAAAACTAAGTTTTTCTCCAACAGGTATTTCCTTTCCTCCAATATTGCTATAATATATCTTAATTATTTCTTCATTATTTAACAATCCTCCATCCTGATTTAATCCGATTGAATCTATTTTAAGATCATAAATATTACCCTCGTACATTTCAAAGTCGTCTATAGCAACTGCATTTTGATAGGTATTGCTTGTCACTACTCTTAAACGACATCTAATTAAACCCATATTTTTATAATCTGAAATATCGATTAGAGCATTTCTCCACTTGTTACCCTGAGTTCCTGTTTTCGTCCAAACATTTTCGTACCATTGATTTTCTTGAACACTGAAAATATCAAGATATAAAGAACCCATCTCAAGTTCTTCTGCATACATGTGATACCAGAATGAAATTAAAGGTTGATCTAAACTATTGATATTAAAATAAGGAGAAAACAAATTCATTGTTCCTATTTCCCCTTCTAAGAAAAACGATTCGGTATATAAAAACTTACCTTTCCCTGATGTGTGATCTTCTGATGGACCCGTTCCTTCCTTGTATGTATCTGAATTCCATGGCCACCATTCAAAATCATCATTTATATAATCATTATCCCATCCTCTATCTAGGTATACATTGTCGTCTATTTCATTTAATGTCAAATCATAAACAAGGTCAAAATTCTCTTTATATGGATATTCTGTAATCTCATCGAAATGCAGAACTCTCCAATTAAATGTATTATTATCTTTATATATAGTATCTTCTACATGCTCAACTTCAAATTTAAATTCGTAAAGTTTATTAACCGACATATAAGCAGTCTTTGAAAAGGAGAAATCATAGGTTTCGTTTCGTTTTACATTACTGTTAAGTGTAACAGTATCTTCTATAGGGTCACCATTATTTACAGAATATTTTACAGGTAATTTTGTTCCTGCAACTAATTCGCTTGCTCCTACATTAATTATGCGAATTTTTACGAGCTCTTCTTCTCCTAAAAACGCTCCAGGTAACGGACTTAAAATAGTCTTAATACCTACATCTACTTTAGGAATTGCAGTAACAGACTGAGCAATATTCCTTTGAGATTTATAATCACTCAAATTTGATTGTATTGTAAAAAATTGCCTTTCATCTGTGATTAAATTATTTGCAGTAAAAAAAGTGTCAGTTACCGTTTCTAATAATTTTATATCCCCTTGGTCAATAGAAAAAATATCGTAAGAATTAGCATTTTCAACCTTATTCCATTTAATATATCCGCTTTCAAAATTTGCATCAATTTCAATTTTTTTAGAAACAGGAGCCACAATTAAAGCCTCGCTCTCAGAATTCATGCTTCCTTGAACAACTTTTATTTTAACATTCTTATTAGAAATTTCAGGAAAAGTAAATTCATAATTTCTGATATTTGCATTTAATCCAGTAGTAATTTCATTCCAAGTATTACCGTTATCTTCGGAAATAAATAAATCAATTTGATCATCATGATTAGAAGAATTCCATCTTAAAAACTCACTATTACCAGAAATAAGATTTTCATTTCCAATAGGAAATACTATTTGAATATTCTGTTTTTCTGCACAATAAGCAATAGAATAGTTATTTTCACTTTGGATAACCGTCCCTTTTACTTTTATTTTATAAGTTCCAGCAATTGGTTGATTGATAACTACCTGCTCAATATTATTAATATTATCGCTTTTATTTTCGGCAATTGAAGAAGGAGTAAGTGGATTTAATACTAATGGATATACTAATTCTCCATCTGGTTTTTCAATGCTAAGATCCATATTATCAACCAATGCAACTGCAGATCCGGGATAAGCTGGACGATCATTCCATACTAAAGTTACTTTAAACTGAGTAACTCCACTCTCAATAGTAAATTCATGCTCAACTGTCTGAATATTTTTAACATTTCCTTCAAAGAAAGATGCATCTTCAACACTTTCTACTGCTTTAAGAATATCTATTCTACCAAAACCATATTGATAATCAGGACCCGGATTTCCAAGGTCTTTTGCAGTATTGCAAACTAGTGCTTTTGCAAGACTAGATGTTGGAAATTCATTATATTTTTTCTTATATGCTTCATAAAGTAATGCTACACTCCCTGTTACACCAGGTGTAGACATCGATGTTCCACTCATATATTCATAGCTCTGATCTAAAGAAGTACTGTATACATCAACTCCCATTCCAACCACATGAGGGACTATTCTTCCATCATATAAAGGACCACAACTACTAAAATCTGCTACTACATCATTATTATCAACCGCACCTACAAATAAAACATTTTTCATATTCCAGCTTGCTGTTTTATATCCCCCACTGCATGATTGCTGATCATTACCCGTAGCAAACACTTGCAAAACCTTAGGATACTTTCTTGCAACAATATCATATTCTCTATCATTTGTAAGATATGGAACCGGATTATAACATGTATAAGGAGAAAAACTATAACCCCATGAATTTGTTACTAAATTTAAGTTTTCATCAAAAATTGCAGTATCTGTTCTACCCATTGGATTATCTGTATAAAAATCCCACGAATGTAAATAAGCCTTTGGTGCTATACCTTTAATTTCAGGATTAATTAAGCCTTTACCAATAATTGAACCTGCTACGTGAGTTGAATGATTGTGGTTACCCAACTTTGAATGATTCGTAATATTTGATACTAAGTCCTGATGCTCGGAAATACTCCCCCCATCTAATTCACCTATAATAATACCTTCGCCATAGAGTCCTTTCCCAATCGCCAAATCTGAATTAACAACATTAGCACGATGCATGGTTCTTTGGTTCTTATTACTAAGCTGTTTTTCGGGTTTGATTAATTCAATCCATTTTACCTCTTGAATTTTTGCCAGATCATCTATCTTGCTTTCGCTAATTTCTAACTGATATAAATTTTGACCAATATTTTTTACATTGGTTATATTCAGCTTTTGAAATTTATCTAATGTAAAATTTATATTTTCGAAAAATACAACGTTAATATTAACTCGGCCAAACTCAGGAACAGCCCATTTAGGCACTTGGTTATTTGAAATTCGATAATCAAGCTTATATTCAGACTTATACTCTTCTACTCTTAATATTCCAAGATCTGATTTTGAAGAAAGCTTTATTCTTTTAGATTTCTTTGTTGCTAAATAAGCATAATCAGGAATATAATCTATCAATTCAATTCCCAAATTATACAATTCCTTTTTTTCTACTTCACTAGGTATTTCCTTAAACTGAATTATAAAATATTTTTCAGCTTTATTTAGATCTGTTGACGAAATGCTTTTATTATCTTTTTCATCATCATAATTTATAGTATGAGAGGAAAGTCTAATTTTGTAATCTTGTGCAAAGGAACTTTTTACTCCCCATAAACAAAACAAAAACATTACTACAAGTAATTTTATTTTCATATTCATAGTATCTTTAATTAGTATATAATATCATTTTTAAAAAAAAGTAAAATCCCATCTTTTGTTCTGTATTTTTTCATTATAGGACTCGTTTGAACAGTGTCTTTTACACTCTCTTCAATCACTTTTTTCAGATCAACTTCTTCAACTTCTTCGGAATAGTATACTTCATTCAGTCCTGTTAACATAAAAACAAGAGTAAGCAGTATAACTATTACTAAAACTATTTTTAACCAATTTTCTTTATTCATTGTACAAAAGCGTATATCAAATTCAACAATTTAATTTGTTCACGCAATAATACTTGGATTCTTAAGAAACTAATTAAAAATGATGGCTAAAAAGCCACGACAAAGACCACGACAATTACTACCCATTTTTGTCGCGCTTATATACTATAAATTGATTTATTGTTAATTACCGAACGTCTGGAGGTATAAATTTAAATCTACGTCTTTTGATAGGGTCATTTTTGAACGAATCCTGCTTCGGGCTTTTTCAACCCCTCGATTTGTAATATTTAAAACAACAGCAATTTCTTTTATCGATAAATTTAATCGTGAGTAGGCACAGTATCTAACTTCTTTTGATGTTAAACTAGGATGCTCTTTTATTAGATTATCGAAAAAATCAGGGTGAACATCTTTGAAATGCTTAACAAAAACATCCCAATCTTTATCTGTTAAAACATTTTGATTAATTTCATTTATTATGTTTTTAACGATGTTTGTATTTTCAGATGTTTGGAATTCCATTCCATTCAAATGATTCTTTATATCATTTATAAGTTCATTTTTTTGAACAATATGCATTGTAGTGGAAGTAAGCTCTCTATTCTTAAATGCAAGTTCTATATCAAATTTTTCTTTTACTCTTCTTCTTTCCTCTTCAATTTTTGCAATCTTTAGGTTTGCTATTTCGCTTTCCTTTTGAATTACAAGTAATTTAATCTTTGATTGTTTATTTCTTATAACTAGCACAATCATTAGTAGTAAACCAATAATAAAAACACCTAAGGACAAAATAATTATGATTCGAATATTTTTTTCTTTTATCAAGTTATGTTTTTTCGCTAAAACCAAGTCCTTCTCCATTTTATCCACATCGTATGCGATTCTTATTTGTTCTACTTTTTGAACAATCTCCTTTTGCCGGACACTATCATTTAGCGCAATAAAATGCTCTAGAGAATTAAATGCATTTTTGTAATTATTTTGTTTTTTATATAATTCAGTATAAACTTGACGGTTTTTCAACTGCACATATATAAGATTTTTCTCCGTTGAATACTTATCAGCCTTTAAAAGATATTCTTTGGCCACTTCGAACTCTCCTAATTCGATATACAACTTACCGAGGTTGTTATCTAAAGACGCTACATTATTATATTGTTTTCTTTCTTCAAAAATCCGTAACGATTTTAGAAAATACCTTTTTGCTTCAATAAGATTATCTAACTCACTATAGATGATGCCTAAACTATTATATACTCTGGCTAAATTCAAAGTATCCTTTTTTTCTAAAAATATATGATGTGATTTTTCAAAACAATCTAAAGATTCTTCATACATTTCATTCTCAAAACAAGTAGCCCCAAAATCGTTATATGCTGATGCTAAGAGAAGTTCATCTCCTAACTCTTTATATTTCAAGATGGCCAAATTATGAAAATTTAACGCATCTTTAAATCTTAATAAAGCCCTATAGCTATTTCCAATTTGAAGATATGAAGTAGCTATTAATTCCTTATCATTCTTAGAATCTCCTATTTTTAATAATTCCAAAGAATAACTAATTGCCTCGTTATATCGCCCAATCAACTGACTCGTATAACTCAGAATATTTAAGATTTTAATGCTTTGTTCTTGATTACCATCCTTTGCAATTATTTTATAAGCTTCTTTTGCGTATAAAATTGATTTTAAAACAGAATCATTTTGATATTGTTGTGCTAATTGTATGTACTCTTCAATTTTAGCATCTTTCTCCTTCGTATTTACTGCAAAAACATTATTGTATTGAAAAATAATTACAATAAAAAATACACTTAAAAATTTAGTCATTTTGCATCTTTTTTACTTAAATAGATATGTTAATTCAAAGCAATGTATTTATATTTTAATACAAAAAATGATGTTAGCCAATAAATATCATCTACTTAAATACAACTTTAACAACCAATTTATTTAACAATTTTATAAATTGGTTTACCGGTAGCTGCATTTGGAGCAGTAATATTTAATATCCAAGAAATGGTAGGTGCAATATCGATTGCTTCTGTTGGTTCATCAATTCGTGTGCTTTTTACATTCCATCCATACCAAATTAATGGAACATGCGTATCGTAAGTATAACCAGAACCAGAATTCGTAACTCGTCCGTTTTTTTCGATCCAACCCGGTTCTAAATTAACTATTACATCACCCGATCGTTTCTGATGATAACTATTTTGGATTTTTTGGTTTATTCCCGACCTAAAACTCGTTGTGTTTATTGTTAACCCAGGTAAAGCATTTGCAACTCCATTAAATTGAACCATAAAATTTGCTACTTTCTCTTGAAGCTCATATAAATCAACTCCCTTTTCGTCAACTAAACTCTGATTAAAATATATTTGTTTAGAGTGATACGATTTAATCCATTCTCCATCCTGATACAAAATACTTAAATAGCTGTTTAATAAAGCTACTGCTTTTGATCCATCAAAAATACCCGCATTCTGCTTTTTATGAATCAAGTATTCCGGAACATCAGCTACTCCTCTATCGGAAGTTATGTAAATTAAAACATTCTCAAGTCCTAACTCTGCATCTAAAAAGCCAATAAGATGCTCAAGATCTTTATCTAATCGCAAAAAGATATCTTCAATTTCAACAGATCGTGGTCCAAACAATTCGCCAACATAATTCGTTGCAGAAAAACTTACTGATAAGAAATCTGTGTAATCATCTTTACCTAAATCCTCACCAATAATAGATGATATTGCAAAATCCTTTGTGTAAGTATTGCCATAAGGCGTAAATTTTAAATACTTATAGTTTCCCGATCTATTTCTAAGATATGATAAATCATACGGAAAAGTATAACGATAATTGCTAAATCCTAATTCAAAATTATTATCATCGGATAAACTCTTTGTGTAATTATCAGATAAAGAATACATACTCGCCCAGGTTTTTCGAATATAAACATCTTGAAAAGCTTTCTTATTAAAATCTTTAACCCATTTTGGCAAAGAATCGGTATAATAACTTCCAGTAATCCAATTACCATCAGAATTATCAAACCAGAAGGCATAATCACTTAATTTACCGCCAGAAATAACTGAAGAAACTGGATTTAGAGAAACAGAAATAACTTTTGAGCTATCGTTATTAGCCAATTTAATTTCATCGCCAATAGTTGACGATATAATATTTTTAGGTGTATAGTTTCCCATAGAAACACCACCATTCATTAAATTAAATTTTGTTTCATCGGCACAGTCAATAATTTTATCACCTAAACGATCGTACCAATCATTTGAAATTATTCCATGACCAGATGGATAAGCACCTGTAACAATACTTGCCTGTCCAACTCCATTTTGTGTTATTAAATAGTTATGATGATTTTGAGTGCAGAAAGCACCTTGATTAATTATCTTTTTAAAGCCATTTTCGCCAAAAGAATCCCAATAACGAAGAAGCATTTCGTAACGCATTTCTTCAATTACAATTCCTACAACTAACTTGGGTGGTTTGTTGAAATGATTTTGGGCTTGTAAATAAGCAAATTGAGAAAAAAACATACACATTAGTAATATGCTTTTTACAGAAAATATTTTATTATGCATTGTTACGAATTTGAATTTTTAGATACTTCGTGCTAAAATAAATAAAACTCCGACACCAAGAAATATACTTACTAACAAATTTGCAGCAGCAAAAAAATAATTCCCACTTCTAATTAGTTCAAAAGTTTCGTAACTAAATGTTGAAAAAGTACTAAATCCACCACAAAACCCAACAACTAACAATGCTTTTAGGTTTGAAGAAATAATAAACTTATCTGTTGTAAAAAAAAGTATTGCTCCTAAAACTACTGTGCTAATAATATTAGAAGTCAAAGTACCAACCGGATTAATATGTTTAAAATTTGAAGTAACCAAAGATGAAATTCCGAAACGCATAACACTTCCTAATCCACCACCAATAAATATTGCCAAGAGCGTATTCATATTTTATTTATACGTTAAAACGAATATTGAGAATGTCGCCATCGTCAACAACATAATTCTTTCCTTCAATATGAAATTTTCCGGCATCTTTTACTTTCGACTCAGACCCCAATTCAATATAGTCGTTGTATTTCATTACCTCAGCACGAATAAACCCACGCTCCAAATCACTATGAATTACACCTGCAGCTTGTGGTGCAGTCATCCCTTTTTTAATAGTCCAAGCATGAATTTCTTTCGGTCCAACTGTAAAAAATGAGAATAAGTTTAGGAGAGAATAAGCACTTCGAATTAATTTATTTACTCCTGGCTCAGTAAGACCTGCATCGCTCAAAAACTCTTTACGATCTTCTAAATCTTCTAAATCAGTAATTTCTGCTTCTAGTTTTCCTGCTATTACTAATATTTCAGTATCCTGCCCTTTTAGAGCTTCTTTTACACTCTCAACATATGCATTACCATTAATTGCAGAAGCATCATCTACATTACAAACGTAAATTATAGGTTTTTCAGTTAATAAAAATAGATCTCCAATATGTTTTTTATCTTTTTCAGACATTTCGTAAGAACGCGCATTTTGCATCGATTCTAAATGCTCTTTTATCCCATTTAAGATTTCAATACCCTGCTTGGCATCTTTATCTCCTGTTTTCGAAAGTTTTTCGTAACGCTGTATTTTTTTTTCAACAGATTCTAAATCTTTAATTTGTAACTCAAAATCAATAGTTTCTATGTCTCTAACCGGATCAACAGAGCCATCCACGTGAGCTAAATTTTCATCGTCGAAACAACGCAAAATATGAATTAAAGCATCCGTATTTCTAATATCTCCTAAAAACTTATTACCAACACCTTCACCTTGATTCGCTCCTTTTGTTAATCCGGGTATATCAAGAATCTCAACAGTAACAGGAATTATTTTCTCTGTAGCTTGTACTTTTTCAAGTTCATACAATCTATTATCCGGAACATTAATTACTCCAATATTCGATTTGTTCGTACTAAATGCAAAATTTGTTATTTCAACTTTAGCATTTGACATACAATTAAATAAAGTTGATTTACCAACATTTGTTATTCCAATAATTCCACACTGTAAACCCATAATTATTTTATCTTAGTAATACATTTTTGAAGGCTCAAAATTACACTTTTTCAGGATTTTAAAAAGATCTTTTTTAATAAAAATACAATCCTCTTAAATTTATCGAAATTTGTTGATAATAAAGTGAAAACAAATTCCGTATATTATTTTGAAAATCCGTACTTTTACCCCCTAATTTTGTCAAAAATAATTATAAAAAACACAAATCATTTATATTAAAAATGGCTGATATTCAAAACTTAGAAAAAACTGCATCACAAATTCGACGAGATATAGTAAGAATGGTTCACGCACAGAACTCAGGTCACCCTGGTGGATCTTTAGGATGTACTGATTTTATTACTGCTTTGTATTTTGAAATTTTGAATCATGATTCAAAAAATTTCGACATGAATGGTAAAAATCAAGATTTATTCTTTTTATCGAATGGACATCTTTCCGCCTTATGGTATAGCGCTTTAGCAAGAAGTGGCTATTTCGATGTAAAAGAATTGAGTACTTTCAGAACACTTAACTCAAGACTTCAGGGACATCCAACAACAAAAGAAGGTTTGCCTGGAATTAGAGTTGCGTCAGGCTCTTTAGGACAAGGATTATCTGTTGCATGTGGAGCTGCATTAAGTAAAAAACTTAATAAAGAAGACAACTTAGTTTTTACATTACATGGTGATGGAGAACTTCAGGAAGGTCAAATTTGGGAAGCAGCATTATTTGCAACTCAACATAAAATTGACAATCTAATCGCTACAGTAGATTGCAATGGACAGCAAATCGATGGTCCTGTTGATAAAGTAATGACTCTTGGTAACCTTAGAGCAAAATGGGAAAGTTTTGGCTGGATTGTTCTTGAAATGAATGGAAACGATATGGCTGATGTTGTAAGAGGAATTAACGAAGCTAAATCATTAACTGGAAAAGGGAAACCAATAGCCATTTTAATGAAAACTGAAATGGGAATGGGTGTTGATTTTATGATGGGTTCTCACAAATGGCATGGAGTTGCTCCTAATGATGAGCAATTACAAACTGCACTAAATCAATTAGAAGAAACTTTAGGAGATTATTAAATAAAAATCTGGAGGAATATGAAGAACATTGTAATTATTGCGCATGATGTAAAAAAAGCGGAAATGGTTCAATTCCTGAATGAACACAAAGAATGGATTTACGGTGTAAATTTAATTGCAACAGGAAGAACAGCAGAGCATGTTGAGTCTAATGACATAAGTGTTGAACACTTAAGCCCGGGTAAATCTGGTGGCTATATCGAAATTACAGATAGAATTAAACGCAAAGAAATCGATATTGTAATTTTTCTTAGAGATCCTTTTTTAAAGGTTGGACATCATGAAGACATTCAGAACCTTCTTGAAGCATGTAATCATTATAACATACCTTTAGCAACTAATTATGCGAGTGCTCAATTAATAATTTTAGGGCAAATTAAAAAGGAAGATTACGACCGAAGAAAGTCAATGGATTAATAAACTTACAGAGAGCAATGCTCTCTGTTTTAATAAAGGTGCAATTGAACTATATTAAAATCAACATACTTTTATTCTTATTTTTAATTTCGGTAAACGTAATTATTGCCCAAAATAAAAATATGCCAGAGCCACCAACTTCGCGCATCTTATTTATTTTTGATGCTTCTCAAAGTATGTATGGGTCTTGGGAGAGCGGTAAGAAAATAAGTATTGCGAGAAAATATCTAATTAGCATTGTTGATAGCCTTGAAAAAGTTGATAATGTTCAAATGGCATTAAGAGTATATGGACATCAAAGCCCGGTACCTCCTCAAGATTGCAATGATACAAAGCTAGAGATTCCTTTTAGTCCCGATAATGCAAGTCAAATTAGACAAAAACTACGTTATCTGGTACCCAAAGGAACCACGCCAATTGCTAATTCATTAGAAATGGCAGCAAACGATTTTCCAGAATGTGATAATTGCAGAAATATCATTATTTTAATTACTGATGGCATAGAAGCTTGCGATGGAGATCCTTGTCAGGCATCTTTAAATCTTCAGAAAAAAGGAATTGTACTTAAACCATTTATTATAGGAATAGGCTTAGATCCAAATTTTGAAGAATCTTTTGAATGTGTTGGACATGTTTACAATAGCCCGAATGAAGAGAAGTTTAAAGAGGTACTTGAAGTAGTAATTTCAAGAGCTCTAAACTCAACAACAGCTCAGGTTAATTTACTCGACTCGAAAGGAATGCCTTCTGAAACAAACGTGAATATGACATTCTTTGATCATATATCGGGTAAGGTAAAATACAACTTTGTACATACCATTAATTACTATGGAAATCCAGACACTTTAATAATTGATCCATTAATAACATACGATATTGTTGCTCATACAATTCCTGCTGTAAGAAAGGAAAACATAAAACTTACCGAAGGAAAACACAATATGATTGGGTTAAATACTCCACAAGGTTTTTTAAAAGTTTCGAACATGGGGAGCAATCTTCATAAAAATCTGAAAGTTATAGTTAGATCAGATAATAAATCTGAAACAATAAATATTCAGAAAAATAACAGTACAGTAAAATATTTAGTTGGTAAATACGACTTGGAGATATTAACTCTTCCGAGAATTTACGTAGAAGATGTTCAGGTTGAGCAAAGTACTACCACCAAGATAGATATTCCTCGTCCAGGGATTGCAAATTTTTCATTGTCTTCTGGAGGCTTTGGGAGTATTTACGAAGAAACTGCTGATACTTTAAAGTGGATTTATAATCTCAATCAAACTAATTTAAGACAAAATTTAGTAATACAACCAGGAAACTACCGAGTTGTATTCAGACCTAAAAACACAAAACAATCAATTTATACAATAAATAAACGATTTACTATTAAATCAGGATCATCAAAGAAAATAATACTTTATTAAAATATAACATGAAAAAATTCGACTACTCAGAAAAGAAAGATACAAGATCTGGTTTTGGAGCTGGATTATATGAATTAGGAAAAACAAATGAAAATGTTGTTGCATTATGTGCAGATTTAATAGGATCATTAAAAATGAATGATTTTGTTAAGGATTTTCCAGAAAGATTTTATCAAAGTGGGATTGCAGAGGCAAATATGATTGGAACAGCCGCAGGATTAACTATTGGTGGAAAAATTCCTTTTGCAGGAACTTTTGCCAACTTTGCAACAGGACGTGTTTACGACCAAATTAGACAATCGGTTGCTTACTCAGGAAAAAATGTAAAAATTTGTGCTTCGCATGCGGGATTAACCCTTGGCGAAGATGGTGCTACACATCAAATTCTGGAAGATATTGGATTAATGAAAATGCTTCCTGGTATGGTTGTGATTAATCCTTGCGATTACAATCAGACAAAGGCTGCAACACTTGCAATTGCAGAATATGAAGGTCCTGTTTATCTTCGCTTTGGACGACCAAGTGTTCCAAACTTCACTCCTGTGGATCAGAAATTTGAAATTGGTAAAGCTCTTTTATTAGATGAAGGAACTGATGTAAGTATTTTTGCTACCGGACATCTAGTATGGAAAGCAATTGAAGCAGCACAAGCTCTGGAAGAAAAAGGTATATCTTGCGAAATAATTAATATTCATACTATTAAGCCTTTAGACGAAGAAGCTGTCTTAAAATCTGTTTCGAAGACCAAAGCAGTTGTTACAGCCGAAGAACATATGATGAACGGGGGTTTAGGAGATTCTATAGCTCAATTATTAAGCAGAAAACTACCAACACCAATTGAGATGGTTGCTGTAAACGACACTTTTGGAGAAAGTGGAAAACCTGCAGAATTGCTTACTAAATATGGAATTGACACAAAAGATATTATTTCTTCGGTAGAAACTGTATTAAAAAGAAAATAAAATTTGCAATTCTTTGTAGGATTAGAATGTCAGAATACAGCGATAAGGAATTATTAGACCTCTTTAGCGATAAAGAGAAGCGTAATTATGCTTTTAACTTGATAGTTAGAAAATATCAAGAAAAGCTGTATTGGCATATTCGTAAAATTGTTGTTAAACACGACGACACTGACGATATTCTACAAAATACTTTTATAAAAGTATGGAAAGGCTTAGATGGATTTAGAAAGGATTCTAAACTCTACACATGGCTTTATAGGATAGCAACAAACGAATCTTTAACATTTTTAAAACAACAAAAAACAAAATATTTATTGCCAATTGTCGATTATGAAAATCACTTGAGTGAAACGCTCGAATGTGATGAGTATTTTAATGGGGACGAAATACAATGTAAACTTCAAAAAGCAATACTGGAACTGCCGGAAAAACAAAGAATCGTTTTTAATCTGAAATATTTCGAGGAAATGAAATATGATGATATGTCGGAAATTTTAGAAACTTCCGTGGGAGCCTTAAAAGCTTCTTATCATCACGCAGTAAAGAAAATAGAGAATTATTTTAAAGAAGATTAAACTTTTAAGTTTTATAAAAGTCAAAAAGACAGGGGAAACAAATTGGGGAATATAAAATGAAGAATTTTAACGAGAAATTGGAAGAATTGAAAGGAAATACTATAAATCCGTTTTCAGTTCCAAAAGATTATTTCGAAGAATTTCCAACAAGAATTCAAGAAAAAATCGTAAGTGAGAAAAAGGAACTATCTTGGGCAATGAGAGTTTTATACTATGTAAAACCACATTTTGCATTGGGCTTTATGATTATTGCATTTGCTGCAATATCTATTACAGCAGTAGATTTTATTCTTTCGGGTAGGAATGAAGCAGGTTTAGGCAATGAACTTTTTACAAGAACTATTGAAGTTGATGCTTATGAGTTTACTGAACAACATTTTATTGATGTTTTATTAGAAGATAAAAAAGATGTAATTGAGAAGAAAGAAATTGAAACGGATCATTACATTAATTATCTTGTAAATGAAGATATTGATTACGGAACTTTAATTGATGAATTGTAAATTTTAATTAAATGAAAATCTTTAAACCATTCATTCTACTTTCGTTGATATCCATTATTGGATTATCGGCCTATGCTCAGAATACACAAACAAAAGAGGAAAGAGAGCAAGAAATAAAATATCAGAAGATTGCTTTTTTTACTGATAAAATTGGATTGACATCTGAAGAAGCTCAAGTATTTTGGCCTGTTTATAACGAGTATTGGGCTAAAAAAAATAAAATAATTGCCAGTAGAAAAAATCACATGACAGATTTTTCTGAAAATAATCAAAAAATGACGAATGATGAGATGGTTAAACATGCCGATCAATACATTCATTATGAAATTGAATTGGCAGAACTATTAGATGAATATCACAAGAAATTTAAAAATATATTACCTATTGAAAAGGTAATGAGAATATATTTAGCAGATTACGAGTTTAAAACGTATCTACTTAAGAGAATTCGCGAAAGCGGTAAAAATAATTAAATAAAAAGCTCCAAATTATTGGAGCTTTTTATTTCTTATAAATATTCTCCCTTAATCTAAACTACCGACTACCTTTTCAACTTCTGTTAAAATTTCGCAAGATTTTACTAATTCCTTCATTGCAGTATGATCTGGATATAATGGACGATCTATTTCTAAGAAATCAACATATTTACGAACAATTTCCTTTGCTTTAACAACCCCTTTTCCAAAGCCATACTCACGAAAATCTAATGCCTGCGCTGCAGCCATAATCTCAATTCCAAGTATTCCATAAGCATTATCCATAATTTGGAAATTCTTAATTGCAGTGTTCATACCCATTGACACAAAATCTTCTTGATCAGCAGCAGCTGGAATAGATTGAATTGATGCTGGTGCCGAAAGAATTCTTTGTTCTACAATTTGCATATCTGCAGTGTACTGACTTAACATTAAACCTGAGAACATTCCAGCTCCCTTTGTTAAGAATGCAGGCAAACCAACACTTAATGCAGGATTATTTAAACGATTCATTCTACGTTCTGACATAACACACACCATTGTAATTGCAACGCCAGCCATATCCATTGGTAATGATACCGGTGTTCCCTGGAAGTTTGCGCCAGACAATTGCATATTTTCTTCTGGAAAAAATATTGGATTATCTCCTACTCCATTTAATTCTATTTCAACTTGTGAACGAGCCCAACGCAAGGAATCACGTGCGGCTCCAATTACCTGTGGAGTAGAACGCATAGAATATGCATCTTGAACTTTACATTTTACTTTACCTTCTTTTAAATCACCACCAGCAACCATTTTGTTTATTGCATTTGCACTACGAACAGCTCCTTGAAATCCCCGTACTTCATGCAACTTTGATGTATAAGGTTTCATATTAGCTTTTAATGCTTCCAATGACATTGAAGCAGCAATTTCTGCCTGTTTTAAAAAATTGTTAGCGTCAACCAAGAAAATAGCGCTCATTGCAGTTAAAACATTAGAACCATTAATGGTTGCTAATCCATCACGAGCTTGTAATCCAGGAATAGAAATTTCTGCCTTATCCATAGCTTCCTTTCCTTCTAACAATTCTCCATTATAATAAGCTTTTCCTTCGCCCATTAATAACAGAGCTATTTGCGACATTGGTGCTAAATCGCCACTTGCTCCAACGGATCCTTTTTGACATACAAATGGTGTAACACCTTTATTAAGCATATCGACTAAGGTTTGAGTTATATCAATGCGACAACCTGAATTCCCATGCGCATGAACATTTATTCGTCCCAGCATAGCACCTCTAACATATTCTATCGGTGCAGGATCGCCAATCCCCGCTGCATGATTATAAACTAAATATTTTTGAAAATCTTGTACTTGATCATCATCCAAAACAACTTCAGAAAACTCACCAATACCTGTATTCACACCATACATAATTTCTTTTGCTTCGATTTTTTCTTCGAGCATTGCACGGCATATATTAATTCGTTTAATCGCATCAGGATGCAATTCTACTTTTTGCCCATTTCGAGCTACATCAACAACATTCTCGATAGTTAATCCACTACCTTTAATAATTAATTTATCCATAATAGGGTTATGATTTATTTGGTTAAATAAAAGGGTTTACTAAAACTAATAAATACAAAATTGAATTGTTTTTGGAATTAAAACATTGCAGACCTATTGATTTTTATAAGAAAGTCAAGTATCCAGACTATCATAATCTTAAAGATTGAATTTACAAGTTAGCAAATCAAATTTGAAGTTCCTAAAAGTTAAATAATTAAGACATAAAAAAAGGTGCGTCTCTATTAAGAGACACACCTTTCATATATAAATAAAATCTGTTATTTATTTCTCTGGTAATTCTAATTCTACTTCTTGCAAATATTCAACAGAACGAGCGATATCATCATACATGGTTTTATCATGCTCAATGAATTTTACTTTTTTACGATAACCTGCTACAAATTCTTCAATTACAGGCGATGATTTTGCGGGACGCTGAAATTCTAAGCCCTGAGCAGCATTAAATAATTCAATTGCTAAGATTCTCTCTAAGTTCTCAGCAACCTGATATGCTTTAGTAGCAGCATTTGCTCCCATACTAACATGATCTTCTTGCCCTTGTGATGATTCAATAGTATCAACAGAAGCTGGCGTACATAGTTGTTTGTTTCTACTTACAATTGATGCTGCAGTATATTGTGGAATCATGAAACCACTATTTAATCCAGGATTTGCAACCAAGAAAGGTGGTAATCCACGTTTCCCTGCAAGCAACTGATAGGTTCTGCGTTCAGAAATACTTCCCAATTCTGCCATTGCAATACACAAATTATCTAATGCTAAAGCCAATGGTTGTCCGTGAAAGTTTCCTGCCGAAATAACTAAATCCTCGTCTGGGAAAATGGTTGGATTATCTGTAACCGCATTAATCTCGTTATTGAAAACGTAAGACACATAGTTTATAGAATCTTTCGATGCACCATGAACCTGTGGAATACAACGGAACGAATATGGATCTTGAACATGAACCTTATGTCTTTTTATTAGCTCACTACCCTCTAATAAATATCGCATTCTTCGAGCAGTTTTTATTTGACCTAAATGATGACGAATTTGATGAACCGAATCGTGGAAAGGCTCAACTCTACCATCAAAAGCGTCTAAAGAAACTGCACTAATAATATCAGCTAATTGCGAAAGTTTCCAAACCTTCAAGGTCAAGTAAACACCATGAGCACTCATAAATTGAGTTCCATTCAATAAAGCAAGTCCTTCTTTTGATCTCAATGCAATTGGTTCCCAATTCATTTTCTCCAATAACTCGGCTCCTGATATCTTTTCACCTTTAAAATTAACTTCGCCTAAACCAAGCATTGGTAAACACATATGCGCCAATGGGGATAAATCACCGGATGCTCCTAAAGATCCATATGTATAAACAACTGGTAAAACATCATTATTAAAAAATTCAATTAAACGCTCAACTGTACTTAACTGAACACCTGAATGACCGTAAGAAACGGATTGGATTTTTAGCAAAATCATTATCTTAACTAAATCAGAAGATATTTCATCGCCAGTACCACAGGCATGAGACATTACCAGATTCTTTTGCAATGCTCCTAGATCTTCACGTGAAATCTTTTTATCATACAATGCCCCGAAACCAGTATTTATACCATAAATCGGCTCATCATGCTTTGCCATCTTATTGTCAAGATAATCGCGACATTTTATAATATTATTTTTTGACTCTTCGGATAAAGCCAGTTTAAAACCTTCTTTAAGAATTTGATCAATTTTATCAAATGTTAACTGATCATTAGATATATAATGTATCTTCTCCATGTTTAAATTATTTAAATATGAAAACTAATGTTAATAAAATAAATGATTAATAAATAAACGAACTACAAGTTAATTAGTTCAAGGAAAACGAGTGGTACCCCCAGCAAAGTGTATGGGACGTTTTTTACCACGCGCATAGAATGTCTGTTTTTTACATTTCATTTCTTAGGATATTTTCTGAAGCAATTCTTCAAACTTCAATTCTGACTGCTCCCCTGTAACCATGTCCTTAACTGTTAACAATCCCGATTGCATTTCATTATCACCCACCAATATTACATAAGGAATATTTTTATTATTGGCATAAGTCATTTGCTTTTTCATTTTTGCTGATTCTGGGAATATCTCAGAATTCACACCTTCTTCTCTTAACTTCTGAACTAAAGGTAAACAATAGATTTCTTCCTTTTCTCCAAAATTAACAAACATCACTTTTGTTGATGCCACAATTTCTTGAGGGAAAATATTTAATTGCTCCATTACATCGTAAATACGATCGGCACCAAAAGAAACCCCAACCCCAGAAACATCTTTTAAACCAAATATTCCTGTTAGATCATCGTATCTTCCACCACCACAAATGCTACCTATTTCTGCATCCTTTGCTTTTACTTCGAAAATTGCTCCAGTATAATAATTTAATCCACGAGCCAATGTTAGATCAAGCTCCAAATCAATATTTAATTTTAAAGTTTTAAAATAGTTCAAAACTGTTTCAATTTCTTCAACTCCTTTTAATCCTGTTTCAGAATCTTTTACGATTTTTTTCAAGGAACTTAACTTTTCCTTGTTTGAGCCAGATAATTCGAAGATTGGTTTTAGTTTCTCAATTGCTGATTCACTAATTCCTTTTAATAAAAGTTCTTCGTTAACTTTTTCAAGGCCAATCTTATCTAATTTATCAATAGCAACCGTAATATCAATGAATTTTTCAGGTTCACCAATCATCTCAGCAATTCCTAAAAGTATTTTTCTGTTATTAAGTTTTATTATTGCATTTACCTTCAGATCTTGAAACACATGATCGATAATCTGAATCAATTCAACTTCGTTCAATAAAGAATTACTTCCAATAACATCAACGTCGCATTGATAAAATTCACGATAACGACCTTTTTGCGGTCTGTCGGCACGCCAAACAGGTTGGATTTGATATCTTTTAAATGGAAATGTAATTTCACTTCGATGCTGCACAACAAATCGAGCAAAGGGAACTGTTAAATCATAACGTAATCCTTTTTCCGAAATCTCTAAGGCTAATTTATTTGATTCTACTTCGGATAAATTAGATTTTACCTTTGAAAGATAATCTCCTGAGTTTAATATTTTAAATAAAAGCTTATCTCCTTCTTCGCCATATTTGCCCATTAGAGTCGATAAATTCTCCATCGATGGAGTTTCTATAGGCAAATAGCCGAATCGTTTGAAAACGTTCTTAATTGTATCGAAAATGAAATTTCTTTTCACCATCTCTACCGGTGAAAAATCTCTGGTACCTTTTGGAACAGATGGTTTTTGTGCAGCCATTGTTGTCCTTCTTTAATTTAATTTCTGCAAATATAGAATAAAATTAAAGCGAAGTAAAATGAAAGCTGAATAACATAAAAAAGCGCAACTAATAATGTGCTTTTCATTACACATCAAAATGAAAAAAGGATAGTTTTAAACTATCCTTTTTCATATCTTATTTCTTTTTTGTCATTTTCTTAAAATCTTTATCTAAGATTCCATCAAAGTTTTTACCTTTTTCTACCCAATGGTAATCAAAGAAATAAAAATAACCATCTTTTGCACCAATTATTATCTTATAACAACGAGCACGCAATCTGGTTCCCTGAGGTCCAACTTTATGCAAATAAACAACATCTTCATCGCGATTTGTTATTGCTTCTTCAATCTCTTCACGTGTTACAAATTTAGTTTTGTAAGGATAAATTTTCTTAAGCTTTGCTTCTGTATTAACATTTGGAGCAACTTCATCTTTCACTAAATAAAGTGTTTTTTGCTTAATATCTTTGGTATTCTCGTTGTAATACTGAAAAATATTTTTCTTAATCATTTCAGGATGATCCTTCATGTTCTTAATGTGAGTTTGTAAAAATCGAACCAATGATTCCATCTTATAAACCCAAAATTCTTCATCAACCTCGGTATAAGCTAATGGAATTGCGGCAATATCTGGTAAGTTTTCAAAACTGTCTAACCCACTTTTTCCGATAAAAATATGCATGAAATTATATCGAACCTTAGTTCTATCATTTTGAAAAACAACTTGTGTCATCATCAAGAATGATTTATTTGGATCATTATACATTTCTTCGAACTGCTTATAAGATATAAATTCATAATCAGTCAGGTTCCATGCTTTTTTCACAGCATCCTGAATTTTAAAGTTATACTCTGCAATAGGGTTTGTCTCTAAAACAACATAAAGTTTCGAATTTAAGAACTGATTTAGATCAGCTTCGGTTGGCAAGTAATCTTGTGCTTTTGACTGAAACACAGAAAAACAAATTATCAATCCAATAAGTAATTTTTTCATCTTGTAAATTTTTATTTTATAATAAATAAAGCATCTTTTCAATTTTCAAATTTATATTTAATTCAATATATATTCATGAATTATTCCTACAATACTTTCAATTATCAAAGATTATCATGAATTTGTCAAAAAAATTGTATCTTTAATAGCTAAAGACTTATAGTTAAATTTTATTCAGTAAATTTACAATTTAGTATTTAAATCTCTTTTAATTAATATAATCCCATATGAATATTATTGACAGAATAATAAATATTTGTTCAGGTAATATAGACAAAATTGATACCAAAAACAACGACATTCATAAAGCTACTTTGTTAAACTATTATAGTTTAATTTCAATGGTTTTATTATTTATTTTTTCTGTTATTAATTTTATTCAGGATAGACCAGAGTTTTACATTGTAACAAGCTTTGTTTTGCTTGCCACGTTTATTAATCATCTTTTATTTAGGAAAAATGGAAATCTTTCTCTGTCATCGCAAGTTTTTTCTTTCCTTTTGGGTATTTTTCTAATATGGTCGATTTATTCTGGAATAACAAGTGAACAAGGTATATACATTTATTCTTTCTTTTCGATTATTGCTATATTACTATTAGGAAAACGTTATGGCAACATTGCTTCATTTTCCTTTTTTACTATTGTTCTAATATCAATATTTCTTCCAAACTTTGTGGAATTACCTTTTAAATATAGTTTGATAAATCAGATTCTTTTTGTTTTGTTGTATATCGCTTTCTACATTTTTATTAATGTATATGAGAACATTGCAGAAACTAAAACAGCCGAATTAAATATTGAGATCCAAAAAGAAAAAAATAAAACCACAGCAAAAGAAGAGTTTATATCTAAGATTTCACATCAAATTAGAACTCCCTTAAATAATATTGTTGTTGTTACAAATTTGGTTAACAATGCAGATATTGATAATAAATTAAAAGATTTGATTGATACTATTCAGGCATCTACTAATAATCTTGTAAACGTTGTAAATAATATAACGGAATTATCTAATGTTGATTTACTTCAGAGTAAAGATTACAATCAGAATTTTAATCTTGATAGTACAATAAGAAACACAATTAATTTATTTCTAAATAACGATTCAAATAACTTAAATTTCCCTGTTAACTTCTCTGCAGATAAAAGCTTAATGCTTTATGGCGATCCTGTCAAAATAAAACAAGTTTTTCTGAGCTTAATTGAGAATATCCTTAAAAACTCAAAAAACGGAGAAAAAACAATTGCAATTGAGGTAAAAAAGTTTAGTGAATCAAATGATTGGGTCGAAATTCTATTTAATATTAACACCAAAGATCTATTAAATATTTCTGAGATAACAAAAATCAGAAACACTGAAAAAACACGAAAAGGAAAGAATGAATCCTTTATTAAATTATTAGAATTAACAATTGTTCAGCAAATAATTGAATCGATTGGAGGTTTAATAGAAGTGGAACTAACTCCTGATAAATTTGATTTCAAGTTTATAATAAAATTTAAAAAGGGAGAAAAAATTATAGAAGAGAAAAAGCTTCAAGAAATTGATCTACCAGAACTAGAAACAGCTGAAAAAATTAATCTAAAAGATGCTAATATCTTATTAGTTGAAGACAACTTAATTAACCAAAAGATTGTATTGTTAAGTTTAAAGAAAGCTGTAAAATCGGTTGATGTTGCTAATAATGGTAAGGAAGCATTAGATAAATTCGGATCTGTAAAGTACGATATCATATTAATGGATATTCAGATGCCAATAATGAATGGAATTGTTACAACAAAAAAAATTAGAAGTATTGAAAATAGCACAAATTCACATACTCCAATAATAGCTATAACTGCCAATGCTTTGCTCGGAGATAAAGAAGAGTGTATTGCTGCAGGAATGGACGATTATATTAGTAAACCATTCCAAATAGACACATTAATAACAAAAATGGAACAACAGCTATCCTAGTTTAGGATATAAGTTAGTACTGAAAAATAAGGGTTCGTTTATAAAAAGCGGATCTTTTTTATTTGAAGAATTTTAACTTGAATGTTCTTTTGATATATATTCCTTCAATCTTTATATAGGAAATTACCTAGCGATAATATGTAGGAGTTAAAATTGTATTTGCTAATACAAATCTGGTTTGAATCCAACAATTAGAACATCATCAACTTGTTCGTGTTTACCTTGCCAATCTTCAAGACTCCTATCCAGATATGTTCTTTGCTGTTCAAGAGGTAATTTATGTATTGTTAATAGCAAGTGTCTGTATCTTCTGTATTTATACTTTTTGCCTTCAACACCTCCAAACTGATCTGCATAGCCATCTGAAAAAATATAGAATACATCGTCTTTCTGAAGTTTTATAATTGTCTTATTTATCTTATTGGATTCTCCATCTTCCATTAATCCAACAGAAAATCGATCCCCTTTAATCTCTTGAATTTTATTATCCCGAATAAAATATAAGGGTCTGAAAGCACCTGCAAATTCTAATTCCTTTTTCTTTTTGTCTATCACACATAAAGCAATATCCATTCCGTCTTTCAATCTAATATTTCCGGTTGATTGTCCAAATGTTGTTGCAACTCCTTTATTTAGATCCTGTAAAATTTGATCGGCTGATTCAATGCCTTGATCATCTGTTATATTTCTTAGCAACTCAAAACCAATAATAGACATAAATGCTCCAGGAACACCATGCCCAGTACAATCAACGACAGCAACAAACACTTTACCATTGCGCTCATTAATCCAGTAAAAATCACCACTTACAATATCTTTAGCCTTATGTAAAATAAAAGACCCTGGCAGAATCTTTTTGAATAAATCCATTGATGGCATTAATGCTTCTTGAATCCTCTTTGCATAAACAATACTATCCGTTATGTTTTTATTCTGGATACTCAATTCCTCTTTTTGCTTGGCAACTTGAAGAGCAATAAGTTGCTTTTCTTTTAAATCTTGATTTGATTTCCGCAAACTCCTAGTTCTATATTGAAAGAACCCAAATATTCCTGCAGTTAATAATATAATATATATAGAATAAGCTAAATTGGTTAACCAAAGAGGTGTAACAACAACTATTTTTAGACTAGTCCCTTCTTCATTCCAGACATTATCACTATTAGAACCTTTAACTCTAAAAGTATACTTTCCTGAAGGCAAATTAGAAAATGTTGCGTATCTACGATTATCGAGATCAATCCATTCGTTTTCTACCCCCTCCAACTTATACGCATATTTATTCTTTTCTGGGTTTGTAAAATCTAAGGCTGCAAACTCAATAGTTACAAGGTTATTTTTATATGGTATCTCTATCTGATGATCTTTCCCAGCAACAAGCTTTCTTGAAATGCTTTCGTAAAGAATCTCAATCGATGTAATCTCAATATTTGGAGCTATTTGATTTTTTACAATGGAATCGGGATAAAATGAATTGTACCCATTAATTCCTCCAAAAAACATTTCTCCATCTTTTGATTTAAAAGATGCTCCGTGATTAAATTCATAATGTTGCAGTCCATCCTTAATTCCAAAATTACTGAACTCTAACTTTTCAAAATTAAATTTGGATAAGCCCTTATTTGTACTAAGCCATAAGCATCCATTATTATCTTGAAGCACCGCATATATAAGATTATTAGGTAAACCATCTTTTTCGGTAAAAACCGTAAAGGTTTCAGTCTCAAAATCAAACTTATTCAGCCCCGAAATAGTACCCAGCCAAAGACAATTATGCAAAGTATCTTCGCAAATACTTACAATCTCGTTACTACTTAAACAATTTGAACAACTAGCCTCAGGCCTTAAAAACCTACGAATCTTTCCTGTAGATGTATTAATCTTATTAAGTCCAAGATTTGTTGCAATCCAAAGATCATTGTTACTGTCTTCAAATATATCGTATATATGATTTGAACTTAACGAATTTGAATCATTCTTTTCATAATAAAAACTTGAATATGTATCGTTAAAAATTTTATATAAGCCAAACTTAGTGCCAATCCAAATATTACCTTCATGATCTTCAAATATATCAAAGACTCTATTGTTTTTTAATAACGTTGATATACCTCCCTGATTAAGATTTTCAAATTTCTTAGTCTTCTCATTAAAAAAACAGATCCCATTTTGAGTTCCTATCCATACTCTATTCTTTGAATCCTTAAAAATCTTATGTACAAAATCATTTTTAATGTTACTATTGCTTGTACTGTATTGAACCAGTTTATTTGTTTTTGGATTAAACAAAAACAATCCATACCCCCATGTACCAATACAGAGAACATCTGACTCTTTAAAAATCGCTAAAATATAATTATTCGAAAAAAGTGGAGAGCCATTAGAATCCTTGTTGTATAAATTAAATTTTTTAAGTCTTTTCTCAACTTTTATTAGCCCAATAAAAGTACCCGCCCATAAATTTCCTGACTGATCTTCCGTTAAAGCTGTTACAGACGTATTTATAATACCTTCATTCGTGTGAACAAATTGTTTTTTTGCATAATCAAAATAACTTAATCCATTGTTGGAAGCTATCCATAAATTACCCTCTGAATCTTCAAATATATCGTTTACAGTATTACCGCTTAAAGGTGCAGAACCATTAGTACTAATTGAAAACCTTGTGAATTGTTCTGTTTCCCAATTAAATTGATTTAATCCATTTTCAGTTCCAATCCACAAATTATTTCTACTATCTTCGAAAATTACCTTTATAATATTATTACTAATACTATGCTCGTCCTTAGGATTATGCTTATATCTTTTAAATATCTCCAGGTTACGGTCAAAATAATTTAAGCCATCTTTAGTTCCTACCCAAAGTTGATTTCTATGATCTTCAAAAACATCAAAAGTTGAATTCTCTGGAATAATATTAAATACATCACTATAATGTTCATAATGTCTGAATTTTCCACTTTTAAGGTTTAACCTGCTAAGAAAATTCTCTGTTTTAATCCAAATAAACCCTGATTTATCTTGAAATATATTATAAATAGCATTCTCTCTTAATGTATTATTGTTTTCGACATCGCGAAAATATTGAGTGAAGTTTTCATTAAAAACATCATATTTATTCAATCCATTCTTTGTTCCAATCCAAATATTCCCATCAATATCTTCCAGAATACAATTTATGAAGTTATTTGAAATAGAGGAAGAATCGCTAGGATCATTCTTCATTACCTGAAATCGATAACCATCGAACTTATTAATTCCATCTTGTGTGCCGATCCAAAAGAAACCTCTACTATCTTGTATTAAACAATTAACCGTAGTTTGAGAAAGTCCATCTTCAATTGTATATAAATCGGTTTCATAAACAGGCTCAGGACTATCTGCATAAGCATTTTGCACAGCAAACTCTATGATGAAGAAAAATAATATGTAAAATGGGAATCTCATTTATATAACGCTAATTTAACCTTTTATAAGCTTAAAGCAAAGCATTAAATCTATATTTGTAGCCTATTGATCTTGTGCAATTGCACCTTTATTAAAATTCAGGGTTTTATATTTTAATGATGGTGATTTAATAAAATCACCTAAACCTAAAGATTGCCATTTTTTATCAATAATTTCAATTGTTTTTTCATCGGAAACAACAATATTCGGCCAATCTCGTTTAAAATTATCCTTTTTCAAAGATTTACGAGTTGCATCAATAAAAATTTTAGACCCCTTATTTTGTTCTGCTTTTATAACTATTGAATCTCTTTTAGGATCAATATTTCCGGATCCTAACCATGTAATCATATTTAAATCATGAACATCAACCATTTCATCTACGAAAATAAAAAATTTGAGAGAATCAAATTCTTTACAATTTGCCATTTGGTGCGCAATATTCGAAATATGCTCCTTGCTCTCTTTTTTTATGCTACAAATAAGAATCCCTTTATATACTGAATTCAACTCAATAATTCCAACAAAATCATCCTTAACAGAATTGTAATCTAACACAAAATTTTCTTTCGAAGCATAAGCATTTTCTGAAGATTCTTCTTCAAGTTTAATAGTAGCATCTATTCCTAATTTACTTCCATATGTAAACTTACTCGATGAATGATCAAGAACATCTAAAGGTCCACTCATAAAAAGAATATCCTTATCGGGCTCAACATATTCTACCACCTGTTTAATCAATTCTGAATAATTAGAGATATCAATATTCTGATCTATAACAAGCATAATTTTATTAAACATCATTTGGCCTGCTCCCCAAAGTGCATTCATCACTTTAAATGCTTGCCCTGGGTAAGTTTTTTTAATTTTTACAATTGATATATTATGAGCTACACCTTCGAATGGTAGGTTGTAATCTATAATCTCGGGGAGAATAGCTAATTTAATTGGGGCAAGGAAAATTCTTTCCGTCGCTTTACCAATCCAGGCATCTTCCATTGGAGGAACTCCTACTATTGTTGCAGGATACACTGCATTCTTTCTGTGAGTAATACATGTTACATGAAAACGAGGATACCAATCTGCTAATGAATAAAATCCTGTATGATCTCCAAAAGGTCCTTCCCATATAAAATCCTCTTCTGGATCAATGTATCCTTCAATTACAAAATCCGCATCGGTAGGAACCTCAATATCTTGAGTTATACATTTAACTAAATCAACCCTCTTTTTCCTAAGAAATCCTGCCAAAAGATATTCATCTAAATTATCGGGTAAAGGAGCAGTTGCCGAATATGTATAAACTGGGTCGCCACCTAAAACAACAGCTACGGGCATTTTCTTTCCCATTTTTTTGTATTCTTCAAAATGACGAGCTCCAACTTTGTGCTTATGCCAGTGCATGCCTGTTAAGTCTTTTTCAAAAACCTGCATCCTATACATACCAACATTTCTAATACCAGTAACTGGATCTTTTGTATTTACAATAGGTAATGTAACAAATCGTCCACCATCTGCAGGCCAACATTTAAGAATAGGAAGAATAGAAAGGTCTGGATTTTTAATAATTACATCCTGACATTTACCCTTTCCTGAAATAAGTTTTGGCATCCAAGAAGAAATACTAGATAATGAAGGTATCAATTTTAATTTGTCGAGAATAGTTTCCTTTGGGCTCATAAGCGTTCCAAATAATTTCTCTATATCTCTCTTAACATCGTCAAGCTGCTCAACTCCTAAAGCTTTGCACATTCGCTTTTCGGACCCCATAGAATTAATTAATACTGGGAAATTTGTCCCTGTATTTTCAAACAACAAAGCTTTTCCCCCATCCTCAGATTTAGAAAAACGATCTACTAACTCTGTAATCTCTAAAACAGGGTCAATAAACTCCTTAATTCTAATGAGTTCACCATCCTTTTCTAATTCACCTATGAAATGTGTTAATGATTTATATGCCATGAAATCTCTTGTAAATGAATAATGTGAAATATACAAAAAATTGCCTTTAAGGTTTTATTTTAATCCTGATTTTGACATAAAAAAACTGGGCCGAAAATAATCGGTCCAGTTTTAAATAAAATCCAAATTCTATATTATAAAAATTTTAAATCTTTACCTAGATATCTTGCTGAACTTCCAAGAGCTTCCTCAATTCTTAATAATTGATTGTACTTTGCTATTCTATCAGATCTTGAAGCCGAACCAGTCTTAATTAATCCTGTATTTAATGCTACTGCTAGATCAGCAATAGTTGTATCTTCAGTTTCTCCAGAACGATGACTTATAATAGATGTAAAAGCATTTTCAGTAGCCATTCTAACAGAATTTATTGTTTCTGTTAAAGTACCTATTTGATTTACTTTAATTAAGATTGAGTTTGCACTTTTTTCTTTAATTCCTCTAGCTAATCTTTTCACATTTGTAACAAATAAATCATCTCCTACTAGTTGGACTTTTTTACCAATTGCCTGAGTTAACTCATTCCAACCAGACCAATCATCTTCGTCTAAGCCATCTTCAATAGAAAGAATTGGATACTTTTCTGACCACGATTTCCAATAATTAACCATATCGGTAGAACTTAGATCCTCATTTGTTGATTCAAAATGATAAATCTTTTTGTCTTTATCATAAAACTCAGATGCTGCAGCATCTAAAGCAATGTAAATCTCTTCTCCTGCTTTGTAACCTGCTTTTTCAATTGCTTCAAGAACAACCTCTATTGCTTCTTCATTTGAAGATAAATTAGGTGCAAATCCACCTTCATCACCAACGTTTGTTGAATGTCCTTTAGTTTTTAAAACAGCCTTTAAATGATGAAATACCTCTGTTCCCATTCTTAAAGCATCGCTAAAAGATTTTGCTCCAACAGGCATAATCATAAATTCCTGAATATCTATTTTATTGTCGGCATGTTGACCCCCATTCAAAATATTCATCATAGGTATAGGAAGTGTATTTGCGCTAACTCCACCAATATATCTATATAATGGCAAACCAAACTCAGTAGCAGCGGCTCTTGCAACAGCTAATGAAACACCTAACATTGCATTTGCACCTAAATTTGATTTATTTTCAGTTCCATCAAGTTCAATTAAAGCATTGTCAATACCAGTTTGGTCATCGATATAATAACCTTTTAATTCATCGTTAATAATAGTATTAACATTTTCAACAGCTTTAGTAACACCTTTACCCAAAAATTGAGATTTATCTCCGTCTCTCAACTCAACAGCTTCATGAATTCCTGTAGATGCACCAGAAGGAACAGCAGCTCTCCCTAGATAACCTTCAGTAGTTACCACTTCAACTTCAACGGTTGGATTCCCTCTCGAATCCAAGATTTGCCTTGCATGTATTCCTGCAATTTGTCCCATAATTTTATTATTTAAATTAGTACTTTAATATACAAAATAAGATTTCAAAGTTAGTGAAAAATGAACACATTTCAAGATTCACATAATCGATAAATTCATAAAAAAAGGGCGGATTTTAGACCGCCCTCTTAATTCTAATATACTAAGAATTATTTTTCTTCTTTATTCTCTTCTTCAGCAGGTTTTTCATTCTCAGCTGGAGTTTCCTCTTTAGCTTCGTCAACTACTTCTACTTTTGTTTCTGCAGTTTCTTCTTTAACTTCGACAGCTGCTGTCGTTTCATCTACCTTTTTACCACCTCGTCTACTTCTTCTTGTAGTTGCCTTTGTAGTAGTAGATTTTGAAGCTAATAAATTTTCGTTATAGTCAACTAATTCAATGATACACATATCAGCGTTATCACCTAATCTAGTTCCTGTTTTCAATATTCTAGTATAACCACCTGGTCTATCACCAACTTTACCGCTTATTTCTCTAAACAATTCAGTAACAGCCTCTTTGCTTTGAAGATAACTAAACACTACTCTTCTCGAATGAGTTGAATCGTCTTTAGCTTTAGTTACTAAAGGCTCAACGAATTTTTTAAGAGCTTTTGCTTTTGCAACAGTAGTAGTTATTCTTTTATGTAAAATTAATGATGTAGCCATATTTGACAACATTGCCTTTCTATGTGCTCTATTTCTTCCTAAGTGGTTAAATGATTTTCTGTGTCTCATTCCTATTACTCCTTGTCTAATTTATACTTAGTAATATCCATTCCAAATGTAAGATTCATCTGGCTAAGTAAATCTTCTAATTCTGTCAATGATTTTTTACCGAAGTTTCTAAACTTCAGTAAATCGTTTTTATTGTATTTAACAAGATCACCTAAAGTATCAACTTCAGCGGCTTTCAAACAATTCAATGCTCTTACCGAAAGATCCATATCAACTAATCTAGTTTTAAGTAGCTGACGCATATGCAATACTTCTTCATCAAATTCTTCATTTGCATATTTTTCATCTGAATCGAGTGTAATCTTTTCATCAGAAAATAACATGAAGTGATAAATAAGAATCTTTGCTGCCTCTTTTAAAGCTTCCTTTGGATGAATTGAACCATCAGATTCAATTTCAAAAACTAGTTTTTCGTAGTCAGTCTTTTGCTCAACACGATAATTTTCTATAGAATACTTTACATTTCTTATCGGAGTGTAAATTGAATCTATAGCTATCACGCCAACTTCCCCATCAACTGGTTTGTTTTCTTCTGAATGTACGTATCCTCTTCCCTTATTTACAGAAAATTCTATCTGAAGTTTCACGTCAGATTCCATTTCACAAATTACAAGATCAGGATTTAAAACATCGAAATTTGTGGAGAAGTTATTAATATCTCCGGCTTTAAATTCCTTTTGTCCGGTAATCGTTACTGTGAATTTCTCATCTTCTGCTTCCTCAACATTGCATTTAAAGCGCACTTGCTTTAAGTTAAGGATAATTTCAGAAACATCTTGCACAACGCCAGAAATTGTAGAAAATTCATGTTCTACACCTTCAATTTTTATTGTAGTAATGGCATATCCATCTAACGATGATAGAAGAATCCTTCTTAAAGAATTGCCGACAGTAATTCCATATCCAGGTTCTAAAGGACGAAACTCAAACTTACCGTAAGTTTCGTTTGCTTCAACCATAATGACCTTATCGGGCTTTTGAAATGCTAAAATTGCCATAAATAATGAGTAATTATTATTATTTCGAATATAATTCTACTATTAACTGTTCTTTAATATTCTCTGGAATATCTGTTCTTTCAGGCATATTCAAAAATTTACCAGTCATTTGTTCAGAATCCCACTCTAACCAAGAATATTTATTGTAACGAGCTCCAGCCAAACTATTTGTAATAGCCTCAAGAGATTTTGATTTCTCCCTTACACCAATAATATCGCTTGATTTAACAGTATATGATGGAACATTTAAAACATGTCCATTAACAGTTATATGTTTATGAGTAACAAACTGACGTGCAGCCGCTCTAGTAGGAGCTATTCCTAATCTAAATACTACATTATCTAAACGTGACTCTAATAACTGTAATAAGTTTTCACCTGTAATTCCTTTTCTTCTTGATGCGTGCTCAAATAAGTTAAAGAATTGCTTTTCTAATACACCGTAAGTATATTTTGCTTTTTGCTTTTCCATTAATTGAACACCATATTCAGAAACCTTTTTTCTTCGCTTGTTTCCGCCATGTTGTCCTGGAGGAAAGTTTTTCTTTTCGAAATTCTTATCAGGTCCGTATATTGGCTCCCCTAATTTCCTCGCTATCTTTGATTTTGGTCCTATGTATCTAGCCATGAATCTTTTTATTAAAACTTTTTTTCAATCTCAATACTTATCACTTAAACTCTTCTGCGATTAGCAGGACGACATCCGTTATGTGGTAATGGTGTTACATCAGTAATTTCAGTTACTTCAATTCCAGCATTATGAATCGTACGAATCGCTGATTCTCTTCCCGAACCTGGTCCTTTAACATATGCCTTAACTTTTCTTAGTCCTAGATCATATGCTACTTTAGCACAATCCTCAGCAGCCATTTGAGCAGCATATGGAGTGTTTTTCTTTGATCCTCTAAAACCCATCTTTCCAGATGAAGACCATGAAATTACTTGACCACTATTATTTGTTAATGAAACAATAATATTATTGAAAGAAGCATGAATATGCGCTTGTCCAGTCGCTTCAACCTTTACAACTCTTTTTTTAGATGATCCAGATTTTTTTGCCATTTCCTATCAATTATTTAGTTGCCTTCTTTTTATTAGCAATAGTTTTTCTTTTTCCTTTACGAGTTCGAGCGTTATTTTTCGTACTTTGTCCCCTTACAGGAAGCCCAATACGATGTCGAATACCTCTATAGCATCCAATATCCATTAAACGCTTAATATTCAGTTGAACCTCTGAGCGTAACTCACCTTCAACTTTAAAACTCTCATTTATTTCTTGTCTGATACTAGCGATTTGATCATCACTCCAGTCTTTCACTTTAACATCTTGATCGACTCCTGCTTTTGCTAATATAGCTTCCGCATTACTACGACCAATCCCGTAGATATAGGTTAAACCTATAACACCTCTTTTATTCTTCGGTAAATCTACTCCAACAATTCTTGCCATAAATCTTAATTAATTAAGTACAAAAATAATAAATTATCCTTGACGTTGTTTAAACTTTGGATTTTTTTTGTTAATAACGTATAGTCTACCTTTTCGTCTAACAATTTTGCAATCGCTACTGCGTTTCTTTACAGATGCTCTGACTTTCATTTTTCTATTTTTTTATTTATATCTATAAGTTATTCTTCCTTTAGTAAGATCATAAGGAGACATCTCAATCTTCACTTTATCTCCTGGTAATATCTTAATATAATGCATTCTCATTTTTCCAGATATATGAGCTGTAATAACATGACCGTTTTCGAGTTCAACTCTGAACATAGCATTTGATAATGCTTCGATAATTGTTCCGTCTTGTTCTATTGAAGATTGTTTTGCCATATATTTATATCTTATTTTTAGTAATCTCTTCTATATATTCAAATGTTGATAATATTTCTGCTTGTCCTTTATTCACTGCTACAGCTAGTTCATAATGTGCTGAAGGTTTTCCATCAATAGTTCTAATTGTCCACCCATCGTTATCTTGTTTTATATATTTACTACCCATATTAATCATTGGCTCAATACATAATACAAGACCCTTTTTTATTGTAACACCTCTTCCGCGTCGACCATAATTAGGCACTTCAGGAGCTTCATGCATGTTCTTTCCTAAACCATGCCCAACCATTTCTCTAACCACCGAGAAACCTGCTTTTTCGGCATGCAACTGAACAGCATAACCTATATCACCTATTCTTTTACCTTCAATGGCATTTTCAATACCTTTAAAGAGAGATTCTTTGGTTACTTTCAATAATGTTTTAATTTCATCACTGATTTCTCCTACAGGGAATGTATAAGCAGTATCTCCATAATAACCTTCCAAATAAGTACCACAATCAACCGAAACAATGTCTCCGTCTTTTAACTCATAATTGGATGGAATACCATGTACAATCTGATCATTCACTGAAGTACACAATGTATTCGGATATCCTCCGTATCCTAAAAATCCAGGAACGGCACCATTATCTCGAATAAACTCTTCAGCCCTTTTATCTAACTCAAGAGTAGTTACTCCAGGTTGAATCATTTTGGCTACTTCAGCAAGAGTCCTAGAAACAAGTTGATTGTTCCTTTGGATTATTTCGATTTCCTTTTCGCTTTTATAAACTAACATCAAAGAACGTTATAAAGTAAATTAAATTGCAGAAGATCCACCAGCTCTACCTTTTATTTTACCAGATTTCATTAATCCATCATAATGACGCATTAATAAATGACTTTCAATTTGTTGAAGAGTATCTAACACAACTCCAACCAGAATTAATAAAGATGTTCCTCCAAAAAATTGAGACCATTGACTATCAACACCACCTAATCTAGCAAAAGCAGGCATAATAGCAATTAAGGCCAAAAATATAGATCCAGGAAGCGTAATTCTAGACATAATTGTATCCAGAAATTCAACAGTTTTACGTCCAGGCTTAATTCCCGGTATAAAACCTCCATTCTTTTTCATATCTTCTGCCATTTGAGATGGATTAATTGTTATGGCAGTATAAAAATATGTAAAAAGCATAATCATTATTGCAAAGGTAAAATTATACCAAAATCCATTTATATCTGAAAATGTAGCCGCAATTCCTCTTAAGGAATCAGAATCTCCAAAACCAGCTAAAGTTAATGGTACAAACATTAAAGCTTGTGCAAAAATAATTGGCATTACACCAGCTGAGTTTACTTTTAATGGTATATACTGACGAACACCGCCGTATTGTTTGTTTCCAACTATTCTTTTAGCATACTGTACTGGTATTTTTCTAGTACCTTGCACCAAAAGAATAGTAGCTATAAAAACAAAAAACAATATTACCATTTCTAATAAGAAGGCGACTAACCCACCTCCTACAGATTCTAATCTATTAATAAATTCAGCAACTAAAGATTGCGGTAAACGAGCAATGATACCAATCATAATGATTAATGAAATACCATTACCAATACCTTTATCTGTTATTTTTTCACCTAGCCACATTATAAACATGGTTCCAGATGTTAAAATAACAACAGATGAAAACCAGAAAAATGTTCCTTTCAATACAAACGCTGATTCAGGAAGTTGAACCTGTAAATTTTTTAAATATGCGGGAGCTTGCATAATCAAAATAGCTACTGTTAAATATCTGGTAATTTGATTGATTTTTCTTCTTCCGCTTTCACCTTCTCTTTGTAATCTCTGAAAATAAGGAATTGCTATTCCTAATAATTGGATTACAATAGATGCTGAAATGTAAGGCATTATTCCTAACGCGAAAATGGATGCTCTTGAAAATGATCCACCCGAAAACATATTTAAAAGACCTAATACACCATCGGCTGTTTGTTTTTCCAGTTCTGCCAATTGACTTGGATCAATCCCTGGTAAAACTATATAACTACCGAGTCTGTAAATTAATAAAATTAACAAAGTATATCCAATACGATATCTTAGATCTTCAATCTTAGCTATATTCTTAATTGTTTGTATTAAAGCTCTCATTAAATTATAATTTTACAATGGTTCCTTCAACTGATTCAATTGCAGCAATCGCTGATTTTGAAAAAGCGTGTGCTTTTATTTCTAATTTCTTTGTTAATGTACCGTTTCCAAGAATCTTAACTAAATTATTCTTCTTTGCTAAACCGGCATCAACTAAGATATCAATATCAATTGTTGTTAAACCTTTCTTTTCAGCTAATTTTTCTAAAGTTTCAATATTAATTCCTTTATACTCCTTACGAGAGATATTTGTGAATCCATATTTTGGCACTCGACGTTGTAAAGGCATCTGTCCACCTTCGAATCCAATTTTTCTAGAGTATCCTGATCTTGATTTCTGCCCCTTATGACCTCTTGTTGCAGTTCCTCCTTTTCCAGATCCTTGTCCTCTACCTATTCTCTTACATGTTTTAGTCGAGTTGTCAGCTGGTTTTAAGCTACTTAAATCCATATCTATATTCAGTTGTTCGTTATTACTATTCTTCTACCCTAAGTAAATGCTTTACTTTGTTGATCATTCCTAATACTTGTGGAGATGTTTCAACTTCAATGGTATTATGTAACTTTTTAATACCAAGAGCTTCTAAGGTTCTTTTTTGGCGTTTGGTACTACCAATTCCGCTTCTTACTTGTGTAACTTTTATCTTAGTCATAAGATTTTTATTAAAGGTCATTATCCATTAAATACTTTGTCTAGCGAAACGCCTCTTTGTTCAGCAACAGCTTTTGCATCTCTTAGTTGTAATAATGCATTAATAGTTGCTTTAACAAGGTTATGAGGGTTACTTGATCCTTTTGATTTAGCAAGTACATCTGTAACTCCAACACTTTCAAGTACGGCGCGCATCGCACCACCTGCTTTTACTCCTGTACCATGCGATGCAGGCTTAATAAAAACCTCTGCTCCACCAAATCTACTGATTTGTTCGTGAGGAATAGTACCTCGATAAATAGGCACTTTTACAAGATTTTTCTTTGCAGCTTCGACACCTTTAGCTATAGCTGTTGTTACCTCTTTTGCCTTACCAAGACCGTATCCTACAATACCATCCTCGTTTCCAACAACAACAATCGCAGTAAAACCAAAATTTCGACCCCCTTTAGTTACTTTTGTAACTCTTTGAATACTAACGAGCCTGTCTTTCAATTCTAAATCGCTGGTTTTAACTTTTCTTATATTTGTTGACATAATACCTTATTCTTAAAATTTAAGTCCACCTTCTCTGGCAGCTTCTGCTAATGATTTTACTCTACCATGGTATAAATAACCACTTCTATCAAAAACAACATCTGTTATCCCATTTTCGATAGCTTTTTTAGCCGCTAAATTACCAACAAATTTAGCTTGTTCTATTTTCGCAACATTACCTTTTTCAGCAATTTCCTTAGTTTTAGAACAAACTGAAAGTAGTGTTTTTCCGTCAAGATCGTCAATAAATTGAACATAAATCTGTTTATTACTTCTAAAAACAGACATTCTTGGCTTTGAGGCCGAACCGCTAATTTTCTTACGTATTCGCCTTTTTATTCTTAATCTTCTATCTTGCTTTGTTAAAGCCATGACTTTATCTTATTTAAATACGTTAAACTTTAGCTGCTTTACCAGCTTTTCTACGTAGTTGTTCGCCAACAAACTTAATACCTTTTCCTTTATATGGCTCGGGTGGTCTTAAAGAACGAATTCTTGCAGCAACTTGCCCAATCAACTGCTTATCAATACTATTTAGTATAACAATTGGATTACTTCGTCTTTCTTGTTTAACCTCTACTTTAACCAATTCCGGAATTAAAAAGTGTATATCATGCGAAAAACCAAGACTCATTTCTAAAACTTGACCTTTTGCCTCAGCACGGTAACCTACACCAACAAACTCTTGTTCTGTGGTATAACCTTCAGAAACACCAATAACCATATTGTTAATTAATGATCTATATAAACCATGTAATGATTTATGATCTTTTTGATCAGTAGGTCTACTAACTATGATTTGGTTCTCAACTACTTCAACTTTAATGTCTGGATTTACCTTTTGTGTTATTTCCCCCTTCGGTCCTTTTACTTTAACCTCATTAGAATCGCTTACAGCAACTGTAATACCACTTGGTAAATCGATCGGTAATTTTCCTATTCTTGACATTTAATAATCCTCCTTATTAATGTACATAACATAATACCTCGCCACCAACGTTAAGTGTCCTTGCTTCTTTATCTGAAATAACACCTTTAGATGTTGATAAGATAGCAATTCCTAATCCGTTAAGTACTCTAGGTATCTCGTTAGTATTAACATATTTTCTTAGCCCAGGCTTACTTACTCGTGCAATAGAACGAAAAGCTGGTACTTTAGTCTCAGGGTGATACTTTAAAGCAATTTTAATAATTCCCTGCTTATTATCTTCTTCGAATTTATATGATAAAATGTAACCTTTATCATATAAAATCTTAGTTATATCTTTCTTTACATTTGACGCAGGTACTTCAACTACTCTGTGATTTGCCATTACGGCATTTCTAATACGAGTAAGATAATCTGCTATCGGATCTGTGATCATATCTCTCTAATTTTAATTACAATCTACCAACTTGCTTTCTTTACACCAGGGATCAAACCTTTTGAAGCCATTTCTCTAAATGTAATTCTACTAATTCCAAACTGTCTCATATACCCTTTTGGTCGACCAGTGATTAAACACCTATTATGTAGTCTAATTGGATTTGAGTTTTTTGGCAATCTACTTAATCCAATATAATCACCTTCAGCCTTAAGTTTAGCTCTTTTTTCAGCATATTTCTCAACCAACTTTTGGCGCCTTTGCTCACGAGCTTTCATTGATTCTTTAGCCATATTATCTATTTCTTTTTAATATTTTTAAAAGGAATTCCGAATTCTCTAAGCAATGCTAGACCTTCTTCATCGGTTTTAGCACTAGTTACAAATGTCATCTCTAATCCTAAAATCTTATTGATTTTATCAAGATCAATCTCTGGAAAGATAATCTGTTCTTGGATACCTAAAGAGTAGTTACCACGACCATCAAATTTAGAGTTTACACCTTTAAAATCACGAATACGAGGTAATGAAATGCATATCAATCTTTCTAAGAATTCATACATTTTATCTCTACGTAACGTAACTTTAACTCCAATTGGCATACCTTTTCTCAATTTGAAGTTAGAGATATCTTTTTTAGAATAAGTTTTTACAGCTTTTTGCCCTGTAATTAGTGTTAATTCTTCTTGTGCAGAGTCAATTAATTTCTTGTCAGAAACTGCTTGTCCAACTCCTTGATTTAGAATTATCTTTTCCAATCTTGGAACTTGCATAACAGATTTATAACTAAATTCCTCTCTTAAAGCCGAGATTATCTCTTCTCGGTACTTTTTCTGCAAAACAGGCGTGTATTCCATTACTTGATTTCCTCCCCTGATTTTTTTGAATATCGCACTAACTTATTTTTATCATTTAATTTTCTACCAATCCTTGTAGGATTTCCTGTAGACGGATCAACCAACATTAAATTTGATATATGTATTGGTGCTTCCCTTTTTACGATACCACCTTGTGGATTACTAGCATTTGGTTTAGTATGCTTTGAAATCATATTTACGCCTTCAACAATGGCTTTTTCCTTGCTGTAAATCACTTCAAGTACTTTGCCTTGTTGTCCCTTCGATTCTCCCGAATTAACGTAAACTGTATCGCCTTTCTTAATGTGTAATTTCCTTCGCATGAAGCAATATTTTTAATATTTATAATACTTCTGGAGCTAATGAGATGATCTTCATATAATTTTCACGTAATTCTCTAGGAATTGGTCCAAAAATACGAGTCCCTCTAATTTCACCGGTTGTGTTTAACAATACAACTGCATTGTTATCAAAACGAATATATGATCCATCAGGTCGACGTATTTCTTTTCTTGTCCTAACCACAACAGCTGTACTTACCGTACCTTTTTTTACTTCACCTGAAGGTAAAGCACTTTTTACGGCTACAACTATTTTATCACCGATAGATGCATATCTTTTGCGAGTACCACCTAGTACACGAATACATAGTACTTCTTTGGCACCGCTATTATCTGCAACTGACAATCTACTTTCTTGTTGTATCATGACTATTTAACTCTTTCAATAATTTCTACTAATCTCCAACATTTTCTCTTGCTTAAAGGTCTTGTCTCCATTATTCTGACTTTATCCCCTATATTGCAATCATTTTTTTCATCGTGTGCAGTAAATTTATGTCTACTTTTGATGAATTTTCCGTATTTAGGATGTTTTACCTTTTGTTCAACAGCAATAACAATAGTTTTATCCATCTTATTGCTAACAACAACCCCAACACGTTCTTTTCTCAGTTTTCTTGTTGCTTCCATCATAATAAATTAACTGTTCGAATTTTCGTTTAAATCTCTTTTTTGCAACTCAGTCATTAGTCTTGCAATATTCTTACGTGCTTCTTGAATCTTTAAAGGATTATCTAACGGCGAAACAGCATGATTAAGCTTCAAACGAGTTAAGTGAGTTTTTTCAGTATCGATTTTCTCTACTAACTCTTTTGTTGTCAACTCTCTAATTTCAGAACTTTTCATTTTTTCTAATTTGTTTTTTCAACGTAATCACGTCTAACAACTAACTTAGTAGGGATAGGTAATTTCTGTGCAGCAAGACGCAATGCCTCCTGTGCAATTTTAAACGGTACACCTTCAGCCTCAATTATAATTCTACCAGGTTTAATTGGCGCAACAAATCCTTCTGGTGCTCCACGACCTTTACCCATACGTACTTCAGCAGGCTTTTTAGTAATTGGCTTATCTGGAAAAACTCTTATCCATATCTGCCCTTCACGTTTCATATATCTTGTCACAGCTTGTCGAGCTGCTTCAATTTGACGTCCTGTCATCCAACACTCATCCAAAGCTTTGATTCCGAAAGAACCGAAAGCCAGTTGATTTCCTCTTTGGGCATTGCCTTTCATTTTGCCCTTTTGGACTCTTCTGTATTTAGTTTTCTTTGGCTGTAACATCCCTAATAATTAATTTAAATTATTTTCTTTTTTTCTTATTGAAACCACCTTTATTAGGTCTTGGTCCTTTACTGTTAGCAACTCCAAGATTTGGAGATAAATCAGGTTTCCCAAAAATTTCTCCTCTACAAATCCACACTTTGATTCCTACAAGACCTACTTTAGTTAATGCTTCACTTAACGTATAATCTATATCAGCACGAAACGTATGTAACGGAGTACGTCCCTCTTTGTAAGCTTCAGTACGAGCCATTTCAGCTCCACCTAAACGTCCTGATATTTGAACTTTAATTCCTTCTGCACCCATTCTCATTGTTGATGCAATTGCCATTTTTATCGCACGACGATATGACACTTTACCTTCAATTTGACGAGCAATTGCGTTTCCAACGATAGTAGCATCCAACTCAGGTCTTTTGACTTCAAATATATTTATTTGAACTTCTTTACGAGTAATTTTCTTTAACTCTTCCTTAAGTTTGTCTACTTCTTGACCACCTTTGCCAATAATGATTCCTGGACGAGCAGTGTTAACAGTAACGGTTATTAACTTTAAAGTTCTTTCAATAACAATCTTTGAAATACTTGCTTTAGCTAATCTAGCTTCAAGATATTTTCTTATTTTATTATCCTCAACTAATTTCTCGGCGTAATTTCTTCCTCCGTACCAATTAGAGTCCCACCCTTTAATGATGCCTAATCGATTTCCTATCGGATTAACTTTTTGTCCCATCTATTGTTCTATTTGAGTATCATTGTTATTTAAATTATCAAGCACTAATGTAACATGATTAGATCTTTTTCTAATTCTGTGTGCTCTTCCTTGTGGTGCTGGCTGAATTCTCTTAAGCATTCTCCCACTATCTACATGCACATCTTTTACGATTAACTTGCTATCTTCAATTCTTACGCCTTCATTTTTTAATTGCCAATTAGCAATAGCAGAAAGTAATAATTTCTCCAAACGATTTGACGCTTCTTTTGAACTGTATTTTAACATATCAAGAGCACGGTTTACATCCATCCCTCTAACCATATCAGCAACTAACCTCATCTTTCTTGGCGATGTTGGGCAATTGTTCAATTTAGCAAAATATTGTGTCTTTTTGCTTTCTTTATCTTGGTTTGCTCTTATTCTTTTTCTTGCACCCATTATAGTCTAATGTTTAATTTTAATTATACTATCGTCGGTTTTTAACCTTTTCTATTACCGGCATGACCTCTATATGTTCTTGTTGGAGCAAACTCACCTAGTTTATGTCCAACCATATTTTCCGTTACATATACCGGGATAAATTTATTTCCATTGTGAACTGCAATAGTATGCCCTACAAAATCCGGAGATATCATTGATCTTCTTGACCATGTTTTAATCACGGTTTTTTTACCGGATTCGTTCATGTCTAGAACTCTTTTTTCAAGTTTAAAATCAATAAATGGGCCTTTTTTCAATGATCGACTCATAGCAATCTATTTTATTTCTTACGTTTTTCTACTATATACTTATTAGAAGCTTTTTTCTTAGCTCTTGTTTTATAGCCTTTAGCAGGCATTCCATTCCTTGATCTTGGGTGACCTCCGGAAGATCTTCCTTCACCACCACCCATTGGGTGATCAACTGGATTCATAACAACACCACGAACTCTTGGTCTTCTACCTAACCATCTTTTTCTACCAGCTTTACCTGATACTTCTAAGCTATGATCTGTATTTCCCACTGTCCCAATTGTAGCACGACAAGTAGTTAATATCATTCTAGATTCACCTGAAGGCAATTTTACAATGGCATATTTACCATCTCTAGAAGTTAATTGAGCGTAGGTACCTGCACTTCTTGCTAAAGCAGCGCCTCTACCTGGTTCTAATTCAATATTATGAATGATCGTTCCTAAAGGAATATCTGATAAGAAAAGAGTGTTTCCTATTTCAGGGGCAACATCTTTTCCTGAATTTATCACTTGTCCTACTTGAAGACCATTAGGAGCAATAATATATTTCTTTTCACCATCTTTATATACAACTAATGCGATACGAGCAGTTCTATTTGGATCATACTCAATACTTTTCACAGTAGCTTCCATTCCATCTTTGCTTCGAAGGAAGTCAATCATTCTGTATCTTTTCTTATGACCACCACCTAAGTGTCTCATGGTCATTTTTCCATCGTTGTTCCTACCCCCAGATCTCTTAATCGGAGCTAACAAAGATTTTTCCGGTGTACCTTTTGTAATTGTATCAAATGCACCGATAATTTTATGTCTTTGTCCTGGTGTAACAGGTTTTAATTTACGTACTGCCATGTCAATTATATATTGCTATAAAAATCTATTTTCTCACCATCTGCTAATGTAACGATAGCCTTTTTAAAAGACTTTCCTCGTCCTTCAATAACTCCTGATTTTGTGAATCGGGATTTCTTCTTACCCAAATAGCGCATTGTGTTAACTGAATTAACAGTTACACTATACATTTCTTCTACAGCTTCTTTAATTTGAAGCTTATTTGCTCTATTATCCACAACAAAACCATATCTATTAAGGTCTTCACCTTGCATGGTCATCTTTTCAGTTACTATTGGCTTCAATAAAATATCCATTGTATCAATTTTTTCTAGATTCTAAACATTTTATGTAACGATTCAATCGAGTTCTCAACAAAAAGAATAACTGAAGCATTCATAATATCGTATGTAGCTAAATCTGAAACTGTTACCACTTTTACATCTTGTAAATTTCTGGAAGACAAATATATATTTTTATTTTGTTCAGATAAAACTAAAAGCACTTTTTTATTTGCTACATCTAAATTATTTCTAAGACCAACAAATTCCTTAGTTCTTGGAGCTTCAAAATTGAAATCTTCTAAAACTTTTATATTGCTATCAATCGCTTTATAACTCAAAGCAGATTTACGAGCTAATTGTTTAACCTTCTTATTTAATTTAAATGAGTAATCTCTAGGTTTTGGCCCAAATATTCTTCCACCACCTCTAAATAATGGAGACTTTATGCTACCAGCTCTCGCTGTACCAGTTCCTTTTTGTCTCTTTATCTTTCTTGTACTACCAGCAATGTCTGATCTCTCTTTTGATTTGTGTGTTCCTTGTCGCTTATTAGCTAGATATTGCTTTACATCTAAATATATAGCATGATCGTTAGGCTCAACTTTAAAAATAGAGTCATTTAAGGTAACTTTCTTACCGGTATCTTCTCCTGATATATTAACTATATTTAATTCCATTACTTCTGAATAATTAAATATGATCCATTTGCTCCAGGAACAGATCCCTTTACAACTAATAAATTGTTCTCTTTAATAACTTTCATAACTTTCAAGTTAATAACTTTAACTTTTCTGTTACCAGTTTGTCCTGCCATTCGCATTCCTTTAAAAACGCGAGAAGGATAAGATGATGCTCCTAAAGAACCTGGAGCGCGAAGTCTATTGTGTTGTCCATGAGTTGCATCTCCAACACCTTTAAATCCGTAACGTTTAACAACACCTTGAAATCCTTTACCTTTACTATAACCTGTAACGTCAATCCACGATACATCTTCAAAGATATCCAGTGTTACATCTTCTCCAAGGTTATATTCTTTGGCAAAATCAACAAACTCATGCAACACCTTCTGCGGTGCAACATTTGCTTTTTTAAAGTGCCCTTTTAAAGGATTTGTTGTATTCTTTTCCTTTTTTTCATCAAAAGCCAATTGGTATGCGTGATAACCATCTTTTTCGACAGTTTTAACCTGAGTTACAACGCATGGTCCAGCCTCAATAACAGTGCATGGGATACTTTTCCCCTCGGCACTGAAGACGGAAGTCATTCCTATCTTTTTTCCAATTAATCCTGGCATTTTTTTCTTTTTTAACTTATTTACACTTTGATTTCTACTTCTACGCCACTAGGTAATTCCAATTTCATTAACGCATCAATTGTTTTAGGTGTAGAACTATAAATGTCTAACAACCTTTTGTATGATGATAATTGGAATTGCTCTCTTGATTTCTTGTTTACGAAAGGAGAACGTAACACTGTAAACACTCTTTTGTGTGTTGGTAGTGGTATTGGACCACTAATTACAGCTCCCGTAGATTTAACCGTCTTCACAATCTTTTCAGCAGATTTATCTACTAAATTATGATCGTAAGATTTTAACTTAATTCTAATCTTCTGGCTCATTATTATTCTAATTAAACTAATTCGCTTTTTCCTTTTGCTTTCTCTACAATATCTTGAGCAATACCTGCAGGAACTTCATCATAGTGAGAAAATTCCATTGTTGAAGTTGCTCTACCTGAACTTATTGTTCTCAATACGGTAACATAACCGAATTTTTCAGACAATGGCACTTTTGCCTTTATAACTCTGGCACCACCTTTATTTTCCATTCCTTCAACTTTACCTCTACGTCTATTAAAGTCACCAATGATATCTCCCATATATTCTTCAGGAGTTACAACTTCTGCAGACATTATTGGTTCAAGTAATTTTGGTTTTGCCTTAGCACATGCACTCTTGAAAGCCATTTTAGCAGCAATCTCGAAAGATAATTGATCTGAATCCACATCATGAAATGAACCATCAATTAATGTTACCTTTAAGCTATCAACAGCATAACCTGCTAATACACCATTAAACATTGCTTCTGCAAATCCTTTTTTAATAGAAGGAATATACTCTTTTGGAATATTTCCACCTTTTATTTTATCAACAAACTGCAATCCACTTTCACCTTCGTCAACTGGTCCAACCTGCACTTTAATATCCGCAAATTTACCACGACCTCCAGATTGCTTCTTAAACACTTCTCTATGCTCAATAGTTGCTGTTATGCTTTCTTTATAAGCTACTTGAGGAGCTCCTTGATTACATTCAACTTTAAATTCACGAACTAAACGATCTAATAATATTTCAAGGTGCAACTCACCCATTCCACTTATTACTGTTTGTCCAGAATCTTTATCTACTTTTACAGCAAAGGTTGGATCCTCTTCAGCTAATTTCTGAAGAGCTATATTTAATTTATCTAAATCTTTTTGCGTTTTTGGTTCAACTGCGATACCTATAACTGGCTCAGGAAAATCCATAGACTCTAAAATAATTGGATGCTTTTCGTCACACAATGTATCACCAGTTCTTAAATCTTTAAACCCAACAGCTGCACAAATATCTCCCGCTTCAATAACGTCTTTTGGGTTTTGCTTATTAGCATGCATTTGATACAAACGAGATATTCTCTCACGTTTCCCAGTTCTTACGTTCAAAACGTATGAACCTGAATCTATCTTTCCAGAATACACTCTTAAAAATGCCAAACGTCCAACATAAGGGTCTGTTGCTATTTTAAATGCTAAAGCAGATAATGGTTCAGTTGAATCTGGTTTGCGTTCAACCGATTCATCATTCTTTGGATTTATACCATGTATACTTCCAACATCTAATGGACTTGGTAAAAATGCAATAACCGCATCTAACAACCGCTGAACACCTTTATTCTTAAATGCAGATCCGCAAAGTACTGGCGTGATTGTCATTTCAATCGTTGCCTTACGAATCACATCAGTCATTTCTTCTTTTGTAATTGAATCCGGATCTTCGAAATATCTTTCCATTAAAGCATCGTCATGTTCTGCAACTGCCTCAACCAATTTACCTCTCCACTCTTCGGCTTCCTCCTTCAATTCATCAGGAATTTCAACTAATTCATATCGAGTTCCTAATTCTCCATCTTCGTGCCAAATAACTGCTTTATTTTCGATTAAATCGATAACTCCACTAAAGTTTTCTTCAGCTCCAATCGGAATTTGAATAGGTACAGCATTAGCGCCTAACTTTTCTTTTATTTCTCCAACAACTGAATAAAAATCCGCTCCATTACGATCCATTTTGTTAATAAATGCCATTCTAGGAACTTCATACTTATCAGCCTGACGCCAAACAGTTTCGGATTGAGGCTCAACACCACCTACAGCGCAAAACACAGCAACAGCACCATCTAACACTCTTAACGATCTTTCTACCTCAACAGTAAAATCAACGTGCCCTGGAGTATCAATGATATTAACTTTATAGTCCTGATCATTATACTTCCAAAAAGCAGTGGTAGCAGCGGATGTAATTGTTATCCCTCTCTCTTGCTCCTGAACCATCCAGTCCATTGTTGCAGCTCCGTCATGAACTTCGCCTATTCTATGTGTAATACCAGTATAAAACAGAATACGTTCCGTTGTAGTAGTTTTACCAGCATCAATGTGTGCCATGATTCCGATATTTCTGGTATTTTGCAAAGTTTTACTCATTTTTCTCTCTTTAACCCCTTATTACCCTATAATTAAAATCTAAAATGCGCAAAAGCTTTATTTGCTTCAGCCATTCTATGCGTTTCTTCTTTTTTCTTATATGCTCCACCCTCTTCGTTGTAAGCGGCCATAACTTCCTGAGTTAATTTCTCAGCCATATTCTTACCACTTCTTTGTCTAGCATGCTTGATCATATTCCTAATACTAATGGCAGCTTTTCTCTTTGGGTTAACTTCAGTAGGAACTTGAAAGGTAGCACCCCCTATTCTTCTACTTTTAACTTCTACCATTGGTGTAACATTCTCTAATGCTTTCTTCCAGATTTCAAGAGGAGTTTTTTCGTCGTCCTTCTTCTTTTCCGATACCATTTCCATAGTATCATAAAAGATTTGATACGCAGTATTCTTCTTTCCATCCACCATTAGGTCGTTCACAAACCTAGTAACCAAAGTGTCGTTAAATTTTGGATCTGGCAATAAAAGCCTCTGTTTTGGTTTTGATTTTCTCATTTCTTTCTAAACTCTTTGAAATTAGTTTATTTTTTTGGTCTCTTAGTTCCGTATTTCGAACGTCTTTGAGTTCTTCCTTCAACTCCTGAAGTATCTAAAGCACCACGTATTAAATGGTATCTAACACCTGGAAGATCTTTTACTCTACCACCTCTTATTAAAACAATCGAGTGTTCCTGTAAATTATGACCTTCACCTGGTATGTAGGCATTCACCTCTTTACCATTTGTCAACCTAACTCTTGCCACTTTTCGCATGGCTGAATTTGGCTTCTTTGGTGTTGTAGTATACACACGAGTACAAACACCTCTTCTTTGTGGACATGCATCCAAAGCAGGAGCTTTTTTCTTCTCCACAATTTGAGCTCTTCCTTTTCTTACTAACTGCTGTATAGTAGGCATATAGACAACTATTTTAAATTAATTTTTCATAAAATCGGTTCGCAAAGGTATTCTTTTTTTTTAAAAATCCACAATAAAAACGATTTTATTTCGTAATTTTTAAACACTTACGAAAGTCTAATCTATTGGTTAAAGAATCCTAATATTTTTTAATTATTCCTGATCGTTAAAATCAAGATTCACAACTATTTTTATTTAGCCGTAAAATGTCGCAAAATTAAAACCTTTTTAACAAAAACCAAATGAATTTCAACTTTAATTCTAATTAAATCTGAAATTAAGTGTGGGAAATATCTTTATTCTATTGATAATTAATTACAAAAATACTCTTGTATATATATTATTATATCAACTCTTGTGTGTTAACAAAATTTTACTATTTTTGATGCCCATTCATCTATCTTAGTATAAATGTGTTGTTTTTGAGATTATTAAAATATTTATTAATTAAATTATAAAATACATATGAAAACTTATCAAACTGATAAAATTAGAAATATCGCTTTGATTGGTAATGCGGGGTCTGGTAAGACCTCTATTGCTGAAGCAATGTTATTTGAAGGAGGAGTGATTGACAGGAAAGGAACTGTAAATGGTAAAAATACAGTATCTGATTACAATGAAATCGAACATGAAAATCTAAACTCTGTTTTTTCTACAGTTTTATATACAGAATTCAACGATTGCAAAATAAACATTATCGACACTCCGGGTGCTGATGATTTTATTGGTGGCGTGATTTCATCATTTAGAGCAACTGACTTATCTGTTATGTTGATAAATGCACAACAAGGCGTTGAAGTAGGTACTGAAATTTTAAACAGACATTGTGATAAGTACAACAAACCTTTGATGTTAGTTTTAAATAAACTTGACCATGAGAATGCTAACTACGAAAAAACAATGGAATCTGTAAAAACTTCTTTTGGAAGTAAAGCAGTAGTTGTTCAATATCCAGTTGCAAGTGGTCCTGAATTTGATTCAATTATTGATGTGCTTTTAATGAAAATGTACAAATTCAATGATAAAGGAGATCGAGAAATTCTTGATATTCCTGCGGATCAAATGGATACTGCAGCAGAGTTGCATAATACTTTAGTAGAAGCAGCTGCTGAAAATGATGAGCAATTAATGGAATTGTTTTTTGAAAAAGGTTCTTTAGATGAAAACGAAATGAGAAAAGGAATATCTGTTGGTTTAATTGCTAGAGGATTATTTCCTGTTTTTTGTGCATCAGCTGAAAAAAGTTTTGGGATAAAGCGATTGTTAGAATTTATTACTAATGTTGGTCCAAGCCCTGACATGATGGCTTCTGTTAAAACAATAGATGACAAAGAAATAGAATGTAAAGAATCTGGCGATACTAATATTTTTGTATTTAAAACTACCAATGAGTCTCATATTGGAGAAATTAATTATTTCAAAGTTCGCTCGGGTGTTGTTACAGAAGGTATTGATCTAAATAATAATACTTCGGAAACAAAAGAACGTCTTTCTCAATTATATGTTGTTGCTGGAAAAAACAGAACTAAAGTTCCAAAGTTAGTAGCAGGTGATATTGGAGCTGCAGTAAAATTAAAGAATACTAAAACAAATCATACACTATCTAATTCAAAGGATAGTATTAAATTTCCAGGGATATCATTCCTTGATGCTAAATTTAGAACAGCTATTAAACCTTTAAATGAGTCTGATGACGAAAAATTAGGTGAAGCTCTGCATAGAATACGTGAAATTGATCCTACTATTGATGTTGAATATTCGAAAGAACTAAAACAAATCATTATTTCAGGTCAAGGTGAATATCATTTAAATAATATCGTTAAATGGCATTTAGATAACGAATATAAGATAGAAACTGAATTTTATGCTCCAAAGATTCCATATAGAGAAACTATTACTAAGATAGCAGGAGCTAGTTATCGTCATAAAAAGCAATCAGGAGGTTCTGGACAATTTGGAGAAGTACATTTGGTTATTGAACCTTATAAGGAAGGCATGCCGGATCCAGCTACGTATAAAGTTGACGGTAAGGAATTTAAAGTTTCAGTAAGAAACAAAGAAGAACATCCTCTACCTTGGGGTGGTAAATTAGTGTATTTAAACTGCATTGTTGGAGGTTCTATTGATGCTCGTTTTTTACCTGCAATACTTAAAGGTATTATGGAAAAAATGGAAGAAGGTCCACTTACAGGTTCTTATGCTCGTGATATTAGAGTAGCTGTTTATGATGGTAAAATGCACCCTGTTGACTCAAATGAAATTTCTTTTAAACTTGCAGGTCGTCATGCGTTTAGAACAGCATTTAAAAATGCAGGTCCTAAAATCATGGAACCAGTATACAATGTTGAAGTTTTAGTTCCATCCGACAGAATGGGTGACGTTATGAGTGATTTACAAGGACGTCGTGCGATGATTGAAGGAATGAACAGTGATAAAGGTTTTGAAAAATTAAATGCTAAGGTACCTTTAGCTGAATTAAACAAATATTCAACAGCACTTAGTTCGTTAAGTGGCGGTAGAGCTACCTATACAATGAGTTTTGCCAAATACGAACAAGTTCCTATGGACGTTCAGGAAAAACTAATGAAAACTTTCGAAGAAAATGAAGAAGAAGATTAGTCTTCTAAATAATTTATATAAAAAAGGCTTGGTCTACCGATCAAGCCTTTTTATTTTTCGTCTTATTATTATATGTCCGATCTATACAATCTTATTACACCAAACTTACTTGAACTTGGAGGAGGTTTTGGATCAGTGCCTTCACCTTCAACTTCACCTTCAACAAATTCAGGTTTTTGTTCTTTAAGATTATTGTTGTTGTAATTTTTATTATCCCAACCTTTAACTTCAACCACAAAGAAATAAGTACCCTCAGGGGATTTCGTATTACTATTTTTGACAGTACCATCCCAGCCTTCCCAATCTCGAACATCGCCCTCAAATTCGTGAACAACCTGACCAACTCTATTAAAAATTGTTATTTTAAAGTTCCGTATCGACTGATAATCTGTTAATATAAATACATCATTAACATTATCACTATTGGGTGAAAAAACATTAGGAAATTCTATTTCTGTAGGCAATACAGTTATTTCAAGATTAACAGAGTCTTTACATCCATAACTGCTCTCGCTATACAATTGCATAGTATAGGTTTTTCCTGTACTTCCTGTATCGCTTGTGTAATAATATGTATGAACAGGCTCTAATGACAGTTCGTTTGTAAAAACTGTATCAACATCGTCTTTTCGAGTACTATCGCCAAAATACCAACGATAATTCTCTCCGTTTTTTGACTCATTTGTAAACTTCACCATTAATGGTGCCGAGCCTGAAAATGGAGTTTCATAGCCTCCTTGAGCAACCTCTTCTGTCCCTTTTTCAATAATTGTTTCATACCTAAACTCTGCCTTTGTGGCAATAGCTTCATAGAACTTATCGCTAGAAGCTGAACATCCAAATTTATCCTCGATAGTTAATGAATAAGTTGTATTCTCCCACGGTAAATTTGTAATAAAAAGTGCCGCACTATTAAAGCTTACTATGTCCGGATCTATATCCGATTCCCAAGTAAACTTCATTATTTTATTCCATAAAGTATATTCTGTATGTAAAATTGGGTCTTTATATGTAAATGTCGTGTCAAAAGAGTTATTAGAAGGGTAATAAGGATTTGCTAAAACACCAACTAGATCACAATCATTTTTGTCATAAAAAGCAAGCTCTAACTCAAGCGTATCTCCAATGTATACCCATGCATGATATTCCTGCACCGTATCAATTTTTGTCAGCACCACTTTATATCCCCCATTCGAAAGATTATCAATAAACGATTGGGTTGAATCAGAATTAATGGTAAATTCAGTTAACACATCAGTAAAACCATTTGTTACATCATTAAATTTAAACCATTCGAAATTATAGCCCCCATGGTTTGATGAATCATTAGCAGTAAAGCTTCCTATATTTGCATCATCGGCACAAAAACCGAAAATGAAATTTGAATCGGAGTATTCAGTTTCAATTGATTTTGCATCTGAAGTTATTTGCGAAAACCCACTAAATCCAAACAATATTCCTATAAATAATAATATTTTATCTTTCATCACAAATTATAATTTCACCTAATTTTAATGTAATCTACAATAATAACAATTATCATTTAAATTAATTGTATCGCCATTTATGTTTTTTATCAAAAATGCCGTATTCTTTCCATAAATTGATTCACATGTAACAATTAATTCATTTTGTGTAAAAAATGTTTTAAGCTATTTTGGTTAGGCGGATTATTGAATCTATTTTTACCACTTATTTTTGATAAAAGAAAGAAAAGGAAATATTGTGATCGATTTTTTAGAGGAATTAAACGGAGCTCAAAGAGAAGCTGTTACAAACTACAAAGGAGCTTCATTGGTAATTGCAGGTGCAGGATCAGGAAAAACTCGTGTTTTAACATATAGAATTGCGCATTTGCTTGCTGAAGGTATTCCAGCATATAAAATTCTTGCTTTAACATTTACGAATAAAGCTGCTGCCGAAATGAAAGTGCGAGTCTCAAAAATGGTTGGCAATGATGTTGCCAGGAATCTTTGGATGGGTACATTTCATTCTATTTTTGCACGAATTCTAAGGACAGAAGCCGAGCATTTAGGATACACCTCAAATTTTGCGATTTACGATTCGTTAGATTCAAAAAATCTTATTAAGAAAATAATTAAAGAATTAGGCCTTGATGATAAAACCTATAAACCAAATGAGGTTTATGGGAGAATATCCAGCGCAAAAAATAATTTAATTACTGCTAAAGCTTACGTAAGCAATCAACAAATTACCATTCAGGATCAGAAAAGTAAAAAACCTCGTATTGCTGAAATTTACAATATATATGCAAATAGATGTAAAAGAGCAGATGCTATGGATTTTGATGATCTATTGCTTAATACAAATGTCCTTTTTAGAGATCATGCTGCTGTATTAGAGAAATATCAAGATAAATTTCATTATATATTGGTTGATGAGTATCAGGATACAAACTTCTCTCAGTATCTAATAATTAATAAACTAAGTGCAAAAAACGGAAATATTTGTGTTGTTGGTGATGATGCGCAAAGTATATACGCTTTTCGAGGTGCAAAAATTGAAAATATTCTTAATTTCCGAAATGATTATCCAGGATACAATTTATATAAACTTGAACAAAACTATCGATCCACAAAAACAATTGTTGAAGCTGCTAATAGTTTAATTAAGAAAAATTCGGAACAGATTCCTAAAAAAATATTTTCTGCCAATGCAGTTGGCGATAAGATAAAGGTTATAGAAGCAGAGACCGATAAAGATGAAGCTTATAGAGTAGCGCGGACAATTCAGGATGTTGCAATAGAACGCGATTATGAATTTAAAGATTTTGCTATCCTTTATCGTACAAATGCACAATCGAGAAGTTTTGAAGAAGCACTTCGAAAATTCACTATTCCCTATAAAGTATTTGGAAGTATTTCATTTTATCAACGCAAGGAAATAAAGGATCTACTATCCTATTTTAGGATTGCCGTTAACCATAAGGATGATGAAGCTTTATTGCGAATAATAAATTATCCTACACGTGGAATCGGTCAAACGACTGTTACCAAATTAGAAAATTTTGCTAATAGTCAAGATTTAAATATTTGGGAAATCCTTTTAAATATTGAGAAAGTTGAGTCGGGGTTAAATGCAGGCACATTAAACAAACTGAAAAAATTCAGAGATATGATCATAAAATTCTCTGAAGATATAAGAAGTTTAGATGCCTTTGATTCAGCAACGGAAATTGCAAAAGAATCGGGAATTATTGCAGCTTTAAACAAACCCGAATCACACGAAGAACAAACTAAATACGAAAATATTGAAGAGTTATTAAATGGTATTAAGGAATATGTTGACGAAAATGAAGATCCCGAAAACTTCCCGACTTTAGAGAGATTCATGGAGAATGTTGCACTCCTAACAAATCAGGATAATGAAAAAGATGATGATTTTAATAAAGTAACAATAATGACAATTCATGCTGCGAAAGGACTCGAATTTAAATTTGTGTTTTTAGTAGGGTTGGAAGAAGAATTATTCCCATCAAGCATGTCATCAGGGACACAAAAGGAACTTGAAGAAGAGAGACGTCTGTTCTATGTGGCTCTAACCAGAGCAGAAGAATCATCAATGATAAGTTACGCTCGTGAAAGATATAAATGGGGAACACCAACTTCGTGTCGCCCAAGTCGATTTATTAAAGAAATAGATGAAAAATATCTAGAATTGCCAGAGTCATTTTTCGAAGAATCATCACCAACATTTAATAATAGTAATAATGATCTTTTTGAAAGTTCATCTAAACCAAGATTTGAAAAAAGGAAACCCGGAATGAATGCCAGCGTTCCGCAAGTAAATAAAAGACTGGTAAAACTAAGCGAGGCAAGTAAGAAGAATGCACAAGGGAATAATAACGCGGAGTTTAAACCGGATGATCCAACCTTAATACGTGAGGGAATGATTGTTAAGCATAACAAATTTGGATTGGGAGTTGTCGATAAAATCGAAGGAGTTGAACCCAATAATAAAGCTGTAGTTAAATTTGAAGTTGTTGGAGTAAAACAACTACTGCTAAAATTTGCGAAACTACAGATTGTAAGCGAATAATAAATTTGTAATTCTTTGATTGCTAAATCAAAATAAACTATTTTTGTCAAAAATTATTTAAAAATTATATGGAATATAATACTAGCAAACAGAAACTTGTATTGCCTGAATATGGACGAAATATTCAAAAAATGGTGAAATTAGCGATGGCTGAACAAGATAAAGAAAAAAGAAATAAAATGGTTCAGGGTATTATTGGAGTTATGGGAAATATGAATCCACACTTAAGAGATATCCCTGATTTCAAACACAAACTATGGGATCATCTTGCAATAATATCTGATTTTAAATTAGACATAGAATCTCCTTACGATGCTCCTGAAATTGAAAAACTTCAAGAAAAACCAGAAATAGTTCCATATAAAACTAAATTGGCAAAATTCAAACACTATGGTCAGACAATAGAAAAAATGGTTGACACTGCGTGTGAAATGGAAGATGGTGAATTAAAGGAAATTCTTATTCAACTGATTGCCAATCACATGAAAAAGAGCTATCTTACCTGGAATAAAGAAGCTGTTGCCGACGAACAAATTTTTAAAGATTTAAAAATAATTTCGAATGGTAAAATTGATTTACAAATCAACGATAACAAACTTACCGAAACGAAAGATATTTTAGCTAAAAACAAAAGAAGAAGAATTCAACGTAAAAAATAATTTTCCATTCTAATTCACCAACTATGAGTTCATTTGTAATCAATGGAGGTAAAAAGCTTAAAGGCGAAATTATTCCCCAAGGTGCAAAAAATGAAGCATTGCAAATTATCAGTGCTGTTTTATTAACTCCTGAAAAGGTTACCATAAATAATATTCCTAATATTAGAGATGTAATAAAACTCATTGATTTAGTTGAATGTATTGGTGTTAAAGTTGAAAAAATTAGTGAATCATCTTACTCTTTTACTGCAAAAGATGTAAATTTTGAATATTTACATTCCGAAGAATATCGGGAAAAATCTACTAGCTTACGTGGTTCAATTATGATGATTGGTCCTCTTTTAGCACGCTATGGGAAAGGTTATATACCTAAGCCGGGTGGTGATAAAATAGGACGGCGACGAGTTGATACTCATTTTATTGGTTTCGAAAAACTAGGTGCTAAATTTGAATTTAGTCATAAAGATAATTCTTATAAAGTAAAAGGTAAAAAACTTAAAGGAGCATCAATGCTTCTAGATGAAGCATCGGTTACAGGTACTGCCAATATTATTATGGCTGCAGTTTTAGCCGAAGGCAAAACTCAAATCTACAATGCAGCCTGCGAACCTTATATTCAACAACTTTGTAAAATGTTGGTTAGTATGGGTGCAAAAATATCGGGCATTGCTTCAAACTTACTCGTGATTGAAGGTGTAAAAGAACTTAAAGGTTGCGAACATACCATATTGCCTGATATGATTGAAGTTGGTAGTTTTATTGGCTTGGCAGCAATGACAGGCTCAGAGATTACAATTAAGAACGTTTCTTTCGAGAACTTGGGAATTATTCCAAGTGCCTTTCGTCGATTAGGAATTCAATTTGAAAAAATTGGTGACGATATTTATATTCCAGAACAGCGTCACTATCAAATAGAAACTTTTATTGATGGCTCTATTATGACTATCGCAGATGCTCCATGGCCAGGATTAACTCCCGATCTTTTAAGTGTTATGTTAGTAATTGCAACTCAAGCAAAAGGAAGCGTATTAATTCATCAGAAGATGTTTGAAAGTCGATTGTTCTTTGTTGATAAATTAATAGATATGGGAGCTCAAATTATTTTATGTGATCCACACCGAGCTACTGTAATTGGTTTAAACAACCAAATCCAGCTACGTGCTACAGACATGATATCTCCAGACATTCGTGCAGGAGTGGCATTATTAATTGCCGCATTGTCAGCTGATGGAACAAGTACCATCCATAATATTGATCAAATCGATCGGGGATATCAAAATATTGATGCTCGATTAAATGCTATAGGAGCTGACATTACGCGAATAAATTAAATAATTCATTGTCATATTATCAATTATAACTTATTTTTGCGTGCCAAAATGACGTAATTAATGTATTTGGCAAAAAATTTGAAGACACTATCGTGTTTAATAATATTGATTATCATTCTTTTAAATAGTTAAAAAATGGCGAAAAAGACGAAAGAACAGATTGAAGAAAAAAATACTAAAGCTACACAGCAAAATAAGAAGCAGGAAGAAAAAGCTAAAGAGACTAAAAAGAAATCTAGAGCTACAGAGAAGGAAGAAAAAGTAGAAGTAAAGGTTGAGAAAAAAGTTGAAAAAACTGATGCTGAGAAATTAGCAGAAATGAATGACAAATACCTTCGATTAGCAGCCGAATATGATAATTATAGGAAAAGAACATTAAAGGAAAAAATGGATCTTTCCAAATCTGCAGGTGCTGATATCCTAGTTAATATTCTTCCAATAATGGATGATTTTGAAAGAGGCTTGGAACTAATTGATAAATCAAAAGATATTGAAGCTGTAAAAGAAGGTGTTCAATTAATTTATAATAAGTTTGGAGAATTCTTGAAACAAAGAGGAATTAAAGAAATTGAAGCAAAAGAAAAAGATTTTGACACTGATATGCACGAAGCAATAACAAAAATCCCAGCCCCAAAAGAAGAATTGAAGGGCAAGGTTGTTGATGTTGTTGAAAAAGGCTACTATATGAACGAAAAAGTAATTCGCTTTTCGAAAGTTGTTGTTGGCGAATAATCGAAATCCTGAAAAAATAAACTATGTCGAAAAGAGATTACTACGAAGTACTAGGTGTATCTAAAAGTGCAACTCAGGACGAAATTAAAAAGGCTTATAGAAAGCAAGCCATAAAATACCATCCAGATAAAAATCCTGGAGATAATGAAGCCGAAGCAAAATTTAAAGAATCTGCTGAAGCATACGAAATACTATCTAACCAAGAAAAGAGAAGTCGTTACGACAGATATGGACACGCTGGAGTTGGTGGCGCATCTGGCGGCGGAGGCGGTTTTGGTGGAGGAATGTCAATGGAAGACATCTTCGAAAACTTTGGCGATATATTTGGCAGCACATTTGGTGGTGGCGGTTTTGGTGGATTTAGCGGATTTGGAGGTTCTCGACAAGGTCGACAGCGTATAAACAAAGGATCTAATCTTCGAGTAAAAGTTACTTTAACTCTTGCTGATATTGCCCATGGGGTAAACAAAAAAATTAAAGTAAATAAATATATTACCTGTGATACTTGCGGTGGAAATGGAGCTAAAGATTCTTCTTCGTATAGCAACTGCGCAACATGCCATGGTACCGGCCAAGTTACAAGAGTGAGTAACACTTTTCTTGGTGCAATGCAAACTACACAAACATGTCATGTATGTGGTGGCGATGGTAAAACAATTACAAATAAATGTACAACATGTCATGGCGAAGGAATCGTAAAAGATTCTGAAGTTATTTCATTAGATATTCCTGCAGGTGTTGCTGAAGGAATGCAACTTTCAGTTAGTGGAAAAGGGAATGCTGCACGTCGTGGTGGAATTAATGGAGATTTAATTGTACTGATTCAAGAAGAAAAACACCCAGATTTAGTTCGCGATGGCAATGATCTTATTTACGGATTGTATTTAAACTTTGCAGAAGCAACTTTAGGTGCTCCAGTTGAAATTCCAACAGTAGATGGTAAGGTGAAAATTAAAATTGAACCAGGAACACAGCCAGGAAAAATATTAAGACTTAGAGGAAAAGGACTACCAGAAGTTAATGGTTATGGAAAAGGAGATCTTTTGGTTAATATTAATGTATGGGTTCCTAGAAATCTGTCAAAAGAAGAAAGAAAAACTGTAGAACAATTAGGTAGTTTAGAAAACTTTAAACCTCAACCTACGGCTGATGATAAATCATTCTTTGAAAGAATGAAAAATTTCTTTGAGTAAATAAGAATAATATACCTAATATACTTTTCTTAATCCTGCCGATAGTTACTTTGGCAGGATTATTTATTTACCGCAAATTCAACCTCAATGATTTCCGAGTAATCATTATCGAAAAACATGAAACCCCTCATCTCTTTATTATTTATGCTACTAATAACAATTTGAGTATCACCAAGATTGTCTTTACTATCTAGTTTAAGAATACATAAATCATTGTTATATTTCCATGTTCCAGTATGGTGGTCCTCACCATAGGTATAAATAACGTTTTTAGATTTTAACAGATTAATCTTAAAAGCATAATCGCCTGTTGCCTGCACAGTTTGCCCCTCTTCCCTAAACTGTTTCATTTCCCATTTCCCAATGAGATATTTACCAACATTCAAATTTGTACTCGATTTATTCCTTTTTGCCTTTGCTAAAGCATTTTTATATTCTTGCTCACCCGAATAAATTCCCGAATATCCTGTTAAGGAGCGACTTATATTTCTAATCGACTCAAGTCGTTGTTTTAATGCTTCTGAGTTCGGACAAATCTTTAAACCTCTTAAAATGTAATGCTCCGCTTTATTGTAATTCGATTTACGAAAATAATAAGTGGCAGCTTGCCCGTAAGCTAATTCCACAAACTCCTCGTCGCTTTTATTGGGCTCTCGGAAAAGATCCTCTAAAGCCTTAATATAAGTCGTAGCTTTTTTAGGTTGATTCTTCATAAAGTAAGACGAGATGGTTTCTGCATAGCAATATTTATAGAATCGCATTAAAAACTTATCTTTCGATAGAAAGTCAAATTTCTTTAAATACAATTGTATTGTATCGATTGAGGTTTCATAATTTCCTTCATTAACAATATACTTTAAGGAAACTTCAGATATAAATTGTTTTGTGCGAATATTAGAAGCATTCAATTTATAAGCTTTTTCCAATGCGCAAATAGCCTTGGCATACTCAAAATTACTGTAATGATAAAAACCAATAAACGAATAGTATGAATTACTAATTTCTTTCATATCAATAGAATCAGACACAAACTTCTCTAACTGGCTATAATAATAAGTATACCTGTTAAGATCAGGGTGATTCATTATTAATTCGTTGGAAATACCATTAAAATAATCTTGACCTTGCATCAAAGCTGTTTGATTTGACTGGTTGTTATTTAAGAATTTGGCCAAAAGTTCTCCACTATAATTTCTATTTGCACTTTCTTTTTCGATAAGATTTCCTATAACTCCATTTGTTAAGAATCTTATTTTGTCCGAAGGATAAAGTATTTCGGCCTTTTCAAAACTGTTAAGCGCCTCATAATAATCTTCATTGTTAAATGCCGTTACTCCTTTATTATAATATTGTAAGCCCGCCAAATTATAAATATCAATGGTTTCGTCTGAAGTATAGTTTTCGTTAAATAATTGCACTACCGTTTTATTTTTATATTCCTGTTCAGAAATAACCTTGTTATCACGCAAATAATCAATATAGGTTTTCTTGAATTTTTCGTCGAATTGTAATACACCACTCGATGGCAAGGTTGTCTCAATTAAATAACCCGTATTTTGGGGATCAGCAATTAAATAAACATGAGTAGGAGTTTCTTTTATCTCATAATCGATATGATATTTTTCAAGGATTAATGCAAACAACGCACTAGCCGAAACGCAATTGTAATTTCCATTTTTAAAAATCTCACCAAAAAAAGTTTCTTCGCTATATTTTCTCAAAAATTTTCCGTGTACCGAATTATAAATTGATTTTATCCTTTTCTTGTTCTTGTATTGTGAGATCTTAATATTAATCGGATCAGCATAAAAATCGTTGATTTTCTTTTCTATTTTCAGATTAAGATCAGAAGAGTTTATAGCTATAAAAAAATCCAATGGCTTAACCTCTTCTTTATTTAGGTATTTAGTAAAAATCCCTTTTTCAAAATCAGAATCAAATATGGTTGTGTCAACTTGCTGACAAAATGCGTTAAAACTAAGAATTAGCAGTGCAATTAATGGTATTTTTCTCATGGTAAAGGATAATATTAAACGTTGTTTCTTCGATTATAAATAACAATTTATCTAAATTAAACTTTTATTAAATAAAAGAAGGAAATAAGGTTTATTACTTTTTGAAAAATTAAAAAAGCATTGTAATTGAAGCCAGAATCAATTTCCTCAATAAGAAAAGAATGAAATTACACACCGAATTTTTCAAAAAGTTCAATTTAGACTATTCGGCTACTTTTTGTGCGAATAGTTTATTTTTTTCTGCTTAAACCCCTCTTCTTATGGGATAAGAATAAATTTATCACTTTCTAAAGAACATGCATAACCTTTTATGGGTTTGAGTTGTTAATAAGCTTAGTTATAAGTTCATAAACACAACATCAAATTAACATATGGTATTAATTAATTCCCGTTCTTACTATTCTTAAACACCTAAACATCTAATTTATGAAAAAAACTTTACTTAAAAGAAGAGTGAGTTTTTTGGCTGCGTTGTTCTTATTAGTTAGTCAGATTGCTTTCTCACAGATTCCTCCTGAAAATGTAAACGGAGAAGACCTTAAAACTTGGTTACGAACAAACTACTACGATGGAAAACATCAAACTCTTGGCTACACTTCTGCAAGAAGGTATTTATACAATTACATCGACAATGAAAATGGAGTAATAACTTGTGTATATTCCGGACTCGAAGTAAACAGTGCATACGGAGGTACAACAACTTACCCCGCTCCTATTAACTGCGAACACACTATACCACAAAGTTTCTTTAACGAATCGGATCCGATGGTTTCAGATATTCATCATTTGTATCCAACCTACGAAAATTGGAATAGTACCCGATCTAATTATCCCTTAACGGATATTGACGATAATTCAACCGCTAAATGGATGTATTTAAGTCAATCACAGACTACTATTCCAACAAGCAACATTGATTTATATAGTGAATATGCCAGTTCGACTTTTGAACCTCGCGAAGATCATAAAGGAAATGCTGCACGTGCCATTTTCTATTTTTACACCATGTATCCAACACAAGCAGGAAACCTGAGTCAGGTTGGAGATATTAATGTTTTTTACCAATGGCATTTGGATGATCCTGTTGATGCAGCAGAAATAGAACGCAACGGTGAAGTTGAAACCTATCAGGGAAATCGCAATCCATTTATTGATTATCCCGAATTAGTTGCAAGAGCATGGAGCTTAACGCCTGTTAATACTCCACCATCAACCCCTAGTCTTCAATTTAGTTCAACATCTTCTAGTATCAATCTTACTTGGAATAATGTTTCAGATGAAGATGGATATAAGATTTATAAATCTACAAGTGGCTCCAGTTATAGTTTGTTAACTGACCTAACAGCAAACTCAACAGGATATACCGATCATTCTGTTTCAGAAAGTATCACTTACTATTATTATATACTTGCTTATAATACCTATGGAAATAGTAGTAATAGTAATATTGTTAGCGGCCAACTTAGTACGGGAGGAACTGGAACTACAACCGACCTTCTATTTTCGGAATACATTGAAGGCTCATCTTATAATAAAGGAATTGAAATTGCAAATTTCACAGGTTCTGCAATTGATCTTTCAAATTTCTCTGTAAGAAAACAAACGAACGGAGCTGGAGATTGGGGAACCATATTGACTCTAAGTGGAACGCTCGCCAATGGCGATGTTTATGTAATTGTTAATTCATCCGCTTCATCGGAAATGAAGGCAGTTGCCGATTTACAAACTGGAGTTGATGCCTTAACATTTAATGGAAATGATCCATTAGGACTATTTAAAAATGGCATTTTAATCGACATGTTGGGAACTCTAAACTCTTCTGCCGATTTTGCCAAAGATTTAACCTTAGTGCGAAATTCAAATGTAACATCTCCAAATACAACTTACACAACAACAGAATGGACTTCTTATGCTATAGATACCTATACTTATTTAGGATCTCATACTGTTGATGGCGGAATAGTTGATACGGAAGCACCTTCTGCACCAAGTAGTTTGAGTTCATCCAGCATTACTGAAACGTCTGTTAATTTAGCTTGGATTGCTTCTACAGATAACATTGGTGTTTCCTCGTACGATATCTACAGAAATGGAAGTTTGTTAACAAATACAGTAAACACAAATTATTCTGTAACGGGATTAACAGCATCAACATCCTATTCGTTTTATGTTAAAGCAAAAGATGCGGCTGGAAATGTGTCAACTGCAAGTAATACAATCAATGTAACAACATCAGATATTGTTGCAACGTACTGCAGTTCTCAAGGGAATAACTCAACGTACGAATGGATTGCAACTGTTGCAATTGGTTCTTATTCAAATGTGTCGGGAGCTGCAAACTATACCGATTATACTTCTGAGGTGATTTCATTAGAAGCAGGAAGTATTGTTAATGTGTCCTTAACTCCAGGTTTTAGTAGTTCAACATACAATGAGTATTGGAAAATTTGGATTGACTATAATTCGGACGGAGATTTTGAAGATGCAAATGAATTGGCATTTGATGCTGGATCGTTAAGTAACACAGCAGTTACAGGCAATATAAATATTCTATCTACTGCAACAGGGTCAACTCGCATGCGTGTATCGATGAAATACAATGGAGCACAAACTGCATGTGAAGCATTTAGTTACGGTGAAGTTGAAGATTATACGGTTTCTTTCTCAGAAGCTGTTGCTGATACCGAAGCTCCTTCAATTCCAAGTTCACTTACAGCAAGCAATATTACATCATCGTCTGCCACTATAAGTTGGAATGCATCTTCAGACAATGTAGGCGTAACAGAATATGAGATATATCAAAACAAAACATTACTTGGTAATTCGGCAAATACAAATTATTCGGTTACTGGATTATCTGCATCGACACAATACTCATATACAATTAAAGCAAAAGATGCTGCCGGCAATACTTCTGCATTAAGCAGCACACTGAATGTAACAACTTCATCGGTTCAATTAACATATTGCAGTACAATAGGAAACAATATTAATTACGAATGGATCGATCTAGTTTCTATCGGATCGATAAATAATGTTACAACAGCAAATGGAGGCTATGCCGATTTTACGAATTTATCAACTACAGTAAGTCCAGGTACAAATATTTCAATTAATGTGAGCTGTGGTTTTAAAAGTTCAAGCTACACCGAATACTGGCATATATGGATTGATTGGAATCAGAATGGAACATTTGATAGTAATGAAGAAATGGCAACAGGCTCGTCGAGCAGTGCAGGAACATTAACATATAATTTTACAGTTCCTACAACAGCTTTAGCAGGAACAACCAGAATGCGAGTTACTATGAAATACAATTCGGCTGCTACTCCTTGTGAAACTTTTAGCTATGGCGAAGTTGAAGATTATACGATTAATGTGAGTTCTGCAAAATCAGCAATCATTGAAACTACAGAACTACATAATTCTATAGACACCAAACTTTATCCAAATCCAGCTAGTTCGTATACAACACTAGTAATTGGAAATGATAATATTAAGAATGTATCTTATAGAATAGTTGATCTTCATGGTCGAATTATGATTTCTAAGAACAACATCCGTATTAACGGAAATCACGAAGAACAAATTGATATTTCTAAGCTCAATACAGGGCTTTATTATATTATGATCTCTGACAACAAATTAAATGAAACACATAAATTAGTTGTAGAATAACATTATCAAACCTTAATTAAAAACAGTCAGAGAATCTCTCTGGCTGTTTTTTTATTTTGAGTTGATTTATGATTACTAATTAATATTCCTGTAACGATTAATACTCCACTGAACAGATGATAATATTTTAACTTTTCGCTTAAAATAATCCAAGCTGCTAAACCACTAAATAGAGGTAATAAATAATAAATCATTCCTGCAGTTGAAGCCCCTATTCTATCTATAGCTTTATTCCATGACACAAAAGAAATAAGCGATGAAAAGATACCTATGTATAAAATGCTTCCAACCATAGAACCTGTAAATTCAACATTTCCATTCTGTTTGAATGACCATAAATGAAAAGGGAAAAGTATAAGCACTCCCAATAGAAAAGTCATGTATTGTAACGAAAAAATGCTTAGCTTTTTAGGTTTCGTTTTTACCAGAATGCTATGCGTGGCAAAAATAAGAGCTGCCAATAGCATTAGTGGATCACCAGAGTTAAGTTTAATATTAAAGATATCTAACCACTGTCCTTTTGTTACAATTCCAATAACTCCAATTAATACAACAACTATTCCCGCTACTTTCTTAAACCCTATTTTCTCCTTAAAAAGAATTGCCGAAATAATAAGAATATAGATCGGAAAGGTGAGCATTATTAATGACATGTTTACAGCAGCAGTTGATCGCCCTGCAAAATAAATTAGAGTGTTAAAAATACTTACTCCCAATAAAGCTGTAACAATTAGATACAAAAAATGCTTTCTAATAATTCCCCAATCATGAATTACTCTTTTTATTGCAAACGGTGTAAATATAATTGTGGCAACTAGCCAACGATAAAACGAAAGGCTGAAAGGATGCACACTCTCAGATAAATCACGTGCAACAATAAAATTCCCCGACCAGAGCGCAGTTGCTAGCAAAGCTAAAGCATATCCTGTTATTAATTTATTTTTCATTTATTGGTTTTATGCTTTAGAAAAGGCAGAATTTATCTGCTAAAGATTCCTTTTATCTTACAAAATTAGTGTAGATCTTTTTAGTCATATCCGGAGCTTTAACACTTCCTTTTCCAAACTCAATGAGTTTAAGAAGATATGCCATGTTCTGCCCTAGAGTTTTCATAATTTGAACTCCTTCTTCGTCTTGAAGAACCTCTCCAGGTTTTGTTCCATGTATCACATTCCAGTAGTTCGATGTTGGAATCATCATTTCGGAATAATTCAAGAAATTGTTTAGCTCGTTAAAAGCCGGCAAACCACCCGATCGGCGAACAGCAACAACAGAAGCCCCTACTTTATGTCGAAACAAAGAATCATTTACACCAGCAACATAAAATGCTCGATCTAAGAATGATTTCATATTTCCAGCCATAGACGCATAGTGTACCGGCGAACCAAGAATAATACCATCGGCCTCCTTCATATTCTGTATCCACTCATTTACTCCGTCATTTTTAATTGAGCATTTCTCATCTTTATTCTTAATACACTGATTACATGCAATGCAACCGCTTATCATTTTATTTCCGATTGTAATAATTTCCGTTTCTATACCCTGCTTTTCTAATTCATCGGTTACCAGCTTAATGGCATAGTATGTATTCCCTTTTGGTTTTGGACTTCCGTTAAATGCAACTACTTTCATATTTCCTTTTATTATTAGACCGCAAATTTAATTCGTTTTTAAATTAAATTTGAAACTAATTATATTAATTTACTCCGACACTTCATATATTTTTAGTTCTTTCTCTAATTCGAACCAAGATCCTGTTGTTTCAAAAAACTCAATCATATGTTTGGTTTTCAAATGAGCATCCAAAGCGTCGCGAGATTCCCAACGTTCGAAAACAAATAAATCACTGCTGTCTTTATCCTTTTGATAAATTTGATATTCTATACAACCTTGCTCTTCTCGAACCGTTTTGGCTATATTATTGAATTCGTTTAAGAAATCAATTTTAAATTCAGGTTTGGGATTTGATTTTACTGTTACTATTATCATAATTATATTATTAAAATAAAAAAGAGACATTTTGTACAGCCACTTCTAAAGTAATTTAAAACATAATAAGAATACAAAATGTTTATTTAAACAACTTGCCAATAATTATTCAAGATATTAGAAAAATCATTTTTGGGTGTTATATCTAAAAATTCGTATTTAACCCTTGATAGATACAATCCTTGTGGATATGCTAAATTATTAAATTTAGAAGGTTCCTTATTTACTAAAAAATGTTCAAACTCATCAACACTTAATTTATCACTTCCGATTTCTAACAATCTATAAACGATTATTCGAATCATGCTTTTCAGAAACTTATTAGCAGTTATTTGAAATCGAATTCTATCTCCACTGTCATTTTTAAAAAGCTTAACTCCTTTTATATTACAAATGGTATTATCATGCTTGTCGGGCGTCTTACAAAAAGCTTTAAAATCGTGATATTTTAAAAGCATCAATACAGCTTGATTCATTTTCTTCAAATCTAGAAGTTCATCGAATAAATAGAATGAACTTTGATTTGAGAGAAAAGGTTCTTTATAGGTATGTATAAAATAATCGTACGTACGTTCAGAAGCATCGAATTGTGCATGGTAATCCTGTTCCATTTTTATAACATCATAAACAGAAATATCATGTGGCAACATTTTGTTTAACCTAAACTTTAAATCAAAATCAATTTCTTTTTTAAGATCAATATGAAAAAAATACTGAGCCGCATGAACTCCAGCATCTGTCCTTCCACATCCTAAACAAGGGATTTTATATTTAAAAACTTGCTCAAGTTTAGTCTCAAATATCTCTTGAATAGTAAGCACTTTTTTTTGTCGTTGCCAACCGCGATAATTCGTTCCTTTGTAAGAAATATGAAAAAAATATCTAGTCATAGGATAATTAAAATCTTCTGATTCTCTCCTCTTTAGGTTTATTACGATAATTTGACCATAACAAACAAGTAGCCCCAATTATAAATAAAATCAGCAAATGAATATTCTCGATCGGGATGGCAATCTTCAACTTTAAAACAAAAACGATTGTTGAACACAATAACAAAATCAAACCAATTATTCGTACAAAATTTTTCATGATTAAGATCTATTTTAGGTTCGTAAAAATACATCTTTTTTTATTCCTAAGAATAATTTTAAATTTGAGCCTTTAGTTAATTAATAGTAACCATAATCTAAAATTAGATAAATCGTGAAAAAAGTAACATTAATGGTACTTGCCCTTGGAATAATCCTAGCATCGTGTACCGTAAATTCAGAAAAAATGGAAAATCCATTATTGAAAAAATTTGACACTCCACATGGAGTTCCTCCGTTTGAATTAATTAAAGTTGAGCATTTTGTTCCTGCTTTCATAGAAGCAATAAAGGTGCACGATGAAGAAATTGTAGCTATAGTTAATAATCCAGAGCTTCCAACTTTTGAAAATACTATTGAAGCTTTAGAATTTAGTGGTAAACTTCTTACACAAGTTGAGTATACATTTATGAATTTAAATAATACTTCAACAAATGACGAAATGCAAAAAGTTGCGCAAGAAACTGCTCCTCTTACATCGGCACATAGCGATGATATTTCTTTAAACATGAAGTTGTTTAAAAAAGTTAAAGCTGTTTACGAAAAAAGAACAGAACTTGAATTAACTCCAGAACAAGCTCGTTTATTAGAAGTTACATATAAGAACTTCGAACGTGGTGGTGCTAATCTTGATGAAGAGAAACAAGCGAAACTAAGAGAAATTAATTCTGAACTTTCGGTACTTGCTTTAAAATTCGGTAATAACATTTTGGCTGAAACCAATAACTTTAAATTAATTATCGAAAAAGAAGCTGACTTAGCAGGATTACCAGAATCTGTTATTCAAGGTGCTGCAGAAGCTGCAAAAGCTGCAGGAATGGAAGGTAAATGGATTTTCACAACACAGAAACCAAGTATGCTTCCTTTCTTAACTTATGCTAAGAATAGAGAATTGCGTCAGAAGTTACACACTGCTTATATTATGCGTGGCGATAACGACAACGAATATGATAATAAAAAAATAGTTTCTAAAATAACTGCTTTAAGTGCTGAGAAAGCTCATTTGTTTGGATTTAAAAACTATTCTGAATATGTTTTAGATGTTAACATGGCTAAGAATCCTGAAACTGTTTTCAGTTTTTTAAACAAGGTTTGGGATGCTGCTCTTCCTATTGCAAAGAAAGAAGCTAACGAATTACAAAAAATGATCGACCGCGAAGGTGGGAACTTTAAACTAGCACATTGGGACTGGTGGTATTATGCAGAAAAATTGCGTAAACAAAAATATGCTTTAGACGAAGAAATGCTTCGCCCTTATTTTGAAAAAAACAATGTGCGTAACGGTGCTTTTGAAGTTGCTACTAAGTTATGGGGATTGAAATTTGTTGAAAGATTTGATGTTCCTAAATACCACGAAGATGTTGAAGTATTCGAAGTGCAAAATCCTGATGGATCATTCTTAGGAATTCTTTATATGGATTGGTTTCCACGTGCAAGTAAAATTAGTGGAGCATGGATGGAACCATTCAGAAAACAATCTGAAGGTGTTGATCCTATTATTACAACTTGTTTTAACTATACGGCTCCTGTTGGTGATAATCCAGCATTATTATCTTTCGACGAGGTTAGCACAACTTTCCACGAGTTTGGACATGCATTACACGGATTATTTTCGAAATGTAAATACCATTCGTTGTCGGGAACATCTGTAACAAGAGATTTTGTTGAACTACCTTCTCAAGTAATGGAAAACTGGGCTGCTGAACCAGAAGTTATGAGAATGTATGCTAAGCATTACGAAACTGGTGAAGTTATTCCTGATGAGTTAATTGCAAAAATATCTAACAGTGGTCTATTTAATAAAGGCTTTACAGTTTTAGAATATACATCGGCTGCATTATTAGACATGAATTGGTATACAATTAACGAAGTTGAAGAACACGATGCAACACAATTCGAAAATGATGTAATGTCAAAAATTGGAATGATTCCAGAAATCATTGTTCGTTATAGAAGTACTTATTTTGGACATGTTTTTGGTGGTGGATATTCTTCGGGATACTACAGCTACCAATGGGCACAAGTATTAGACGCTGATGCTTTTAGTGTATTTAAAGAAAAAGGTTTGTTCGACCAAGAAACTGCTGCATCTTTCAGAGATAATGTGCTTTCAAGAGGAAATACAGAACCTGCAATGGATCTTTATAAAAAATTCCGTGGAATGGAACCTCAATTAGATGCTTTCCTAGAAAGAAACGGATTGAAATAAAAACACAGATTATTATAAAAAAGAGGGAGTTTAGTTTAAGCTCCCTCTTTTTTATTTACATTTCTACATGCCAGCACCTATAGCATGCATGCCTTATTTGTTTTTGTTAAAATAAGCCTTAATTCTATCACCTGCATTTTGCTTCAAATTATTGTAGAAAAAACTGTAATCATATTTATGATAAACACCTTCAGGAAAATCCGAAGTGCTATATAAATCGCTATTTATAAGCCCGGGAACTAGAGCTCCATTTTCGTCAATCCAAGCATCGGTGAATTGAAAAACAGTTGAATCAACTTCTCCATTATCTTTAAAAAAAACAGCACCTAAGTGCATTTCTTTTGGTGCATATTCCAAATTGTTTTTCCAATTAAGCGGATTAACACATTTTGCATTCGCTAATAAAACAGGAGAACCTTCAGCATTTGCCGATTGCGTATTGTATGTGATTATTACCCCCGTATCATCGGATGTTTGTGCAATTTTCAACCAATTGCATTGCATCAAGTCGTTGTCGGTTAATGAGTATCCGATTAAATAAGCAGCAACCAGTTTATCCATTAATTCAGGCTTGTTAAATCTACTTTTCAATAAATTGATTAGTACTTGCGAGCCCTGACTATGTCCTGCCAAAATAAATGGACGACCATTGTTTAAATGATTAATATAGTAATCGAATGCTTTTTCAATATCATCCAAACCAATTCTAAAATAAATTTCTCTTTCACTTTGATCCATTGTTAAACCATCCATTGCCATTTGACGATAATAGGGCGCATAAATATTGCAATCAGTATTAAAAACAGAACTTTGTTTTAAAAGTACCGATTGCACACGCATTCTCATTTCATCATTGGTTATATCCATATTCATTTTCCCTGTACCACCAAATAAAGTCGGGTACACAAAAAAAACATCAACATCTTTTTCTATTGATTCTGGCAAAGAAGCCCAATAATCTGAGTTTGAGTAATCTGGTTCTTTTTTATCATCTGATAAGATCTCCTCATTACATGAAACTAATTGGATAGATATAATGACTAAAAAAACTATTTTGAAATATTCATATTTATACAATTCCTGATTTGTTCGATTATTTTAAAAATCAAATTGTTACTTTTCTTATGATTTGTTATGATGACGTAAACCAAACACTTTAATAGATTTACTCAACAATCCACTTCAAAATTTTCTTATTAAGATTTGTGTATGGCTTATACTTTAAAAATGGTTCGAACCAGATTCCTTTATGCAGAACACTTTTTTTGTGACTAAAACAATCAAAGCCCATCTTTCCATGATAATTTCCCATTCCACTTGATCCTACTCCCCCAAAAGGTAATTTTGGATTTGACAGATGCATAATCGTATCGTTCACACAACCTCCACCAAATGATACTTCATTCAAAATCTTTCTCTTTATACTTTCCTTTTTGGTAAACACATAAAGTGCCAATGGCTTGGGTCTTCTTTTTACATCAGTTATTATTTCTTCAAGATCGTTGAATTCTATTATGGGAAGAATTGGTCCAAATATCTCTTCTTCCATTACTTTATCGTTAAAAGTAACATTCTGCAACACAGTTGGATTAATATGCAAATACTCAACAGAAGTTTCGCCTCCAAAGTAAATCTTATCCGGATCTATTAATTCTGATAATCGATCGAAATTTTGTTTGTTAATTATTCGGACATAAGACTCACACCCTTTTGGATCTTCGCCTTGAATTTGCAAAATCTGATTTTTTAGTTCTTCTAAAAATCGATCTTTTACATCGGAATGAACTAAAACGTAATCCGGAGCAACACAAGTTTGTCCTGCATTTAAGAATTTGCCCCACGCAATTCTTTTCGCTGTCATTTTTAAGTCTGCATCAGGAAATACAAAGCTTGGACTCTTGCCTCCCAACTCTAATGTAACAGGAGTTAAATTCTTAGCCGCTGCTTCATATACAATTCGCCCTACCCTTGTGCTTCCTGTAAAAAATATTTTATCGAATTTCTGATTTAACAAATCTGTTGTTTCTGAAACACCACCTTCCTGAACATATAAAAAATCCTTTGGAAAATTTTCATTTATTAATTTAGCCATTATGGCCGATGTATGTGAGGCTAACTCGCTAGGTTTTATTACCACCGTATTGCCTGCCGCAATTGCAGAAACAACAGGAACCAAGGTAAGTTGATATGGGTAATTCCATGCGCCTACAACTAAAGTATTACCAAATGGCTCTGAATAAATTCGGCTTTTTCCGGGGAAGTTAGCTAAGTTCGTGCGTACTTTTTTAGGTTTACTCCATTGCTTTACCTTTTTAATTGCCTGATTAATTTCGTGATAAATTAGTACCAATTCTGTTTCGTAAGTTTCAAAAACAGATTTTCCAAAATCAGCATAAATAGCATCGTAAAGAAGTGCTTCATTTTCCTTCAAAATATGACGAAAACGTTTTAATTGCTCTAATCGAAATTTTACTGATTTCGTTTTATTGCCTAAAAAGAACTCTCTTTGCAATTTTATAATTTCTGATGTGCCTCCGGTTATTAGGACTATTTTATCTTTAAATTTTGTCATGCTTTTAATGGTGTTTATAATTTGTTAGCAAGATTGATTAATGTACAAGCAACTTTTTATAACAAAAAATCATCTTATAAATATAAATTAAAAACGCATAAACATGAAACCTGAAAAATTTATAGGCATAATGCTTATAACTCTGCTTCTTAGCTGTGAGATGGACGAACAGGTTGAGCAAAAGATTGGAGAAGTGAGTTTTGAGTCGAATCAATCAATTTTAAATAGTTCTTTTGATGTAGACATTTATATTGATGGCGCAAAAATTGGATCATTAAATGAAAAAGAGGAAGAACTAAAGCAATCAATAAGTATAAAAGAAAGACTTCAAAAGAAGTTAAATATTGGAGTACACGACTTCGAAGCAAAAATTTATTCCTACGATGGTGAACCTGGAAAATCGATTAAAGGAAAGTTCATTGTCAATGAAAACAAAACAAGCGAAGTCTTTATTGATTTCAAAGAATATAATAGCTGGAACTAATTCCAGCTTTTTTTATCCCTTCGTCACATTATTTTCTTATTTTCACAAACAATCATAATTAACTATCTTAATGGATATTAACATTCTCTTTGTCATTATCGGGGTTGTGTTTATTTCTACCTTAACGAGATCAACTTTTGGATTTGGCGATGCTCTAATTGCCATGCCCTTGCTTGCTTTATTTATCGACATAAAAATAGCTACTCCTTTAGTTGCATTAATTGCATTTTTTATTGCTATTTCGATCTTAATTAGAAGTTGGCAAAGAGTAGAAATAAAAAGTGCTTGGCGATTAATTGTTTCATCATTGATTGGAATTCCAATCGGACTTTGGTTTTTAGATGATATTAACGAGAACATAATTAAACTTGTTCTTGGAATAATAGTATTGTTTTTTGCAATCTATAGTTTAGTAAAACCTAAATTACATCAACTTAAAGGAGAAAAACTATCTTGGTTATTTGGATTTATTGCCGGAATATTAGGCGGAGCATATAATACAAACGGTCCACCAATTGTAATCTATAGCTCTTTAAAGAAATGGAACCCTGAAAATTTTAGGGCTACCTTACAGGGTTACTTTTTTACAACAGGGATTCTGGTTATTACCGGTCATGGCATAGCGGGGAATTTTACAAAAGAAGTTCTATTGTATTTCATATGCACGCTGCCAATTGTTATTCTAGCAATTTATTTAGGTCGAATATATAATAAACGAATATCTCACAACTTTTATAAATACATTTATATCATACTTATAGTTATTGGCAGTTTATTAATTTACAATTCAATAAATAATATAATTTGATGCAATACACAGAGAAGAAGCCTACTTCAGAACAGTTCTTCAAACTATTTGAAACTACAGGCTGGAATTCAAAATATGAGCTTTCAAAAGATGAATTATATATTGCATTAAAAAACTCTTGGTTCAGCATTTCGGTATTTGAAAAAACTGATTTAATTGGCTTTGGAAGAATCATTTGTGATGGTATTGTTCATGCGCTAATTCTTGATGTTATAGTTGATCCTGAAATGCAGAATATGGGAATAGGCAAACAAATAATGGATAAACTCGTTGCTAAATGTAAGAAACATAATATTAGAGACATTCAACTATTCTCGGCAAAAGACAAAACCGGATTTTACGAAAAATTGGGTTTTGAAAAAAGACCCGACAACCAATCTGGAATGCAATTAGAAAAATATTAGTAATATCAATATTCATAAACCTTAGCTCATAAAATCCACAAACTATTAATTTAAAAATCTATTTAATTTTACAACTATCTCATTTTCTATCAGTCTTTTCTGTAAACGTAATTTGTAACTAAGATTTACAATACAGCGTCAAACTCAAAAAACAAAATACAGGAAAGTCATGATAAAAAATTACTTAATCACCGCATTTAGAAATATTCTCCGACAAAAAGGATTCTCTTTTATTAATATACTTGGACTTGCTCTAAGTATGTCTGTGTGCATGCTTATTATTGTTGTAATTGCTGATCAATTCAAATATGATGATTTTGTTTCCAAGAAAGATAGAATATACAGAATCGAAAGCATAAATAACAATAGTACATATTCCCTTAAAAATTATGCTTCAACGGCGTATCCTTTATATGATAAATTAATAAACAATTATGCACTTGTTGAAGATGCTGTAGTTCTAAATAACAGCTTTAACGACAATGGCATTTACAACGAAAAAAGAATAGCTATCAATGGATTCTATACAAATGAGTCCTTTTTTAGATTGTTCGATTTTAAGATAATCCAAAGCTCTACAAAGGAGCAATTAAAAGAACCATTCACGATTTTATTAAAAGAAGAAATAGCTGAGAAGTTTTTTGGAACGGAAAACCCTTTAGGAAAATTTATTTCGGTTGATAGTTTGGGTGAATTTAAAGTTACTGGAATAATTAAGAAACCTATTAATAAAACACAGTTTCAGTTTGATGTTTTAGTATCGTCAAGTACTATTGATATTCTTGAGAAAAGCGAAAAAATTTCCGAAATCTCTAATAATTGGTCGAGTTATTGGTCGAATTATATTTATATACTTGTTAACAATAATAATAATCTGGAAAACATTCAGGCTGCTCTTGATGAAATAAGCAAAGAAAATTATGCCGATTTAGAGGAAGAAGATGTTTCGTTTTATCTGAAACCATTTAATAAAATTGTTCCCGGTGCATTTATTGGGAACGAGATTGGAACGTTTTTGCCAAAAGTATTTATACTATTTTTTGCAGGATTAGCATTGGTCATAATTATTTCTGCTGCCTTTAACTACACTAGCCTCTCTATGGCACGCTCTCTAATGCGAGCAAAAGAAGTTGGGATTCGAAAAACATTAGGAGCAACAAGGTACCAGATAATTTTTCAATTTCTTGCTGAAGCTATATTAATCGCCATTTTTGCACTTGTTTTTGCTTTTATCATTTTACAATTCATCTTACCAGGATTTTCAGGCATGAAATTGATGTCGCTTCTTGATATTTCGCCATCGCAAGATTTCTCAATTTACATCTGGTTCTTTTTATTTGCACTAACAACCGGATTTGTTTCTGGGATATTGCCTGCCTTTTACATTTCAGCTTTTAATCCAATAAAAGTACTAAAAGGGGCAACTAACATTAAACTCCTTAGTAAAATAACATTACGCAAAATTTTACTTGTAACACAATTCGTTTTTTCAATGATATTTATAATTTCAATTATACTAATATATCAGCAAATGAGCTATATGGTAACTGCCAAAATGGGTTTTGATCGCGATGCTGTATATAATATAAAATTGGGGGAAAATGATTTTGACAAAGTAAAGAACTATTATACACAAATTCCGGAAATCCGTAATGTTTCTGGTGCTTCGCATGTTCCTGGAGTTGGTCGAATACAAGATACAGAACTACGACTAAACTTTAAAGATGAAAAATTGAATGCCCATTCCTTTTCGATTGATGAAAACTATATTGATGTTATGGGGTTAGAATTAATTGCAGGAAAGAACTTTCCTGAACAGATGAATGCTGAGAATGAAAGCTTTATTCTTATTGATGAAAGTACCGTTAAATTATTCCAGTTTGAGAATCCACAAAATGCTATTGGGAAAAGCATTATTGTGGAAGATTCAATACTTGTAGAAGTTGTTGGAGTAATAAAAAACTATCAATATGCAGCTCTTTTTCTACCTAAAAGGCCTCTTGTGTTGCGTTACAATCCATCCAACTTTCGAATAGCTGCACTCCGAATAAATGCAAGTGTTAGTCCTGCAATTATTAGCAAAATAAAAAAACAATGGAAAGAAATAGATAAATACAATGAATTCGAAGGTGAATTTCTTGACACCGAAATCAAAGATTTCTATTCGTATTTTGAGGATATTCTTTATACGGTCGGATTTACTTCTATTCTTGCAATTATTATAGCGTGTCTTGGTTTACTTGGAATGGCAACTTATAGTACACAAACAAGAATTAAAGAAATAGGAATACGAAAAGTATATGGAGCTGAAAATAAATCAATAATATATTTAATTTCTAAGTCATATTTAAAAATGTTTTTAATTGCAGCTCTAATAGCATCACCCCTAGCTTATGTTATTAATAACTCTTGGTTACAATACATTTCAAATCATCCACCATTTGGATTCGGGACAATCTTTATCGGGGTGTTCATAATTACATCTTTTGGAATGATAACAATAGCCTCACAAACTCTTAAAGCCTCTAATTCAAAACCTATTGACTCTCTTAGATACGAATAAATTAACGAATCATATTTCTAATGCCCAAAAACAACTAAATTTTTGGGCATTTTTTTTTACAATTTCTATAAAAAAAACAGAACATTAAATAAATTTCGATGTATAAAGTAAAAAATAGAGACGCAAAAACATCTTGTGTAGTGCTTTAAATAATTAATTAAACATCGTAAAAAATATTTTATTTTTTGATTTTTTCTAAATATATTTCGGACATAAACTAAAACTAGAAACAAAGTGGCAAGTAAAAGAGTTGTAATTGATTACGAAAAACTTCCGGGTGATATTATTAACAATATTAAGATAGAATATCCTGAAGGATTCGAAGATAACCTAATCACATTTACAAATGCGAAGGGAGCATTTGTTTCTGCACTTCCATTCGAAACTGAAGAAGTATATTATTTGATTCGGATGACAGAAAATGAAGCTAGAGAAATTATTGAAGAAGATGACGATTACGGCGATGATGGTAAATTGCGTGATGATTTTGAAGATGATGAAAACGAAGAAGGAAATAAATACCTTGATGATAATTTTGACGAAGCCGAAAATGTAAAAGACGAAGCGTACGAAGATTAAAGAAACATAGATATTTTGCTCGAAAGGATTCCCATTGGAATCCTTTTTTTTTGCCTAATTTTTATTATTATTTGGATTAAAGCCTTGTTTTCCTTTATCTTTGTAGCCAGATAAAACTTAAAGCGATGAAATTTAATTCTGCACTTACAGCCATTGTGGCGCCCATTTTTTAAGACTACTGTCTTAAAACTTCGATTATTGACTTATTTAACTTATTGTTTTATCTATTTACTATTATATCATGTCTTATAAAAAAAGATTGTCAAATAACAATCCTTCTATTTCTAAAAACAACTTCATTTCATTATTAAAAAGTATTAGAGAAGCTATTTCCGGTACCGATAAAGATTTTACAACAACCCGTTTAAGTAAAGCTATTATACTTTTATCAATACCAATGGTAATTGAGATGATTATGGAATCGATATTTGCAATTGCAGATATTTTCTTTGTTTCAAAACTTGGCCCAGATGCCATTGCAACCGTTGGATTAACAGAATCTTTGCTCACAATTATTTATGCTATTGGAATGGGTTTAAGTATGGGAACAACTGCGCTTGTTTCCAGAAGAATTGGCGAAAGAAAACCATACAGAGCTTCCATCGCTGCAGTGCAATCGATAATAGCAGGGGCACTGGTTTCAATAATTATTGGAATACCAGCAATGATCTTTGCTAAAGATTTATTAAGAATAATGGGAGCCAGTCCCGAAATCATAGAAACAGGCTATGTTTATGCATCCATACTATTAGGTAGCAACTTAATAATTATGCTTCTATTCATTATTAATGCAGTTTTTAGAAGTTCAGGAGATGCTGCTATTTCGATGCGTGTATTATTTTTAGCGAATTTCGCCAATATTATTCTTGATCCAATTTTTATTTTTGGCTTTGGACCAATTCCTGCTTTTGGGATAAAAGGTGCAGCAATTGCAACAACAATAGGTAGAGGTTTAGCTGTCATATTCCAGTTTTACATGCTTTTGAAAGGTAATGGTAGAATAAAAATCTTTAAAAAAGCCATTCGATTAAATCTAAAAGTAATGCGAGATCTAATAAAAATCTCATTTGGTGGAATACTGCAATCCATCATCGCACATTCAAGTTGGATAGGAATGGTTCGAATAATTGCAATTTTCGGAAGCGCAGCTCTAGCAGGATATACAATTGCTATTCGAATAATAATATTTGTTTTGTTACCATCATGGGGCTTAAGTAATGCGGCCGCAACATTAGTTGGACAAAATTTAGGAGCGAATAAACCTGAAAGAGCCGAAAAAGCTGTGTGGGCAACCAGTTATGTGAATATGGTTTTATTGGGTGTATTCTCAATTATATTTATAATAGAGCCTCATTTTTTTATCCGAATCTTTACAAATGAAATAGACGTTATTGAATCGGGTGCGAAAGGATTACGAATAATTAGTTTTGGATTTATCTTTTACGCCATGGGAATGGTAATGGTTCAAGCATTTAATGGAGCCGGTGATACAAGAACTCCTACTCTAATTAATATTGTTTGTTTCTGGATAATTGAAATTCCTGTTGCATATTATTTAGCAACAATGAATGGCATGAACGAATATGGGGTTTACACAGCAATAATTATTGCCGAATCCATAATGACAATAATAGCAATGTGGTTATTCAAAAAAGGCGACTGGAAAAAGGAAAAAGTATAATGATAAATGATATAGAATAAATTGTTATGGCTTAATAGTTCGCTGTGACAATTTATTCTTTTATTCTTTTGATAACAGAAAATGCTCCATCAATATCTTTATCGTTTAAAATAATTGTAAACTCATTTGACGTAGAAATTACTTCTAAAATATTAATTCCTTCCCAAGCCAATTTTCTAAAAATGAAATAATACAAACCAGGTTGATCCGTATTTTCCTTAGGTAGTTTTATTGTAATTGATGATAACCCATAATTATATGAAATTAAATTTTCTCCATCGAAAATAATTGGAATTTCATCTTTTATCAAATCACTTAACACAAATGTTGTTTCATGAACCCCTTGCGAAATAGTATAAAAGAAATCTCTCCTTTCTCCAATAATTTTTAAAAGATCTTGTTGCTTTCTTAATAAAGAATCGGAATTTCTGAACGTATAATCTACCAAGTTAGATCTAACAACAATATCTCCTATTCTTCGAACCAGATCATTCACCTTCTTACTAATATCAATTGAAGTAGTAGAATCATAACGCCTCACTGACATTACTATAGCACCCTCATTAACATTTTTATTTAACAAACACTCTACATCCTCTTTTATAAATTTTGCCAACGATGAGTAATTAATTATTCCATCGCGCAATGCTTCAACAATAAATGGTTTATTGCTAATAATATTTTCAACAGCCTGAGATATTGTAATCATTCTATTTAATTAACGTTTTGTTAAATATATAACATTTTGTTATTTTATTGTACTTTATTGCTCCCTTTTTTTGCTAAACAAAATCCAACACCTAGTTTTGATCTCAAAATGAAACTATGCACGTATTAAAATTTGGAGGCACTTCAATTGGAACTCCAAACCAAATAAAAAGAGCTTTCAAAATACCAAATTATAGAAATAACAATATTATTGTATTATCTGCTTTTTCAGGCATTACAAATCTACTTTCGGAATTTATTAAACAATCTAAAATAGGCAATTGGATTGTTAGTGAGCAAATTTTAAAGATCGTTGAGGATAACCATCTGAACATTACAAATAGATTGCTTTCAAGTACTAATTTTAAGAAAATAGCTGTCCAACAAATAAAACAATCAAAAAATATCTTAGAGAAGTTTCTTGACAAAAGGGTTAGCTTAAACGAGGAAAATAAAATTCTTACCCAAGGAGAACTTTTATCTCTTAAGATAATCTATTTATTTCTGTTAGAGCAAGAAATTGATGTTGCTTTAATTCATGCTTTTAATTATATGAAATTAAATGATCAAAGAGAGCCTGATCTATCATTCATACATAAAGCATTAAATAAAGAGATTAATAAATATCCCTCATGTCGACTTTTTATTACAAGCGGATTTATTTGCAAAGATCATAAGAACAAAATCGATAATTTAGGTCGCGGAGGCAGTGATTATACTGCCACAATTATTGGAAATGTTCTAAACGCCTCAATTGTGGAAATCTGGACAGACATAGATGGCTTGCATAATAACGACCCCAGATTTGTGGAGAACACGCAAGCTATTCGTCACATTTCTTATAATGAAGCAAGCGAATTAGCTTACTTTGGAGCAAAGATTTTGCATCCGTTAAGCATTGTTCCTGTCCAGAAAAGAAGTATTCCTGTGATTATTAAAAACACACTAGATCCAGAAAATCAGGGAACTGTTATCTCAGACTATTCTATTCCAAAAAGAATAAAAGCAATTGCGGCAAAAGATGGAATTACAACAATTAAAATAAGATCTGGAAGAATGATGCAAGCCTATGGCTTTTTGAGAAAAGTATTCGAAGTATTCGAGAAATACGAAACATCTGTAGACATGCTAACAACATCCGAGGTTTCTGTTGCCATGACAATTGAAAACATCTCTAATCTTAACAATATTTCGAAAGAACTATCTCTATTAGGCGAAGTTAAGGTTGAATCCAATCAAACAATAGTATGTATTGTGGGAGATTTCTGCAATAATGGAAATGAATCAATTCAAAAAATTGTGGACACGTTAGACTCAATTCCTATTCAAATGATTTCATTTGGTTCTAGTAAAATTAACATATCATTTGTAATAGATTCCGAGTATAAAATAGAAGCACTTAATGCTTTAAACAACTGTATATTAGAAGAGACAAAATGTTTAGTGAACAATTAATATCTACGTTAAAAAAAATAGAAACACCATTCTATTTTTATGATACAAGTCTGTTGCAAAAGACCCTTTTTGCCATAAAAGACGCAGCAGACTTGTTCAATTATAATTTACACTACGCCATCAAGGCTAATGCAAACAAAAAAATCCTTCGCCTTATAAGCAAACATAAGTTTGGAGCAGATTGCGTAAGTGGAAATGAAATTGAAGTAGCAATAGATAATGGATTTTCAGCTTCAAAAATTGTTTTTGCAGGTGTTGGAAAAACCGATAAAGAAATCAACTATGCCATTCAAAGCAATATTTTTAGCTTTAATTGCGAGTCTGTTCAAGAGCTAGAAGTAATTGATAAAATTGCTAAACAAAATAATAAAACGGTCCGAGTTGCTCTAAGGATTAATCCTGATATTAATGCCAACACGCATCAGAACATAACAACCGGATTAAAAACAAATAAATTCGGCATTCCCATAACAGATTTGCAATATATTATATCTCAAAAACACAGTTTTAAAAATCTAAACATTGAAGGCTTGCATTTTCATATTGGATCTCAAATTACAGACCTTTCTGTTTTTGCTAAACTTTGTATTGTAGTTAATGAGATCTATAATCATTTTCAAGATAAAAATTTTAAACTAAATCATATTAATCTCGGAGGAGGTTTGGGGATTAATTACACCAAGCCAGAAAATCAAATTCCCGATTTTCTGGCTTATTTCAAAATTTTTCAAAAGAATCTTAATATCCCGCAAAATGTGAAAATTCATTTCGAACCAGGTCGTTCAATTGTTGGACAGTGCGGATATTTATTTACAAAGGCTTTGTTTATTAAAGAAACAAACGAACAAAAAACTGTTATTGTAGATGCTGGCTTAACTGAACTATTGCGCCCTGCCTTGTATCAAGCCTCACATAAAATTATTAATTCTAGTTCATTTGATATAAAGGAAAAATATGATATTGCAGGTCCAATTTGTGAAACAAGCGATTATTTTGGGAAATCAATTGAATTATCAAAAACCAGTCGCGGCGATATTCTTTCAATTTATTCCGTTGGCGCATATGGAGAAGTTATGGCTTCTAAATATAATTTAAGGTCGATTGCGCCTAAGTATTTTTCAGACACGCTTTTGCAAGAATCATTTATTTAATTATAGAAATCGTTCAATAATTGCAATCACAGTTGAAATAATATATTCGATCCCAATAGCAATAACAATAAAACCAATAATTCTTGAAATAGAATTTAGTCCTGATGCACCCAATTTTGAAAAAATAAAATGTGATGATCTTAAAATTAAATAAGTTACAAATCCCACAGCCGGAATTGTTAGAAATATTACAACAGACTCTGTAAAGCCTGAATAATTTTCGTTTAATGATATTAATAAGGAAATTGACCCCGGCCCAGCAAGCATTGGAATCGCGAGAGGTGTTAATGAAGAGTCATCTTTATTTATGGCCTCATCTTTAACTTTTTCACTCATCCCTTTATGCTTCGAGAAAGTTCCGGTAAGCAAGGCAAAACCAGAACTGGCAATAATTAATCCACCTGCGAATTTCAGAGATTCAATACTTATTCCAAAAAAAGAAATCAGATACTTTCCTCCAATAAACGATATTGTAAGAATTAGAAACATATAGAAGCTAGCCTTTAATGCTACTCTATTTCGTTCTTCTTTGGTATTTTTTTCTGTTACTCCAATAAATATTGGCATGGTTCCCAAGGGATTTGCAACAGAAAACAATGCAGCAAAAACAGTAAAATAAAGTGTTAACATAATTGTTGATTTAATTTTGCTAGCAAAGCTAAATCAACAAAACATCCAACTCTTTAAATAAACATTAAGTATATGTTAAATAAGATTTTTAGTTAAAGTTTGCAATAGGAACCGAAAAATAGAAATTAGCACCTTTACCCGGAACACTATTTGCCCATATTTTACCACCATTTTTCTCGGTAAATTCTTTACACAACAATAAACCTAAGCCAGAGCCAGCTTCATTATTTGTTCCTGCTGTTGTGTAAAAACTTTTTGTGTCGAAAATTTTATCGGCAGTTTCTTTATTAAAGCCAATTCCGTTATCTGTAATAGAAACTTTATAAAACTGCGAATCTCGATCTATTACAATCTTTACTTCGCCACCCTTGGGAGTATATTTAATAGCATTTGAGATGATATTTCGAACTACCGTCATTAACATATTTTTATCGGCATAAACTTCGTAGCTATCTTCCATGCTAACTTTAAGATCAATTCCTTTAATTTCTGCAATAGACTTAAACAATTGCAAATTTCTATTAACAACCGTATTTAAAGTAATGTTCTCAGGATCAAAATTCACATCGCCTCTTTGACTTTTCGCCCATAGTAGGAGATTCTCTAGTAAATCACTTACGGATTGAACCGATTTCATAAAAATGCTAAATGTCTCCATTAAGCTTTTATTCTGAATAATTTCCTCATCTTCAAGCAATATTTCTATTAACGATTTCAGGTTTCCTATCGGACCTCGTAAATCATGGCTAATAATAAGAAACATTCGATCCTTTGTCTTATTAATCTTATCAAGATCTGCTTTTTGCTTTTCCAATAGAAAGTTCTTTTCTCGACGATTTTTTAGTGATACCATCACAAAACCCAACATTGATGTAATTAGAATAAGTATTACGATTAATGTGATATTTGAAGTTTTTGCTCTACTAAGCTCTAAATCTTGTATCTTTTTATCCTTAGTTAGGATATCGAACTCAGCTTGTTTCCTTTGTTTTTCAAACTTATATTCTAAATTAAAAATTTTCTCGGATAACTGCTGATTAAACAAGGTATCGTTATATTCAATTATATAATTTAGATAATTTGCCGCTGATTCATAATCTTTTGTCTTTAAACTAATGTCAGCCAATATTTTAATATTATCCCTAAGAATCAATTTTGCACCAATCAAATGTGCAACCTTTAAACTTTTATTGGCATATTCTTTCGACAATCGAAAATTCCCAAGTTCCATATAAACACGAGCAATCATAGCTTGAGTGCTTGCAAACAAGTCCATATCCGACTCCTTATTAACAACCTCTAAAGATTTATTATAGTTTTCTAAAGCCTTATTATATTCAAGTAAATTTCGATATATATCTCCAATATATTTGTAACAAACCGCCTGTCCTCCAAGCTGATCAATCTCAATTCTTAAATCCAATGCTTTATTAAAATTCAATAAAGCTTCGTGATGCTCATTTCTTAACATTTGTGCTCTCCCAATATTTAGATGCACATAAGCAAGCATACGTTTATTATCTATTTCCTCTGCAATTTCTCTTGCCTTTTCCAAGTTTTCAATTGCATTGTAATAATACTCTTGATATATATGTAGATTTCCGATATTTATATATGCATAACCTTCCTGCTCGGTTTCTCCATATTTTTTTGCTAACTCCAATCCTTTATAATAGTAATCTATCGCTTCGGAATAGTTTCCTAGTATTCTATAAGCAACACCTATAAAACTATGCGATTTTACCAAATTCTCGTAATCATTATGACTTTCGGCTAATCGAATGGCCTCTTTACCATAATCAATGGACTTTTCAGGTTCAGAATTTCTTAGTTCCCAACTTAAATTATTTAAAACACCTGCTTTTAAGGAATCATCAATATTTATTAATTGTTTATAAAGACTATCAACTTCTGGGTTACTTTCTGAAAAACATAAAGCGGAATAAAGAAGGCCTACAATAACTAAGGTAATTTTTTTCATATAAAAGGAAATCGGTTCTGTGACAAAAATATACAAAAAATATCAAATAGAATCTAACTAAACACACCTATCTATAAGTCTGTAAAAAAATAACTTATAATATTTTACTATTAATTTTTAAAATGCTCTTTAAACTTTTTTTAAACGATTTTGTAATATTATCTCCTTAGAGTATACTAACTTTATATCATTATATATTTTACGAAAAAATTTTAAATCAATGGATATTCTTACAACTCATAATATTGAGAAAAAATTTGCAAATCATGTTGCCTTAGACAATGTTAGCATAAGCATCCCGGAAAATAGCATTTATGGTTTACTCGGCCCGAACGGTGCAGGAAAAACAACCTTAATTAGAATCATTAACAGAATCACAGCTCCTGATAAAGGCGAGGTTTTACTAAACGGAAAACCTTTACAACCGGAAGATGTAAATCTAATTGGGTATTTACCTGAAGAGCGCGGATTGTATAAAAAAATGAAAGTTGGTGAACAAGCTTTATATCTTGCTCAATTAAAAGGCCTTTCGAAAAAGGAATCCCTAAAGCGTTTAAAAATGTGGTTTGAGAAGTTTGAAATTCAAGCTTGGTGGGATAAGAAAGTTGAAGAACTTTCGAAAGGAATGGCACAAAAAATTCAGTTTGTTACTACAATTTTGCACGAACCTCAGCTTTTAATATTCGACGAGCCATTTAGCGGATTCGATCCTATTAATGCGAATATGCTAAAACAAGAAATTCTTGAATTAAAGAAAAAAGGTTCAACCATTATTTTTTCTACTCACAATATGGGATCGGTTGAAGAATTGTGCGATCACATAACTTTAATAAATAACTCGAAGAATATTCTTGAAGGTCAGATTGATAATATCCGAAAAGAATATAAATCAAATATTTACGAAATTGCTTTTAACGGAGAAACCGACAAGTTAGCATCCTCATTAAATCCAAACTACGAAATCATTGAAAAGATTAAAGTAGATGGTTACAATGCAGTTAAAGTTCAAATTCATAAACAAACAAACGAGAATGAATTACTTTCATTAATCCTTCCAAAAGTTGAAATTATTTCATTCAAAGAAGTTATTCCAAGCATGAATGATATCTTTATTAAAGTAGTAAACGAAAATAAAAACTAGCAAATAGCCAGAAAATATAGAATCATGAATAAGATAAAACTAATTATATCGAGAGAATATTTAACACGAGTAAAGAAAAAGTCGTTTTTAGTAATGACACTTCTTGGTCCCATTCTATTTGCAGCAATGATGATTGTACCTGCATGGTTAGCATCTCGCGAAGATACCGAAGTTAGAAACATTGCAGTTGTTGATAGCTCTGGAATCTTTATTAATCGTATTGAAGACACTGAATATATTAAATTTGAATATCTTCAAAACAAATCGATAGATGAAGTAAGAAAAGAATTTCCGGAATCTGAGTATTATGCTGTATTACAAATTCTACCTAGCATTACTTATGAGCCAAGTGCTGTTCATTTGTTCTCGAACACACAACCAAGTTTTTCTATCAAATCGCATATTGCGAATTCCATGGAAAAAGAATTAAGAAATCAAAAACTTAGAGCGAATGGAATAGATGAGAATGTGTTAAAGTCCATTAAATCTGATGTTTCGATTAGAACGATTCAATGGACCGATGATGGAGAAGAAAAAGAAAGCTCAACAGAGGTTAATATGGCTATTGGATATGCAAGTGGATTTTTAATTTATTTCTTTATCTTCTTATTTGGAGCGCAGGTAATGCGTGGTGTTATCGAAGAAAAAACCAATCGTATAGTTGAAATTATAATTTCATCGGCACGACCTTTTCAATTAATGATGGGGAAAATTGTTGGAATTGCCTTAGTAGGATTAACACAGTTCTTATTATGGATTGTTCTAACTTTTATAATTCTAACCGGTGTTAAAACAGCGTTTTTCCCTGAATTGGGAACACAAAACGCCCAAGATATTGTTAAGCAAGAAGTTGTTGTTCAAGATTTATTTGGACAAGAAAATATCCCACAGGTTGAAACGATTCAACCTCAAAATTTTGATAAATTCAGTAGTATTTTAAATGCTGCCAAATCTATTGATTACGGCGTACTATTTGGTTCATTTATCTTTTTCTTTTTAGGTGGATATTTATTGTACGGATCTCTATTCGCAGCAATTGGAGCTGCAGTTGATAACGAAACTGACACACAACAATTCATGCTCCCAATTACTATTCCTCTAATTTTAGGAATAGTGGTTATGATGAACGTAGTGCAAAATCCTGATAGTCCAATCGCATTTTGGTTCTCAATTATTCCTTTTACATCACCAATTGTTATGATGGTTCGAATTCCATTCGGAGTACCATATTGGGAGCTTGCATTATCAATGGGATTGTTGGTAATTACCTTTATTGGGTCTGTTTGGTTGGCTGGAAAAATTTATAGAACAGGAATCTTAATGTACGGTAAAAAAACAAGTTACAAAGAGCTTTGGAAGTGGCTTCGATACAAATCATAAAATAATTACACTAAATACTTTATTATTTAAAAACTATCTGCTTATTTAGCAGATAGTTTTTCTTTTATAAATCGACTTATGAGAATAGCAATTATTGATATGGGTACGAATACATTTAATTTACTCATAGCAGAAACGATAGAAAACAATACATACAATATACTTTTCAGAGATAAAGCTGGAGTTAAGCTTGGTAAAGGAGGAATAAACGATAAAGTTATAACACCAGAAGCGTTTGAACGCGGAGTAAATGCTATTTCTTATCACATGCAAAGTATTCAGAATTATAATGTGGATAAAGTTGTTGCAACAGCAACATCAGGAGTAAGAAGTACAAAAAACGGGAAAGAGTTTGTTGAAGCAATCGAAAAGAAATTCGAAATTAAGATTCAGATAATTTCAGGTGATGAAGAAGCCGAGTTAATTTATCGTGGCGTAAAACAAGCTGTGAAATTTAATAATCACAATGCCTTGATTCTTGATATTGGTGGTGGAAGCAACGAATTTATTATTGCGAATAGCTCCGGATTAATATGGAAACATAGCTTTAAACTTGGAATTGCTCGCCTTCTTGATCTGTTTAAACCATCAAATCCAATTACCAAGGCTGATGTTTTAAAAGTTGAAGAATATATTGATTCAGAATTACAGCTTTTATTCGATGCATGCAAGAAATATCAACCCTCCGATTTGATCGGTTGTTCTGGAACTTTCGATTCGTTCCGTTCAATGATAATTGCAAAAAATGGTGGAATTCCCGAAGAGGTAAAAAAGAGTAATGCCTATCCTATTGATTTAAATGATTATGCGATTTTACATAAGGAACTGCTAAAATCAACAACCGAAGAACGCAAAAATATTAAAGGATTAGAATTGATACGAGTAGAAATGATTGTTCTGGCAAGTATTTTTACTAATTTTATAATCAAGAAATTAAATATTAAAACATTAACACAATCGGCATTTGCAATTAAAGAAGGAATGGCCGACAAAATATTAAACAGAAAAAATTAATTTTTATGGCTAAGATATTAGTGATCGACGACGAAAAAAGCATACGCGAAACCTTAAAAGAAATATTAGAATACGAAGATCATAAGGTTGATGTTGCCGAAGATGGTGAAGTGGGTTTAGAAAAATTTTCGAGCACGAAATACGATATTGTTTTACTCGACATTAAAATGCCAAAGAAAGATGGCATTGAAGTACTTGAAGATATTTTTGGAGTTGCTACGGATGTTCCGGTAATTATGATTTCTGGTCATGGAAATATTGACACTGCGGTTGAATCAATAAAAAAAGGTGCTTACGATTTTATCGAAAAACCACTCGACCTAAATCGATTATTGGTGACCATTCGCAATGCGATGGATCGCACTTCTCTTATTAAAGAAACTAAAACCTTAAAACGACAAGTTACCAAAACCTACGATATCGTTGGAGAATCGGAACCTGTTAATATGGTTAAAGACATGATCGAAAAAGTTGCTCCAACCGACGCTCGTGTTTTAATTACTGGCCCGAACGGATCGGGCAAAGAACTTGTTGCTCGCTGGCTGCACGAAAAAAGTCAACGTGCAGAGTTTCCTTTTATCGAGGTTAATTGCGCTGCAATTCCATCCGAATTGATTGAAAGTGAATTGTTTGGCCACGAGAAGGGCGCTTTTACATCGGCTCACAAACAACGAAAAGGAAAATTCGAACAAGCACATACGGGAACTATTTTCTTAGATGAAATTGGCGATATGAGTCTAAATGCTCAAGCTAAAGTGCTAAAGGCACTCGAAGAAAAGAAAATATCAAGAGTTGGGAGCGATAAAGAAATTAATGTTGATGTTCGTATTGTTGCCGCTACAAACAAAAACCTGAAAGAAGAAATTCATAATAATAATTTCCGTGAGGATTTATATCATCGATTAAGTGTTATTCTTATTTCGGTTCCATCCTTAAACGATCGAAAAGATGATATTCCATTATTAGTCGAACATTTTAATAATTTGATTTGCGCAGATTATGGTGTTCCAAAAAAAGAAATTAAGAAAGATGCTATTGACGAACTGAAAAAAATTAACTGGACAGGAAACATTCGCGAGTTTAGAAATGTACTAGAAAGACTAATAATATTGTGCGAAAAGGAAATTACAGGAAAAGATGTGATAGCCTACGCACAACCAATTTCGAAGTAAAATTATAGAATAGAAAGTTGTTATACTTCGATAAACTCAGTATGAAATGTTTTTTTGCAATCTCGAATAATTAATAATGCACAATTAAAAAAATAATCGGATCAATTCAAAAATCAATAAAAGCGAGTTTAAATAATTCGTAATTTGAAATTCTTAATTCTTAATTATAAAAGAAATGGCACGAATAGAAAAGGATTTTTTAGGAGAAGTGCGAATAAACAAAAATTCGTTGTACGGTATTCACTCATTAAGAGCTCGTGAAAACTTCCCCGACAATACTCCTTTTCATATTGAATGGTACAAAGCAATTGGATTAACCAAGCTTGCTTGCTTTATGACCTATGAAAATTTCAAAAAAGCCATTCTTGAAAAGCATTCCGAAAAAAAAGTCCCTCTTAACCTATTCGATGATTCTATTATAGCAGCATTAGTTGAATCAGCAGAAGAAATTGCCGAAGGAAAATATTTCAACCACTTTATTGTACCTGCAATTCAGGGTGGAGCAGGAACGAGTATTAACATGAATGTAAATGAAATTATTGCTAACGAGGCTCTTTTAAAACTCGATCATGACCCAGGAGAATATATTCTTATCGACCCTATTGAGCATGCAAATATCTATCAATCAACCAACGATGTTATTCCGACATCGTTAAAAGTTGCCGCCATAAAACTTTTGGTTGAGCTCGAAGAAAAGATTAACGATTTGCGTTTCGATATTGAGGCTTTAGAAAATAAAAGCCGTAATAAGTTACGTATTGCATATACTCAAATGCAGGAAGCCGTTCCTTCGTCGTATGCCATGTTATTTAGCTCTTACAACGAAGCACTTTCCAGAGATTGGTGGAGAGTCTCAAAATGTTTCGAACGTATTAAAGTTGTAAACCTAGGTGGAAGTGCAATCGGAACAGGAATTTCTGTACCCAGATATTTTATTATGGAAGTTGTTTCTGCCCTGCAACGATTAACAAACTTGCCCATTACTCGTAGCGAAAATATGCACGATGCAACAAGCAACATGGATTCTCTGGTTGAAGTACATGCTATTCTTAAATCACATGCTGTAAATCTGGAAAAAATGGTTTCCGATATTCGATTGTTAGCATCGGATGTAGTTGGATCAAGAGAAATTACAATACCTCAAAAACAAATTGGAAGCTCTATTATGCCAGGGAAAGTAAATCCTGTAATTCCTGAATTTGTTATTAGCGCAGCACATAAGGTATATACGAATGATTCTTTAATTTCATCATTAAGTGCACAAGGTTGTTTAGATTTAAATGCTTATTTACCAGTTATTGGGAATGCCCTTTTAGAAAGCATCAAGCTTTTAATTGCTGCAAATAAAACATTAAAGGAAAATCTATTTAATGGAATTGAAATTGACAACGACAGAGCCGAAGATAGATTGTATAGCAGCCCTGCAATAACGACAGCTTTAAGTCCATACATTGGTTATAACAAAGCAGCGGATTTGGCTAAAGAGATGAAAAAATCTAAAAAAGATATTTTTAGAGCAAACATCAAATTAAAACTTATAGATCCTGATAGATTAGAGCAAATTCTTGCTCCTCAGAATTTATTAAAAATGGGATTTACTTTAAAGGATATTATCGAATAATAGGTATTATTCCGCTTTTTCTGGTTCACCCTTTTTTGCACTTCTATAATCTGGACTCTCAATAAGATCCTGATAGTTTTCTGGAAATTTCAACTTCCCAAAAACTGCAAAATAAGCTTCTTTTGTCATTGAATCCCAATGAATAACAGTTCTTCTATATTGCAATGTTTGAAAAGTATTCAAGGATATTAATAAAAACATAAGCACAATTGTAGATATTTTCAATAAGCGTTTTTTCTGAAATGCATTCTTAATAAATAAAGCCAAAGGAATAGATAATACAGCATACGATTCTATTAAAGATCGCATTCCAAAACTACCACCATACCACCAACACCACCAGCTAAAAACAATGTATATATTCAACACAAAAAACAGACTAACAGGAACAGCAAAATTCTTTAGTTGTCTAAACATTAAAGGAATACCTGCAATAGCGAAAATCATTACCGGAGTATAAATTAGCCATCCTTTTCTGAAACTAAATAATCCTTTAAAAATCTTCGGACTCAAAAAGAAAAAACCTTCATCGCCATAAGAATAATACCAGTAATCACCTGTAATATGTTTCCAATAAAACATTTGCGGAGAAAAAATCAACACTGTTAAGGCAAGTATTATTAAAACTTGATACCACTTCTGTATAAGAACTTGTAGTTTTTGTATGAATGTTTCTTTATTCCATATTCCATAAAACAAAGGTATAAGTAGAATAATAATATTACTTGGTCTCACGATCGTGATTAAACCACTAATAATCCCGATGTAAAATGCCATTTTAAATGTCGGATTATCGTGCCATTTTAAAGTCTGATAAATCATTAATACAAATAAAAAGAAATTGTATGAATGCGACATTGGACTTTCATTGGTAACATAGAACAATATGTTAGTTCCGAATGCCAAGATTAATAATGTAAGAGCTGTTGATTTATCATCGAAAAATCGCAAAAGAATTTTTCGTAAAAAAATCAATGAAACAAAAAAGTAAAATAAACTACTTAATACTAAAAATAGGCTGTAAATCCATGAATATCCTGTGGCAGGAATTCCAAAGAACTTTGCAATTTGATGCGCAATTAAGAAAAACGGCGAGTACATAATAGACAAACCCATACTCATTTTCTGAACACGTGCACCATTCGGGTCCTTTAAATACCAGATTTTAGATTTTACTTCATCGGTTAAATCATCGGTAAATTCAAAACTCAAATCATGATAAATAAAAGTGGCGGGTAAATACGAATAATACGAAATAATGTCGTGTATAATTACTTTATTTCGCTCCCAACTCGATATATTAAAAACAGTCCAGACATATACAAATATTGAAAATAGAACAACGTATAAGGATAATCTGTTTTTGCTAAAAATATTATTCATCATAATTTAATCTTTAACTTTTTGAAATAAGTGTACTTCATAATTATACCCAGCATAAGTGTTGAACGAAACCTCTGGTTTAAAAGATTCTAACAAAACGAATCGTTCGTTTTTAAGCAGTGAATCTAAAGCCAACTTCCCAGTCGTTGGACTAAAATGAGCATCCCACTGAACTATAGACCCAGTTGGAATTGTGTTATTTGAAGACTCAGTTAAAGAAATTCTTTCCTGACATTTTTCATAATTGAAAGGATCTACTCCAAGCAAATGGCAAAAATATGTATCGTAATAATATACTTTCCCGTATTTAAGATTCGATTCTTTCAACCAATTAACTGAATTGTATAACACTTTTTCACGTGAATCTCTTTTTACTGGCATTTTGTAAATTACAAATGGAGTTCTTACAATAAAAAAAACGACTAAAGCAATAAAACCATATTTTAAATATCTATTCCATTCTACCCGAAAATATATTAAATTAAATCCCCGTAAACTTACTATTGCAACCAAAGGCATTACACCAGCCATTACTCTTATTAATCATAAAGAGGCTCCCACTCCTCTCCACCAAACATATGAATGTGCTGCTAAGTATATAAGATATCCAGATAAAATAAGTGCAATTTCAACAACAATCTTTTTAGAAATTTTCTTAGATTTTATAATTCCCCAACAATAACTCAACAAACCTAAAATAAAAAAGATTGCTAGCGGAATACCATTTATAATATTGGTTTTTTTAATAAAGTGAAATAAATCTCCCGAACCATATATACCTGTACTTTTAGCATATGGATTTTTTGTGAAAAACCACCAGAAATCATCAAGAATAAAATAACCTAACAAACTAAACACTAAAAATCCAACTAAGATAAACGGGATTGCTTTGTATTTTTTCTCTAATAAATAAGCAAAAATAAATATTGGAAAAAACAGAAAACCCTCAGTTCTTGAGAATATTATAAATGATATAACAATAGACGAAGCAATATATTTTTTAGAGTAAAAAAGATAAATTGAAAGAATAATGATGAATCCAAATAATATTTCTGTTAATCCGGATACTAAAACAACTGTATAGATAGGAGTAAACAGAATGAAAAGAATTACAATCCATGAATTAGAATAATTTAACTTTTTAAGTGTTAGATACGCAAAAAAGGAAGTGAGAAAACCCAAAATTACATTAAAGAATTGCAATCCTTTAAACCCATATTTCGAAAATGGAGAACTTAATATTGTAAACAAAGGTTTTCCCCAATGATCAAGAAATAATTTAGGATATTTCCAAGCGAAATGAGAAATGCGATAATGACTATAATTATCGGCACCACCATATGCGCTTTCAGAATGAATTATAAGGTATCCAAAAATTAATATTAAGATTCCATAAAGAGCTACAACATAATTAGATTCCTTAAATTTCATATTTAAAGTTTTCTTGAAACGATATTGTATTTTAAGATACAATACATTGCTTTGAATCCATCCTTCCAATTAATTTTTTTACCTTCTTCGTAGGTTCGTCCATAATACGAGATACCAACTTCGTAAATACGCACTTTTGGATAGCGTGAAATTTTTGAAGTCACCTCTGGTTCAAATCCAAAACGTTTCTCCTTTAAATTGAAGCTCTGAACCATTTCGGTTCGCATCAACTTATAACACGTTTCCATATCCGACAAGTTCAAATTCGTAAACACATTTGATAATGAAGTTAAAAATCGATTCCCAATAGTATGCCAAAAGAATAAAATTCTATGCGGATTTGCTCCTTTAAAACGAGAGCCATATACTGCATCAGCATTATCAACATATACGGGCTTCAACAAGTCTTTGTATTCGTTTGGATCGTATTCTAAATCAGCATCCTGTATTATTAGATACTCACCTGTTGCCTGCTCAATTCCTTTATGCAATGCAGCACCCTTACCTTTATTTTTTTCCTGATTAATTAATCGAATATCTTCGGAAGAATGATTAGCAATATACTCTTCCACCACTTCTTGCGTTTTATCTCTTGAAAAATCATTCACAATAATGATTTCTTTTTTTACCGGATTTAAATCGACTTGTAATACTTTATCTAGAATTAATTTGATGGTTTGTTCCTCGTTGTATGCAGGAATTATAATCGATAATTTTGAAATCATTTTTTGTATAAGGTTAATGAGTAAGTAGATTTAATGGCTAAAATTATCATTTTTTATACTTATGTAGAACATAAATGAATAATAATTTAAGCAACAAGTACTAAAACAAGATTTTTAATTTATAATTGTGTTAAATATTTCTTTATGTTAATTCGCATTTATTTTCAGAAATTCATAAAATGGATCTTTCCAGCATTAAAAGAGCTCGGAATCCTTTTAGCAATATTAGTATCTGAATTCATTCTACTTCATGTTTTTGAGCTGTTTTATTTAAAATATCAATTGAGTGCATCGATTTTAAAATCTTTACTTAAAGGATTTTATTATGATTTCTTATTCGTAGCATTAGTCTCATTAATTATTCTAATCCCTTACATTCTGCTATTCAAGATCTCCCAAAAAACATCTCGGATTATATTTTACATTCTTAATGGATTAATTGTAATTATTTCCATCTCACTAATCGATTATTTAAAATTCAATTTTATTCCGCTCGACCATGCCTTTTTTGCCTATCCTATTAATGAATTAGCATATATTGTAAATAAATCTATTGATTTAAATTTTATTCTTTTCAGCAAATATTTTATTGGAATTGGATTAGCAATTCTATTACCATACTTATTCTTTAAAAAAATATCGGCAAAACAAACTACTATTATAGGTCTGGTATTTATTCTGAGTGGTGTTTTTTTTACAAAAAACTTAAACCCATCTCGTAGAGATTATCCCAACGAAAAAGAATTCAATTTAACATTAAATAAACTATCGTTTTTTGCTAAATCGTCGGCTAAATACTTTATTGGAAAATCGGAAATTAGTGTTGTTGAGTTTAACAAAATAGCTTCGGAATATCAAAAAAATCACCCTAAATTTGATTTTTACGGTTTAAACTATCCATTGGAACATGCTCAAGATACAAGCAATGTTTTAGCACCATTTTTTAACTTAAACAGCGATCCTCCTAACATTGTAATTGTTGTTATGGAAAGCCTTTCAAGTGCTTTTTGCGGTAAGAATGCATATCTCGGCAACTTCACTCCATTCCTCGATTCATTAATAAATCATAGTTTATATTGGGAGAATTTCTTGAGCACTTCGGAACGAACGTTTAATGCAATTCCTTCCATTACTGGATCATTACCATACGGAGATAAAGGCTTTATGCAATTACTTGGTGACGATTTTTCAGTTAATCATTCGAGCTTGCTTCAGGTTTTAAATCAAAATGGATATTCTTCTGCTTTCTTTTACGGTGGCTGGACTAGCTTCGATAATATGAAACGCTATTTCGAATATCAAAACACAGATTTTATTCTCGAAAGTTTTGGATCAGATTATTCAAAAATAGAAAAAGATGAAGAAGGCTTTTCGTGGGGCTATCCCGACATGTCAGTATTCGAAAGATCGTTCGAAGTAATAGATTCCTTAAACGATTCGCCTCGGGTAGATTTATATTTAACTCTAAGTTTGCATCACCCATTCCAACCCCCAAATAAAGAACATTACGATTCATTGTTTATTCAGAAATTAACTAGCCTCGATTTGTCTGATGAAGAAAAAGAAAAAACACAATCCTTTTCTGATATTTTAGCGACTGCCTTATATACCGACGATGCTATGCGACATTTTATAAATGAATATAAAACACGAGAAGATTTCAACAATACAATTTTTATAATTACAGGCGATCATAGGCTTGGCTCGCATGGAATTAAAAACCCAATAGATATTTATCATGTACCTCTCATTATTTATTCTCCTTTATTACAGATGAGCCGAACGTTTTCATCGGTTTCTTCGCACGCAAATATTAGCCCCGCTATTCAAGCACTTTTATACAATAAATATGACATTCAAATTCCTGAAAAATCACACAGTCTTGGAATTTCAATAGACACCTGCCAAAGTTTTAGAAACATCCATAAATTAGCTTTTATGCGAACCAGCAGAGAAATTACCGATTATTTAAGTGGTGAGTATTTTATTTCTGGTGATCGATTATTTAAACTCGAAAAGGGAATGAATCTTATAGAAATTGAAGGTAATTACCTTAAAGATTCTTTAAGAAAAGAACTTAACCGATTTAAATTGATAAATGATTACATTACAAAAAACAATCTTTTAAAGTCTGACAATTAACACACTGCAACTATTCATAATAAACAATTTCAACTGAGAAATCATCAATAATGATGCTTTCTTCGGAATTGTTCCATACGTAAATTTTGGCATATGAATCAGGGCGAGCATCACCTCCATCAATCTCAAACGACATTTTATTCTCTATCCATTGATCAGCATTTGTTTCATTTGTAAAATGCCGATTTGTCCAATTGACCGAAGCACCACCCGAATTTTTTCGAATATCAAAAACAACATGAATATCTCTGTACGAACTTAAATTATTGTATATAAAACAGCCTACCTTTATTTCTTTAATTTTTTCAATTTTAACATCTTTAATTAAAAAACGATACTCAGGACCAAACTCCTTTTTTGGTGTAATTAAACACGACTTTTTTCCCGAAAAAGCAACTGTATCAACAATTACGAGATTCATATCTTCATTTTTCTCAAAATCAACAATGTGCTTATTACCAACTACTTCCTTTTGTTTCTTTTTCTTAGCGTAATTAATACTTTCGCATGATTTTACCGACAAAACCAAGCCTGCCATCAATACAAATAACAATAAAACCCTATAAGACTGGTTTTTACGCCCCTCTTTTGAACCAACCCAGGTTCGCATTTGCTTTTCTAATGATTTTAATAAATAAGCAAAGCCCAGCGAAAAAAGAAAAAACAATATGGCGACAAGAAATTCTGTAAGTGGATAATTTAGAAAATTCGCCAAACCAACAAATTCCCAACGTAAAAATCCGTGTACTGCAAATAAATAAACCGATGTTACTCCAATAAATAAGATAACCTTAGAAATAAAATCATTTTGTTTGATTTTTGAAATCACAAACTGTAGTATTGGCAACAATACGATCATGGCAGCCAAATGAGAGAAATACCACGCTGGCTTAAAATAATTACCCAACACAAAAACACTTAAAGCTACCAAGTATATAGCAAAATGTATTTTATAATCTTTCTTACCTGCAAGCCATATCCCAAAACAGAATTCAGGCAAATGTCCAATGGCTGTATTTAAAATGTTCAACCTTAGTTTCAATAAAGCAGGATTGAATATGATTAATAATGTGTATGAAAGAATTGCAATTAATATTAACCCTTTTGCTTTAAATCTATTATTTACCCACAACAACAACGGAAAAAGCAAATAAAACTGAAAGATCATTGAATAAAACCACCAAGGACCAACTGCTGAAAGTGCCTTACCCGGAATAAGAGTAGAAAGTAAACTTAGTTGAGATCCCAGTTCTATAAGTAAGTTTTTGCTAGGCAAATTTCCATGGGCTGCAATGTTAAATACAATCATTGCAAATGTTGCAATCAATAAACTAGGATATAGTTTATAAAACCGTTTTACAACAAAGATTTTCCATGTAAATGATTTATTAGCATAAGCTTTTGTTAATCCATAAGCACTTATGAAAATGAAAATCTGAACACCATAATGACCCAAAAAATTAAAAAAAACGTTTATAATTTCCATCGGGTTAAAAGAAAGAATTCTGAAACTTTTCAAAAGATAACCTGGTGACATTCCAAACTCATTTTCTCCTGTTATAGGTTTTATCCATCTAAAATAATTATGAAAAACTATTAAAATAATACCTATTGCCTTTAACAATAGCGTGTCGTTCTTTGTTATGGTGTTTATTTTAAATGCTTTCATAGTAATAAAAAACTTTGGAATACGTAAATTTGGAACCGCTCATAAAAGTATAAAACCTTTACTAATAATTGAATATTTGAGTAAAAAAGTATTTATACAGAAGAATTTATATCATGACTAAAGGAAAAGAATCAAAACCCCATATTGGAATTTACGGAAGACGCAACAACGGTAAAAGTTCATTAATCAATAAGCTTGCAGGTCAGGATATTTCTATAGTTTCTGATTTTGCTGGAACAACTACCGATCCTGTTAAAAAATCATTTGAGATAACTGGTTTTGGTCCGGTTATCCTTATCGATACGGCAGGTATTGACGATACAGGCGAGCTTGGGATAAAACGGATCGATAAAACCTTAACATCAATCAAAACTGTTGATCTTGCGATTCTTGTTATTACCGAAAACAACTTCGATGAATTCGAAAAACAACTTATTGAAGAATTCAAAAAAACAGATACTCCATTTTTTATTGTACACAACAAATCAGATTTACACCAATTATCGGATAATTCGAGAGCATTAATTGTTTCGCAAACCAATGCAAATATCATTGAGTTTGATACCATAAAAGCAGAGAACCTCGAAAAATTGATTCGTTTAATTAAAACAACTATTCCTGAATCGTCTTATAAAACACCTTCGTTAGTTGGCGATTTATTATCTTATGGTGATATTGTTTTACTTATAACTCCAATCGATATTGAAGCTCCTGCAGGAAGAATGATTTTACCACAAGTACAGGCAATTAGAGATATTCTGGATAACGACGCCATTGCAATTGTGTTAAAAGAACGTGAGGTTGATGCCTTTTTACGAAAAACAAAAATAACCCCTGCCCTTGCAATAACCGACAGTCAGATATTTACTAAAGCAGATGCTTCGGTTCCCAAAAACATTCCATTAACAAGCTTTAGCACTGTTCTGGCGCGCTATAAGGGAGATTTTGAACATTACTTAAAAGGAACACCAAAAATATCTGAGTTAAAAGATGGCGATCGTATTTTGCTACTTGAATCGTGCACACATCATGTATCTTGCGACGACATAGGCAGGGTAAAAATTCCTCGATGGTTATCTAACTTTACAGGCAAAAAACTTGAATACGAAGTTGTTTCTGGATTAGATAATCTTCCAAGAGATATTAACGAATATGCGCTTCTGATTCAGTGTGGAGGTTGTGTAATTACACGTAAACAATTAATTAACAGACTAAAACCAGCAACTGATGCCGGCATTCCTGTTACAAATTACGGAATGGCTATTGCTTATGTTCAAGGAATTTACGATAGGGCAATTGCACCATTTATGAAAACAACCGAATCATCAATAGATTATTTGTAAGAACATATCGTCGATATTTAAATACAAACAACATAAAACTACCTACATAATCATAATTTACCGATTATACAGAACACAAAGGCAGTAAAAACAAATCACAATTACCACTTATGCAACCCTTAGAGTCTTTTATTTAGTTTTAAACTGTACTTATTGAATTTATTTTTTCGGCATACAATCTATATATACATTTGTTCACATAAAAGATTGTATGCATTTCCACACTGGAAATTTTAGGTTCATAGATAGTTAAATATTCATAAGTATTCATAAAAACATTCTAGCATACAATCTTTTCTTCTTTTTCTCCTAAACATTTTCTCGGCTTGCACACATTCGCACATTAATTGTACGTAATTGGTCATTTTACATTTGTTGCAAACTGAAAATTCATACTCTAAGTATTTAATAGCAAGTACTTAAATCACACAGGCATGTAATTTGTAATAATTTCCGACAATTGGGTCTTTTTATATCAAGCATCATATTTGAATTGCTTACGTCATTTTACCCAATACATATAAAATAAATTATTATGCGTTTAAATTATCGGACAATTTTACTTTTGTTGACTTTTATCCCTTTAGTTGGTTTTGCACAAAACAATACCAAAGAAAAAAGAATATATAATACAACCAGAATCAGTCAAACAGCTCCCATAATTGATGGATTAATTGATGCTAACATATGGGATCAGGTTGAATGGTCGGGAGATTTTACTCAAAAAACACCACAAGATGGGGCTGACCCTTCGCAAGAAACTGCTTTTAAAATCTTGTACGATGATAATTTCTTATATATATTAGTTCGCGCCTATGATACAGAACCCGACAAAATTGTAAAACGCTTATCGCGCAGGGATGGCTTCGACGGTGATTGGGTTGAAATTAACATTGATAGTTATTTCGATAAACGAACCGCCTTTTCATTTACAGCTTCGGTTTCGGGTGTTAAAAGCGATGAAGCTATTTCAAATGATGGCAATAGATGGGATCGTACGTGGGATCCAATTTGGAATTTAAAAACAAGCATTGACAATGAGGGATGGATTGCAGAAATAAAAATCCCATTTACTCAACTTCGTTTTAGTAATCATAAAATAGAGCAAATTTGGGGATTACAAGTTAATAGACGCTTTTTTAGAAACGAAGAACGTTCACATTGGGCGTATTTTTCCCAAGATGAATCAGGATGGGTTCGTCATTTTGGTGAATTGCATGGTATAAAAAACATAAAACCTAAAAGGCAAATAGAGATATCACCATATATTGTTGCCAAACAAGAAAATTTCACGAAAGAATCAGACAACATATTTAAAGATAAAGGTTACGACAGAAGCCTTGGTTATGGTGTTGATGGTAAAATAGGAATAACCAACGACTTTACATTGGATTTCACAATAAACCCAGACTTTGGCCAAGTAGAAGCCGATCCTTCTGAAGTTAACCTAAGTGCATTTGAATCCTATTTCGAAGAGAAAAGACCTTTCTTTATTCAAGGTAGAGAAATTACTTCTTATCAAATATCAAGTGGTGGAAACTCGTATGCCTTAGATAATTTATTCTACTCTAGAAGAATTGGTCGATCACCTCAATACTATCCCGACTTAGACGATAATGAATATGAGAACAGACCTCAAAACACAACAATTTGGGGAGCACTAAAGCTTACCGGAAAAACTCGTGATGGATTGTCTGTAGGGGTTATTGAAACATTAACTTCGAAAGAAAAATCTGATATATATAATTCAACAACAAAAGAAACTGAGAAAATTACCGTGGAACCATTAACAAACTATTTAGTTGCACGTGTACAAAAAGATTTAAACGATAATAATACGATCATTGGAGGAATGTTAACATCAACAAATCGTTTTATAAATAAAAACGACGAACATTTAGATTTCCTTAACACAGATGCTTATACGGGAGGTGTCGATCTTACACAATATTTTAAAGATAAAAAGTATTACCTCACTTTTAAATATGCCATGAGTCATATCGAGGGAAATACAGAAGCAATAACTACTCAACAAGAATCATCGCGGCGATATTTTCAACGACCAGATAACCATTATGTAACTTATGATACAACATTAAGCTCTTTAAACGGCCATGCTGGAACAATACAAGTTGGAAAACAAGGCAATAGCAAATTAAGATGGATGACATGGGTTACATGGCGTTCACCTGGCTATGAAAGCAACGATGTTGGTTTTTTACATCATTCAGATGCAATATTTCAAGTTTTCTGGACTGGTTATAGATTTACTGAACCGTTCAGTATTTTCAGAACTATGAACATCAATTTTAACCAATGGAGTGGTTGGGATTTTGGAGCTAACAATAATTTTTATGGTGGAAATATTAATCTGTGGATGCAATTCAAAAACCATTGGTCTTTTGGCGGAGGCACAAACTTCGACGGCTCAACAGCATCAAATACAATGCTTCGCGGCGGACCATCTATAAAAACTCCGGGCAGCTACAATTATTGGGTAAATATGCGTAGCGATAACCGTAAAAAATTACAAGTGTATGCAAATACTGGCAAATCGTGGGGCTTAGAAAATTCGAGCGAAAGATCGTGGTATGGTATAGATATTATTTACAGACCAATTGATGCATTAAAAATATCTTTCTTACCTGATTATTCTGTTTCTACAAACGAAATGCAATATTTAGATACAGAAGAATTCAACGGAGATGATAGATATGTCTTTGCAAAAATAAAGAGAATCACAACCGATTTAACGGTTCGAGTAGATTATTCTATTACACCTGATTTAACAATTCAGTTATATGGCTCGCCATTTGTAAGTGCTGGAAATTACTCTAACGCAAAGTATATTACTAACCCTCAGGCCGATAAGTTTAAAGATAGATACAGCACAGAAATGACATGGTCTGACGAAGACTATGATACTGATTATGATTTTAATTTTAAACAGTTTAGAGCAAATGCTGTGCTTCGATGGGAATATAAACCTGGTTCTTTGTTATATTTAGTATGGTCGCCAAACATGACAGATTATGACGATACCAACGGAAATTTTTCATTATCGGATGATATGCGTGATTTGTTTGGAACAAAACCTAATAGCGTATTCCTGATTAAATTATCTTATAGATTTACAAACTAAAATTATAAAATTTGCAAAAAAAATTTCTCAAATATTCATGACACTTCGACAAGCTCAGTGTGACAAAAAAATCTTTAAAAGTTGTCATGCTGAGTTTATCGAAGGATGAACAACTTTTATACATTATAACTTTTCTATAAAAAATTCTTTATTAAATTAAAATAAACTCGCTAAGGTTGTATTACAAGTTTTTAGTTCTATTTTTGCCGATTCAAAAATCAAAAACAAACTAACAATGAGTAGCAAACAAGAATTGGTGAGATTAGTTGATACAACAACAAACCCAGCTGCATTTGGACTATGCGGATTCGGAATGTCGACTCTATTATTAAATTTACACAACGTAGGGCTGTTTCCTTTAGACTCCATGATTATGGCAATGGGTATTTTCTTTGGTGGAATTGCACAGGTTATGGTAGGTAATATGGAAGCTAAAAAAAATAATATGTTTGGAATGGTTGCCTTCGGATCGTATGGTTTCTTCTGGATTATTTTAATAGCTTTAATGATGATTCCTAAGTTAGGATTAGGAGAAGCTCCTTCGCCACAAGCAATGGGTTGGTTTCTTACAATTTGGGGTATTTTCTCAACAGGTTTGTTTATAGCAACATTTAAACTTACAAGAATGATGAGAGTACTATTTGGTTCTGTTGTTGCTCTATTTTTCCTTTTGGCAATTGCTGATTTTACAGGCAACGCAACCGTAAAACTTTTAGCTGGAATCGACGGTATTTTTAGTGGTAGCTTTGCATTATTTCTTGCTCTTGCAATGGTTATAAATAGTACATTTAACAAAGAAGTTATTCCATTAAGTTAGAATCAACATAAAATATAATTACATCGAGCCCGGAATTTATTTTCGGGCTTTTTTATGTCCTAAGTTTCCCACAATAGGGTATTGTATAAGTTGATTCTCTATCTATTATTACCTAACTTTAATACCTAATTTTAATCTAAGTTATTATGAAAAAAACAATAGGTTTAATCGCAAGTTTAGTGCTACTTTCTACAATATGTTTTGCTCAGGATTTACAAACAGATATTTTTAATACGAATAAGGGTGATTTAAAAATCAACTTTGTGAAGCATGGCTCTATTTTCTTTGAATTCGACGGAAAAACAATTCACATCGATCCAGTTTTAAGAATGGGAAATTACGAAAACTACCCTAAAGCTGATTTAATTATTATTACGCATCACCATGGTGATCATTTTGATTTAAATGCCATTGATCTGCTACTAAAAGAAAATACGAAGATCATTTTAACACAAACGTGCGACGAAATAAGTGAAAATATTTCAGCTATTATTGTAATGCAAAATGGTGATGTTTTAAATATCAATCAAATGGAAATTGAAGCTGTTCCAGCCTATAATATTATGAATAAACGTGAAAATGGCGTTCCATTTCATCCAAAAGGAGAAGGAAATGGATATATTCTTAAACTAGCTGACAAAACAATATATGTGGCTGGGGACACCGAAAATATTCCCGAAATGGAATCTTTTTCAGATATCGATATTGCATTTCTTCCAATGAACTTACCATATACCATGACTCCAGAAATGGTTGCTAAAGCTGCCAAAGTGTTTAATCCGAATATTTTATACCCATATCATTATGGGAACACCAACACTTCAACTTTAATTGATTTATTGAAAGTCGAAAAAAATATCGAAGTTAGAATTAAGAAAATGTAACATCTAAAAAGAACAATTAATAATCAAAACTCAAACAGTTAACAATCAGATTTTTGTAATTTGACTTTTGATATTTGTGATTTATTTTTAATTTTTCAATAAAAAAATTAAAAAATCTTTCCATCTTTTTACATTTCGCTTAGTCTATAATAAAAAAGAAAAGGATTTGGGCCAAAAGAATACCGACATACACAAAGATCTTATAATCTCTGCCAGCAAAGGCAATCAGCAGTCCATGTACAGACTGTATAAATTATATGTGCAGGCAATGTATAATACATGTATAAGAATGGTTTCGAACCAGTTCGATGCAGAAGATATTATTCAGGAATCTTTTATAAGTGCATTTAATAATTTAAAGAAATTCAGAGGCGACTCTTCATTTGGATCTTGGCTAAAGAGAATTGTAATAAACAAATCAATCTCATTTTTACGAAGCCAGAAACTTGAGTTTACTGAAATTGACACAATGCAAATTGAAAGTTCTAATTCTGAAGAAAGTAACTTTCCTGAAATTGATCCTGCCAAAGTGCACGAAACAATAAAAACCTTGCCCGAAAAAGCTCGGGTTGTTTTAAACCTCTATTTACTTGAAGGATTTCGACATAAAGAAATTGCCGACATACTCAAAATTTCTGAATCAACATCGAAATCACAATATCTAAGAGCAAAAAAAATATTACGCGATAAGTTAATAAAGGAGATACAATATGAAATTTGATGAGTACATGAGAAAAAATCGACATCAATTTGATGTGGAAAAACCCGACGAAGATTTTTTATGGACTGGAATTTCTCAATCTTTAAATAAGAATAAGCCTAAACGATTTTTATTCTTAAAGATTGCAGCATCTATTATAATCATTATAGGATTATCTTTCATTACTTATCAATTAACAACTATAAGCAATAATCAACAATTAATATTAGCCAACATCGACCCAAATCTGGCTAAGCAAGAAGCCCAATTCCAAGATCAAATTAAAGTCTATTATAAAGTTTTAGAAAAATCTGAATACAACAAAAATCTGCTTGCAACAAGTTTTAGAGATCTTGAATACATCGATACGTTGATAAATCAATATTCGAATGATCTTAATCAGAATGGTCCCAATCCACGATTATTGAACTCGTTAATGGATTTATATCAGAATAAAATAAGGCTATTAGACAGAATGTTAAACGAAATTGAAAAAGAAAATAAAGATGAAAACTATAAAACAAATATCTAAAATATTTTTAGCAATTCTTATTTTAACAAGCTTTGTTAATGATTGCTTTGCCGATGAACGTAAAGAAACTTTCGAGAAAACATATAAACTAAAATCAACCGGAGACTTTGATTTTTCGTGCTACGATTCCGATTTAAAAATCAATACATGGAATAAAGACGAAGTTAAATTAACCGGAGAAATTGTTATTCAGGGTGGAAAAACAGAAGATCAAGATAAACTTATTGAAGTATTTGCTAATCCTGAGGTTTCGGAAAGTTCAAATTCATTAAAAATCGAAACTGACATGGCCAAAAGCACTATAATTATTGGTCCAATCAAGAAAATAACACTTGTTAATGGAAAAACAATTCGAGTTGATAAATACAAAGCGAATTATACTTTATGGATACCTGAGAGTGTTGCCTTAAAAATAAAAAGCAAATACAACACGATAGACATAGCAAGCTTAACCGGCGAACTCAATTTTGATCTTTACGAAGTTGATCTTACGCTTGCCAGTTTTAAAAAGGGTGTATTTAAAATGAAATATAGCACTGCCGAAATCGGCACAGGAGAAACCGCTAGATTTGATGTGTATGAATGTGAATTGGAGGTTAAAGACATTAAAACATTTAGTACAAACTCCAAATACTCCAAATTCAAAGTTGGAAATTCAGAAATGGTTGCTGTAGGATCTTACAACGATAAATTTAACTTTTCTAATTTATCTAAAGGCTTAACTGGTGTTGCCAAGTATTCAAATTTTATTTTAAACAGCGATATAGCTTTCTTAAAAATGGATGTATATGAATCTGATATAACCGTTAAAAATATTCAAAGACTGGTTTATTCATCAAAGTATTCATCCTTAACTTCATTAAATATTAACACGGCAAAGTGCGGAATTTTATATCAAACCAAGATTTCTTCTGGCGATGTTGGCAGCTTTTCATGCGCCGAATCTAAGTACGATAAAATAGAGTTTAAAAGTATCGGTGAATCGGTAAGCTTTGATCTGGCTTACGAATTAAAACTAAAGATTGGAGAAGCTAAATCGAGCCTTAAGAATTTCTCGGGAGAGTTTAAGTATGGCTATGTTATTATGCCTTTGGATAAAACACTGGAGTTTAGTCTAAAGTATCATGCTTCGTACGGTAAAGTTAATTTCCCTAAAGATAAATTACGCGTTAAAGAAATGAACATTGAAAGTAGCAGTAAGCATTCTTTCGAAGGATCAACTTCTGACAATCCTACATGTACAATAAATTTTAAATCATACGAAACAGATTTTACATTTGAGAAAAACGACAACTAATTCTTTTAATAAATTTAAAAATTATATTACTCCCCTCTGGATTAATTATTATTTTTGTGTTTCACAATTAAAAAACATCAAAAAAATTTAAAAATGAAAAAGATTAAGATTACACTGTTATTAACTGTATTAATTCTTACAAGTTTATCATTGTTTGCGCAAGAAAAATACATAACTACCAGCGATAATGTAAAACTTTATATTAACATAAAAGGAGAAGGAACTCCATGTTTATTTATTCATGGAGGCCCTGGGCAGGGGAGTAATTATTGGGAAAAATTAGCTGGAGATTTTTGTGAGAAAAACTTTATGATGATTTATCTGGATCAAAGAGGATGTGGCCGATCAACAAGCCCTGAAAACAATGATTATTCACTTGAAAGAATGATAAAAGATTTTGAAGAAATTAGAGAATCATTAGAAATAAAAGACTGGATGATCATGGGTCATTCTTTTGGAGGCATATTACAAACTGGATATGCACAAAAACACCCGACAAAAATTGACGGAATATTAATGTTTAATTGCACTTTAAACTTGAAAGAAAGTATAGAAGAAAGTTATATTCCAAGTATAATGGATTTTTATAATATTGAAAATACAAATGATTATACTAACAACTCGATTCCATTAGCTACTCGAATAAATTCTCTTCAGCAATTATTAGCTCAAAAAAAGGACACTTGGAAATTGTCATTTGATTCACCTGAAGCTCAACAGAAATTTGGACAAACTTACGCTGGCTTCAATGCATGGAATATGGATTTTATGCAGACCGCATTCTCAATTGATGAGTATAATAAAGATTATTCTATAATTACAAATAAAATTGAAACTCCTATATTATTTGTTTACGGAACAGAAGATAAAAACATTGGTGAAAATCATTATCAAAAAATAAAATTTCCCAATATGTTATTATACTCAATTGAAGGAGGTCACATGAATTTTATAGACAATAAAGAACCTTACATTAATGCTATAAATAAATTTAAAAGTGAATTTAATTTTAATGATTAATTTTTCTTTTGAAGGCATACTAAAAAAGAGGCTTTCAAAAAAGCCTCTTTTTATTTTATATTCTTTATAACTAAAGAGAAATTCTCTCTCTATTTTACAAATTTCACTTCGAACAAGCTAGGCCAATGTTTTCCGGTAACAAATAATCGATCGCCTTTTTTATCGTAAGCAATTCCATTTAAAACATTATTACGATTACCAATATATTCTTTTGGAACAATTTTTCTACAATCAATTCGCTTAACAACTTTTCCCGTTTCCGGATCAAAAGCCACAATTATATCCTCCTGATATATATTTGCATAAACTAAGCCGTCAATATATTCTAGTTCGTTTAAACTTCGTATAATACCATTGTTATCGTAAACTTCAACGTCTCCTATTTTATTAAAATACACTGGATCCAGAAAGTGAATTGTGTGACTCCCGTCACTCATTATTAATTTCTTCCCATCAGAAGTTAATCCCCATCCTTGCGTATCGTATCCCAAGGTCGAAAGCAGTTTAAAACTCTTTTTATCGTAAACAAATCCTGTTCTTGATTGCCAGGTTAACTGAATAATCTTATCACCAAAAATAGTAATTCCTTCACCGAAATATTGCGCTGGCAAACTAAGTTCAGCCATTAATTTTCCTGTTTCAAAATTAATCTTCTTTAATACCGAAGCACCTTTCTGTCCTGTCCCTTCGTACATTATTCCATCCTCAAAAATCAAACCTTGCGTGTAGTCTTTCTTATCGTGAGAATAGGTTTTTACTATTTTACATTCTAATAATTCAGGCGATATATCCGATTTAAATCTAAGTTTTAATGAATACGTATCAATTCTGTGCCCCTCTGAATACGCATATAATCTGATTTTATTCTGTCCAACATTTAAACTCTTCGTATCCCATGTGTACACTAAATTATTCGAATTAAGCTTTGCTCTAGAGGCACTGGTTTCTGCAACCAAAGAATCTACAACTACATCAACATCTTTTAATTCAATGTTAATATTAACCTGATCGCCTACCGTATACAACTTTCCATTTTTAGGGGAAACTACTTTTATTACTGAAACTTGTTTGGAAACCACATTGTTTACAGGTTTGTTTTTATTTTCTGAAGTAGATTCGTTCTTTTTACTACTATTACATGAAGTAAATCCTAAGCTAAAAACCATTAGCACAATAAACGCATGCTTTATTCCTATTCTCATTATATTCATAATTAATTAAAATTTCTTTTAAACTTTTGCCAAAATGTTCTTTTCGAAGGTGGAATATTTTTTATCTCCTTCTTAATATCTTTTTTAAACAATTCTGGATTTAACATTTGCCAAACATCACTCCAATTAACAAATCCACCTAAATTTCTATCATCGATATAAACATCCGCAATAATTTTGCGGCTAATTGTGTCATCAAATATCTCTTCTGGATAGTTTTTATTTATAGCATAAAACTCTATTCCGTTTCTTTTGCAGTACTCCACAGCTTCGTTCAATTTTTCTCCAGATCGATAAGTCCATAGAATTAGACGATCTCCACGTTGCTGAAGGGCCTTTAATGTTTCAAAAGCAAACATTTTAGGTTTCCCAATTTCAGGATATTCGTGTTCAACAATGGTACCATCAAAATCAACTGCAATTGTCATAATTGATAATTTAGCTTTAAACAAAAGTAAGATTTTTTTTTAGCAATGAAGTTTTATTCTAATTTTCCATTGAAGGAATATCGAAGTGAAAATACATTTGAGTATAAAGCCAATGAATTATCACCTATGTCGGTTATTGCATAATCGATAGAAACACCTTTAAACTGGATTCCTATTCCTAAATTTGGCTGAAATGTCATAGATTCATTCTCGTCAAACTCTGTAACACGTTGAAAATTCCCAACCCCAAATCTTATAAAGGCCAAACGATTGTAATTTATTTCAATTCCTACATGAGGATCAATACTTACAGGATCACCCTCAATTAATACATGTCTTTGTCCGTCGAAGGTAAAATCAGCGTTCAACTCCGCCATCCCTTTAAATTTATTAAAAATTGGAAAATCTCTCGAAACACCTAGAATCACTCTAGGCAATGTAATCTCTAATGAGTTATCGGGAGCAAAATTATATACAGAATCCTGTACTTCGATAATAAGCTCATCCTCATTAAATGTCCATGCATTAAATGTTGACGTAATATCGCGAGCTACAGCACCAAACCTCCAATCTCGAAGCGTATATCTCAAACCCGCATCCAGACCAAACCCCCATGCATTTGCAAACTCACCAATATTTCTATAAATAACTTTTACATTAGCACCATAACTAAGGTTTGGGATATTGGATTTTCGAGCATAACTTAATAAAAAAGCGTAATCGGCTGCCGAAAATTTTGATATTCGATCGTAATCTAAATTCCCATCACTATCGATTAAATCGGTTGTATTTGGAATGTCGTCTACTCCAAATCGAATAATGGTTATTCCAATATTACTCCTAACGTCGAGAGCCATTGCTCCAGCCAAATAATCATACTTTGCAATTCCAGCAAAATATTCAGCATGCATTAAACTTGCATCAAAATCTGTTTCCATGGATGTTAATCCTGCCGGATTCCAATAACCAGATGTAACATCATTTGTATTTGCAACAGAAGCATTTGCCATTCCTAAAGATCGGGCACCAACACCAATAGACAAAAACTCATTACTATATTTTGCTGTTTGTCCAAAGCTAAAATGTACTATTAAAAGTAAAAAAGGTATGATTATCTTTCGCCCCATTAGATCGATATGTTTCAAATATCAACTCATTTTTTGAATCGATAAACTTAGTAATTAATAAAATATGAATCAAACTCTATTTTTTAACTTATTTTTGTGAAAAATATTGTTAATCACTCTACAAAAATAGCTATGCAAATGAATATAAAAAAATACATTCCTAACTCAATTACATCACTTAATTTACTTTCGGGATGTATTTCTATTGCTCTTGCCTTCGAAGGCTATTTATCATATGCAGTTATTCTAATATTTGCTGCTTCTGTTTTCGACTTTCTTGATGGTATGGCAGCAAGAGTTCTTAATGCTTATTCGAATATGGGAAAAGAACTTGACTCTCTTGCCGATTTAGTGAGTTTTGGAGTTGCTCCTTCCGTAATAATATTTCACATGATGAAAATTTCATTGTTTGGAACAGTGCATCTCCCTCCGCTTGAAAATCTTGACCTAATTGAAATTATATTTTTATTAATCCCATTTACGATTGCAATACTATCAGGTATTCGATTAGCAAAATTTAATGTTGATGAAAGACAAAGTGAAAGTTTTATTGGACTTGCGGTTCCGGCAAATGCTTTATTCTTTGTTTCCATGTACATTATATCAATAAATGTAACAAATGATTTAGTTCTTGATATTCTTACAAATAAGATATTTCTAGCATCGTTATCGATCTTATTTTCGCTTCTTCTTGTTGCAGAGTTTCCAATGTTTTCGTTAAAAGTAAAAAACCTAAGCTGGAACGACAATAAAATTCGTTATATATTTATTGTGTTATCTGCAATATTATTAATAATATTGCATACGGTTGCCGTTCCGGCGATAATCTTATTATATATTTTATTATCAGCTATTAACAATTGGATTTATAACTTTGATTAAACACGAATTATGAAATTTATTGCAGAAATTAACGTAATGCCTTTAAAAGCTTTATTAGACCCTCAAGGAAAAGCTGTTACTCATAGCATGAATAACATTGGTTTTAATGAGGTTACAAATGTGCGAATTGGAAAACACATAACCCTTGAGATCGAAGCTTCAAGTGAAGAAAAAGCTATGGAACGTGTGAATGAAGCTTGTAATAAAATTTTATCGAATCCAATCATGGAAGGTTTCGATTATACTTTAAAAGTAATTGAGTAAAGGCTCAATTTAGCCTTTTACTTTTTAGAAGATATTTTATTCATTACTTCGGTTTGTCTCTGGATTGATTCTTTATGTACAAGCTGAAGTAATTTTTTGACAAAATCCTCTGTCAATCCTAGTTTTTTTCCTAGCTTAATTCGTGTCGACATAATTTTCTCCCATCGCCGCAATTGAAGTATAGTTACATCATTTTTACTCTTGTATTTTCCAATATCCTCAACCACACTCATACGTTGCGACAATAGTTCAAGCATTTGCTGATCTATAGAATCAATTTGATCCCTTAATGTTTCCAATATACTCGTAAAGTCTTCGTCTTTTGCAGAGATGCTTCTAAAAACCAGTTTATTTAATAATTTGTTTAGCTCGCTTGGTGTTACTTGCTGATTCATATCGCTTAACGCAACCAATGGGTCATAATGAGTTTCAATCATTAAACCATTCATATTCAAATCCATTGCTTTTTGAGCAATTTCAGGAATATATTCTGTATTCCCAGCAATATGACTCGGATCACATATTATTGGTAAATCATGACAAATACTTTTTAACTCAATCGGGATTTCCCATTTAGGGATATTTCTTAATGTTGTTGCTTCGAAAGGGTAAAATCCGCGATGAATCGCAGCTAACATATTAACTCCAGCTTTATGAAAACGCTCTAGAGCACCAACCCATAATTGCACATCAGGATTTATTGGATTCTTAACCATGATCGGCTTATCGTATCCTTTTAACCGATCGGCCAATTCTTGAACAGAGAATGGATTAGATGTAGTTCTTGCTCCAATCCATAAAATATCAACATCAGCCTTTATTGCTTGCTCCAAATGCTGAGCATTTGCAACTTCAACGGCTGTAAGCAATCCTGTTTCTGCCTTTACCTGTTGCAACCATTTTAATCCAACCTCTCCTATTCCTTCAAAATTTCCTGGTCGAGTTCTCGGTTTCCAAATTCCTGATCTAAAAACGCTTACCTTACCAATAGCTGCAATTTGTTTTGCTGTATCAATAACTTGTTTTTCAGTCTCTGCACTGCAGGGACCTGCAATTATTAATGGTTCTGTAAAATTTTCGAACCAATTATTTATCTGGGATATATTCTTGAGTTTTGCCATTCTTTATCAAATAAGTGATAAAGATAATATTTTCGAAATGAAAATATAACAAGAAACTTAGGAGAAACTAAAACTATTTATTGTGGTAAGAAGGTTAATCTTGGTTTATATCACTTCGGTATAAGTATACAAAACCTTTTTTCTCTTTACTTAGAACTGCCGACTTAATAATATAAAAATAGACACCTTCACTAAGCTCTGATCCCGAAGAATTACGACCATCCCAAACAATGCTAGGAGAAACAGCATCGAAAACCAGCGTTCCATTTCTTGTAAATATGGATATCTCTAGATTCGTAGTTCCATTATAGAATACCTCAAACAAATCATTCTGACCATCACCATTTGGTGTAAATACATTGGGAACATCTAGAATTACAGGTGCTGCTATTGAAACAACTCTGCTAAAGCTAAATGCAGTTGTAGTAGATTTTTCCAGTACACTTAAACTTACTAAATAATTTCCCTCAATACTAAAGTCATAAATTGCTGCATGCAAAGAATCAATACCTGGTGTAAGATCACCACTCCAAGTGAATTCATAATTTGCAGTATCTGCAAGTTCAAATTTTTCATTTATAGCACCTTCAAAATAGCCAGAACTCACATGCGCTTTTAAATACGATTCGGGGAAATCTACAATGAAATCTACTGAATCAATATTCGTTTGTGCTATTATATTGGTCGAAATAACCAAGAATAGTATGAAAATAAAAACTTTTAGCTTACCCATTAATATACATTTAGTCATGTAAATATATAAAATACCACTTTATTATCTTAAATTTTTTCAGTTAATTTTTTAACGACCTTTAAGTTATTGAAAAACTCTTTGGCTACAACTCTTAAAATTGTATATGTAGGAATTGCTAGAATCATTCCCGTAATTCCAAATAAACTTCCAGCAATCATTATTACTAAAAAGATCTCTAAGGGATGAGCATTCACACTACTGGAGTATATTAATGGCTGAAATAAAATATTATCAATTACCTGAACAACAATAAAAACAATGGACATAAACCCTAGCAGGGGTAGCAATTCCGTATAAAAGTTCAAATCAAGATTTGTTGCTAATCCTAGGATTAATCCTAAAATTGCTCCAATTATTGGACCTATGTACGGAATAACATTCATCAATCCGACGACCAATCCAATCACCAATGCATTTGAGAAATCAACCCCAACTATTATCAATCCGATCGAAACTAAAACAATAATGCCGCTAACCTGAATAACAATTCCTGTAAAATATCTTGTTAATAACTTTTTTATTGAAGATAAAATATGTTTGATATTTTCTAAATATTTATCGGGAACAACAAGCAAAATACCATCGTACAATAAACCTTTATCTTTAAGGAAAAAGAACGTGATAAAGGAAATTGAAAATGCCGCAATAAAGATGTTTCCTAGTACACTAGCAATAGAACTGAAAAAGTCTGATAAAGCCGACACATTAACCAACTCAATAAATTTATCGGTTAAATATTGCTCCATCGATTGATTTCCATTGGAACTAATATTATATTTTTTGAATACACCTTCAATTTTTTCGATTGGATCGCTTAAGTTCTCGATAACAGCATCTGCATCAATATTTGACAATTCGCTTGCCTGAGTAGCAACTAATGGAATAAAAACCCTAAAAAACAACAAAATAATTGTCCAAAACAGAGCTAAGGTTATTAAGGCTGATATTGCATTGGGAATGCGAAACTTTTTATACTGAATTTTATTTAAGAAATTTACAATTCGTCGACCTATTAAAGACAATACAGCTGATATTAGAATATAAGCTACGATTGATTTAAAAAACCATAATATAAAACCTACAAATGCGATTCCAAGAACAACTATTAAATATCTAATATTTTTATTCATAATTAAACTTTAAACAATCGATGCGATCTAAATGCAATAAATTCTGAACTAATTTAAGTTTTTTTAAGCGATTATAAAAAAATGCCGAGGATTTATATTTGAAGATTATATCAATAATATTTTAAACTAAAATTGCATATAATTACTATAAGTTAGTTATTTGTTAAATTAGTTATTTTTAAAAACTGAATCTTATGTTTCAATCACATATTGGAGAGTATGCTGCATTATTAACCGCTGTTTTTTGGACAATTACAGCAGTAGCTTTTGAATCTGCCGGTAAAAAAGTTGGATCTTTATCAACCAATCTAATTCGATTGTTTTTAGCATTTATATTTATTGGCATTTACTGTTCAATTACCCGTGGTTCATTTATTCCGTTCGATGCAAATACGCATCAATGGGTTTGGCTCTCGCTTTCTGGATTTGTAGGATTTGTAATTGGAGATTTATTGCTTTTCGAAGCATATGTTATTATAGGATCACGAGTATCAATGCTAATAATGTCTTTGACACCACCTATTACAGCATTTATAGGTTGGATTGTAATGGACGAAGTTTTAACAAAACAAAATTTCCTTGGAATGTTCTTAACAATCTTAGGTATTATGATCGTTGTTTTTGATCGAAAATCAACCAATGATTCTTCAAAAAAATCTAAGAAATCCGTAAAACTTTCTTATCCAATAGTAGGTATTTTACTAGCATTTGGTGGTGCTGTAGGACAAGGTAGTGGTTTGGTTCTTAGTAAATATGGCATGCAAGATTTTGATCCTTTTGCAGCAACTCAAATTAGAGTGATTACGGGCCTTGTTGGATTTGCATTACTCTTTATTATTTTAGGCCGTTGGAAAAAAGTTTTTACAGTATTCAAAGACAAAGAAGTTATGACAAGCTTGGGTATTGGTGCCTTTTTTGGCCCATTTTTAGGAGTGTCATTTTCTTTATTATCGGTAAAACATACCACAACCGGAATTGCTTCTACCATAATGTCTATTGTTCCTGTGCTTATAATTCCTCCTGCAATTATCTTTTTTAAAGAAAAGCTTAACATGAAAGAAGTTATTGGATCTCTTATTGCAGTTGGAGGCGTAGTAATGTTCTTTATGTAGTTGCTATTTAGTACTTTAATAAAAAGTTGAATTGTAAATTTCCAAATCGGACTTTGAATCTCGCATTACAACCAAATTAAAATGTTTAAAAGATAGTATCACTATGATGTGTGAAGCAACCAAATAGACATTCATCTTTGAGCAAGATCATCTGTATAAAATAAATATAGACAACTACTTCGACTAAAACTTATCTAAAATTTGGGATTAACACCTTGTCTACAAAATGTTTTACTGCGGCACGCTTATGATTAGGATCCTTATTACCGCGTTCTGGTTTAAACTCTTGTGTAGAGTGCAAAATTTGCTGATTTTTAGGATTTATAAAATTTGCTTTTACGAAGTAGTACATTGGTCCTTGAAAACGCACATCGAGTTTTATAACTAGATCAGCGTTATTTAAATCTGGTGTTACCTCCCAAAAATCCCATTTATTAATATAATTTCTGGCATGAATTGCCGCATTGTTATCTTTTGATTGAAGAAATACTTTTGCTCCTTTTCCTGCAATAGAACCAACATTTGAAGGAAAAATTCCACTAAATTCGGAATCATTAACCTCTTTTTCAATCTGTAATTCTTTTTCAATGATTGAGGCAATTTCAGCTTCCTCATTTTTTTGAGTTTCTTCTACACTTTCCAACTCTTCTGGCTTCTCTTTTTTCTTAAAAAGAACCTCAGCCTCGTCCTCTTCCAAATCTAAAGTACCTCCAAATATCTTAACAGTCCCATCTTCGAAAATAATCTTCTCTACTTTTACAATTCGGATAGAATAGTTTACAAGTTCCGAGTCGCTTGCTTTAGTATATTTAATTTCTTCTTTAGTTATTTCTGCAACTTTTGCATTGATATCATCACCATACATGGTTTTAATAATATCCTGAGATTTTGCTACGAACGAACTAACTACTAAAACTGAAAGGAATAAGATCTTTTTCATAATTTGAGATTTAAATTTAGTGTCGATTTAGCAAAATTCAAGCCAATTATTTTAAAGTAGCAATAATGGTTTGAGTACCTTTTGTTTTATCGCCAAGTTTAACCTTTATATCAGCGTCTAATGGCAAGAAAACGTCGACGCGAGATCCAAATCGAATAAACCCCAGCTCACTATTTTGTTCAACACTTTTAGTTTCTTTAGCATAAGAAATTATTCTTCTTGCAACTATTCCTGCTATTTGGCGAACCAGAATTTGTCTCTTTTTTTCATCTTCAATAACAACTGAAGTACGCTCGTTTAATGTTGATGATTTTGGTACTCGAGCCATTAAAAATTCTCCTGGATGATATTTAAAATATTTAATAATCCCTTTTAACGGATACCAATTTATATGTATGTTCCAAACAGACATAAATACTGAAATCTGAATCCTTTTATCTTTGAAATATTCCGGCTCTTCAGTTTCTTCAATTACTAAAACCGTACCATCGGCAGGTGCATATATTGTATTGTCGTCTGTAATTAACGGTCGTGTTGGTTTTCTGAAAAATCGAACAACAAATAGAAAGATTAAAACCGATGGAATTCCTAAAGTCCATGTTACTATTATGTTTCTGCTAATTAAGAAATAAACTAGTGCATTAATTATTAACAGGATAAAAAAAGCAATTGCCACAATGGAACGTCCTTCTTTATGGATTGTCATGATATGAAGTATTTAAATGTTATAGAAAGAAGTGTAAATATAAATAAAATAAAGGTAATGTAAATAATACAGCATCGAATCGATCAAGGATTCCACCATGTCCAGGCAAAATACTTCCCGAATCTTTTTCATCAATATTTCTTTTAAATACTGATTCGACCAAATCTCCATAGGTTCCAAATACAGAAACAATTACCGACACAAAAGCCCAACTTAAAAAACTCAATTCTGGAAAAATTAGAGAAATAACATAAGCCATTCCAAGACTTGAAACTGTTCCTCCAATAAACCCTTCCCATGATTTTTTAGGAGATATTCTTTCAAACAAGCGGTGTTTTCCAAAAGATACTCCAAAAACGTATGCTAATGTATCGTATGACCACATTAAGAATAAAAATCCTAATAGTAAGTGTGCATTATAAACATTATCAGAAAAGACAATATAATTTGCAAATGAAAAAGGAACCGCAATATAAATAACACCTAAAAAAGTAAATCCAACATTTACAAATACCTGCTCCGACTTTCTATACAACTCGATTATGAAAACGCTTATTATTACTGGAATTATCGCCAGAAAAATATTTGAGTTTACTAATCCTGTTACAAAAAAATAATTGGCAGCAAAAACGATTGCGCCAATTATAATTCCATATATTTTTAAAGGTTTGTATTTCTTCTTTTCGACCAAGGTGTAGAACTCATACATGGCTCCTATCACAATTAATTCGAACAATATAAAGAAGCTTATTTTATTGTAAAAAATTGCTCCGACAACAAGGGCTAAAAAAACAATTCCAGTAATTGTTCTTTGTACTAAATTACTCAATATTCTCAATTTTAAATTCGAACTATTCTATTTCTTTATCAACATCTACTTCAGGCTCTTCCTTTACAGATTCTTCTTTGCTAATTTCTGCTTTGGCTTTTAACTCTTCCTGCTCTTTCTTAGACTGTTTTTCCTTTATTTCCTTTTTAGCTTCTTCTTCTCTTTCATGCATTGTTTTCCATGGACGTTTGCCAAAAATCTTCTCAAGATCTTCGCTAAAAATAACTTCTCTTTCCAATAATATGTCTGCCAATTTAGTCAGTCCAGCCTGATTCTTTTTAAGAAGATCGAATGAACGTTTATATGCTTCTTCGATTAAATCCTTAACTTCTTTATCTATAAGTTCAGCTGTTTTTTCGCTATAAGGCTTTGTAAATGCCATGTCGGATTGTCCTGATGAATCGTAGAAACTAACATGTCCTACTTTTTCGCTCATCCCGAAATATGCGATCATTGCATAGGCTTGCTTTGTAATCTTTTCAAGATCGTTCATAGCACCTGTCGAGATTTTACCAAAAATTAACTCTTCAGCAACTCTTCCTCCTAATGCAGAACACATTTCGTCAAGTAATTGCTCCCGAGTTGTAATTTGACGCTCTTCTGGTAAATACCAAGCTGCACCCAAAGCGCGACCACGAGGAATAATTGTAACTTTTACAAGAGGATGAGCATGTTCTAACAACCAACTTACCGTTGCATGTCCTGCCTCATGAAATGCGATCGTTTTCTTTTCTTCCTTTGTTATGATCTTTGTTTTTCGTTCAAGACCACCAACAATACGATCAACTGCATCTAAAAAATCTTGACGCTCAACAACTTTTTTATCTTTACGAGCAGCAATTAATGCCGACTCATTACAAATATTTGCAATATCTGCACCCGAAAAACCGGGAGTTTGCTTAGAAAGGAAATCAACATCAAGATTTGTTTCTAACTTAATTGGCTTTAAGTGAACCTTGAATATATCTTTTCGTTCATTTATGTCTGGTAACTCAAGATGAATTTGACGATCGAAACGACCTGCACGCATAAGTGCTTTATCCAAAATGTCTGCACGGTTTGTTGCCGCCATAATAATAACACCAACATTATTTGCAAAACCATCCATCTCAGTTAATAACTGATTTAGTGTATTCTCACGTTCGTCGTTAGAACCATAATTTGCATTCCGTCCACGAGCTCGTCCAATAGCATCAATCTCATCGATAAAAATAATACATGGTGCTTTTTCTTTTGCTTGTTTAAATAAATCGCGAACACGTGATGCCCCAACTCCCACAAACATCTCGACAAAATCGGAACCCGACATTGAAAAGAATGGAACATTTGCTTCACCAGCAACTGCTTTTGCCATTAATGTTTTTCCTGTTCCTGGAGGACCTACCAGTAAAACACCTTTAGGAATTTTACCACCAAGATCGGTATACTTCTTGGGAGTTTTTAAGAAATCAACTATCTCCCGAACTTCCACTTTTGCTTCTTCTAATCCTGCAACATCAGTAAAGTTAACTTTAACTGTACTACTTTCCTTATCAAAAAGTTGAGCTTTTGATTTTCCAACACTAAAAATGTTATTACCACCAGGAGCTCCGCCTCCTTTTGACATTCGACGGAAAATAAACAACCAAATAGCAACAATAATAACAATTGGAAACAACCAGCCTGCAAGATCTCTTAAATAGTTTGGCTGCGTTTTATAACTAACCTCAATATATTCACCATCTAAATATGTTTCCTGAGCTTCATTCAACCATTTCTCAAAATACTCCATTGAGCCAATGGTAAAATAAAAATGTGGACCGTCTTTTGGTGCACGTGAAAATGCATTTTCACCTGCATCTTTATACTTTGCATCATCAAGTCTATCTTGCTTAATATAAATGTTAGCTCTATCTTTATTTACAACCACAATCTTTGCTACATCACCATTTTTAAGCATATTGCGCTCAAAATCTTGCATGCTAATTTCTTCAGCCTTTGGTGAAATACTAAAAAATTGAAGCCCAATAAATAAAACCGCAATTGCTCCGTAAACCCAATAAATATTAAATTTTGGTTTAGGCTTATTTGAATCCTTATTGTTATTAATCTTAGGATCTTTATTGTACTTTTTATTTTCAGCCATTATTTTAAATTTCTTTTAATTTATTATCATCAATGTGCTTATTTAATTTTGCATCAGCCCAAAGTTCTTCTAATTTATATAGATCTCTATAATCTTTTTGGAATATATGAACAACAACATCCGCATAATCAAGTAAAACCCATGTTGAGGTATCTAATCCTTCTTTATGCCAAACTTTTTCTCCTGTTTCTTCGCGAACTGTTTCTACTACAGAGTATGCCAATGCTTCTACTTGTCTGTCTGAATCTGCATGACACACTACAAAATATTTGCAAACTGTATTTTCTATCTCGGTAAGATCAAGGCTAACAACATCTAGTCCCTTTTTCTTAAATAATCCTTCAACTATCGCTTCAACTAACTTATTCGTATTTTTATTCGCCTTGTTTCCTTGTTTAACCATTCAATTTAATTTTAGACAAATGTAATAAAATTACATTTTAATTTACACCAAATACTTTCCTATTAAGTTAGTTCTGATAAATTTACTTAAAAGCTCTATTAATCAAAAACCATTCCCTTTAAACTCAGAGTAATTAAGTTTTACAGAAACGGCAATTTTGTCACTCTTTCCTTTAATTATAATGCTAATTTAAGATTGTGACATGTTTTTTTTACAACTTGTCATATTTCGGATTAACTTTGAAAAATAATTACTCAAGGTTATGGAAATTTGGCAAAAACTTATAAAACTCGATTCAGTTGACTCAACAAATGAACATACATCAAACATATTAAAACAAAAAAAGTTGCCTGAAGGAAGCATATTTTTTTCGATGAGTCAGACTGCAGGTAAAGGATTGGGATCCAACACTTGGGAAAGCGAAAAGGGAAAGAATCTATTATTAAGTATCGTATTGTATCCTAGTTTTCTGGAGGTAAAAGATCAATTCTTGCTTTCAAAAGCTGTTTCACTAGGCATTTCTGACTATTGTAACACCAAAACTGACGATATAAAAATAAAATGGCCTAATGATATCTATTATCAAAATAAAAAACTTGCCGGAATATTAATCGAAAATTCTATTAAGGGTTCAAAAATAGAAAAAAGTATTGTTGGAATTGGGCTAAATCTTAATCAAGAACTATTTGTAAGTAATGCTCCCAATCCAATATCATTAAAAAGCATTACAGGTATTGATTTCGAAATAGATAAAGAATTATTAGTTCTTAGAGATTTTATTCAAGATTCCTACTTAAAATTAAAAACGGATAGAGTATCTCTAAACAAATTATATTTAGAAAAAATGTTTCGATATAATGAATTTCATTTATATAAAATAGAAAATCAAACTCTAGAATTAAAAATTACAGGAGTAAATGAATTTGGTCATTTACAAGCTATTTCTTTAGACGGAGTTACGAATGAATTCGATCTCAAAGAAATCGAATTCGTTTTATAGTATTGTTATTCTTTAATTTTCTCGTTAAAAAACACAACAACCTGATCTAAAATAGAATCAATTCCTTTTTGCATATGTTTCCCCACCATCATTTTCATCATTGGATTTAAATTTGCATCAATGGTTAAACGTATAGCAGTAGTACCTTCTTCCTCTTCCATCGGTTTTAACTGAATCCAAAAAAAGAAACTAAATGGTGATTTTCCATCGCTCGTTATTTTAATAAGCTTATTTTCTTCCTTTTCTATAATCTTTAATCCTGCTTGCCCTACTCCTTGTATATTAAATTTACAAGTGTCTTCTGTAGATTCAAAATCCGTCACTTTATCGGCAGGAATAACTGCTTTTAGGTTATTAAAATCTGAGAGGAAATTATAGATTGTTGCTTCAGACTTTTTTACTTTTCCTATTTTACTTGTGTATTTACTCATTCTTTTCTTCCTAAATCAAAAAATTATTTTAACTCCAGTTTCCTGGATCAATTCTCCATTGCTCTAATGCATCAATATCAGATTCTTTCACATATCCTGTTTCAAGAGCTGCTTGAATTAAAACATTGTAATTACTTAGAGTTGTTAATTCAACATTTGCATCGATAAAGTTCTGTTCTGCCAACTGAAATCCATATGTGAAAATAGCTACCATTCCCATTACATCAATATCAGAATCACGCAATGCTTTAACTGCATTTAAGCTGCTCATTCCGGTCGATATAAGATCCTCAACAACAACAACTTTCTTTCCTATTGGAACTTCTCCTTCAATCATATTTCCTAATCCGTGCTCCTTAGGTTTTGGTCGAACATAAACAAAAGGCAACTGCATTTCTTCTGCCACTAACATTCCTATTGCAATTGCACCTGTAGCAACACCAGCAATAACATCGGGTCTGCCATATTTTTCTTCAATCGTTTTTACAAATGTCTCTTTTATCAACTTTCGGATTTCCGGATACGATAAAGTCTTTCTATTATCACAATAAATAGGCGATTTCCATCCCGAAGCCCACGTGAATGGATTTGCAGGTTGTAACTTAATTGCCTTAATTTGCATCAAGGATTGAGCTATTTTTTTGTCTAAATTTTCCATATCGCAAATGTATAAAGTTTTTTATAACGAGAGAACTGTTTTTTTTACAGAAAACAAAGAACTTATTCAGGTTAATGAAAAAAGTATTGTTTACAATTATAAAAATGCAGATGAGCTTAAATTAAAAATAACAGATTTTTTAAATTCAGAAGAATTTAAAACGCTTTATGTGTTATGTTCTAACGAAGAATCTACTTTTAAAGAATACTCAGGTTTTTATACTGTTATTGAAGCTGCCGGCGGAGCAGTAATAAATAAGAATAATGAAATCCTTTTTATCTTTAGAAGAAATAAATGGGATTTACCAAAAGGAAAAATTGAAAAAAACGAAAGCTCAGAGATTGCCGCAATTAGAGAAGTTGAAGAGGAGTGTGGAATTACAAATCTAAAAATCGTAAGACCACTTGAAATAACTTACCATACATATCCTCTGAATAATAAAATTATTTTAAAACCTACATATTGGTACGAAATGCAATATCTTGGAGCAGAATCACCAAAACCCCAATTTGAAGAAGATATTACTGAAGCATGTTGGTTACCACAGAATGAATTCTCGAAAGTTTACAAAAACACCTTCCCTTCAATAATTAATGTTCTTAAAAAAATAGAGATTTAAATATCTCCATTTGCTTTCATAACATTATAAATTATGAACTCAGCCTTTTGATCAGGCGATGGTGCGGGCGATAACTCTAACTCCCCTTTTTTATTTATAAAGTAGTATGTAGGAAAAGCTCTTATGTCATAATCCTTAAACACTTCCGACTGATTTCCATAATGCAGAAAAGTGAATGGATATTCTTTCAATTCGACAAAGTGCTTCATTTGAGCCAATGTTTCATCCAAACAAATAACCACAATCTCGAAATGATCTTTATGATTATCGTATAAGGTCCGAAGCATTTCGAACTCTTTAATACATGCATAACTCACAGTGGTACAAAAACTCAAATAAACATATTTCCCTTTAAAAGATTCCAAAGAAACTAAATTACTGTCTTTATCGAACAACTGGAATTCTGGCGGTTTGTAACCAACCATCAGCTTAGTTACTTTTTCCCGAATATTGCTAGCTATCTGCTTATGACGCAGGATTTCTGTTTCAGAAGCTAATGAATCTAAAACAGTTACCATAGCAGAGCGAGACAATAAATCGTTATAAAACTCATCGTGCAAACACTTTAAAATTACAAGTTCTTTGAGGGTATCGTTTGTTAAAATTGAATCTTGCCCAAGTGTCTCTTTTAACAAGGAAATACTTTTGTGTTTTCCTATATCCTCGAATATTTTTTTGCCTGCTTCTGTTCTTCCAAAATATTGAAAATACTCCTTATAAACCTGATTAAACAAACCCATATATGAAGGGTTCGAATATAAAATCTCATTATTAAGATAATAGGTATTCGATATGCTTTTTGATTTCTCTTGATAAGCTAAATGCCTATATGAAGCATATTTATACTTTTTAAAATCGTTAAAATATTTGTTGTCGACATTAGAAAAAACGGAGTCTACTTTAGATATTTCCAGATCAATATCAAGCGTTTTATCTTTAGTATATATAGCATAAGATGTATTTTTTAATAGTATAGAAAACACCTCATCGAAAAAGGCCAATTGATAATTCAGTTCCTTTTCAGATGAATTTTCTATTCCTAAATGATACTGTATTGGTTCAAAATATGGATTTAATTCATCACCAATAGATTTTTTCAGTCTTTCAGGAAGTATTATTTCATAATCTTTATTGGTCTCTGTAAATAGAAACGCTTCGTATTTCCCCAAGTGAAGAAAAACGTAAATCGTTTCATTTGTTGAAAAAGAACATGAAAAATTACCATTCTCGTCTATTATGGTCTTGCACAACTCTTTTTCTGAATAAGTAATCTGGTCGGCAAAAGTTAAAAAAACAAGTTCTTCGCCAGCATAATCAATTGCATTTCCATGAATATGCACATCTTGCGCAACAAGATTTATTGTGCATATGAAAAATAATACTGTAAAGAACTTTAGTTTTAAAACCATATTTGAATTATTTGAATTATTTGAATTATTTGATTTTATTAATTTTGATATTCTTAGGAATAAACTGACTAGCATCGCCCCCATGACGCAAAATATCCCTAACAATTGAAGAATTAACAGGAGTATGTTCAGGCATTGTTAAAAGGAATACGGTTTCTATTCCATCAAACATTGCTTTGTTAACTTGTGCAATTGCACGTTCATATTCAAAGTCGGCTGCAGTTCTTAAACCTCGTAAGATATAATTTGCCCCCAGCTTTTTGCAAAAATCAATTGTCAAGCCCTCAAAATGAACTACTTCAATCTTAGGATCATTCTTGAAAACCTGATTAATAAAGCCTATTCTATCTTCTAACGAAAATAATGCATCTTTTTGTGCATTGTTTCCAATGGCTATGTATATTTTATCAAATAAATCTTGTGCTCTATTTACAATTGATTCGTGACCAACGGTAAATGGGTCGAACGTTCCCGGGAAGACAGCTATCTTTTCCATTAATTCTTATTTTTATGAAGTAACAAACTTAAAACATTTGATTGAAAAAATCAGGAAGTTTTAATAAATGTGATCATTTGCCCTTCTTTTTCAATTTGAGAAACTAAGGCATTTAGCACTAACCAAAAAAAAGCAGTCCAGTAAAGACTGCTTTTCAAATTTGCACCGTTTAATTCTAGTAAGTTCTTACCTTAAAATCACCAAATACAACATCCACTTTAATATAAAGGTAATTTGTATCTTTTGCATATGTTTCACTCTTGTATTTTGCGGTTCCGAAAGCAGCAGTATTTCCATTCGGCAAATCGGCATTTGCAAAAGCTGCATCGGCTTTTACTTTATATGGAGTTTCTTTATTGATTTTTAGCAGAGATCCAGCAAAGATTGTATTAATCTTTATTTCTTTTGATCCTTTAGATAAATCAACATCTCGCATATCTATTACAGATCCTCCAAAAATCACATTATATTCTTTATAATCTTTATCGGAAGCATAAATTTTACTTTCGCTAAAAATGGTCGTTTCACCATCAGAATGACCATTAAAGAAGTTGAAATTTCCAATTAATAATTTTATTCCAATAAAAATAAAAAAGAAGGCTATTACAAATTTCACAATTGGAAAATGCACATTAAAAACAACTCGAATAACTACACCTAATCCAATTAAAATTAAGAGTATACCCCAAAATAATCCAGCTCCCATTTTCATAGTATTAAAAATTAAACAAATATTTATAAAAGATAAATTTACGGATTTCTTAATTAATGTCAATAAAAAAGCCAACTATTCCTAGTTGGCTCACTGTATTATAAAAATCTAATTAAGATACTTTTAAAGGCTTTTTAACTTTTTCTTTCATTAGAGCTATGTCAAGCACTTCCATTATCTCATCTACATAATGGAAATTTAAACCTTTCAAATACATATCCTTAATCTTACTTATGTCTTTCAGATTCTCAGATGATAAAATAATATCTGTAATTCCCGCACGTTTAGCTGCAAGAATCTTTTCTTTTATACCTCCTACAGGTAATACTTTTCCTCGTAAAGTAATTTCTCCTGTCATGGCTACTTTACTTATTACTTTCCGTTGTGTAAAGATTGAAGCAATAGAAGTTGCCATAGTAACACCTGCCGAAGGTCCATCTTTAGGTATCGCACCTTCAGGAACATGGATATGTAAATTCCATTTCTCGAATGCTTCTTGATCAATATTTAATTCATCGGCATGCGATTTAATATATTCCAAAGCAATAACTGCCGATTCCTTCATTACATCTCCCAGATTTCCGGTTAAGGTAAGTTTTCCTTTCCCCTTACTTAAACTACTTTCGATGAATAAAATCTCTCCTCCAACAGCAGTCCAAGCCAAGCCTGTAACAACTCCAGCAAATTCATTTCCCTGATATCTGTCTTTTGTAAACTCTGGTGGTCCAAGAATTGTCTTTATATCTTCAATTGATAATGTTTTATTAAATTTTTCCTCTAAAGCAACTTTTCGAGCCAAGTTTCTGGCAATTTTTGCAATTGTTTTATCTAATGTTCGCACACCAGATTCACGAGTATGATTCTCAACAATATATTCAATAACTTTTTTGGTTAACGAAACCTGAGATCTTTTCACTCCATGTGCATCCAACTGCTTTGGAATCAGATGGCGTTTGGCAATTTCTGCTTTTTCCTCAATAATATAACCACTAACATCAATCATTTCCATTCTATCGCGAAGAGCTGGACTTATTGTAGATAATGTATTAGCCGTGGCAACAAACATTACATTTGATAAATCATATTCGAGCTCAAGATAATTATCGTGAAAAGCATTGTTTTGTTCAGGATCAAGAACTTCCAACAATGCAGAAGCAGGATCTCCATGAACATCACGACCAACCTTATCAATCTCATCCAAAATAAATACAGGATTCGATGATTTCGATTTTTTTATGTTTTGAATAATTCTGCCAGGCATTGCACCAATGTATGTTTTTCTATGCCCACGAATTTCTGATTCATCATGTAATCCCCCCAAAGACATTCGAACAAATTTTCTATCAAGCGCTTTTGCAATAGATTTCCCTAAAGATGTTTTACCAACACCTGGAGGTCCATACAAACAAATAATTGGAGATTTTAAATCCCCTTTCAATTTAAGAACTGCTAAATATTCTAGAATTCGATCTTTAACTTGCTCTAAACCAAAGTGATCATTGTCGAGTACTTTTTGTGCTCTTTTTAGATCAAAATTATCTTCGGTAAACTCATTCCAAGGCAAATCTAATAAGGTTTGCAAATAGTTTAATTGAACCGAATATTCGCCTGTTGCTGGATTCAATCTGTGTAACTTGTTAACTTCTTTCTCAAATATTTCGCCGACTTCTTTGCCCCACTTCTTATCTTTTGCACGCTTTTTAAGCTCTTCTATTTCCTGATCAATTGGACTTCCACCCAGCTCATCCTGAATAGTTTTCATTTGCTGGTGCAATAAATATTCACGTTGTTGCGAATCCAAATCGTTTTTAACTTTACTCTGAATATCATGCTTCAGCTCCAACATTTGAATTTGTCGAGTAAGATGTTCTAATAATCTAATTGATCGCTCTTTTAGATCGCTAATTTCAAGCAATTTATACTTCTCAGAAATTTCAATATCGCTATTCGAGCAAATGAAATTTACAAGAAATTTTGAGTTCTCGATGTTCTTGACCGCAAACGAAGCTTCTGGTGGAATATTGGCTGAAAGTTTAATGATCCTTAATGATAAATCTTTTAAGGAACCAACTATTGCTTCAAACTCTCTTTTTTTATTTTTTGGCTTTTCATCTTTTAGAAGTTTTACACTTGCCTTATGATAAGGTTCTGCCTGAACCATTTCAATCATTTCAAACCTCTGTCGCCCTTGAATAATTACAGATGTACTACCATCAGGCATTTCTAGCACTTTAAGAATTTGAGCTACGGTACCAAACCTAAACATATCATCTTCTTCAGGCTCGTTTACATTAGGATCTTTCTGCGCAACAGCGCCTATTAAACGATCTTTTTTATTTATTTCATTAACTAATCGAATCGATTTTTCTCGACCGACTGTTATTGGAAGAATAACTCCAGGAAATAAAACAGTATTTCTTAATGGAAGAATTGGCAATTCTTTCGGTAATTCTGATTTTTTAAAATCCACATCCTCATCATCATCAGAAATTAATGGAATAAAATCTCCGTCACTCTCCGAATCCGCTGCAAAAAGTATATTGCTAAATTTATTTTTATCGTTATTTTTAATGCTCATAGTTCTCTTTCTATTTATACAATCATTTCATTTGAGACAAATTGTCAGCTGCCGAAATGAAATTTTCTGAAATAGTGAATTTGCAATCACTATGCCAAATAAAAAATTAAATGGGAATTTGCACTAAATCTTTGGGATTATTAAAAGATTCGAAACTTCGATGTTTTTTCAAAAACATACTTTAAGATGTTTTTGTCGAGTTCATTTAGTGTAATATTTCTTCGTTTCATAACTACCTCAGCAACTTCGAAAGCCTTGTTTATACCATATCCCGTAAAGCCATGAGCGCCTCCCCAGGAAAAGGATGGAACAAAGTTTCTTGGAAATCCTTCTCCAAATATATTTGTATTTACACCAATAACAGTACCTGTATTAAACATTGTGTTAATTGCACACTTGGAATGATCTCCCATAATTAAACCACAAAATTGAAGTCCTGTTTTTATAAATCGTTCTGCTTGATAATTCCATAATCGCACTTCGGCATAATTATTTTTAAGATTTGAATTATTGGTATCGGCCCCTAAATTGCACCATTCACCTAGCACAGAGTTTCCCAAGAAACCATCATGTCCTTTATTTGAATAACCAAGTATTACTGCATTATTTACTTCACCACCCACTTTTGAGTGCGGACCAATGGTTGTTGCTCCATAAATTTTTGCTCCCATTTTTAAGGTAGAATGTTCGCAAAGAGCAAAAGGTCCACGTACAATAGAGCCTTCCATTATTTCGGCATCTTTGCCAATATAGATTGGTCCAGTTGTAGCGTTAAGTGTTGCAAATTCAATTCTTGCTCCTTCTTCAACAAAAATATTTTCGATTCCAAGAATATTATTTGATTCACTAATATCAACGGATTTTCGATTCTTAGTAATTAATTCAAAATCCAGCTTTAATGTTTCATCGTTAAGACTAAAAATATGCCAAGGCCAACTAATCTTAAGAACAGTGTTGCTATAATCTGCATGCACATAATTTTCGATGTTATCGTGTCTAAATTGAGCTACCTCCTTTTTACCTAAGCAAACCGCCACCAGCTCATCATTAACAACAATTGACTCATTAAGCGAAAGTTTATTTATCTGATTTAATAAATCTCCATCGGGAATAACAGCCCCATTAATTAATATATTTTCGTCGGTAACGAATAGCTTATATTTTTCAGATAAAAAATCTTGTGTCAGGTATGACAATTTAGCATTAAGATGTTTTTCCCATTTCTCTTTTATCGTTAGAATACCTGTTCTTATTTCACAAACTGGTCGAGTAAAAGTTAAAGGCAATAAATTGTCCCACGATTTATCATCAAATAAAATATAATTCATAGTCGGCTAATTTTACATATACTCACAAATTTACATAAAAAAAGCTCTGAATTATCAGAGCTTTTTAAATTATATAGAGTAAAAATCTATTATTTCTTATCCATATGTTTTTTGTACTTACTCATGTACTTATCTACGCGTCCTGCTGTATCAACAAGCTTCATCTTACCAGTATAGAAAGGGTGAGAAGTGTTTGAGATTTCAACTTTTAATAATGGATATTCGTTTCCATCTTCGTATTTAATAGTTTCTTGCGAAGACGCAGTTGATTTTGTTAAAATCATTTCACCGTTTGACATATCTTTAAAAACTACTAAACGATAACTTTCTGGATGTATTTCTTTTTTCATTTTAAAACTCCTTTATATTTTGCTTCTCTTTTTTACTACAAATAAAATCCTAATGGCTTGCAAAATTAAATATACTTATCAAAAATACAAAATTATATTGCTATTTTTTAACTAATTATTTAAGAGAAAACCATTTATTTAGATCATAATTCGATTTTCCCTGCAAATCCTGATGAATAAATTCGTTTGTTTTTTTATTATAAATATAATCCACTGCCCACATTTTGTGATTTTTTGCGATTTCTTCAACTGCAAACACAAAATAATCCACTTCGGAATCCAAAGTTGTTGGATGAATTGACCAACGAATCCATCCCGGTTTATGGGATAAATCTCCATGGTTTATTTGCTGTGTTATCTCTTTAGAATAATCATAACTAACATCTAACAAAAAATGCCCATAAGTTCCTGCACAAGCACAACCTCCACGAACCTGAATTCCATAACGATCGCTCAATATTTTCACAACAAGATTATAGTGTACATTTTCGATGTAAAAAGAAAGCGCCCCAATTCTATCAATAACATTATCGGCTAGGATACGAACAGTCGGTATTTTTTTTAATCCGTTAAAGGCTCTTGGAATTAATTCTTTTTCACGATTTTTCATATTCTCAATTCCCATCTGATCTTTCAATTCAAATGTTAATGCGGTTTTAATCGCTTGCAAAAAACCGGGTGTGCCACCATCTTCTCTTAACTCAATATCATCAATGTATTTATACTCACCCCAACGATTTGTCCAATCGACAGTTCCTCCACCTGGGTTATCGGGCACTTCACAATTATATAAACTAGAATCGAATATCATAACACCTGCAGTTCCAGGGCCACCTAAAAATTTATGCGGAGAAAAGAAAACAACATCTAATTTTTCCATTGGATCCTCAGGATGCATATTAATCTCGGCATATGGAGCCGATGCAGCAAAATCAGTAAAGCAAACACCACCATATTCGTGCATGAGTTTAGCAAGCTTATGATAAGGAGGAATTACCCCTGTAACATTTGATGCAGCAGAAAAAGAACCAATTTTCAGCTTTCTATCTTTGTACTTCTCTAATTGTTCGCGAAGCTTTTCTGGGTCGACTAATAAATTTTCATCTGGTTCAACAATTACAACATCACAAGCAGTTTCGTACCATGAGGTTTGATTGGAATGATGTTCCATATGAGTAATAAATACAACGGGACGGTCTTTTTCTCGAAGACATTCCTTATGCTTTAACATTCCACAACCTTTTAATCCAAGAATTCGTTGCAACTTATTTATTACTGCTGTCATTCCAAATCCGGCTTGAATAAGAACATCATTTGGTCCAGCATTCACATGCTTCTTTATTAATTTTTGTGCATAATGATAACTGTGAGTCATTAACGTTCCGGTTTCGCTGGTTTCTGTGTGTGTGTTTGCAACGTAAGGACCAAATTCGTTTAATAACTTTTCTTCGATTGGTCTATACAACCTTCCACTAGCAATCCAATCAGCATACATTATTTTTTTCTCGCCATAAGGAGAATTATATGTTGATTCTATGCCTACAATATTTTTTCTAAACTGCTCAAAATATGACTCTAATGATTTCATGATAGGATGTGTTAGTTTATTTACCGGATCGTAAAAATAGACTAAAGCTTTAAATAATTAAAATAAAATAATCTATTATTTAACATCTTAAAATGCATGAACAGGGGTTTTGAAATTTATTAAATAAAAAAAGCCAGTCTAAAGACTGGCTTACTATATAGATATGATTTTTTTAATCTCTACTCGCTAATTTTGAAAGTAATCTTAAAATCTCAATATATAACCACACCAATGTAAGCATTAGTCCAAATGCAGCATACCATTCCATATATTTTGGTAATCCCGATTGAGATCCTTTTACAATAAAATCAAAATCTAAAACCAAATTTAAAGCTGCAATAACAACAATTACCAGACTGATGACAATACCAATTATGCCATTGCTATTAATGATCAATCCACCTGCTCCAAACATTGAGAAAATAAAGGAGATAAAATAAACTAATGCCACAGCACCAGTTGCAGCAACTATTCCTGCCTTAAGTTTTTGAGTTACTTTTATAATTCCAGTTCTGTACCCAATTAGCATAATAATTAATGTTCCAAATGTTAATGCAATTGCTTGCATAACCAAACCAGGATAACTTGCCTCGAAAAATGCAGAAATAGCGCCTAAGAATAGTCCTTCAAGTATTGCATATATTGGAGCTGTAATATAAGCCCAACTTTTCTTAAAAATAGTAATCAATGAAAAGATGAAACCACCTATTCCACCTACCAACATCCAACTAGTTACTATTGCAGATCCAGCCTCAACTGAAACAGCCCCAAAAAACATTTTCCACGTATAAAGAGCTCCAACAACAACCAACAATAACATTGCAATTGATTTATTAAGCGTTCCATTTAAAGTCATTGTTTCTGAATAAGATTCAGCATAAGACTGTGGATTAAATGCATTTTTCGATAATGCAGGATTTGATGATCTTCCTATATTCATAATGTTATTTTTTATATTTTAATTCAATATTCAAATTATGTGCCCTTCTTTTACTTTAATCTTTTAAATAAGATCAATATGTCAAGTTGTTCAAATCTTCGGTAAGATTGTCAGAATCTGCTAAAAAACAGATCAGAGTCGAGAACTCCACGGTCAAGAATAATAAATACTGCAGCAAGTATAAAGTTGTATATTAAATACCAAGTAACAGGAATATAGTCTTGAGGTTTTAATTCCAATTTAAAATAATTGTAAGCGATTAAAGAAACTTTTGAGATAAAGAATGTTACAATAGTTGCCAGTGCAACACCAACAACGCCATAATCATTAACCAACCATAAACTCAAGAATATATTTACGAAAACTTCAATAATAGATACCCAAAGAATAATTCTTGTTTTCTTTAATCCAATTAGTATAGTATGAGGAAACAATATCCTACTAGCAATTGCCAATAAATAAATCACAAAAACGTCGGCACTACGTGTAAATTCCGGATTAAAAATCCCTTTAAAAATAGGCTTTGCAAATAACAGCATGAATATCGAAAAAGGATACATATAATGCATTATTCGTAAAGATTTCTTTTTAATCTTCGCATATGTATCTTTCAGTTTATCCTTGTTTGAAAACTCTACTAATAGAGCCGAATGAAGACCTGCAGCCATCATAATAACTAAAGGCAATTCTTTTTGACCATACCTGAATATTGCAAATCCTTCTGCACCATAATGAGTTGTAACTACTAAGCCATCAATATACTGAGCCGAACCACTAACTAATACACTAAAAATTATTGGAACTGACAAAGCCAACACTTCTTTAATAAATGGGAAAGAGAATTTTATTTCGGCATAATTATAAAGTAAAGTTATCAACCAAAGGTTCTTTAATAAGGAAACCAAAACTAGGCATCTAAGAGACCAAACGATATCGTAGCCCAATATTACAGGTAAAATAGCAGCAATAAGTTGTAGTATTGAAGTCCCTAATCCATAACTAACAGTATTTCCACTTTTATCCTGAACCATATAAATGTATTCGACCAAATTAGCAGGACTACTTAATAAGAGATACCACAATGTTACGTTAAGTAATGGCACATTCCCTTTATATCCAAAAACTGAAAAGTTACCTTGAATTAATAGTCCAATGAAAAAGACCATTAAACTAAAAAACATTATAATAACATAGATATTAAACACTTCAGGGGATTTAACTCCAACTAATTGTTCTTTTTCACCAAATGTTTTATTGCTTCTATAAAGGGGTAGAAATGCTTGTATAAACCCGTTAACCCAAAAGAAACTTGCAGTACCTGCAATAAAAAGGGAAACTTCGAACAAACCAATCTGTTCTTTCGATAATCCAATTTTGGTAAAAACAATTGATATAATTAAAAAGGTAAGAAACCTAAGTATATTTATTGCTTGAAGCCCTGTAACACTATTTACATATCTTTTTGAACCTAACACTTAAATTAATCTTTTTTTCGAATTAGAATTCAAAAATACATTTAAAGCATTGAAATAAAAACTAATTAACTTTTTTTACATAAGTACACTGTTTACTATCATTGAAAATAATTGAAAATATATTCCAATAAGATTGGAATATATTAAAATTCTTATTTATATTTGCAGTCCCAAAAATGGTGGTTGTAGCTCAGTTGGTTAGAGTGCCTGATTGTGGTTCAGGAAGTCGCCGGTTCGAACCCGGTCTCCCACCCAAACAAAAAGCTTCGAGAATTCTCGAAGCTTTTTTTATTTCTTTTTTTCCTATAAACTATTTAGGATCACTTGACATTTCCGGTGGATTAATTTTTTTAAGCATAAATTTTTGCTACTCTATAGAGAAAAAATCTAATATCCTTCACACCTCTTAGTGTTGCTCTGAAAGCTTTAAGCTTAGCATTGAATGATTCAGCTGAAGCATTGGTACTTCTATTGTCGAAATAGTTTAATATACCTCGGTAGTGATCCACTATTTATAAAAATTTCTTTGGCGCATAGCTTCAAAAACTAATATCGCTGTTGATGTAGAAACATTTAAAGAATCTATTTCACCACTCATAGGAATTATAATTTGATTGTCGGTATTCTTTAACCATTTATCGGTTAAACCCACAGCTTCGGTTCCCATAACAATTGCAGTCGATTTTGTTAAATCTTTTTCGTGATAATTTTCTGTTGCAGTGAGAGCTGCTGCGTATGATTCAATCTTATTTTCTTTTAACCAATTTATTGTCTCATCAGATGAACTAGCAAGTACTTGATTTGTAAAAACACATCCAACGCTTGATCGAATAACATTCGGATTGTAAATATCTGTTAAAGGATCGCAAATAATAACTGCATCGACAATAGCTGCATCGGCGGTTCGGAGAATTGCCCCCAAATTTCCAGGTTTTTCGACCGACTCCAAAACAATTATCAATGGATTCTCTCGAAGTTTTAAATCATCAAAACTTAATTGTTTTGGAATTGCTAAAGCAATAACTCCTTCAGTCGAGCTTCGATAAGCCAATTTATTATAAACATCGAGACTAACTTCAAAAACTTCATCATTAAACTTTAATTCTGAAATTACATCATCAGTAGAAATAATATCCGTGCAAACGAAAAGTGCATTTAATTTTATTCCTGCTTTTACAGCCAAGCCTATTTCGCGAAGACCTTCAATTACGATTACGTTTTGTTTTTTTCGCTCCGAAGATTTCTGTTGAAGCTTCAGTATATTCTTGATCTTAGGATTACTCGTACTTGTTATTTTTTCAATCATATCAATAATAAATATTTACAAAAGTACGACTTTAAACTTTTTATATTTATTGATGTATAAACTAATTACATAAATTACATTTGCACAAGAAATATTTGAACTGTATTTGATGAAAAAAATTGAACTTCTTGCTCCGGCAAAAAACTTAGAATCGGGAATTGCAGCTATTAATTACGGTGCTGATGCTGTTTATATTGGATCACCTAAATTTGGAGCTAGAGCTGCTGCTGGAAATTCACTAGAGGACATAAAAGCACTTACTGATTATGCTCATAAATTCTATTCTAAGGTTTATGTTACTTTAAATACAATTCTTTTCGATGATGAATTAGAAGAAGCTCAAAAAACCATTCATCAACTTTATGAAATAGGTGCCGATGCTGTAATTATTCAGGATATGGGAATATTGGAAATGGATTTACCTCCAATTCCATTGTTTGCAAGCACTCAAACAAATAATTATACTGCAGATAAAGTTAAATTCCTTGAAGATATTGGAATTCAAAGAGTAATTCTCGCAAGAGAACTTTCTCTAAATCAGATTAAAGAAATAAAATCGAAAACGAATGTCGATTTAGAATTCTTCGTTCATGGTGCTTTGTGTGTAAGCTATAGTGGACAATGTTATTTTAGTCATGCCATTGAAAAAGGGAGTGCTAACCGTGGTGCTTGTGCTCAAGCATGTAGAGCTTATTATTCGCTTATTGACAATAAAGGAGAAGTAATTATAAAAGACAAACATTTACTTTCGCTGAAAGACTTAAATCTTTCGGATAATATTCATGATTTATTGGATGCTGGAGTAAGTTCTTTCAAGATTGAAGGCCGATTAAAGGATATTGATTACATAAAAAACATAACAAGTTATTATCGAAAGAAAATTGACGAAGCTCTCGCACGAAGAGATGGATTAAAAAAATCGTCGTCGGGTAAAATCTATTTAGATTTTACTGCTGATCCGGAGAAAACTTTTAATCGTGGATATACAGATTATTTTGTGAATAAACGGAATAAAGATATTGCATCGCCGAATACTCAAAAGTCCATTGGAAAGAAAATAGGGAAAGTGAAATCTATTCCTGAGAATAAAAACTTTTTTATTATTGAATCAAAAGAGAAATTAGATAATGGAGACGGAATTTGTTTTTTCGATAATCAAGGTCGTTTGCAAGGCACACAGGTAAATAAAACAGATAATAACAAGATTTTTCCCGACAATCTTAGAAATATTGAAATTGGAACGGAAATATACCGAAACTTCGATATCAATTTCACAAAACAACTTTCATCGTCGAAAACAGAGCGGAAGATATTTGCAATTTTTAGCATTGTTGAAACAGAAAAGGGAATTGCAATTCAGGCTTTTGATGAAGATAACAATCAGGTTTACTTTGAACATGAATTAGAAAAAACCATTGCAACGAATCCTGAAAGAGCCTTTGAAAACATTCAAAAGCAATTTACAAAATCGGGTGATTCTATTTTCAAAATCACGGAAGTGAAAACTGAATTTGAGCAAGCATTGTTTTTTCCAATGTCGGAACTTAACAATTTACGCCGAAAAGCTCTAGAATTGCTTGAAATTGAGCGCGTAAAAAATTATTCGAGAGAATCATTTCAGATAGAAAAAACAGACATTCCTTACATAAACGAAAAAGTAGATTACAAAGAAAATATATCGAACAAGCTTTCGAAAGAATTTTACAAACGCCATGGAATAAAAGATATCGAAAATGCTTTTGAGATTCAATCTGATTTTTCAAATAAGGAAATAATGATAACCAAGCATTGCATAAAGTACCAAATAGGTGCTTGCGAGAAGTTTGAGAAAAATCCAACTAAATTCTCGGAACCATTATTCTTAGAAGATAATAATCGGAAATATAAATTAGAATTTGATTGTAAGAATTGCCAAATGAAAGTTTTATCGCCAGAATAAATTATTCATTTACTTTAAAAATGAATCCAACTCCGTGTTTATTTTCAATTGAGATTTTAGAATCGCTCTTGAAATATTTTCTGAGTCGGGTTATAAATACGTCTAAACTGCGTCCAGCGAAATAATCGTTTTCGCCCCATAAAACATTTAAAATTCTTTCACGGGTAATAACTGTATTTTTATTTTCTATAAAGAACTTTAACAACTCCGCTTCCCGATATGTGATTTTTTGCTCTTTGTTGTTTGTAATTATTTTAAGATCTTCCCAATTAATTGTAGTTGCACTTATTTTCGAAATGTTGTTTTCATCATCGGAATCAACGATTCGTTTTCGTTTAAGAAAAACCTTGATTCGAAGAATTAACTCTTCCATTGTATAAGGTTTTGTTATGTAATCGTCAGCACCAATAAGCAAACCTTTTATACGATCCTCGGGTAAAGTCTTGGCTGTAATAAACAATATCGGAATTTCCTGATTTACGGAACGAACCTTGTGAGCTAAATCAAACCCATCCATTTTTGGTAGCATCACATCAAAAAGGCAAATATCGAACTGCTCTTTTGAAAATAAATTCATAGCATCTAACCCATTCTCAGCATGAATTACTTCGAATCCTTTTCGAGTTAAATTATCAATGGTAATAAAACTTAAGGTTTCATCATCTTCGACATATAATATTCTTGCTACTTTATTCTCCATTTTTTCTTTTTATCGGAATAAAAATAGAAATAATTGTTCCTTTATTTAAACCACTTTCTAATTTCAGTTTCCATTTATGTTGTTTCACAATATCGCGCACATAACTTAAACCCAGTCCAAAACCTTTGACATTATGCACATTCCCGGTTGGGACTCTAAAAAACTTCTTGAAAATTCGTTTTTGATATTTTTCATCAATACCAATTCCATTATCGGCAATCTTTAACAAAACATTGTTTTTTAATAATTTAGTTGAGATTGTAATTATGGGCTCTTGCTTATTATATTTTATTGCATTGTCTATAATATTTAAAATAAGATTGTTAAAATGGAATTTGTCAGCATAAATCTTTAAATCATGTAAATGAATATTCAAATTTATTTTTCCATTTTTCTGCTCTAATCTCCATTGAATATTTCCAACTAAAGTTTCTAAATGATTTGAAAGATTAAATTGCTCTTTATTTAATTTATTGGTATTTTCGATTTCGCTCATCCCAAGCGTCTTTTCAACCTGACTCAACAAATACTTTGTTTGCGATTTAATTATATTGGAATAGTTTTTAATTCGGTCTGGCTCTTTGGTAATATCATCTTCTTGTAAAACATCTGCCGACAAAGCTATTGAGGATAAAGGAGTTTTAAACTCATGCGTGAGATTATTTACAACATCTTTTTGTAACTCGGAAAACCTGCGTTGTTGCATAATAACAATCAAAGCATAAGCCAAAAATAAGATTACAAAAATCAATATTGCTGATAAATAATAAACAGAATTGATATTTCCTAGAATATGTTGATTTCGCCAAGGAAAGTAAATCCCAAAATAATATACAAACTCATCGTGTTTTTGCAAAGTTATTTTCGATGATTTTTCCTTTTTGTCATTCAGATTTACATATCTTCCATATAGCATTGCATCCGTTTGACAATCGTATATTGCATATTCAAAATCGAGTTTGATATTTTGTTTTTCGAAGGTTTTAAGCAAATAGTGTTCAAGGATTTCCGAATCGATAAAATCGTTAACATTAACAACAAAATAATCGGACGAATACTGAAAAACAGGATTGTCTCCAACAAATTCAATATTGTTCAAATCGTAGATTTGTTCAACCACCTCCCATAGTGCTACCTGAATTTTTTGGTTCAATTTTCGCTCTTCGTTATTGAATGTTATTTGAAAAAAATAAACTTGAATAGCAATAACTCCAATAATTGAAATTACACCTAGTAAAATAACCAAACGAATTGCAGGCTTTCTCATCTTGCTAAGATACTGAAATCTATTTTTGTAGATAAATTGTTAACAGAGTTTAACAAAACTTACGTCTTTATTAAATAAGTTATTATATTTAACCTTACTATATTATGATAAATTTAGGTAACATAATACTAAGAAATTGGCAAGAAAAAGATATAAAATCTTTATCTCGCAATGCCAACAATAAAAAAATATGGGATAATTTACGCGATGAATTTCCTTATCCATATACCGAATTAGCAGCAAAACAATGGATTGAGATTGCAAATCAAGATAAGCCCTTAACAAATTTTGCAATTGAATATAAAGGCAAAGCAATTGGTGGAATTGGAATTATTTTACAAACGGATGTTTTTAGAAAGAGTGCTGAAATTGGTTATTGGATTGGCGAAAAATATTGGAACAAAGGAATAACAACAAAATCAATTAATGCAATGGTCGATTATTCTTTTAAAACTTTTGATATTAACAGAATATTCGCAACTATTTTTGAATCAAACATTGCATCAATCAGAGTATTAAAAAAATGTGGTTTTAAAGAAGAAGCCTACTTAAAAGGTGCTATTCTAAAGAATAACCAAGTGCAAGATTGTTTAATCTGTTCTTTATTAAAATCAGATTTTGTAGCAGAATCAACTTTATAATTAAAAATTTATTCATGAAAAAGTCATTTCTATTTATTCTTCTTTCCTTTTGTATTTATTTCACATCCTTTTCTCAAGAAAACACACTAATATTTGTTCATCCAACCGAATACAATTTAGATCTTTTCAATCATTTGATTCATCAAGGAATAATTGAAATTGATAGCTTAAAGATCATTGGCGTTTATCATTCTAAGGAAAATTATGATTATTCAAAATCGGAAACTTTTATTAAAGAAAAGGAATTGTCGTTTATAAAATTGATAGAAATTAAAGAAGAACTCCTACAAGATCAATTATACACAAAGAACAACTGCTCCAATATTTTTACAGATCTTTTCGAAAAAAGCAATGGCATTTTCTTTTTTGGCGGACCAGATTTACCTCCTGCAATTTATGGTGAACAAACAGGATTGGTAACAAGAATGACAGATCCTTATAGACATTACATGGAAGCTTCTTTTTTATTTCACCTTTTGGGCGGCAGTCAAAATTCAGGTTTTGTTCCACTGTTGGAAGCAAATCCAGATTATACGATTTATGGAATTTGCTTGGGAATGCAAACAATGAATGTGGCAACTGGAGGAACAATGGTTCAGGATATTCCATCAGAAATTTATGAATTAACCACGATTGAGAAAGTTTTGAAATCTGACAATAATACTCAACATAGAAATTACAACAATAATTTAGTGAACGATTCCTCTTTGTTCTCTGGGAATTTTCATGAAATAAAAATTTCAGATTTAGAACAAATTGTTGGTAAATACAATAAAAACAACAAGCCTTTAGTTTATAGCAATCATCATCAAGCAATTGAAAGTTTAGGAAAAGATTTAAAGATTATAGCTACCTCAACTGACGGTAAAATTATTGAAGCTATTGCTCATAAAAAGTACCCAAATGTTTTAGGAATACAATTTCACCCTGAAGGAACTTACTTGCACAATCAGGAGATTATATGTAGAATAAATCCTACCGATGAATTAAAATCTGGAAAACAAATTCTGATCGATTCCGATTCATATGATTTTCATTTGGAATTCTGGAAGGAATTTTCGAGGAAAATGAATCTACATTAACAATGCAGTAAGTTTGTTTCTGATTTTCAATTCTTTAATAGACCCATTGAACTTTCTTTGACTTGTATTGTATTTTTAATTAAATTTAGTAGTCTTTAATTTTACCTTAAACCTAATTAACTTGCCTTATGAAAATCAGACTTTTATCTATTTCGATTATTTTACTTGCATTTGCTTGTCAGAATGCTCCTAAAGAAACCTCCATAGACCAACCAAAAGAACCAATTGTAAAAGTAGAAATGATTAATGTTCAGAAAGTTGAACTTGCCATTGATGGAATGACATGCACCGGTTGCGAAAAAGCAATTCAAAAAACAATTAATGATTTCGAGGGTGTTTATGCATCAAAAGCAAATCATGAAAATGGAACTGCTGTGTTTGAGTTCGATTCTACAAAAATTGATATCCTAAAAGTTGAAGCAGCAATCAATGAGCTCGGATACGAAGCCAAAGGCCATACTGTATTAACAGAATAAGTAAGAATCTTTGATTTTTGCAATTCGGTATTTTTTTTACTATTATAATACTATCATATAGATATTTAACTAAAACGAATCATATGAAATACCTTACGACTATTGGAAGAATTTTATTTGCTCTACCTTTTGCTGTTTTTGGATTGAACCATTTTTTTATGGTAGATTTTTACACCGGTATGCTAACTTCATTTATCCCCGGATCGAGTTTTACAATTCTTCTAACAGGATTAGCACTTATAGCTGCAAGTATCAGTATTATTATTAAGAGATATATCAAATTATCATGTATACTTTTAGCTATAATGCTTTTGTTATTTATACTAACTATCCATATTCCTCAATTATTTGATGCATCAACAAAGATGTTTGCCATGGTTGAGCTTTTAAAAGATCTCGCTCTAATGGGAGGTGCCTTAATGATTGCAGGAATCTACCAAAAAGGAGAAAACGAATCAGGAATTTAATAAAACCCAAAATGAGAAAAATTACGATATCAATATTCATTTTATTCTTTGTTGGATTATCAAATCTGCAAAGCCAGGAACCAATAGTCAAAGAAATTGTTGAAATTGGCTGGTTAGAACATCTGGAAGATACAATTCCTTTGGATTTAACATTTAATAGTGAAGAGAATACTGTAGTAACTCTTCGAGAACTTATCGATAAACCTACCGTTTTATCTTTTGTTTATTTCAACTGCCCTGGTGTTTGCAATCCATTGCAGGAAAGCATTTCCAGAGTTGCAGAAAAAATTGATATGGAATTGGGTAAAGATTACCAAATTCTAACTATCAGTTTTGATGTTAGTGATACTCCTGCAAAAGCGCAAAAAAAGAAGAATAATTTTATTCAAAATATCGTAAAAGAAAAAGCAGATCACTGGATGTACCTTACTGGAGATAAAGAAAATATTGATGCAATAACAGAAGCTGTTGGGTTTAAATACAAAGCTACAGGACTTGATTTTGCGCATCCTTCCGGATTGATTCTTTTAAGTCCAGATGGAAAAATCACTCGCTATTTATACGGGCTTGATTTTTTACCATTTGATTTAAAAATGGCAATCATTGAAGCACAAAAGGGTCTGGCAAAACCAACAATAAATAAAGTTTTACAATATTGTTTTAATTATGATCCACAAGGACAGAGTTATACATTAAGCGTGACCCGAGTGACTGGAACTTTAACTTTATTTATAGCCGTACTCGTATTTTTAGGATTAATAATTAGCAAAAGCAGATCAAAAAAGAAAGCTTAAATATTGAAGAAACATAATATAATGCTTCGACAAGCTCAGCATGACATTTTGAATAATCTTACTTCACTCCCAAAACTTATGCGTTTGGGAGTTTCTTTAGCTGTAAGTTTTTCTGCAGCAACAGGATATTTAATTGCAAACTCAATTCTTGACATCAAAATAGTTTTTGTGATTTTGGGAGTATTTTTTCTTTCTGGCGGAGCTTCTGCCTTAAACCAGTATCAGGAAAGATCTACTGATGCCATCATGTCAAGAACAAAGAATCGCCCAATTCCATCTGGGATAATGTCCGAAACTACTGGACTTTTATTAGCTATCGTTCTTTGCATTATTGGATTTACAATTCTTTATTTTAAAACTGGTACAATTCCTGCAACTTTAGGATTATTAAACCTACTGTGGTACAATGGCCTATACACCTTTCTAAAAAAGAAAACTGCATTTGCCGTAGTTCCCGGATCATTAACGGGAGTTACTCCATTACTTATTGGATGGAGTGCAGCTAGCGCGAGCCTGTTAAACCCAGTAATAATATTCATCTCATTTTTTATTTATATGTGGCAAATCCCCCATTTCTGGATTTTGCATATTAAATATGCCGATGATTACGAAAAAGCTGGCCTTGGTGTTTTACATCGTTTTTTCTCCGACAATCAAATTAAACGAATCATTTTTGCATGGATAATAGCAACATCATTAGCGTCTCTGTTATTTCCTTATTTTGGTATAATTCAATCTAAGATATTAACAATTATATTGATTTCGATAAATGTTCTGCTACCTATTTCCTTATACAGAATAATATTTAGCAAATCGAAGGGGTTTAATTACAAAAAAGCATTTATCGAAATAAATGCTTTCATGATTCTTGTTATGATATTATTAATTATTGATTATCTTTTTTAATTATTTTGTTATCTTTCCTGTCATTCCCGTAAAAACGGGAATCTAATTTCAAATAATTATTGAGATCCCCAATCAAGTTGGGGATGACATAAAATAGTACTTATTGCTCTTTATCGGAAAGCGTTTCCAAGTATACAATAATTTGCTCTACTTCCTCATCCGAAAGTTCATCTTTATAGGATCTCATCAAACCTTTAGTAAATCCTTTTACAAGATCTGCATCAGGATTATAAATTGAATTCTTAATGTATTCTGCATCAACAAGAACAGTTTTTTCTTTTCCATTGGTAATTACCTCCACCTCATGTCCCATAATACCCTTATAACTTGGCCCAACTAATTTTGATCCATCTAAAGAATGACATGCAATACAACCATTATCACGTAAAACTTGTAACCCTGCTGCTCCAGGAGTTGCCATTATCTTAGCTGCTGCCGTTGTATCAATATACCATTCATCGTATTTCTCTTGTGTCATAACCACCACTTCTGTTGTCATAAATGAATGTTGCAATCCACAATATTCTGCACAAAATAGGTCATACGATCCCACCTTATTAGCCTCGAACCACATTTCAGTAACTCTGCCAGGTACAACATCTCGTTTTACTCTGAATGCTGGAATATATAAACTATGTAAAACATCAGGTGATGTTAATAAAAGTTCAACAGGTTTTCCTTTCGGAATATATAAAGTATCTGTTTTTTTACCGTTCTCATATTCAAATTTCCACGACCACATTTGCGCTGTAGTTTTTATTTCAATGGACTCTTCGGGAGCCTTTTGCATCATTGGAATCCAGGCCATCCATCCATAGTAAAACATACCTAATACCAAGCCTAAAGGAATAACTGTCCAAATTATTTCTAGCCACACATTTCCTTCTATTTCTGTTGGTACAGGATTTCTTTCCTCACGATATCGAATTAAAAAATAAATTAATACAGCTGTTAATGCAACCAAGAAAAATGCAATTATTCCAAAAATAATTACAAACGAGTCATCAACACCTTCCGAAAAATTTGATAGATTAGAATACATCTCTATAATTTAAATATATTAAAAACCGTAATCCAAAAACGTAATAATCAACACTAATGTCATTACCATAAGAACTCCTGCAACCATAAAAGCATACATTCTTTTATCATACAGTAAATGCATGAAAAATGAAAATACCAATAATGATTTTAAAGCTGCAATCGATAATGCAACTATAACACTTAAGTTACCTAAATCAATTTGAGTTACGAATACAGATAAAGCTGTATGCGATATAAGTAAAAACAATATAATTATATAGGTTTTAAAACTAACTATTTTATGTTCTTTTGTTTCTTCCATGATCTATGCAATTAAATAGAATAAAGGAAATAAGAATATCCAAATAACATCAACTAAATGCCAATACAAACCTGCATTTTCGAGCTGTACAAAACGATTGACATTCAATTTTCCATTTTTAACTTTCACCATCATTACAGCAATAAAAATAATCCCTATAATGATATGCAGAGCATGCAAACCTGTCATGAAATAATACAAACCGAAAAACAACACTTCTCCATGTCCTAGTTGTTCTAATGATTCTGATCCCGGATACAGTCCATGTTCTATTTTTGCTCCCCATTCAAAATACTTGTTTACCAGAAACACAATAGCCAGAATAAGAGTTGTAGCTAATAGGATCAATGTTAGTTTTGTTTTCTTTAATTGAATGGATGAAATTGACATTGCAATTGTTGCACTACTAACTAACAGGATGACAGTATTAATGGCTCCAATTGACACATCAAGTTCTTCGGCTGCTAATCCAAATGCAGTTCCATTTTTATATCGCATTACTGCGTATACAATAAACAAACCACCAAAAAATAATAATTCAGTAAAAATAAACAACCACATTCCGAGCTTTGAGCCTTCATGGTCGTAATGATCATGTGTATTATTTTCTGTCATACATCAGGGTTTATTTTATTTCAGGTATTTCTTCAAAATTTTCTACAATTGGTGGACTACCAATTGTCCATTCCAATGTTTTACCAGCCCATGGATTACTTTCTGCTTTTTTTCCTCTTTTTGCTGATCTAAATAAATTGATAATGATGATTGCCAAACCAGCAATCATTATAAAAGCTCCAAACGAAGATAATATATTAGCAAAATGAAATTCAGGAACATAATCGTAGTATCTACGTGGCATTCCTGCTATTCCTAAATAAAACATAGGAGTGTACAGTAATAAAAATCCAAAGAAGAATACAATCCATCCGGTATCGGCCCAAGCGGCATCGTACATTTTACCGTAAATCTTAGGAAACCAATAATGTATTCCTGCAAAAAAGGCAAATCCAACTCCACCAAAAACTATAAAGTGAAAATGCGAAACTACGAAAGCCGTATCGTGTAAATGAACATTTATTGATAAAGCTCCTAGAACCATTCCAGACAATCCACCTATCATAAATACAAATAAGAATGATACAGCCCAATACATTGGTGTTCTTAGTAAAATTGACCCTTTATATAATGTTGCCATCCAATTAAATATTTTTATGGCACTTGGAATCGCAACTAAAAAAGTTAGGAATGAAAATGCAAATAATGAAGTTCCGCTCATACCTGCGGTAAACATATGATGTCCCCACACAAAATATCCTACGAATGCAATTAATAAAGTTGAAATCACAACCGCTTTATAACCGAAAATAGCTTTGCGCGCAAACGTTGGTATTACTTCTGAAATAATACCCATTGCAGGTAATATCATAATATAAACTGCTGGATGTGAATAAATCCAAAACAAGTGTTGATAAAGCACAGGGTCACCACCAAGAGCTGGATCAAAAAAGCCAATATTTAAGACTCTCTCGGCCACAACCATTAATAAAGTAATTCCAACAACAGGAGTTGCCAATAATTGAATCCATGCAGTTCCATAAAGCGTCCAAGGAAAGATTGGCATTTTTAACCATTTCATTCCTGGAGCACGCATTCTGTGCATCGTTACAATAAAATTTAACCCTGTTAGTATCGAAGAAAAACCCAATATAAATGCTCCAATTAAAGCAGGCAAAACATTGGATTGTGTTCTAAAACTATATGGTGCATAAAATGTCCAACCTGTATCAGGTGAAGCACCATTCATAAATTGCGAAGATATTGCAACCGCAGCTCCTATTATATATAACCACCAAGAAAGCAAATTTAGTTTGGGATAAAAAACGTCTTTTGCTCCAATAAGAATCGGCAAAAAGAAGTTTCCAAAAATCGCAGGTATCCCAGGAACAACAATTAAAAAAATCATAGTAATACCATGCAACGTAAATACTGCATTATATGATTTTGCTTCCATTATAGTTTTACCGGGAGCAATAAGTTCAAACTTCATTAATAAGCCCAAAATAGCCCCAACAATAAAAAAGCCCATTATAGAATATAAATAGAGCAATCCTATTCTTTTATGATCTGTTGAAAAAATCCAAGCAAAGATTCCTTTATATTTCCCTTTGTATTCTAAGTAATTAGGTAAGCTAGAATTACTCATAGTTTTTAATAATTTGTTATTAACAAAAAATAAACCAACAAAAATTACATCACTAAATTTATGAATAAATTCATATGATATCATCTAAAAGTAAAAAATAATTCGGATTAGTGTCAATTCGGTATGGAAATACTAAAACACACTGTCGCCAAACATCCCATTATAGACATCTTTCAAGCATTTAATTTTTGTTACTATCTGATTATTTAATATTTAATCTAAATAAGATTAAACTTATTGTGCACTAAAAATTAGTGAAATAAAGAATTTATTGCGAAATTGATAGAAATTTCCCAATAGATTTAATATGAAAAGAAGTCTTAAAACTATCTCCAAGCTAATTTTAATCCTTTCAATTTTTGCAATTATATTACCCATTAAAAATTTCGCATCAGATGATATAAATATAGAAAATCACGATAAACATAATTCAAGTGACTTGAAAATGGGTGAACGTCTATTTTTCGGATTAATTCTTACAGGTGATAATACCATAAATTGTGCATCGTGCCATAACACAGCGGTTGTGGATACATTTAATTGGAATCCATCCGTATTGGAGTTAGCTTTTTCGACCCAATATATGGATAGCGCAGCATTTGCTAATGCATTATTGAATCCTGTAACCAATCGGATTTCAGTTGCACACGAAAACGTTAAATTAAATGCCGAACAAATTGTTTTAATTAGAAACTATATTGAAACATATAAAACAAAAGGTCTCGATAAACCAAAAATATTGGTTACTAAACTGGTAATCTTTATTTTCCTAGTTGTACTATTTCTCACTGCATTTATTGATTTAACATTTACAAAAAAGATAAAATTTAAAGCGATTCATGGTATAGTAATATTTCTTGCTTTGGCATTTATATTAAAGATGATTGTTCATTCAGCAATCGGTTTAGGTCGATCAGAAGGGTATGCACCTTTGCAACCGATTAAATTCTCGCATCAGGTTCATGCTACAGATAACAAGATAGATTGTATCTATTGTCACCATACTGCAGAAAATGCAAAATCGGCAGGAATACCATCTACAAACGTTTGTTTGAATTGTCATGAATTAGTTCGAGAAGGAACCAACTCTGGAAGATTTGAAATTAAAAAGATTCTTGCAAATACAGAGAATAAAACTGCACCAGAATGGATTCGTATTCACAAACTTCCCGATCATGTATTTTTTAGTCATGCACAACACGCAGGAGTTGGAAAACTCGACTGTAAAGAATGTCATGGCTTAATTGAAGAAGAACATTTAGCTTCTCAATACGCTGACCTTTCAATGGGCTGGTGTTTAGATTGTCACAGAACTCGCAAAGTTAATTTTCCGGGAAACGAATACTACGAAAAAACATTTGAAGAATATCACAATCAATTTAAAAATAAGACATTGGATTCACTTACCGTAGCCCAAGTTGGTGGTGAGAACTGTATGAAATGTCATTATTAATATTAGCATAAATAAGTTTGAAATATGACTAAGTATTGGAAAAGCATAGATAGTAAGATTGGCCAAGACAAAGATAAAGTTCAAGAAAAGAAAATCACATGGACCAACCGTCGAAATTTTCTGAAGTTATTTGGATTTGGACTTGCTTCAACATTTGTTTTGTCGCGATGTGAGAATGCTGCACACAAAGCCATCCCCTATTTAATAAAGCCAGAAGAAATCACGCCAAGTATGGCAAACTATTACGCTTCTTCATTTTTCGATGGAGATAAATACAATAGTATATTGGTTAAAGTTTTAGATGGCCGACCAATAAAAATTGAAGGGAACAATTTATCGTCAATCTCACAAGGCGCAACAAATAGCATAACTCAATCTTCCATTTTAAGTCTTTACGACGATACTCGCTATCGAAAACCTAAAGTTAATGGGGAAGATTCTGATTGGGGAACAATTGACATCGAGATTATTGATCAGCTTAAAAAGATAAAAGAAGAAAATGGCAAAATTGCAATTATCTCACATAGTAATATAAGTCCATCCACCAAGAAAATTATTGCCGATTTCAAAAAACAGTATCCAACTACCGAACATATTATTTATGATCCAATTTCAATTTCAGGATTATTAGATGCCAACAAAGAATCGTTCGGAAAAAGACTTATTCCTAATTACAAATTCGAAAAAGCTCAAGTAATTGTAGGAATAAATGCAGATTTCTTAGGAACATGGTTATCGCCTGTTGAATACACTAAGCAGTATGTTCAGAATAGAAAAGTTAGCGAAGACAAAAAAACAATGTCGCGCCATATTCAAATTGAAAGTGGCATGTCGCTTACTGGAAGTAATGCCGATAAACGAATTATAATAAACCCTTCGGAAGAACAGAACCTTATTGCAAATCTTTACAATTACATTGCAAATAGTTTAGGCAAGAAAGAAATCTCAGCATCAAAATGTGCAATTGATGTTTCGAAATTAGGTGAAGAGTTATTAAAAAATAAAAATAAATCACTTGTAGTTTGTGGAACAAATAATAAAAAATCTCAACTACTTGTTAATTCAATTAATCAACTATTAGAAAACTACGGAAAAACTATATCATTAAATAATGCTTTATTAACCAAGCAAGGTAATGATAAGGATATGATTGATTTCATGAGTAACCTGAAATCATATAAAGGAATCGTATTCTTCGATTGTAATCCTGTTTATGATTATCCAAATTCTGAAAAACTTACTACTTCGATTAAAAATACTGACTTAACAATTTCACTTTCTACCATTCCTGATGAAACTTCGGAGTTGGTAAAATACGTTTGCCCGGCAAATAATTATTTGGAATCGTGGAATGACTTTAATCCAAAAGAAGGAACTTACAGTTTAGCTCAACCATGTATTCAAGAAATTTTTGACACAAGGCAAGAACAAGTTTCTTTATTGAAATGGTCTGGAATTAAAAATGATTATTTAGAATACATTAAAGAAAATTGGAAATCTGAAATATATCCAAAAACTAATCGTGTATTTGATTTTGGTGATTTCTGGACAAAATCATTGCAAGATGGAGTTGTTGAAATAGACGTGAAATCATCAGAACCAAAATTCAAGAACAATTTAAGTTCTATTAAATTAGATGATAATAAAAAGTCGGATTTAGAACTTCAAATCTACGAAAGTGTAAATATTGGTTCGGGTAAATATGCAAATAATCCATGGTTGCAAGAATTGCCAGATCCTGTTTCAAAAGTTACTTGGGATAATTATGCTGCCATTTCGGTTGCTTTTGCAAAAGATAAAAACTTAGAAACTGGTGATGTAATTAAAATAAATAATACGATTGAAATACCTGTTTTAGTTCAACCCGGACAAGCAAAAAACACAATATCAATTGCTTTAGGTTATGGAAGAACAGTTGTAGGAAAATCAGGAAAAGACATTGGAACAGATGTATATCAGTTAATTGAAACAAAAGAATTCCGCCAATATTCGTTGGGCAAAATCTCATTTGAAAAAACTTTAAATACTCACGAGCTTGCAACAACTCAATCGCACGATTCAATGGAAGGTCGTGATATTGTTCGTGAAACAACTATCGATAAGTATAAAGAAAACACAGAATCTGGAAACGAGCGACATAAAGAAATAGAAAAACATCATCAATCATTATACAAAGAGTTCAAATACGAAGGACATCATTGGGCAATGGCAGTTGATTTAAATGCTTGTACTGGCTGTAACACTTGTGTTGCCGCTTGTAGTATCGAAAACAATGTTCCGATTGTTGGAAAAGAAGAAGTTCTGCGTGCTCACGAAATGCATTGGATGCGAATTGACAGATATTATGCCGGCGATCCTGAGAATCCTGAAGTGGTTCGCCAACCAGTTATGTGTCAGCATTGTGACAGTGCACCATGCGAGAATGTTTGTCCAGTTGGAGCAACAAATCATAGTTCCGAAGGAATAAATCAAATGGCATATAACCGTTGTATAGGAACTCGATATTGTAATAATAACTGCCCGTACAAAGTTCGAAGGTTTAATTGGTTTGATTACAATAAATCGGATGCTCTGAAAGGAAATTTATACGATCCACACGGAATGACACTGGATTTGCCACGTATGGTACTTAACCCAGATGTTACAGTTCGTGCAAAAGGAGTAATTGAGAAATGTTCGTTCTGTATACAGCGAATTCAGGAAAAGAAGCTGAAAGCCAAACTAGAAAATCGCGCATTGCAAGATGGAGAAATAAAACCTGCTTGTCAGCAAACATGCCCGGCAAACGCAATTGTGTTTGGTGATTTAAATGATAAGAATAGCGAAGTTTCTAAATTGTATGAGCAAAAACGTAGATATCATTTATTGGAAGAATTACATACATTACCTTCTATAGGGTATTTAACTAAAGTTAGAAATAAAAGCTAAGTTAATGAGAAGCTATAATAAATATTATTTAAGGATCAATGTCATACTTCGACAAGCTCAGCATGACAATACAAAAGATCCAACTTGTCACACTGAGCCTGTCGAAGTGTGCTTTAAATAATTATGTTTTGTAACTAATTTGAATGTATCATTAAAAATATAAAACGTGTCTGAAATTTCAACTCGTGAACCATTAATTGAAGGTAATAAAAGCTTAAAAGACATCACCGATGATGTTTTTAATCCGATTATTGCCAAACCTGGCAAACTGTGGTTTTTAGGACTAATGATTGCAGGATCTGCTGCATTGATTGGAATCATCGCCATTGTGCTTACTATTTGGAAAGGAATCGGTCTTTGGGGTGTAAACAAAACTATTGGCTGGGGATGGAGCATCACCAACTTTGTATGGTGGGTAGGTATTGGTCATGCTGGAACATTTATATCGGCTATTTTACTCTTATTCCGACAAAAATGGCGTACCAGCATTAACCGTTCTGCCGAAGCAATGACAATTTTTGCTGTAATCTGTGCAGGACTTTTTCCATTAATTCATATGGGACGATTCTTGCTTGGATTTTTCATTTTTCCTTATCCTAATACAAGAGATGTTTGGGTAAATTTTAACTCCCCACTATTGTGGGATGTTTTTGCAATTTCGACTTACTTTTTAGTTTCACTGGTTTTCTGGTATGTTGGATTAATTCCTGATTTAGGAACCATTCGCGATAGAATGAAAACGAAATTCAAGAAGAAGATTTATAAGTTTCTAAGTTTTGGTTGGACGGGTTCAGCAAAACATTGGCAACGATTCGAAGTTGTTAGTTTTACATTAGCTGGATTAGCTGCACCACTAGTTTTATCGGTACACACAATTGTAAGTTTCGACTTTGCCACTTCCGTAATTCCCGGATGGCATACAACCATATTTCCACCCTATTTTGTTTCTGGTGCAATTTTCTCTGGATTTGCAATGGTTCTTACCTTGTTAATTATTGCCCGCAAAACAATGAATTTGCAAGATTATATTACCGTAAATCATATTGAGTTGATGAATAAAATCATCATTCTAACAGGTTCAATTGTTGGTGTTGCTTATATGACGGAATTATTCATGGCTTGGTATTCTGGTGTTGAATATGAGCTTTTTGCTTTCATCAACAGGGCAACTGGTCCTTATTGGTGGGCATATTGGATTATGATGACGTGCAATGTAATCTCTCCGCAATTATTCTGGTTTAAAAAACTGCGACGAAGTATAGGATTTACATTCTTTATGTCGATTGTAATTAATATTGGAATGTGGTTCGAACGATTTGTAATTATTGTTACATCATTACATCGCGATTACTTACCATCTAGTTGGGAAATGTATAAACCAACTTTGGTTGAAGTAGCAATCTTTGTAGGGACACTTGGAATATTCTTTACATGCTTCTTACTGTTTGTAAGATTTTTCCCAGTAATAGCAATGGCAGAAGTAAAAACAACAATAAAAAATAAATAATAGTCAATTTAAAAGCACCAAATAATAAAAAACAAATGACAAATAAGCTCCATATATCAAAAAACAAACTATCAAAACAAATTTGGTTATTGAGATTTCAGTCATTGAAATTTATTTGGATTTTGATGCTTGTTATTTGTTATTTTTTATACTCATAACAAATGAATTATTAAATACCAATAGACGATAAAATAGATTCAAATGAAAGAAATTTCAGGATATTACGATAAAGAAGCCAGCTTATTAAGTGCAGTTAAAAGCCTAAGAGATAACAACATCAAAATTAAAGATGTTTTTTCTCCATATCCAGTTCATGGATTAGATCATGCCATGGGATTAAGACGATCTTGGTTGCCACGAGCAGCATTTATTGGCGGTGCAGTTGGTGCAATTTCAGGATTTGGATTTCAAGCTTGGGTTTTTACCAGAGCATATCCAATAAACATTGGTGGAAAACCATTAATGGCAGTGCCATCTTTTATTCCGGTTACATTTGAGTGCGCAATATTATTTGCTGCTTTTGCAATTGTACTTAGCTACCTATTCAAATCTCATTTAGGTGCTGGCGCAGATAATAAAATTTATGATGAACGCGCTACTGATGACCGTTTTGTAGTTGTTCTAGATACAGCAGATATAGATAATAATGAAGCAGAGAAAATCAAATCGAAATTTGAAGATTCTGGTGCAATGGATGTTAAATATCAAGATTAATTAAGATTTCAATATGGAAAATCTAAACCTAACATTTAAATTCAGCAAAAAAATAAAGATTGTTTTGACCGTTTTAATTTTTATTGGTCTTGCAGCTTTAGTTTATGGGATACTAAATTATTCACCAGAAAAAATTTGGTCTGCTTTGCTTTTAAATTCAGTCAACTTTTTAACTATTGGACTTGGAGCTACTTTCTTCGTTGCCGTTCATGCAATCACACAATCGGGCTGGCATGTTTCGATTCAAAGAATTCCTGAAGCAATTAGCATGTATTTACCTATTGGTGCAATCTTTATGATTATTATGTTGTTTGGATTAAACCATGTTTTCCATTGGATTCACGAAGTACATCACGATCCTATAATAGCAAATAAAGAAGCATTCCTAAATGTTCCATTTTTTATTGCAAGGTTAATTATTTATTTATCTGTTTGGATATCTTTAACATACATGCTTCGAAAAATTTCAAAAGATAGTGATGTTGGAGATGGACAAAAATCATTAATAAAGAGTAGAACATATGCTGCCATATTTATGGTGTTTTTTGCACTATCAATCGTAGTATTTGCCTGGGATTGGCTTATGTCAATTGAAGCACATTGGTTTAGCACCTTGTTTGGTTGGTACGTGTTATCAGGAGTAATTGTTAAAAGTTTTGCTGCTATAATTATTGTCTTAGCAATTTTAAGATATCTAGGATACATGGAGTTTATTACCAAAGAAAACATTCACGACTTGGCCAGATATTTATTCTCTTTTGGAATATTTTGGATGTATTTATGGTTTTCACAATTCATGTTAATTTGGTATGCTAATATTCCCGAAGAAACATTTTATTTTATTAAGCGAATTGATGATTACAGATTCTTGTTTTTCTTGAATCTTGCTTTAAATTTCTTAATCCCATTTTTAGTTTTAGTGATAAGAAAATTCAGAAGAGTTTTATGGATTGTAACTGCAATGGCAGTTGTAGTTTTTATTGGTCAGTGGGTTGATCAATATTTAATGATTTTTCCAGGAACAATGAAGAAGGTTCCAACAATTGGATTTTTTGATATTGGATTAACTATTGGATTTATTGGAATATTCTTGTGGTCGGTTTTATATTCACTCACAAAAGCAAATTTATTATCGAAGAATCATCCATATTTAGAAGAGAGTTTCCATTACGAGAATACATAACACAATAATTATTGAGAATAGCCTGAGCATTAATTAATTTAAGTGGCACATTATGAAAAAGATTACATATATCATCCTAATTATTACAATAATATTTACGTCGTGCGATAAAAGAAGTACAGAGCGTGGAAGTAGTTTTTTGCCTGACATGCAGGAATCACAAGCATATGATACTTACAGCAAAAATCCCAACTTTGCAGATTCTATGACTATGCGATTGCCTGTTGAAGGAACTGTTCCTAGAAATATAGCTCCATATCATCTTGTAAAAACGGATGAAGATTTAAAAATTGCAGGAGAAAAATTCAAAGTTCCCTATCAATATTCTAACAAGAATATAGCGAAAGGAAAACTTCAATACGAAAGATTCTGTTCTCAATGTCATGGTGAAAAAGGAGATGGTCAAGGTTATTTATATACAAGTAAAAAATATGCTTTCCCACCAGCAAACTTAACCTTAGAAAAAACAGTTAATCGCCCCGATGGCGAAATCTACCATATTATTAATGTTGGAATAAATATTATGGGAGCTCATGCTTCGCAGATTTCTCAAGAAGATCGTTGGAAAATTGTGATGTATATGAGAAATGATTTACAAGAAAAACAGAATAAGTAACTAGACTTTAGCTTACTGATTTCTCGATTATTTTCAGAATCACCTGAACAGCTTTTTCCATTGATTCTAATGGAATAAACTCATATCGACCATGATAGTTATGACCACCAGTAAATATATTCGGACAAGGTAATCCCATATAAGAAAGTCGGGCTCCATCGGTTCCACCACGAATTGGTTTAATGTTTGGAATAATACCAACTTCGATCATGGCCTGTTTTGCTTGTTCTACAATATGATAAACAGGCTCTACCTTTTCACACATATTGTAATACTGATCTTCTAGTTTGTATTCTGCAATTTCCTTTCCGTATTTCTTATTTATGAACTGAATCGCACTTTTAATTAACTCTTTCTTGTTTTCAAACTTTTCTCTATCGTGATCACGAATAATATAATGAATTTCTGAAAGATCAACTGTACCAAAGAATTTTACGATATGAAAAAAACCTTCGTAGCCTGTCGTTAATTCAGGTCGTTGCTCAATAGGAAGCATCTCATTTAATTCTGTTGCTACAAGAATAGCATTTATCATTCTTCCTTTTGCGTAACCTGGATGAATATTTCTTCCTTGAATCTGTATTGCAATTCCTGCTGCGTTAAAATTTTCATACTCCAACTCGCCAATTGGTCCACCATCTAAGGTATATGCATAATCAGCTCCAAACTTCTTTACATCAAAATGATCTACTCCCTTTCCTATTTCCTCATCGGGAGTAAAAGCCACTTTAATTGTCCCATGTTTCAATTCAGGATTATTTGCCAAGTATTCCATTGCAGTCATTATTTCAGCAATTCCGGCTTTATCATCGGCTCCTAAAAGCGTATTTCCACTAGCTGTAATAATTGTTTGTCCAGTATATTCTTTTAGCTCTGGAAAATCCTTTACGGCCATCTTAATATCTGATTCTTTGTTTAATAGAATATCATCCCCATTATAATTCTCAAAAACTTGTGGTCTCACTTTTTTACCACTCATATCAGGGGCTGTATCCATATGAGCAAGAAAAGCCATTACGGGAATATCTTTTTCAATATTAGACGGCAATGTTGCTGTTACATAACCGTACTTATCAACTTCCACATCACTTAATCCTATTTTATTAAGTTCATCAACAAGAATCCTTGCTAAATCAAATTGTTTTTTAGTGCTTGGATAAGTTTTTGAATTCTCTTCCGATTGGGTGTCTATCTGAATGTATCTTAAAAATTTATTTAGTATCTCTTGTTTCATTTCCTTTAATTTAAACCTTTTGTATAATTCGATTGTAAAGATAAAAGAATATCATCTCAATTGATAATATCTTGTTTTGAAAATAAAGTATCTTTGGTAACAACAAAACTAGTCATTATGTTAAGCAAAAAATTAATTCAGTTTTTATCAGATTTAAAAGAGAATAATTATAAGGAATGGTTTCATGAAAACAAACCAACTTATCTAATTGTAAAAAAAGATTTTGAAGAATTCTTAGCGCATACCATTGCCAACATAGGCCAATTTGATAAATCAGTAAGTAATCTTGAACCAAAACAATGTGTTTTTAGAATAAATCGAGATGTACGATTTTCAAATGATAAATCACCTTACAAAACCAATTTTGGTGGATTTATTGTTCCGGGTGGTAAAAAAACCGGGAATGCTGGTTATTATATACATATTGAACCAGGCAATTGTTTTTTAGCGGGAGGAGTTTATATGCCACAACCCGACAAGTTGAAGGCCGTTAGAACGGAAATTTATGAAAACACTGAAGATTTTAAAAAGATCCTGAAAAATAAAAGTTTCACCTCGCATTTTAAAGAAATTCTAGCTGATGATAAACTTAAAACAGCACCAAAAGGTTTTCCAAAAGAATTTGAAGATATTGATCTATTGCGTTATAAACATTACATTGTTTCCAAAAACATTAATGAAGATCTTGTAACATCTGATAAGTTTATGGACGAAATTGGTGATACTTTTAAAGCCGTATATCCTTTTAATAGTTTTATAAATGAAGCTATCAACTATCAATTAAGCATCGACGATTAAAATATTGTCACATTGTCCTGATAGTTATCGGAATGTCGAAATGTGATGATATTTCCTATAAGGTCATACTTCGACAAGCTCAGCATGACAAAAAAGTTACAAATAACAGATTCCGGGTCGTTGCCCGGAATGACAACTAAAATAGAAAATGCAAATACACTTTATATTGGTTGAGCCTGCGGTTCCAGAAAATGTTGGCGCTGCAGCACGAGCCATAAAAACCATGGGATTCTCTTCTCTTCGGTTAGTAAATACCAAAGCTCATTTAGACGAAAAAGCTGGCTGGCTTGCTCATGCTTCAAATGAAATTCTTGAAAATGCACAAGAATTTAATTCCTTAAAAGAAGCTATTGAAGATATAGATTGGATTATTGGAACTTCTGCTAAAAAACGACGAGTAAATGAGGATTATTATCCATCAAATAAAATCAATGATTTAATTCAAGCAAAAGCAAATACAATTCGAAATTTAGCAATTGTTTTTGGTCGCGAAGAAAGTGGTTTAACAAATGATGAATTAAAACTTTGCGATATTGTTACAAGCGTTCCAATGAAAACAACTTATCCTTCTTTAAATTTAGCTCAGTCGGTTATGATCTATGCATATACTTTATCGATGCTGGAATATGAAGAGGAAAAATCTGACGCAAAATCTGATCAGACCGAATTAAACATTTTAAAAATTAAAACCGAAGATATCTTAAGCAATATTGGTTTTAAAAAAGATTCCAATATTTACAATCGCATAATGGAACGATTAATGATTTTAGGAGAAACTGATATTCATTTGTTACTATCTATAGAGCATAAAATTAACGAAAATCTTAACAAAACTTAATCACTTTGTTTAACACACTTCGACAAGCTCAGTGTGACATTAATTTAGAGATTCATTAATTAGTCATCCTGAGCCTGTCGAAGGATAACTTAAACCTTTATTTCTTTACTATTCTTTTAAAATCTTATTTATCCTATTAACATTCTTAGTTAAAGAAATTGCAGAAAACGTTGCACCAGAAATTGCTTGGATATCTGATCCGTATTTTAAACTATCTTCCTTCTTTATATAAAACTGACTAAGCCATCTTTTTGCGGTAATTTCCGCTCCATAATCAGATCGGTAAACCAAAATTTTAATTAAATCTACTTTACAATTCAAGTCGTAAACAATCATGTAATCGAATTTATCGTATCGCCCTTTTGCTGCTGTCAGAACAACAATACCTAGTTTTTCATTTCCTTTATAAATGTCCATAAAAAGATCATTATCGTTGGAAAGCATCTTGTTCTCTTTGGTAATAATTGATTCACCATCAAAATGTTTTGTAAGCTCTTTTTGGAATTTTTTAGTTACCGCGGGCTGCACTGCTTTAACATTAGCAGAAAACAGAAAACTTGTTAGAATTAATATACTAAATTTAATCATTACAATCAGTTTTTTAATTTGAATACAGAATATCAAAATATTAAAATTGATATTCTGCATTCTGAATCCTCTATTCTAAATTAAAACCAAACACCAATACCCATATTAATCATTGAATTAAATTTACTCTCATCGGCATTTTTATACATTTGATAATCTATCTTAAAAGCTGCTCCACGATCCAATTTAACAGCAAAGCCAAATAACAATTCAGTTATACTATATGCATCATTAGCAGTCATTCCAGAAACTACAGAATTATGCGTGTTGTATTGCTCGAAACGAAAAAATGGAGTTAATTCATTTTGTATTGAAGCATTGTTATGAAATAAATCGTACGAAACTTCAGCATAGTATCCCAATAAGGATTCTCCTAAATCCTGACCAGTAAACTCATTATACTGGTCTACATTCGAAAATTTACCATAAATAAACTGACCCCGTGTATGGAATCCTGAGATTGAATAACGATAGTCTAAACCAACCATGCTTATTCCAATTACAGATGAATCTGCCATTGTTTGCGCATCATCATCATTTTTATCTAAACCATCGTATAAAGTCGATTGCGATTTTCCAAAATATCCCGATAAACCAAGTTTCAATCCGCTAACACCAAAGAAGTCAACTTTTGCAGCTAAGTTCGGAGAACTAATATAAGACTCAGCACCTTTTTGACGACCGCTTCGTAATCCATTCGATCCTTTGAATGTACCAGCTCCGTCATAACCATTAAATCCATTCACAATGTATAATTGGTAACGCAAAGATGCTGCACTAATTCGTCCATCAACTCCTAAACCAATTTCTCTCCAAGTTGTTGGAACAATATTTTTATCAACATTTGGACGTTCTACACCATTAAATGATGGTGGTTCGTGATATTCATTTATAATTCCCATCGGAATTAAAAGCAAACCTCCTTTTACCGACATATTATCAAAAAGTTGGTAATTCAAGTATGCTTGTTCAACGTAAACTTCAGAAACATGCTCAAATTCAATCTCAGTAATAAATTTCGTTTTAGAATTAAATTCGTAACCTGCAAATAAGACCAATCTGTGAACATCTAGTTTACCATTCTGGCGATAATCTCCATCCAAAGGTTGATTGTAATCTATCTGACCATAACCACCAAAATGAAGCTTCTTCTGATTTTCATCATTGAAAATACTTTCGCTAATTGACTCTGGTTCTTGAGCTTTTTGCTCTAAACTTTCCTGTGCATTTAATAAGCTTATTAGTACCAAATTGCTTATTAAAAAAAGTAATACTCGTTTCATATTTATTTGTTTTAATTGTTGACTAATTTCTTCTTGACAAAAGTAGAGTGGTATTTTTATTCATACAATACCTAAAATATGGTATTTAAAGACATAGATGTCTTTTATTTTTTAAGCGCTATAATACATACAATTAACAAGTATTTTTGTTGGATTTTGAACTACTTTTACTAAATTGGGTTTTATAACTAGAACCATTTTTTAAGTTATGACCCTAATTTTAAAGATTACATTCCCTGTAAGCGATCCTATACTAATATTTGCTTTAGTATTATTCATTATATTAATTTTTCCAACATTATTCAATAAGCTTCGCTTACCCGAAATAATAGGATTAATTCTCGCTGGAGTAGCCGTTGGTCCCAATGGCTTTAATTTACTGTCACAAGATGTAGGCTTATCTATTTTTAGTCAAACCGGATTATTATATCTAATGTTTCTAGCTGGCTTGGAAATAAATGTTAAAGAATTTCTTAAAAATAAAAAGCCAAGTATCACCTTTGGAATACTAACTTTTATCCTTCCGTTTGTATTAAGCGGTTTGTTATTTTTCTATGCATTTAAAATGACATTTATTGCTTCTTTACTTATTTCAAGTATGGTTGCATCTCACACCCTGGTAGCTTACCCTATTGTTGGAAGGTTTGGTATAAATCGAAACCGCGTTATTAATATTATTGTTGGGGGAACGATTATCGCCGATACCATTGCTCTTCTTATTCTTGCGATTGTATCTGAATCTGCCAAGGGCGAACTAAATCACTTATTTATATTTCGCTTTGTAGGTTACTTTATCTTCTTCCTATTTTTGGTCTTCTTCATTATTCCAAAACTCAGCAAATGGTTTTTCAAAAACTACGATGGAGAAAGCGGAACGGAATATATTTTTGTTATTGCGATGGTATTTCTTGCTTCTGTAGTCGCAGAATATGCTCATATAGAGCCAATAATTGGAGCATTCTTTGTCGGATTAGCTCTAAGCAGACACATACCACATACATCGCCTTTAATGAATAGAATACAATTTATTGGTAATACTATTTTTATTCCTTTCTTTCTGATTACTGTGGGTATGCTAGCCGATTTAAGTGTTTTAACCCACAGTTTATCGTTACTACTCATTATAATTTCACTCATTTTTGTTGCGGTAACAAGCAAATATCTTGCTGCATTTATCCTTCAAAAAATATTTAAGTATACTAAAACGGAACGCAATTTAATTTTTGGTTTAAGCACTGCCAGAGCAGCTTCAGCTATTGCTATTATTCTTGTCGGATTTAATCTAGAATTAGTAGATGAATCCATAATGAATGCAACCATTATTTTAATACTGATTTCTACTCTAATTAGTTCTTTCTACACTCAGAATTCGGCTAAGAAAATTGCTATGAAAGAAGAAAATGAAGTTCCTGATATTATTGATGTACCCGAACGTATTTTGATCCCAATTTCGAATCCTTCAAAAATTGAGCATCTCATCAATTTTGCGATTTTAATAAAGGATAAAAAATCTAAAGAACCCTTATATCCTTTAACAATTGTAAATGATGATGATAAAGCATCAGAAAATGTTGTGGCTTATAAGAAAATACTTGAAAAAGCTAAAATGCATGCTTCTTCGTCTAACAACATAACCAAAATAATTCCTCGAATTGATACGAATGTTGCAGACGGAATTGCCAGAACAGTTAAAGAATTCCTAATATCTAAAGTAGTTTTAGGGTGGCATAGCAGGAAATCTACAAAAGACCTATTCTTTGGTTCTTTATTAGAAAATGTTTTAAATAAGACGGGTAAAACGATCTTTGTTGTTCATCTGAAATCGCCCCTTAATATTTTTAAGAAAATACATGTTCTAATACCTCCTGCTGCGGAGCTTGAAATTGGATTTACCGAATGGATTGAATCTGTTTTAAATATCGCAAAAGAATCTTCAGGAAAAATTCTGTTTTGGGGAAACGAATCAACACATGAAAAGATAAGACAGGCTATAGGTAAAAGAAACATACCCAACGATATTGATTACCGTAGAGCTAAATGTATTGCTATGCTAAAAGTAATTTCACGAAAAATGACTGAAAATGACCTTCTTATAATTATCAGCGCAAGAAGAAATACACTTTCGTACAACAGACATATTAAGCAAATTCCTTATCAGATAGATGTTCACGATGGTGATTTAAACACCGTGATAATTTATCCAGAACAAGAAATTATTTATAAAGGATCGATTGATTTACAAGTTTAATTAATCGATTGCTTTATCTCGAAATGCATTCACAAACAAAACATCACCCATTTCGGAATAACCATCGAAAAGTTTTTCGCCCTCGTGCTTTATTTGCTCGCTGCGGAACCCAATCATTGTTAATCCGGCTTTAACAGATTTTTCATTTATTAAAGCTTTGAGATTCATGCTTTCATCAATGTCAATGAACTCAACATTCTTTAATGATATCGGTAATCGACCTGTTTTAACCAATTCCAATAAATGATCTGTTGCCTCGTCTTGCTTTCCTTGACTACGAACATTAAATATCTTAATTTTAGCTCCCTTCCAATCTGGATGCCCTAAGATTATATAACTCATTAAAACCATCAAGTTCAAATTGTCCTCATCGACCCTACGAACCCAAATATGAATACCTTCGTGATAATTAACGCCGCGATTAGAACCTCCAAGAATACAAACATCATAACTGCCCGATCGCACCAAAGCATAGTTTTCTACGATCTGACCCAGATTCTTAGGATCTTTTTTATCATACTCAAACAAAATCATATTATTATCCAAACCAGAAACTCCCGGCATTTGAATTATTTGAGCAATTGCAGATGTATAGGACGGAGAAACAATTGTATCGACATATACATTTGTTTTTCTAGATTCAGCTCTTTCAATCAATAAGTCCATTGTTTCTAGGGCTTGATCGTGAGCTGTTTTTGAGTAGTAACCTTGTATATACTGAATGTAAGTTCCAAATCCATATTTTTCTGATATCCAGGTAAGTAATTTAAATGCATTGTCACGATCTGAATCAACTTCAGTAACACAAATTGCCGATGGATGCCAACTTACCTTCTTTTTTATAGATTGATTTTTCTGCAAATAGACCTGCAAATTCCGGTTAATCTGAAACAAGGCACTCCTAAAAATTGACTCTAAACCTTGTCGCTCCGAATGGTAATAACTTATGTAGACATAAAGAACAACCATTACTCCTATTGCGAATAAAGCATAAAGCGAATCCATTTTAAACATTAAGAATATTGAAAACACAAATCCAATTAAGGATAAAACCCAATGAGAACGAAATGTTGGCCTATAAGATGGCGATGACCCAAAGTGATTTAAAAAAGAAATCAAGCATAAAGAACCATATGTTAACATAAAAAACATAGATATAATTCGAGCTACAGCATTAACGTCTCCCATTGCAACAAAAACAAAAGCGATTATTACAGTGATTAAAGATGCATTATAAGGTTCATTTGTTTCTCCCTTACCTTTTGCCATTAAACGATTAAATCGCTGAAAAGGAAAAGTTTTATCATTACCCAAGGCTTGTAATGTTCTTGGAGCAACCATTACAGAACCAAGTGCAGATGATATTGTAGAAGCAGCCAGTCCTATCGGAATAAAAATCCAACCCCACAATGCTATATCACCCATAACCAATTGGTTATTTAAAAGATCATCTATTGAAGCTGAGTTAGCGAGTTTAAATATGATAAATATATAAATTACTAAACCTGTAAAAGTTGCTGCAACGGTTCCTAAAGGAATAGATTTACCTGGATTTTTTAAATCACCCGACAATCCTACACCAGCTGTCATTCCAGTTAAGGCAGGGAAAATGATAGCAAAAACTAAGAAAAAACTATCCATATTTCTTAATGTTCCACCACCCAAATTAAAATTCGGACTTTCTGAAAACCCTGTATCTCCAATAAAAAATAGAATTATGGACAAAAACAAAATGGCCACAACAAAATATAAAGCCTTAACTCCCATGTTTGCACCTTTACGAAGAATCAATACAGAAAGGAGAGCCATTGCTGGAATACTAACAACCTGTCTTGGCAAATCCCATCCATAGCTATCTTTTAACCAACTAAAAATTGGAGCAAACGCCTCGGTAAATGCAATAACATAAAAGGCAACACTAATTGCTTGTGAGATATAGAGAGCAATACCTATTGTACCACCAATATTTAGCCCAAACGATCGTGAAATAATGAAATATTCTCCACCTCCTTCAACTCGTTGATTTGTTGCAATTTCGGATATTGCAAATGCCGTTGGAATAGTAACAAGATGGCCTACTAAAAGAATTAATAACACGCCGCCAATTCCTAGAGTTCCAACAGCAAAACCAAAACGTAAAAAAAGAATTGCGCCTAGTATTGTAGATATTGCAGTAAAGAACACCGGCGCAGTGCCAAATCCATTTGTTTTTTGTTGTGACATATTGCTAAATTTTATTCACTAAATTTAAGAATTTATACATTCAAATACCTGAGTAGTTAATTTTTTTGCATAAAAAAAAGCTGCCCGAATGGACAGCTTTAATATATTATCTTGTAAGGATTATCCTAAATATTTTTTAAGAAGCTTGTTTTTAGACGAATGTCTTAGTCTGCGGATTGCTTTTTCTTTTATCTGACGAACACGTTCACGTGTTAATCCTAGTTCAAATCCGATCTCTTCTAAAGACAATTCTTTTCCACCGATACCATAATAGTATTTCAATACTAATTTTTCCTTATCTGGCAAAATGCTTAAAGTACGCTCAACTTCTTTTGCCAAAGACTCATTTAATAAAGAAGAATCTGCATTTGGAGAATCTGCGTTTTCCATTACATCTAATAAGCTACCCTCTTCTCCATCGGAGAATGGTGCATCAACTGATAAAGGCTTACCTGATAATTGTAGAGTATCTTCCACCTTATCTTTTGGTAAATCAACAAATTCTGCTAATTCATCTGCTGTAGGAGTGCGGTCGAATTGTTGTTCTAATGTTGAATATGCTTTATGAATTTTATTTAATGAGCCAACTTTATTCAATGGTAAACGCACAACTCTAGATTGTTCTGCAATTGCTTGCAAAATAGATTGACGAATCCACCACACAGCATACGAAATAAATTTAAACCCTTTTGTTTCATCAAAACGTTCAGCGGCTTTTATTAGTCCTAAGTTTCCTTCATTAATTAAATCGGGAAGGCTTAATCCTTGAAACTGATATTGCTTAGCTACAGAAATAACAAAACGCAAGTTCGCTTTTGTTAATCTTTCCAGAGCTGCTCTATCACCTTTTTTAATTCTTTGAGCTAATTCTACTTCTTCCTCAGCAGTAACCATCTCCTCTTTCCCTACATCTTGTAAATACTTTTCAAGTGAAGAACTATCACGGTTAGTAATAGATTTTGTAATTTTTAACTGTCTCATTTCAGCCTCTCCTTTTCGAACTATTAATTAATCGATAAAAACTGGGATGTCTTTGCAACAAATAAACACCTACAAAGGTATTATAAAATTTCTGGTATATGAATAATTGCTGTAACCCCAAAACAAACAACTATAACGAAAAAGTATGCAAAGAAACAATTTTTTTCGTACAATCAAAAATATATATTACATTCTTGCTTATGATTTAACGTAAAAGCTTCGCAAAATGTTTTAGAATAAGGGATTTATTTTAAATTTATTTTTGTGTTTTTTGTATTTGAGTATGTATTTCTGAAAACATTTTCACTCCAGATTCTATTATTCCGTCGGGGAAATCGTAATCAGGATTATGCAATTGTGCACAATCAATTCCACTACCCAAACCAAAAAGTACTCCTGGGAATTTCTCTGTAAAATGTGCAAAATCCTCAGACCAAGGAAAAGGCTGTTTTGCATGTTGAAAATTGGCATTACACAATTGTGCCGCTTTCTCAACCAACGCAACTAATTCATTGTTATTCGTGCTTGCAGGAAATTCTTCTGTATATGATATCTCAACTCTTAAATTATTTGCAGTAGCAATCTTCTTAATAAGCCTTTCTGATTCAGATGTAATTTTTTGCATATCAACATTCGTAAATGTCCTTAGCGTCGCCATTATTTGCGCAAAACCTGGTGATGTTCCAAAAGCAACTTCTCCTAACTGAGCATGAACAACGGTGACTAGGGTAAGATCTGAAAATATATTTTTTGTATTTGGTATATCATCTAATTCTTTAATAATATCAGCCATGGCAATTGCAGGACTAATGCCATTTTCAGGCTCGGCAGCATGAGATGTTTTTCCATAAAGCTTAATAATCATTCCCTTTGATGCAGAAGCGAAAGTGTCTTTTCGGAGTACAATGCTTCCTAAGGGAAATCCGGGTAGATTGTGAAGCGCAAAAACATAATCAAGCTTTAGGTTCTTAAATTTTTCATCATTTAAAATATTTAAAGCTCCTTTTCCATTCTCCTCTGAAGGCTGGAATAATAAAATCACCTGGCCTTTTTTAGGTCGCTTTTTAGAAAATAAATCAGCCAAACCAGCCATAATAGCCATATGCCCATCATGACCACATTTATGAGAAACACCTTTTATTATTGATTTATGTTCAAAATCATTTTCCTCATCAATTGGCAAAGCATCCATATCGCAACGAAACAAAACCGACGGCCCAATCTCCTCTCCTTTAAAAATACAGGCTATTCCATTTCCTCCAATACCACGAATTAGTTTATGTGGCTTTAAATGTGACAAAAAATTTACAATTCGTTCAGCAGTTATAAATTCATTATCTGAAAGTTCTGGATTTTGGTGCAATTCGTGCCTCAATGCTATAATCTTACTTACATCAAATTTAGAATTTTTCATATTTATGTGCTTTTTACAAAAATACATTTTACCACACCTCATCGTATCATTTATTAATATACATTACAAAAATATCACAATCTAAATAGAATTAAAAATTGATATTTGATTCTAATTTTCATCATAAAATGTTATAACTTGCGCCCCGATTTAAGTGTTAAGGGAAAATGAAAAAAAACAATCTAATTGCATATTTATCAGTTACTCTAGCAATGATTTTCTGGAGCTACACATTTATCTGGTATAAGGTTGTGTATGATTTTTACAACCCAATTACAGTTGTGTTTTTCAGATTGATTATTTCATCGATTTTCTTATTTGCCTTAATGGCTCCATTGAAAAAACTCCAAAAAATTCGGAAAGGAGATTTAAAGTATTTCATATTAGTTTCTATTTTTAATCCATTCTTATATTTCTTGGGAGAGAGCTACGGAATTAAATTTTCGTCGACTACGGTTGCTGCGGTTATCATTGCAACAATTCCTTTATTTACTTCATTTACATCTTCGTATTTTTTAAATGAGAAAATAACGAAGATGAATATTTTAGGTGTATTCTTTTCTATTATAGGTGTTGGATTTGTAATTTTTAATAATGGAGAAGCAATCGAAGCATCAACATTCGGAATTGGGATGCTATCATTTGCTGTTGCCGCAGCTATAGGTTACACACTGATTCTTAAGAAATTAACTTCGGAATACAACTCAATTACTGTTGTTACATATCATAATTTTATAGGTATATTTTTATTTGCACCATTGTTTTTTATTATTGATTTTCCAGAATTTCGCATGTCTGGATTTTCATCAGAAGCATGGGTTCCTATGTTAGAACTTGCTATTTTTGGATCATCTTTTGCATTTATATTTTTCACATTTTCGATTCAGAAAATTGGAGTTGGAAAAGCCAATGCCTTTACGAATTTAATTCCCGTTTTTACTGCTTTTATTGCATACTTTGTTTTAGATGAAATTCTAAATTTTAATAAAATGCTAGGCATCTCACTTGTTATTGCGGGATTATTCTTATCGCAGATTAAAACAAGTAAACTAAAAGAAAAACTTCGTTCCTACATCAGACCAAGTGAATAATGAGTGTTTTGTACAAAATATCGTTAAATGAATTAAAGGATAAAGCTTTAAAACTTGCTCCTGAAACAAAAGCTCTATTTGCTAAACTCAAGAAAAAGAAACCAAAGAATCTTGACACTGTTGTTCATCAGTTACACGACGAAGTTTTTGAAGAGATTGATTGCTTAGATTGTGCCAACTGCTGTAAATCAATTAGTCCAACACTATACGACAAAGATATTGAACGAGTAGCTAAACACCTTAGAATGAAATCATCCAAATTTATCGATGAGTATTTATATATTGATAATGACGGGGATTATGTATTTAAACAAACTCCATGTCCATTTTTATTGCCCGACAATTATTGCATGGTATATGAAAGCAGACCAAAAGCTTGCCGAGAATATCCACATACAGATCGAAAAAGGTTTTATCAAATATTAGATCTCACACTAAAAAATACGGAAGTTTGCCCAGCGGTGTATGATGTTGTTGAGAAAATGAAAGAAAGAAAAACAGAGCTTTAATTTGCTAAAACATTTAAGCCTTCAGGAATTATTTTCACATTTAAGACTTCACCCATTTCTTCAGGTTCGCCATCAAAATGAATTACATCAGCGTTTGCTCGTTTTAAAACGATACTTTCACACTGGAAAGTTTCAATGTATGAACTTTTATCGATATTCTTTAAAAACAGCCTTGCCCCAATTCCTGGTGCATTTAATAAAGGAAATTGTTTTAAAATAGCAACTTCTAATTTGCCATCGACAATATCAGCTTTTGGAGCAATGTGAGCATTATTTCCATATTGCGATGCATTTGCAAACGTAATTAAAAATGCATCACGCATAATTGTGGTTCCATTCATTGAAATTTCGTATCGTTGCGGCTTATATTTTCTAAATTCAGAAACAGTTGCTTTTATATAATTAACAAATCCACGTCCATCGAGCTTTGAAAATACATGTCCAATATGTGCATCAAATCCAACACCAGTTGTACAAAAGAATTTTCGGTCGTTAATTTTACCGTAATCAATCTTTATTGGTTTTCCATTTTTTATAACATCCAATGCTTTTTGTGGTTTCATTGGCAAATTCAAGTGACGTGCTAATCCATTACCAGACCCTAAAGGAATAATTCCCAGCACTGCTTCAGTTTCAACCATTCCAGAAGCCACTTCATTAACAGTTCCATCACCACCTGCTGCGATAATCTTTAAATATCCTTTTAAAATATACTGCTTTACTATTTGTGTTGCTTCACCAGCAAATTGAGTGAATATAACTTTTACATTATATTCATCATCATTAAACTTTTGTTTAATAAGATCAGGTATGTTTTTTTTGGATTTATTCCCCGAAATGGGATTAATAACAAATAAAATCTTTTCTTTCATCACCACAATTTTCTGCAACATGTAATCTCGAACCCAACAAAGTTAACTACGAACATCATCTTTTAAAAATATTTTTGACGAAAGACCCTATTTAACGTCCATATATAATTTGCCACCCAACAATCCCTTAATTTATCCTAAAAATATATTTAATTATCGTGAATAATAAGATTACTATAAATGCGTTTAAAACTAATGTGTACTATTTTTTATTGCACATTGATCATTATTTGTATTTTTGCCGATGAACTGATTTTGGCTGAATTATTTTGAGATCTAACTAAATGAAAAAAACTATTCCCCATTTTTTTAATAAAAAGCGTAAAACAGCTTTTCTTTTATTTCTTGGATTTTTCATATCCATTCAAATAAATGCTCAAATTGGGGGAACACACACCTACGATTTTCTAAATTTAATAAACTCAGCAAGAGTTGCTTCTTTAGGTGGAGATGTTATTGCAATTAACGACAACGATTTAAATTTAACATATCATAACCCAGCTTTATTAAATCCAGAAATGAACCACGATATGGTTCTTAATTATGTTAATTATTTTACTGATATAAATTATGGTTACGCAGCGTTTGCGTCAAACATTAAAGATAAAGGGATATTTTCAGGTGGAATAGAATACATTAATTATGGCAATTTTATTGCTGCCGATGAAAAGGGGATTGTTACAGGAGAATTTAAAGCTGCCGAATATGCTATAAATTTAATTTATTCACGAGCAATTGATAGTACATTTAGAGTTGGTGTGAATGTTAAACCAGTAATTTCAACACTAGAAAAATACACTTCTTTAGGAATTGTAGCTGATTTCGGTGTTACGTATCAAAAACCACAAAGTCTATTTACAGCTGCATTTGTAGTAAAGAATCTTGGCACTCAATTAAAAGGATATACAAGTGAACATGAATCAATGCCCTTTAACATTCAGTTGGGGATTTCACAAAAACTAAAACATGCTCCATTGCGATTTTCGGTTACCTTAGATCATCTTGAAAAATGGGATTTGACATATGAAAAACCTAATGAAAATGATGATAGTTTAGACCCATTAGGTTCCGAAGATGATTCTAAATCGGGAATCGATAAATTTGCAGATCAGTTTATGCGCCACGTAATTATTGGTCTTGAATTTAGTCCAGTAGACAATTTCTTTGTTCGAGCCGGATACAACTACAGAAGAAGGCAAGAAATGCTTATCGATACAAAAACATCCATGGTAGGATTTTCATGGGGCTTTGGAGTTAAAATATCTAAATTCCATTTGAGCTATGGTCGTGCAACCTACCACCTAGCAGGAGCTTCTGATCATTTTTCTGTGAGTACAAACCTTGACAGTTTTAGAAAAAAACTTTAACATTTATTTTTACGGTTGATAAAAGAATTTGTCAAATGAAATTTTTGGATTTACCTTTGATGCCCAAACAATTTTCATAATGATAAAAACAAACAAACAAATAATAATTGCCATTGATGGATATTCTTCATCGGGAAAAAGCACACTTGCAAAAGAAATAGCTAAAATATTAAACTACAAATACATCGACAGTGGAGCAATGTATCGTGCTGTTACTTTATTTGCTATTCGAAATAAAATTATAAACGATAAAAATCAGGAAGTAAACGAAGAAAAACTTCAAGACTCTATAGATCAAATTCATATTAATTTTAAATACAACTCCGAAAAGAAACGACAAGAAACTTATTTAAACGATGAAAATATCGAGGATGAAATTCGTGAAATGAATGTATCTAACAATGTAAGCTTCATTAGTAAAGTTGGATTTGTTCGTAAAAAAATGGTGCGTTTTCAGCAAGAAATGGGCAGCGAAAAAGGCATTGTAATGGACGGTCGTGATATCGGAACCGTTGTATTCCCAAATGCCGAATTAAAAATCTTTATGAGTGCTAAAGCTGAAGTTAGAGCAGAAAGACGTTATCTTGAACTAAAAGAAATGAACGTAGATGTTAGCTACGATGAAATTCTTGAAAATGTGAAAAATCGCGATCATATTGATGAAACAAGAGATGAGAGCCCGTTAAAAAAAGCACACGATTCTGTTGAATTAGACAATAGTAATATGAACCGTCAAGAACAATTAGACTGGATTGTTGGTTTAGTAAAGAGCAGAATTAATTAAATGGTTTTAGTGATATCATGAAAATTGAAATTGATAGTAATTCAGGGTTTTGTTTTGGTGTTGTAAACGCTATTCAGCTTGCAGAAATGGAGTTAGAAAGAAACGAAACCTTATATTGCCTTGGAGATATTGTTCACAATAGCGCCGAAGTCGAACGATTAAAAACAAAAGGTTTAGTTACTATTGAGCATAATCAGTTAAAAACACTTAAAAATTGCAAAGTACTATTACGCGCTCACGGTGAACCTCCTGAAACATACGAAATTGCAATTAAAAACAACATTGAATTAATTGATGCTTCGTGTCCTGTCGTTTTAAAACTTCAGAACAATATCAAACTTGGATTCGATGCCATTTTGAAAAAAGGTGGACAGGTTGTAATTTATGGAAAAGTAGGTCACGCCGAAGTAAATGGTTTGGTTGGGCAAACCAATGGAAGAGCAATTGTTATTAGTGGAATTGAAGATTTACATAAAATTGATTTCTCGAAACCTGTAAACCTCTTTTCGCAAACTACAAAAAGCATAGAAGGCTTTTACGACATTCAAAAAGAGATTAAGAAAAGAATGATCGAAATACAACAGACGGAAAATATTAAGTTTATTTCTAATGATACAATTTGTCGTCAGGTATCGCATCGCCAACCAAAACTTCACGAGTTTGTAAAAAAACATGATGTAATCATTTTTGTTAGTGGACAAAAAAGTTCGAACGGCAGAATGCTTTATAAAGTTTGTAAAGAAGAAAACCCGAATACATATTTTGTTTCTGATATTGATGAACTTAAATCTGAATGGTTTAAAAATATTGAATCGATTGGAGTTTGTGGTGCAACCTCCACCCCGCGTTGGTTAATGGAAAAGATCGCCGAAAATATTGAAATCCTTTCAATTTAAAGTAGATTTGTTTTTTGGTAAATCTCTAAACTAAATGACCGATCAACGCAATTTTGCCGATTTAATTCTTCCACTGCCGCTTAAGCAATTATTTACTTATAGCATACCCGATTCATTATACAAATCGATTGAAATTGGCAAGAGAGTAATTGTTCAGTTTGGATCTAGAAAAATTTATACCGCTATCGTTCATTCTATTCACCAAAAGGCCCCGAAAGAATATAAAACAAAAGATATTGTTTCTGTTTTAGATGAAACCCCAATTGTAAATAAAAAACAACTTGATCTTTGGAAATGGATTGCAGATTATTACATGTGTTCCGAAGGTGAAGTTTTTAAAGCTGCGCTGCCATCGGGATTAAAACTTGAGAGTGAAACAAAAGTTATATACAATCCTGAGTTTATCGATCAAAACAAATTTACCCCTACAGAAACACTTATTCTAGACTATCTAGCAGATAAAAACATTGCCAATATTAATGAGATTTCGAATGCTTTAGACCGTAAAGACTCTCTTCCTATTATTAAATCTTTACTCGAAAAAAAAGCAGTAATTCTGGAAGAAAAACTTCGGGAGAACTTTAAACCCAAAACCGAATCTTATATTAAAATTAATGATTCAATAACATCCGAATCTGATCTAAACAAGACATTTGAATCATTAAAAAGAGCTCCAAAACAACTTCATGTTTTAATGAGTTTTATAAAACTCTCAGGAAGTTTTATGAAGCAAAAAACAATTGATGTAAAAAAGAAAGAGTTAATTGAAGATTCTAAATCAAATTCATCAGTAATAAAAACACTTCTCGATAAAAATATTCTTGAAGAATATGAGAAAACAGTTAGTCGATTAAGTAACTCCATTACCGAGCAAACCGAAATTAAAGAACTCTCAGAAGCCCAAGAGAAAGCTCACAAGGAAATTATTGATAAATTTAAAGAGAAGGATGTTGTTTTGCTTCAAGGAGTAACTTCTAGCGGAAAAACGGAAATCTATATTCATTTAATTAATGAGCAAATTAAAAAGGGGAAACAAGTTCTTTACCTGTTACCAGAAATTGCTCTTACAACACAAATCATAAATCGTTTAACAGCTGTATTTGGGAATCGTGTTGGGATTTATCATTCGAAGTTTAGCGATTCGGAACGTGTCGAAGTGTATCAGAATATTTTAAATCCTGATAAAGAAAAAAAATACGATGTGATTCTTGGCGTTCGTTCATCTTTGTTTTTGCCTTACTCAAATTTGGGATTAATTATTGTTGATGAAGAACACGAAAACACATACAAACAATACGATCCGGCACCAAGATACAATGCGCGAGATTGCTCCGCAGTTTTAGCTCAAATGCATAAGGCAAAGGTTTTGTTAGGAACGGCAACCCCATCAATCGAGAGTTATTTTAATGCAAAAGCAGATAAGTATGGATTGGTTAAACTAACCACCCGTTATCAAAACATTCAATTGCCTGAAAATCATTTAGTAGATATTCTTAGAGCTAAAAAAAGAAAAGAGATGAAATCTCTTTTTACGCCTGCACTTATTGATGGAATAAAGGATTCGCTTGCAATGGGAGAACAAATTATTCTATTTCAGAACAGGCGTGGATTTGCCCCATATCTGGAATGTGATATGTGTGGATGGATTCCGCAATGTACCAACTGCGATGTTAGTTTAACTTATCATCGTCATAACAACGAATTGGTTTGTCATTATTGCGGTTATACGGTTCGATCGCCAAAAACGTGCAAGGCGTGTGGAAATACGGCGGTGCAAACTCGGGGTTTTGGAACCGAAAAAATCGAAGATGAAATACAAATATTCTTTCCAGAAACAAAAGTGGCTCGGATGGATTTAGATTCGACCCGAAAGAAGAATGCATACCAGACAATTATTGGGGATTTTGAAACGGGTAAAATTGACATTTTAATTGGAACACAAATGGTTTCGAAAGGTTTAGATTTTGACAATGTAAGTTTAGTGGGTATTCTTAACGCCGATAACATGCTCAATTATCCTGATTTTAGAGCATTTGAAAGAAGCTACCAGTTAATTGCTCAGGTAAGCGGAAGAGCTGGACGCAAAAATAAACAAGGAAAAGTTATTATTCAAACGAGTAACCCTGAACATCCAATTTTACAATTCGTATTGGATAACAAATACGAAGAAATGTATGCATCGCAACTGTTCGAGCGAAAAAATTTTAAATATCCACCGTTTTACAGATTAATTAATATTAGTATTCGTCATAAAAACAAAGACCTTACCGACAAAGCTGCTCAACAATTAGGAGTTAATTTGAGAAAGGTTTTTGGGAAAAGAATTCTAGGTCCAGAGCCTCCAATTATTTCTAGGGTTCAGAATAATTATATTCAGAAAATAATACTTAAAGTTGAACGAGAAAGATCATTTCAAAAGGCAAAGCAACTGTTGAATGAACAAATAACAAATATACTTGTGCTTGACCGTTTTAAAGCAATTTATATTTCAATTGATGTTGATCCTGTATAAATTAATTTTAGATGAAATTCAAAAATGTAATTCCTTATATACTAATATTCTCTGCTTCGTTTATACTAACTCCAATACTATTCACTAGTTTAATTAAAAAAGCGAATGATAATTCAAAAGAATATCTTTCTAATTTTAATCCAGTTACTTCCAATTTAGTAGATGGTGTCTACAAAGGTAAATACAAAGCATTCAGAATAATTACATTATCGAAAGTTGAATTTGAGATTGAAAATGGACAAGTTAAAACATTTAATCTGTTGAAATTATTTCGTTCGCCGGGAAGCATCTATAAAGATGAATTTGAGATTCGAATTCAGAATAGTAAAAGATTAGAAATTGATGCTATATCAGGTGCTACCCGAACAAGTAATTTTGCGAAAGCAGCTATAAAATCAGCAATAGATATAGGTCCGATAAAATAAGAGAAACATTTACCTAAATAAATTACAACTCCCACCTTAATAATATAATACAAACTTTTTTTATAAAAAAATTTATACATATTGTATTTAAAATCTTTGTTATTATATTCGTTTTTCTTCTTTTCAGACAACGCATATTGAGAAAACTATTTAACAATTATATTAACCTAAAATTAAACTAACCTTTATGAAAAAACGATTACTCTTAATTTTAAGCATTTGCTTATTATTAACAAACGCGTATTGTCAAAAATCTAATATGGTGGATTTTGACAATCAACTAACTCATGAAGATAATTATCTAAAGGATGATTACCTTTTAAAACAAAAAACATATAAACCTACAAAGAAGGCTATAGTGCAAGAGCCTAAAACCAAAGAACCAAAGGTTCAAAATTTTAAAAATGAAGTTGAAATTGAAACAAAACTTGATTTTAGCAGAGCACAATTAGTTTTACCAAAAACTGATGGGGCTTCTAAAGCAGGTGTTAGTACTTCCGATTCTTTAGCATTAGTAGCATTGTACAACTCAACAAATGGTGATCAGTGGTATAATAACGAAAATTGGTTAATGGGACCTGTTGAATCTTGGTTTGGCATAACTGCTGCTGGAGGATCTATTGGCTCCATTGATCTAGATAACAACAATTTAATTGGATCTATCCCTTCTGAAATAGGAAGTGTTTCTACACTACAAATTTTAATATTGAATGGAAATAACCTAACAGGAAGCATTCCTTCTGAATTAGGGAATTTGCCCTTATTAAGTTATCTGGGATTATATGACACCCAACTTTCGGGATCAATTCCTGCTGAATTAGGAAATGCAACCACACTTACAGATATTCTATTACACAATAATCAATTAACAGGAAGCATTCCCAGCGAATTTGGAAACTTAACAGGATTATTCCAGATAACACTATATAAAAACGAACTCACAGGATCAATTCCTACAACAATTGGAAATCTTACAAACTTACAATACTTGAATGTAAGTAATAATCAAATTTCAGGCAGCATCCCTTCAGAAATAGGGAATTGCACTTCAATGAGCTCCTTGTATTTATATAACAATCAACTTTCGGGAAGTATTCCTTCGGAGATTGGGAGTTGTACCTCATTAAGTGCGTTGTACTTATATAACAATCAACTTTCAGGCGCAGTACCCAACGAGTTAAATAGCTTAACTAATTTGCAATATTTGTATTTATTAAATAATTTATTAACTGATTTACCCAATTTAACATCAACTAACCTGAAAGGCATTTACTTTAACAAAAACAAATTTAGTTTTGGCGATTTTGAAAATACAGGATTGGATTTTTCTACATTAAACCCCATAGTTTATTCTCCACAAGATAAAATTACTATACCAAGCTTAACAGATAATGGCAATGGCACAACAACATTAACTGTTACTACTGATGGGACGGGAAACACTTACCAATGGTATAACGAAGGCGTCGAACTACCAGGAGAAACTAACAGTTCGTTAATACTTTCTAATAGCTCAGATGAAGGTATATTCTATTGCACTGTAAGTAATCCAACATATCCAGACTTAAAATTAACATCAGAAGATTTATTCTTTAATAAAACATCAGTTAATGGTGTAACCCAAGAAGAACATGATGTATTAGTAAGTTTTTACAATGCAACCAATGGAGCTAACTGGACAAATAATACCAATTGGTTATCGGAAGAAGATGTTGATAATTGGAACGGAGTTACAGTACTGGGAGGACATGTTACTGACATTGATTTACATTCAAATAATCTAAGCGGCACAATCATTCCTGAAATTGGACAATTGGTATATCTAAACACTATTCAGTTATATTTTAATTATTTAACTGGCACAATACCTAAAGAAGTTGGAAATTTAACCAATCTTACCAATTTAGATCTTGATTTTAATCAATTGTCAGGAACAATACCTGCTGAAATTGGAAATCTAACAAATCTTAATACATTATTCTTAGATAATAATTTACTTGGGGGATTGATTCCCGTTGAACTTGGAAACTTGACGAACCTGACAATATTACAACTACACAAGAATGATTTAACAGGCACAATTCCAATTGTTTTAGGAAGTCTATCTAAACTAACTCATCTGTATTTATCTTTTAATAACTTAACAGGAGAAATTCCTGCAGAATTAGGTAATATAAGTACCTTATACAGATTGGTATTAGAAAACAACCAATTAATTGGATCTGTTCCTTCAACCTTAAATAATTGCCACAGCTTACAATATTTATATGCAAGCGACAATCAATTAACAGACTTATCAGTTTTAACTACTACCGATATACAATATCTAGAAATAGAAAATAACAAATTTACTTTTGGAGATATAGAAAGCTGCGGCCTAGATTTTTCAACACTTTTATTAGCAAGTTACGCTCCTCAATCTAAAATAGCAGAACCAGCACAAGTTGATAATGGCAATAATACAACAACTTTAACTGTAACAACAGATGGAACAGGAAATACATACCAGTGGTACAGCATGAGTGGAATTTTACCAAGCGAAGTTACTAACACTTTAACTATAGATAATACTGTTGAAGGATTCTATTATTGTATGGTTTCAAATCCAACATACCCAGAACTAATCTTAGAAACTGAAAAAACAGCCTTTAATATGACTGTAAATCATGGGGTTTACGAGAACGAATACAATGCTCTGGTTGAATTTTACAATTCTACAAATGGAACGTCGTGGAATAATAACTCAAATTGGTTAAGTGAAAAAAATGTTAATGAATGGGTTGGAATTACTGTTTTAGACGGGCATATAAATGCAATAAACCTTTCTGAAAACAATCTTTCTGGAACACTTCCAACTGAAATTGGAGTATTTAGTAATCTTGTTTCATTAAATCTTGATCATAATGCAATTACTGGTGAAATTCCATCAGAAATTGGAAATTTAAATGCTTTGGGTGAATTAAACCTATGGGAAAATCAATTATCGGGAACTATTCCTATTGAAATTGGGAACTTAACAAATTTAACAACTCTTGACATTGGATTTAACCAACTTACTGGATCAATTCCGACTGAAATTGGGAACTTAACAAAGCTGATAAGTCTTTGGCTTAATGACTTACAATTAAGCGGAACTATTCCAACTAGTATAGGTAATTTGATCGAACTTCGGACTATTGGCTTATTTAACACTCAAATTACTGGTAATATTCCTGCTGAAATTGGGAATTTAGTAAATGCAACATATATAGATATGTCAAAAAATAAATTCTCTGGAAGCATTCCTGTGGAATTAGGAAATCTCACAAATGCAACCCGTATTTATCTTCATATGAACGAGCTCTCAGGAAACATTCCTGCAGAATTAGGAAATCTTACTAATTTGCAAACTCTATACCTATATACCAATAAACTTACAGGTGCATTGCCTATCGAGTTACAAAACTGTAGTAAATTAGCTTATTTGGTTGCAAACAGCAACCAATTATCAGGCACAATTCCTGCTGAAATTGGAAGCATAAGCACTCTACAATACTTATCACTTAGAAACAATCAATTTACAGGAACAATTCCTACAGAAATTGGAAATCTATCAATTCTTAGATACTTAAATTTAGCTTCAAACAATTTAGAAGGCGATATTCCTTCGGAATTAGCTAATCTAACTAATTTACAAAGTTTATATTTAGACCATAATGGTTTCACCAATGGAATTGATTTAACTGGTTTTTCTTTCCTTGAGACAATTAGCCTAAATGACAATAAATTAACTTTTGGAGATTTAGAGAACTATAACCTAGACTTTCTAAATCCAAATTACGCTTATTCTCCTCAAGGTCAATTACCAGAACCAACACAAACAATTTCTGGAGAAAACATCATCTTATCATTTACTACCGATGGAACGGGTAATACTTTCCAGTGGTATAAAAATGATGAAGAAATTGTTGGAGAAACGACTAATGAACTTACCATACTAAGTACAACTGGTGGAATATTTTATTGTGCAGTTTCCAATCCTAATTTTTCAGCTTTAACATTAACAACGAAGGCTGCATTTGTGAATAGCACAGGGTCTCATGGAATTACTCAAATAGAATATGATGCTTTAGTTAGTTTTTACAACAGTACAAATGGAAATAGTTGGAATGACAACACCAATTGGCTAACCGGAGAGGATGTTGAAACTTGGAAAGGAGTTACTGTTGAAGGAGGACATGTTACAGTATTAAAATTTGTTGCTAATGGCTTAACTGGAACCATTCCGTCTTCTATTGGAGACCTAACATATCTTGAAAAAATAGACATTCAGGAAAACGAAGAAGGTATAACTGGAACTATTCCAACAGAAATTGGAAATCTTACTAATCTTGCACATCTAAGATTTTATAAAAATAGCCTCAGCGGAAATATCCCTTCAACAATTGGAAATCTAACTGAGCTTGAGCTTTTAGATCTAAGATATAATGATTTAAATGGCGCAATTCCAAGTGAGATAGGAAATCTAACTAATCTTGTTGACCTTAACCTATATTCCAATAACTTATCTGGTAACATACCTGCTGAAATAGGAAATCTTACTTCTATGTCTAATCTAAATTTAGCTTATAATAGTTTAGATGGTGAACTACCTAATGAAATTGGAAACCTTGTAAATCTAGACTTGCTGTATCTACATAATAATAACTTAGAAGGCGGAATCCCATCAAATTTAGAAAATTTAGATGCTTTAACCGATTTACAATTACACAATAACAATCTTGATAATTTAGAAGATTTAAGTACTCTATCAAAATTAAATAATTTAAGATTAGATAATAACAATCTTACTTTCGAAGATTTTGAATCAACTAAGCTTGATTTTGGTTCTTTAACTACAAATTATTCTCCTCAACAAGATCTATTTATGGTTGACCAAAATAGGTATTTTTCAGAAGGTAAAACTTTAATACTTAACTGCAACACATTAGTTACTGAAGATCTTAATTGCGAAACAAATCTGTATGCAGTATATAAAGATGGTATACTTGTGAAAGATTGGTCTGCATACGAAGAATATATAATTGCATCCTTTGCAAATAGTAATGTTGGTGTTTATTCCATTCAGGTTAAGAATCCAAATTATCCTAACTTAATTTTGTATAGCGACGAGTTAACTATGGGTATCAATAATGTACCTTCAGATATTACCTTATCTAATTTATCGATTAGTGAAGGAAATACAATTGGAGAAACTATTGGAACTTTATCAACAATAGATGATAGTGGCGATACTCACACTTACGCTTTAATTGCAGGAGATGGTAACAACGATGCTGACAATTCAGATTTTACAATTGAAGAGAATATCTTAAAAACAGCTGTTTCTTTTAATTATGAAACAAAAGATGAATATCACATCAATATTCAAACTGAAGATGCAGACGGTTTAACATATGCTAAAGCATTTGTTATATTGGTTAGTGATAATAATGAAGCACCAACTGATATAGATCTATCTGAAAATTCTATTAACGAGAATTCAGATATAGGTTCTATCATTGGGCAATTATCTTCTACAGATGTTGATAATGGAGATACTTTCACTTACACTTTTGTGTCTGGAGATGGTAGTAATGATGCCGACAACACTTCATTTACAATTGTAGGTACAAATCTTAAAACTGCAGTTGAAATTGATTATGAAACAAAAGATGAATATAAAATCTATATTCAAACTGAGGATGCTGATGGATTAAGCTTTGAAAAAGCTTTTACTGTTAATATTAGTGATGTTGATGAGACCACTGGAATAAATGATCTTGATGCTCTTGAGTTATCAATATATCCAAATCCATCTAATGGAAGCTTTGCGGTTGAGTATAATTCATTGAATTATGAAATAAAAATATTTGATGTTGCAGGTTCTGTGATTTATAATCAAATCTCAAAATCATTTAAACATGAAATAAATATAAATAACATTTCATCTGGAACCTACTTTGTTACTATTATTGCCAATGGTACAATCAGGACTCAGAAATTAATGATCAAATAAAGCTCTCTCTAATATGAAAAAGAAAAGCACAGTCAGATTGACTGTGCTTTTCTTTTATTAAGTATCCCATTATTTTCAGAGCATACATTAAATCATGAATGTACATATTAAATAGATATATAAATTTCCTCTTACTTTTATAAAAAAACTATGGCAAGATACATTCCAATTTCATTTACTATTGTTATGAGTTGTAATCCAACAATAAAGACTAATTAACAGAAACTACTTCAAATCGGTATTTTTTCAAATTATTAACATTTCAATTATTTTTCTGCATCATAAGTGTTTATAACTTATTTAGAAAACATAAACATCTTCTAATATTTAATTATAAATTCGTTTAACATTTTAAAAATGGCAATTTTTGAAAAGCCCTTTATAGAATAGAGTAAGAGGTGTAAGCTGAAAAACCAAAGAGTAAGCATTTAAACTAAAACTGTATGAAAATGAAAAAATTATTACTAAGTGTTATTGCTGTAGCAGTATTATTTATAAGTGCTCAAGCACAAATTACTTTTGGACCAAAAGTTGGTCTTAATTTGGCTAATGTTGCTGGTGACAATACTGAAGATGCCAAAATGAAAATGGGATTACAGATTGGGTTCGTAACTGATATCGCTTTTTCAGATGCAATTTCTCTTCAAACCGGATTAATGTTTTCACAAAAAGGAACAAAGGCCGATCTTGATATCGCGACTGAAACATATACTATGAAAACAAATGTTAATTATCTTGAAATTCCTATCAATGCTGTTTATGGCTTAAATCTTGGAAGTAATAAATTACAACTTTTTGCTGGTCCTTATGTTGGGATAGGTCTAACTGGAAAAACGTCATTGGACATGGATGGTTCTGATGATATGGATATTCAATTCGTAAATGATTATGTAGATGTAGATGCTGATAAAACTGGACTTAAACGTTTTGATATTGGATTGAATTTTGGAGCTGGTTATAAAATTAATAATATTCAGATTCAAGCTAATTATGGTTTAGGTTTTTCTAACCTTATTCCTGATTTTGATGGTGAAGCTTCTGATGATAAAGTTTCAAATAGAGTAATTCAGCTCTCAGTAGCTTATTTCTTTGGAAACTAACTAACCTGATTAATATTATAAAAGACAGCTTTTAAATAATTTAAAAGCTGTCTTTCTTTTTAGTTCTCTAATTAAAAAGGGGTTTAATTTTAATCAAATTCCAATCACTTTTTTGTAATTTTTATATAGTTTATATATATTCAATCATGAAAAAATTATACCAAATTATATTACTTGCTATTATTGCTGGATGTACCTCCAAAATCAATATTGAACAAGAAAAAGAGAATCTTTTACAAACCGATATCGAATTCTCAAACAGATCGGTTGAAGTTGGAAATCATCAGGCATTTGTAGAGTTTGCTTCATCAGATGCAGTATTATTAAAACCAAACTCCTTTCCGATAATTGGTAAATCAGCAATTAAAAACTTGTACTCACAACTTTCAGATTCTGGTTACAGATTAACATGGAAACCTAGTTATGGAAAGGTAGCTAGTTCTGGCGATTTAGGTTATACGTTTGGAATTTACTTACTTGAAATTACCGAAGGCGTGCAAAAAGGACTAATAAGTAAAGGAACTTACTGTTCTATTTGGGAGAAAAATATCAAAGGAAATTGGCGATTTGTTTTAGATACTGGAAATCCTGGTTTAAACCCAGTTAACACTGAACAATAAACAAAAGCAACATCAACTAGTTTATTCTGATATCTTAAAGATTGATCACAAATCATTGATTATTGACAACTGAAAAATATTATCTTTGTCCTATTATAAAAAATTTAATGTTGTGAAAAATTCAGATATAAAATCCATATTCGATTCCTTTAATCAATTCAATATATTAATAATTGGCGATGTTATGATCGACTCCTACATGTGGGGAAAAGTAGATCGAATTTCACCAGAAGCTCCAGTTCCAATTATTATGAGCACAAAACGAGAGAACCGATTGGGAGGAGCAGCAAATGTTGCTTTAAATGTACAGGCTCTTGGAGCAAATCCAATTTTATGTTCAGTTATTGGGAAAGATTCTAATTCTGAAATACTTCAAAGTTTACTTAAAAAACGAAAATTAACTAACGAAGGAATTATTGAAGATTGCACTAGAGTTACAACTGTTAAAACAAGAATTATTTCCAACAATCAACACATGCTTCGTGTCGATGAAGAAATAGATAAAGCTTTAGAAAATGAAATAGAATCCAAATTTATTGATCACATTCTTTCTATACTTTCAAAAAAATCTGTTAATGCAATTATTTTTGAAGATTACGATAAAGGATGTATAACTCCTAAAGTTATAAAACAGATTGTTGAGTTTGCAAATAAAAATAATATTCCAACACTTGTAGATCCAAAGAAGCGTAATTTCATGGAGTATAAAAACGTAACACTTTTCAAGCCTAATTTCAAAGAACTGGTAGAGGGATCTAAAATTGATATAGACAAAGGTGATTTCGAAGGAATTTTCTCAGCTTCACAAAAATTACATTCAGAACTTTCTTCAAAATACCTTTTAATTACCTTATCGGAGTTAGGTGTTTTTATCAGTTATAATAAATCGTTCCTTACCATTCCAGCCGAAATAAGAGATATTGCAGATGTTTCAGGTGCAGGAGACACACTAATTGGCACTGCCAGTTTATGTTTAGCCGCAGGATTAGATCCTGAATTAATTGCAGGAATCTCAAATCTAGCAGGAGGTTTAGTGTGCGAAAAAGTCGGAGTGGTTCCAATAAATAAAGATCAGTTACTTCAAGAAAGCTTAGAGAAATTTTCTTGAGATAAATATTTCATATTTGAATATTGGTAAAAAATTGTCGACAAAGATATTATTCTTTCTTAATCAATTAATTAAATTCTATTGTTAATAATTTGTTTATAACTCAATAAAAAATGTTTACAATTCTTATCTTAGCGAAATAGAAAAACGCTTTAAAATTGTATTTTTGAATTCCTTTAATTCGACAAAAAGGGATTTATAAACAGGTTTATCCTAAAATCTTAACTCTATGGCAAAAGTAATTGCATTAGCTAATCAAAAAGGTGGGGTTGGCAAAACCACAACTTCAATTAATTTAGCAGCAAGTTTAGCTGTTCTTGAGAAAAAAGTTTTAATTATCGATGCTGATCCTCAGGCAAATGCTACTTCTGGAACTGGTTTTGATATTCGAGCAATAAAAACAAGTATATACGAATGTTTAGTTGACGATCAAGATCCCAAAAACATTATTTTAAATAGTGATATTGAAGGATTAGATCTTATTCCATCGCATATTGACCTTGTAGGTGCGGAAATTGAAATGCTCAACCAGCCTAATAGAGAATATGTATTAAAGCACATTATTGATAAACTTAGAGACGATTACGATTATATTTTAATTGATTGCTCTCCTTCGTTAGGATTGATAACTGTAAACGCCTTAACTGCGGCAGATTCTGTGATGATTCCAGTTCAATGTGAATATTTTGCATTAGAGGGATTAGGAAAACTGCTCAATACAGTTAAAATTATTCAATCTCGATTAAATAAAGAATTAGAAATTGAAGGTTTCCTATTAACAATGTACGACCCACGCTTAAGGTTATCAAATCAGGTAGTTGATGAAGTTAAAAAGCATTTCCAAGATATGGTATTTGAAACCATTATTCAAAGAAATATTAAGTTAAGCGAGTCGCCAAGTTATGGTAAACCAGTTGTGTTATACGATGCAGCATCAAAAGGAGCAATTAATTATCTAAATCTTGCAAAAGAAGTATTACAAAGAAACGATAATACAAAAATTGCAAACGCAGAAAAAATAGTAGAATAAAATAATATAACCTGAAATGGCAAAACGAAACGCATTAGGAAGAGGATTAGGAGCATTAATTGACGACGCAGGACAAGAACATATTGTTACCGCTGATGCAGTTAACGAAATTGAAATTAGTAAGATAGAAGCAAATCCGTTTCAGCCCCGAACAATATTTAAAGAAGAGGCTCTTGAAGAACTTGCTAATTCGATTAAAGAATTAGGAATTATTCAACCTATTACTGTTAGAAAATTAGAAAGTGGTAAATTTCAGTTAATATCTGGAGAAAGAAGATTAAGAGCATCTCAATTAGCAGGACTTAAAAAAATTCCAGCATATATACGTTTTGCTGATGATCAAGGAATGCTTGAAATGGCATTGGTTGAAAATATTCAACGTGAAGATCTTGATGCTATTGAAGTTGCAATAAGCTACCAGCGACTAATCGAAGAGTGCAAATTAACTCAGGAAAATATGAGCGAGAGAGTTGGAAAAAAACGCTCTACTGTTTCTAATTATCTGCGCTTATTGAAACTCCCTGCAGAAATTCAATTAGGAATACGCGACAAGCAAATTTCTATGGGTCATGCTAGAGCATTAGTAAATATTGAAAATGCAAAAACTCAGCTAAAAATATATTATCAGGTTATCGACGAAGGTTTATCTGTACGAAAAACAGAAGATATTATTCGTGACGTTAATGCACCAACAGCCAAATCGGCAAATTCTAAAGTGCGTTTACCTGAAGAATACGAACAACTAAAAAAGCATTTAGCAAATCATTTTAGCTCACTAATTGATTTTAAACGCAACAATAAAGGCAGCGGAAAAATCGTTATTCCATTCAAATCTGATGAAGATTTGGAAAGAATTATGGGAATTATTGATAAAATGAAATAATTTTACCTCCGAATTTTAAATTATAGGTCATTTTGCTGAGAAAAAAATACAATACATTTATTGTAAGATATTTAATTCTATTAATACTTATTTGTTCTGTTACAATTGGTAAAGGACAAACTGCGCCTGCTGCAGATAATAATTATCTGCAACCGGAAAGTATTATGCAAATACATTCTCCACACAAAGCAACAATTTATTCTGCTTTAGTTCCTGGGCTTGGTCAGATTTACAATAAGAAATACTGGAAGCTTCCAATTTTATATGGTGCTACAGGGATTTTTATTTATGCATTTGATTTAAACAACGATCGATATCATAAATATAAAAATGCATATAACGATATGTATGAAGGAAAGATAATTAACTTCGAAGGGTATACAAGTGAAGATGTTTTATTGCGATTAAGAGATAAATATGAACGCGATCGAAATCTAAATGTTATTGTTCTTGCTGCTATATATATGCTAAACGTTGTTGATGCTACTGTTGATGCCCATTTATTTGATTACAATATTAACGATGATTTATCATTAAATGTACAACCAACAATTAATAGGACTTATAACAACCAAAACACAATTGGCATAAGCTGCAGTTTCTCTTTTAACAAGAAAAAATAAAATCCATCTTTAACATTTTATAACAATAATTGTTTCAGTTTTTGAAAGTATTAAACTTACTTAGACTTCTTAATAAATTGCACTAAATCAACAACTATGCTAAAAAAAATATTTATCATCCCAATTATATTATTTCACGTTACATTGATACAGGCAAATAATATAAAGAAAGATTCCACAAATGTCTCTATTGATAAATATTCCAATTTTGATACAAATTTAGATAGTCTTATAAATTTATGGTACCTGCAAAATTCCGTTAAAAATAATTATTCGGATAGCGTTACCAATTCTATTATTCCTGAATTTAGCGATTCGGTTTACATAAGTCGGTTACAAGAAATTCCTTCTATTATTGATCTTTCTTACAATAAGATTGTACGAAACTACATTCATGTCTACACAAAAAAACGGCGCGAAAGTGTAGGTGCAATGATAGGTTTGTCTGAATACTATTTCCCGAAAATTGAAGAGATTTTTGAAAGCTACGGCATTCCTACCGAACTAAAATATATGGCTGTAATTGAATCTGCATTAAATCCGAGAGCAGTTTCCAGGGTTGGAGCAACTGGTATGTGGCAATTTATGTATGGAACAGCTAGAATGTATGATCTTACTATAAACTCTTATGTAGATGATAGGCGAGATCCTATAAAATCGGCTCATGCTGCAGCACTTTTTATGAAAGATCTTTATGCAATGTTTGATGATTGGACTCTTGTTATTGCCGCATATAATTGTGGGCCAGGAAATGTAAATAAGGCTATTCGAAGAAGTGGAGGGAAAAGAGATTTCTGGGAAATTTTTTATCATCTCCCAAGAGAAACAAGAGGTTATGTGCCCGCTTATATTGCAGCATCATACACCTTTAACTATTATAAAGAACATAACATTCAACCTAGATTCCCAAAAATACCTTTTGCAACAGATACAATTATGATTTCGGATAACTTACATTTAAAACAAGTATCCGAAGTGTTAAATATTCCATTAAAGGCATTAAGAGATTTAAACCCTCAGTATAAACAAAATATAATTCCTGCAAAATCAACAAATCTTCACATAACCATTCCAATGGAATATGTTGGCTCATTTATCGATCTACAAGATTCAATTATGAATTATAAAGATTCTATCTTTTTTAATGCTGATAATTCAATTAAGAATCCAAAGAAATCCTATTATGTTCCTCAAGCACCTACAAATAGAGCAAAGCTTATTTATACTGTAAAACCTGGTGACAATCTAGGATTTATCTCTAGTTGGTATCATGTAAAAGCTTCTGATATTAGATATTGGAATAACATTAGAGGTAATATGATTCGTGTTGGGCAAAAGCTTAATATTTATGTTCCAAAGGGGAAAAAGAATGCATATGCAAATATTAATAACATGTCTTTTGAAGCAAAGCAGAAAAAGATTGGAAAAACAACAACACACGCCGAGGAAGTTAAATCTCAACCTATCGATAATAAATATGTTTATTATAAAGTGAAATATGGAGATACACTTTGGGACATTGCCAAAAAGTACTCAGGAGTTTCTGAAAACGATATCATGGAGTTAAATAACATGCCTAGCGGTCGATCTTTAAAAGCGGGCCAGATGATAAAAATCAAACTTAAAGGATAAAAAAAAGGGTTCAGAATATTACTGAACCCTAAATTATTTAAACTTCTTTTCTACATTGCTTGTGAAGCCTTATATCTTCTTTCTTGATCTTCCATAAAATTTTGAAGCTCTTCGACCTTTTTGTCATATTTTTTAGTCTTTAACATTTTTATTTTCATAATATGACGTCTTGCATTTTGAAAATCATTTAACCAACAATAAGCTTCTGCACAATTTAAATGTGTTACTGCAGTAACTTTTAAATTAACTCTTGCCTTCTTATTTTCTTTATCTGATTCTTTTAACGCAGTCTCCCAATTGGTTATAGCTTCATTAATATAATTTACAGCATCATTTTTATTATCTAACAAATAAGTATATCCAGTAAATATTTGCTCATAAGCATTAAAGTACTCAGGATATTCAAATTTTTTGGGCTTAACCATAGCTATAGCTGAATTTTTCTCAATCGTTGAATATCCAAACTGACTATTTAAATAATTATTTATAGTTTTCAAGTTATCTCTAGTTACTTTCTCGTCTAACTTACTTAAATATGAGATTTTATTTTCCTTCCAATATTTTTCTAAGGAATATGAGCTAGAAAATTTCTTCGTGTTTTTTGTTTGAAAACTTTTGAAATTCGCCAATTCGCTATAATTTATTTCTTCATCAAAACCGTCAAATAACTTGATCTCCATAGGATGTTTATAAGAAATCTTATAACTATATTCTTTAGTAGTAACATCATCTTTAGTTTTCTCTGTAATATCTTCTTCTATTAGATATTCGAATCCTAATAATATAACTTCAATTTTTAAATCTGAACTAGTACTTACCTCATAGCCATCAAATTTTATTCGCGAAGAAACATCTGCAGCGTCATAAACTTTTGAAAAATACTTTGCCCCAATAATTATATCCTTTGGTTTTTCTTCATCCAACAATGCCCTAGAAACCAATTTATTACCAAGCGATTTTTCTTTGTATTCTTGCTTTTCAGATTCGTTTTGTTGTAATGCTTCTTCTTTTGATTTCTGCCAATTTTCTTTTTGACTAGCAATATCGGCAGCATAATCAACATTAGCAATTACTGCATATGTTTTAAACTCTGTAGACAATGGTTGTAATGGACTTCTCAAATATGAAAAACTAATATCTTCATAGTATGTATTCTGAGAAAAACAAAATACGGCAGCTAAAATAAATAGACTAAGCAACAAGGAAAATTTTTTCATAAGTAATTTTTAAATGATTAATATTTGGTTCGTTATAAACTGTATATTAAAGATAATCAATTTAATAAATTATCATATGGATAAGATATATTTTTTAGAACCTTGTATGCAAAATCAATAAAAATATAAGATTAATTATACAATTTATTTTAAATAAACCATTTGTCCCGAGTCAACAATATTTCCGTTCACACTATATTTATACAAGTATATTCCATTTTCGACATAGTTGCCAGATGTATTTGTAGCATCCCAATTCACTGAATAATCACCAGGAGATTTTAACTCATCAATCAAAACCTTCACAAGTTGCCCCAACATATTATATACAGATATATTTACTTTTGCTTTTTGAGTAAGCTCATAATATATACTTGTTACTGCACTAAAAGGGTTTGGATAATTCTGAACAACAAGAGAAGCATTGGCATTAGTTATATTTGTTGAACTACCTGTATATTCAAGCTTTCCGGCAGATGTGTATGTGACATTGCTTCCGTTTATTGTTGATCCATTAAATTGCAAATTAGCATCCCCTATTGCCAAAGGTGTTAAGCGCAATTTTACTAATGTCTCAAAATTATCACAACTAAAACTACCACTATAATCTAACTTTATATTTCCTTCTGAAGAATTATCAGAAATTGATCCCGATTCAGAAATTGTTTCTGTTTTATCGAATCCATTAAACTGAAAAGTAGTAGAATTGTAATCCATTTTCAATGAATAAGAACTTATCGATTTGTTATTACTTAACAAACTCATTTTAATGGGTATCTCTACTTCGACCATTTCTTCAACAACTTTATCTTCCGATATTAAAATATCTGCATCCGTTCCAGATTGTATGTCATCGATACTTCTGGGTTGAATTGATATTGAGCCATAGTAATAAGCTACAACGCCTTTAATAAAGTTAAATGGGTAATCTTGGAATAACATAAAATTATCATTCATTAAATTATATATCCCAATCTTTATCTCAGCATTTCCGCTTCCATCATTTACCGTCCAATTACCATATTCATCAAACACAGTACTTGCAATACAATTATTGATCTCAACCAGAGCTCCTTCGTAAGCTTCGGAAACTACTTCATTGGATGATATATTGATAGCTGAAGGAATTACATTTCCAGTGCTTTTTACTTCGAAAGATGTTAATTCTGCAATTTCGGTATAGCCATTATATTCTTTAACTTTTCCAGTTAATAGAATACTATCTCCGAGATTAGGCGAATAGTTTATATCGTAAATAAAAATACTGTTCCAAGCTCCTCCTTCCGACGAAGAGATAAAATAACATCCGTCTAAATAATTAATTGCTGTTACAATTCCACCAGTAGTTACAATTTGTTCGCTAAATGGAGAAGGATATGTCCCATCTCCAGCATTAGTGGTATGTTGAATATCGTATATAGATGTAATATTATTTGATATTTTCTTCTCTACATTTATAGTAATCTGATTATTAGAAGGGATTGTTACTTCCACATAACAAATAGTTGTAGATCCATCAACAAGAACTTGCACTAATCGTCCATTTGTTACATTATATCCATAATCACTTGCAGGCATTACAAATTTTATCAATCCATTCTCAAATTGTTGATTGTATTTGTTATTTATCGTTGCTGAAACATTATCCATAGAACCATCATTCGAGGTATTAAAGGTAATTGTTAGCATATCTCCATCGGAATGTGTTCGAGTTGAACTCTCTGCTTGCACACTGCTGCCATTTACTCTAATTACTCGAAAAGCTTTGTTCCCATCACACACACTTGCCGTAGAAATATCATAAGGATGTGTGGCATCTTCGGCATCGTTGTGAGTATGTCCCCATAAAGCCATATCAACACCCAAAGCTGAAAGATCTAATTCATGCTTAAAATCGTAGTGATAAAACAATACTTTGGTTGCATCACCAGCATTTGAGAGATTATTCTGCAACCAGCTTATTTGTGCTGGAATAAAACTTTCTGCTCCATAAACATCAAACATATAGCTATCATAGTTATCGTAAGCCTCTAATCCTACATAATGAACATTTCCATAATCGAAACTATAGTCGTGTGTTAAATATTCTGTTTCTGTAGGAGGCAATTCTCGTTGTCTCCAACCAAAAAATCGCCACCATTCTTGCCTTGCTGTTCCTTGTGGAGGAGGTGTTGCGTCCCAACCCCCTAAATCATGATTACCAGGAACAAGATAAACTGGCACTTCAAGTTTTTCTAACAACTTCACACTTAATGTATGATTTCTTAAACACTCAAAATCTTCCAATTCACCTTCATTAATTAAGTCGCCAGTTAAAAGAACAAATTCTGGATGAATCAAATTAATATCTTTAATTACTTCATATAAATCATCCAACTCCGTTGCATCAGTTGCATATCCGGCCCCACCGTAAAATGTATGACCCGGAAGGTGAGTATCTGTTATATGTACAAAATAATAATCCTCTTTATACTGATCAATTACTTTTACTGCATTTGTCACATCATCTGAGATTCCATCAGAAGCTGTAACTCTTAAATCATACAATTCGTAAAGATCAACATTAGGAATTGCTGTTGTTATAGTCCAACGTTCCAAACCTTTATCATAACTAGATTGTGTGACATTTAAGGGAACAATTACATCGTCGTAAACTAATTCAGCTGCCCAACTTGTAGTTGATGAAGGTGCAAAACATATTAAATTTAATTCCTGTCCCGGAACAACAATAGAAGGTATATTTAAAACTGGTCTTTGTACAACTGTTAAGGTATCACCAATAGGAATAGAACAGTCCGATGAAACATACTCCAAATCACCAGCCAACGAATAAGGCACAGCGCTTCCATTTACTGTTGTACCGCTAAATTGCAAATTAGCACTTCCATAAACAAGCGGAGTAAAATTCAGATTAACCAAAGTTTCGATAATATCACACATAAAACTACCCGAGAAATTTAGCTCTATATTTCCACTTGTTGATGCATCCACAATTGTCCCGGATGCAGAGATTGTTCCTACTTTACTAAAGCCAGTATATTCAAAAACAGAAGCGTCGTATTGAATTTTTAATGAATAAGCTGTAACTGCTTCTGATTGATTAAGTATAGAAATCTTTACAGGAAGTTCTATACTTGAATTGTTATCGACACTTTTATTGTTTGTTGAAACAATTAAAGCATTATCGTCAGATTGAATATCTTTTATAAATCTGGGATGGATTGATTTAGACCCCCCATTTATTCCGATTACTCCTTTTATTGATTTAAAAGGGTAATTAATGATTAAAGAAAAGCCATCGTCTTCCAGATTGTACATTCCAGTTCTAATTTCACAATCTCCAGAACCATCATTTACGTCCCACGTTCCAATGCTACTAAATTCAGTACTTGCATTACAATTATTTAGCTCAACCAGAACTCCTTCGTAAGCTTCATTTCCAACTTCGTTTGTTGCTATTTTAACTGCTGAAGGTAAGGTATTCCCAGAGCTCACCTTGGTATAAGATGATAAATTCTTAATCTCTGTATAACCTTGATATTCTGCAACTAATCCAGTAATAATTATACTATCACCAACAGATGGGGTATAATTATTATCATAAATAAAAATTCCATTCCATGCTCCACCATGTGATGAAGAAATGAAAAATTGACCAGATAAATAGTTAATGGCAGTTACAATACCCCCTGTATTAACTGTTTGTCCATTATAAGTTGATGGATAGTATCCTTCATCACCTGCAACTGTGGTATATTGAATGTCATAGATACTTCTAGTTTGAGCTATTAATAATACTGGGAATAAGCATATTAATATGAGTATAAGTTTTTTCATTTTTATTATTTTTTATTAGATGGCTCTAAAAGTACAAAGAATGTGTTTTACTTGGGAATGTTTGATGACATATAAAAAATTATCCTTCCTCCCTTTACAATATCGGAGTGCAATAGATAATTTTTCTTTATTTCGACACCATTAATAAGTACTTTTTCTATATATACATTTTCAGGTTTTTGATTTCTCACATCAATAATTAACTGATTCCCATTCTCCAAATTAATTTTAGCTGATTTAACTAAAGGACTTCCAATTGCGTATTGATCGCTTCCCGGACAAACCGGATAAAAACCTAAAGCACTAAATACATACCATGCTGACATTTGCCCAGCATCATCGTTTCCACAAAGACCATCTACCGTATTTGAGTACATTGTTTGCATTATCATTCTTACTCGTTCCTGAGTTTTATAAGGTGTATTTGTCCAATTATATAAATAAGGGATATGATGTCCCGGTTCATTTCCATGTACATAATTTCCAATAATACCATCGCGAGTTATGTCCTCTGTTCCTTCAAAATGCTTATCATCAATGTGCATGGTGAATAAAGAATCTAAATGCTGTACAAACTTTTTTTCTCCACCCATCATTTCAATCATTTGCTTTGGCTGGTGTGGTACATATAAACTATAATTCCACGCATTGCCTTCGATAAATCCCTGACCATGTGTACTTAAAGTGTTAAAATCCTTTTTCCAAGTTCCATCAGATAATTTAGGTCGCATAAAACCAATTTTTTCATCGTAAACATTTTCGAAATATTGTGATCTTTTCTGATATTCAGCTGCAACATCTTTATTATTGATTTTATTCGCAATTTGTGCAATACACCAATCATCATAAGCATATTCTAAAGTTTTTGAAACGGATGATGAATTTTTATCGTCAGGAACAAAACCCTTTTGCATATAATATTCCAATCCATCGTAAGGTTTATATTGAGATGTATTTACACATGCTTCAAGTAAATCCTTTGAATCCATATCTTTTAAATTACCTTTTATTAAAGCATCGGCTATTACAGGAACACTGTGATAACCAATCATACACCAATTCTCGTTAGCATAATGCGACCAAACAGGTAACATTTTATGTACACTCTGATTGTAATGCGCTAACATCGATTTTACCATATCGGCATTTCGTTTGGGTTGAATTATATTAAACAATGGATGTAATGCACGGTATGTATCCCAAAGCGAGAATATAGTGTAATTTGTAAAATCTTTAGCGTAATGAATGTTCTGATCTAATCCACGATAAGCCCCATCAATATCCATATATGTTATTGGGCCTAAAAACGAATGATAAAGTGCTGTGTAGAAAGTTTCTTTATCCTTCTTATTCATCATCTCAACTTCTACTTTAGAAAGCTCTTTGTTCCAAACCTCTTGACTTTCTGCTTTTACTTTTTCAAAATCCCAGTTTGGGGTTTCGTACTTTAAATTTTTCACAGCCCCTTCTGTACTAACCGAAGATAATGCAAATTTGATTTTTATTTTTTCGTCTTTCTTTGTTTTAAAATCAAAATAGGCACGAATATTTTCGCCTGCCATTTCTGGAAAATTCTTTGTTTCATCAAACTTTCGCCAGAATCCCTTGTAAATACTATTGTCGTATTTTTTATGACCGTATTGATAAAATGGTTTTGAAAATACCATTGCAAAATAAACGGTTTTGGTTCGTGCCCATCCGTTTGTTTGTCGATAACCTGTTATTAAAGTATCGTTTTCTACACGAACAAAAGTCCAAACATTTTTCTCTTTATGATTATATATTCCAGATATTAAATCTAATATAATATGAGAGTTGTCTGATTCGGGAAAAGTATACTGATGAAAACCAACTCTATTTGTTGCTGTGTGCTCAGCCAAAATATTATAATCGTCGAGTAAGACTTTGTAATACGCAGGTTCTGCTAGTTCGTTATCATGAGAGAATCTTGATCGATAACCGCTCTCGGGATTTTTTGATGTTCCCGGATTTAATTTTAATTCACCTACAGTCGGCATAACTAAGAAATCCCCCAAATCGGAATGCCCTGTTCCACTGAAATGAGTATGACTAAAACCTACGATAGTTTTATCATCGTACTGATAACCTGAACAGTATTTATACACATCTCCATTGTACTGACCATTGTCTTCGTATTGTACCGTATCCGTTTCCGCACTTAATTGTACCATTCCGAAAGGAACTGTTGCTCCTGGATAGGTATGTCCCATATTTTTTGTTCCAACTAAGGGATTCACAAAATCAATGTAAGCTTCTTGATTCTGCGCATTAATTGAAAAAAAAGATCCCAAAAAGATCGCTAATATTAGTATTCGATTATTCATGTGAGTTGTTTTGTTAAAATAAATAAATGGCTCCTAATGAATAGGCAATAAGAAGTATGGCTAAACTATAATAAATCAAAACCTTCTTAAACTTAACATTACTTTCGGTAGATATATTCGAGAATATGAACCCGAGATTAGCAATCAGTAAAGCAAAAATCATTAATACAATATGCTCAATAGGCCAGAATCTTTTAGAAATCATTTTTACAGTTCCATCGTCACTAACATAGTCGTAGCCAAGAGAAGAGCCTAAATTTGAGAAAAGAATTAATCCAAAAATTAATTGAAGATAAAGATTAATGATAAAACTTGAAGATAAAAATCTATCGAAAAATTTGTAATTTTTCTTTTTAATTACTCCTGAGATTGACCTGTAAATTAAAACGATTGCAATAATTAAAAAAGTTCCACTAATTATATAATGAAAGAACTTAATAAGCTGAAATCCATTTTGAAGATCCATAATGTTGCTTTTTATGATTGGATCAAATTAACTGATTTTTTCTGGAGTTATCAATTTTATTAAATGGGATTTTTTGTAAACAGACTTAAGAAATAAGGATGTGGAAGTATTGATAATCTACAAACAAAAAAAAGTTGCTAGTTTGCCGTCTAACAACTTTGATCCTATTATTTAATATTAACTAGCTATAGAAAATTCAATACTATTTTTTTCTACTACAAACATATAACTCAAATCTGAAGAAAATCTGAAGTTTGAGAAGAATATGAAATTAATTTGGTTAAGCGTCGAATTTAATCGAGAAATAATGCATTTCATCGTACTCATAATCAACATCAAAATTATAAACTTCGCATATTTTCTTTACTATGGGGAGTCCTAATCCGAGAGATTCTGATGAGTTTGATGATTTATGGAAGCGCTGAAATAATTCGTCGGAATTCATATTATGCTTCGGTCCGGTGTTTGAAATGCTAATTGTATTTTCGACTTGTTTAATTTGTATATTCCCATTTTCCACATTATGCCTTAAGGCGTTCTTTATTAAATTTACAAATAAAATTTCGGCTAAATATGGATTCATATACACAGAAAAACCTATGTTGATACTATTCTCAATTATTATATTTTTCGAAATTATTAAATCCTCCAATAAATCTAATTGATTATTTATAATCTCGCTTAAAATCACATCCTTTGATTCAGGAAATTGTCTATTTTCAATTTTTGCTAATAAAATTAGAGTTTTATTCAATCGTGACAATCGATTAGATGCTTCATAAGCATCAACAACAGCCTTATAATCACTTTCTTTTAAATCTCCCGACTGCAATAGTAATTCCATTTTCGAATTGATAATTGCCAAAGGGTTTTGGATTTCGTGTGAAGCATTCTCGGTATATTCTTTAAGGTTTAAATAATCGGAATTTATTCTATTTGTCATTGTCTCAATTACACGATTTAAATCGTTAAACTCCTTAATGTCGGATTTTTGCAACATAAATTGTTTGTGTGTATTCACATCGTAATTACTAATTTTTTTAATTGTTCGATTAAAAATTTTCCATGAATGTTGCAAAGTAATTCGATTCATTACTAACAAGGAAACAATGAGTACAATAACCAATGCGGTTAAAATCAGAAATATTTGTACTATTAAAAAATCCGATTCTTCGAGCGATTTAAATATCTGAATATATATTCTTTGATTGTTAAAGTTTGCAACAAAACCTAACTTTCGAAAAGGAATATATCGCTTTTGTAGATCGTCGAAAATTAAAGTATCGGTATATGTAAACTCCGGTAAAGGATCATTATTTATTAAAACATCAATAATAATTCGTTCGTTTGGATTTGGTGGAATACTGTTTGCAGGATCGTTTGAATTTAATTGAGAAATAATGCTCGTTTTTCTCTTCTCCAACTCAAAATTAACATTTTTATCAACCTGTCCCCGCAATAAAAAATAAAATGCAACAATCCCAAATAAAAAAACAAAGAGAGTTATTGAAAGAAAATTAAGTGTTGTTTTTGTTAAAAGCTTCATGCGATTGATAAATCAAATTTGTAACCAACTCCATAAATAGTTTGAATGTAATCTTCACAATCTAATTTTAAGAGTTTTTTCCTTAGGTTTTTTATATGAGTGTATATAAAATCGAAGGAATCAGCTGTGTCCATAAAATCTCCCCAAAGATATTCTGCCAAACTAATTTTTGTAATTACTCTGTTTTTATTTGAGATAAAAAATAACAATAAATCGTATTCTTTTTTTGTTAATTTCAGTTCAATCTCATTAACAAATGCACGATGTTCGTCGGGCAATATTTTTATCTCATTCAGAATTATTTCATTGTTCCCACTAAAATTTATTCTTCTATTTATTGATTTTAAATGAGCATTTAATTCTGCTAAATGAAATGGCTTTGTTAAATAATGATCTGCTCCTATTTCTAATCCTTCAATTCTATTTTCGAGCGAACCTCTTCCTGAGATTATTATAATACCCAAAGAGATTTGCTTTTCTTTTATCTTTTTAATTATATCTAATCCACTACCGTCGGGCAAATTTATATCGACAATAGCACAATCGTACTCATAGAGTTCGATTTTTTCCCTAGCTTTCTGAAAATCATACACAGCTTCGCACAAGTGACCTTCTGTTGTTAAATATTCAACAATTGAATCAGATAGCGCCTTCTCGTCTTCTATAATAAGAATCTTCACTTTATTAACTTAATTTTTTACAAATACTTACGAATAACTTTGATAACAGTTTCCTCGTCGATTGGTTTAGAAAGAAACTCGTCGCATCCAGCGACTTTTGCCCTTTCTCTTTCTGCAGATGAACTATACGCTGTTTGAGCTATTATTGATATTTTTGGATTGTGATCTTTGATTTTTTGTGTGGCAATAAAACCATCCAATTCTGGCATTTTAAGATCCATAAAAACAAGTTCTATTCCATCTCTTTGTAAGCACTCCTGAACAGCTTCTTTACCATTCTCAACTTTAATAATCTCAAAACAATAATCAGACTGTTCATTTAAAATTGTTTCTAAATATAAGGTATTGGTTGGCTCATCTTCTGCAATTAGCACTCTTACGTTCTTTTTTATCGATTGCGATTCAATAATATTTCCTTGAATCTGCTCTTCTGCTAGATCTTCTATTTTATTAAAAGGTATAGTTAAAGAAAAAATCGCTCCCCTTCCTTCTTCCGACGATAAGAATAAATCTCCACCTAATAATTCGGCATTTTCTTTGGCTATTGCCAATCCTAACCCAAGTCCTTCATTTAATTTTGAATCTTTTTGCACCTGATAAAATCGTTCAAATATTCTCTCCTGTTGATTTTCACTTATCCCTATCCCCGTATCCTCAATATAGATTTTAACATTCATATTTTCGATAACAAAACGAAGATCTACTGATCCTTGCTCTGTATACTTTAACGAATTTTCGATAATGTTACTTAGTATTTTATTCAATTTAGATTCGTCGGTTAAAAAAGTACAATCTTGATCTGAATACAGCTTTGTGAAATTAACTCGAAGGCCTTTTGAACTTGCCTTAATCTGGAAGATCGACTGCAACTCATCAAAGAGTTGATTTAAAACAACTTTAGTTTCTTTCAATTCTATTTGCTGTGTACCGAGAATTGAAATCTCCATAATATCATCGATAATGCGCAAAAGCTTTGCTCCGCTTTTCTTAATAATTGCTATATAATTTTTTCTTTTTTCGTCGCTTAAACCTGTTTTATCTAACATAGATGTGAACCCCAAAATTCCATTCATTGGTGTTCTAATCTCATGCGACATGTTATTTATGAAAAGAGTTTTAAGCTTATCGTTTGCTTCTGCTGTATTCTTAGCCTCTATGAGTTCTTGTTTAAATAGGTTTTCTTTTGTAATATTCTGTGTTATTCCTATTAAAAAATTGGTTTTTTCTTTTTCATTTACTTCAAAAACTCCTATTTGACGAGTATTAATAATCTCTCCACTATCGACAATAACTCTATACTCCAAAGAAAAATCCTTCCTGTTCTTTATGTGATAATCCATTAACTCCAATACCTTTTCTCGATCATCCGGATGAATTAAATTTTTCATTTCTTCAACAGAAATAGGATTTGCAGAATTAAGTCCATGAAGAAAGTAAAGTTCATCTGACCAAAAAATCTCTCCTTTATTTAAATTTAAGCTCCACCCTCCCATTTCAGAAATCTTCAGAACTTGTTTAAGAAATTCTTTGCGTTTAATTAGTTCACGTGTTTTTAGCTCAACTCTTTTACGCAGAATGTAAATAAACGAAAAGGATACAATCACTAGAAACAAGCCTGCAATTAACACCAATTTTCCCCACAAAGGAAAAACATAAGTATCAATTCTGTAATTTGCTAAACTATATTTTCGGATTAATTCGTAGTAAATAGAATTCGGATTGCTTTTATAAACTTCTAATCGATAATTCAGTTTTCGCTGCAATTCTTTGTCTTTATTTTTGGCAAAAGCAATATTCAAATCGGTTGGATTAAAATATAGTTTTGCATTTTTTAAACCCTTAAATAATTTATTAAATACTTTTGAAGTAGGGCCAACCATTGCATATACTTCACCCTGTTTTAAACCTTTAACAGCAGCTTCGTGTGATGGATAACTAACCGGAATGTAATCAATTTTAAAATCATTAATATATTCAACAAAACCTGCTGCATTATTATCTTCATCTACCAGAGCTATTTTTTTTCCCTCTAAATCATACAAACTTTCAAATTGAGCATCACTTGATAAATACAACTCGCTCCACATTGTAAAAAGGTTTGTTTTTAAAAAATCAATTTCCCTTTTGCGAGCCAATGTAACTTGCGTTCCCGGAAGAATATCAATATCTCCTTCAACTAGCTTTTTATAAAGCTGAGACCATGTTCCGGGCTCCCATTCAATCTCTATATTTTCATCTTGCGCTAAGTGCAAAACTATCTCGAAAGGAAATCCTTTATGATATCCAGAGTTATCGACATACATTAAGCCTTGAACATTAGGCTGACCAACTTTATATACTTTCTTATGAATGGTATCATTAAATTGTGCGTAGACATTCATAGAAAATAAAAATGTCATTGAACATAATAAAATCATTGTTTTATAAAAGAAAGATACCCTCTTTTGCATAATGAAATTTGATTTAAAGTTCTCTTGTAAATATAATGAAATATTGTAAAAAAAAAATGAATGCTGTTTATCATTTTAAATCATATTTTTTATAATTTTGCTATTTGATTTTTATGCATAGATATCTGATTTTCATATTATTTATAGCCATTAGCTTTTCTACTGAAACTAATAAAACTTTCATCGATGATTTGAACACTGATCAAAATTACATCGCTGAAAATACTTTATCTGTAAATATTTCAAATATATTTTACGATTACTATAGTGAATTGGAAGAATGCAACGACGAAGAATCGTTAAAGCACATTGCAGGTTTTATTAACAAGCTTAACTTTACGTATAAAGAAAAAAAAGAAAATTCTATCTCATCGAAAATTGCTTGCGTATTTAACTATTCACTTATAGACATTTGTATAGATTTGCCCCCTCCTTTTCTAATCTAACTTTCATTTTTTAAATTCTATTTCTTAATTTATTCTTTAACTTATTGGTATGAAATCAATTCATATTCCTTTAGTATTAAATATTGTAGGCATTTGTCTTATTATAGAAAGTTTATTTATTGCCATTGACATACCTATTTCGTTAATATATAACGACGGAACACTTATTCCATTAATCGAATCGTTTGGTATTACAATGATTTTTGGACTAATAATATTTTATATTACCAAATCGAAACTGGTTAAAAAACCAAGCATTAAAGAAAGTTTTTTAATCGTAACATTTTCGTGGTTATTTATTTCCCTTTTTGGAACTTTACCCTACATTCTTAGTTCTTCGATTCCAAGTTTTATTGACTCATTTTTTGAAACAGTGTCAGGATTCACAACTACAGGCTCATCCGTTGTAAATGATATTGAAGCACTTCCCAAAAGTATTTTATTTTGGCGATCAGAAACTCATTGGATAGGAGGCATGGGAATTATTGCCTTAGTAGTAGTCCTTCTTCCATATTTAAAAGTCTCGGGACATCACCTCTTTTCTGCTGAAGGATCTTTTTTTAGCAATGAAAAAACACATCCCCGACTAATTAATGTGGCGAAAAGATTATGGGGCACATATATTCTTTTAACTCTTTTTGAAACACTTGCATTAATGCTAGCAAAAATGAATTGGTTTGATGCCATTTGCCATTCTTTTGCAACAATTGCAACAGGTGGGTTTTCTACAAAAAACTCAAGTATAGCCGAATATTCTGCCACAATTCAATATATTATTACCTTATTTATGTTTTTATCGGGTATGAATTTCATTCTTCATATTTCCATATTAAATGGCAAATTCAAGAGAATACTCAAAAATGAAGAATGGAGAATGTATGTAATTATTGTAGTTGGAGTTACCCTTATTTTAACGTTTTCCAATTTCGATTTTTATAATAATATTGAACATTCGTTCCGCCAATCATTATTTCAAGTTGTATCGATAATTACGGCTACTGGCTTTATATCAGAAAATTATGAATTGTGGCCTCAGTTTTCAATACTAATTACTTTTCTAATAATGTTTGTTGGTGCTTGTGTTGGGTCAACAGGAGGAGGAATAAAAATAGCCCGACACATTATATTAATAAAGAGTTTTAAAATACAATTCCAAAAACTTCTTCACCCAAATGCAATAACTCCAATAAGATACAATAAAAAGATTATTAGCGAAAAGGGTTTAAACAGCATATCCTCATTCATAATAATTTATTTTCTGACATTTATTTTTGGGTCTTTTGTAATGATGGCTACTGGACTGGATGTAAAATCTGCTTCGAGCAGTGTTATTACAACACTGGGAGGAATCGGTCCTGGCTTGGGTCTTGTAGGTCCGGTGAATAACTTTGCAGATATTAGTGCAATTGGAAAAGGATATTTATCATTTAACATGATACTTGGCAGACTTGAAATTATTTCTGTTCTATCTTTGTTTACGAGAAATTTCTATAAGGTCTGACTTTTATAGAAAACATGGGCACAAATGCAATAATTCGTTTATCTTTGCAATCTAAATAAAAAATAAAATGGACGATTATCACCCGAGAATATTAATTTATAATCAGTTCTAAGGAGAATATGAATCTGCGTACCTCCTTATAGCAAAAATATGGAGGCAAAACAAGATGATATCATATTGGCAAACTATTTCAAATGGATTACTTCCAATCCAATCTTTTAAAAAAAATTGCATCGTTAACATAACTTCACCTTCCGAGGATGAAAAAGATATTTTAAAATCAACATTCCAAATTCCTGAAGATATAATTTTAGATATAATGGACGTAGACGAACGTTCACGACTCGAGTTTGAAAACGATAAAATAATTATTATCCTTCGAATTCCTATTCAAGCAACAGAAAATGGAATTCCTTTTTCAACCATCCCTTTAGGAATAATAATTTCTGATGATTACACCCTTATTCTATGTCAGCGCGAGAGTATTGCTATTTCAGAGTTTTTTAATCAGCGAAAGCGAAAAGCAGTTGAATATAAAAACAAGTTTGATTTTATTCTAAATCTGTTTTTGCATACAACAAATATTTATCATCGCTATTTAAGGCAAATTAATTTTCAAGCAAACATGGTTGAAAAAGATTTGGAGAAATCAACTAAGAATGAAGAATTGCATAAGTTACTTAAGCTAGAAAAATGTCTTGTGTATTTTACCACTTCGCTGCGCTCAAACAAATTTCTGTTCGCCAGAATCAAAGCTTCGAGATTTATTGAAAGCTCCATGTATTCGGAAGAATTGCTTGAAGATGTGATGATAGAAAATAAGCAAGCCATTGAAATGGCTAATATATATAGCGATATTCAAAGTGGAATGATGGATGCTTTTGCATCCGTAATTTCCAATAATCTAAATATTGTTATGAAACAGCTTACAATTGTGACTATTATTTTAGCAATTCCCACAATGATTGCAAGCTTTTATGGGATGAATGTTCCAAATTATTTCGAGAATACTCATTTTGCTTTTTGGAGCATAATCGCATTTTCGATAATTATTGCATCAATAGGAATTGTAATGATCAGAAAACGAAGATGGATTTAGAAAAACTTATTTTGTTGTTTTACCTTCATACATTTTTGTAAACACCTCATCGATAGGTTCCCAAAGTTCTATTTTATTTCCTTCTGGATCTAAAATATGTATGAACTTACCGTATTCGTATATCTCGATTTTATCGACAACAATAACTCCATTTTCTATCAATTCTTTCACCATATCTTCAATATTTTCAACACGATAATTCACCATAAATTCTTTTTCGGATGGCTTAAAATATTCTGTATCTTTTGGAAATGGACTCCATACGGCATAAGCCTTTTTATCAGGCTCATCAGATTTTCTGAATTCGAAAACCGAACCATATTCATCTTTTACTAAACCCAAATTCTCATTATACCAGTTTTTCATTAACTCAGGGTCATTACATTTAAAAAATATTCCCCCAATACCCGTTACCTTTTTCTTAGACATAATAATCTTTTTCTTTCCAAGAACGTCCTATTTAATTAGAAAGTCAACACACTTTCTTTTTATTAAAATAAATATTGATATATTTAGAACCCCAATTCGAAAGTATAAACTGAATGAAACCATACAAAATACTATTATTCCTAATTAGCATTTTTCTAGTTCTTTCATTTATATCTTTTATTTACCCTTCGAATGGAATTCAGATAGGAAACAATTTACTTTTAAGATTTCCTGATTTTAGCAGTCTTCTTACTCCAGAAGAAAAAAAACATGCCGATATAACTGAAATATTAGAATATCATCAATCGGATATTGTTGAAAATATAGAAAATCTAGCAAAAGACTCTATTAAAGAAGAAAACGACAACTTATCTATTTCAAAAGATTCAATAATAAATAAAACTCCCTCAGATAGTTTATTGTTGGATTCAATAAAACCTAGCACAAATAAAAATCAGCCTGGAGCAATAAGACAGCATTTAGAATATCCTGATAATAACAATGCAGTGTTGTTTCCGTTCTTTGATAATTTAAAAGGATTAAAAGAATCGAAAGAATTAATTCGAATATTGCATTATGGCGATTCTCAAATCGAAGGAGATAGAATAAGTTCATATATACGAAATGAGTTACAAAAACAATTTGGAGGTTCCGGAATTGGACTATTTGCTCCAGTTTTAATAAAAGGCACTAACATTTCGATGAAACATAAACTCACGGGCAGTTGGGATCGATATACAATTCAAAGCATTAAAAAAGGAACTATTTTTCACAAACGACTTGGTGCCTTAATGAGCTTTGGGAGATTTGCTCCCGAAAATTCCGATGAAAGTATTATGTATTATGGCGATATCAATCTAAAAAAATCAAATATCACTTATCAAAGAACACGGAAATTCAAACAATGTAGAGTTTTTTATGGCTACAACAATGGTCCATTTATTGCCGAATTAAAATACAAAGATAAAACATTAGATGCCGAATTAATTCCTGTTTCGAGACAATTAAATACGCTTACATGGGATATTGATGAAACTCTTGACGAAATTACAATCAGTTTTAAGGGAGAAGATAGTCCTGATTTATATGGAATTGCTCTTGACGATCATTCTGGTGTAGCTGTCGATAATATTCCTTTACGCGGAAGTAGTGGAACGGATTTTACAAAAACAGATCTTGTTTTTTTAAGATCGATGTATCAGCAATTAAATGCCAAACTTATTATTCTGCAATTTGGTGTTAACCTAGTACCATATATCACAAACGATTATTCCTATTATCAGAAACGTTTTTACAAGCAGCTTAAAACATTAAAAAGTTTACGCCCCGACATTTCTATTATTGTTATAGGCGTTTCGGATATGTCGCAAAACAAAAACGGACAATATATTTCGTACCCGAATATTGAAAAAATAAGAGATGCACAAAAAAATGCAGCTTTTAAAGCCGATTGTGCATTCTGGGATATGTACGAAGCAATGGGCGGAAAAAATTCAATGCCCGCCTGGGTAAATGCCAACCCAGCATTGGCAAGAACTGATTTTACACATTTTACATGGAAAGGAGCTACAGTTATTTCTAAAATGTTTTTCGAAGCTTTAATGAACGATTACAACCAGTACCTTAATGAACCTAAAATTAATAATGACCCAAACTAAATCTATCATAATATTCGCTAGCATCATCTTCTTTAATTCTCAAATTATAGCGCAGAATTTATGTAACACAATGCCATTTATTAATTACGATTTAAATAACATCTTAATTCCCAAAGATGATTCTAAACTGAATTTACTTTCTCGGAAATTTCTATCGCTCAAAACAAATAAAGAAGAAACTATTCAGATTGTTCATATTGGAGATTCACATTTACAAGCTGGATTTTTAACCGAGAAAATAAAACAAGAGCTATTTGAAGCGTTTTCTACTGATACAATAGCATCACCCGGTTTTATTTTTCCTTACACCATAGCAGAAACTAACAATCCGTATTTCTTTAAAGTCGATTATTCTGGAAATTGGACGTATTGTAAAAATGTCGATCAAGACAAAACCTGCAAGTTAGGATTGTCTGGAATTACAATACAAACAAAAGATTCAAACGCTTCTATTTGTGTAAAAATGAAGAATAAAAGGTACAACATTCCAAACAAATATTACTTTAATCGAATAAAGATATTGCATAATGAATCTGATAAGTTAACTATTCATGTAAACAACAAAATAACTGAAAAACATAAGAATTATTCCATTATTGATTTGAATCAAATAACAGATTCTATTTGTATAAATATTAATCAGAAACAAAATAGCAGATTTGATTTATATGGAATTATTTTGGAAAATACGAATTCACAAATAAATTATCATACTATTGGAGTAAATGGAGCAACTGCTCAATCTTATTTAAAATGCGATTATTTCTCGGATCATTTGAAACTAATAAATCCAGATTTAATTATTTTATCTTTAGGCACCAATGAAGCCTACGACGATAATTTTTCAAAGATCGAACATGAGTATATTTTTAAAGATTTAATTTACCAAATTCGTAATATAGCCCCACATGCTGCAATAATTGTAATTACAGCAAATGATCATTTAAAAAACAGACAGTATTCAAATAACAATATTATGATTGTTAATCAAAATATTTATAAAACGAGTCGAGATTTAAACTTAACTTTTTGGGATTTTTACAACATTATGGGAGGCCAAGGCTCAATTAACGACTGGTATAAAAAAGGCTTAACTGGCGAAGATAAATTACATTTTAAACGCTTAGGTTATGAAATCCAGGGAGATTTATTCACGAAAGCACTGATTGATTTAATACAGAACAAAACAAATTAAATGGACTTGTTAAAAGACATATTAATCTACTCAGAAGCAAAACCCTTACTTTTTACAAGGCTTTTCTTTTGGGGATTTTTTGCCTTTTTATTAGTTTTTTATTCAATACTATATAAGAAAAACCCATTGCGAAATGCCTATTTATTTGCAATGAGTTTATTCTTTTATTACAAATCGGGAGGTTATTTCTTTTCCTTATTAATTTTCTCAACAATTGTAGATTTCACTCTTGGACAATTAATTTACTTGGCGAAAACCGACTTCAAAAAGAAATTATTTGTAGCAATTAGTATAGTCGTTAATTTGAGTTTATTAGGATACTTTAAATACACATATTTCTTTACTGATATTTTCAACTCAACATTTCATACAGATTTTAAGGTAATAAACTATCTGGCTAGCCTAACAAATAATATTGCAGGATCGTCTTTTGATATCTCAAGAATTGTACTTCCTGTTGGTATATCATTTTACACATTTCAGACAATAAGCTATACCGTTGATGTTTACCGAGGAAAGTTAAAGCCCGTTAAAAATATTATTGATTTTGGTTTTTATGTTTCGTTTTTTCCACAATTAGTTGCTGGTCCTATTGTTAGAGCTGCAGAATTTATTCCTCAACTTTATCAAAAATATAAACTTACCAGACAAGAATTTGGACATGCTATATTCTTAATTCTAAATGGCTTGGTAAAAAAGATATTGATTTCAGATTACATCTCCATTAATTTTGTTGACCGTGTTTTCGATTCACCTTTATCCTTTACAGGATTTGAAAATCTAATGGCCGTTTATGGCTACTCTATTCAGATTTATTGTGATTTCTCAGGATATACCGACATTGCTATTGGAATTGCTCTGCTTTTAGGTTTCCGATTACCTGTTAATTTCAACTCGCCTTACAAAGCAATGAATATTACCGATTTTTGGCGACGTTGGCACATTTCATTATCATCGTGGTTACGCGATTATTTATACATTCCACTTGGAGGCAATAAAAAAGGGAAAACCAGAATGTATATTAACTTAATGATAACAATGCTGCTAGGTGGTTTGTGGCACGGGGCAAGTCTTCGATTTGTAATCTGGGGAGGTATTCACGGAATTGGTTTAGTAATTCATAAACTCTGGGTGAAAATGAATCTATCTTTAAGTAAAAGATACTCGGCACGTTCAAGTAAGAATATCCTTTACAGGTTTATTTCAGTGTTTACAACATTCCACTTGGTAACATTTGCTTGGATATTCTTTAGAGCAGAATCTATGGGTGATGCACTAGGTTTAATAAAACAAATTTTTACCAATTTCCAATTAGAATTAATTCCAATAATGATATCTTCTTATTCTAAAACATTTATCATTATTGCTATAGGTTTTTTAATACATTGGTTACCTTCAACTTTTAAAGAAAATTATCGCGGTTGGTTTATAAAATTGCACATTATTTTTAAATTACTGATTGTAATTGTTGTTGTTTTTATTCTATTTCAAGCAAAATCAGCAGAAATTCAACCTTTTATTTATTTCCAGTTTTAACATTTTTTAATTTTAATACTGTATCAATTACAAATATTCTAGTATATTTTTTTCTACATTTGTCATCTTATTAACATTACAATATACGCATGAAAGGTTTAGGACGAGTTATTAAATATATGGTTCCGTATTGGAGCAAAGGATTAACAAGTATACTTTTATCATTATTAAGTACCGTATTTTCGTTATTCTCCTTTACAATGGCAAGCCCATTTCTTGGGATTTTATTTAACAACCAGCCAAGAGTTACAGATCCAATCCCGTTTGAATTGAGCACGGATGCCATAATGCAAAATTTAAATTATTTTCTTAGTCAAATAATTGAGCATAAAGGCGAAAAACAAGCCTTGTTAGCGGTAAGTGTAATGATTGTTTTCTTTGTCTTCTTCAAAACACTTTTTCATTATTTAAGCAACTATGCAATGGCTCCTTTAAGAACCAAAGTTATACGCGATATAAGAAATCACTTAAACTCGAAAGTCTTAGATTTACAATTATCCTACTTTACCGATGAGCGCAAAGGAGATCTTATATCTAGAATGACTGGTGATGTGAATGAAATTGAAGCCTCTATTGTTAGATCACTAAACAATGCAATAAAAGCTCCAATAACAATCATTATCTATTTAACAATGCTGTTTATCTGGAGTCCGAAACTAACCGTATTTGTATTAATTCTATTACCAGTTAGTGGATATGTTATTGGACGAATTGGAAAATCATTAAAAAGAAAATCATTAAAAGGGCAAAAAAAATTAGGCGTTCTTCTGTCATATATTGAAGAAACTTTATTTGGACTGCGAATAATAAAAGCCTTTGGAACCGAAAAGAAAATTCACGATCGTTTTAAAAAAGAAAATCAGTCATACACGCGCTTAATGACTCGCTTGTGGAGAAAAAAAGATTTAGCCAGTCCATTTAGCGAATTAATGGCGACCATAGTTATTGTTCTTGTTATGTATGTTGGTGGAAGTATTGTTCTTAATTCTAGCTCATTAATGAGCCCCCAAGAGTTCATAACTTATTTAATTGTATTTTCTCAGATTATTCAACCTGCAAAAGAACTTTCGACAGTATTTTATAATATTCAAAAAGGATTAGCATCTGTAGAGAGAATAAATGGAATTTTGGATGCTCCGGTTACTATAAACGAAAAACCAAACGCTACAGCCATAAACACTTTTGAAAACAAAATAGAATACAAAAATCTGAATTTTAAATATATAGACGATTATGTTTTAAAGAACGTAAATCTGGATATTAAAAAAGGTCAGAAAATTGCTCTTGTAGGACAATCGGGTTCTGGCAAATCCACCTTAGTAGATTTACTTCCAAGATTTTATGATGTTGTAGAAGGAGGTATAAGCATTGATGGAAACAATATTCAAGATCTTAAAGTAAACGATTTAAGAAAACTTATGGGAATTGTTAGTCAGGAATCAATTTTATTTAACGATACCATATATAATAATATAGCTTTCGGAATGGAACATGCGAGCGAAGAAGAAATAATTGAAGCAGCAAAAGTTGCAAATGCTCACGATTTTATTCTTCAAACAGAACATGGATATCAAACCAATATTGGTGATAGAGGAACAAAATTATCAGGTGGACAAAGACAAAGAATAAGTATTGCTAGAGCAGTTCTTAAGAATCCTCCGATCATGATTCTCGACGAAGCAACTTCAGCTTTAGATACAGAATCAGAAAAACTGGTTCAGGATGCCCTTTTCAAATTAATGAAAAATAGAACTACAATTGTAATTGCACACAGACTTTCAACAGTTCACGATGCCGATGAAATTTGTGTTCTTCAGGATGGAGAAATCATCGAACGAGGCAAGCACGATAAGCTTATTCTGGAAAAAGGTGTTTACAAAAAATTGCATGATTTACAATCGTTTGCATAACAAAAAGGAGCGTTCATAAAAACGCTCCTTTTTTTATTAATAGAAAATCATTTAAATGTATCTTTTTTAGTTTTTAGTCGTATGTACTATTAGTTTGTAAAAACGCACTAATTTTCAATTCTCTATTGCTGATATGAAAAGTAAATTACCAGCTATATTTTTTATTTTATTTTTATTTAGTTTTTTAATCGGAAATCAAAATGCATTCTCGCAAAATTACAATATTGATTCATTAGAAACACTTCTTAAAAATAATACTGAAGAAAAGAAAATTCCATATTATTACGCTTTAACCGAATACTATATTTATAATGCCCCCAACAAGGCTATTCGTTTGGCTAATGAACTCCTTATTTATGCAGAAAAACACGATAGTACTGAAATAATAGATTATTGTTATCAGATTATTGGAGAAGCATATTACTTACAAGAGAATTATCCAAAAGCTTTAGAATATTTCAAAAATTACCTTAAACTCCAAGTCGAAATTAACAATGAGAATGGAATAGGAAGAGCATACAATAATTTAGGAATTATTTATAGAGCTACTGACGATTTTCCAAGAGCTATTGAATGTTACGAGAAATCACGCGAAATTTACGAAAAGCTAAATAATGCTGGAGGATTAAGCGGTATTTATATAAATCTTGGAGTACTTCATGAGTATCTTAATTTGTTTGCTCAGGCAAGAGATTTTTACAATAGATCTTTAGAAATAGAATTAAAACTTAAGGATTTCGATGGAATTGCCACTTCTTACTTAAATCTTGGAGGCATTCATTTAAAACTCAAAAATCACAAAACAGCTATTGAGTACTGTGAAAAAAGTATCGAATTATGTAAGATTCATGATTACACTCATACGCTTGAACTTAATTACGAAATTTTATCTCAAGCTTATAAAGAAATAGACAAACCGACCGAAGCACTCAATTACCTAGAGATGTTTAATGAATTAAAAGGTATTCGGATTAATCAAGAAGCTAGCTCTCAAATTGCAGAGTTAGAAATCAAATATCAAGCTGATAAAAAACAACAAGAAATTGATTTACTAAATAAGGAAAAGACTCAAAAACATAACATGAATATTGTTTTTATTATTGGTCTTTTATTGTTTAGTGTTCTCGTTATAGTTGTTTTAAAGATTAATAAAACGCGTCGTAGAAACAATAACGTATTAAGATCTCAAAACGATAGTATATTAGTTCAAAAAGAAGAAATCGAAGCTCAAAGAGACGAAATTGAGGCTCAACGAGATGAAATAAAACGACAAAAGGATATTTCCGATATTCAAACAAAACAGATTGTAAAACAAAATAAAGATATTACAGATAGCATCGAATATGCAAAACATATTCAAATAGCATTATTTCCTAATAAAATAACCTTACAAAAGGTTTTAAAGCAAGGCTTTTGTTTATTTAAGCCTAAAGATATAGTAAGTGGAGATTTCTATTGGGTTAATCAAATGGGGAATCGATCTGTAATTGTTGCTGCCGATTGCACAGGGCATGGAGTTCCTGGTGCTTTCATGAGTATTATTGGCATAAATTTTCTAAATGAAATTGTTTTTGATAAAACTATAGTTTCACCAAACGATATATTAAACGAGCTCCGTAAAAAAATTATTAAAACAATGATACATGCCAATAGAGTTAACGAATCTAAAGATGGCATGGATATTTCTTTAGTTGTAATTGACCACGATGAAATGACCCTTGAGTATGCTGGGGCTTTTAATAATTTATTTTTTATTCGTGATCATATGCTTGATACAATAAAAGCAGACAGAATGCCTGTTGGAATTAGCGACAAAGCAATTACTCCTTTTACAAATCACAAAATTAAGATTCAAACCGGCGATCTATTTTACTTATTTACGGATGGGTATGCTGATCAATTTGGTGGTAAATTAAGGAAGAAATTTAGAGCTGGGAATTTAAGAGAATTGCTTTTAGAAATGCACGAAAAAGATATGCCTGAACAAAAAAGAATTCTTCACGAGACATTTTTAAAATGGAAAGGCGATGAACCTCAAGTCGATGATATTTTGGCAATTGGGATTCGGATATAAGTTTATTTAGATAATCCTAAAACATCTAGTACCAAATCAATTTTCAAATCTTTACCATTAACCTTATACTTGGCCTTATTGTATAATTCTTGTCTGCGTTCGAATAACTCTTTAGCATAAATAGTTAAATCAGCCTTAGATTTTCCCCAAATTAAAGGTCTATCCTTTTTAGAATTTAATAAACGATCAACCAAGGTTGGAATATCAACTTCAATATATAAAGTTTCACCAGCGTTTTTCATTTTTTCCATATTATCGAAATAATATGGTGTTCCGCCTCCGGTAGAAATAACAGCTGATTTATTTTCGCTAATTACAGAATTTAATGCTTCTCTTTCTTTTTCACGAAATACATCTTGCCCTTCGTTATAAATAATTGACCGAATAGTTGTGTTGTACTTCTCTTCAATAAACACATCCAGATCAACAAACTTAAGTCCTAACCTATTTGCCATTTTTTTTCCAACGGTTGTTTTTCCGCTTGCCATAAATCCCACTAAAAAAATTCTCATAAACTGATTTTTAGAGTATTAAATTTAAGAAGCTTTAATCACTAAACCTACTTATCCTTTGCCATTTTCAAATAAACTCATTTGAGATGTGTCATCTTCATCATGATTTTCATCTAAAGTAACATCATTAAGCTCTTCTTCCTTTACAATTAATGGATCAATCTCAGTTACAATTTTAACTTCGTAATTTGACAATCGTTTTCCACGAGCTTTATAGCTTTTTACTCCAATGAATTCTGCCAATTCAATAATCTCATTCTCACGAGTTTTGTGCCTTCCTCCAAAGGAAACTTCTAATCTTGGATATTCAACCTCTGTTAATTTAATTAATCGCGACTCTTCGTTATCGCCAATAAAACTTGAAATTTTATCGGTAAGTTCAAGCACAAATCTCTTAACATAATAATATTCAAGATCGGCATCGTAATAAACCGCTGAATAAGTTTTGTTTTCCCTATACTTTTCTACAATCATTATATCATCTTCAAAATGATTCATAAGATCGTAGGAACACATCCTATATTTCCCAGATTTAGTTATAATTAATATTTTATCGTCGCCATGAAATTCGCCCACATAATTTCCTCGTCCATCAGCGTTTAATCTTAGCACCTCTTCTTCGAACCAGATTTTACGGCCCCCTAGCGTAGAAACACCCTCATCTTTCAAAACAATTTTATGAACTGCATATTTGGTTAAAACATTACCCATTGATTGTCGACCTTTTATTGCAAGATCGGTAAAATCAAATTCAAATATCGGTTTCTTTAAACGGGGACGTGGTCGTAAATAAACTTTTACAATTTCAGCTTCGCCATTTGGATTAACAGTCATGTATAAAATTTTCGACCCCTCTGTTCCTTTTGTGATTTCATAATCCTTATCGCGCGTTATCCCTTTTATAGCGCAACGCTTAACCATTATTGATCCATTTAAACCATCACGGTAAATCACATTATAAATGGTACGATCATCGTTTCGTTTAAAAACAGCTACGTGAATAATATCTTTGCCAACAAATACCTTATCGGTTACTTTTGTAATAATATATCTACCATCACGTAGAAATACAATTACCTCATCAATATCTGAACAGTCACTTACAAACTCGTCTTTTTTAAGAGATGTTCCTACAAAACCTTCTTCGCGATCAACATACAATTTTTCATTTGCAACCACTACTTGGGTAGCTTCTATTGTATCTAGATTTCGAATTTCAGTTCTGCGATCTCGTCCGTCGCCATGCTTTTTTCTTATTTGCTTATAATAATTAATCGCGAAATCAATAATATTATCGAGATGATTTTGAACTTCTTTAATCTCGGCTTCTACTCCTTTGATATATTCATCTGCCTTTTTAACATCAAACTTTGTAATTCGCTTGATCTTGATTTCGGTAAGCTTCACAATATCTTCTTCGGTAACTACTCGAAGTAACATCTTTTTAAATGGCTCCAATCCTTTATCGATTGTTTGTATAACACACTCCCATGTTTCACATTCCTCAATATCGTGATAAATTCTATTTTCAATAAAGATTTTTTCTAAAGAAGACATGTGCCAGCTTTCTTGGAGCTCACGCTTTTTAATCTCCAGTTCAAGTTTTAATAAATCAACTGTATTTGTGGCCGAAAATTTCAGGATTTCTGAAACACCAATAAATACAGGTTTTGAATTTTCAATTACACATGAATTGGGAGATATTGGCACTTCGCAATCGGTAAATGCATATAATGCATCGATAGTTTGGTCGGGAGATGTTCCTGCGTGCAAATGAATTAAAATTTCAACATTTGCAGCAGTGTTATCGTCAATTTTTCGGATTTTTATTTTTCCCTTTTCATTGGCTTTTAAGATAGAATCTATTAAGGTCTGTGTTGTTTTGCCATAAGGGATTTCTGTAATTTTTAATGTTTTTTTATCTTCTCGGTCAATTTTAGCACGTACCTTTACTGACCCTCCACGAATACCGTCGTTGTACTTACTAAAATCGGCAATACCGCCTGTTAAAAAATCAGGAAATAATTCAAATTCTTTTCCTTTTAAATATGCAATTGCTGCATCAATTAATTCGGTAAAATTATGAGGTAAGATTTTAGAAGCTAGTCCAACTGCTATACCTTCAACACCTTGTGCCAAGAGTAACGGAAATTTAACGGGCAAAGCAACTGGCTCGTCATTTCTACCATCGTATGATTTTTTCCATTCTGTTGTTTTAGGATTAAAAACAACGTCGCTTGCAAATTTTGATAATCGTGCCTCAATGTAACGAGGAGCTGCTGATCTATCTCCAGTTAAGATATTACCCCAGTTTCCCTGAGTATCAATTAATAAATCTTTTTGACCGAGCTGCACAAGTGCATCTCCAATTGAAGCGTCACCATGTGGATGATATTGCATAGTGTAACCTATTATATTTGCAACTTTATTGTAACGCCCATCATCTAGACGTTTCATTGCATGTAAAATTCTTCGTTGCACCGGCTTTAAACCATCAAATAAATGAGGAACTGCTCTTTCAAGAATTACATACGAAGCATAATCCAGAAACCAATCTTTAAACATTCCTGAAAGTTGAACTATTTTATGAAGTTCTTCGCTTTGCATTTCTTTTTCGTTTATCTCATTTTGAGATTCCAACTCTTCATTATTTTTATTATCAGCGTTTTCCAAATTCTCTTTACTCATCCTCGTATTTTGTTAATCTATTATTCGATTAATTTAGAGTTTATTAATCAACAACATCAATTTTTAAATTCTCGACAATAAAATCCTGACGTTCAGGTGTGTTTTTACCCATGTAAAATTCCAGCAAATCTTTCACTGCATCTTCTCTTCTTAGGCGCACTCTGTCAAGACGAATATCTTTATCAATAAAGTATTTAAACTCATCTGGTGATATTTCTCCTAAACCTTTAAACCGTGTTATTTCTGGATTCAATTTAAGTTTTTTAATAGCTTTTGACTTTTCTTCTTCGCTATAACAGTAGTGAGTTTCTTTTTTATTTCGCACCCTAAATAATGGAGTTTGTAGAATATATAAATGTCCATTTCTTACCAAGTCAGGAAAGAATTGCAGAAAGAAGGTAATTAACAACAACCTAATATGCATTCCATCCACATCGGCATCGGTTGCTATTATTACGTTGTTATATCTAAGGTTTTCTATTCCCTCTTCAATATTAAGTGCCGCCTGCAATAGGTTAAACTCTTCGTTCTCGTATACAATTTTCTTGGTAAGTCCGAAAGTATTTAACGGCTTTCCTTTTAAACTAAAAACTGCTTGTGTATTAACATTTCTTGATTTTGTGATTGAACCACTTGCCGAATCTCCCTCGGTAATAAAGATCATTGTTTCCTCTTTATTTTCGCTATTTGAATTAAAGTGAACGCGGCAATCACGCAATTTTTTATTATGCAAACTAGCTTTCTTTGCTCTTTGCTTTGCCAATTTTTTTATCCCCGAAATAGCTTTTCGTTCTTTTTCCGATTCAATTATTTTTCTTTGCAGTGATTCTGCAACTTCACTATTCCTGTGTAAATAATTATCTAACTCATTCTTAAGAAAATCTCCAATGAAATTTCTGATTGATGGTCCATTGGGACCAATATTTTTAGAACCTAATTTTGTTTTTGTTTGAGATTCAAAAACAGGCTCTTCAACCTTAATACTCACCGCAGCTACTATTGAAGTTCTAATATCCGAAGGATCAAAATCTTTCTTATAAAAATCACGAATAGTTTTCACTAGAGCTTCTCTAAAAGCAGCTAAATGTGTTCCTCCGTGTGTTGTATGCTGTCCATTGGTAAAGCTATAGTATTCTTCTCCATATTGGCTTCCATGTGTTATAGCAACTTCAATATCTTCTCCTTTTAAATGAATAATTGGATAAATACCATCAGTACTCATATTTTCTTCGAGAAGATCCAAAAGACCATTCTTAGAACTGTACTTTTCGCCGTTTAATTTTATTGTTAAACCTGTATTTAAATAAACATAGTTTTTTATAAGACTAACAACATACTCTTCTATGTAATGATAATCTCCAAAAATATCTCTATTCGGAACAAAAGTAGTTTGCGTTCCATTCTTTTCAGCAGTCTTTTGTATGTCTTGTTCGTTTACAACAGTTCCATTTTCGAACTCGATACTTTTCACTTCACCTTCTCTAAATGCCTCAATTTTAAACGACTCCGACAAAGCGTTTACAGCTTTTATACCTACACCATTTAAACCAACTGATTTCTTAAAAGCTTTTGAATCATATTTTGCTCCGGTATTCATTTTTGAAGCAACATCTTTAAGCTTACCTAAAGGAACTCCTCGTCCAAAATCTCTAACCTTTACGTAATTATTTGTCATTTCAATATCGATAACTTTCCCGAATCCCATCATAAATTCGTCGATAGAGTTATCCATTACTTCCTTTAATAACACATAAATACCATCATCTTGCGATGATCCATCGCCCAATTTTCCAATATACATCCCAGGGCGTTTCTGGATGTGCTCTTTCCAATCTAATGTACGTATACTGTCTTCTGTATATATTGCAGTCATTCTACCTTATTTTTCGTAAATATAAATAAAAGAAAAGTCACTGTTGAATTTGTTTATCAACAGACACCGAAACATCCCTGTTGATAATTTAAAATATCATGCAAATTAAATAAAAACCAGCATGAAATGAAAACTGTCAATTGTTGAAAAAATCAATTTTTGAACAATCCCATCTGTTTCATTAATATTGAAGCATTCATATTCTTAGTAACTCCAGATTTAAGCTTATAATCAAAACTAATACTCTGACCATCAATATCAACCTCAAAACATTTATTTGCTATATTTTCGGGAAATTCTTTTTCAATTTTGCACAAAGTTAAATCGTGTGTTGCCACAATACCTGTTGCTTTTAAGGATATCAGGTGTTCTACAAATTTCCATGAACCCTTTGCTTTATCAACGGAGTTTGTGCCTTTTAAAATCTCATCTAACAAAAGTAATGTTGGGTTTCCATTTTGCAGCTTTTCAATAATATATTTTAAGCGTTTTAATTCTGCATAAAAATAGGATTCGTTTTCTTTTAAAGAATCAGCAGTTCTCATTCCCGAAAACAAATCGATTATCTTAAATGTATATTCTTTAGCACAAACTGGCATTCCGTTTAATGCGATTAGAAGATTTATACCTACTGTACGTAAAAACGTACTTTTCCCTGCCATATTAGCACCGGTAACAATATCTATTTGTCCTAATTTATTAATTTCAAAATCGTTATTAATTCTTTTGTTTGCTGGAATTAAAGGATGTCCAAGGTCTTTTGCATTTACAACAATCTCTTCAGATATCTCGGGATATACAAAGTCAGGATTGTTATACTCATAATTCCCAAAACTACAATAAACATCAAATTCTGCGATTATTTTTATCCACAGTTTAACATTGGAACCATACTTTATCTTCCATTTTTCGAGGCGCATTACCGAATACAAATCCCACATTAGCGTGGCATTTAAAATAACTCCCAGAAAAATATTTAAACGTGTATCAAATGCATCAATTATTCGAATTAATTTCCTAAATGCTTCTTTTGCATTTATGCCTTTTGTTTGTAAATCGTTCTGGAGTTTTTTGAGTAATTCTGAATTAAATGACTCGTTTTCTATAAGATAAATCAGCTTTGCATAATTTTTAAGTATCCGTAACTCCTCAGAAACAATTTGTTGTTCTTTATTTGTGCGCCCAAGCTGTATACTTGCAATAAACAATTGAATTAAGGCAAATAATGTGAAAATTGAATAATGAACAGTTCCTGCCATTACAAGAATTAATAAAGAAACAGTTACAATTGGCAATGCTAAAACAAGAAATTTATAGATGCTTTTCGTAATAAAATAAACCGGCTTATCAATCCAAAAATCGATTTTCTTATTTTCTTTGCCTGTAACTGGACAAGAATGTCCCGTAGCTAAGAAATTGTGCCGCCAATCAATCTTTTTACCTAACTCTGATATTGCTTCTTGTTTGCTTTTAATAATTGATTCGGAAGTTTTAGTCTCTTCAAGTCTATTCGCCAACAACTCCCTTCCAACAAGCGTTACTGTCCTGTTTAAATATTGATACAACGATCCTTCTCCAAATAAATCTAAATCATATGAATATCCATGTTCTCTGTTTATATATTCTTCGCCGTGATAAAACTTCGAGAAATTATTATTTAAAACATCGATCTCGTTAAGATTAATTTTTATTAAATTTTTATAGTGTTTTAATATATTCGTTTTCTTGATATATTGAATGATTAAAAAAATAAAAACCGTAAAAGAAAACATGCAAAAACTAAGTGTGATTAAATTAAAGCTTCTCACTAAAAACACAATTGAAACGATAAATAAAACAAACATTACAAAACGCATAATGCTAAATCCAATTAACAATTTTCTAATTCGATCTGCCTGAATCTGAAATGACTTTACTCGATCACTATAATTTTGTATTAGCTTATTACTATTCATTTGTATTATTTAATTGATTAATTTCTGTATTCATTAGTTCACGTACTTTTAATGAGAATTCTTTTGAATCTAAATTCTTAAATTCCGAATATGGAATCTCATCAAGAACTTTTAAAACAACTTTATGCCTACCCTTAAAAATTCCGTTAGAATATAAAAAATGCGCCCCTGTTCGACTAATAATAACAGGGACAATAGAAACTTGAGCGTTTTGCGCAAGCTTAAACGCTCCTTCCTTAAAGTTTCCTAATTTACCTATTTTTGACCGTGTTCCTTCTGGAAATATAGTAATTATATTGCCCTTGTTCAAAACCGTTTCGGCATCGATAAGCATTTTACGAATACTTGATTTGCTGGATCGAAGCAGCTTTATATCACCTTTCAAATACATTAGCCAGCCATAAATCGGTATTTTAAATACCTCTGCTTTTGATACCCATCGAAATGGAATTCCTAATCGATATAATAGTAGAATGTCTTCCTGAGACTGATGATTTGCAACAATAATTTTTGGTGCATTGTTTAGTTTTTCTTTTCCAATAACCTGCACATCCCATCCTGGAACCAAAATGGTAAATAAACTTCCCCAATAATTTGCAACGTAATTCAATATTAAGAGTCTTTTGTCGAAAGCTACAGTTAACAACCATACAATTACAAAAAATGGAGCTAAAACAATTGTTGCTAAAGATATAACAAACCACACATAGAAGGAGAAAAATATTTTAAACATCTTTTATTAATGAATTATTCAACTACAAAAATATCTTTTTCAGTTTATCATCAAAAATCAATTATGAAATATTATTTGTTTTCACTTTAAATTAATTTCTAAATTGGCATATTTTTTGAATTCTATTTATTACTTATTAATTTCACAGCCAACTAGTAATTTTTTATTAAATTTCGTGCATTATGAAGATTAAAAAAATATTAATTATAAGTCTAATACTATTTTTGAGCATCCCTCTAATTGCACAAGAAGAAACCCCAAAACTTGATACAATATACCTTTTAGGACGCAAAAAGCTAATTGTTGATGTGAAAAATGTTTCGTCATCGACCATTAGATATTCTAAGCCAAATTCTGACGAAACGGTAACTCTTGAAAGAAAACAAATCCAAAAAATTGTTTATAACACTGGACGAAAAGAAGTTTACAATAAGCCGGTAATGATGATGATTGCTGAAGGTGATTGGAAAACTGTTATTGTTACAGACCGTAAAAGTGATGTTAGTGGACTTTATGAATTGGGTGCAATAAAAACAAAATCCTCGGCAGGGAGCAGAAATGCAAAGGCTGCTAAAAAAAGTGCAATAATAAGATTGCAAAAAAAGGCTGCCAATTTGGGTGGAATTATAATATTGCTTACAAAAGAAGAATCAATAGGTGGTTTTGGAGAACCTCCAACATATCAGGCTTCAGGAATAGCTTATGGTTATGAACCCCCCAAGCCAAAAGAAGAAAAAGAAGAAGATAAAAAATAAAAATAAAAAGGGGCTTTTTAAAAAGCCCCTTTTCCTATTCTACCAATCCTAGTTCGTTAAGTCCCTGGATAAAAACAATATCTTTTGGAATATTCTCTTTCTGTAATCGATATAAATCATTTAATAAATCATCACGAATAAATCCTTTATCATCAACAAGTTTTTTAGCTGCAATATAATCACCGTTTCCCTGAATAATGAGAATCTCTTCTGAAAGATCAAGCATTGCCGCCTTCATTTTATCAAAATTAATTTTGTATTTACCATCTTTTTTATCTCGGGTAAATGCTCCCTTTTCTTCGAAATAATAGAACCGAATCATATTTGCAACCCCTTGATCATTGGAAATGCCAAATCGCACAGATCTAAACACATCGGCCATGTAGGTTACGTAATTATCCATTAAATCGGCACCATTCATTTCTCCCATTTCGTATAACTTTGTTACAAAGAACAAACTTAAAATGTCGTTTTTACACTCTGCAATAATATTATTTTGATCTTTTAATGCATCGCGCACTGCTCCTTTGTTATTTATTGTATTCTTAATTCCAAGGGCGCTTCCTATCTCATAAAACATGGTGTTATCGAAAAATGCTTTTGCCGTTACGTGTTTTAGCTGATCTTTATCGATTAGTAATTGGCTAATTGGCATTAATATTTTTTCAAATTTAGCTTCGATCACATTTTTGAACTGAAGTTTTCTACTACCTACTTTTAATTGCACCTGACCATCGAACGGCAAGGTAATGGCAATTTTTTTACTTCCCGAATTCCAATTTCCCGAACAATATAAAACATCGTAAACCATAATATCTGATAAATTTCCTGGAATCTCGGTCTTATACTTAGCATCTACTGGTAAATTTTGCTGAAGATACGGTGTTAAAAGAGAGTACTTTTCAAGATCTTTACTCGATTCATTATCTCTAACCAATAGCATGGATTGATATGCAGCTTTTGTATAATACAATCTATCCTCCACATCCTCTATAGGACCTACAAGAAAATCAATAACATTATTTTTCATTTCCATCCAGGCAATATCGCTTTCGTAGTATTTGTCGTTTAATAAAGCAACTGCTCTTAACTCCAAATATTTTTTGAACGATTCATCGTCGGTTAAATCCGCAGCTTCTTTTAATAATTCTGCTATTTTAACAAGTTTTTCGTTGTAAGCTTTATGATATGGAATGGTTTGTAAACCACCGATCTCGTTTCTTCTAATTAAAGTATATGAATTGTATTTATCTAAATCGTTAAACTGATCAAATTCTTGATAAGACATATCGGTTGGGTAGAAATTAGCGCCAAGAGGCCTTTCTGGCAGACCTTCCACAAAGGGTTTCATACCTTCAAGCTTATCCCAAGGTCCATAATTTACTTTAAAGTATTTTAATACATTTTCATCTTTTATAGAGTTCATTACCTCATCCTTCTGGCTACAAGTTTGAATCCAGAACAAGTCATCAATTAATTTGGCAGCTTCAATTAATACTGGGATAATTTCTTTTTGTTTATCAGTTAACATATCTAAGCTAGATACTAACTGAACATCGGCATAATTAGATAATAACTTCTCAATTTTTGATTTTGGTTGATTATCTGCTTTTTTTGAATTTGGAGTACACTGAAAAAGCAAAAAAGAAAGAAGAATTAATCCGATGATTATGTTTTTCTTTTGCATAATCTTGGTTTTAAGGTTATTTGTTTTCTAAAAGAGTATATACAGTAAGAGATATAAAATTCTATTTTTAAAGATACAAAGAATTCAGACCTGTGTCAAATATTTATCCACTTAACAATTGAAATTGTATCTCTTTATAAATAAGAAAGAAGTTTTTGTTTTTAATATCACATTCTATTTTAAACCAAAATTAGTTTTGTGATATCTTTTTTGTACTCTTTAGTAAAACAGAACACATTTCGTAGTTTTCATGCTCGGTATAGTATTTTAGTAGATCTTGGATGAACTTTTTGTCGTTAAAGTAAGGATGTCGATTATCAAAACAGATGGCTTCACTTATTGTTAAATCAAAATAATCTTCTCTACTTATTTCTGCATCTAGTTTAAAATCATTTTCTAAATAGTCTATTTCCGATAAAATATCAAGGTCGTCTATATCAACCTTATAGTTTTCTAAATAATTTAATAAACTCTTCTGGATTTGCAGCGCCTCTTTATTTTCTTTTAACAAGCTCTTATTGAATGCGAATCGATCATTTAATTTTTTAGAACGCTCAGTACTAATAGGTTCTTTCAAAATCTCTTTAATCTTTTTTTCGTTTTTAGTTATAACTTCTAAATTAAATCGAACTTTTTGCTTTAAAATCTCTATCCCATTTTTAAGAATCTCAAACATAATCCACCTCTTTCGTTTACACTCTGATATTTAACAACTAAAGACATGAACAGTTCTTATTTTTTGACAAACGGCTCCAATTGATTGACTAATAAAACAATTGATATTTATTTGAATATCGACTATGATTTTGTATCTAAAGCATCACGTAAACCATTACCTATTAAGGTAAAAGATAAAACCATTATCATTATTGCAATGCCTGGAAATATAGCTAAATATGCTTTATCCATAATAATATATCCGTAATGTTCTTTTATCATTGTACCCCAAGATGGAATGGGCGGCTGAACTCCAATTCCTAAAAAGCTTAATCCGGCCTCTAGTAATATTGCTGTTGCAAAATTTGCCGCCGAAATTATAATAACAGGACTCATTATATTAGGTAATATATGTCGGAAAATGATTCTAAAGTTTCCAAAACCAAGAGCACGAGCAGCTTCAATATATTCTTTCTCGCGAATACCCAAAACCTGCCCTCGCACAACACGTGCTACTTCCACCCACATAGTTAAACCAACAGCTATGAAAATTTGCCAAAATCCTTTACCAATTACCAATGTAATTGCAATAACCATTAGTAATGTTGGGATAGACCAAATTACATTAATTAACCACATTATAATATCATCGACCAAACCTTTATAATAACCAGCTATTGCTCCTAAAGTAATTCCTATTAACAATGATATAAAAACCGAAATAAAACCAACAGAAAGCGAAATTCGAGTACCAATTAGTAACCGACTATACAAATCGCGTCCAAATCGATCGGTACCAAAAATAAATGTTCTTGAAATTATATGCTCATTCTCAATCTTATTAATAAGCTTGTTTAAACTTAAGTTGATTTCTTTTCCTTCAATATCAATATAGCTATATGCATTCTCTTTAAAAGAAATTTTCGACCCATATTGAACTGGCGCAATAACATCAATTGGGCTTATTTCAGTATAAAAGGGTTCTTCTCCCTTCACATCATTAAATTCCTCAATTATCAACTTTTCATTTTCGAAATAATACGAATTAATTGGAATAAAAGTAAAAGCACTTTTTTCTCCGAAAATCATTCGTTTAAAAAAGAATGATTCATCGCTTTGCTCGTTATTTCTAACTTTAAGCATTAAACAACTAAAACCCGGTTTTTGCGTCGATATTTCTAAAACTTGATTGTTAGCAAAACTGGTTTTATCGGGAGTTAGAGCATAACCTAAAATTGCAATTAAAACTGTTAGGAAGATAAAAATCAAACTTCCAAAGGAGAGTTTGTTTTTCTTAAACCGTTGCCAAGCCAGATAATTTAATGACCCAGAATCAATTATTCTTTTCTTTTTAAAAAACATCTTTAGCTCGACTAATTTATATTCTTAAGCATCAAAATTATTCTAATTTTATTAAAATGTTCGGTCTTTCCATTTAAAATTCCCAATTAATCCGAACAAAACAGTTGTGATTATATAAAATGGATAAATTAACTGCAAGGGGATAAAGTACAACATTAATTTTTTTGATTTAAAGAATCTTGTTACCGAAAATAAGAGAATAAAATCGGACACTGACTTTAATAAAAAAAGTAATGTGAAATCTGAAAATGTAAGATTAGTGATTGAATAAATCATACTCACGCCTAGTATTATATTTGTTAACGCAACAAGAATTGCGGTTAATATAATATCGGGATCTTTGTATGCTTTACTTTTTGAAGTCCAACGAACCCTTTGATGATAGAAACTCTTTATTCCTTTTGTAGCCACAGATGAAACAATGGCATCTTGTGATTTAATAAACTGAATATTCTTTTTATTCTGAGCTTTTGCACATAGCATTAAAAAGATATCATCTCCAGATGCCAGTTCATTTTTTATATTGCATTGCTTGTACAAAGATTTTTCAAACAACATATTTGCTGCATTGCACATTATAGCCTTATGAACACCTATTGCTCCAGCACCTGAGCCAATCAAACTTAGGAATTCTAATGCCTGAAATTTCTGAAAAATGGTATCCTCATATTTTAAACATACCGGTCCACTAATCAATTTAGGTTTCTTCTCTTTGTAATACAAAATCAATTCTCTTAACCAGTTCTGACTCATTGTACAATCGGAGTCGGTTGTAACAATAAGATCACAGCCAGATTTTTCTACTCCGAAAGAAATCGCATCTTTTTTACCTCTTAAGCCGTTTGGTAAATCATAAAGTTTAATATGAGGATAATCCCTTATACACTCCAAAGCAACTCTTTTAGTATTATCTATTGAATGATCGTTAATAAGAATTATTTCCGTTTTTTGTGTAGGATAATTTTGTGCAATTAAACATCTCAAAAGTTCAGTTATATTATGCTCCTCGTTTCGACATGCAACAATTACACTAAGTGCTATGCTATCTTTTAAGCTGGAATCGGCAAACAATCTTAACTTATACCACCCATAAAAAAAATAAAGAATTAGCAAAGCATAAATCCCGATAACAGTAAAAGCAATATACTTAACATAAATCATATTTATCAAAAGTAAGAAACCTTTTTTATTTACAGTTTGTGATATTCAATTTTATTGATTTCCCTTTGTAATTTTCATACCTTAGCTTAAATCATTTTTATATATGAGTAAAGAAGAATTCTTCCTTTCTGAGAACGAAAAATTTCAATTAATTGAAATTGCTCGTTCTACTATTCGCAGTTATATATTAACTGGGCAGTTTTCACATATCGACAAATCTAAACTAAGCAAATCTTTACTCATGGAGTGTGGATGTTTTGTAAGCTTACATAAAAAAGGATCTTTGCGTGGATGTATAGGGCGATTTACATCAAATGATTCATTGTATGAAATTGTTCAAAAAATGGCTATTTCATCTGCCACCCAAGACAATCGTTTCCCTAATGTAGAATTAGATGAATTGGACGAAATCGAAATTGAAATATCGGTATTAACTCCACTTATTAAAATAATTTCTATTGATGAAATTACTATGGGAAAACATGGAATCTATATTAAAAAAGGATCCTTATCGGGTACTTTTTTACCACAAGTGGCCATAGAAACAGGTTGGACTAAAGAAGAGTTTTTAGGGCACTGTTCAAAAAATAAAGTTGGAATAGGTTGGAATGGCTGGAAAGATGCCGAAATATTCATTTTTAAAGCCCTTGTGTTTAGCGAACAATAAACCAAAAAAATATAATTATGAGTACATATGGATTTTTACCAATTGTTGTTATTTGTTTGATAATTTATCTAATAAGTTATTTGTTCACAAAAAAGAAGTCATTCAAATTTATTACTCATAGAAGAATCTGGAATTTACTTCTTCTAATTTCATTTTTAGTAGCTGGAACAATAGGTATAGTTATGGCTTTTATTTATAGCTTCGAACTCAATTTCGATATTCCATATGCAATGCTTCAAATTCATGTAGGTTTTGGAACTGTTTGGTTTATTATTGCTACATTCCATTTTTTCTGGCATTTAACATACTTTAAGAAAGCAATAAAAATTCTTTTTGCGAGCAAAAAGAATTAACATTTTAAACATTTCTAATTCACCATTTTTTCTAGATTGTCTAATAAAACACTATACTTAAAGAAAGTTTCAAGACCATAGCTTGATAATCTTCCACAAAACCTTGTGAAAAATATTCCAATTCATTTAACTCTTCAATTTCTTCGTGTTTGAATAAAAACATAGTGGATTTTCTTACAAATAATTTACACTTTCTCAAACATCTCACTCAAAATCAATTCTGTAATACACAGAATTTTCCATTACTTGGATTTTCAGATTTTAGCTGAAATTGCTGCTCGCAAATTAAGCAATCATTATATTCATCTTAACTTTTAGCCTTACTCTTCAGAAGGTATTAACAATCTTGTTAACAATTCTTATATTTGGGAATATTTATTTTACTATTCTGAATTAATCGTATCTTCAGAACATTTTTAACAGGAATTATATTTAACATGAATTTAAAATCATCCCGCAAAAGATTATTACTAACATTTCTAATCTTTTCGTGCTATATAGGCTATTCGTATTCGGTTCAGGAAAATAATGTTGTGGCAGGTAAATCTGCTGCTATGGCAAATACAAGTGTTACCTTAACCGATGTTTGGTCTATTTACAACAATCAGGCTGGGCTTGGGTATATACAAAATATTACCATTGGAGCTTTTCATCAATCAGGATTTGTTAAAGAGCAAAATTTACAAGGAATTGCTTTTGCTCTACCCACGAAAACAGGAACGATTGGAGCATCTTATTCATATTATGGATATTCTCAATACAATGAAATGCAAGCTGGTATAGCATTTGGTCGTAGCTTTACGAAATACTTCTCGCTAGGTATTCAGATTAATTATTTACATACGCAAATTGCCGGCAATTATGGCAATGCAAGTTCGGTTAATTTCGAACTTGGAATTTTATCTCAACCTATTGATAATCTTCTTATAGGAGCTCATGTTTATAATCCATCACGCAGTAAAATGGGCGAAGAAAAAATGCCTACAATTTATAATTTAGGTATTAGTTACCTCTTTTCTGACAAAGTTTTGTTTGCCATTGGAACTGAAAAAGATTTAGATCACGAAGCTATTTTTAAAGCCGGATTAGATTACAAATTAATTGAATTTGTTTCCTTACAAGCAGGTATTTCAACCAATCCAAGCAAATACTCATTTGGAATAGGGTTTCATTATAAATCGATTGATGCAAATGTTGGTTTCTTAAAACATCAGACTTTAGGTTTCACTCCATCTTTTACTCTTAGTTATGGTTTCTAAAGCTCTTAAGATAAACTACATATTAATTCTAATTTTGTTGATTTTGGGAGCTAAGAATGCCTTTTCTCAAAAAAATCCAACACTTGAAGATTTAATTGAAGAAATTGCAAGTAATACGGATGCTGAAATTGACTACACCAGTTTATATGAAGATCTTAATTATTTCATTAATAACCCTTTAAATTTAAATACCGCAAAAAAAGAAGATTTAGAAAGACTTCAAATTTTAAATGATTTTCAAATAAAAAGTCTGCTCAACTACATAAAGAAAAATGGCGAAATGCTTTCCATATATGAATTGCAATTGGTACATGGATTTACTTTAAAAGAAATTAATCAAATATTACCATTTGTAGGTGTTTCCGAAACAATAGTCGACGATCAGTTTAGATTTCGAAATGCCCTTAAATATGGAAATCACCAAGTGTTTTTGAGAGCTCAACGTTTTGTAGAAGAACAGGAAGGCTTTAGTTCAATTTCAGATTCAGCACTCACTGAAAGTCCAAATTCACGATATCTAGGAAATGAGTATAGACTTTATACGAAGTACAAATTCAATTATAAAGACAAAATTTATTGGGGCTTTACAGCAGAAAATGATCCGGGAGAGGAATTTTTTACCGGTAATAACTCAAATGGTTTTGATTTTTATTCCGGTCATTTACAAGTAAATGATATAGGTATTGTAAAAACTATTACGCTTGGTGATTTTCAAGCCAAGTTTGGTCAAGGATTGGTATTATGGTCCGATATGGGTCTGAGTAAATCGTCATATGTTTTAAATATTCGTAAAAAGGCTCAGGGATTAAAAAAATATTCATCAACTAACGAGAATGTTTTTATGCGGGGTGCAGGAACAACCATTGCAATTAAAAATTTTGATGTTTCTGTTTTTTATTCTAATAAGTATATTGATGCAAATATTCAAGATAGCACCGACAACGATATAGCAAGTGTATCATCTTTTCAAAACTCAGGTTATCATTCGATTCCCTCAGAAATTGCAGACAAAGATGCTATAAAAGAACAAATTACTGGTGGTAATATCACTTTCAATCACTCCCTATTTAAACTCGGCTTAACTGCTATAAATTATCAATTTGGCAGTGAACTACTTAAAGATACAACACCTGAAAATCAATTTAAATTTCAGGGCAATGAAAATAGTAATCTAAGTTTAGATTACCAATTTGGATTTTGGGATTTTAGTTTTTTTGGCGAAGAAGCAATTAGCTCTAGCGGTGGTACAGCATTTCTAAATGGGATGTTGGTGAATCTTGCTCCGCAAATATCCTTATCGGCAATGCACCGACATTACGATAAAAAATATCAAGCAAATTATGCCAATGCTTTTGCCGAATCATCTGGAAATAGCAATGAATCGGGCTTTTACTTTGGAATTGAAATTCACCCAATAAAACATTGGCAAATATCTGCCTTTTACGATTCATATAAATTCCCATGGATTAAAACAGGAGTTGATGCTCCTTCGGAAGGAGTAGAATGGTTTGCCCAAATCGATTACAATCCGAACAGATCAATAGGAATGTATTTTAGATTAAAAAATGAAGAAAAACAGGTAAATACAAATACCGAATCTGGAGTTGATAAAATCTCCACTCAAAACAACTTTAAACTAAGATATCATTTAAACTATAGGATTAACGAAAATTTATCGTTGAAGAACCGAATCGAAACATCGAAGTTTACAGAAACTTCCGAATCGAGTTATGGATATGTAATTTATCAGGATATTTTTTATGAGCTATCTAAAATTCCTTTATCATTAAACATGCGTTATGCGATTTTCGATACCGATTCGTACGACTCTAGAATTTATGCATACGAAAGCGATATTCTATATGCTTTCTCTATTCCAGCTTATTATTCAAAAGGAACCCGCATGTATTTTAATCTTAAATATACGGTTGGCAAGTTTATGGATATCTGGTTAAGATATGCACAAACTTACTATTCTAATAAAGAAACTATTTCTTCTGGATTGACCCAAATTAATGGAGATACTAAATCTGAGATAAAACTACAAGTAAGAATCAGACTTTAAGAATTCTGGTTTTCAACCTCACTATTCACTTTAATATCTTTAATATTCAATTGTAAGGTAGAAATACCTCTAAAGCTATTTTCCTCAATGGCATAACAGATATCAAAAAAATCACCCGATTGTATAAAATCAAAAACCTTTGCTTGCTGAAATGCGATAGCTGGGAAATTCCTAAAAGGATCTGTTTCTTGTATTAAAGATAATTTTAAATGATCTCGGCTTACACCAACAATTCTTCCTTCGCCATTATCTGCAACATTTTTTGTCACAAAAACAGGAGCCATGTTTTCTGGACCGAAAGGTTGAAACTGTTTTAATATACGGTAAAACTTTGGGCCTATTTTACTAAGTTCGAGCTCCGCATCGATATCAACCTGAGGTATTAATTGTTGATCGTCGATATTCTCTTGTACATATTGCTCGAAACGCTTTATAAATTCTGGCACTTTATCTATTTGCAAAGTTAATCCGGCAGCATACATATGTCCTCCAAAATTTTCTAACAAATCACTACATGCCTCTATGGCCTGATAAACATCAAAACCCACAACCGATCGTGCTGATCCTGTAGCTAATCCATTCGATGCGGTTAAAATTACAGTAGGTCGATAATGTGTCTCAATTAATCGTGAAGCTACAATACCAACAACACCTTTATGCCAATTGTAATTATATAAAACGGTCGATTTTTTTTCACCTAACTCCTTCTCCTTTACAAGCATGTCCAATGCTTCCAAAGTTATCGTTCTGTCAATATTTTTTCGTGCGTCATTAAAATAATTAACACTATTTGCAGCTACTTTTGCCTGACGATAATTATTTGCAAGTAGAAGTTCAACAGCTTCATTAGCCGACTCCATTCTTCCAGCAGCATTAATTCGTGGACCTATTTTAAAAACAATATCATCAACAGTAATGTTTTTTTCTTTTAATCCTGCCAGATTTATGATTGATTTTAATCCCTCACGTGGATTTTTATTCAATTCTATTAATCCAAAATAAGCAAGAATCCTATTTTCATCAATAATAGGAACTATATCAGATGCAATACTAACAACTACTAAATCTAAATAAGGAATAATCCTTTCAAATGGAATTTCATGTGTTAATGCATAGGCTTGTATAAGTTTAAATCCAACACCACAACCAGAAAGGTCTTTAAAAGGATATTCGCAATCAGGACGTTTTGCATCTAAAACAGCAACTGCATTTGGAAGTTCGTTGCCTGGAAAATGGTGATCACAAATAATAAAATCAATTCCATTTCTTCTAGCGTAATCTACTTTCTCATTTGCCTTTATTCCACAATCAAGAGCAATAACCAAAGTAAATTCATTGTCCTGTGCAAATTGAACTCCTTGTAATGATATTCCGTACCCTTCGCTATAACGATCGGGCACATAAAAACCAACATTATCGTAGAATTCTTTTAGAAAAGAATATACCAAAGCAACTGATGTTGTCCCATCAACATCATAATCGCCATAAATTAGAATATTCTCGTTACCTTTAATTGCTTTCTCGATTCGGTCAATAGCCAAATCCATATCTTTCATTAAGAATGGATCGTATAAATCATCCAACTCAGGACGAAAAAACGCTTTTGCTTCATCAAATGATTTGACACCTCTCTGTATTAAGAGATTTGCCAACACAGGTTCAATATTTAGTTCTTCTGCAAGTTTTTCATTCTGGTCCTTTCCTCCTTGTGTCTTTAACACCCATCTTTTTTCCATATATAGTTTTCATATTTTTTACTTTTTTAAGTTCATCCCAAATACCTGTTCAATCTTTTCCTTTAAAACATCTTTTACTTTTTCCAAATCAACTTCTTCCCCTAACTCTTTCTGCATCGATGTTACACCCTTGTCTATAAATCCACAAGGATTAATGTGATTAAAATATTCGAGATTGGTGTTTACGTTTAATGCAAATCCATGCATAGTAATAAATCTACTCGCTTTAACACCAATAGCACATATTTTTCTTGCTTTATTTGTTTCTGTTTCCAGCCAAACGCCTGTTGCGCCTTTAAGTCTTTCCGATTCAATGCCATATTCTTTTAGCATAAGAATTATTGACTCTTCTAAATTAGCAATATATTGCTTCACCTGCAAATTAAAACGTTCTAGATCAATTATCGGATAACCAACAATTTGACCGGGTCCATGATAGGTGATATCTCCACCTCTATTCGTTTTAAAATATGTAGCTTGAATTTTATTTAAAAATTCATCATTTATTAATAAATTATTTTGCTCTCCACTTTTTCCCAAAGTATAAACATGAGGATGTTCACAAAATAATAATTTACCTTCAATATCTATTTGCTTATCTTCTGGCAGATCTCTGCTTTCAGCCTTTATTTGTAAATAATCGGCGAACGTACTTTCCTGATAATCCCAAGCATTTTTATAATCTATTAAGCCTAAATCTTCGAATTTTACTTTTTTCATTATTTCAAGTTTTAAATAGGATTAATCTTTGATTAACAAATCAGATTTTACCCAATAATTTTTCAAGCTATGTTGTTCTTTACCTTTTATTTAATGAGAACAAACATGTTTTTCCGCCCTATATGATGATCTCACCAACGGACTACTTTCTACAAACTCAAAACCCTTTTCTAAGCCAATTGTTTTATATTCTTCGAATTTTTCTGGAGTTACATATTCAACCACCTGCATATGCTCAGTTGTTGGAGCTAAATACTGACCAATAGTTAATACTTTACAACCTACCTCTAATAGATCATCCATCACTTGAAGAACCTCTTCGTATTTTTCACCTAAGCCCAGCATAATACCTGATTTAGCAACTAAGCCTGATTCTGCAATTTGTTTTATAACTTGCAAACTTCGTCGATATTGCGCCCTACTTCTTATTTGGGGAGTAAGTCGTTCTACTGTTTCCAGATTATGTGAGATTACTTCTGGTTTTGCTTGAATTACCTTATCAATATTTTCTTTTACATTGTCAAAATCCGGTATTAAAGTTTCTATTGTAGTCTCTGGATTTTCTTCTTTAATTTTTTGAATTGTTTCTGCCCAAAAAGCTGCGCCACCATCTTCCAAATCATCTCTATCAACCGATGTTATAACACAATGCTTAACGTTCATTAACTTAACTGATTTTGCCATTCTATTGGGCTCATCCCAATCAACAGGAAGCGGCTTTCCTGTTTTTACACCACAGAATTTACACGAACGTGTACAAATTTCTCCTAAAATCATAAAGGTTGCAGTACCATGATTCCAACATTCACCAATATTAGGACAATTCCCACTTGTACAAATCGTATTTAAATTATATTCTTTTACGGTGTTTTTTACTTTTGAATACAACTCACCTTTAGGCATTTGCATCTTCATCCATCGAGGTAAGCGGCGAGTGTTTTTATTTCCTGATTCCATAATCCCTACATTTAGATCAAAAATTAATCTACAAAATTAACTTATTCTAAATAAAAACAATTAGGTTTCTGGATAATTAAACAGATAATTAACATCTTGTTTGATTACTAGATTTATATGATTCTGTAATTATTTTCAGTCTATTAGATAAGTTGTCGAATAATTTTCGTATTTAATCTTATCTTTGCACTGTTTTTTGAAAAAGTAAATAGTGTATTAGTATGATGAATTTAGAGTTAAGCGAACAAGAGATGATTCGCAGACAATCGTTGGTAGAATTAAGGAAATTAGGAATAGATCCTTATCCAGCTGCAAAGTACGAAGTAAATGCAACTACAGAAGAAATGCTTTCTAAATTCGATCCTGAAAAAAATAATTTCCAAGAAGTAAGTATTGCGGGAAGAATTACAGGTAGAAGAATAATGGGAAGTGCTTCATTTGTTGAATTACAAGATGATAAAGGTAAGATTCAGGTTTATTTTAAACGTGATAACATCTGTACTGAAGAAGATAAAACATTATACAATACAGTATTTAAGAAACTTTTAGATATTGGTGATATTATTGGTGTAAAAGGAAATGTATTTATTACAAAAGTTGGTGAAACATCGGTAAATGTTACCGAATTTACAATCTTAAGTAAATCGATCAAACCACTACCTGTAGTAAAAGAAAAAGATGGCAAAACATATGATGCATTCTCTGATCCAGAACAAAGATACCGTCAACGCTACGTAGATTTAATTGTAAATCCACAAGTGAAAGAGGTATTTATTCAACGTACAAAGATCATGAATACCATGCGTAACATGTTTAACGATCGTGGATATCTTGAAGTTGAAACACCAATTTTACAAGCTATACCCGGAGGAGCTGCTGCTCGTCCGTTTATTACGCATCACAATGCATTAAATATCCCATTATATTTAAGAATTGCTAACGAACTATATTTAAAAAGATTAATCGTTGGTGGTTTCGATGGTGTTTATGAATTCTCAAAAGATTTCCGTAACGAAGGAATGGACAGAACGCACAATCCTGAGTTTACAGTAATGGAAATCTATGTAGCCTATAAAGACTATAATTGGATGATGGAGTTTACCGAAGAAATGCTTGAAAAAGTTGCATTGGCTCTTCACGGAAAAACAACCGTTAAAATCGGCAACAACGAAGTTGACTTTAAAGCACCATATCGTCGATTAACAATGATTGATGCTATTAAAGAACATACAGGGATTGATATTACCGGAATGAACGAAGATCAATTACGTCAGGTTTGTAAGGATTTAAATATAGATGTTAATGATACTTTTGGTAAGGGAAAAATGATTGATGAGATATTCGGTGAAAAATGTGAGGGGCACATGATTCAACCAACTTTCATTACCGATTACCCTGTTGAAATGTCTCCATTATGTAAAAAACATCGTGACAATCCTGAGCTAACAGAACGTTTCGAATTAATGGTAAATGGTAAAGAACTTTGTAATGCATATACAGAGTTGAATGATCCTATTGATCAGTTAGAAAGATTTCAGGATCAGTTAAAACTTTCTGAAAAAGGTGATGATGAAGCAATGTTTATAGATCATGATTTTGTTCGTGCTTTGGAATATGGTATGCCACCAACATCGGGTATGGGAATAGGAATTGATCGACTAACCATGTTTATGACAGGGCAGGAATCAATCCAAGACGTATTGTTCTTCCCTCAAATGAGACCTGAAAAGAAAGCTCAAAAAGATGATGCAACGGCATATACTCAAATTGGCATTCCAGAAGAGTGGGTTGCAGTGTTTCAAAAAAACGGATACAATACTGTTGAAGGTATGAAAGATGTAAATCCGGGAGCATTGCATCAGAAATTATGCGGAACAAATAAAAAACATAAATTGGGTTTGCAGAATCCAAGTCAGGATGATGTAAAAACCTGGATTGAGAATATAAAATAACTTAAATGAATACCAAACCAAAAGTTGCAATATTAGGTGGTGGTAGTTGGGCAACAGCTATTGTAAAAATGCTACTCGAAAATGTTGATGAAATTAACTGGTACATGAGAAGTACCGAGAAGATAGATTTTATTAAAAAACATAAGCACAATAATTTCTATTTAAGCTCTGTTACTCTCGATACCAATAAAATTGAACTTTTTAATGATATTGAAAATACTGTCGATGGAGCTGATATTGTTATTTTAGCAATTCCATCGGCTTTTTTAAAAAATGCTCTTCAAAAAGCAACCATTAATTTAAGCAAAAAAATTATTGTTTCTGCAATTAAAGGTATAATTCCTGATGAAAACTTAATTATTGCTGAATATTTCAATAGGTTTTACAATGTTCCGTTCGAATCAATTGCTGTAATTTCGGGACCTTGCCATGCAGAGGAAGTTGCTTTGGAAAGATTATCCTATTTGACTATTGCATCTCCTGATTTAAAAAATGCAAGAACTGTTGCTGATATTTTAAGCACTCCATTCATCAAAACAAGTATTTCTGAAGATATATATGGCACTGAATATTCCGCTGTTCTTAAAAATGTATTTGCTGTTGCTGCGGGAATATGCCATGGTTTAGGCTACGGAGATAACTTTAACGCAGTATTAATATCAAATGCTATTCAAGAAATTAAACGATTTGTTGATGTTGTGCATCCAATTACAAGGGATATAAAGAGCTCGGCATATTTGGGTGATTTATTGGTTACAGCCTATTCTCAATTTAGTAGGAATCGTACTTTTGGAAATATGATTGGAAAAGGATATTCGGTAAAATCAGCACAATTAGAAATGAATATGGTTGCTGAAGGTTATTACGCAGTAAAATCAATTATTGAAATAAACAAAAGCTATCTTGTTAACATGCCTATTACAGAAGCTGTTTACAATATTCTTTACGAAAAAATATCGCCAGCAATAGAAATTAAACTATTAACAGAGAACTTGCGTTAGTAATTCAAACATTAACTTATCATGGAAAATATTAAAATTGATTTAACAAATGCTATCCCATTTATAGATCTAACAGATTTTAATAAATATGAAAAGTTAACAGCTGAAAAAAACGATCTCCTTAAATCCAAATCTGGAAAAGGTAATGAATTCTTAGGATGGAACAATCTCCCAAATGAGATTCCGTCAGAATTAATCTCGGAAATTAATCTAACAGCTAAGCACCTAAACCAAATATCAGAAATTATTGTAGTAATTGGAATTGGAGGTTCGTATCTCGGATCAAAAGCTGTAATTGAAGCTTTGTCGGGAAACTTTGATTATCTAAATACAAACAAGAAAAATTCTACAATACTATATGCCGGACATAATTTATCTGAAGATTATCATTATGAATTACTTAACTACATAAAAGATAAAACTTTTTCTATAATTGTTATCTCAAAATCAGGAACAACAACTGAACCAAGCATTGCATTTAGATTGTTAAGAAAAGAAATTGAAGATAGATTTGGAAAAGAACAAGCATCGAAACGAATCGTTGCAATTACAGATTCATCCAAAGGAGCACTGCGAGAATTAGCTAATAAAGAGCACTATAAAACTTTTGATATTTCTGATGATATTGGCGGAAGGTATTCTGTTTTAACTCCAGTTGGGTTATTACCAATTGCTTGCGCGGGATTTAACATTAAAGATATTATTCTTGGCGCAAAATCTATGTTAAAGCAATCGGAAGAAAATCCGTTTAATAACAATCCTACTTATCAGTATGCTGCGATTAGAAATGCTCTGTACTTAGAGGGTAGAACAATTGAAATATTAGCAAATTCAACTCCTCGTTTAAATTTTATATCAGAATGGTGGAAACAGCTATTTGGAGAAAGCGAAGGAAAAGAAAATAAAGGAATTTTTCCTGCGAGCGCATCTTTTACCACAGACCTTCATTCAATAGGACAATATATACAGGATGGAATAAGAAATGTTTTCGAGACAATAATTAGCATTGAGAAAACTAAATATAATCTTTCCATTCCAACAGATATTGACAATCTAGATAAGCTGAATTATTTGGAAGGGAAATCAATGGACTACGTCAATAAAATGGCTGAATTAGGAACTTCAATCGCTCATTCTGATGGGCAAGTTCCAAACATTAAAATTTCCATGCCTGAACTTAATGAATTTTATATTGGAGAGTTATTATACTTTTTCGAAAAATCCTGTGCTATAAGTGGCTATTTACTTGAAATAAACCCTTTCGATCAACCTGGAGTTGAAGCTTATAAAAATAATATGTTTTCATTACTTGGAAAACCAGGATTTGAAGAGAAAAGTGCTTTGATCAATAAACGACTAAAGAAAAACTAGTCTACGATTCTATTTTTACATTAATTTTGGATAATTTCTCATTAATAATCAACATCTTGTTCATATTCTTAAAAGAAAAAAAATCCTGATCTTCATTCAAAAAATAATATATCTTTAAGGTATTCTTCAATACTTTCTGACTATCCTTCAAATTATTCTGTTCTAAAAGAATATCCCCTTTTTCACCTAAGATTTCAGCTAAAGTTGACAATTGTTTAGAAGAAAGTCCTTTCTCTTCTTTCAAAGCATTTATTAAAAAATCCTCAGAAATTGCATAAAAGAAATCTGAATTGAAATTAAAATATTTCAACAAAGCCTCATCGATTTTTTCCAATGCCTCACGAAATCTACCATTCCTTTTCAACTCAATTAAAATTGAAAGAACTTCAGAAACATCATCAATTAATTTTAATACTTTTTCGTTTTCCACTATTTAATCAAGTTTTTAATTATTAAATAGTAAGGTGGTTATAATAATCCAAATAGGTTAATGTAAATATATAAATCTTATCAGTTAAAATTGTTAAAGCATTACTTTTTTTTGATTAAAAATCTGCAACCAAAGACCAAGTCCTTTTAATCAGTGGTAAAAGAAATAAACACTCTTTTCTTTTTTAAAATCAATTGTTTATTTTTACCCACTACTAAAACATATGCATATGTTTACAGATTCGTTAGAAGTACTTGACAACATTCGCTTAAATTTTAACCAAGAAGGATTATTCTTATTGAACATAACTCTGGCGTTCGTTATGTTTGGAGTGGCTTTAGAGTTAAAGCTGGAAAGATTTAAAAAAGTATTCTTACACCCAAAATCTGTCATAATTGGCATTATTTCGCAGTTTTTGTTATTACCAATACTTACTTTAGGTTTAGTAGTTTTAATAAACCCTGCTCCAAGTATTGCTTTAGGAATGATATTAGTTTCTGCCTGTCCTGGAGGAAACATCTCAAACTTTATGACGTCTCTTGCCAAAGGAAATACCGAATTGTCGGTGAGTCTAACAGCATTTGCTGATGTTTCGGCTTTAATAATGACTCCGTTCAATTTTGCATTTTGGGGAAGTATTTATGCATCTATTTATTCGAAAGGCTCAGGACTTATTATCCCAATTGAAATTGACCCTATTGAAATGTTTAAAACCATGATCATATTACTTGGCATTCCATTAACCTTAGGAATGTTATTTTCATATAAATTCCCGAGAATTACATCTAAAATTCTAAAACCAATAAAAATATCATCCATCGTTATATTTGCTTTGTATGTAATAATTGCACTAAGTATAAATTGGCAATATTTTCTGAAATATGTGCATTTAATTTTACTAATTGTTATCATTCACAATGCACTTGCACTAACTACTGGTTTTAGTTTTGCCCGTATTTTTAAACTTAGTCAGAACGATATAAGAACTGTAACAATAGAAACTGGAATCCAAAATTCTGGACTTGCGCTGGTATTAATTTTCAATCCTAAATTATTTAACGGCATTGGCGGAATGGCATTTATTGCAGCCCTATGGGGGGTGTGGCATATACTGTCGGGATTAGCAATTGCTGCCCACTGGTCCAGAAGACCCTTAAAAAAACAATAAACAATTAAATTATGTCCATAAGCAGAGATAACATTGAAAAAACTTCATTCTTTTATTCAATCTTAAAACCTTACGTTGATTTCGTCACCAAATTATATTTCAAAACAAAAGTTAACAATTTTAAAAATGTTCCTAAAGATGAAATAATAATATTTGCTCCTAATCATCAAAATGCTTTAATGGATGCATTGGCTGTTTTGGCTAATATAAATACTGAACCGATATTTTTAGCTCGTGCTGATATTTTTAAAAAGAAAAGTATTGCTAAAATCCTTACCTTTTTAAGAATTCTTCCTATTTATAGAATCCGCGATGGGAAAGAAAGTCTTGGAAATAATGAAGCTGTTTTCAAAAAAACAATCAGCATACTTAAAAATAAGAATGGATTGGTTATTCTTCCTGAAGGAAATCATGCAGGTATACGTCGACTTAGAACTTTAAAAAAAGGTATTTCCAGAATTGTTTTTGAAGCTGAAGAAGCAAATAATTTCAATCTAAATATTAAAATTATTCCAGTAGGTTTAGATTGGAGCAATTATATAAATTTTAGAAGTAAGTTATTTGTAAATTTTGGAGAACCAATTAATGTTTCTGAATTCTACGATGAGTATAAAAAGAATCCGCCAAGAGGAATGAATTTGCTTCGTGAAAGAGTAGCTAAAGAGTTGAAAAAATATATGATTCATATTGAGAATGATGAGTTTTATGATATGATTGATAATATCAGATACATCTATCTACCTCAAATGAGTGTGAGAATGGGTTTTAAAAATGCAAAACAACCCAATCAGTTCTATGCTCAAAAAGAAATCATAAATAAACTTAATGGTTTTATTGAATCGGATTATGAAGGAACTAAAATACTAGCCGAAAAAACAGCGAGATATTCTGAGTTAATCCAGAAACTGAATTTCAGAAATTGGATCATACAAAAACCAAAATACTCAACATTTGGGATTTTCTTCCAATCCATATTAATGATTATCTTATTACCATTTTATATAATTGGGGGAATTATAAATTACTTACCTTACAAAACTCCAGTATGGTTAACTAAACAAATAAAAGACCCTCAATTTGTAAGTTCAGTTCGAGATGTTGTGGGATTAATCGTATTCCCCATTTATTATATCATTCTTACCATAGTAGGATTAAATATTATAGAACCGTGGTGGTTAATATTTGCAATACCGACAATTCTGCCTCTTATGGGATTGTTTGCTTTTCATTACTATATTGAAGCAAAAAAAATATTTGCAAAATTACGATATAATATAAAGACACGATTTAAAAACAAAGAAGTGTTGGAGCTAAAAAAATGTTACGAATATATTTGCAATAAAATGGATTCCATATAAAATAAAAAAGGCGATTAAAATCGCCTTTTTTATTTATCTATACGAATATGCTGTGCCATATAATGTTACTTTAGGTAGTTCCCCAAAAGCCACTTGAGTTTTTTTATCAGTAATTAAAATAATATCGGCATTTACTAAGGCCGCTTTTCTTCTTAAAACAATTATTGCACTTCTTTCTAGTGTTTTTTGAGTGGTATATCCTCCTCTTTCACTACCTTCTGCAATAGCTTCTAATTTAGCTACTTCAATTAATCCTTCTACATCATCAGAATCTTTTGTAACTTTTACTTTTCTGTAATCTCCAACCTCACGAACATCTTGAGGCGTTTCATTCAACACCTCAACTTTTCCGCTTTTATATTCGATTTTATGCACTAAACGCTGATCCATCTTGTTTACCTTTGTTTCTCCTGGAAAAGAATAATATAAGTCGTTTAGGTAAATCTTTTTTACATCAACCAAAAGTTTTGTTCCATCGTGTTGATATATGACATCTGTTACTTCAGACTTTAAATTATTTTTTGCATCCTCTGTATTTTCTTCATTAATAACTTTAACCGTATCTTCTTGTTCTGCTATAACTACTTGCGCACTTATACAAAAACTCATTGTTAAAAGCACAAAAAAGGTAAATGCAAATCGTAACATAATTAATAATTTAGGTTTAAATAATTACTTGATACAAAAATAACAGAATTAAAAAAAAATTCAAGTCAATATGCTTTTTTATCAAAATTTACACAAAATAAAAAAGGTTGTCGCTTAAACGACAACCTTTTACAACTTAAGAAATTATATTATTTCAAATTATTCTTTTGAATAAAATCGTTAACAGCTTGCTTTAAGTCAGGAGTTCCAATTTCTTGCAAATCATAACCTACTTTAACTGTTGGCTTGTTAATTTTAACAATACGAGTTAAATCGATTGGAGTAGCAATAACAACAACATCACAAGGTGTTTTATCAATTGTAGCTTCAAGATCTCTAATCTGCTGATTGCCATATCCCATCGCTGGAAGTAAAGTTCCAATATTAGGATAAATTTTAAATGTTTCGGCCAATTTACCAACAGCAAATTCTCTTGGATCAACTAATTCTCCAGCTCCACATTTTTTAGCAGCTACAGTACCAGCTCCTATTTTCATTTCGCCGTGAGTTAAGGTTGGTCCGTCTTCAACAACGAGAACTTTTTTACCTCTAACCAATTCAGGCTTGTCAATTGTAAGTGGAGAAGCCCCATCAACAACAACAGCATTAGGACTTACTTTAGCAATGTTGTCGCGAACAATCTGAATCGCATCTGCATCAGCAGAGTCCATTTTATTAATAACAACATAATCAGCCATTCGTAAAGTAGCTTCACCAGGATAATAAGACAATTCATGTCCCGGTCTGTGAGGATCAACAACAGTAACCATTAAATCAGGCTTGTAAAATGGGAAATCGTTATTACCACCATCCCAAAGAATTACATCACATCCATCAGGATCATTTTCTGCAGCTCTAACAATAGCTTCATAATCAACACCTGCATAAATTACGTTACCACGAACCACATGTGGTTCGTACTCTTCCATTTCTTCAATGGTACATTTATGTTTAGCTAAATCTTCAACAGTAGCGAAACGTTGAACTTTTTGTGCTACTAAGTCTCCATAAGGCATTGGATGACGAATAGCAACAACTTTTAGTCCTTGTTCCATTAATAATTCTATTATTCTACGCGAAGTTTGTGACTTACCACAACCTGTGCGAACAGCTCCAACAGCAATAACAGGCTTTGTACTTTTTATCATAGTCTTTTCAGGCCCTAATAGTACAAAATTCGCTCCCACTGCATTAACCAATGCGCTAAGGTTCATAACTACTTGATAAGGAACATCGCTATATGAAAATACGCAATCTTCAACTTTCAATTCTTTAATTAATCTTGGTAATTCTTCCTGAGCATAAATTGGAATTCCTTCAGGATACATATTACCTGCTAATTCAGCAGGGTATTTTCTTCCGTCGATATCCGGAATTTGAGCAGCAGTAAAAGCAACTACATTGCAATCTGCATTTTCTCTGTAATAAGTGTTAAAGTTGTGGAAATCTCTTCCAGCGGCTCCGATAATGAGAACATTCTTCTTAGCCATAATTCCTCCTTTTATTTTAATTGATTAATTTATAATTACTCTAACAAAATTATGCTTTAAACTCACATTTCATAATTTAAAAGTATAAACTTTATGGGTATAAGCTCTTACCTTCCCTTAACAATAGCCTAATTGTATGATAATTACACAAATCTGCAAAAAAACAAGCAAACATGTTAAGAAACATCTTTTTTAAAAAGTGATTTTTAAATCAGATTAAACAATATGCCAAAAACAAGCTTTAACTTAGTAGATTATTCATAATAAATTCCAATAATTTCATGAATTATTTAGCTCACATATATCTTTCCGGAAATGAAGAAGATGTCAAAATCGGGAATTTTATTGGTGATTATGTTAAAGGAAGTGCTTTCCATATTTATCCTGATAAAATTAAACAAGGAATCCTGTTACATCGATTTATAGATTCTTTTACGGATAAGAATACTCATACCTTAGATGCTAAACAATTATTTGCTCCAAAATATAGAAAATACGCAGGAATTGTAATTGATATAATTTATGATCATTTCCTTGCAGCAAATTGGAGCAGATATTCATATATTAGCTTACGCGATTACATCAATAATTTTCATGAATTATTGATTACAAAGAATGAAATGCTTCCTGCCGAAGTACAGGAATTTGTTCCACGACTTATTCGTAACGATCGAATATATTCCTATAAAGAAATTGAAGGAATTCGATCAGTTTTAAGCACCATGGCAATATACACTTCCCTCCCCGATCACTCAGATTTTGCAATTGATGTTTTAGAAAAAAATTACGAATTCTTAAAGCAAAACTTCTTTCTGTTTTTTTCTGATATTCTATATTATATTAAAACAGTTCACGATATAGATATCGCAATTGGTTAAATGTTATTTAACATAATTTCCTTTGATTTCTTAATGGTTTTAAATAATTTTGCAACTCCAAAAAATCTATTTTTTAATCCTTATAAATAGATTTATTTACTGCACTAAGAATTCTTTAATGATTCTGCAGGTTTGTTTTTCTAATAAAAATTGAAGAGAGAGATGGTGTATTCAGCTGAAGAGAAAGTGCAAATAAGTCAAAAATCACAAAATATTCTAAATTTAATACTTGATGAAAATCCAAAATTAAAAGATATATTAATAAATAGTAAAGATGATTTGGAAGTTAATCAAGCAATTGAAAAATGGGCTGAATCAGAACTTAAAGAAAATGAAATAGCATATCAATACTACAAAAATGAGATTTCTGGCCGCAAAAATTTCGAAAAAATTAAATGGCAAGAAGTTGCTGCCATTCGAATACTAGATTACATTAAATATACAGATCAAATTTATTCTGACCTAAACGTAAGAGGTCAAAGGCGCGTTAATACGCCATTTAAGATATTATGGCTCGCTGTAAAAACCGGAACTGGAGGCGGAAAATACTTCTTTTTTGTTGATATGCTCCAGCTATTTAGACAATTCTCAGGATCTCTAAAGCACAAAATACCAAGCATTGAACAAATTCAACAATGGATGGACAATCATCCATCAGGAATGGATAAAGATATTATTGAACGTCGCCAGGAAAATAAAAATAGAATTATTAAAATTATTATTGACCTGATTGATTCAGGAAAGGTTGAAACAACTAAATATGCCTTAGAAAATACTTTATCGTTTGATGAAAAATATGAAAAAGTGCAATCGTGGTGGAACACCAGACGCTTTCATTTGAAATTTGCTGTTAGAACAGCTGACCTTTTAAATAGAATGCTCGATTACTCCTTAGATAAGGAAACACAGCAGATTTTAAAAGATGCAGAGAAAGCAGGAATTCCATTTTTTATTAATCCATATTATCTATCCTTATTGAATGTGGAGAAGAAAAGGAAATCGAACACCGATGCTGCAATTCGAGATTATATAATATACAGCAAAGAACTCATTCATGAATTTGGTCATATTGTAGCATGGGAAAAAGAAGACATTGTAGAGCAAGATAAACCCAATGCAGCTGGATGGATACTCCCTTCGGCCCACAGTTTACATCGAAGATATCCTGAGGTAGCAATACTAATACCTGATTCTTTAGGCAGAGCTTGTGGTGGCCTTTGTGCATCTTGTCAAAGAATGTACGATTTCCAAAGAGGAAACTTAAACTTTGATTTGAAAACACTTGAACCAAATGAAAGCTGGCCTGCAAAACTGAAACGTTTGCTCGATTATTTTGAAAATGACAATAAACTAAGAGATATTCTTATTACCGGTGGAGATGCTTTAATGAGCTCAGACAATTCTCTTAGAAGTATTTTGGAAGCTGTTTATGAAATGGCCCACAATAAAAGAGAAAAAAACAAAGAACTTCCCGAAGGTAAAAAACGTGCAGAAATGTTACGAGTAAGATTAGGGACAAGACTTCCTGTCTATTTACCTCAAAGAATAACACATGATTTGATCAAGATATTAACTGATTTTAAAGAAAAAGCCTCGAAAATTGGAATAAGACAATTTGTGATTCAAACACATTTCGAATCTGCAATGGAAATTACACCTGAAGTTAAATCAGGAATAGAGCAAATAATAAAAGCTGGTTGGACCATAACAAACCAACATGTTTTTACAGCTGCATCATCAAGACGAGGTCATACAAATAAACTTAGAAAGGAACTTAACGACATTGGTGTTATTACTTATTATACTTTTACTGTAAAAGGTTACATGGAAAACTATAACAATTTTGCTACCAATGCAAGAGCTGTTCAGGAACAATTAGAAGAAAAACGAATAGGAAAAATACCTAAGAAATATATCGAATTAATCCGGACATATCCGCTAAACGCAAGTAATATGATAGACAACATTAACTACTTGCGCGAACGAGAAAATCTTCCGTTTTTAGCGACCGATAGAAATGTAATTAACTTACCTGGAGTTGGAAAGAGTTTAACGTTCCGTACAATCGGAATTACTCGCCGTGGTCGACGCATTCTAAAATTTGATCATGATTCAACGCGTAGTCATAGTCCAATTATCCACAATATGGAAGATGTAATAATTGTAGAATCAAAACCTATTGGCGAATACTTGCGTCAGATTGAGAAAATGGGCGAAAATAAAGAAGATTACAACACTATTTGGGGTTATTCAATTGGTGAAACAGAGAGCCGTTTTCCTGTATTTGAATATCCTGACTATCCATTTGAAGTAACAGAAGAGTTTTCAAATATTCAAGTATAATTAAACCAAGAATATACGATTTAAAGAGACATTCGAAAGATAGTCTCTTTTTTATAGTAATTCTAGTCTGCTAGCATCTAGTCTTAAGAAGATAAATAACAAAATTGTAAATGCCCATAAGGAAGAACCTCCATAGCTAATAAATGGCAATGGAATTCCAATTACAGGCACAAGCCCAATTGTCATCCCAATATTAATAGCAACATGAAAGAAAATTACAGTAACAACACCATATCCATATATTCTGCTAAATGGAGATCTTTGCCGTTCAGCAATTCCAATTAACCGATAAAGTAAAAATACAAAGATCACAATAACAAAAAATGTTCCTACAAAGCCCCATTCCTCACCAATTGTACAAAAAATAAAATCAGTGCTTTGCTCAGGTACAAAATCAAATTTAGTCTGAGTTCCTTTCAAGAATCCCTTTCCTGTTAATCCTCCTGAACCAATAGCTATTTTAGACTGATTTACATTATACTCTACCCCATACGGATCTGACTCTAAGCCGAGAACAACATTTATTCTTTTTTGCTGGTGCCTTCCTAAGAAATTATTAAACACATAATCTACTGAGTACGTAAATGCAATGGAACTTAACAGGAATATAAGTAACAATACAATATTTTTCAGCTTATATTTTATCGAAAAATAAATATAAACGATACTCGATATGGTCAATGCAACAAGTAAAACGTAATAAAATGGTAATCCGAGCTTTAACAACTCATTAATTCCAAAAATCAAAGCTGTTAGTCCTGATATAATAATAACACCTATACCTATATTTTTAAAACTCCTATTTAAGAACCAGAAAATTATTAGAACAATAGAAATTGATAGCAATAATATTGTTAGCTTACTTAGCACAAGTGCCAAAATAAACAATACAATAATAAAAAAACCTATTAATAGAATACTCTCAGAAATACCCTCACGGTATAGAACCAAAATAAATGCAAAATAAACAAGAGCTGAACCTGTATCATTTTGAAGAAATATTAATAGGGCTGGAAACAAAATAATCCCTGCCAATCTAAAGTATGATTTTACAGTGTTTATTTTAATATTGAATGTACTAAGATATCTGGCTATCGCAAGTGCTGTTGCTATTTTAGCAAACTCTGACGGTTGTACCCTAAAACTTCCAACCTGAAACCATGATGTAGCACCATTTACTTCCTTTCCGAATATTAAAACAGCAACAAGAACCAGCATTAAGGCTCCATAAATTATATAAGCAAAGTATGAATAAAAGTTTATATCGATTGTCATAACAGCAAAAGCCAAGAGCAATGCCGCCGAAATCCAAATTAATTGTTTCCCATAACGCATCGAAAAATCCAATATACTTTGGTGCTCGTCATTATATACAGCTGCATAAATATTTATCCAGCCAAGAAAAACTAGTAACAAGTATAATGCTACAGTTAACCAATCGAGATTAGCCCATGTGTTAATTCGTCTTTGCATTGTAATTTATTTCAGCATTTAATACATATTGCTCCCACCAAGAAACAGAAATAGAGTCGTTTAAATATTTCTCCATCATAAGTTTAGCTGTAGGCGCAGCCCAAGTGCTTCCAAAGCCTCCATTCTCAATATAAACAGCTATTGCTATTTTTGGATCATCCTTGGGTGCGAAAGCAATAAAGATAGAATGATCTTCCCCATGTGGATTTTCTGCTGTTCCTGTTTTTCCACATACTGTAATTCCAGGAATTTGTGCATTTCTCGCTGTACTTCCACTACCTGCCTCTCCATTTACCACTAAATCCATTCCCTCAATTACTCTTTCGAAATATATTGAATCTACTTTAGTATACTGTTTTTCGTTAAACCTTTTATCAAGTTCAAAATCGCCCTCAATTTCCTTCACAATTCGTGGAGTATAATAATATCCTCTATTAGCTATTGCAGCTGTCATATTTGCCATCTGCAAAGGAGTTGTTCCAAGTTCTCCTTGTCCAATAGCCATAGATATCAGCGTTAATGAATTCCAGCCTCTTTCACCGTATATTCTATCGTAAGTCTGTTTTGTAGGAACCAAACCTCTAAGTTCATTACTAAAATCACTTCCTAAATATTGTCCAAAACCAAATGACAACAAATATTCTCGCCACTTATCAAATGATTCTCTAATTGATGGGTATTTTTTATTGTCAAGAATACTTCTAAACACATAACAATAATAAGTATTACATGACATTTGTATTGATTCTATTAAATTCAACGGACTTCTATGATTATGACATCCTAATCTAAAATTCCGGGAATAATATGCACCCCTGCACTCATATTCCGATGAAGTAAATAAAACTTTTTCTTGTAATCCAATTAAAGCATTTATAATTTTAAATGTTGATCCAGGAGGATATTGTGCCATTAAAGCCCTATTAAACAAAGGCTTTAATGTATCCGCCATTAAGGTAACATAATTCTTTGTTCGTTTTCGCCCTACCAACAAATCAGGATCATAACCAGGAGCTGAAATCATTGCTAACACTTCACCTGTTGCTGGTTCAAGAGCTACAATACTTCCAATTTTACCTTGCATTAGCTTTTCACCATAAGTTTGCAAATCAGCATCAATCGTAGAAATAATGTTAGATCCTACTTTTGCATTTTTATCTAACTTATTGTTTGCATAAGGACCTTTAATCCTATTATGAACATCCACTAGATAAACATTTACTCCCTTTTCTCCTCTTAGTTCTTTCTCATAAGATTTCTCTACCCCGCTAATTCCAATATAATCACCTGAATTATAATAATCGTCATTCTCAATTATTTTATCATTTACTTCACCTACGTAACCAAGAATATGTGCGGCGTTTTTGGATGTATATTTTCTAATTGTTCTAGCTTGAACATAAAAGCCTGGAAATTTATACAACTTCTCCTGAAGTTGAGCATAAGTTTTTGCTGATAACTGCTTCAAAAAAATTGAAGAATTGTAAACAGAATAGTCTTTAGCTCTTTCAATTGCTTCAACAACATAATTGGTGTCAATTTCCAAAATTTGGCAAAATTCTGTTGTGTCAAACTGCTTTAACTGCCGTGGAATAATCATTAAATCATAAGCAGCCTCGTTATATACAATGAGCTTCCCATTCCTATCGTAGATTAATCCACGTGATGGAAACTGGGTAACATAACGTAATACATTATTGCTAGCAGTTTGTTTATATGTACTATCGACTACCTGAAGTATAAATAATCTAACTACAAATATTAACCCTATAAGAATAATAATAAAACGTATGATATGTCTTCTATTTGCAAACGAATCCACGAAAAGTTAATTAAACCCAAAAATTATTTCCTACGATCTCGTCTGAAAAAATATTGGCTTATTAATACTAAAAATATTGTAAATAATGAACTTAATACTACTCGTACAAATGTGGTGAAAAAACTTGATAATCTGAATACTTCGATATAAAATAAAAATAAATGATGAGCGAATATTAAAATGGCAGAATAACGAATAAACCATGCTCCACCATAGTATTTTAACTGAGGTAAGGTTTCGGATTCATAACCATCACGAGGTGAAATCAACTTTAATACATATGGCCGTAAAAAAGCCATAAATACTGTTGCTGAAGTATGCATTCCAATGGTACTTGAAAATAAGTCAATTGACATTCCTAAGAAAAAGGCTACAAACAATAAAAGCCAACTTGGAATCTCAAATGGAAGTATTAAAATAAATAATACATATAAGTATGGATTTACAAAACCACCTAATTGAATATTATTTAAAACAAACACTTGTACTAAAACAAGTATTATAAAATTTATAAGATATCTCGGTATTAACTTAATCATTTTTATTTGCTTGACTTTCTATGTCAACGATTTCATTTTGCTTTAAATTCCCAATAACATTTACATTACTCAAATTCTTAAAATCGGTTGAAAGTTTAATTTTAATTTCGAAAAAACTTCCGCTCTTTTCTTTAAAACTTTCAATATATCCTATTAATATTCCTTCAGGGTAAATTGAAGAATAACCACTCGTAATTATTGTGTCTCCAGCTTGTATATTTGCATGTAAAGGAATCTCATTTAAGGTAGCTGAATAATATCCTTTACCATCCCAGCTAAGCGAACCAAAGTATCCATTCTTTTTAACTTTAGCACTAATCTTCAAATCTAAATTTAACAGAGAAATAACTGTAGAATAATTTTTTGAAACTCCTTTAACAACACCAACAATACTGCCGTTTGATACTACAGCCATTTCAGGTCTTAAGCCTTGTAAATTTCCTTTATTTAAGGTCAGAAAATTATGTTTTTTGTTAACTGAATTATTTACAATTCGTGCCGAAGTGTATTTATATGTTTGATTTAAAGTGGTGTCATTTACCGACCTAAAGAAAATTTCATCTGATTTATAAGTTGATTCCAGGATATTTAACAAACGCGTATTTTCTTCAGTTAAACGCTGATTTTCTTCCGTAAGCGAAACGTACTTTTTTAAATCATCAATTTTCTCGTAGAAATTCCCCGAGAACTGCCTCGAAAAATTCACAAATCGTGTCTTGTGAAAATGATTGTTATTTAACAATAATGCAATAGAAAATACTTCAAAAAGGATAAACAGCAATAAAAAATGTATACGTAAAAGAAAATTTAATAAACTCTTCATATTCTATTTATCCCTTGTTACATTATCTCATTAGATATGAGCATTTATCTGCATTCTTAAGAGCAATACCAGTTCCTCTTGCTACAGCGTGCAATGGATCTTCAGCTACATAAAAAGGAATACCTATTTTATCCGTTAGTCTTTTATCCAAACCTCGCATTAATGCCCCTCCACCAGCTAAATGAATCCCATCTGTAACCACATCGGCATATAATTCAGGTGGTGTTTGTTCCAAAACACCTAAAATTGCGGTCTCAACTTTTGAGATCGATTTATCTAAGCAATGGGCAATTTCCTGATATGAAACAGGTATTTCAACAGGCATTGCAGTCATTAAATTTGGTCCACGAACAATAAAATCTTCTGGAGGATTTTCTAGTTCTGCTAAACTCGAACCAACATTTATTTTAATCTCCTCTGCAGTTCTTTCACCAATTTTAATATTATGCTGATGTCTCATATAAGCCTGAATATCTGCTGTAAATGCATCTCCAGCAACACGAATAGATTTATTGCTAACAATACCCCCTAATGCAATAACCGCTACTTCGGTTGTACCACCTCCAATATCAACTACCATACTACCTTTTGGTTCTTCAACATCGATTCCCATACCTATTGCAGCAGCCATTGGTTCATAAATCATATAAACATCTCTCCCTCCTGCATGTTCAGAAGAATCACGAATTGCTCTCATTTCGACTTCCGTACTACCTGATGGCGTGCAAACTACCAATCTTAATGACGGTGCAAATAATTGATGCTTATGGTTTATCATCTTTATCATACCTCGAATCATTTGTTCTGCGGCATTAAAATCTGCAATAACACCGTCACGTAATGGTCTAATGGTTCTTATATTAACATGAGTTTTTCCATGCATCTGACGAGCTCTTTTTCCAATAGCAACTAATTTTCCAGTACTTTGCTCAATAGCAACTATTGACGGTTCATCTACTACAATCTTATCATTATGAATTATAATGGTATTAGCAGTTCCTAAGTCTATTGCTAATTCCTGAGTGAAAAATGAAAACAATCCCATTACGCGTCCTATTTTTAGATGTTCTAATTACTTTTAATGTTTAAAATGTCTTGTGCCCGTAAAAACCATCGACATATTTTTTTCATTGCAAAAATCAATTGACTCCTGATCCCGAACTGATCCTCCAGGTTGAATAACAGATTTTATTCCTGCTTTGTTTGCAATTTCAACTGAATCTGCAAAAGGAAAAAATGCGTCGGAGGCCATTACTGCCCCATTTAAATCAAATTTAAAACTATTCGCCTTTGTAATTGCTTGCTTAAGCGCATCAATCCTTGATGTTTGTCCAACACCACTTGCACAAAGCTGCTTATTTTTAGCTAAAACAATTGTATTTGATTTAGAATGTTTAACCAACTTATTGGCAAACAATAAATCTTCTATTTCTTCTTTTGTAGGCTTAATATTTGTTGAAGCTTCCAGGTTGGATTCAACCTCAACTTTTAAATCTCTATCCTGAACAAGCGCTCCATTCAACATAGAACGAAATTGCTTATTTGGAAAGTCAAATAACTTCTGTATTAAAATTATTCTATTTTTCTTTTTCTTTAATACCTGCAAAGCATCATCGGCATATGAAGGAGCAATAATTACTTCGAAGAATATCTTATCAATTTCTATGGCTGTTGCCATATCAACTTCTTTATTCGTAATCAATATTCCACCATAAGCTGAGATTGGATCTCCTGATAAAGCATCATTCCACGCCTCAACCAACTTATTTCGTGAAGCAACTCCGCATGCATTATTATGTTTCATAATTGCAAAAGTTGTTTCGTCGAAATCTGCAATTAATTGTACTGCAGCCTCAATATCCAACAAATTATTATATGAAATTTGTTTGCCGTGTAGTTGTTCAAAAACTTCATCTAAGTTACCGAAGAATGAACCTTTTTGATGTGGATTTTCTCCATATCGCAATTCATTTGACGGATTATAACTTTTCTTAAACGATGGAATTTCAATATCAGAATTAAAAAATTCGAATATCGCTGTATCGTAATGGGAAGAAACATTAAAAGCGTCTAATGCAAATCTTTTACGATCGGCAATAGATGTTTCCCCATTTTTATTTTCTAGCAAATCTATTAAAGATTGGTATTGATCTTTAGATGGAACAATTAAAGTATCCTTAAAGTTTTTTGCAGTAGCTCTAATTAATGAAATTCCACCAATATCAATTTTTTCAATAATATCTTGTTCCGGTGCTCCCGAAGCAACTGTATCTTCGAATGGATATAAATCAACAATTACTAAATCAATTTCAGGAATTGCAAACTGAACTAATTGTTCTTTATCCAACTCATTATCTCTTCGAGCCAATATTCCTCCAAATACTTTTGGGTGCAAGGTTTTAACTCTTCCTCCTAAAATTGACGGATAATTAGTAACTTCTTCAACAGATACAACATCAACACCAAGTTTTTCAATAAACTCTTTTGTTCCTCCTGTAGAATATATCTTTACATTAAGCTTATTTAATTTCTCGATTATTGGTTCTAGATTGTTTTTATCAAAAACCGAAATTAAGGCTGAATTTATTCTCTTTAAATCGCTCATTTACAAAATCTTGTTAAATCTTCGCAAAAATAATCAAAAAAAACTGTAAAATTGTAATTAGATAAGTTTAATATTTTGCAGATAGTCTGCGAAACGAACTGTTCTAATAATTGTTCGAAAGTATATATAATACACCAAAAAAAAAATCAGATATTGTATATTTGTTAAAAAACTTATCAAATCTCAAATGTTGATAACATGCTATTTTTAAATATTTTAAAAGAAAGTTTCCTATTTGCTCTTAATGCACTAAAAGTGAATAGATTAAGAACTCTTCTTACATTGTTGGGTATAACAATTGGAATCTTTGCCATCATATCTGTATTTACGGTAATTGATTCTTTAGAAAACACTATAAGAAATAGTTTGTCGTCGTTAGGCGATGACATTATATATGTTCAAAAGTGGCCATGGGCACCCCCTCCTGGTGAAGAATTTGCTTGGTGGGAATATCTAAAACGTCCAGTGCCTAAAATTGAGGAATATGAACAAATTAAAAAAAGATCAGAAAAAGCTGAAATTGTAAATTTTGCTGTTTCTACATCCCGTAATGTAAAATACAAAAACAATACTGCTGAAAACACAATCCTATGGGCAAATTCTCATGAGTTTGAAAAAATAAGAACGTTTGAATTAGAAGATGGAAGGTACTTTACTCCTTTTGAATCTATTGCGGGTAAAAATATTTGTTTAATTGGTAATCAGATTGCAAAAGATTTATTTGTTGATATAGATCCAGTAGGAAAACAAATAAAGATTCAAGGTAGAAAAGTTACTGTTGTTGGTTTAATTGCCAGAGAAGGTAAAGATATACTAAACGGTGGTGGCAGTCTGGACGAGATGATTATTCTTCCGGTAATTTATGCGAAATCTTTAATGGACATAAAAAGCGAAAATGCCAATCCAATGATTATGGTTAAGGCAAAAGAAAATGTTTCGGTTAGTGAGTTAAAAGATGAATTAAGAAGTATTATCAGATCTACAAGAACATTAAGGCCAAAAGAAAAAGATAACTTCTCGCTGAATCAATCGAGCATATTAAACTCGGTATTAAGCAGTATTTTTGGTGTTATTAATATGGCAGGTTGGGTAATTGGAGGATTCTCAATATTAGTTGGGGGCTTTGGAATTGCTAACATTATGTTTGTATCTGTGAAAGAGCGAACAAACTTAATTGGCATTCAAAAATCCTTAGGTGCAAAAAGAAAATTTATCCTTTTTCAGTTTCTTTTTGAAGCGATAATGCTTTCTATTATTGGAGGATCCATAGGGCTGCTTTTAATATTTATAGGTAGCCTTGTTGCTAGTAATAAAATAGATCTTGAAATTACTCTTAGTTTTGGAAACATCCTTTTAGGAATAATAATATCTATTGTTATAGGAATTATTTCAGGAATATTTCCATCATACAAAGCGGCAAAACTGAATCCTGTTGAAGCAATAAACACTACTTTTTAAACTATTCCAGTTTAACCACAAATAGATATAGAAAACCACAACGGTCTGAATATAAAGCATGCACACCCCAATCAATTGATGCAAATTAGTTAATTAATGAAATAAGCTACTTGTTGAAAAAATAAACTAAAAACTTGGCGTTAACTCGATGTTAAAAACTTATAACATGATATAATATTTCGAGAGACTTATTATATTTACCATTCTAATTAAATTAACTGAAAAATCTAAAAATCTAAATTATGATTAAGAAAGCACTAGGAATCATAGCTATAGCGGCAGTTATGGCTTCTTGCGGAAATAAAGAACAAAAAAAAGAAGCTTGTTGCGATAAAGAAATAGCAAAAGTTACTGTAGATCAGGTTATGGAAAACATGCAGACTTATGTTGACAAAGATTTGGTTATTGTAGGAACTGTTAACCATGTGTGCGCGCACGGTGGAAAAAGAATGTTTATTATGGGCGAAAATCCTGATGTAGCAATAAAAATTACTCCAAACGAAGATATTGGTGTTTTTGAAAAAGAACTTGAAGGTAGCCATGTTGTTGTTACTGGTGTTCTTAAAGAACTTAGAATTGATGAAGCTTATGTTGCTAATTTAGAGGCTGAAATTGCTGAAGGTGGCGATAACGAAGCTGTACACGATCATTCAGGAGGAAAACACGAGGAAGAAGAAGCCGAAGATGAGAAAAAAGCTCAATTCAAGGCAATGAGAACCGAAATTGCAGAATCTGAAAATGGATATTATTCACAGTTTTGGATTGAAGCAACTAAGTTTGAAGTTAAAGAATGTGATCATGAACACGACCATGGCGATGCAGAAGAAGCAGAAGAACATGATCACGAACACGAACATGGTGAAGAACATCAACACTAAGATATATTTTTTTAAAATAAATTGTAAGTTTGTCCGGGAAATTGAAAATTCCCGGATTTTTTAATTTAAAAACACTATGAAACTTCGAAAACTAAACAGAAATATCCATCGCGACTTAGGATATATCTTCTTCTTTTTAACAATGATTTACGGGCTTTCTGGAATAGCACTAAATCATCGTGACAACTGGAATCCCAGTTATATAATTAAGCAAAAAGAATTAAGTATAAATCCAGAACAACTTACCAAAGAAAAATTAAATAAAGAATCCTTAATAAAACTAACAGCCAAATATGCACCTGGCGAACAGTATAAAACTTTCTATATTCCCGATGAGAATACCTTAAAGATTTTTATTAAAGACGGAAATATACAAATTGATTTAGAAAGCGGACTCTCAATTCTAGAAACAAGCAAGAAACGTCCTGTTTTTCATCAATTCAACTTTTTGCACTACAACCCAATTCGTTGGTGGACAATTATTGCAGATATTTACGCTGTCTCGTTAATGATTTTAGCCATGTCGGGCTTATTTATTTTGAAAGGCAAAAACGGCATTAAGAGACGTGGAGCTATACTCGCCTCAATAGGAATTATTGTTCCAATTCTATTTCTACTAATATTTTACTGGAAAATCTTCTAAAAGATTAAATAGAAAGCTCTACCAATCATTAAATAAATAAACAATCCCATAATATCATTTACCGTGGTAATAAATGGTCCTGTTGCTAATGCCGGGTCTATTTTCATTCTATTTAAAAACATAGGCACAAAAGTTCCAAACATTGATGCAAAAATAATAACAGAAAACAAGGCTGCACTTACTGTAACTGTTAGTGCAAACGAATCGTTAAAATAGTAATTGTACGCAAAAATTACGGTCGATAAAACAATTCCATTTATCGCAGCTACTCCTAATTCCTTAAATAGCTTTTGGCCAATACTATCAAAACCCATCGAGTTATTTGCTAATGCCTGAACAATAATTGATGAAGATTGGACTCCTACATTTCCGCCCATTGCGGCAATAAGTGGAATGAAAAAGGCCATTTTTGGATTTACACCCAAATCAACCTCATAAACTCCCATTACCAAAGCAGCTACTATTCCTCCAAACAATCCAATAAACAACCATGGAATTCGCGCTCGTGTTAAAGCCCATGCACTATCCGATGATTCAACGTCCTGTGTAATACCAGAAACCAATTGATAATCGCGTTCCGCTTCTTCACGAATCACATCCACAACATCATCAATAGTAATGCGACCAATTAATCGGTTTAGCTGATCAACCACGGGTAAAGCGACCAAATCGTACTTATCCATAATATTAGCAACTTCCTCCGACGAAGTATCTGTTTTAACCGATATTATATCGGTATTAATAACATTTGCAATTTTTCGATTTGTTGCCGTTAGTAATAATTTCTTTAAAGATAAAGTTCCTTTTAAAACCTCATTATCGTCGATTACATATACATAATAAATTTCATCGATATCCTGAGCCTGCTTTCGCATTTCTTTCAAGCAAGTCATTATATTCCAGTTCTCATTTACTGTAATTAATTCCTTTGCCATTAATCCCCCGGCAGTATCCTCATCGTAGCTAAGAAGATCTACAATATCGCCTGCATGCTCAAGGTCATCTAAATGCGAAATTACCTCTTCCTGTTTGTCCTCGGGCAATTCACCAATTACATCGGCAGCATCATCCGAATCCAGTTTTTCAATAAACTGCTTTGCAATAACCTCACTCGGTAATACTTTTAAAAATCGTTCGCGATCATCTTCTTCGAGTTCAACAAGAACTTCTGCAGCAACTTCATCATCTAGCTTAACATGAACAAATCTAGCTTCATCAATACTTAATTCGTCATAAATTTCAGCTAAATCGGCCGGATGGAGATCTTTAACATTATTAAAAATTCCAACTTCATCATTATTTTCAATTTGATCTTTTAACAGATCAATAAATTCTTTGGTTAATTCAAATTGCATATGATGATTTTAATTGAATTAATAATTATTTTATTTCTGAGTCAATAAGATTTGTAAGATATATAAAATCTTCAACATTTAACTGCTCAGGTCTTTGACCAAAAATCTCATTGTCAGTTGGTAAATCTACTAAAATACTTTTTAAAGAGTTACGCAAAGTTTTTCTTCTTTGATTAAATCCCATTTTAACTATCTGGAAAAATAGAGCCTCGTCGCAATCAAGTTCTTTTCGCGTATTCCTTTTTAATCTGATTACTCCAGAATTTACTTTGGGCGGAGGATTAAACACCTCTGGTCCAACTGTAAATAAATACTCAATATCGTAAAATGCTTGCAAGAAAACACTTAATATTCCATACTTTTTACTTCCGTGTGGAGAACTAATTCTCTCTGCCACTTCCTTTTGTATCATACATACGATGTCTAAAACTAGATCTCGATTTTCTAATGCTTTAAAAAATATCTGACTTGATATATTGTAAGGGAAATTTCCAATAATGGTTATGGGCTCTTTAAAAACCTCTACTAAATCAAGTTTCAAGAAATTTTTAAAAATCAATTTTTCTCCCAAAGAAGGATAAGTTGCTTGTAAAAACTCATATGCCTCTGAATCAATTTCAATAGCGTGAAAATTGATATCTTCTTTTTTTATCAGCATCGATGTTAGTACCCCTGTACCCGGACCAATCTCTAAAACTGTCTTTTGCTTTAATCCATCAATGGCATCAACTATTTTCTGTGCAACATTCTGATCTTTTAAAAAATGCTGACCTAAACTTTTCTTGGGGCGTACATATGCCATAATAATATTAAATTAAATAAGAATTATTAAACTTGTAAGCAAAAGAATCTAATGGACTCGAAAATGCACCTGAAACTATTGTGTTGCAAAGATCGAAAAACTTACCTCAAATTCAAATAATTAATATCTTTGATCTCTAAATAGACGAATATTGAAAAACCACAAGTATAAAATATTACTAAGCATTGTTTTAATTGTAATATCATACGGATTTATTATTTATAGAATTACTGATTTTATTAAGTTACATAAAATACCAAAATCAATTTTTCAAATCACTAAAACTGATTTTATTATTCTTACAATTGTGTTGTTACTTATGCCTTTAAACTGGTTTTTAGAATCGGTTAAATGGAGCGAACTAATAAAACCGATAGAAGAGTTAAATCGCAAAAAATCATTTAAAGCTGTTCTTTCAGGCATAACAGTTGGGATTTTTACACCAAATCGGATTGGCGAAATCGGTGGAAGAGTTTTATTTTTAGAAAAAGTAAATCAGACATATGGTATAATAACTACCTGGCTTGGCAGTTTCTCTCAGTTTATTGTAACAATTTCAGTTGGAATAATTGGTTCAATTACTCTATTTGCATTTTCGCTCAATTCAGTCGAAACAGATCGTTTGTTTAACAAAACATCCATTATTTCTTTATCTACTATTTTGATCTTTCTTTTATGGGCCTATTTCAATTCACATAAGGCCAGCAAACTTCTTGTGAGAATTCCATTTCTAAAATTAAAAGAAGAACAATTAAGCCTTTTATCAACAACCCCACAAAAAAAACTATTGCTAATTTTGGTCTTTAGCCTATTAAGATATATCATCTTTAGCTTTCAATTCTACCTATTATTACTCTTTTTCAATATCGACATATCAATCTTAGAAGGATTTACATCTATTAGCTTAATATACTTGTGTACAACATTAATACCAACAACTACTTTGGCAGAATTAGGCGTTCGTGGTTCTGTTGCAATATTCATACTTGGAGCTTATTCTTCTAACATTCCAGGAATTATTTTTACTAGCTTCTCACTGTGGTTTATCAACTTAGCAATCCCCTCTTTATTCGGTTCGATTTTTTTATTAAAAAATAAGACTTAATTCAAAATTAATTTCATACATTTGTCAAATAGAAGATACGCATGTCTTTTATTATATTTGAATCAAAAATCTTACGTTCTTATAAATATCAAAAAATCGATAATTAGATTATAATAACAAATAAATTTTTATAACTTACAAATAAACAATTTACTAATTTGATTGTTTATAAAGACAGATCGGTTTCGGAAGCAGGGTTAATAACAAGGTAATTTTTCTCATAATCATTTTCTTTGAAGCTTCCGGAGCCGATTTCCTTTTTATTTAAATTTATTGTATTATGTCTTATTTTATAAGTAAAATTATTCAAACAGATTTTGATAACGCAGTAATAAAAGTTACTGAACAGTTAAAAACCGAAGGATTTGGCATTTTAACAGAAATTGATGTTAAGGATACCTTAAAAAAGAAGATCGATGTCGATTTTCGGAAATACAAAATTCTTGGAGCATGCAATCCCCCGAGTGCTTATAAAGCTTTAAGCAGCGAATCAAACATTGGATTATTGTTACCTTGCAATATTGTTGTGCAAGAATCAAAAGAAGGGGAAATTGAAATATCGGCTGTAAATCCTAAAGTATCTATGCAATCTGTAAATAATCCAAATCTAGAAAGCCTTGCTGAAGATATAAGTTCTCGACTTGAAAGAGTCATAAAGTCATTATAAGTATGGAACCACTAAAATTTAAAAGCAGCCTTAAATGTAATGGCTGTGTAAATGCTATTAAGCCATTTATGGATTCTTTAGAAGAAATTTCTTCGTGGAATGTTGATTTAGACAGTCCAGAAAAAATAATTGAAGTAAATACCAACGATCAAAATATAAGCGGTCTTGAAGAGAAGCTATCTAAAGAAATAACTAAAATTGGATATACCATAGAAAGAATATAATTTATATTCGCAATTTTGAAACCTTTTTAGTTCTCTTATAGTTAATAACATATCGACCTGTAATTGATGAAACACTCAATTACTTTTTTATTCTATATAAATGAGTTCAAGAAAAGAAACATATCAAGTTGAAGGCATGAGTTGTGCTGTTTGTGCTCAAAGTGTTGAATCTATCTTATCAGCGCTTAATGGAGTTACTAAAGCTTCTGTGAACTATGCATCATCTTCTGTTTTTGTTGAGTTTAACGAAGATATTGTTTCCGAATCTGATTTTGAATCTTCTGTTAATAGTATTGGTTATAAAATCATTATCGACAAATCAGAGAATAGCTTCGAAGTTGTTGAAAAAAAGGAGCGCAAAAAGTTAAAGACTGCAAAACAAAAAGCGCTGTTTTCAATTTTATTGGCTATGCCAATTTTCTTAATTGCAATGTTTTTTCCAAAAATACCAAATGCTAATTGGATTATGCTCGTATTAACCATTCCTGCTATAGGCTGGTTTGGTCGCGATTTTTTTATTATTGCATATAAACAAGCGAAAAATCTATCCACTAATATGGATACTCTGGTTGCTTTGAGCACCGGCACTGCATTTTTATTTAGTTCGTTTAATACCTTTTTTCCTGATTTCTTGATTTCTAAAGGAATTCATCCTCATGTATATTTCGAAGCTGCCGTTGTAATTATTGCATTAATTTTACTAGGTAGATATCTTGAAGAAAAAGCAAAATCGAAAACCTCCGATTCCATAAAGAAACTTATGGGCTTGCAAGTTAAAACAGCTCAAGTGTTTCGTAACAACATCGAAATTGTAATTCCAATTGATGAAGTTGTTCTTGGAGATATTATTATAATTAGACCAGGAGAAAAAATTCCTGTCGACGGTAAAATTATCGAAGGTCACTCTTCTATTGATGAGAGTATGATTACAGGTGAACCAATTCCTGTTAATAAAATCGAAAATGATTATGTAATTGGTGCTACTGTTAACAAAACAGGTAGTTTTAAAATGAAAGCTGAGAAAATAGGTAAGAACACCATGCTTTCTCAGATTATTGAATTGGTGCAAGCAGCTCAGGGTAGCAAAGCACCTGCCCAAAAGCTAGCAGATAAAATTGCTTCAATCTTTGTGCCCGTTGTAATAAGTATTGCCATATTTAGTGCTTTAATTTGGTTCTTCTTTGGCCCCGACCCAAAAATAACATACTCATTTGTTACATTAGTTACTGTTTTGATAATTGCCTGCCCTTGCGCACTTGGACTAGCAACACCTACAGCATTAATGGTTGGAATTGGTAAAGGAGCCGAAAACGGAATTCTTATAAAAAATGCAGAAGCTCTTGAAAATGCTCAAAAAATTGACATTGTTGTTGTCGATAAAACAGGAACTATAACCAAAGGTCAACCAGAAGTCAACGAAATAGTCTGGTTACAAAGTGACGTTAAAAAAGATCAAATACTCGAAGATATTCTGGCTATTGAGAAAAAATCAGAACATCCATTAGCGTCTTCTATCGTAAAACATTTAAACTATTTATCTAATAGTAGTTTAAACGTAGTTATGTTTAATAGCCAAACAGGAATGGGGGTTTCGGCAACCATTTACGACAACGATTATTTAATTGGCAACTACCAATTACTGAAAGAAAACAATATTAATATTGAATCAGAACATCAATATTTTAATCAATATGGGAATACAGCTCAAACACAAATATTTGTTGCAAAAAACAAAATACTTGTTACTCTTATTACAATTACCGATAAAATTAAAGATAGCTCTGTTCAGGCAATTCGTGATTTACATAAAATGAATCTTAAGGTTCATATGTTAACAGGAGATAATGTGGGTACAGCAAGAGAAATTGCTGCGCAAACTGGCATTGATCATTTTAGGTCCGAAGTTCTCCCTCACGAAAAACTAGATTACATTAAGCATTTGCAAGCCATTGGTAAGAAAGTAGCAATGGTTGGCGATGGAATTAACGACTCCCCTGCTCTTTCACAAGCCGATTTAGGAATTGCAATGGGACACGGAACCGATATTGCAATTGAAAGTGCCGATATCACTTTAGTGAAAGGTGATCTAGGAAAAATCGCAACTTCTATAAAACTTTCGAAAGAAACTGTTAAAACAATAAAACAAAATTTATTCTGGGCTTTTATATATAATATTATTGCAATTCCAATTGCTGCAGGAATTCTATACCCTATAAATGGTTTTATGCTTAGCCCAATGATTGCAGGTGGTGCAATGGCATTTAGTTCTATATCTGTAGTTCTAAATAGCTTAAGATTAAAAACTAAATTCTAAAAATGACATTCGTCTTAAAACATAAAAGATATTTTGCCCTTGGCTTCTGGTTATGGCTGCTCATTATTTTATTAATTACTTTACTCCCACAAAGTCATAGGATTATTAACATAGATACAAATTCGAAATTTAGACTTGATTACACCATCCACTTTTTAGTATACTTTAGTTTATCGGTATTATTTATTTTTTGGCGCATTGATGAATGGCTAAAAATCTCAAATAAAGAATTATTATGGTATATTTTTTCAGGAATAGCTATTTGTGCAATAACAGAACTTCTTCAATTTTATATCCCGGAAAGAACATTTAATAAAACGGATTTACTTTTTAACATTCTTGGTGTTATTGTAGGAATTGTTTTAATCAAATTAATACTAAACAAAAAAGCACCCCGAAATCAGGATGCTCTAATATATTAGGTCAAATCTTTCTAATTCGTTTTGTATTCAAATTTTATTTTAGCTAATTCCTCGTTAGCCTTAACAATTTTCGATTTCAAATTTTCCTTATAATCAATTAAAGCTTGCTTTAGATTTTCATCACCTGCGGCCATCATCTGAGCAGCAAGAATACCTGCATTTTGAGCCCCATTAATTCCAACTGTTGCAACCGGAATTCCCGGAGGCATTTGAACTATTGCTAATAAAGAATCCATCCCATCCAGAGTAGCATTGATAGGCACACCTATAACTGGCAAACTTGTCATGGCAGCAATTACACCAGGCAAATGAGCAGCCATACCAGCACCCGCAATTATAACTTCAATACCTCGATCTTTTGCCGATTTAGCAAATTTCTCTACTTCTTCAGGCGTACGATGTGCAGATAAGGCATTTATCTCGAAAGGGATTTTAAATTCGTCGAGAATTTTAGCAGCTTTTTCCATAACCGGTAAATCCGATGTGCTTCCCATTATAATACTTACTTTAGCTTCCATGTTGATTTTTAAGATTTTTAAGTAAATAAAAAATACTATTTAACGCATTAATTCGTATTTTCGCAAAATATTTTTCCGTTTAGAAAACGAACCTTTGACAAAATTAATATTAATAAATTTAATTTGTATAGATCGATTTAAAATAAACGGTTAATTTATTCAATTGCAGTAATTTAAAATCATTATTAAGATGAAGCAAGTTAAGCTAAAAGACAAAGAGTTTGGTGTATCGATACCGGCAGAGAAAATACAGAAAGTTATTTCTGAAATGGCGATAAAAATTAATAATGATTATAAAGACAAGGAAGTTCCTTTATTCATAAGCATCCTTAATGGTTCTTTTATGTTTACTGCAGATTTGTTTAAACACATTGATTTTAATTGTGAGGTTACTTTTCTTAAGATGGCATCTTACTCCGGAACTTCTACTACCGGAACGGTAAAACAACTAATTGGTGTTAACGAAACAATTAAAGGTAGAGATGTAATTATTTTAGAAGATATTGTTGATACTGGAATTACTCTGGAGCAGATACTTGAACAACTTAAAACTTTTGAGCCATTGAGCATTAAAGTTGCATCACTTTTATATAAGCCTGAAGCATATCAAAAAGATATGACGGTAGATTATATTGGCATGGAAATTCCAAATGATTTTATCGTAGGTTATGGTTTAGACTATGATGGACTAGGAAGAAATCTTGCCGACATTTATACATTAATTGATTAATCATATTAAATCAGCATAAAATTGTGTTAAATATTGTTTTATTTGGACCTCCAGGTGCAGGGAAAGGTACGCAATCTCAAAAAATCATTAATAAGTTTAATCTAGTTCATATTTCAACCGGAGATATTTTGAGAAAAGCCATTTCTGAAAAAACACCAATGGGGATTGAAGCTCAAAAATTAATCGATGATGGAAATTATGTTACCGACGAAATGGCTATTGCTATTATAAAAGAGGAACTAGATCGACATAAAAACACAAATGGATTTATTTTCGATGGTTTTCCCAGAACAAAATATCAAGCGGAAACATTTCCTAAGTTATTATCAGAATACGGAGGTGATGTTAACGTAATGATTTCTTTGGAAGTAGAAGAAAAAAATCTAATTAATAGATTAATTAATCGTGCTAAAGATTCAGGAAGACCAGACGATAGAAAAGAAGAAATTATCCAGAAACGAATTGGGATATATAATGATAGAACAGTACTCGTTTCTGACTATTATAAAACATTAGGTAAACATCAATCAATTAATGGAGATGGAGAAATTGATGTTATATTTGAAGAAATTTGTGAGACAATAGAAAGATTTAATAAGATTTAAAAATCAAATTCCAAAATACAAATCACAAATAAATATCAAAATAAAATAATCAAACAAAGAATTTAAAACACTATTTAATAATTAATAAATTAGAATTTTGTACTTTATTTGTTGTTTGGTTTTTGTTTTGTAATTTACAAAGCCTTTATTGAAATGGGCTTAAATAAATAAAGAGAGTTATGGCAGGGTCGAATTTTGTAGATTACGTAAAGATATTTTTCAAATCAGGAAGAGGTGGAGCTGGTTCTCCTCACTTGCGTCGAGAAAAATTTGAAGCTAAAGGAGGCCCAGACGGCGGTGATGGTGGTCGAGGTGGACATATTATTTTAAGAGGAAATGCACAATTATGGACATTGCAACATTTAAGATATAGACGACATATTTCTGCCACAAGCGGAATGGCTGGGGGGAAATCAGGAAGTACAGGAGCTGATGGTGATGATGTTATTGTAGAAGTTCCTTTGGGAACAATTATAAAAGATGTTGAAACAACCGAAATATTAGCAGAGATAATTGAAGATGGCCAAGAACAAATCTTCTTAGAAGGCGGACGCGGCGGATTAGGCAACCTTCATTTTAAATCATCAACAAATCAGACGCCTCGTTATGCCCAACCTGGTGAAGATGCAAAAGAAAATTGGTTCATTCTAGAATTAAAAATTCTTGCTGATGTGGGTTTGGTAGGATTTCCTAATGCTGGAAAATCAACACTCCTTTCTGTGGTTTCAGCTGCAAAACCTGAAATAGCCGATTATCCATTCACTACCTTGGTTCCAAACTTAGGAATTGTTTCTTATCGTAACAATACATCATTTGTAATGGCTGATATTCCTGGAATTATTGAGGGTGCTAGCGAAGGAAAAGGTTTAGGCTTAAGATTCTTAAGACATATTGAAAGAAACTCCATGTTGCTTTTCATGGTTCCTAGCGATAGTGAAAATATTCATAAGGAATACAAAACATTACTAACTGAATTAGAAAAATACAATCCAGAACTTTTGGATAAAAACAGAATACTCGCAATTACAAAAACCGATATGTTAGACGATGAATTGACTGAAGAAATTAAGCAGGATTTACCTGAGATTCCTACACTATTTATTTCATCAGTTGCACAAAAAGGGATTCAGGAACTTAAAGATTTAATTTGGGATAATCTCAAATAAAAAATAATAAGTTATGCTCGAATTTTTAAATCAACTAGACACTCAACTATTTATATTTTTAAATAGTTTTAACTCTCCCTTTTGGGATAATATAATGTGGTGGATATCGGGGACAAAATCATGGATTCCAATGTATTTAATAATTGTAGCTGTTATAATTTATAAGTATAAATGGAAAGCTGTAATTACCTTATTATTTATTGCACTTGTTGTTACACTTGCCGATCAAATATCGGTGAAAGCATTTAAAGAGGTTTTTCAACGATTTAGACCATCACATAATCCTGCGTTAGAAGATATCATTCATTTAGTAAGAAATAAACACGGCGGTAAATATGGTTTTGTTTCATCGCATGCTGCAAATACCTTTGCTGTTGCATTCTTCCTTTTCAAACTTTTTAAAAATAGAAACTTCTCTATATTCATTTTTATTTGGGCATCAATCGTATCGTATAGCAGAATTTATTTAGGTGTACATTATCCATTTGACGTTTTAGGAGGTGCTTTATTAGGAAGCATAATTGGATTCTCAATGTATTTTCTTCATGAATATACCCAAGGAAAATTAGCAAAATACTTTAAATAGATTTTACTTAAATAAAAAGTTGTTATACTTCGATAAACCCAGTATGACAACTTTTATTATACATGCTCTAATAAGATCTCAAACTATAGAAATCCCAAAGCTTTATATTCTATAAACTTCTTCTATTTAATAAAACGGTAGCCAAAGCAATAAAAAAACCGATATAACCAGCTGCCATTGCAAGTGTTATTCCTAAAGGTAAATCCTCTGGTAATATGCCCATTTCACTAAAATCTAAAGAACTATTTCCTGAAGCGTTTGTATATGATTGTTCTGATGCAATTGTTAAAAACTCAGGCTTAGGTGTAAGATTAGATATAATTTTTAACGGAAAATAAGCTCTGTATTCACTTTTAAAAAACAACCTTATTATTCCCTCTACTGGAAAGTATACCAAGAACAATATTATTGAAAGAGCGTTGTTTCTAAAAATAACAGCAAAAAGCAATCCTAAAGTCATATATCCAATTGCCTGTACAAAATATACCAAGATCAGATATGAATTTTCAAAAATGATATTCATGGAAAACTCTTTTGTGAAAATAATCCCAAATATCAAAACTGCAATTAGAACCATCAAGAAAGTATAAACAGCTATAGTAAAGATTAAAATAAGTTTTCCTTTTATTAAATCATTTCTACTTAAACCATCAATAACATTCTGTCGAAAGGTTTTAAACGAGAATTCATTACCAACCAAAGTAATTAAAACGATCGTTAAAAAGATGTTAAACCAACTAGCTACCCAAGGGAAAAATTCCCAAATATTAGGAAACTGATACAATCCTTTTACCGAAAATCCGGGAATACTAAAATGAATTCTTGATACAACCAATACCACTAAAAAGAAAAGTAGAAAATGAATTATCATTAAAGTTTTAAACGTTGGATATGATAAGGCTTTTATTTTTTCGAGACTAAGTAATTTTTTCATTTCTGATAAATTATTTAATAATAATCTTATTTAACTAATTGTAGGAATTGATCTTCTAAGCTTTGTTTTTTAACCAATATTTTTGATAGGGAAAATCCTTTTTCGAAACAAAATGCATTTAAATCTCCTGCCCCTAAACCTTCATTTAGAATCACGGCTAAGTCCTCCCCTTCTAAATACACTTCCTTAGTTAAGACAGAATCGTTTAGAATAGACTTTAAAACGTCCATTTTCTCAGAATGTATAATTACTGTTTCTTCCGACGACAATAACTCTCCTACTCTTCCATTGGCAACCAACTCTCCCGATTTAAGAATTGCGACATGCGAACAAACCTTTTCTACTTCGTCGAGAACATGACTCGCAAGAATAATCGTTTTGCCCTTTTTGGCCTGTGATTGAATAATGTTTCGCACCTCGGCAAAGCCTTCAGGATCTAAGCCATTGGTTGGTTCATCTAAAACAAGAACTTCTGGGTCTCCAATTAAAACTGCTGCCATCGACATACGTTGTTTCATACCAAGAGAAAGATGACCAAAGTTGGTGTGTTTTCTTTTCAGCAAATCAGCAACGCCCAATGCATAATTAATATCTTTTTCCGGTGCATCTTTAATTTTAGCAACGATCTGTAGATTCTCCCATAATGTAAGGTATGGGTAGAAATTAGGTGTCTCAATTAACGACCCTATTCGACGTCTCGCAAGTTTGCTAAAAGGCTCATCAAACCACTGATAATCGCCACTATTTGCGTTTATTATTCCTAATACAACTGCAAGAGTTGTCGTTTTTCCACTCCCATTTGGACCAAGTATTCCGTATACATCTCCTTTATTAACATTAAAAGAAACATTATTTACTGCTTGCAGATTACCGTAATTCTTGCTCAAATTATTTATTTGCAATACTTTTTCCACAGATTCAATTTTTAATGGTTAAAAAATAAGGGAATACACATATTCCCTTAGTATTATATTGTAAAGACGAATGAGTTTTAAATTAGTTACCCAATTCGGAGAAAAATTTTATTCTCATTAATCGAATTTCTTCTTCAGAGTAATCTTCTTCTCCTAATTCTTCCAATGCTGCTTCAATAGATTCTGTTTCGGCTTCTTCACGGAAATATTCATAAATATCCTCCTGTTTATCTTCATCAATGGTTTCATTAAGGTAGTAATCGATATTTAATTTTGTTCCTGCATGCACAATTGATTCGATCTCATCAAGCATTTGAGACATCTCTAATCCCTTTGCATCAGCGATATCTGGCAATGGCATTTTTCGATCAATACTTTGAATAATATATACTTTCATTCCCGATTTATTCACCACAGATTTTACAACCATATCCATGGGGCGAATAATCTCTTTCTCTTCTACATATTTAGCAATAAGATCTATAAACTTTTTACCATATTTTTGTGCTTTACCAGTACCTACTCCTGCTATATTCTGCATTTCTTCCAGTGTAATTGGATACTGAATTGACATATCTTCTATAGAAGGATCTTGGAATATCACAAAAGGCGGTAAGTTTAATTCCTTAGCAACCTTCTTACGTAAATCTTTTAAAATAGTAAACAATTCATCATCTAAAGCTCCGGTTTTTCCTCCTCCAGATTTAGCATCCATCTCATCATCAACCGTTTCATAACTATGATCTTTGGTTAATAAAAAGGATGTTGGATTCTTTATATATTCTTTTCCAGCATCCGAAACACTCAACAAACCATAACTCTCAATATCTTTGTTAATATAACCTGCAATAAGTGCTTGTCTCATTACTGCATTCCAATATTTCTCATCCTGAGCTGAGCCTTTTCCAAACTCATCAAGTTCATGGTGTTTATACGATTTAATAGCTGTATTCTTTTCACCTGCTAATATTTTAGCAACATGTTCAGCTTTAAATTTTTCTTTTACTGCTAGAATCGTTTTTAGACTTAATGCAACATCGTCTTTACCTTCATGCTGTTCCTTCGGATGGTTGCAATTATCGCAGTTTTCGCAATTATCAACTTTATATTTCTCTCCAAAGTAATTTAATAATGATTTTCTTCTACAAATGGCACTTTCGGCATACGATACCGTTTCCAACAATAATTGCTTTCCAATCTCCTGCTCTGCTAAAGGTTTACCTTGCATAAACTTCTCAAGCTTCTGAATATCTTTATAACTATAAAATGCTAAACATTTTCCTTCTCCACCATCACGACCCGCACGACCCGTTTCCTGATAATATCCTTCCAAACTTTTTGGAATATCATAATGAATTACAAAACGGACATCTGGTTTATCGATTCCCATTCCAAATGCAATTGTAGCAACAATTACATCAACGTCTTCCATTAAAAATTTATCCTGATTTTGACTCCGAGTAGTTGCATCCATACCTGCATGGTACGCTAATGCTTTAATTCCATTAACCTGCAGAATTTCTGCTAACTCTTCAACTTTTTTACGGCTTAAACAATAAATAATTCCTGATTTTCCAGAATTACCCTTAATAAATTTAATTATTTCTTTTGCAGCATTAACCTTAGGCCGTATTTCGTAATATAAATTTTCTCTATTAAACGACGATTTAAAAGCTTTTGCATCAAGCATATCCAAATTTTTCTGAATATCACTCTGTACTTTTGGCGTAGCAGTTGCAGTTAACGCAATTAATGGAGCTACTCCTATCTGATTTATTATTGGTCGTATCCTTCTATATTCTGGCCTAAAATCATGCCCCCATTCCGAAATACAATGTGCTTCGTCGACAGCATAAAAAGAGATTTTAGCTTGTTTTAAAAATTGAATATTCTCTTCTTTTGTTAATGATTCAGGTGCAACATATAACAGTTTTGTTCTACCATCAAGAACATCTTGTTTCACTTTTTGCATCTGTGTTTTTGTTAACGACGAATTCAGAAAATGAGCAATACCATCAACGGTACTAAAACCTCGCATCGAATCAACCTGATTTTTCATTAATGCAATTAAAGGAGATATTACAATTGCCGTACCTCCCATAATTAATGACGGTAATTGATAACACAGTGATTTACCACCACCTGTTGGCATTAATACAAAAGAATCATTTCCATCAAGAACATTCCTAATAACGACTTCCTGATTTCCCTTAAATTTATCAAATCCAAAATACTTTTTTAAGTACTCTTTTAATGAAATATCTGCTCCTACACTCATATCAGTCTATGTATATGTAAAAAAATGTTTTCTGGTCAATGTATAAAAAAAACAAACTTTTTAGTTATCTACAAGCTTTTTATCTATTTATTTAACATGTTTTCCAGCAATGTATCTATTTAATCTTTTTAAAATAGATACATTTGTACATAAATTTACAATAATTTTTAAAAGCATAAAATAATTAAACCGTCATTTTTAATCTATTTGATTAAATTTTGGTTTTAGGAAAAATAAATACATGGATATTATTAAATTAGCTAAAGAAACAATTCTACAGGAATCAGAATCCATAAAGAAATTGGCAACATATATCGACGAAGATTTTGACAAAATTGTTAAAATTATATATGAAAGTAAGGGGAGATTAATTATAACAGGTATTGGTAAAAGTGCCATTATTGCACAAAAAATTGTGGCTACTTTAAATTCAACCGGAACTCCTTCAATTTTTATGCATGCTGCAGATGCTATTCATGGCGATTTAGGAATTATTCAACGTGACGATGTAATTATTTGCATATCGAAAAGTGGAAATACTCCTGAGATTAAAGTACTTGTTCCTTTGATAAAAAGTCGAGGCAACACTCTAATCGGAATGGTTTCTTCAGTTGATTCATTATTGGGAAATCAAGCCGATTATGTATTAAAATCGACAGTAGATAAAGAAGCTTGTCCAAATAATTTAGCTCCAACAAATAGCACAACTGCTCAATTGGTTGTAGGAGATGCTTTAGCGGTATGTTTATTAGAATATAGAGGATTCTCAAGCGAAGATTTTGCAAAATATCATCCAGGTGGAGCTTTAGGCAAGAAATTATATATGCGCGTAAGCGATTTATATAAAAACAACGAAAAACCAAAAGTAAAAATAAACGATAGTGTTAAGCACGTAATTCTTGAAATTAGCTCTAAACGACTTGGGGCAGCTGCCGTAATAGATGATGATGGCAATCTAATCGGTATGATTACTGATGGAGATATAAGGAGAATGCTTCAAAATCATGATAGTTTTGAAAATCTTATTGCTAAAGATATCATGTCTGAAAATCCTAAAACAGTTTCAAAACAGGAGCTTGCTGTAAATGCTTTTCAAATGATGGAAAAAAACAGTATTACCCAACTAATTGTTGCTGACAATAAAAAATATTTAGGAATTGTTCATTTACACGATATTTTAAAAGAAGGAATTGTTTAATTTATGAGCAAAGAAAATAACATGAGTTTTATTGATCACCTTGAAGAATTGAGGTGGCATTTAATTCGTGCATTTTCTGTCATATTTATTATTGCAATAGCTGCTTTTATATTTAACGACATTGTTTTTGATAAAATAATTCTTGCTCCGAAAAACCCTGATTTTTACACAAACAAACTATTATGCCAATTAGGTTCTTTAGTTGATATTCCAAAGCTTTGCATTAATACAAAACCTTTCCAGATTATTAGTATTAAGATGGCAGGTCAGTTTACAATGCACATTACAACATCGATATTTGCAGGAATCATACTTGGGTTCCCTTATTTATTCTGGGAGTTTTGGCGTTTTATAAAACCTGCTCTTTACGAAAAAGAAGTTAAACACTCTCGTGGAGCAGTAACCATAAGTTCTTTTCTGTTTTTGTTAGGAGTATTGTTTGGTTATTTTGTAATTGCACCTTTATCTGTTCACTTTCTTGGATCCTATAGCATTAGTGAAGAGGTGCTTAATCAAATCAATCTAAAATCATATATAGGAACTATTACATCCGTAACGTTAGCTTCAGGAATAACCTTCGAACTACCTGTACTAATATTTTTTCTGAGTAAAACTGGGCTTGTAACGCCTGATTTCTTAAAAAAATACAGACGTCATGCAATTATTGTGATACTTATTTTAGCAGCAACAATAACACCTCCTGATATCTTTAGTTTGATTTTAGTTACTTTCCCATTATTAATTCTTTATGAAGTTGGAATAATAATATCACGTAAAGTTCAAAATAGTTTAGACAGAGATTAATCTGATATGCGGTTAGAGCTATTTGCAAAACAATATTTTTTGCAATAGCTTTGAAAATTGAAAGTTGCAATTCCCGTAATTGAGGCTTTCTTACCTTACCACCACACCATGCTTTAGAAAAGATTTTGTAAAATAATTAACTGTATAAATAATATTAAAATCTTCAAGCCGTATTATTTTAGAGATATAATACAAATACATACAACAAAGCAGATGGGAAAAACTTACAAATTCTGGATATTAATTTTGATTATTTTTATTGGCACAAATAATTCAATCTATGGACAATTAACAAAAGTTCGTGGAGTAATTATTGATTTTAACACCCAAGAGCCTGTACCTTTTGCCAATGTTACTTTCAAGAACTCCTCAATAGGTACAATTACAAATACAGACGGCGAATATTTTCTTGAAACCAGAAAAGACTACGATTCCATTATTGTTTCGTTTATAGGCTATAAGCAAAAAGTTAGTCTTGTCCAGAAATATCACTTTCAGGAATTAAACTTTGAATTAGAACCTGATGTATTTGCTCTTGAAGAAATTGTAGTTCGTCCAACAGAAAATCCGGCTCATCCAATACTTAGAAATATTATTGCAAATAAAGCAAAGCATAATCCTGATAAGTTCGAATCATACAATTATAAATTGTATAATAAAGTTGAGATCGATATTAATAATGTCGACGAAGATTTTAAAAACCAACGATTACTTAGAGATTTCCAATTTATTTTTGATTACGTCGATACATCTGCAATAACAGGAAAATCTTACCTACCCATATTTATCACAGAATCTTTCTCCGATTATTATTTCAATAAAAATCCTAAGTTAGAACGAGAGATTATTAATGCAACAAAGATTTCTGGAGTAGAAAACACCAGCATTTCCCAATTTACTGGAAAAATGTATCAAAAGATAAATATTTACAATAACTACGAATCTGTTTTTGAACCTGGCTTTGTTAGTCCCATAGCCGATTTTGGATTAATGTATTACAAGTATTATTTAATAGATAGTGCCTTTATTGGAGACAAGTATTGTTATCAAATCTCATTTATTCCTAAACGAAAACAAGAACGTACTTTTAGAGGAGATTTCTGGGTTAACGATTCTACTTTTGCCATCGTAAAAATCCAAATGCGAATGGCTAAAGATGTTAATATAAATTACATAAACGATTTTGTTGCAAACTATGAGTATGAATTGGTTAATGATAGTTTGTGGTTTCTAAAAAACGAACAGCTCTTTTTTGATTTTAACCTAACGGATAAAACTTTAGGATTCTTTGGTCGGAAATCAACCAATTATATGAATATTGAGTTGGATGCTCCCGTTCCCGAAGAGGTCTCTAAAATAAACGATAATGTTATTGTTAAAGAAGATGCAATAATAAACGATGAAGAATATTGGGATGCTAAACGTCCAGAAAAACTAACTCCTAAAGAAAAAGATATTTATAAAATGGTCGAAGAAATTCAAGATGTACCAATTTATAGAACTTATGAAAAAATAGTGGGTATGTTTGCCATGTATCATTTTGAAGTGGGGCTATTTGAAATTGGACCATATTACAAAATGTTTAGCTTTAATGAAATTGAAGGAAATCGTTTCCGTTTTGGAGGAAGAACAAGCAATAATTTTAGCACAAAATTAATGTTTAATGCTCATGCAGCGTACGGAGAAAAAGACGAACGATTTAAATATGGTGGTGGATTTATATATATGTTTAATAAAAATCCTCGCTTGGCTATTGGAGCGCAATATAAAAATGATATTCAGCAATTAGGTCAAAGTCCAAATGCATTAACCGAAGATAACTTCTTCACCTCTCTTTTAAGGCGAAATCCGAACTATAAATTAACTATGGTAAATGATTTTAGCACTTATGTAGAAAAAGAATGGTTTCAAGGTTTATCGAATAAACTCACTTTTAATTACAAAAGCATTGAACCAACCGAATACATTCCATTTCAGAAAACTTCTACAAACGACACTGTCTTTTTCGAAGATGTTACAACAACCGAAGTGTCTCTGAATATTCGATTTGCAAAAAACGAAAAATTTATTCGGGGAGAATTCGAAAGAGTAAGTTTAGGAACAAACAAACCTATTTTTAATATCAATCTTACAGCTGGATTAAACAATATTTTCGGAAGCCAATATGAATATTACAAAGTAGATGTAAGCCTTGCTCATAAAGTTCCAATGGGAACCCTAGGTTACTTTAAATATATTCTCGATGTTGGACAGGTTTTTGGAGACGTTCCTTATCCATTATTAAAGCTTCACGAAGGAAACGAAACATACGGATTTGATCGCTATGCTTTTAACATGATGAACTATTATGAGTTTGCCAGCGACAGATACATTAGCTTATATGCAGAACATCATTTTCAGGGTTTGTTTCTAAACAAAATACCCTTAATGAGAAAACTAAAATGGCGTGAAGTGATTTCTGCCAAAGGATTAATTGGGGAACTTAGCAATCGACATGAAAGCATTATGGATTTTCCAGAAGGTTTATATCAAGTAAACGATCCCTATTTAGAAGCCAGTGTTGGTATTGAAAATATCTTAAAAATTTTTAGAGTAGATGCCATGTGGCGATTATCTTATCTAGACCATGAGGATATTGAAAAATTTGGAGTACGTGTTTTAGTTCAGTTTGTATTCTAGAATGAAAAAAAAACTCTCGCTAATATTGAAATATTAATGAGAGCTTTCTATTCTTTATTATTCTTTGTTTTTACTTCCAAGAAGTTGATAACTTAATGTTAAGGAATATTCGATGAAATCTTCATCCCAAAATACATATTCTGTAAGTTTTCTGCTTGGATCACGTCTAAATTCTATTCCAAAATCTTTATATGAATAACCTATTCCAACACCTACAAATGTTAAGCTACTAGTTGTAAATTTATCCATATCTTCACTCGGATGCTCAATTTTTGAATCAAAACTAATGTAATAAGGTATGTTAACATTTATATGCATTCTTGAATTTTGATTTAGATAAAAATAATAGCGTAAACCAAAACTAACCTTAAAAGAGTTAATTTGAGCTTTAACTTTTACGGGAGCCAAATTGTTATTTTTTAAAAAGGTTTCTGACATATATTTTACATATGTTGGATCTATATACATTGACCATTTATTTTTATTGAAAGGTAATATCATTTCTAATTCAACACCTAACTTCAAGTTTAAATCAGAACTAAAATCCATTGTTGCACCACTCAATGAATTTGACATTGATAGAGATGATTGATAAATACCTGTTTGAAGTTTCATATTAAACTTAGCACCATCACCTTTAATACTATTTTTATACTCTTTAATATTATTCCCAAATTGCTCATTATATTTTCTAAAATAATTTGAAAGGGAAGTTACCTTATAAGAAATATTTGACACTGAACTCATAGCTGAACCATCTAATCTTAATTCAGTCCATAACTGATTTTGATAACGCTTATTTATTGCCGTTGTTATTTCATCTTCTTTTATATATTTTTTATAAACAAGCTGTTTAATATCCGTATTATTTAAAGAGTAGAAGAACTTAACCATTTTGCCATCCTTAAATAAATATAGAGAAGCATCTCCCTCAATTACGACTTGCAAATTTAATACTTCCTTAGACCACTTTGGAGTTCTCTGTTTACTAAGTCGATTAACATCCATACTAGAACGATCAATATCAACTTCAGCACGGACATACTTCACTTGATTGTAAATACAAAACTCACTTACCTCTTTAATAGTATTTTTTTTACCTCTCCTTCAACTCCAATTTTATAACTAAACGCTTTGGGATTGCTAGCCCATGCCATATTCTTAATTAAGCATTCTGTTTGTATCCCATCATTTTCAATAAAATACCCTTGTTCAAATTCAATCTGACCAATTACATTATTTACAGTTAGTAGGCTAATCAAACCTACGAATGTAAGTTTTAATAAAAAATTCAGTTTATACATAATAATATTATAGATTTGTAAAAGTTAATGTATAGGTAATTTTGTATATCAAAACTACCTATTAAGCTTATTTGAAAATGTGATAAATATCATATTTTCACTCTTCTTTATTAAAATATTTGTAATGGATCAGGAAAAGAAAATAAAGTTACATACCGATACTCTTGTAAAAAAATATAGATCAAGAACTGTTGTTAAGGGAGTTTCTGTAGAAGTAAACCAAGGTGAAATTGTTGGATTGCTTGGCCCAAATGGAGCAGGAAAAACTACAAGCTTTTATATGATTGTAGGTTTAATCACTCCTAACTCAGGAAATATCTATTTAGATGGTGTTGACATTACGAAGGAACCTGTTTACAAACGTGCCCAAATGGGAATTGGGTATTTAGCTCAAGAAGCTTCCGTTTTTAGAAAACTTAGTATCGAAGATAACATTAAAGCTGTTCTTGAAATGTCGAATTTTTCGAAAGAAGAACAACGAGATAGATTAGAAAATTTAATTGATGAGTTTGGCTTGCAAAAAATCAGAAAAAGTTTAGGAATTCAACTTTCAGGTGGAGAAAGAAGAAGAACAGAAATTGCAAGAGCTCTAGCTATAAAACCTAAATTTATATTATTGGATGAGCCTTTTGCCGGTGTTGATCCAATTGCCGTTGAAGATATTCAAGAGATTGTAGGATCTCTAAAGAAGAAAAATATTGGTATTCTTATTACCGACCACAATGTTCGTGAAACCCTTACTATAACCGATAGAGCTTATTTACTTTTCGAAGGATCAATCCTAAAATCAGGTAACGCAAGAGAACTTGCAGAAGATGAGCAGGTTAGGCGAGTGTATTTGGGGAAAAATTTTGATTTACGCACCATTGGTATTAAAGATGATTAATTTCTTTCATCTAATTTGTAATATTTATTATTATTTTTTAACGAATGTTTTCCGTAATTAAAAAAATAATATATCTTTGCACAACTTTTGCGGATGTGTCGTAATTGGTAGCCGAGCTAGACTTAGGATCTAGTGCCGAGAGGCGTGGGGGTTCGAGTCCCTTCATCCGCACAAAAAATCAAACCGCCGAGACTATTGATACAAATCGATGGTTGTGGCGGTTTTTAGTATTTATATCATTTCAAACTAAACAGTGATGAATATAGTTAAAGAAAACGCTAACGATTTAACTGCGGTATTAAAAGTCCAAATTACCAAGGAAGATTATACAGAGAAAGTAGAGAGTATGCTAGCTGATTATAGAAAAAAAGCTCGCATTGATGGTTTCCGTCCAGGTAAAGTTCCAGCTGGAATGATTAGAAAAATGTACGGAAAAGGGGTTCTAATTGAAGAAGTGAATAAATTAATTTCCGAATCTCTTACAAATTATATTCGCGACGAAAAGCTAAATGTTTTAGGCGAACCATTACCAAATCAAAACCAAAAACAAATCGATTTCGATAACGACACTGAATATGAATTCGTTTTCGACATCGCTCTTTCTCCAGAAGTTGAAATAAAACTTTCTAAGAAAGATAAAGTTGTTTATTACAATATTAAAGTTGATGAGAAATTATTAGAATCACATACTGATAATTACACTCGAAAATTTGGTGAATTTGTTGATGTCGAAGAAACAACTGATAACGAAATGTTATCTGGTAACTTTACTCAGTTAAATGAGAATGGTGAGATTCTTGAAAATGGAATTAAAGTTGATGATGTTCGCATTACAATTGAGTATATTAAAGATGAAGATATAAAGAAAACATTTGCCGGCAAAAAACTTGCTGACAAAATAACCTTCGATCTTAGAAAAGCTTATCCAAGTGATGCTGAAATTGCTTCAATGTTAAAAATTGAAAAAGAAGTTGCAGCAAATATTACTGGAGACTTCCAATTCGAAATAACTAAACTACAACGTTTCCAAAAGGCTGAAATAAATCAAGAATTATTTGACAAAGCTTATGGTAAGGATGTTGTCAAATCTGTTGAAGAATTTAATGCAAAACTAACTGAAGAAATACAGCAAAATTTTGTTAAAGAAACTGATTATAGATTCTTATTTGATGCTAAAAAGAAAATCGTTAATAAAATCAATCCTGAATTACCTACTGAATTCTTGAAACGTTGGTTAACAATTGTTAACGAAGGTAAATTTACAGCGGAACAGATTGAAGAAGAATTCCCAAAATTCGAAGAAGATCTTAAATGGCAAGTAATAAAAGACCAATTTATTAGAACCAACGAAATAAAAGTTGAAGAAAGTGAAATTTTGGATCTTGCAAAAGAAATTACAGCTGCACAATTTGCACAGTATGGTTTAGCGAATATGCCCGATGAGCAATTAGCAACTTATGCACAAGAAATTCTTAAAAAGGATGATGAAAGAAGAAATCTTTACGAAAAGAAATTCGAAGATAAAGTAGTTAATGTTATTAAGGATTCTGTAAAACTTGATATGAAAGAAATTACTACTGAAGATTTCCAGAAACTTTGGGAAGAAGAGCAGAAGAAAGCAGAAAAGAAGACTAAATAAATTCTATAAACGAATTAAACAATATAAGCCTTTGTGGGTTTAAAGTATAGAATGTCGTGCGAAATCGTGCGACATTTTTTTTCATTATAGATACATTTAGTCTAATTTTAATTAACTTTATCATCACTAATATAAAATCAGATAATATTATGATTCCAAAAGATGAATTTAAAAAATATGCTACCAAACATTTAGGTATCAACAGTATGTCGTTGGAAAAATACGCATCAATTTACAATAGCTATATTTCACCAACAATTATAGAGGAACGTCAAATGAATGTTGCACAAATGGATGTATTCTCTCGTTTAATGATGGATAGGATTATCTTTTTAGGTGTTCCAATTGATGATGATGTTGCTAATATTATTCAAGCACAATTATTATTTTTAGAATCAGCGGATCCTGCTAAAGACATTCAAATATATATGAACACCCCTGGTGGATCAGTTCATGCAGGATTAGGGATTTACGATACAATGCAGTACATCAATCCTGATATTGCAACTATTTGCACAGGAATGGCTGCATCAATGGGAGCTGTATTATTAACTGCAGGAACAGCAGGAAAACGTTCTGCATTAACCCATTCAAGAGTTATGATTCACCAACCAATGGGTGGTGCGCAAGGTCAAGCTTCTGATATTGAGATTACTGCTCGTGAAATTCAAAAATTAAAGAAAGAGCTTTACGAAATTATAGCCAAACACTCAGGCAATACATATAAGAAGATTGAAAAAGATTCTGATCGTGATTATTGGATGATTGCTGAAGAAGCAAAAGCTTATGGAATGATTGATGAAGTATTAGTTCGCAACGGTAACAAAAAGTAATTTTAGAATATACTTAACATAAAATTAAACTGCATTCATAAGGATGCGGTTTTTTTATTCTAATTAATGAAGTAAATTTGCTCAATAATAATTCAAATAATATTACAATGGATAAGTGTTCGTTTTGTGGGAGAGAAAAGAAAGATACAAACCTATTAATTGCAGGTTTGTCGGGTCATATATGCGATCGTTGTATCGAACAAGCTCATGATATTGTTCTTGAAGAACTACAAAAAAAAGGTGATTTTGATGTTGAAAAAATCGAATTGCTAAAACCAATTGAAATGAAAGAATTTCTTGATCAATACGTAATAGGTCAGGAAGAAGCTAAAAAATATTTATCTGTAGCGGTTTATAATCACTATAAGAGATTAATGCAAACTCCATCAAAAGATCAGGAAGATGTTGAGATTGAAAAATCGAACATAGTTCTTGTTGGTGAAACCGGAACCGGAAAAACTTTATTAGCGAGAACTATTGCCAAAATGCTTCATGTTCCATTTACAATTGTTGATGCAACAGTTTTAACCGAAGCTGGTTATGTTGGTGAAGATATTGAAAGTATTTTAACTCGTCTTCTTCAAGTTGCTGACTATAATGTTGAAGCAGCGGAAAAAGGAATTGTTTTTATTGACGAGATTGATAAGATTGCCCGAAAAGGTGATAATCCATCAATTACCCGCGATGTTTCCGGAGAAGGTGTTCAGCAAGGTTTATTAAAACTTCTTGAAGGATCAATAATAAATGTTCCACCACAAGGAGGTCGAAAACATCCAGATCAAAAGATGATTGCTGTTAACACTAAAAATATTCTTTTTATTTGCGGGGGTGCTTTTGACGGTATTGTAAGAAAAATTGGACAACGATTAAATACTCAAGTTGTTGGATATTCTGCAAGTAAAGACAAAGAACAAATTGATCGTGAAAATTTATTGCAATATATAGCACCACAAGATTTAAAATCTTTTGGTTTAATTCCAGAAATTATTGGACGTTTACCTGTTCTAACTTATTTAAATCCTTTACATAAGGAAGCTTTACGCAGAATTCTAACTGAACCAAAAAATGCGTTAATCAAACAATATAATAAGCTATTTGATATTGATGGCATTGAATTAAATTTTGAAGATGATGTTTTCGATTACATTGTTGAAAAGGCCCTTGAGTTTAAACTAGGCGCTCGTGGATTACGTTCAATTTGCGAAGCAATAATGATAGATGCAATGTTTGATATGCCATCGAATGAAGAAAAAGAAATATTAATTACCCTTGAGTATGCAAAAGAGAAAATGGGTAAAATTAATATTCAGAAACTTAAAGCAGCATAATTTTTTAATCATTTAATATAAATCCGAAATCTCGGTTTACAAATTAAAACAGCCACTATACAGTGGCTGTTTTTTATTTCTTTTTATCTAAAGTTAGAATAGTAAAAGGATATTCATTTTTTTCGTCGGGTTCAAAATCTCTTTTCTCAGTTATATTCCAATTGTCCATGTTAAGTTCTGGAAAAAGGGTATCTCCTTCAAATGTATGACGAATTTTTGTTAAATAAATTCTATCAACTAAAGGCATTGACAAATCATAAATTACACCTCCCCCAATAATAAAAGCTTCTGAATCATTTTTAGCTTCTTTTATTGCATCTTCTAAAGAATGTACAATTACACAACCTTCAGCTTTATAATTTTTATCTCTGGTAATTATAACATTCGTTCTATTTGGTAAAGGTCTACCATTCGATTCGAAGGTTTTTCTTCCCATAATAATATAATGACCGGTGGTGGTTTCCTTGAAATGCTTCATGTCTCTTGGCAATTTCCAAATCAAACCATTGTCTTTTCCAATTACATTATTCTCTGCTACGGCTACTATTATTGATAACATATTCTTGGATTATTAATGAAGTTATTAAACAGAAATTGCGCCCTTTATATGAGGATGCGATTCATAATTCTCAAGCACAAAATCATCAAATTCAAATGAAAAAATATCTTTCTTATCAGGATTTATTTTCAGATTTGCTAAGGCTTTAGGTTCACGACTTAATTGCAACTTTACTTGCTCTATGTGATTTAAATAAATATGAGCATCACCCAAAGTATGAACGAATTCATATGCTTCCAAGCCCGTTGCTTGTGCAACCATCTTTAATAATATTGCATACGAAGCAATATTAAAAGGCACTCCCAAGAATATATCAGCACTACGCTGATATAATTGACATGACAATTTCCCATCAGCAACATAAAATTGAACTAGAATATGACATGGTGGTAAAGCCATGTTTTTAATATCAGCTACATTCCAGGCACTTACTATATGTCGTCGTGAATCTGGATTGTTTTTTATTGAATCGATAATTTGAGAAATCTGATCAACAGATTCTCCATTTGGTGCCGGCCACGATCTCCATTGATAACCATAAACATTCCCCAAATCGCCATTTTCGTCTGCCCACTCATCCCAAATACGAACTTTATTATCATTCAGGTATTTAATGTTTGTATCTCCATTCAAAAACCACAATAACTCATGAATAATTGATTTAAGATGCAATTTTTTTGTGGTTAACAAAGGAAATCCATCTTGTAAGTTAAATCGCATTTGATAACCAAACTTACTAATAGTTCCTGTCCCTGTTCGATCATCCTTTTGAGTCCCTGTTTTTACCACGTGATCCAATAAATCGAGATATTGCTTCATTATTCTAATTTTAACATGAATATATATGCTATAAAATTACATAAACATTAAAGAGAATAAATTATTTTGTTGATTTTCTATTCAACAATTTCTTATTTTATCAAACAAAGACCTTAATATCTATATTTTACAGCAGGTTTCACTGTTAATAAAAAATAAATCTGTACATTTGAGCATTTAAATACCTAAATTGATTAAATAACCAATTATATGTCCAAAGTATTTTCACTTTCAGAGGCAGCTTCGATTGCTTTACATGGAATAATTTTAATTGCACAAGAAAAAAAAGGTTTAAACGTAATAAAGATTGCGGAACGAACTGATACTTCAAAACATCATGTTGCAAAAGTTATGCAACGTTTAGTAAAAGCTGGATATTTAACTTCTCAGCGCGGACCAAGTGGTGGTTTCCTTATGCGCAAGAACCCAAAAGAAATTAACTTTCTTGATATTTATGAAACAATAGAAGGTCCTATTGAAATTAGTGAATGCCCAATGGACAAGCAAGTTTGCCCTTTTAATAAATGTATTATGAACAATGTGACAAGTAAAATGACGCTTGAATTTAAAAACTATTTGGAAAGTCAAACTGTTGAACAATATTTATAATAAACTTAAAATCAAACACTACAATCAGATATGATTAAAAAAGATTTGACTTTTATTTAATTATTGAAAAAATTGCATGCTTTATTAAAAACTAAGTTAAAGTTTTCATTTATTATTTCTGATTCATTCTTATTTAACGGAAATGGGTTTTCGTGATTATGGTTATGACTAAAATCTAATTCATCTACCGCAATATTAATATCTCGGTTTGCTCCTTTCAACGTATTTACCACTTCAAAAGAAGGTATTACGTGATCTTGCTTTAAAGTTATGGCGTAGAACTGTTTTTCTGCTTTTTTAAGTAAGTTCTCTCTAAAGGTTCTCATATTATGATAATCAAGCATTGAATGAAAAACTTTCCCCTCATAATGATCTTCTCCCATGTAATGGTTAAGAAGAGAATCCTTTTTCAAAAAACTATCAAAATGTTCAACCAAGAATGAATACAAAGCAACATTGGCTTCACTATCTAAAATGAATTTTGAAACTGGCGATAATCGATTAAAAACAGCCCCACTGCAAAACAAGCATACTTTTGTTTCGTTAAAGTAGTCCTTATAATTTGTCAATTTCAATATCTCGGCAAGAAATCCTCCAATAGAATATGCAAAAATATTGAATGAAAAATCCTTGTCGATCCATTCATACTTGCCATTTTTACAATTCTCAATAAATTGAATAAAATCATAGTATGTTTGCAAACCAGACCATATAAAACGTTGTGGCATTGTATGCAAACGCATACTAATAGCAACGTTTGAAAGTGATGAGTTAATAATATTTGGAAATCTCTTTTTCCGTTTTTCACTCAACTCATACATCTTTTTCTTTTCGCTCCATTTTTGTGGTGCTCTATGCATGTGAAATGCTATAGGGAAAAATACAATTGTACTTTGAGTCCTTTCACATATCGCTTTACCCCAAGTAAGGTATTTATCCCAAGTTTTCTCGTTAAACCCATGAAAAATAAAAGTGATTTTTTTTGTAGGTGTACTATTTTGTGGTCTTAAAATATAATAATCAAAATCTCTATTTTCTTCTACAAGATAATCTTCAATATGCAATTCATTATCAAGGGTTCCAATATCGTTATAAAAAGATATATTATCAGGAAAATCTAAATTATGATCTTTACAATAATAATTAGAATTTCCTGATAATATTTCATAAGCCTTAGAATGAAACCTTTGTTTTTGTATTGTAATATTATCGTAATTAATTTTTGATTTAACCGATAAAAAAGCGTCTTTTAAACCGTTATAGTTTTCATAGTAATCCATAAGAATTAGATTTTGTAGAGTTAAAATCTCAAATTTCTTCAGATTCACTTTTATTTCTAAATGTGGACTCTTTGGCTTTACAGGAATTATATAATATAGCTGTAAGTTGGAAAATATTTGATATTAGATACAAAGATACCTATTAATAATAGCTTATATTATTAAAATCCATCTATTATACAGCATATTCTTCGATCAATAAATAAGATTCAGAATATATCCTACAATTATTATTCCTACCGCAACTACTCCAACGAAAATTGCAATTAGCTGAATTTTAAGAACTTTTTTAAGAATAATTATTTCTGGTAAGGATAAGCCTACAACAGACATCATAAATGCTAGAGCGGTTCCAAGAGTTACCCCTTTCTCTATTAATACACTTACAATTGGAATAACTCCTGCTGCATTCGAATACAATGGTATTCCAATTAAAATTGCCAGTGGAACAGAATACCAATGAGCTTTCCCCATTAACTCTGAAAGGAAATCTTCTGGCACATATCCATGAGCCCCTGCTCCAACGGCTATACCGATTAATATATAAATCCAGATTTTTCCAACAATTTCTTTAACTGATGTATATCCCAGTTTTATTCTTTCTTCGAATGAAACTTTCTCTTCAGAAATATCTTGGTTATTTGATTTTGCTTTAAAAACCCAATCTGCAACATACTTTTCCAGTTTGAAAACTCCAATTAACCAACCTGAAAGAATAGCAACTGTTAGTCCGGTTAAAACATAGATTAAAGTAACTTTCCATCCAAACAATCCAATAAGTAATACAACAGCAATTTCGTTTATCATTGGTGCGGCAATTAAAAATGAGAATGTTATTCCTATTGGAATACCTGCTTCTACAAATCCTAAGAATAACGGAATTGCAGAACAAGAACAGAATGGAGTTACAATCCCTAATAAGGCCGCCATAATATTTCCAGTGAATAAAGATTTTCCCTTTAAAACTTTACGTGTTTTTTCTGCTGAAAAATAGGATCGAACAATTCCAACAATAAAAATTATTAATACAAGTAATAAAAACACCTTAGGAACTTCGAAAATAAAAAATCGTAACGTTTCTGTTAAATGCTTCCCTGCTTCTAGTCTAAAAACATCATCAATAATAAAATCTGTTATTGGCGATAAATATTTATAAAATACTACCCAAGCTACCGCAAGGATTGTTATATATATTATGTTTTTCTTTAAATAAGTAATCATATTTCCTATAATATTTAAACCTGTGTCATTCCTGCGAATGCAGGAATCTGTTTGTTTGAGATTCCGGGTCAAGCCCGGAATGACATTTAACTTAATTTCTTTTTCCTGTCTCTTGATCAAAGCATAAACATGCAAGACCCATTAGTCTGTTTATTTTAACAATACCCAAACTTTACATAAATATTAATGCTGTATAATAAATTCCAACACCAATAAATATTACAGCAACAACGTATCTAAACCATTTTTCAAAAATCTGAATTCGATTGTACAGTTTACCAACACCCGAAATAGTAAATGCTAATAAATAAGCAAAAATAATTACCGGCAATCCGGTTGCAAAAGCAAATACAATTGGCAAATACAAGCCTTTAACACTTGTTACTGTCATCGGAATTAATATTCCAAAATACAGCACTCCACTATACGGACAAAATGCTAATGCAAATAGAATTCCTATAAAAAGCACACTCCAGAAATTCATTTTTTTATTTTCTGCATATTTTTGAATCACGCTATTCAAGTTCCCTAATCCAAATTTTAAAATTCCCGACATCATTAATCCAATTAGTATTAATAATGGTCCCAGAATTTTCTCTCCCCACTCCTGAAAAAATGATGATACATTAAATTGACTAATCCCAAAGAAAAAAATCAATCCAATTGCAGTATATGAAATTGCGCGACCTAAAGTATAAATAAATCCGTTTAGGAAAACCCGCCTTTTGTTTTCAATATCTTTACCAATATATGCTATAGCAGTAATGTTTGTAGCTAATGGACATGGACTAATGGCTGTCATTAATCCAAGTACAAATGCAGAAATGATTGGAAACTGCGAATTCTCTAAAAAGGTTTTTAAGACTTCCATATTATATTAATCGTGCATCGATAGTCGATTTAATTACTTCTTGTAATTTCTCTGGGCTTGTTCTCGCATTTAAAAATGCTTCATTTGTCAAGTTTATAACTTCCTCACCAATTACAATTAACAATGTTTGTCCAGCTATTCCGTATTTTTTAACAAGTTCGCTATTTTGTTCTTCTTCTCTGTTTATAGATACAAATGAAACTTTACCTGCATAGTTTTCTTCGATATATTCTTTTGATACTTTTTCAACTGCCTGACAAGTTGCACATCTACGAGTTGCATGAAAATAATATGCAGTAATTGCTGTTTCTTCAACTGATTTAGAACAACAAGGCTCTGCTTCTGCTGATTCTTCCTTTGCGGATGTGCAGCAACTTTCTTCAGCTTTTTCAGTATTATTTGCTTTTGAACTGCAACTTTGTATAAAAAAAGAACCTAGCGCCAATGCCAGACATAAGCCAATTACATTAAATTTACTTTTCATAATCATTATCTTATTTATTTAAAATAGTTTTAACTTCATCTAATTTCGGAACTCTTCCTTTAACTACAACTTCTCCATCAACAACCAATGCAGGAGTCATCATTACACCATATTCGACAATTTTCTGAATATCTTCAATCTTTTCAATAGTAGCGTCCAATTTTAATTCTTCCACTGCTTCTCTAGTCACTTTTTCTAAGGTTTTACACTTAGCACAACCAGATCCTAATACTTTAATTTCCATCTTTTAAAAATTTACGTTATTTCGACCAAGGAATTTTTCCTTGTACATTTCCAAATGTTTACTTGTTCGCAATTCGCAAAACTACGAACGTTTTTGCTAAATTTTTTTACTTAAATAATTCTGTAAAAAGCATCTTTGCCAATTCCCAATTTTCCTTGTTAATACAATACTTTATTTTTGGAGCTTCTATCTCTCCTTGAATTAACTCAGCATCTTTCAATTCTTTTAAGTGTTGAGATAAAGTTGATTTAGCAATTGATAATACATCAGTTAAATCACCACTATAACAACAAGCCTGTTTCGACAATAATTCAAGAATATATAAACGTACCGGATGACCAATTGCTTTTGCAATTCGGGCTGTTTTAATTTGTTGCTCACTATATATATTAAATTCCTTCATTATACTGTTCGTAAAATACCGAACAAAGATATGAAACTTATTTTATTATCAAAATAAATTGTTATTAATTTAACACTGCATTCTCTTGATTTATCGGCAATTACGAGAAATATGTTAGAAAACATGATATAAATCACCAATAAATATTTGGTCAGGTGTAAAACTATTCGTTATTTTGGTATCGAATTACTTAATTACTTATTTAGAATTAAAAACCAAACTAATGAAAAGGGATATTATTCAAATTGATGAAGAAAAATGCACAGGATGTGGGGTGTGCATTCCTAACTGCCACGAAGGTGCATTGCAAATGATCGACGGTAAAGCTCGATTAATTAGCGATTTAATGTGTGATGGTTTAGGAGCTTGTATTGGACATTGTCCTGAAGGAGCAATCGAAATTATTCAGCGTGAAGCTCAACCTTACGATGAAATTGCAGTAATTAAAGAAATGGTTACTAAAGGTAAAAACACTGTAATTGCTCACCTTGCACATTTAAAGGATCATCACGAATTTGGTTTCTTAAAACAAGGTGTAAGATGGATGCAAGAAAATAAATTAGAAATTGAATTTGATGTTGATGAAGTAACATCTGTTGTACATAACGGAGCCAAACAAGCAGAAGCTGCACCTAGCGCTTGCGGTTGTGGTGGTGGTGGTGGCCACGACGATCACCAACATGCTGATCATGGACATGCGCACGCCGGTGGTGGTTGCCCAGGTTCTCAAGCAAAAACAATAGAGAAACCAGAAACAACACATGTTGAAAATACAGGAGATGCTCCATCTGAGTTAAGACAATGGCCTGTACAAATGCATTTAATTAATCCTGCTGCATCATACTTTCAAAATTCAGACTTATTATTAGCTGCCGATTGTGTTGCATTCTCTATGGGGAATTTTCACAGTAAAGTATTAAAAGGTAGATCTTTAGCAATTGCCTGTCCGAAACTGGATTCTAATACAGAAGTTTATATCGACAAATTAGTTGCTCTAATAGATGAATCAAAAATTAATACAATTACAGTAATGAAAATGACTGTTCCGTGTTGTGGTGGAATTTTACAAATGGCGCAAATCGCATCTCAAAAAGCAACACGTAAGGTTCCAATCAAATCAATAACTGTAGATATAAACGGTGAAATTGTTGCAGAAGATTGGATCTAAATTACTAATAAAATAAACAATGTACATAAGCAATTGTTAACCTGTTAACAATTACATAGGGAAACTACATCCCAAAAACAAAATCAGATTTAAAAAAATAATTTTAATCTTTAAAAAATAATCATTATGAGTATGTTTTGTTACCAATGTCAAGAAACTGCAAAAGGAACTGGTTGTACAATACAAGGTGTTTGTGGAAAAACTAACGATGTTGCCAACCTTCAAGATTTGTTGATGTTTACACTTAAAGGTGTTTCTATTTTTACAAAATCGGCGAGAGACAATGGCGTTAATTATGATGAAAAAATAAACAAATTCGTTTTCGATGGTTTATTTGCAACTATTACGAATGCTAACTTTAGTAAAAAAGTTTTTGTTGAAAGAGTAAAAAATGCTTTAGAAATTAGAAACGAACTTCGTTCGAAATTAGAAGCTGCTGGTGTTAAGTTTAACGATTCGGAATTACACGAATCTGCAACTTGGAATGGTACTCCAGATACTTTTGAGACTAAAGCCTTAACAATTGGTGTTTTAGCAACAGAAAACGAAGATGTTAGATCATTACGTGAATTAATTACTTACGGATTAAAAGGTTTAGCTGCTTATACAGAACATGCTTATAACTTAGATCACGAGAATAAAGAGCTATACAAATTCATGCAAGATACATTAGTTGCAACAACTGATGATACTCTAACTGCTGATCAATTAGTTGCTTTAACTCTTGAAACTGGTAAATATGGTGTTGAGGCAATGGCTTTACTTGATGCTGCAAACACAACAGCTTATGGTAACCCCGAAATCACTAAAGTAAATATTGGGGTAAGCGATAAGCCTGGTATTTTAATTAGTGGTCATGATTTAAAAGACATGGAAGAGCTGCTAAAACAAACTGAAGGAACTGGAGTTGACGTATATACTCACAGTGAGATGTTACCAGCAAACTATTATCCTGCTTTCAAGAAGTACAAGCATTTTGTAGGAAACTATGGTAATGCGTGGTGGAAACAAAAAGAAGAATTCGAAAGTTTCAACGGTCCTATCCTATTTACAACAAACTGTATTGTTCCTCCTAAAAAGGATTCAAAATATTTCGATAAAGTTTATACAACTGGTGCTGCTGGATTTGACGGATTCCCTCACTTTGCTGATAGAGTAAAAGGTGGTCAAAAAGATTTCTCTCAAATAATTGAGCACGCTAAGAAATGTGAAGCTCCAACAGAGATTGAAAAAGGTGAAATCGTTGGTGGATTTGCTCATAACCAAGTTATACAATTAGCTGATAAGGTTGTTGATGCTGTTAAAACTGGTGCAATCAAGAAATTCTTTGTAATGGCAGGTTGTGATGGTAGAATGAAAGATAGAGATTATTATACTGATTTCGCTGATCAATTACCAAAAGATACAGTTATTTTAACTGCTGGTTGTGCAAAATATCGTTATAACAAACTTGAGTTAGGTGATATTGGTGGAATTCCAAGAGTTTTAGATGCTGGACAGTGTAACGATAGTTACTCTTTAGCTGTTATCGCTCTTAAACTTAAAGAAGTATTTGAACTTAACGATATTAACGAACTACCAATAGCTTACAACATTGCTTGGTACGAACAAAAAGCTGTTATTGTATTGTTAGCTTTACTTTCTTTAGGAGTTAAAAACATCCATCTTGGACCAACATTACCTGCATTCTTATCTCCAAACGTAGCTAAAGTTTTAATTGAAACTTTTGGTATTGCAGGAATCGGAGAAGTTGAAGATGACATTAAAATGTTTATGAACTAAAAATAAGCTAACAGCTTATTGCAAATACGTACGATCAGTAAAATCTAATATTAAAGCTTTATTGTAGTACTTAGGTAAGTAAAAAATAATATATTTATATGAACAATTAAAAACCTGATAGGTTATACAACAACTTATCAGGTTTTTTAAAACCTCTTTATGATGAAAACAATAAAATACACAGAAGCAGAAGCAAGACAAAACCCACATGGAGTTGACGCAAGAAATATTTATGATGGCGAACATGCTATCATGACTCACATTTTACTGCAGCCTGGTGAGCAATTAAAAAAACATATTACACCTGTTGATGCAATTTTTTATGTTCTGGAAGGAACAGGAATTGTTGAGGTTGGTGATGAGAAATTAGAAGTAACAAAAGACACCTTAATTGAAAGTCCAGCAAAAATTCCACACTGTTGGTATAATGAAAGTAATGAAATTTTAAGAGTGCTTGTTACTAAAGTTCCTAAACCAAACGGACCAACAAAGCTTTTATAAACCAATAATATACCAAATGCATCCTAGAATTGAAAGAGAAAAAAAGATAGTTAATTTAATGATTTCTAATTTTTGTCTTGATGTTCATGAGAAGAAAGAATTGTGTGAAGAATGCAATGAGCTTAGAGATTATGCAGAAAAAAGATTACTCAGTTGTCCTTTCATTAAAAACAAACCTGTTTGTTCAAGCTGTAACATTCATTGCTATAATAAGCATCAGCAAGATAAAATAAAAGATGTAATGAGAACGGTTGGCCCAAGAATGATCTATTCTCATACAAAAGATGCATTATGGTATTTATTCTATAAGTTTATCCACAAAAATCAAAGAATTGCATAATTAGCATTATGCTTAAAATATCACAAATGACAATAAGAAACCTAAGCAACTCGCCAAAAGTTCCTTTCGATCTTGAGGGTTATATACTACATTCTGAAAAACAAATTGAGTTGGTTCATTTAACACTAAAGCCTAACGAAACTCTTGCAGAACACAAGAATCCTTTCGATGTTATTTTCTTTATTGCAGAAGGGAGTGGAATTTTATCAATAGAAGGAGAAGGATTTGTTCTTTCGAAAAATGATGTGACAAAAGTTACTTCTGATAAAAATCGTGGGTGGCAAAATAATACAGATCAAGACTTAAGACTTTTAGTTCTTAAACTATTGTAAATTGATTTTGTAAAAAGGGAACTATCCTATATATTTCGAAAATTTTAAAACGAAACCATTATGTGTAGAATTATATCAAAAATTCTTGTAATCACGCTAATTACAAGTTTATTCTCTTGCCAATCAAATAAGGAAAAATTTAATGAAGCAGATTATTTTAAATCTGTCCAGGAATGGCAAATAAAGAGACTCGAAAGTTTAAAATCTGAAACTGGCTGGTTAAATTTAGTTGGATTGCATTGGCTAAAAGAAGGAGAAAATCCTTTTGGAAGTAACGAGGCAAACAACATTATTTTCCCTTCGAATGCGCCAGATTTTATTGGATCAATCTCTTTATATAAAGATGATTTAAGCATTGCAATAAATGAAGATATTGAAGTTTTTATTAATGATTCCCTCCTAAAAGAATACACTGTTTTTTCTGATGTTGATGAAAATACAACTGAGTTTAAAATAGGGTCATTCAGATGGTATATTATTAAACGCGGAGAAAGATATGGAATCCGCTTGCGCGATTTAGAAAGTCCATTGGTTAGTGAAATTACTGAGATTCCTTCTTTCCAAATAGACTTAAAATGGAGAATTCCAGCTAAGTTTGAAAAATTCAGTTCTACAAAAGATATAGCCATTCCAAATGTTCTAGGCGAAATTGAATATGAGAAATCTTACGGAGAATTAAAATTTACTATTGATGGAGTTGAATATTCCCTACTCCCTTTAGGTGAAGGTATTGAAAGTAACTTTTTTGTAATATTTGGCGATGGCACAAGTGCCGAAGAAACCTACGGTGCTGGTCGATTCTTATCTGTAGAAAAACCAGATAAAGATGGTAATACTTTCATCGACTTTAATAAAGCAACAAATCCTCCATGTGCTTTTACCGATTTTGCAACTTGTCCTCTTCCTCCAAAAGAGAATATTCTAAATGTAAGAATATTGGCAGGTGAAAAAACTGGAGAGCATATTGGACAGCATTAGATTTTAAATACAAAAAAAAACACTTTAAAAAGTCATTTCAGGAGATCCCCAACTTATTTGGGATCTCCTTTTGTATTTAACTAATATTATTAAGAGATTCTCTTTTTCAAGGGAATGACATTTATTAATCTTATAATGTTTTTTATATTCTACTAATTTTATTCTTCAGTAACATTATACTGAACACCTCTATCTGTAAGGTAATTCAATACAAAATCAAAGTTCTTTTTATCTTTTCCGATGTATTCAGGTGGACAAATTCCTTTATGATCAATCATTCCGTTAAGGAATAAATTTGCTATGGCAGCACAAGGATATCCCGTTGTTCGTGCCATCGATGTGGTATTTGTTTCTTTATCAAATCTATCAAATAGATTGTAAGTTATCTTTTTATCAACTCCATTTTCTTTTCCTTTAATAATCACACGTAACATAGTGTAATCTTCCTCTCCTTTTTTTAGTTCCCACACTGGAAAAAGTAATTTTGTAGTAACATCAATAGGTCTTACTTGTTTGCCATTTACTAATAATGGATCACTAGAGAAAAAGCCGGTTTCTCGTAAAACTTTAATATATTTTATAGTACCTGGATAACGAAGCGTTTTTTCAATCATGTTTGGTATTTCCATGGTTTTAATCAAGGTTCTTAAACCATCCGTATTCCATGCTTCTAAGGAACCTACAGGTTCGAAATTATTAATTTCAGCTTCAGACAATGCTTCGCGAACAACCAATTCACCATTTAATACATATCTTGCTGGTCGAGTATACTCTTCCAATACATCCATTGGCGAAAAAACAGCTTTATATTCAAATGGCCATTCTCTCTTAAATGGCAGTCCTCCACCATAACATTTATAACTTGTTATATCCATTTTTTGGTTGTGGTAACCTAAAATAGCATTTCCCATTCCAGGAGACACCCCTGCATCAACAACAACAGTTACATTATTTTTTCTAGCTAATTCATTAAGTTCAAAAGGATCTTCAGGAAATAGTGAAACATCAACAATATCCTTCCCTGCAAGAATCGATTGCTTAATAGTTTTATAACCCATATATCCAGGCAAAGCACCAATTACCAGATCAAAATCGTGAACAACACTTTGAACTTCTTCATCTTCGTTCAAATCCGTTAAAATTGTTTTAATATGCTTATTCTCGCTTAAGCGTTCAAGATTCGAATGATTTTCGTCTACAGCAGTTACCTCAAAAGATTTTGCTAAGTCAATGGCTATGGCTCTACCAACTGAACCGGCACCTAAAACAACAATTTTTTTCATCGCAGGGTAGTTTTTATTTATATGTAAAATTATAAAACTTTTCGATATCTGACCTACTAATTGAATCAATATCAACTGTTATTCTCATATTTTCTATGGGTCTATCTGATTTAGATGTTGGTTGTTTAGCAATGCTGTCAATTACTTCAAAGCCACTCATTACTTGCCCAAAAACCGTATGCTTGCCATCTAAATGATGTGCTCCTTTAAAATTCTGAACTATATAAAATTGTGTACTATTTGATTTTCTTTCAGGATTTACATTGTCTCCTTTTCTTGCCGTACCAATCGCTCCCCTCACATGTTCATGTTGTGGAAGAATTTCTGCCCTTATAGGATCTTGAATTACACGAGGATCATAATTAATTGCCTGATTTCGGGTAGTATAATCCCCCGTTTGAATCATAAAATGATTTATAACCCTGTGAAAGATAATGTGATTGTATACTCCTGCTTTTGCGAGATTTAAAAAATTCTCTTTATGTAAAGGAGTATCGTCAAATAAAATCAATTTTATTTTTCCAAAATCTGTATTTATTGTAACTAAATATTCTGATTTTTCATATTTATCCTGACCATATGCTCCCGATAAAAAAGCAAGCAATGAAATTATTATAATTACTTCCTTTAAATTAACCATTTGTCCGACTATAATTCCACACTGTTTTTAAACTTGCTACATCTATATTAACGACAAAATCGTTTATAATTAATGTTGAACATTTTGAAGTTTTTCTGGTTCATGTTTATATTTGAACACGAATATGAAAATGATTCCAATTATCAACGCATAACCGGCAAAAGCAAACCAAATACTTGTCCAGTCTTTAATTCCATCATTTGTAAAATAATCAACAACTATTCCACTTGCAGTTCCACCAATAAAAGCACCCAATCCATTTGTCATAATCATAAATAGACCTTGAGCACTAGCTCTATATTTAGGTTCAGCTTCCAATTCTACAAATAAAGATCCTGAGATATTGAAAAAATCAAATGCCATTCCATAAATAATCATTGAAAGTATCAACCAGATTAAACCCGATCCTGGATCACCAATTCCGAATAAACCAAATCTGAGAACCCATGCGAACAGGCTCATTATCATAACTTTCTTAATACCAAACTTACGTAAAAAGAAAGGAATTGTTAATATGAATAATGTTTCTGATATTTGAGATAATGACATTAGAACGCTTGGATGCTTAACAGCAAATGCATTTGGAAAAAGCTTATCAAAGTCGTGTAAAAAAGGTTCGCCAAAAGTATTAGTTATTTGTAAAGCAGCTCCAAGTAGCATTGAAAAAACTAAGAAAATGGCCATTTTTGAATTTTTGAATAAAACTAAAGCATCCAATCCCATAGCTGAAATTAAACCTGAACCTTTTGTTTTATTTCCTGGAGGACATGCAGGTAGAGTAAATGAATAAATACCTAAGAATAATGAAGCTCCAGCACCAATATACAATTGCATCGGGCTAATTGTCCAATTTAATATGTCAACAAGCCATAAAGCTGCTATAAATCCAATTGTACCCCAAACTCTTATCGGAGGAAAATCTTTTACTATATTAAAGTTATGTTGTTCAAGTATACCATATGAAACCGTATTATTTAATGCAATAGTAGGCATATAAAACATCGAATAAATAAGAATAATAATATAAAGTGAAGAGAATTCGTTCATTTGAGCAGCCACAATTAATAAAACAGCTCCAATTATATGACTAATCCCCAATACTCTCTCTGCATTTACCCATCGATCAGCAATAATTCCCATTATTGCAGGCATAAACAAAGATGCAATTCCCATAGTTGCATAAACATTACCAACTTGACCACCAGTAAAACCAAGTGTCTTTATCATATATCCGCCAAGGGAAATTAACCATGCACCCCAAATAAAAAATTGGATGAAATTCATGATGGTCAATCTAATCTTAATATTCATATTTCTATTTTTTAAATTAATTCGGCTAAAACATTTAAAGAGAAAAGAGTATTCGTAGTTTCTTTATCTTTAAAATTCTTAAGTAATTGGATTATTGATTCGATTTCCTTCTTTCGATTTCATCACGAATCGAAGAAGCTTTTTCGTATTCTTCATTTTTAATTGCTTCTTCAAGCATTCCTTTTAAAGTGTCAATATCAATGTCTTTATATTCTTTACTTTTTAAGGAAGAAGATATATCTGTATTTTCAATGTCTTTATGTTCTTGATCTGAAATTTTCGATTTGCCTTTGTCTTCAATATCAATAACAATTCCTGATTTTTGAAGTATTTCTTCGCTTGTATATATAGGGCATTTAAACCTTAAAGCAAGAGCAATAGCATCAGAAGTCCGTGCATCAATTTCAATACTTTTACCACCATTATTACAGAATAATTTAGAATAAAAAACACCTTCATCTAATCGATAAATATTAACCTCAATAAGATTTATTCCAAATGTAGTTGACAAGTTGAGAAATAAATCATGAGTAAGTGGTCTTGGTGGTTTCAATCCTTCTAATTGGATAGCAATTGCCTGTGCTTCAAAACCTCCAATAATTATCGGGATTCTTCTTTCACCTTTCTCCTCAGTTAAAACCAATGCATAAGCACCAGTTTGAGTCTGGCTATAAGAAATTCCTAATACATTTAATTTTATTTTACTCATAAAGTGCTTTTCTGGAATAAATCATCTACAATACAAGGCTACGAACTATAACTCATTATCATTTTTTAATAAAAGCAAGTTTAACAATTTATTTAGTGAAAAAAAAACCATCCTTATAAATTAAAATCTGATTATTTTAGTTTATCCTATTATGAGCGACTTACAAAATTTAACCAATTAAAAGCCTCAGAAAAAAAGCCTAAAATATCCAGTATTTATATTCGTTTATTTCTTATATCTGAATTTAATAATGTAAGCGATTCCATCTTTCCTTGAATAAAAAATTATAAAAGATTATATTTATCTTAGCATTCGCGATTAAAACAATACTTTAAAAAAAATGAATACCATTAAAGAAGATTTTCTCGAAGCTCAAAATACTCTAAACAGGTTTATCTCTGATGAATTAAACTTTGAACGAATTAGAAAAGCTGGGGATATTATAATAGAATCAATTCAAAACAACAACAAAGTTATTTCTTGCGGCAATGGAGGTTCTATGAGTGATGCAATGCATTTCGCAGAAGAACTTACCGGTCGATTTCGAGATAACAGAAAAGCAATTGCAGCAATATCAATTTCAGATCCAACGCATATTTCATGTGTAGCAAATGATTTTGGTTACGATTATATCTTTTCGAGATACATAGAGGCCGTTGGACAATCTGGTGACACTCTGCTTGCAATAAGCACAAGTGGCAACTCCCCCAATGTTTTAAAAGCATGCGAAATTGCAAAGGAAAAAGGAATAAAAATAATTGCTTTAACAGGGAAATCGGGTGGCAAACTTGCTGATATTTGTGATATAGAAATTAGAGCACCCAAATCAGAATTTGCCGATAGAGCACAAGAAATACATATTAAAATAATTCATTCTTTAATACATTACATTGAAGAAAACCTCGAGTAAATTACCAATTATGCTAGTCAAAACCTTCGGAAGTGCCGTTCAGGGAATAAGTGCAACAACCATAACAATTGAAGTAAGTGTATCGCAAGGAATAAATTTCTATTTAGTAGGCTTACCCGATAGTGCTGTAAAAGAAAGTCAACAAAGAATAGATTCTGCTCTCCGTACAAATGGATACAAAGTTCCTGGAAAAAAAATCGTAATTAACATGGCTCCGGCCGATATTCGCAAAGAAGGCTCGGCGTACGATTTACCTTTAGCTATTGGTATTCTTGGAGCATCGGAACAAATAAAACCAGAAAAGATTGGTGATTATCTAATAATGGGCGAATTATCTCTTGATGGTAGTTTGCAAAAAATCAAAGGAGTTTTACCAATAGCTATTCAAGCTCGAAAAGAAGGTTTTAAAGGCTTTATTCTTCCAAAAGAAAACGCTCGCGAAGCAGCAGTTGTTGATGATCTTGAAGTTTATGGAGTAAATAATATTAAAGAGGTAATCGACTTTTTTAATGACGAGGTTATTCCTGAAAAAACAATTATTGATACTCGCGATGAATTCTTTACAAATCTTAATGAGTATGATTTAGATTTCTCTGATGTTCGAGGTCAGGAAAATGTGAAACGTGCCTTAGAGATTGCCGCTGCTGGTGGTCATAATATAATTATGATAGGACCTCCAGGAGCAGGAAAAACCATGTTGGCAAAACGTATTCCAACAATAATTCCTCCATTAACATTGCACGAAGCTTTAGAAACTACAAAAATACATTCGGTAGCCGGTAAAATTGATAGTGATACTTCCCTAATGACCAGAAGACCTTATCGTTCGCCTCATCATACAATTTCTAATGTCGCATTGGTTGGAGGAGGAGGATTTCCTCAACCCGGAGAAATAAGCTTGGCTCACAATGGAGTTTTATTCTTAGATGAGCTACCTGAGTTTCAAAGATCTGTTCTTGAAGTAATGCGTCAGCCATTAGAAGATAGAGTTATTAGCATTAGTCGAGCAAAATTTACTGTTGAGTATCCCGCAAGCTTTATGTTGATCTCATCGATGAATCCTTGCCCTTGTGGTTTTTACAATCATCCTGAAAAGGATTGTGTTTGCTCTCCTGGAATTATTGAGCGCTATTTAAACAAAATATCCGGGCCTCTATTAGATCGTATTGATATTCACATAGAAGTAGTTCCTGTTTCTTACGACGAACTTTCAGAGGTTAAACCCGCCGAAAGTAGCGCTGAAATTCGCAAAAGAGTAATTACAGCACGAGAACGTCAAACAGAACGATATAAGGAAAAAGAGCAAATATATTGCAATGCACAAATGTCATCGAAATTAATTCGTGAACATTGTGAAATTGATACTGCAGGAAAAACCTTACTCAAAAAAGCAATGGAAAAACTTGGACTTTCAGCTAGAGCATACGACAGAATATTAAAGGTTTCGAGAACCATTGCCGATTTAGAAGGTAAAGATAATATTCAGGCATACCACTTAGCAGAAGCGATTCAATACAGAAGTTTAGATAGAAGCGGTTGGGGAAATTAAAACGTATCTCCCATCAAAAGTTAGCTTTTAACTATTTTTAATAGTTGTTTAACTAAGCAATTTAGTTGGTTTTTCGTATCATTGCCTCTATATTATTCCCTAAAAAATTATTTAATGCTACATCATTATTTTACTGCGGCTTTTCGAAACATTCGAAAAAATAAGCTAAGCTTCTTTATTAATTTAGTTGGACTAAGTCTTGGACTAGCAAGCGCATTTATTATTTCCAGTTATGTTCTTAAAGAAACGAGTTACGATCAGTTTCATTCAAAAAAGAATCACATATTTAGAATCCTTTGTGACAATAATAATTTCGATTGTACCAGCCCTGGAGTCCCATATGTTATGAAAGGACATATCGACAATTCAATTCCTGTGGTAGAAAAATCTTGTCTTATGAATCGCCTATATATGGCTAAGATAAAACTGAATGATGAGTACCATCCGTTTAAAGAAATGCAAGCTTGTACTCCTGAGTTTTTTGATATTTTTGATTGTAAACTAATTTCTGGCAACCTAGATAAAGCATTAATAGAATTAAACTCCATCGTTCTCACAGAGAAATTTGCGGAAAAATATTTCCCCAATCAAAATCCTATTGGAAAATCTCTGGAAATTAAAATCGATTCTGAAATATATCAACTTATAGTAGATGCTGTAATTGAAGACTTCCCAATGAATTCATCAATTAGATTTAATGCTTTATGCAACTTCAATTTATCTTTAAAAACATTTGAAAATAAACCGTGGGCGAAAACTTATAAAACAGATTGGAAATATACGTATAACAGAATGTATGTTCTCTTAAAGAATAAAAATAGTTCGTCGTTTCAATCTGCATGGAATCAACTTGAAAAGAATCTAGATTTAGAAACACAACATTTTCATTTTTATTCGCAGAGTTTAAGAGATATACATCTTAATTCTCAGAACTTTGTAAATGATGGAACGAGAGGTAACAAAAGCTTTGTATATTTATTTTCTAGTATAGCATTTATCATTCTTCTTGTTGCCGCCTTTAATTATATTATTCTATCTATTTCTATTTCAAAAATAAGATATAAAGAAATAGGAATTAAAAAAATACTGGGAAGTCATAGCTCCACAATAAAGAAACAATTCCTTTCCGAATCAATAATAATTGGCATTATTGCTTTTCCATTAGCCTATTTAATGGCTATTGGAAGTCTCAATTTTTTAAACAAATTATTTAATATTTCTATAGAAATTAACATACTTGAAAATCCGATGCAATTAATAACATTCTTGTTACTGTTATTTGCTATATGTTTTATTTCCGGAAGTTATATTGCATTCTATTTGTCGAGATTAAATCCTTTGGAGATTATTAAATCTAAAACCGGTAATCAGAATAAGAAAATTCGGTTCCAATATCTAATGCTCATTTTTCAAATAATGGTTTTTACTGGCTTAACTGGCGCATCGTTGAGTATCTATAGACAAGTTGATTTTATAAAAAATGCAGATTTAGGTATTAATCTTAATAATAAAATGGTTTTAAACTATGATAACTTAAACCTAAACTCCGCATCGCGCCAAACTTTAAATAATATCTTAAGCAATATTCCTGAAATTGAAAACTTTACATTTGGAATATTCTTACCTCCTGAAAATAGTAGAAGCGTTCGAGCTATAAAAGATCCAAGTGATGAAACAAAACAGATTCATTTTGAGGGAGAAAGAGTTTCTTGGAATTTCTTTGATTTTTTTGATATTAAATGTGTGCAAGGTAGACTCTTTAATGAAAATAGCAGCGGCGACTCATCAAAACTAATTATCAATGAATCAGCTGCAAATTTTTTTGGTTTAGATAATCCTGTGGGAAAAACAATAACGAAATCCGAAATTATCGGAGTTGTAAAAGATTATCACACCCACTCCTTGCATGAAAATGTCGCGCCTATAGTTTATTCCTTATTGAAACCGAGTATTATTTATGAAATAGGAATTGAATATAAAGAAGGTCTTGAAGAGATTTGCTCAGAGAAAGTAATACATGAAATATCAAAATTCAATCCTGAGGCCACGGTAGTAAAAGAAAGCATAGAAGATAAAATTGAAAACCTGTATAGTGAAGAAATTAATTTAAATAATATCATGATGTATTTTAGTTTATTCGCTATTGTTATTGCATTAATTGGAATTTTTGGTCAATCTTTATTTGCTGCTAAACAACAAGTTAAAGAAATAGGAATTAGAAAAGTAAATGGGGCTACAAGTCAAAATATACTACTCATGGTATTAAGAAGATACACTATTCTGTGCCTAATTGCTAACTTAATTAGCTGGCCAATAGTTTACTATTTGATAGACAAATGGCAAAACGCATTTGTTTACAAGAGTCCCATAAGCATTGGATTAATATTATTCACATTTGCATTATCCACTTTTGTTATATTAACAACCGTTCTAATAAATGCATGGAAAGCCACCTTAACAAATCCTGTAAATGTTTTAAAGTATGAATAAGCAATAAATTTTGAAGGAGAACTTTAAATTCATAAAAATTCTTATCTTTAAATCAATTGTTTTTAATTAGAAATTAAAAAACTTGACCTATGAAATTTTTATTCGCAAGTATTATCCTTTTGTTTTTGGGTTTTTCATCCTTTGCACAAGATCGTTTCGATGTTTTTTATGTTGCAGGAAATTATAACTTCATGCAAGATGATAATCTCAACGACAAAAATTACGAAGCGGCAATAATGTCAAACTTAAGTATTCCTATTGTTTTTAAAGATTCTTCGGTTTGGTACACCAGTGTCGATTATCAATATTTCTATATGCCAAACCAAGTAATAACAACCGGAGATACAGAACTAAATTTCAATCTGCACGGAATCATTCTTCGTACAGGTTATATTCATAGGTTTAATTCCAAACAATCATTACAAGTACTTTTTACTCCACGATACATGAGCGATTTTAATGCTTCGTTTGAAAAATCCATTCAACTTGGTGGTATCGTAATGTATGAAAAAATTAAGAACGCTGATTTTATGTGGCGAATTGGGGTTCTATACAATCAGGAGTTTTTCGGAACGTACATCGTCCCTGTGCTTTATTTAGATTGGAATCTTACATCAAAGTTTAAAATAAAAGGACTTCTTCCGGTTTATGCTAAAGCTTATATTCAAGCAAATGAGAATACTGAAGTCGGTTTGCATTTTATTGGACTTGCAACCTCTTATCGAGTTGACGAACCAATGTTTGAAAATGCATATGTAGATCGCAGAAGTATTGATCTTTCTTTATTTACAAACGTTCATTTATGGGATAATATTTTCTTTGAAGGTCGTGTGGGATATTCAGTATCTAAAGATTATGGTTTATATGATGAAGATGATAAAATAGACTTGGGAATGCCACTTGTTAATTTTGGCGATGACCGAGTTCGTTTAAATCAAGATTTTGATGGAAGCCCATTTGTCCATTTAAGATTAAAATATTGCATTCCTGTTAATTAAAATCACATCTAACAAAAACCAAATTTCAAATACGTGCACTTTGTAAGTATGAATATAAATGAAAAGCCTCAATTACTAAAAAAATTGAGGCTTATATATTTTCTTCTTAATATTTTTTGTTTGTTCCTTCTGATTGAGATTTAGGATTTCACAATAAAATTATTTCTTATCTTGTTTTTTTTGTAGTTCTTCATATTGCTCTCGAATTGCTTCCATCTCTTCTAAATTCTGACGCATCTCCTCTTCCTTCTCTTGCATCATAGCTGTTTGTTCTTCAAACTTATGAATCAATTTAGCACTATTCTCGTTCATTCGAATATTATTCAAATTACTAGCAATATTATTTGCAATACGCTTAATAAGCACCGTTTCTAGTTTTGTGAACTTTTTAAGACTTGCCAATTCAATAATCCCAAAAACTTTCTCGTCGATACTTAAAGGAACAATTAAAAGTGCAGCTGGATTTGCAGAACCCATTCCCGATTCAATTTTGATATAATTCTCAGGAACATCATTCATTACAATTTCAGTATTTTCGGAATACACAATTCCATAATTACCTGTAGAAACGTGTATCTTCGATTTATTCTTTCTGATATCATTCCCACACCCATAATCTGCAATTAATTCAAAAGCCTGATCCTTTTCATCCTCATCATTCAACATATAAAGCACTCCAGTTGTAGCACCGACATATTTTATAAGCTGCTTTAATACTCTTGAACTAAGAACCTTAAAATCATCTTTATTATCGGCCAATATATCATTTACAATGGACACTCCATTATTTAACCAAGCTTGCTCCTGTTCCTTCTCCTGATGTTTAACTAGTTCATCGTGCTGCGATTGTAATTCCTGAGTACGTTCATTAATGTTTTTCTCAAGATTCGTTTTTTCAATGCGTAACTCAGAACTAAGTTCTTCGTTCTGATTAATTGCTTTTGCAGACTTTACTGTAATGGTAATTGACTGAATAAACATAAAGGTTACCAATCCATATGGGGCAACATAAGCACTTTGAATTAAACCCATACTACTTAAAACATCATTTATTGCGGTTGAATACAGAATAAACATCCCTAAAAATGTGAAAAATGCAGTAGGTCTTCTTCTAATTGCTGATTTTAAAAGAACTCCGAATGTCAGATACAAACCAAAAATTAGAATGTAGATTTCAAAAAACATTCTGAATTTACCATAGAAGTTTGCTGGTGTTGTAAATACTAATAATGTAACTACAATCCCGATACCTAAAATTATGTCGCGCATAACTTTAGGAAAATCAACTTTAAATAAGCTATATATAAATAATGCAAACAATGGAATTGTTCCAAAACCTGAGAAATTATCTAGTTTAACCAACAATTCCCAATTGATGTTTGGGAATATATAAGTAATTATTCTATCGGCAGTAGTAATGTTTCGAAGTATCATAACAATACAAACGATACTAAAGTATAAATTCGAAATTGCCTTACGTCGGAACAAATACATATTTAAATGATTAATTCCGATAACCAGTATTATTCCTATAATGATGAGATTAAGAATATCCATCCACCGAGAACTCCTTTTCAGATTCTCATAACTCCCAAAGAAAATAGGTTTTTGTATCCCTGCACGTTGATGTGAAAAATTCGAAACCTGAATTATAATTTCAATTTGCTTTGTATCTTCTTTATCCGGATCTAGAATAAAAGGAACATCCTGATATTGAAATTTTGGTTTGGACACTTTCTTGTTTTCTCCAACGATTCCCACTTCAGAAAGTAGCTTCCCGTTTACCCAGATTTTGTAATTCGAAAAAACCGAGGATAACTTTAATCCATAGATAGTTTCGGAAATGTCTTCCTTCTTATGAATTAAAAGTCTGTAAGTAGCATATCCCTGATTTGGGAGTTTAATACTATCTCGCTTATAAGCAGTCCATGATTTTGGCACCTTTTCGTACTGTGGCTGTTTATTATTGCTTGATTCCTGAAAATCTTGAGGACATAAGAGTTGATTCCAATAAAATTCCCAATACCCATCTAATTTTATATTTTGAATATCCCCAACACTATTCACACTTAAATCAAGAGTCCCATTTTGAATTCGATATTCTTTCTTAGCAGAAATTCCACAACTACCCCACAATAAAACACTTGCAATTAATAATAAACGAAGCTTCATAAAAATTAAATTTGATTCGATAAGTTAAAACTAATTCATTTTTATGAATAATTCCAACCTAAGGCAAAACTTTAACAAAATTTAAACTTGAATAATTAAGGGGGGGGTGTTTTTCAAATGGGGATGTGCTTACAATAAAAAAACTTTTCCACCATTTAACAAAATTAATAAAGATTTCAGTAACTTTCTACAAAAAGTTCACAAAGCGAACAATTATTTTACAAATATGTTGTACAACAGAATTTTATAGCTATTTTTGGGATCCTTATTCAAATTGGGAATATATAACACACTCTATTTTAGATAACTAAAATAAAAAAAGATTCGAAAAAGATAATTAAATAATAATTACTAATTAAAAATGAATTAAAGATGGAAAGTATTTTTTGGTTTATTCCTTTTGCATCGGTCATAGCACTGATTTTTGCATGGTTCTTTTTCAAGAATATGATGAAGAACTCTGAAGGTACAGACAAAATGAAAGAAATTGCACAACACGTTCGTGATGGTGCGATGGCTTATTTAAACAGACAGTATAGAGTTGTAGGAATAGTATTTGCTGTATTATTCATTATTCTTTTATTGTTGGCCTATTTTGGAGTACAAAATCCGTTTGTTCCAGTAGCTTTCTTAACTGGTGGTTTTTTCTCTGGCTTATGTGGTTACTTAGGTATGCGCACAGCAACTTATGCTTCGGCCAGAACAGCACATGGAGCTTCTCAATCATTAAATAAAGGATTGAAGATTGCTTTTAGAAGTGGTGCTGTAATGGGTCTTGTAGTTGTAGGTTTTGGATTGTTAGATATTAGCCTTTGGTGGGTTATTCTTAATAAGGTAGTATATACGGCAGAGCATATGCAAGAAGGAATGCATGCTCTTGGCTTAACATTTGTTCATGCAGGTACAACTCCTCATGAAAAATTAATTGAAATCACTGCAACCATGTTAACATTCGGAATGGGTGCATCTACTCAAGCATTATTTGCTCGTGTTGGTGGTGGTATTTTTACTAAAGCTGCCGATGTTGGAGCTGACTTAGTTGGAAAAGTTGAAGCTGGAATTCCAGAAGATGATCCACGTAACCCTGCTACAATTGCTGATAATGTAGGTGATAACGTAGGTGATGTTGCCGGAATGGGTGCTGACTTATACGAGTCATATGCCGGTTCTATTCTTGCAACTGCCGCATTAGGTGCTGCACTCCCTCTAATTGCTGGATCAGATATTGATCCTGTAAAAGCGGTTGTTGCTCCAATGTTTGTTGCTGCCATAGGTATTATTCTTTCAATTATAGGAATATTTATGGTTCGAACAAAAGAATCTGCTACTCAAAAAACATTATTAAATGCATTGTTATTTGGAACAGGCGGTAGTTCTGTTTTAATTCTAATTGCTGTTGCTATATTAGCCAGTATGGGTTGGATTAGCTGGGGAATATTTGGAGCTGTAACGGTAGGTTTAGCTGCTGGTGTTATTATTGGACAAGGAACAGAATATTATACATCTGATGAATATAAACCTACAAAAGGTATCGCAAAACAAGGACAACAAGGTCCGGCTACTTTAATTATCGATGGTATTGCTGCTGGTATGTACTCTACTTGGATTCCTGTTGTAACGATCGTATTAGGAATTATTGGAGCTTATGCTTTTGCTGGTGGATTTGAAAGCTTCCCAAAAGGTGTTTATGGAATTGGATTTGCTGCTGTTGGTATGCTTTCTACATTAGGAATTACGTTGGCAACAGATGCTTTTGGACCTATTGCTGATAACGCTGGTGGTAATGCAGAAATGGCTAAACTTCCAAAAGAAGTTAGAGAACGTACCGATGCTTTAGATATGTTAGGTAATACGACTGCTGCTACCGGTAAAGGTTTTGCCATTGGCTCTGCTGCTTTAACTGCTATGGCATTATTAGCTGCATACATCGAAGAAGTAAGATTGTGGTTAGGAAAACTTGCAAATGCAAGTGTTGAAGGATTTAGACAAGTTGGTGATACTTTATTTTATACTGATCATGCACCTGTTGTTGAGCAAGGGCAAAAAGCTGTTGAATTAGCAAGCGCAACTATTACAGATTTCGTTTATGCTTATGATCTTACAATATTCAACCCAATGTTAATCGGTGGTTTATTCTTAGGTGCTATGATGGCATTCGTATTTAGTGCAATGACCATGAAAGCTGTTGGTCGTGCTGCTGGTGCAATGGTTGATGAAGTTCGTCGTCAATTTAAATCTATTCCTGGAATTATGGAAGGTACAGGTAAACCTGATTATGCAAAATGTGTTGAAATTTCAACTAAAGGAGCACAAAAAGAAATGTTGGTTCCTTCATTACTTGCTATTGCAGTTCCAATTATTGTTGGAATATTATTAGGTGTTGCTGGTGTTCTTGGTTTATTAATGGGTGGTCTTGTAACAGGATTTACTTTAGCTAGTATGTTAAATAACTCTGGTGGTGCATGGGATAACGCTAAAAAATACATCGAAAAAGGTAATTTCGGTGGAAAAGGAAGTGATACTCATAAAGCAGGTGTTGTTGGTGATACTGTTGGAGATCCATTTAAAGATACTTCAGGGCCATCATTAAACATTCTTATTAAACTTATGACTATGGTTTCTGTTGTAATGGCAGGTTTAACTGTTGCAGTAGGTTTCTTTGCTTAAAAACAAACTAAAATATTTACTAAAAAGTCCGGTTATTACAGCCGGACTTTTGTATTTAGTTGGAAATTAATTTCATAGTTAAATCGAATATTTTTATATTTGGGAATAAAGCTAATACAAATTAAAAAAAAACAATAATATTATGGGTAAAGGCGATAAAAAAACACGACGAGGAAAAATTACTATTGGAAGTTTTGGAAGAAAAAGACAAAAGAAAACAAAAACAACTTATAGTACTGCAGTTAAAGAAACAATAAAGAAAGCTACTGAAAAACCTAAAGCTACACCTAAACCCAAAGCTGAAGTAAAACCAAAAGTTGAAAAGGTAAAGGTTGAAACAGAAGCTAAAGTTGAACCTAAAAAGAAAGCAGCTCCAAAAGCTAAAGCCGAAACAAAACCAAAAGCTGAGCCAAAGAAAAAAGCAGCTCCTAAAAAAGAAGAGCCAAAGGCTAAGCCTGAAAAAGAATAATCAGTATTTAGTATTGATGTGTAGGGTTGGAAATTCCAACCCTACTTTTTTTTATCCAATTAAATAGCTAAAATCACTTTACTAAATCTCTTATTCTCCAAATTAAAATTTTACCTTCCGGAGTCGCCAGTGCCAAATATTTCCCATCTGGACTTATTTTACAATCGGCCAACTCTGGTTTAGGATTTCTGTACGTCCACAATTCCTCTCCAGAACCGAAATCCCATAACTTAAGGGTATGCTCTTCTGCACAGGTAACCATATATTTTTCGTCTGGAGTTAGTTGGACACTTTGAAGCATTTTTTGAACAGGATAAGATCTAATTAAATTACCTTCTGAAATATCCCATACATTTATTTTATTATTTCCTGTATTAAGTAAATACTTATCATTATTAAAAAACTGAAAAGATCCATTATATCCTCTTTCTTCTTTTAATTCTCTTATAGGTTTAAATATCTTTGTATCCCAAACTATTAATTCATTATAAATTGCACCACTTACCATTGTGTCACCATTCCTACTAAAATCAATATAGAATACACTAGATCCATGTCCATATAATGTATGAATTAGTTTAAAGGATTTTGAATCCCAAATTCTAATTAAATCATCGGTGGAACCTACTGCAAAATATTTTCCATCTGGGCTAAAAGCCAAAGCCGAAATAGCATTTTTAGTTTTTCTGTCAAACTCAGGTATTATTCCTTTCTTTATAAATTCCCTAGGTGCTGGTTCAATATCATACTTTAATTCACCTGAATGTAAATCCCATATTTTAAAACTTCCATCATTCGATCCACTTGCGACATATTCATTATCCGGACTAATATCAACTTCTCTAATCCAATCTGTATGTCCTTCTAAAACATGCAGTTTTAAGAAAGTCTCCATATCCCATAATACCGTATAATTATCCCAGCCTCCACTTGCCAAGAATTTACTGTCATCACTAAATCTTAAATAAATAATTTTATATTGATGACCTGTTAAGACTTTATAAGGTTCTATTATGTTTTGCCCTACAATTGGAGAAATCATAAAAATCAGAATAATATTGAAAAATATTTTTTTCATCAAATTATTCTATTCCTTTTTAGTATTTTCAAAAAACATTTCTTCATTTAAAATCCGAATACGCTCTTTAGCATTTTCAACAACCCGAGAATCAGCGATAAAAGAATCAATTATTTTACCTGCTCCCTTTGTACTATCAGAAACATTAGACAATGTTAAATATCCTTCATAACAATCAATAGCAAGTTTTTTATTGTCGAGATAATAATCATACAACTGCCCCATTTTGAAAGAAAGTATCGGCTTTGCATCATTTCTATAAGCCAATTTTAGTTGACCTAAAGATTCTTTATACTTCTTTTGATTTAAATATACATTGGCCATCTCTGAGTATATATTTGACAACTCATCAGGCGAAGGAGATAAAAGTTTCAGAGATTTATCTAAATAAACCATCCCTTCCTTATTTTGGTTCGATCGGCCTAAGGCACTTCCTAAATAAAAACAAAGCTCAGGATCATCTCTATTAATCTCATACGCACATAATAAATCTTGTATTGCATTAACAAACTTCTTCTTTTCAAAATGCGAAAAACCTCTATATTTCAAATTAAACACAGATGTATCACCCTGCTCCAATAAATAATTAAATTGTACAATTGAAGAATCAAAATCGCGATTTAAATAATTAGCATAAGCTTTTATTTTTAATAGCTGAGTATCATCTGGATAATTCTTTAATCCCTTATTACATGTGCTTATTGCATCGTTAAAATATCTTTCTGAATTATATAAATTGGCCAATTGCTGATATGTTCCCAAATCATAAGGATTAAACATAACAGCACTTTCATACGCATAAATAGCTGGTATATTCATGCTTATCTTACTTGCGCAATAAGCTTGTTGTTTGTAATAATAAAAATTCTCAGGGTCGATAAAAGTGGCTTTTTGATAATAATGAATTGCAGAACCATACTCTCTCGACTTACGAAATACATTGGCTAGCTTTACAATTGGCTTAATGTCGTTTGTATCTCTTAAAAATTGTTCATAATAAATCTGAATTGCATTTTCATCTTTACCTATCATATCATAAGTTTCGGCCAGTGCCACCTCAATAATAAGATTTGCAGAATCTATTGAATTTGCCGTTTCGAATGCGTTCATTGCCTCGAAATATTTATATTTTGCAAATAACGATCGCCCTTTATAATAATATGCAGTCGCGCTTAAGGAGTCTTCTTGAATAATTTTATTTGCAAGAACAAGTGCAGAATCATACTGCCCTATTAAAACCCTCAACTCTAGATCTTGAATAAGATTCTGTTCTTGCGAAAATAAATTAGTGGATATAACTATCCCAATAGCTAAAATAATTAACTTTCTCATTGGTTTAAATTTGATTTAGATTAATCTGATTTTGAATTAATAATGCTTATTTTAATTTAAAAATTATTGGAAAAGTATATTTGACATTTACGGATTTTCCATCTTTTATACCTGGCTCCCATTTTGGAGATAACTTTACAACCCGAATCGCTTCTTGATCTAAAGAAGGATAAACACCACGTTCAACTTTTACATTCTTCACATAGCCTTCTTTATCTACTACAAAAGAAACAAATATTCTACCTTCTTTGTCATTCTTTTGAGCTTCAATAGGGTATCTTAAATTTTTCTGTATAAAAAATCTAAATTCATCTTGGTCTTTTCCATTGAATTTAGGCATTTCATCAACAGTAAAATAAACTTCACCTTCTATTGTGTCATCCGTTTGATTTTCAGCAATTGTGTCATTTAACTCGATACTATTTGAATTAAAGTTTCTGGCAATTGATGCTTTTACCAAATCAGAGGAATTAACGAAAAAGAAGATAAACGCTATTGCAAAAGGAATAGCTAAGAAAAACTTTGTTTTCGATATATTTTTTGATTTTATCATGGTTAACATTTTTAATCGGTTTTTAGATAGTGAGTAACTAAACCTATTGGTTAACCCCAAGAATCGACCACCAGCTGCCTGACTTAAAAGCAATTTTTGATAATCTATGTGATCATAGCCGTTTTCCACGACAGCCTGATCGGCAAGATATTCATGAACTTCTCTAATCGATTTTCGGTACCAATAGATGAAAGGATTAAACCAAAAAAGAATAACAAGTACTTCGACAAAGATTAGATCTAATGAATGTAACTGAAAAGCATGCATCTTTTCATGGGCAATTATTTGCTCCATATCTTCGGACGAATGTTTTTCAGGATTTATAATAATCCACTTAAAAAGTGAGAATGGTACAATTGTTTCAGAAGTTTCAATTATTCGATACTTTCCCAATTTTATTGATGAGTTTCGTAAAATCAATAATAAAATCCGTCCTAACCCAAAAACAAAAAAGACACTTGATATTAATATTCCAAGATAATAAATGGCCAATACATATTCTTGTATTGCAATCCAGGTTAACTTCCCCGAATATGCATAAATAATTACAGCATTTAACTCATTATATCCTTGCTTAAATCCTGCAACTTTTTCGTAAAAATTTGTGTTGATAAAAAAAGGTTCGGGAAAACCCAAATTCAAATTTACGTAAGGAACTACAGCACCAAATAACAAAGAACAAATTAAATACCATCTGTTTAGTCTAAAAAATGTTTCCTTTTTTAGTGACAGACTATAGAATAAATAAAATATAGCCAATACCGAAGTCGACTCTAATATATTTATTAAACTAAAACTCATTATTGTTTTTTACGTTTTTCTATTTCTTCCTCCACAATCTTCTTCATTTCTTCTAAATCAGCAATGGAAACTTCTTCTTCACGTGCAAAAAAAGAAGCAAACTTTTTATATGAATTATTAAAATGTTTATTTAATATGTCTTTAAATCTACCTTTTCGATATCCAGATGGAGATACTAAAGGATAATACTGATGTGTTTTACCATAAGCATTGTAAGCTACCATTCCCTTCTTTTCTAAAATTCTTACAATTGTTGAAACAGTATTATAAGCCGGCCGTGGTTCCGAAAACTGATCTAGAATATCTTTAACGAATGCCTTTTCGAGCTTCCATAGATAATCCATTACCTGTTCTTCTGCTTTAGTCAATTCTTTCATGCATCAAATATAAACTAAATGTTTTAGTTTTCAAACTAAGTGGCTTAGTTAATTATTTTTTGATTTAAATTTTCTTACAAATACTTACAATATGGCTTTTAAAGCAAGTGTCAATCACGCTTAAAATCAAACAGAACTTATATCTGTAAATAATTCGCATTTAGATTCAATCTAATTTGAGATTAAACATGCATCAAATGTTGTATGAAGTACGTCATTTTAATAAATTTGACTTTCAACCTTAATAATTTTACTATGGAAGAACATAAAAACTCAAATGCAGGTCAAGGACTAGGAATTGCAGGTCTAGTTTTAGGAATTATAGCCTTAATTATTTCATTTATACCTTGTTTAGGCATGTATGCCCTTTTACCTGGAATAATTGCTATTATTTTAAGTGCAATAGGATATTCACAAGCTTCAAAAGTTAATGCGAAAAAAGGTTTAATTACTGCAGCCCTTGTTTTATCAATAGTTGGAACTTCAATTGCAGCATGGCAGTTTTATATTTTCAGAAACGCACCTTCAAAAATTGAGCAAATTGGGAGAGAATTTCAAAAAGCGGTAGAAGATGATCTTGACGAAGAAGATTTGGAAGATTTAGAAGAAGCTATGGAAAAATTAGAGGGACAAATTGAAGATATCACTGAAGAAACAATGGAAGAAGTTGGAAAAGCTGCAGGAGAAGCGATTAAAGAGTTTTCTGAAGAATTGCAAGAAGTTGCTGAAGAGCTTGAAGAGGAAAATGACTAAAAATAAGATTCGCTCTTTAATTAAAGAGCCTTATCATATCATAAATTTAAGTTTTGCCGGAATAATAATCCTTATTTTTATTTATTCCGGCATTTTTTCTGCCGAAAAAAGTAATCACCCAATAAAATCGGCGTGCGAAGTTATGACTGGAGAACCTTGTTCCAGCTCTGGATTGTCTCGCAGTTTTTCTGAGATTGTTCGGTTTAACTTCGAAAGTGCGAACGAATACAATCAGTTTGGGATTCTTATTTTTTCATTTTTTCTAATTCAGTTTTTTCTTCGCACACTAGTTTCTATTTTAGTTTACTTTAAAAGAAATCGGATTAGCCAAATCATTGTTATAGATTCGCTGACATCAATTAGTCTTTATATATATTGTTTTAGGGGAATCCTATTTTGGATCAATTCATATTTCTGTGGAGTAATTAATTTTCATGCATAGATTTTAGCTACTCGATATAGGAAGAATTTGA
>JAEINU010000005.1 GCA_016342685.1 Bacteroidales bacterium | reverse complement strand
ATAATAAATAGTTATCCTTTATTCCTAAAACTAATACTTTTTTTCTTTTTAAGAAATAGTTTAATAAAAAACATTAAGTATATGATGAAGATAATCTATTTAAAGTAAATGCTATTTTATTCTGAAATCATTTTATGTGCTGGGCTTATTCAATAGTTTGCAATAATCTCCAACTGATATTCTCTATAATTCCTTTCAGATTGTCCATATGCACAATTCACTAATAAAATTACTGCTTTCTTTTTCTCCAAATCCATAGTTATATTGCTTCGATAACCACCTGTGCGACCATTATGGAAATACCATTTTGTTCCTTCTTTTCTATATATGTGCCACCCAAGTGCCAAATCTATATCATTATTTTCAACACTAAATGTCCTTTGACTCTGAAATTCCAATACAGAATCATTCGAGTAATTAGCTAAAGCAAACATTGATAAATCATGCGTTGAAGAAAAACACGCTCCAGCTCCATCGTGGATATTAAAATCCATATTTGGAACTACTTCTCCTTTTATATCGTGACCCTTAACCAGATAATTCAGAATATTACTTTTTCGAGAAGATGAAAATAGCATATTGTACTTTTCAAAAACAAATTTTTGTAATAAATTTTCATACTTCTCGCCCGTTTTTAATTCTAAAAGATAACCTAACAGTCCATATCCAAGGTTTGAATATTCATATTTTGTATTTGGTATCGTTTGCAATTCTAATTCTGTTGTCAAGTATTCCTTTAACAATAAACTATCATATTCAACATATGGATTTAAAGGATGTAATTTCGCTACACTGCCCAAATTTGAAGGATAATTTGGTAAGCCAGATGTGTGATTTGATAAACTTTTGACAGTTGTTTTTGAAGCATTTTTCTCAAGTGGATTTAATTTAAAAGGTAAAGTATTACCAATCTGTCCATCTGCTTCAATTTTATTTTCAAGTATCAAATTAGAAAGAATAGTTGACGTAAATACTTTTGAGATTGATCCTACTTCAAATACTGAATCTTTGTTAGCGTTCGTTTTTTTGTTGCGATTTCAAATAAAAAAAAGCCTTATACTTAATAAGACTTTTATCTAAATATAATGAAATAATCATTTATTTTCAATTGCTTTACAATTTTTCAAATTAGATGAAAAAAATAATGATAAAAGCACAATTGAAATTGCAATTAAATTAGGAATCATTGGCGGATTTGATTCTGTTGTAGTTTTTAAAAAAAACATATTACACATTAGTGGAATATAATGAGCTAAAAAGATACCAGCGAACCCCCAGCGAGCCCAATTCTGTCCATATCTGAAAGCTCTAAACAAAACTATACTCATCCCAATAGATGCAGTAGTCATTCCTACTCCAGCAACTCTGACAAAAGTTGTAATCATATTTCTGTACTCTGGAATTATATCATTCCATCCATGAACTCCAATTGCTTCAAGTTGATAATTTAAAGGTACAGAAGCAAATATGTAACGAAGTCCAAAGGTAAAACTTACTAATACAATAATAACATTTAGTATGTATGAAATTTTAACCTTTGGAGTCATAATAATTTTAGATGATAACATATCTACTCTAAATTTCAAAATTTGCACCTAAAACCTGCCCCTTTATCATCTTTCTAAAATCTTCATAAGGTAATTTTGCTCGATATTCTGCAATTTGTTTTGCATCTTCACCCACAATATATCTTAATTGCTTGCTATCATCAGTCGCAGCATTGAAAATAATTTCTGCAACTTGTTCTGGACTACTACTTACTTTAGAATTTGAAAAGAAATCTTGTGTTTTTTGTAGAATGATATCGTAATCAGGATATTCTTCTGTATTAAACATTTCTAATGAACGAGTAGCAAAGTCTGTAGCTACAGCACCAGGCTCTATTAGTTTAAATTCAATTCCAAAAGGATTCAATTCATATTGTAAAGCTTCAGTAAAGCCTTCTACTGCAAATTTGGAAGCATGATAAATCGAAAATATAGGAAAAGTCATTAAGCCCCCTAGCGATGTAACATTTATAAATAGACCATAATTATTTTTTTTAAAATGTGGAATTACTGCTTTAGTAACATCCATTACCCCAAAAAGATTCACTTCAAATTGACGTTTAATTTGCAAATCAGTAGCAGCTTCAAATGGACCAACAGCTCCATAGCCTGCATTATTTAGCACAACGTGTATTTGCCCAAATAATTGCTGTGTTAATTCGACCGCACGGATAATTGATTCTTTATTCTGTACGTCCAGTTTTATTTTTTTTAATGAACTGGTTTCATTAAGGTCATTCACAGTATCGGGATTTCTCATAGTTGCAGAAACATTCCATCCCTTTTTGTTAAATAAATTTGCAGTAGCCTTTCCTATTCCACTACTTGCTCCTGTAATTAAAATTGTTTTTTTCATCTTATGAAATTTAAATTAATAATTAGAATGAATATTCATTCCATTTTTTTGTTAAATTTTTTTTATTTTTTTACAGCATCCCAAGCTAATTCTACTATTTCTTGAATCCCGTTTATATCTATTTTCTTATTATTTACCAAACCAGCTATAGCTCCTTGGGTGAATAATATCATTTGATTTGTATCATAATTTTTAATAATGCCTTGCTCTTTAGCTGATTCATAAACCTGTATCATTGGGATAAATGGCTCAAACCCTTTTTTGCGGGTTTCTTCCGTGATTATAGGTGATAAACTATATTTTTCAAGAAATTTATATGCTACTGGAAATTCAAACGCAAACAACATTACTCGTGTCCAACAAAAACTAAACTTATGTTTGATTGACATTGTTGAATCAAAGCCATATTTTATAAATTCTGCTTTTTTGTCTTTTACAAAAAGATATAATTGATTAATTAAATATTCTTTTGAAGGAAAATAATTATACATAGTTCCTATCCCACATTTGGCTTCAGTTGCAATCCATTTCATAGAAGTAGCTTGTTCGCCATTTTCAACAAAAAGCTTTAAAGACGCATTGAGTATCTCTTCTTTTTTATTCATGAAGCAAAACTATACATTTGGAATGAATATTCCAAGTGCTTTTGCGTTTATTTTACAGATGCAAAAAAAGGTTTTTAATATCTTGTGATGAGTATAATTGAAAAGTATCCATATCTAAATTCATTTTTTCCATTTCATATTTGTCGTGAAAGCCAAGAACTAAAAAATCATTGGTTTTAATAATTTAAATATCTTACTAATAGTGGCTTCTGGATTTTCCAAAAAAAAAAAATATAGTATTTACTGAAAATATTTTATCAAAGAGGTTTTCATCAGATGTTAATTCTTCAAAGTTTCCAGTCGTTATAATGTTTGTTAAGATACATAGTTTACAAAAGTTAAAGATTAGAGTTTACACTAAATTGGGTCCTAACCTTACTGTTTGTTTTTTATTCGTTAATTATTTGTAAGATTTTAGGGATTATGGGAGCATTGTCCTTTCCTGTCCAATGCTGACTATAATTTGTAGAAATAATAGTTTCGATTTTTGGGAAATACACCACTTGAGTACCCCAAAATCCAGAATGGGTATAGCCCTCCATTCCATTAATTTCAATTTTCCAAATCCCCATCCTGTAGTCTAGTGACTGTTTTTTTTGATATTTTATATGCGTAAGCATTGTGTTTAGTGTCGCTTTATTATGGAATATTTTATTTTGAAACAAATTTTGATAAAAAAGACTCAAATCAGAAGTTGTTGAAACTAATCCACCACCTCCAAAGTAATCTAATGACGGATGAAAATTGTATGTGTCAACATTTTTAAGATATTGATGAATTCTTTTTCCTGTAAAATCTCCATTAAAATCTTCCATATATGTGTCTTTGATGCCAAGTTTTTTAAGTTGCAATTGTTCTAATATGGCATCTCCCATGGATTTGCGAGTGACTTTTTCGATAATTTCACCTAAAAGAATATATCCTGTATCTGAGTATTTAAATTGTTTGCTAATAGCACCGACAGGTTTAGCATATAATATGAGATCATTTATTTGTTCAGTTCGTGTCCACTTATGGCGTTTTTTCATATAATCAATTTTGAATTTATATGAATTTGTATGTTCTGCAAGTCCACTAGAATGAGTTAATAGGTGTTTTATCTGAATATTATCAACATCATATCCTCCCTTTTTTAGGATATCAATATGTTTCTCTGAAATATATTTTATTATAGGGTCGTTAAGATTAAGTTTTTTGTCCTCCCATAATCGCAGAATGGTTGCAGCAACATAAGTTTTAGTAACACTTGCAATACGAAAAGTTTGATTAGGGCGTAATTTGTTTTTTGTAATTTTATCTGAAAGTCCTGACGCACCATTCCAACAGATATTTTTATCAGGAGAGATTACATTTACTATAATTCCAGGATTGTTTTCCGATAATTCATTATCTAAATGCGACTGAAATAAAGTACTATAATCACTATGATGGCTATTGCAACCAAAACCCAATAATGCAATAATTATGGTAATTAATTGAATTTTAATTATAGAAGTAGTGATTTTCATTTGTGTATTTTTTTACTTTTTGTTAGTATAGATTAACTTTCTTGGTTTCATATTCAGTTGTTATTCTGACACATAACGGTCCCGCGTCAACAATAGTGCGGGTTTTCGCCCTGTTTCATTGTCCCCCAACAACTTAACGAAGATAATATTTTGTCAGCAAACCACCAAAACCCCGCATTTTTGTTGAACACGTGTTATAGAATCATTTAAAGATTGTAAAGCTTCATTTTCCAATATTATTAAACCTGACACGCTGTCATTTATTTATACTTCAAGCATTTCTCAAATTATTCTGGCAAATTCTTTGTGAAATTTTGTTTGAATATTTAATCACATGATAATTATGAATAAGGTAAAACAAAATAGGAAACTCCCTTTCACAAAATTAGCCTTAGAATTATGGAGATTTAGTAGAAAAAAAATATGTTCCAGTAGGGTTCCTGTTATAACTAAAAAACCTTTATCAAATCTGACGACTGATAAAGGTTTTCTTAATTGTAGTAGTAGCGGGGATAGCATGGAATTAGGGGTTGTGAATTGCATCGAAATGCATCCTATTTCACATAATTCTACACACCGTCCTTCACAGTCTAGATTTAGATTTCAACAATATTGCAAAATAGTGCAATATGATGCTATGCTATGCAATGTTTGTTCCAGTCCGGTTCCAGTCGGTTCATTTTTAATAGTTTTGAAGTCATGAGATATACGGTACATATAGAGAGAAGTAGTAAAGTAAATGTCGACGGTAGGGTCAATGTAATGTTACGAATTTCGAATGGTCGAAAAGAGAAAAAACGAATCAATATAGGGATTAAGGTTAAGCCAAGTGAGTTTAATGGCAAGGCTAAGTTTAACCATTGGATCAGAAGCAATAATTCGATGCACGGTAGGTTGAATAATGAGCTTAAAAAATGGTTGTTAAAAGCTGAGGCAGCAGCTAGTGAATTAGAAAGTAAGAAGGTTGAAATAACTGTAGAGAATGTAGCAAATTATCTTAAAGGTAACAACATGGAACAATCCATTAATTTCATTGACTTCTACTATCAGGAATTAGAACTTATGAAACAAGGCAATCGTGTAAATAGTTACCATCGCCATGTCACATCTATTCGTAAGCTCGAAGGCTATCTTTCAGAAAAAAATATGAAGTTATATTTTGAAGATTTAGATCTAAAGTTTCTCCATCAATATAGAAATTACTTAATATCAAAGAAACTTGCTCAAAATACCATATACAAAGAGCTTGAGAATATCAGAACAATTTTTAGCAAGAGCATAAAAATGGACCTGGTGAAATATGAGCAAAACCCATTTCTCCGTTTTACAATGAAAAAACAAAAAGTATTTAAGGAAAAATTGACGATTGAAGAAATTACAAGAATCGAAAAACTAGATTTGAATGCAGATAAACAGCTTGATCTTGTAAGAGATTTGTTCGTTGCTCAATTCTACCTACTTGGAATTAGGTTTGGTGATATCACAAGGTTAAAATGGTCTGATATAAGAGATGGGAGAATCATGTATACCATGAATAAAACATCTGTTACCAAGAGTATAAAAATATTAGATAGAGTAAAACTGATTTTTGAAAAATATCAGGAAAGTCCAACTCAACGTCACATATTCCCAATACTGCCTGAAAACAGCGATAAATTAGATGAATTTGAAATTTATAGAATTATTAGCAACCAAAATGCAATCATTAATCGTGATTTAAAAAAAATTGCTAAAATGATTGGAACTAGTACGAAAATTTCAACACACATTGCAAGACACTCATTTGCAGATTATTTACGCAGTAAGAATGTGAACATATACAGTATATCTGACTTTTTAGGGCATTCGAATGTTAAGATAACACAAAATTATCTGTCTTCGATGAAAGACTCGGAAAGTGATGCTATTCTTTCAGAAGTTTTTGAGTAAATTTATATAAAATATATAGTTATGGATTATAAGGATAAAGTATTGTTAAAACCAAGGTTTAAGGAGCTATTTGAAAAAATGAATGTCCAATTACTTAATAATTATCATAATGAGTTTTATGATGAAAATAATAAGTATAACAAAATTAATCTTAAGAATAAAAGACTATGGGATGCAAATAGAAAATCAGAAGTTGATCCTATTTTTATTACTACTAAATCATTGCTTGACGAATTTGAAAGAGGGTTGTTATTACTAGAAGGCAAATTGGATATAAATCCAAGAATGAAAAAAAGCAAGATCATAGAATTATTGGAACAGGGGAAGCTAGATTATTATATTCCTAAAAAGCATAGATATTCGGTATTTTTTATTATTAATCATATTATTAAAGAAAGAGACAAACACTTAAAAGAAAATGTTAATCCTTCAAAGGTTAGACTATCTAAATCAGATGTTGAGGAGAATTTCTTTTATATTATTTTGGAAATAGTTGGTCAGTTTGTAAGTGAAACAATTCCTGATTCAAAGTATGAAAGAGTTAGAAGGATAAATATACTCGTAGGTTATATTCTAACTTTTTGTGGTTTTTTTAACAAGATGAATGAAGATGAGGAAAATAAAATTGATGCTTACAAAACTCATTTGAATCTAAGGGTGGAGAAGTATCTTGATCTTCATGTTGAAAAAAGAAATAAATCTGAGAAAATTAAAGATGTTGAAGAACTTACTAAAAGGTTAAGTTCAAAAAAATAAAACAACTGCGATATTAAAGTTTACTTCACATTTTAAGAGGTGGAATTTTGCTTTCTCCACGTAGTTTTATTAATAAAATTCACTAACAACATCCTATTCAACACATATACAGCCTGTTGAATAATGTTCGTGTGAAATCTACACCATTTTCACGAAAATCGGCTTCCGACGGCTTATTCCATTTTTGTCCTTTTTGCATGGATATGTAATTATATCAGTAGAAACACGTCATTTTAACAAGTTCAAAACTTTCTGTAATTGTAAGCTTCATTAATCCCGACTTTTACAATATCGATTAAGGGGCGATAATTATGGAAAAACCAGAAGTAACTATACATGAATTCTTAAGTAGGCTTGCATTCAAAATTAACGATAATGCATTCGAGGAGACAGTTTTGAAGCAAATCAAGGAGATTAAAAATGAAATGGCTACAATTAGGCAAGAGTGTTTAGACTACCAAGAGATGAAATATTTCGATGAATTTATACCAATACCTAGAATTCCTGAATTATTAAAAAATTCTGTTTCCAAAAGGACTGTTGAAAGCTGGATTTCAAGAGGATTATTTTCAATTATACAAATTGGAAAGATAAGGTTTGTAAAGCGGGTTGATTTTGACAGGTTTATGAATGATCATGAGATTTATAAAAACAATAATCATTAATATACACTACTATGAATTTATTTAGAACAAGTATTTTATTTAAACTAAAACATGACGACAAAGATTTAAATTCTTTATTCCTCCGATCACGTAAGCTTCTTCGCTTTTTTAAATATGAACAGATTGTCATAAAGGAGATTGAAGAATTCCCTCGCGAAGGTTGTTTTTTGTATCACATTTTTTTCACTGTTAAAGAGTTATCTACAGAATCAGTTATGAAATTTTTAATGGTTTTATCTCAAAGTATTCCTGAAGATATTAGTATTGAAATGACTCAAATTAAAAATACTATTCAGGTTTCACTAGATAAAAAAGGCGAAGACCAAATAATTGAAGCTTTTAACAAAAAGAAACAAATAAAGGATGTCAACAACGCTAAAGAGGATTTTTATAAACTTCTTATAGACAACAGTGTGTTAAATTAAAAATAATTAATAAAAGATGATGAACTTGAAACTCATGTAAATGGATTAAATCATGGCATTAATAATATTAGCAAACTTTTCAAAAAATGAACACAACAGATTATTATTTAAAGTGTTGAGCTAGTCTTTTTCTTAATAAAGGATTCACAAAAAACACAGATAAACAAATAGATCAATATGAGCATATATTGAGAAGTAGTCCTGGAATTATTAGTTGGGAAGTAAATAAAAGTCAGCATAGGTATTTGATAAAAATTAAACAAGCAATAAATTTAAGGGATTTGCAAAGTTCAAAAGACTTCTTTGAGACCTTAATTAAGGACACATTATTTTCTAAAGATTTATTCACAATTGAGGGTATATATCAAGAGAAATCTTGTAAATCCAAGATAACAACCGAAGAAATATTAGCCTATTTTTTAAAACTGAAAAAGATTTGTCCTAAGATTAATGTAGTCATACTTGATAGAATAAAAGCAGAGATATACAATAATCATAAGGATTCCATAAGAACTCGACTAGAGGTAAATTTATTCCTAGCCCTTCACAAAAATTCCAAGTTTGTCATGTCAGTATTAGAAGAGTATATCCATAATTCAATTAAAGACAGAAGTTGGGATGGTTTTCTTTATTTCTATGAAAGGAAATATGGTTTTTTAATTGGTTCCGAAGTAAAAGCCAAGAAACTTAGTTATAAAAAAAATACAATAAAAGGCAATATTTTTTAAAATCTTTTATACAGCGCTTATTAATAACTTAATATTTATCACTATGAAAAATACAATAAAAAGAATCCAAAATATTGTTGAATCTGATTTCAATGTTGATCCGTTGAAAGATGATAAATTAATTCTAGCTCATGTATTGTGTGCCCAAGCTTGTGTATACAGCGATACGGAGACAGAGGTAAAAGAAATAAATCTTGAGAAGAGTGAAATAGTTGAATCGGATGAGCATTTTGAACCATTGCCCGGTTATCAATTGCTCATTAGAGAAACAATGTTAACCTTGGCTAATTTAATTGTTAATGCCGCTTATTCTATTCATTTTGATATTCATGAAATACGTGAAGAACTGATAGATTTATATAAATCAGAATGTCTTTATTTCTCAAATGAGGAGCATTTTGAAGGATTCATTCAATGGATGCTTGACGTTACCACAAACCTAATAATTGAAAATCAGAAAGAAATACAGATAAATGCTAAGTTTCTGGTGGTTGAGGGTGCAATATCAGGATTAGAGTATAATGAAGATGATTTAATAGAATTTTATGAAGAAGAAAATGAAATATTGAATAACTAGTCAGGTCCTTACATACAATTCAAGATTTTGAGTATACCAACTCATTTTTATGAAAAACGGCTTCTGATAGCTTATTCCATTTTTGTCTCCTTTGCATGCATTGTAATTATATCAACAGAAACAATCCATTTTAACAAGCCCAAAACATTCTGTAATTGCAAGCTTCATTAATCCCGACTTTTATAATATCAATTTAGGGATGATAATTATGGAAAATTCAGAAGCAACTATACATGAATTCTTAAGGAAGCTAGCATTCAAAGTTTACGATACTGCATTCGATGAGTCTGTTTTGGAGCAACTCAAGGAAATTAAAGCTGAACTTGCTTCTATAAAAAAAGAGTGTCTTGACTATCAAGAAAAGAAATATTTCGATGAATTTATTCCTATAAGCAAGCTTCCAAAACTTTTAGATGAAGAAGTATCAAAACGCACAGTCGAAAACTGGATCTCAAAACGCCTGTTTAAGATTATCCAAGTCTTTAATAAACGTTGGGTACGGAGGGATGTATTCGATAAGTTTATGAAAGATCATGAATCATAGAATTACTATTTAAAAACTTAAAAAATAAGATAACAAGAATTTAAACCTAAAATCAAATATTATGAACAGAACATTTTTAAGGTACACTTTTGTAGGCTATTTACAAAATGGTATAGAGCCTAACAAGAGAACTAGGTTAAAAGAATCCTATAATGAAATTCTAAATAATTCCACTTCAGTTTCGGAATGGAATTATATTCCTCAAAAGCGAAGATACGAGGTTTCAGTTAATCAAGAATTCCCATGCTTTAACTTCGAGAGCTACATTTTTGATGCAGTTGTTAAGCAATTACGAGAGTTGATCGAGACTGATCTCTTCAAAAGAAATCTTGTCTTAATTGATGGTGTTTTTCAAGATTACCTAGGTATTGAATATAAACTTACGCTGGATGAATTAAGGAATTTTGTAAAAATAGTGGATGGGATTTATCCTTTACCTTATTTCCTGATAATGGATTCTGCTAGAGAAGAGATATTAGCTAAATACGATGCTGATAACATTAATACGATTCTATATAATACGCTCTTGCTTAACCCAGATACTTTGTTACCAATAATAAAGGAATTTGTAAAAACTGCAAAGAAATGGGGTTGGATTCATTTTATTGAATTCTTTGAGAGACTTGATGGTTTTAAACTCGGAACTACAATAAAGCAAGGTCAGCTTATATATGACCAAAATTCAAATAATCTATAGTATAAATTTTATTTTAAAACGGAAGAGTTAATAGAAGTATAATATGGAAGAAATAATAAAACACCTACATCCTAAAGTTCAAAATATGATCACTCAGTCGGCAGCCTCTATTGGCTGCCCTGCTGAGTTCAATTTTGCCGCATTTTTAGCTACAGCTTCAACTATTGTCGGAGGCTCCCATATGCTTCAGGTAAAAAAAGGTTATACCGTAAACGGCAACTTATATATAACTGTTATTGCTGATGCAGGGGCGAAAAAAACACCAAGTATCGACATGATGCTTAAACCTATAAAAGGTTATCAGAAACAATTATTTGAAGATTTTAAAATTAAGATTAATCGTAAAGATGATCTCGATAATGAAACTAAACTACAGCAGCTAATAACCACAGACTCAACAACAGAAAGTTTGAATGAGATTTTGCTTTCAAACCCACATGGAGTTCTTATACATAAAGATGAGCTTCCGGGGTTATTTAAATCATTTAACCAATATCGAAACGGTTCTGGTGCAGATATGGAGTTTTATTTGTCGGGCTGGACAGGAAGTGAAACTATTGTTACAAGAAAATCTTTACCAATGCCAATTTTTATTGAACGACCAATAATAACTATATTGGGAGGAATACAACCAGCGATAGTTCCAACCATACCAAACTTTAAGGAAAACGGACTTCTTGAACGTTTTCTCTTTATATATCCAGAGCTTAAGAGTTGCAAATATTCAACATTAGAAATAGATGATAAAGTAGTTGAAGAATATAATGAGGTATGCTTAGAATTGCTTAAAAAGTATCATTCAATAAGTTTGAATGAAAATTCACGTATTGTTAAATTTTCTATACAGGCTCAGGAAATGTGGAATGAATGGGCTATACGTCATAGTGAGGAAATGAGAAGCGAATCGGTTCCCAATTATTTAGTTTCCTATTGGTCTAAACTTGAAAGTTATGCAGCGCGTCTCGCGTTACTTCTAGAGCTTTGTCAGGAAAAGTATTTGACTGAAGATTGTACTGAGGTAACTAGTAATAGTCTAAAAATTTCCACAAGCTTAATAGAATTCTTTAAAGAAAATGCCAGAAAAGTGTGGAGGTTATTTAGTGAAGATCCAAGCCACGAAAAAGATCTTCAAAAGTTGAAAGACCTGATTAATCGTAAAAAGGATAAAAATGGTTTTATAACAAGAAGAGAAGTGTTGAATACCAAAATCTTAGGTGTAAAACGAAATGATGATGTAGATGGACTATTTGAGGACTTGGAACTTGATGGATTTGGGAAGCGAACAACAAGAAAAAATGTCAAGAGAAAAGATATTCCAGGGTTTATTGTTAAAGGATCTACGACTTATAACTGTTCATGATGTTATGAATCTTGGATAGTCAATTTTCTGCATTGTCTGTTAGATACTATCAAGGGCTAAAGAATAACTGCTGAATTAATGTAGAATATGATCTCTGCCCAGTAAAAATAGGATAGCCAATGGATGATTTATAATGCAGAAATGCAGAATATATTATGAATTACAAAAACTAAATAAAAATATTATGATAGTAGATAAAAAATCTGAAATAGTAAAAATATTACCTAATAAACGTAACGGGAAGATAGAACTAATAATAAAGCCTTATGGTCAGTTAGGAAAAATTAAGTGCACAGTTGTAGATGAGAAAATAAAAAGACGGGTTCATCTATATAAAGCTGGAGACATAGCAAGGATAATTTTTAAAATTGAAGCTAAACCTTATAGACAAACGAATAGTTGGACTAACTACACTACTGTACTAGAATTAATGTAAGCTTAGATATGACAATAGTATTAAAATTAATTAATAATATAAACTTAGTTCCAGCACTCTGCATGAACTTAGAAAGCATCATGAAGTTTCGCCTGTCGAAAGCTCATTTGATATTTAGTATTTTCCAGCACTTTTCTGCATGAAAATTTCAATGCTTATTTATAAAGGGCTGGCACATATGAAGAGTGCAGAACATTAATAAAAAATAATTATGGAAAACAATTACTATGTGGTCTTCAAGGGCAACAGCAAAGGAATATTCCGAGACTGGGAAACTGAAGCCAGACCTTCTGTTGAAGGGTTTCCTGGCTCAAAAGTCTTAGGATTTAAAACAGTGGAGGAAGCTGAAATAGCTCAAAAGCTTGGATACGAAGAATACAAGCAGTTTCAACAAGAAATTGAACGCAAAGAGCTAAGACAACAACAAGAAGATGAAGAAGCTTTTCGAATTAATTGGTAATCTGAATCCTACTTCACACTAATGAACAGGATGAAGACCACCCAAACTATAAACATTAAAAAAAACAATTTAAAATTAAAACTATGAGAAGAGATAAAGCTATTATATTAAAATTAAAAGACATGGCTAATGAACATAAGAAACTATCTGAACTATATAGTAAAGTTGCTGATGATCTTGAAAATAAAGAAACTGCCTTAACAGAAACTAGAAAGGATCTTTCAAGCAATCGTATAGATGTCAGGAAAATGAATCAAATAAAACGTTTTAAGTTAACAACTAAATATTTTATTCTTAAGATATTTGAAGACGAAGTACCTCGCACTGCTAGGCAATTATTAACTGAATTTAATATAGTTTCTGGGAGACAGTTGAACTATTCTAGTTTTGTAACTCAATTATCTAATCTTAAAAAGCATGATGTGATAAGCACGCAAGAATTCACGATGTATCATACTAATGCTAGATTTATTTATGGTCTTCCTGATTGGTTTGATAATGGAAAGTTAAAAAAAGAATTCTTAGATAAATTTGTTATTAATGAAAAAGCCGAAATGCTAATCCTAGCATAATATAATCAATTTCTGATTTAATTATTTTTTGATGTAGTCAGAAAGGGCTGTTCCGGTGTTTTGGGCAGTCCTTTCGCTTTTAACCAAACATACTGATAAAATTCTATTTTCTCATTGATTCTGGTTTTAATTCCCATATTGGACCTTCGAGATAAACTTCTTGGTCACTTATTTTTTTTTCGACAAAAGAAACACCTTTCGGTGTAAGCTTTCCTGCTATCCTTCCATGTGCGATCCAGTTCTCCTTTTTAATAAAAAGATTACTCGTAACTAAATGAGAGTTTTCATATTGGAAATTATATATAACTCCTTGACGATCATGAGTACAAAAATGCGATGGCTTCATTGGTAAATTCCCATTTACTGCTTTAGAACTTAAAATACAAGCTTTAAAACTCAGGTCATCAATTTTTTCTAGAAACACAATAGGATGAACATGTTTCTCTATTTCTGTAGCCCAAATTATATCTCCTTTTTTCATAATTTTAGTTTAGTTTTTTTAATTTATAATTCCGGTGGTAAAAAGAACTGTTTTACATCAGTTATAAGTTCTATATGACTATCGGGCATATCTGTTATTGATTTTAATCGAGTTCTAATATTACCTGCATCTTTCTCTGGTGCTTGAATATAAATTTTTTTAAGTGCTTTCATGTTCCTAATGATAAATCTATCTATTTCTCGATTGAAAAAAGGGATTGAATAACCAACAATAATTAATACTTCAGTTGGCAGAATTGCTTCTTTTGCTGCATTTATTATATCAGTACTAATACTATTGTCCTCCCAAGCAAAATGTATCAATGGTGTGAATTGCATAGGAAATCTTAAAAACATTATATAATCATGAAGTATGTTTTCTATTAATGTTTTATCAAATGAATTATTTACATTTGATATTATTGGAGATAGTCTCTTTTCTTCTTTTGAATATGCACTTGTAGTACCATTAATTTTAAATATTCCAAAATCATCAATACCTCCTTCTTGATATTTTGTAGGGTACACATGTAACATTTCTTGATTTGCTAAAAGATCATTTTTTAGTGAGTAGGAAGAAAATGCCTTTTCAAATTGAAAATCATAATTCCATGAAATTATTTTAACATGGTCTGGGAGCTTTATAGGCAATCCTTTTTCTGAGAGTGCAGCAAAGAAACTATCGTAACGTTTATCAATTGGATTCTTAAATTGTTCTAACAATAAGAAAGAGGTAAGTGTAGCTTTAAGAAGATTATAATCATCGGTTTTTCGAGTAACATATAGTTTTTTTGCAAAGGTATCAATGCTAGCATGGTTCATTATATGTTTCCATAACCACTCTAAACTTCTTATAAAGATTGTCTGAATTTGGAACTTTGTTTCTTCAACATTAAGAATAGCGTATTTTGCCTTTTCGGATAGCTTATATTCATCTTCTTGTAATAATTTTATCATTGCATCAATTCTTTCAGGAATTTGATCGACAATGGGTACAGCTTCAATACTTGCCCCAGCTCCAAATATGTATGTTATCATGGTCAAATAGTTTATAGTTATTGTTTTTGATATATCTATTAATAAATGAATTCAAATTGTAATATATCCTTAATTTTTACTTCCATGTTTTCTGCATTATCACGGGATAACCTAAACAAAATAATAATTGGGGATTCGTGAAGCTTTTTATATCTGGAGCTATCTGCTTTGCTAGTTTCTACTATTCCTTGTTTGAGTATTTTTATGATTTCTCCTTTCAGGGTTTCTCCGTTTCTAAGTTTTAAAACAATCTCCCGGTTTAAATATCCATTAAATTCTGAGATTTCTATAGCTGTATTAAATAAATGCATGATCTAAATTTTAATAATTTATTTCTTTGACTAAGCGATTTAGAATCCATTTTTCAATTTTTCTTCCAAAGCCTTTTTTTCTTTTTGAATTTGCTTTTTCAATTCAACTTGTTGATTCTCTAAAACTACAATGTTTTTATAAAGGGATAAATAACTCTTTTCAACTGCCCAAGCATGTACTTTATTAAGCAGATCTTGTTCTCTTTTATAAAAAAGCATATCTTGATTGCCAGACAATAATTGCCATTTATGTTTACAAAATTTTCCATATATACCGGCCCCACAATCACATTTCACAGAAAGCAAATCATCTTTATATGTGAAAATAGTATTATAGTATTCTCCTGCATTACTGCTCTTTGCTTTGATACAAATCTCCATCACCTTTATCTTTAGTGAACAATAATATTTGGATTCATGAAGTTAATGAAATAAGAAAAACATATCAAGATTAGTTGTATTAAATTTTTCTTGCTAACTCCCTAAATTTTTGCAACAGGATCAATTATCTGTAAGCTTTTGGTGAAAACAGATTTAAGAATGTTACTATTCAAGAAAAAACTTCAGGAGATCACTTTGCTTAATCTAAGGCGAATATCTAGAGAAGAGTAATAATAGTATATAATTATATTCTTCTTCAAATAAAGCCAAAAAACAACTCATTTTAGATAGATTATAGGGGGTATATTATGGTGATATATATGAATCATTTAAATAGTGTCATATAAGCTTCCTTGCCATTTCTTAGGGGCTCTTTTTGCTTATACTATTATTTGGGATATAGCGTCCATTAATTTTGTCTGAGAGCAAGGAAGATACATCTCTTTAAACAAGAATGATAAAAGTAATTATTTGATTAACATATAAATATCTTTCATGGACTCATAAACATTTATTAACTTCGATCTTCTATCTTTCAAGTTGTAATAAATTTTTGTTTTAATGCTCGGTAAATCTCACATCCTTGTTGCAAATCTTTCATTGGCTTGTTTAAGTCAAAAGGAAAGGCATTTACTTTATCCAAGGTGGGGAGGGATTGAATCTGGAGCTACTTTATCGGATGAATATAAGATTATGTGGGAATTAGAATCTCTTGATTCAAAATTAAAGCAACTTGTGCATAGATGCTGGATTGATAGCAAAGATAGCAAGAATCATGGTTGCATTACAAGAGCTATAAACCATGCAGAAGGTAGTATTTCTTTTATTAATGATTATTTGAATGGAGATTTGGAAGGGGCATATAATGAAGTTGAATTTCTAGAAAACCTTGGGATGTTTATTGGCATAACCAGCCATCATATAGCAGATTTATGTACTCCTGTTCATGTTGGTCATAAAATAGATTTTAAAGCACTAGGATATTCTTCACTTTCAAAATTCCACGGTAAGGTTGAAAGAGACATTTTTCGTTGCCAGAATCAGTCACTAATAAAATTATTTAAGCCAAAAATTGTAAAACTATCAAGTAAATATTTTTGGTCTATTGCAAAAGAGACCCATAAAAACTTCTTTTTAGATCTTCCATCTCTATATAACAAAAAGGATACAGATTTAATTATTGATATGTCATCACAGATTTTAAGTAATGCTGTAATGCATACATCAAATGTATGGCATACAATCTTACACAATACTAAAATGCTTGAAAAAAAATGGTCAATGCAGCCTTTGATCTAAAGTATTGCATTGAGCTTTGTTAAGTGTTACATAATGAAGACTTTGGTTTGGCACGCCCTTTGTTTTTTTAGAAGAAACTAAGGATAATGACACTGCAAAAACTAAATAGCTTATTTAAATCAGCTTTGGTAAATCCACTTGACCAGAGCATTTGGAATCAATTGGATTTAATATTTTTAGACTTAAAATATAAAGGTTATACAGTTTGTTCACAAGTGAAAGCTTTTAATTGCCCTTATAATGTGGTTATTTTTAATCAAGAAAAGCAACGATTTTTTATTAAGAAAGAAATTGAGAAAACATTGTATTTAGAGCTTCATAAATACTTACAGCAGTTGCTAACATATAAAAAAGATGTTTTATCCAAATGGTGGAAAGTGAGAAAACATATACGTGTATATGATACGGACTATATAATAGTAAAAGATAAAACAATAATAGTAACCTTATGCAATAACGAGCTTATCAACCTGAAAATAAGCGCCTTAATAAATCGCAGATTTAAGCATATGAGCTAATTAACTTATTCCACATCTTTAAAATCAAATTCTAACAGTTTGTGTGGTTTTATTCCTAATCCTTTAGCAAGATAATAGATAGTTGTTAATGTTGGGCTTCGTTCACCTCGTTCTAATCTACTTATTTGCTTAGCATCAATGCTTGTTAATTCTTCTAGTTTCTCACAAGTGAATCCTTTTTCTAATCTGATTGCTCGTAAGTGTATACCAAAAGCTTTTATGTACCTATCATTGCTTAAGTAACTCATGTAAGCAAATTGACTACATCTTTTTAAAAATATACACTACCAATTGGTAGAATAGATATAAATTTCTATATTTGATTATGGACACAATGAATGAATCCCTGCTTAAGAGATGACAGGCTGACATTTTAAAAGGCGTGGCAAATTGTTTGAAATTATGTCATTGATATACAATTAATTAACTTATAAACAAAAATTATGAAAAAAGTAATCTTTTTAATTAGTACTGTCGTACTTCTTGGTGCTTGTTCCGGAGGAGGAAGCAAACAACCAGCAAAATTATCTGCTGAACTTAAACCTTATCAAATAGAGATCAAAGGTTATTTGGGTGACTACCTACAAGTATTTGATGGAATGTATAAAGTTGAATCTGTAAAAGATGGAATGTTGTCAACTTGGGTTGTAAAGATTAAGGTTAATTCTATCCAAACTTACCTTGAAGATGACTATGGGCTTCAAGATGGGAATGGTGGTCCCTTAATGATTGATCTCTGTGATGAGCAAGGGATGCCATTAAATGGATTTGAAGCTTTAAGAAGTGAGTACACAGAAGATGTAAAGATTGAAGAAGTTCTTAAATATTTAGGTTCAGAAGATTGGATTATGTTTAGAAAGTATCAGGATTTATACAGTAAGACATTACCTGATAATATAAGTACATTTAGTGTTTACTCTGAGAAAATTGAAAAACGAGAAACCAGTTCTTCAACGACTTCCACTAAAGCAAAAACAACTTCTTCTACAACAGGTTCAGGCGATTGGGATGCTATCTTGGATGATTATGAAGATTATATGGATAAGTATATTAAGCTTATAAAGAAAGCCAATGAAGGTGACGTGTCAGCAGTTTCAGAATATATATCTATTTATCAAAAAGCTGCTACTTTAAGCGAAAAGCTTTCCAATGCTAACGATGATCTGACCACAGCCCAGTATACCAGATTTATGGAGATTCAATCAAAGATGCTTCAAGCAGCAAGTGAAATTTCAAATTAAAACTAAAGAAAATGAAGAATTTAAAATTTGTTATACTTATCTTGATAATAGCTTCTGCGAATAGCTTAATTGCTCAGAACCTTAGAACAATTGAAACCTATTACGATCCTTATAGTCACACACAAATTAAGGAGCGATATACAGTTGAAACACAACAAATGCAAAAACATGGTCTATACCAGTCTTGGGATAAGTTTGGAACCATTTACGAAGAAATCAACTATAAACAGGGTAAAAAAGATGGTCTTGCTAAGCAATATTTTACTCATAATTATGTAAAAACAATCCTTTGGGAAAGTAGTTCATTCATCGGTAAGGTTGAAGAAGAAACAACCTTTAAAAATGATCAATTTCAAGGGATTCGGAAGATGTATTCCATCAACAACGGGCAATATTTCCTACAACTTGAGCAAGTATATGAAAGTGGCGAATTGACGTCAGAAATGGAATATTATGCTCCTAACAAAATAAAACATAAAATTAATAATGATGGTTTATGTGAAAGATGGTATGAAAATGGACGGAAGGAAGTAGAGTATAACTTGAAAGATGGTCTTGAGCAAGGAAAAGCTACTTCATGGTATAAAAACGGTCAGATTGACGTTACTGGCACTTATAAGAATGGTGTTTGCGTTGGGGATTGGACTGCTAATTATCCTGATGGAAACCTGGAAAGAAAAGAAACATACTGGAATGAAACGGGACTAATTATTGAAAAGAAAGAATATGCAAGCAATAATAAACTTGCCGCTGAAATGAAATCTACGGGAGACGGTCTAATTTTATTTACACTCTATGATACAATGACAAATACCCCAATATCAAAAGAGAATATGAAATACAAGATTACTCCAGATGAAACTTTATTGATAATGCAGGGAGAATCCTCATATTATCATAAAGGACAAGAAATATCGAAAGGGGTTTATAAAAACGATAAAAGAGTTGGATTATGGAAAATCTATTATGATAGGGATGTTAAGGAAGATGAGAAAACAAAGGAAGTATTCAATTTGGAAGATGCTAAGTTCTATAGAGAGATTGAATTTGATCAGTTGGGAAATCCTATTGGTAAAGTAACTGATTATTATATCTCTGGACAAAAACAATTCGAAGGGACCCTACTTTCAATGAATCCAGATGTTTATGATGGTGAGTGTAATTATTATTATTCAGAAGGAGGAATTCAATCAAAATTATATTATAAAAATAGGAATAGGACTGGAAAATGGGAATTCTTTCATGCAAATGGTCGATTGGAAAAGGCTGTTTATTTAGTTAATGATAAACCAGATGGGAAATATCAAGAATGGTGGAATGATGGAACTCTAAAAGAAGAAGGTGCATATAAGAATGGGATGTTTGTTGGAGAATGGAAAGGATATAACCAAGATGGAAGCTTAAACACGATCACATCTTATGATAATAACGGGGATATGATAGGTTCTACAACACCAAAAGATGTTTATTATAATATCAAGAGTAACAATCAATACAATTTAGATCAAATGCTCAATGAAATTGAACAAAGGTACACAATGGGATCTGTTACATTTCAAAAAAACACAGTACATAAATCTTTTGTAAAAGCTCATAACTACCTATCATCACAAATTGATGGAACAAACAACTATGAAATTAAGTTGAATAATTATGAGAAATTATTTAATCTGAGTAAGAAAGTGGCAGAATTATCGGATGAAGAAATTAAGGAGATGAGTAAATCACTAAAAAAGATTGATTCTCTTGATACAATTTTAAATATTTTTGGGATTGACTAAATATATGTAATTCAGAAGATTATATGACGGGCTGTCATTTTTGTTGTTATGTCAGTCTGTCATAATTAATTGTTTAACAAGGCTTTATGAGTGGATGTTGTTTCGTGTATTCAATCAATCATAGAAACCCGAACGAGTCTAAGAGAATATATTTCTTTGTATTCAAAGATATTTCAGATGCGACAGAACCCAGTACATTAATATTTCAATTATTTTAGAAACTCCTATTTTTTTTTTGTAAATTGATATAGTCTAAAAATTAAACATAATGAAAAAAATCCCTAAAGATCAGCACAGAATGATTCTTACTGAACTGTTTATTCAATCTTCATAAATTGATGTTAGTATTATGATGAAAGATAATTCCTCTACTAAAGGTATAGTGAAAAACGTAAAAGATTCAACTTTAGAAATCGCAAACGAAGATGTAATTCATATTTTTGAAATTGAACTTTTTAAAGAACTATTAATTAATTAAATATTTTAAAGATGATTATAAATTTTATAATATCTGGTATATGTCTATTCGTTTCAATAAAATTATTTCTTAATTATAATAGTGGCAAAGGAGGTCCGATAGGATCTCAAAAAAAGAAAATAATATATTCCTTTTCTCTATTAATCTTTCTTGCATTTATAGTTTTTCTGAATAGAGGGTTTTATTCTAATGATAATCAAAACTATAAACAAATAATGACGGAAATAAAGAAAGAGTATTATGAACTAGAAAATATGATAAGTGTACACTATGATAATACAAATTTGGTTATTCAGGATAAGCAAACACAATTGAGAGTATTAATACAACAAATAGATTGCGATTCGATTATAAATAAAGATAGTATACAGTTAATAAAGGAATTTAAAAAGGAGTATTTTGAGCTTGAGGGTGTTATAACCACAAGAAAAGATTCCTTAGAACAATTAATTCGGGTGAAGCAGTTTAAAATAGGAGAGTTAATGCAAAAAATAGAGAATGAAGTACACAAAGAGAAAGAATCTTATGCTGATATCATTAGAAATATACTTAGTGCCTTTCTTGCTTTCGTATTTGCATTTACTTTCAAAAATAGAATACTTAGATAGATATTCTATAATCATACTTTACTTAAATAAAAATACCTTAAAATTCAAGAAAATTTTAAAAAATAATTGTATTTTTCCATTTCAAAATTCTATATTAAAGTATCTTATATTCAAGACAAAAGACTTTAATTAGTTAAAATAATGAAATAATTTGTACTCAATGAGTAAGAAAATAGATGAAATAATAAATGAAATAATAGATCAGTATGCTTATGCTGATCAATCTGAAAGACCTTGGATTATTGGATTTAGTGGAGGAAAGGATTCAACGGTTCTATTGACACTTGTCTGGAAGGCTTTGGAAAAAATTAGAAAAGAGACACATAATCCTTTTCAACTAAAAAGACCAGTTTATGTAGTTTGCAACGACACAATGGTTGAAAACCCGATAATTGCAAGTTATGTTGATGAAGTCTTAAGAAAAATAGATGTAGCAGCGAGAGAACAAGATTTACCTATTTTTGTAAAAAAAACTACCCCGAAACTAGAGGATACTTTTTGGACAAATTTATTAGGGAAAGGATATCCAGCCCCCAATAATTCATTTCGATGGTGTACGGATCGGTTGAAGATTAGACCTACTTCTAACTTTTTACACGAACAAATAGATAAAAAAGGTGAAGCTGTTGTCCTTTTAGGAACAAGATATGAAGAAAGTAAGAATAGGGAGGCATCAATAAGAAAACATGAAATAAAAGGCAATAGGCTTTCTAAACATGCTAGTGATCTTAATACATGGGTTTATGCCCCAATTAAGAATTTAATGCTTGAAGAAGTTTGGTATGTTATTAATTCTGTTAAATCGCCTTGGGACTTTGATAATTCCATTCTTTTTCAAATATATGCAGATGCAAATGCTGATGATTATGAATGTCCAACTGTTGTCGTAAATAAAGAGCATTCGTCATGCGGACAAAGTAGATTTGGGTGTTGGACTTGTACTGTTGTTAAAAAGGATAAATCAATGTCATCTTTGGTTAATAATGGACAAGAATGGTTAAAACCATTATTAGATTTTAGAAATAGTTTAGTTGATGAACGGAACTTAAGTGAAAGTAGATCTAAGACAAGAAGAAATGGACAAGTTGCTATTGATGAAGAAGGAAATTATCAAGGAAATTACACAGCACAGTATAGAGCAAAGAAATTAAGAGAGTTACTTGAATTAGAACAAATAGTTCAAATTAAACGACCTCATATTAATCTTATTACCAATCAAGAATTAATTGCGATTCAAGTTACATGGAATAGGGATGGAATCTTTGAACATAAAGTTGGAGATATTTATCGTAAAGTTTATAATAAAGAATTAAGTACTAATAATCTTAAAGCTTTAGATGCTACTGAGCGAAGAATTCTTAAGGAAATTTGTGGCGATGAAACTGAATATTATCATTTAATTGATAACCTAGTTACTCTTCAAGAATCTAAATCTTTATTAATTTCAAAATATGGATTACATAACGATGTTGAAAATAGAATTGATGATTTTGTAAATCCGAAAGAACAATGAAAATAGCCAAAATTACATTGACGAATTTCAGAATTTACAAAAATGTAAATACCATATCTTTCACTCCGTTTAATGAAAAGAATATCAGCATTATTGCTGGAAAAAATGGCTATGGGAAAACCACATTTTTAACTTCTTTAATATGGGTTTTCTACGGAAAATTAATGGCACAGGTAGAAGATAAATACCGTAGAGATATAAAAAGTTATGGAGGATATGAGAAGTTTCTTCAATCATTAATAAATAAAGACATTCAAAATGATTTTGAGCTAGGAGTATCAAAAGAAGCTAAACTCCTAGTTGAAGTGGACTTGACTGATCTTTTAATTCCGTCAATTCCTTGTAAAAAAGTAACTATAAAACGTTCTTATGATTTAACAACTCAAGAAGAGAATTTAAGTATTTTAATAGATGGCATAGAAAATGAACTGACTAAGGACGTTGGATATGATGTATTTATCAATGACTTTATATTACCAAGAGAAATAGCAAAGTTTTTCTTTTTTGATGCTGAAAAAGTAGTTTCATTGGCTGAAGCAAAATCTAAGGATGAATTAAGAAATTTAAGTAAAGCATACTCTGAAGTATTAGGTATTAAAAAATATGAAGAGCTAAAGAAAAACCTTGAAACATTATTAACTAAATTAAGAAGAAATGGTGTTTCTGGAATGAATAAACCAAAACTAGATTCTCATATAGAAAAAGAAAAAGAGTTTATAGAGTTAATTGACTTAAATAGTATAAAACAAACAAATATTGATAAGGAAATATTTGAAAAGAAACGTTTAAGTGATGAAATTCAAGAAAAATTGATTCGAGAGGGTAATGCTATTACTGTGGAAGAATTGAAAACGATTAAATTGGAACGAGATCATTTAAAACAAGAGTCAATTCAGATTAAATCTCAGTTAAATAAGTTAATGGAATTAGCACCATTAGTTATCGCAGGGAAAAAGTTGGTAGAGTTAAGAGAACAATTAATTAATGAACAGAATGAATCAACTAATACTCTTGATAAATCTCTGATAAAAAAAGAAATTGAATCTTTTACTAAGACTATTTTAAAAAGCTTAGATCCAATTAATATATCTAAAACAGAAAGGTTAAAAATTGAAAAAGTATTTAATACAACTATAAAAGAAAAGTATCAAAGTGTACAAAAAGTAAAGTCTTCAAATATTTTATTAGGTTTTACCCAAGAACAATACTTGAATTTTGAAGCTATCTATACAAATATAAAAGGAGCTTATGTTAATCAGTTAAATGCTATTGTTCAGGAAGAAAAAAATAATAGAGTTTTGTTATCAAGTGTAAATAAACAGATAAAACAAGCCGAAGCAAGAAAAGATAATGAAGTCGCTAAGAAGTATAGAGAAGAAAAGGCATCTATTAATGATAAAATTTTAAGTTTAACTGCTAATAAAGAATCATTATTAGAAGAGTCAGGCGAACTCAAAGTAAGGTTACAAACAACAAGAAGAGAATTGTCTGAATATGAAAAGAATTTTAAGTTAGTTGAAAATGATCAGAAAAAATATATTGTAACAGAAAACCTACTAGCTAAAATTACTGAGTTAATAGCTAAAGTAAAAGAGGAAAAAAAGTATGCACTTCAAAAATCCTTAAGCCTTGGATTAACAAAATTAATGCATAAAAATAATTTTATAACCGAAGTTAAAGTCAAAATAGCTGATGATATAATGGATATTGATTTAATTGGAGTTAAGGGAAATATTATTAATAAAGATGCTTTATCTAAAGGAGAACAGCAGTTATATGCTACTGCTTTATTAAAAGCTCTTGTTGATGAATCAGGAATAGAATTTCCAGTATTTATTGATAGTCCATTACAGAAGTTTGATAAATATCATTCTCAAAACATTATTGAAGAATTTTATCCTAGTATATCTAGTCAAGTAGTATTACTTCCATTGCTGGAAAAAGAATTAACACAAGATGAATTTATTTTATTGCAACCAAAAATAAATAAAAGCTTTATAATTAATAATGAAGAGGATGTTTCCAATATTATCGAATGTAATTTAAAAGAAATTTTTAAGGAGTTAAAGAAAAATGTTTACACAAATTAAAACCAGTAAGGCTAACCGAGAAGTAGTAGCTCAATTGACTAGGAAATTAAGTCTTGGTGCAGAAAACACTATTGCTCGTATTGCATTTATGTATTCAATATCTAAAGAACGAAAAATGGATTTAACTAAAATTCAAGATTTCGGGGGTAAAGAATATTCTAAGTCTGTATTATTTGGTGATTATTTTGACATTTATTTAGGCTTGTTGTGTACTCATTATAGATTATATAAAACGGATAAAGATATCCCTAAATATGTCAAAATGCATGTTGATGATGGATTGCAGATTTTGGAAAAAGAACTTTATTTAGAAAGCAATTCTGATGGGTTCAATCAATTGATTACATATATTAAACTAGGTTTGGATCAAATAAAATAACTAAATGATTAATAAAGAAATTAATTTACTCGATAAAATAAGTGAATATTATTCTACTGGAATTCGAGCGAACTTAACGCAAAAAGAGGATGAAATTAAAAAAATATTTGATGAATTAATTCATCAAAATGCTTCTCAATTTAATCTGGTTTCTGAGAATTCCATACAAATATCAAAATATGTATTTGTTAATTCAAGGGTAAAAGAGAAAGATAGTTTTAGAGAAAAATTAATTAGGAAAAATCTAGGTTTACAAATTATAGAGAAGCTATCACTAACAGAGACTAACTTTAATGATAAAAAAACGGGGATTTCAAAATTAATAGAAGGATTCGATGATATAATTGGTTTAAGGTTAGTATGCGACTTAAATAAGGATTGCCCGAATGTATTACGAATGATTAAAAATAATATATCATATTTAGAAGACAAAAAGATCGTTTTTTTGGAAGGAGAAATGAACAGCCAACCTCAAAAGATGAAAAATGGGCTCAACATATATAGATTGAAAGGCATATTCGATAATAAGTATGGAGTTGAACTGCAAATTAAAAGCAAAATAGATCAAGCTTGGGGGGATTTAGATCATTTCATTTTTTATAAGGATTATAGTTTTTTTCCAACAAAAAGTACTGTCCAACAAACTATGAATAATGTTGGTAAATTGCTTGACGAAATAGAATCTCTTTTATATAATTTGAGAAACTCAAAGGATAGTTATAATAAAAACTTAAAAAAATCAGTTTTCCTTGAGAACATTGAAAAAGCTTTTTCAGATCAAATAAAAGAAATACTTGGTTTTTCATATCAGCTTGAGAAAATATCAGGTATTATTGAATACTTCATAATTTCTAAAAATTATGATATTTCGAATTTAGATGATACTAATTTGAAATTTGACTTTTTAAATTATGACAAATTAGACAAGTATAATATGTATTTAGGTTCAAGGGAGCTTAGTTTTGAACTTCAAATACTTGAGGCTATTTATCAAATCATTTGGGAGAAGAAGCAAGCGGAGAGTTTGGATGCAGATAATTACAATAATTTTTTAGATTCGTTTAATTGCTTGTTGAAAAGTTACATAGTTGATATTGTTAATCAAGAAGAAACACTTTTGGACTATTCAATTTCTCAGTTGGATTCAGACATGTTCTTCTTAACAAAATATAATGTTGACGAGCGTGTTTGGATATCTGTTAAGAATTATACTGAATTCTTTTCTATTTATCCTAAGGTTGATGATATGATAAAAGACATTTTTGAGGACGATCTTGAAGATGGAGTAATTGTCCAAAAAGAAATAGAATTTGTAAAACACATATTAATGTGTGCTCATTTCGAGGCGGATGTTAAAAAATCTCTCGAAAATAAAATGGATAACACCCAAAAAATTTTCTTTGAGCTTAAAGAACGCTTAAATGAAAAATACTCTCGTCATAGTGAGTTCAAACAACTTTCTGTTAATATAGATAAAATTTCAAATTCCTTCTAAATTATGAAAAGAGAAATATTTAGATTTAAACAAAATAGTCAAGAATATATTAGTTTTATTATTCCATTTTCGGAAATACACAATATTAGTAAGGTTTTAGTGTATCAACAAGATGAAAATGGTTATCAACGAAAACCAAATCTAAATCATATTAATAAAATCAAAAATTATATATTAAAAAACTTGAACACTTTCAAGCTGCCAACTTCTATTATTTTAGGTATTGATAAGATCCAAATTGAAGAATTTATTAGAAAAAATGAGAACGGGAAAGAAGAACTTTTTATTTCTGAGATAAACAATGTCCCCTTTCGAACAGTAGATGGTCAGCATAGAATTTTAGGACTAAAAAAAGCATTTGAAGCTCTTTATAAACTTGAAGAAAAAGCATTAATTAGTAATTTCTCTTTGAATGTAATAACTGTCTTAACTGAAGAGAATGCTCGTTCAGTTGAGTTGGAAATATTTGTCGATATTAATTCTAAAGGAAAAAAAGTAAGCACCGATTTAGCTGAATTAGCTAGGTATAATTATAATATAAAGGAAAATAGACTAGATAAAAATATTTCTAGTATCGCGGAACACATTGCAATGAAAACCTCAAGAGAGCTTAGGGAGAATGATTCTGAAGGAGTATGGAATTATGCTATCAAATTTGATATTCATTCTAAAACCAATATTGGTATTATTGGTGTAAGTGCGTTTCGCACATCAATTACTGGAATAATAAAAAATTATTTAAATATAATAGATCATGGGCTATTAGAACTGGAAGATCAGGAATTGATTAATGCCTGTGATAAGCACGCGATAGAAATTAAAGATTTTGTCACTAAGTGTTGGAATCAATCTGTAAAGAAAAAATGGTCTAACTGCTTTAAATCTAGTAAAATTGAAAATGAAGACGATGATATCGTAAATATTTTCTTTTCTAAAAATTACTATATTCAAAAACCTTTAGGGGCAAAATCAATAAATAAATTGATTGAAATGACTGTGGGAGAATCAAATTCCTTAAATGAAGCATTTGAAAAATTTAAAAAAGTCATTGATGATAGTAAAGTAAACTCTGATACATGGAAAGCTGGAGGTGTCTTTTCTGGTTTAAATTCAGAAGGAGGTTTTAAAAAAATTAGAGAAATGATAACAAATGAAAAAGAAATACCAATAATTAACATTTGAAAACTTCTTTAACCAACATATCAGCGGTACCATCCAAGAGAATTTATCTCTCTATAATTGCGGATTATCATTTACATTTAGCTTTATGTGAATTAATTGATAACGCTATTGATAACTGGATATACAATGGCAGATTGCAAGAATTGGAGATTAATCTTGATTTAGATTATGACCAACAAACCATCAAAGTAAAAGATAACAGCGGAGGAATCAAAGAAGAAGATATTTCTTTGATTGTTAGTCCTGGTCAATCAAGAACATCATCATCTTCAGAAATTATAGGGGTTTTTGGTGTGGGTTCAAAAAGAGCTGTTGTAGCTCTTTCAAAACAGATAAAGATTTTATCTCGTTATTCAAACGAAAAAACATTGTTAGTTGAGATTGATAATGATTGGATCGAAGATGAAGATAATTGGGATTTACCAGCTTATGAGGTAGTTAATATTGAAAAAAACACTACACAAATAGAACTCAGTATTTTAAGGGAGAAGATAGAAGAAAGCAAACATGAAGATTTACTTGAATATCTTGGAGTAACGTACGCTTTATTTCTGGAAGCTGGAGGACTGCAAATTAATATAAATGAGGATCAAATAGAGCCTATAACTTTTGAAAACTGGTCTTATCCTCCCGATTATGAACCACAGGAACGAACAGGTCCAATTAAATTTAAAGATAGAGGAGAAATTCAAGTTAGTATTATAGGAGGTTTAACAAAATCACATAGAATAGAGGAAACTAGCAATAGCGAATATGGGGTTTATTTTTATTGTAATGATCGTCTTATTTCAAGAGCGTTTAAAGGTCCAGAAGTTGGCTTTAAACCTCCTTTAATTGGGAAACCACATCCAAGTATGTCTTTGGCTAGGGTTATTGTTAAATTAACTGGAATGGTTGAATTAATGCCCTGGAATAGTAGTAAATCAGCTATTGACTTTAAACACCCAGCATTTAGAGAAATTGCCCAGCACATTGAAAGAATGTTATATGTTTTTGCTTCAATGTCTAAAAATTGGTCTGTAGGTGAGGGTTGGGATGAAAAAGTATTTAAATATGATAAAGGATCTGTTGTTACAGAAACTTTATCTGATATATCAGAAACTGTTAGACTTCACGTTCCTACAGTTACAAGAAAACCAAAACAACCAAAATATATTGATGTAATCAAGAAGAATAATAAAGATATCGCAAAAACAAAGCCATGGACAATTGGATTATATGAGGCTATTATCGCAGTAGAAGAACTGGGAAAGCTAAAGTTAGAACAAAGTAATCGTTTAAATCTTTTAATTCTTGATAGCACCTTAGAAATAGCATTTAAAGAGTTTTTGTTAAATGTTTCTGGGAAGAGGTATTCTGAAAGAAGAATTGCAGGGTTTAGTCGAATTGATCTTCAAAATGAAGTGAAATCTAATTCCAGAATTAAAAGAGATGCATGGTCGATAATAGATTATTACTATAATAAAAGATGTGATTTGGTTCACAAGAGGGCAACTACCCAGATTAGTGATGATGAGCTAAAAAATTACAGGGATATTTCTGAATATACCTTAAATAAGCTGTTTGGACTTAATTTCAATAGGTAATTTATTGGGTTCTGTCGCATCTGTGAAAAGATAGCCATTTTATGCCAATAATGGTGAACCAATTAAAAAATGTTTTGTTGAAAATCAACGTTTTATGATTTTGGATTATCCTGATTTTGATTGAAAAAATCCAACTTTAGATCAGATGTGACAGAACCTAGCATAATACACCATAAGATAATTATTCAATCAACAAAAACATATATTTTTTCACATTATTAAATATGTCGCTCTGTCATAATAGATTTGTTCTCTGATTTTTAAAAATAGCTTGGTATGTCCCTTGAAAAATTATTAGTACTGAATTAAATTTAATTAATAAAGGATTGATAATATTATGAATATGCTTGAAAATAATTTGAAAATATTTTTCTCTACGGGTCTCTACGGGATAAAACAAGAAAGCCTTTAGAAATTGCTTTTCTAAAGGCTTTTAGATATTTAAGTTGCTCCCTCTTTAGAGCTAAAATAATTTATGTTGTTACTTAGTAAGACTTTTAATTAAACGAAAGTGAGGGGTTATATCTTTTGTAATATCAATCACTTTATTTTTAATCATTATTTCTAATTGTTCTAATCCTTTTAAATCATCCTTATACTTTCTGTAATTCCTATCTTTTTTCCAGAATTTTTTATTTTTAATTATTTGTTCTGCCATTGACCATATTTTATCCTTATTTGGATCTTTAATATCCAAATTGTTCATTAACTTGTAGAAGCCATTACCCGGCATTCCATTAGTTGAAACAACTCCGCTCAATAAAACTCCCCTTTTAACGAATTCAAAAATTGAAACAATGCTAAGAATATCACCGATTACTTTTATCTGATCTAGGTTTTCATTCAATATTATCCCTGAATTGATCTTATCAGCGAAGTCCTGATATTTAATGTAATCTTCTTTTCGAGTAGATTCAATCAATGTTTCTCTAATTTCAATTATATTTTTCATAAGATATTGTAATTTAATGAATATAAATTTACTAATATAGTTTGATTTAGTACAAAAAAGTTGTTTTTTCAACCGCCAAAGAACATATTAGATAAAAAAATGACTGAAAAAAACTGGGTTTAAGAGAATTTATTCCTTTGTACTCAAAAATATTTCGAAAGGGTATAAAACCCGAGAAAATTTCGAGTTAAAAGAAAAGGTATTTCAAATAAATTATGAAGTAAAAGATTTTAGTTTATTCTCTTTTTGTTAAATGAAGTAATGCTTTGTGGCGTTATTATATTGGAATCAATTTGCAATCACCTTGAAACAAATATTCAAAAATTGGATTGTTGGATTTTGCACCATTCCAATATTTATTAATAATTTTTTTCGCTTCGCTGTACGTATTGTAATTTTGAATAGAATCTAATAAATTCATGTCTGCTTTGAATATTTTCTTAGTATTAATTAATTCCACCTCGCAAATCATACCTCCTCCTTTATGATTTTGCATATAGAATTTACAGTCGTCTTTATTATCAAACAGAAATAATGAATCATATCGGCACGGAAAAATTTTATGGTTTCTCATTCTCTCATACAAATATTCCCACAAATAGAATCCTTCATCAAAGAACTCAATACCAATTTTAGCAATTCCTTGAATTATCTCAGCAAGTTCCGAAACCTTGATACTATATTTTGAATAAACCGAATTTTCTAAATTTAGAAAGTCAGAAAGGACATAAACACTATTGCCGTCATTGGGAAAACTATTTAGGTATTCTTCTCCCCATAATGCTAAATTATTATTCAAAGTGAAATACATATCGAGAGGCAAGTCTAATTTTTCCGAGGAATTTACAATAAACTCTATAATTCTTTCAAGCTCCTTTCTTTTTGACAATGTTGTTGAATAGTTCGCATAATCAGTATTGACAACCACTTCTGAAGAAATATGATTAATAACCTTAAAATATTTCATAAAATAAATTCAATATTATTCATAAAAAGGACAATCACTGAAAGTCGCAAATTTCCCTGCAACAAAACAACAACGAAGATTTGCACATCCAACTCCTAATTTTGCGTTCTTAAAATGAGGAGACTTCTGAGCAGCTTCTTGAAAAGCTTCTCTTATTGCTATGGATGCCTTTACATTTCTACTTCCTTCTGAATTAGGCAATCTAATTTTACACTGTTCGTTATTCTTTAAATATCTACAAATAATTTATTATTATTTCTTGATGGAATCGGGTTTTTTAATGCCACACAACGATCTTTGCTTACAAGTCTGTACGGGGTATTGTCTTGTTTCATTATCACCCGTTGAACAACTTAACGAAGATAATATTTTGTCAGCAAACTACCAAAACCAGCATGTAAGCTGACCACATGTTGTATGCTGCCCATTATTCTAACTTATTTACTTTTTTTAGTAGTTCTATAAAATCCTCTTCTGTTTCTCCAAGTCCACTGTTATCAATTATAATTGTAGGATTAGTTGGCATAATATTTCTAATATAATTTTCTATTGTTTCAATGATTGGCATTAAAACTTTCATGTCTTCATCAAATCTATCACTCATTTCTTGAATGCTTTCGAACCCAGCATGAATCCATTTTGTTAAATTTTTCTTTAATTCTAGAAGTTCATTGTCACCAACAAAACTTGAATAATCATCATTAAGAACTAATTGGCCTATCTCAAGGTAATGTTGTTTATGTTCTTCAATAGTTTGGTATTTAAATAATTGACTGTCTTTTTTATTTTCAACTATCTTTGCCATAAATCCACCCATTTCCTGCTGATTATATAATAAGGCATACTTATTAAAAAGATATGGTACAACAACTTGTTTTGTAAATGGAGATAATTCCTTTAAACCACTAATAAATATTATTTGATATTTTTCAATGGTTTCCTTTAGAAAGTCAACAAAACGTCTGTTTAATTCATTCCTTATTTCAGCAATGTTGACTATTAATTTTTTATCTCTCGAAATCTTCTTGTAGAAGCTTAAATCAAATCCATAAATGTTAAATAGACCAAAATACATTCTTTTTTCTTGCGGCACATTTTGTAATCTATTTCTAAGTTTTTCTAAATCTTCATCATTTTTAAACCCAACAAACTCACTAAGAACTTGTCTTAGCATTTCCTCGGAAGCTACCTTTTCTACTTCAAAAAACATTGGAATAATTTCCTTTGAGTTTTTTAGTTTTTGGTCTAAATCATGACCTGTAATTGGTTCAACCTTAATTTTATTAAAAATATCATTTAGCTCTGTTTCTACAGTTTTGAATGATTTGATTTTAATGCCTTCATTTTCTTCAATGACTTCTTCTGTCCAAGATTCAATTTTTTCTTCATTTAAAATTGATTTGAGATCATTCAAGAGGTTTTGAGCTCTATCGTTAAAGCCATTTAGGGCAATGAAATAGTATGTAAATTTTTCTGAGTTATTAATTAATGATTTATCTTGAATGGCATGTAATACAAACTTTATTATTTCTCTTGCCAATTGCGGTTTATTGATTAGACTTTCATATCTCTTGCATTGAATTACTCCCGTGTTTTTATTTTCAAATTGCAACAGCAAATCTCTACCTTTATCAGCTATTCCTTTCATTAATCTTACAGCATCAAACTCGTCAGAGTACATACCTTGACTTATTTCTTTCTTAAAAAGAAAATAGGTTAACAGTTCGAATTCCCGAGAATTCAAATATTCAATTGGGTAATTTCTCCCACTAAATGCAGGGATTTTTACTTGAAATTCTGGATTATCTACCTCTGCCTTTATCTCAGTCTCTGTATATAGTTTCATCTATGTAGTTTGTTTGGGTTGCACAAAACTAGTCCATGGGTGGAATAATGTTACATCTATTTCTATTATTGTTAAAAATAGATATTCTATTTCAAAATCCAATTGGCCAAATGGAGTAATTGTTTTTTAAAGTCTCTTTTGGTAAAATTTATGTGTATACTTCTGTTGTTTTATTTAATGATTACCAGTTCTTTATAAGAAACAGTCAATCAATTTTAATATGATATTAAATAAATACAACTAAAATGCTTTGTTATTGAATAATCTAAGGATATAAAGCTTCATTTTTCCTAAATTTAAATCTGAGGATAAACATAAAAATACTTTTAAAGTAATTTTTGTTAATTGTTGCTTTGATACTCAGTAGAGTATTGAAGAAAGACTCTGTTCCAGTCCGGTTCCAGTTGTTAATAAAAAAACCGTATCGAATCTTACGTTTGATACGGTTTTCCGTGATTGTTGTAGTAGCGGGGACAGGACTCGAACCTATGACCTTTGGGTTATGAGCCCAACGAGCTACCAACTGCTCCACCCCGCAATATATCTTATAAGTCTAGTGACTATATTTTCTCAATTGCGGTTGCAAATATAAATACTTTTAATTAAAAAACAAACCCATTCTTAAGATTCTCAAAATATTTATGAAAATATTGTTTTAACCAACGAATATTATCTTACAAACCAATTGTTAATTTATGTTATTACAGGCTTATTTAACACCAAAAATTTCGTTTAATTCATTTGTTTAGGCTAATTTAGTAGGCTTAATTTTAATGTTTTCTTTGTTGAAAACGATTATCTTTGCACAAAACTTAAACTATTGATGGTCAAAGAAAAGAAAAAACATATAGTTAATAACCTAAGACATAAATATCGACTTATAATTTATAACGACGATACATTTGAAGAAGTTGGCTTTTTGCGTCTTTCTAGATTAAATCTTTTTTCGATAACCGGTTCTCTTCTAATTTTTTTAGTTACAGCAGTTACGGTACTAATAGCATTTACTCCAATAAGAGAGTTCATTCCGGGTTACCCCGACGGTAATATGAGAAGTAACATCATTAATAATGTTTATAAATTGGATTCGTTACAACACGAACTTGAAGTACGTGATCGGTATTTTGAAAGTATAAATACGATTATCCGAGGAGGAACTCCTTTAAGCTATGAGAATGAGCAAGATACGTCGATTAGATACGAAGAAATAATTTTTGACAAATCAGAACACGACTCAATACTCCGTCAGCAAATCGAGGAAGAAGAATTATTTAATCTTTCTATTTTTTCAGGGACAACAAATAAAACAGACTTTTCTAGCATCCACTTTTATCCTCCTGTAAAAGGATTGGTTACAAATTCATTTAATCCAAAAGAAAATCATTTTGGAACTGATATTGTTGCTGCCTCAAACAATGTAGTAGCAGCAGCATTAGATGGCACAGTTATAATTGCCAATTGGACCTTAGAAACAGGATATCTAATACAAATTCAGCATGATAATAATTTAATATCAATTTATAGACATAATTCTGAATTACTTAAAAAAGCAGGAAGCCATGTAACAGCAGGAGAAGCAATTGCTATAATTGGAAATTCAGGAGAATTAACCAGTGGTCCTCATTTACATTTTGAATTATGGCATGGAGGAACTCCCGTTAATGCAGAAGATTACATCGCTTTTTAAGTTGATCTAAAAATAGTTGAAGGCAGAGAGAAGAATGAAAAAGAGAATAGCAATACTTGGATCAACAGGCTCAATTGGAACTCAAGCATTAGAAGTAATCCGAAAACATCCCGACAATTTTGAAGTTGAGGTTTTAACAGCCAATAATAATATTGAATTATTAATAAGACAAGCCGAAGAATTTAAACCAAACACCATTGTTATTGGCAATGAAAGCAAATACAATGAATTGGTCAATGCAATATCTTCTTTACCCATAAAAGTTTATGCTGGCAACGATGCCATTTCACAAATTGTTGAAATGGATACTATAGATATTGTTTTAACCGCAATGGTTGGGTATTCTGGATTGTTACCTACGATAAATGCAATAAAATCAGGCAAAAACATTGCACTTGCAAATAAAGAAACTTTAGTTGTTGCAGGAGAACTAATTCAAAAATTAGCATTTCATCATAAAGTAAGTATATATCCAGTAGATTCGGAGCATTCTGCTATTTTTCAGTGTTTAACTGGCGAAGGAAACAATGCAATTGAGAAAATATTTTTAACCGCTTCGGGGGGGCCATTTATTGGAAAAGACATTGAATTTCTTAAAACAGCAACTAAAGAACGTGCCTTAAAGCATCCTAATTGGGACATGGGAGCTAAAATAACTATCGATTCGGCTAGCATGATGAATAAAGGGCTTGAAGCAATTGAAGCCAAATGGTTATTTGGATTAAATCCGAATCAGATTGAAGTTGTTGTGCATCCACAATCTATAGTTCATTCAGCTGTTCAGTTCGTAGACGGTTCCGTTAAAGCACAAATGGGATTACCAGATATGAAACTCCCAATTCTGTATGCTTTTGGATTTCCAGAAAGACTAAAAACAGATTTTCCGAGATTCAGTTTTTGGGATTACCCTGAACTCACATTTCAAAAACCCGATTTCAAAAACTTTAAGAATCTAGGATTAGCTTTCGAAGCAATGGACAAATCTGGCAACATGCCATGTATATTAAATGCAGCTAACGAAATCGCTGTTGAAGCATTTTTAAACGATAAAATTGGTTTTTGTGAAATGACTGATCTTATTGAAAAATCAATGAGTCATTTATCATATATAAAACATCCAGATTTGGATGATCTGATTAAAACAGATAAAGAAACAAGAGAATTTACAAAATCAATACTAAACAAGTAAATAAATATTAAATGGAAATTTTAATTAAAACAGGACAATTCTTACTTAGTATATCCATATTAGTTGTTTTACACGAATTTGGACATTTTGCATTTGCAAAACTATTTAAAACAAGAGTCGAAAAATTCTATCTTTTTTTTAATCCTTGGTTTTCCCTTTTTAAGTTTAAAAAGGGAGAAACAGAATATGGAATGGGTTGGATTCCTTTGGGAGGATATGTAAAAATATCTGGAATGATTGATGAATCGATGGACAAAGAGCAAATGAAACAACCCGCTCAACCTTATGAGTTCCGTGCTAAAAAGTCTTGGCAACGATTACTAATCATGCTTGGTGGCGTTATGGTTAATTTTGTAACAGCCTTAGTTATTTATTCAGCGGTATTATACACTTGGGGAGATCAATACTTGCCAAATAATAATGTAGAATATGGTATTGTTGTTGATTCTCTAGCTCATGATATGGGATTAAGAAATGGAGATAAAATTATTTCTATTGATAACAATAAAGTTGATGATTTTCATCAAATCATGCTCGACATTGTTTTAGATGATTCAAAAACCGTTCAAATAAAACGCAGTGGCGAGAATATGGAAATTCCTGTTCCCGAAACACTTAGAAAACAACTTCTTCATAGTAATGGATTCATAGATGTTAGAATTCCTTTTTACATTGGAGGATTTGTAAAAGATTTTCCTGCAGAAAAATCGGGATTAAAATTAAAAGATAGGCTAATTGCAATAAATGGAAATCCAACAGAATATTACGATGAGTTCAGCAATTCCATAGCAAATTGTAAAAACAAATTAACGTCCTTCTCAGTTTTAAGAGATAAAGACACGCTTAATTTTGATATTCAAGTTTCTGAAGAAGGTATGATCGGAGTATATGCCGAACACTATGCAAATTTTCTTAATTTAGAAAAAATCAATTATAGTTTAATGGCTTCAGTTCCTGCAGGTATTGACAAAGGAATCGAAACATTTAAAAGTTATTTGAAACAATTAAAACTCATTTTCTCTCCTAAAACTGAAGCTTACAAATCTTTAGGTGGATTCATAACTATTGGCAAGATATTTCCTGGAACATGGAACTGGCAGGCATTTTGGAATTTAACAGCATTCCTTTCGATCATTTTGGCAATTATGAATGTATTACCAATTCCAGCACTAGATGGTGGGCATGTTATGTTCTTACTATACGAAATGATTACAGGAAGAAAACCAAGTGATAAGTTTTTAGAATATGCTCAAATAGCAGGAATGGTTCTTCTATTAGCACTTCTTATTTTCGCAAACGGAAACGATATTTTTAAACTTTTTAATAAGTGATAAATATTATATATTTGCTATATTACTAAAAAACAAAGACTATGCAAATCTTATTCATATTATTAGGAATGTTAGGAGCTTGGGAAATAGCACTTATTGTAATTGTTGTTTTAATAATTTTTGGTGGTCGTAAAATTCCTGAACTAATGAAAGGTTTAGGAAAAGGAATGAGAGAATTCAAGAATGCAACAAAAGATGATAGCGAAGAACCAAAAGAAACTGAAAAATAATACGATTGTATATTAAGATATAAGAAAACCTGCCCCTTAAACAAAGGGCAGGTTTTTTATTGTTCTTTTCTGTAGATTTAATTAAATAATGCATTAGAAATATTATTTTTACCAGAATAAACCAGATATTTATAGTGAGTCAATTTTTGAATTTATGAGCGGAAAGATTTGTTTTTGGATATTGCTAAGTAGTTTATTTTTACTTTTTAATGAAAATAATTACGCATCAGATTATAGGTTATCAAAGGAATTATCAGATAATGATCCATCAATTGACAAAATGAAAAAGGATTCAATTCCTATTTTCCCCGATTTAGTTTACGAATATAAAATTGCAGAACTAAATAATCTTTCTCCAATCGAATTAGAATACAACGACCGAGTTAGAAGATATATAGATGTTTACACGATCGAAAGAAGAGAACACCTTGCAAAAATAATTGGTTTAGCAGAATTATACTTTCCACTATTTGAAGAAAAACTCGACAAATATCAACTTCCTCTTGAATTAAAGTATTTAGCTATTGTTGAATCGGCTTTAGACCCAAGAGCAGTTTCATCTTCTGCTGCTGTTGGATTATGGCAATTTAAACTAAATACAAGCACCATGTTCGATTTAGAGGTTAACTCATATGTAGATGAGCGCTGCGATCCTTACAAAGCAACTGAGGCAGCTTGTAGTTATCTTCAATACCTATATCGAATTTATAATGATTGGCAATTAGCCTTAGCTGCCTACAATGGTGGTCCGGGTGTTGTAAGAAACGCAATTGAACGTTCTGGTGGAAAAACAGATTTTTGGGAGATTCATCCATATTTGCCAGCACAAACAAATGGTTATGTTCCAGCATTTATTGCTGTAAATTATGTAATGAATCACTATAAGGATCATAACATTGAACCTGTAAGATCTGATTTTATAAATATAGATGTTGACACAGTTCAAATTACAAAATCGACTTCTTTTAAAAGAATATCTGAAGTAATTGATATACCAATTGAAACATTGCAATTTTTAAATCCTTCGTACAAGAAGGATTATATTCCTAAAATCTCGGCAGGAACAACAGTTGTTTTGCCAAACAATAAAATCAAGAGTTTTATTCGAAACGAAAAGGCAATTTTTGATAAATCAATTCCGAAGAAAAATTTTATTGATGTAGTTGCTGATGCCGGTGAAACGAATGGTAAAATTAAAATTATACATGAGGTTACACGTGGAGAATATTTCCATAAGATTGCCATTAAATACAATTGCACTATTGACGATATTAAAACATGGAACAGCTTACCAACGAATGATTTAAATATTGGGCAAAAACTTGACATATACGTTGACCCCATGCAAGCCCAAATGATCGAAGACGAAAGAAATGTCCCTAAACAACAAAGAGATACAACAGATCGTTATATCTTTTATACAGTCCAGAAAGGAGACACAATATATGGTATTGCAACAAAATTTAATTGTCGATCAATTGCTGAATTAAAAGAAGAAAATGATATTGATCAAGAAACGGATTTGAAACCTGGAAAGAAGTTAAAAATATATCTTAATAAGTAAACTAAAAATTTGATTATGAAAAAGTTATTTATTTTCTTATCGATTGCCATATTCATTTTTGCCTCATGCGATAATGATCCTTCCAAACTGCTTCCAAATGTTTCAGGAAAAGCAGGTGAAGTAGTTTTAGTTATTGAACCAAATCAGTGGAGTAGCGAACCTGGAGAACAGTTTCGAAAAAAACTAAGTCAACAACACCCAGCTTTGCCACAAAAGGAGCCGGTATTTGATTTAATTCATATTCCTTACAATGCTTTTACGAATATCTTTAAAATACATAGGAATATTATAATTGCAAAAATCGATAAGGATGTTCATGAACCAAAAATGGTTGTTCAGCAAAACGTTTGGGCTAAACCTCAAATAATTATAACCGTACTTGCGCCCAACGACAGTTCTTTAACTGCTGTATTAAAAGAAAAAGGTGATTTTATGGTTGAAAGAATTCTTAGGAAGGAAATTGAACGCTATGCTAAAAACTATAAAAAGTATGAGGAAATTGAAATAGCTAATGCTCTTGAGAGAAAGTTTGGTATTCGTTTAACAATGCCTAAAGGTTATACTCTTGATGTTGATACCACCGATTTTGTTTGGATAGAAAGCAGAGGAAGAAGTGATGCTGTTCAAGGCTTATTAGTGTACTCTTACGACAAGCCTGAAGTTGAACTTACAACCGATTTTATTTTTGCAAAACGAAATCAATTTACAAAAAGATTTGTTCCGGGTGCGGCAAAAAATTCGTATATGGCTGTTGAAAGTCAAATGATTCCATTCAGAAGAGAAATGAAGATTAACGATATAAATGTAATCGAACTTCGAAGTTTATGGAAAATAAAAAATGATTTTATGGGCGGTCCGTTTGTTAGCTTTGCATTCATCGACGAAGAACACAATAAAGTAATTAATATTGATGGTTTTGTGTATGCTCCTCAGTTTGATAAAAGAGATTATTTGCGTCAATTAGAAGCTATATTAAGTTCTGTTCAGTATCCTAAAAAAAATGAGCCAACTAATAAGTAGGAGCCAAATTGAACGCTCAAAACAAGAAGAAAAATTTATTCTTTTAACAGCAGAGCAAGTTCGAAAAGACTTTGCTATGTTTGGAATGGAGATCACTTTTTCTGGGAATGTAAATTTTGCTTACAACGAATTGTTCGAGCAACTGAATGTTCACATTAATGATCTTTTAAATAAAGATTATGAAAAATTAATGTCTTTATTGTATCAAATAGATTTAAGTGAAAAAGAACTAACCAGACAAGATCCGCATTATCAATTCGAAACTTTATCGGAAATTGTTACTCATAAAATTCTTGAAAGAGAACTAAAAAAAGTTTTAATACGAACATATTTCAAAGAAAAGGGGCAAATTTAAGCCCCTTTTTATTTAATTACATTTCCACCATTTCTGCCACCTTCGGGCCCTAACTCAATCAAAAAATCGGCAATTTTATAAAACCACGGATGATGCTCAACAATATACAAAGCATGCCCTTGATCTCGAAGTCTTAAAAGAATTCTTATAAGTTTCTCAATATCTAAAAAATGCAATCCTGTTGTAGGTTCATCTAACAAGTAAAGACATTTATTCTTTGTGTTTTTTATTAACTCTTTAGCTAGTTTTAATCTTTGAGCCTCACCTCCTGAAAGGCTTGTTGCCGATTGCCCAAGTTTTAAATGACCTAGCCCAATTTCTATTAGTAATTCGAAAGCTTCATATAATTTCTTTTCTGATTGAAATATTTCTTTTGCTTCGAAAATCGTTTTATTCAACACATCTGCAATTGAATAATTATTATACCGCACCTTGAGTATTTCTTTTTTAAATCGATCACCCTTACATTCCGAACATATTATTGATACATCCGATAAAAAATCCATTGCAACTTTAGTGTGCCCTTGTCCCTTACAAACAGCACACTGCCCGGCTTTCGAATTATACGAAAAATGAGAAGACTTAAACTTTAACTCTTTGGATATCTCTGTTTTTGAAAATAAATCACGAATCTGATCGTAAAGATTTAAATAGCTTAGTGGTGTACTTAAAGAGTTTCGCCCAATTGGTGATTGATCCATATAAATGACAGAATTAAAATTTTCTACCCCACTTATATGATCGCAATTGATTGCTCTATTGGAAAGCGCAGATTTGCCAACAACATCAAAAACCAAACTTGTTTTACCACTACCAGAAACACCAGAAAAAACAGTAATCCCATTAATAGGCAAATTAATGTTAAAGCTCTTTAAATTATTCGCTCTTGCGCCCACAACACTTATATCAAAATCTAAATCGCCTGAATACTTATGACAATCGAACTTAAAATCTTCTTTGAAATACTTTGAGCTTATTGCATTTTCATCAGAGAGAACCTTTTCTTGAGAACCACTAGCAATAATTTCGCCTCCATTAATTCCTGCACCAGGCCCTAACTCTACCAGATAATCGGCAGATCTGATCACCTCTTCGTCGTGCTCAACTACAACCACTGTATTCTTATTGGAAAGTTTTTTAAGTAATTTTATTAAGCTTTTGGTATCCTTAGAATGTAAGCCGACTGTTGGTTCATCCAAAACATAGGTAATCCCAACCAGTTCTCCTCCTAGCTGAGAAATTAATCGGAGCCTACGCCCTTCGCCTCCTGACAAACTCATTGTGCTCCGCGAAACGCTTAAATACCCCAAGCCTATTTCTTTCATTGCAGAAAGCTTGTCTTTTAACAATCTTCTTATTTCTGCACTTATCTGAAGCTCAGTATCGTTTAAATTAGTCTCCAATAATTTGATAAACTCTAAAGACTCATCCGCTTGTAATCTTGAAACCTGATCTATGTTCTTAGTATTAATTTTATAATCTAGAGCATTATTATTCAAACGAGAACCTCCACAAGAATTGCATTTTACTTCTTTCATTAAAGCCACAAGATTTGCACTTCCTTGTTTATCATGCTTTCTTGCATACTCGTCGTTAATGTAATAAATTAATCCTTTCCATGCAGCTTGAAATTGATGCATGCCTTCGCGATTTTTTCTTTTATATCTCCAATCAACATTGTATTCGACATCACCTGTCCCATCTAAAATTATCTTTTTCGAAGTCTCAAGCAATTCATTCCACGGAATTTCAATATCAAACGAATGTTTTTCTGCTACTGCTTCCAATATAGCCATATGCTGCCCGAAAGGATCTCCATAAAACTGACCTGGTTTTGATCCTTTCATTGCACCTTTATTTATAGGCTGCTTAGGATTTGAAATCAATTTTTCCGCATCACATGTCAATTCAAAACCTAAACCGTTACATAATAGGCACGTACCTTTTTGATGATTAAAAGAAAAAAGGCTAGTTGGCTCAGTACATATTTTATTATTAGACGATTTAGCAATTCTGGAAAACAACAATCTGTATAAATCATACACGCCGCTAATCGTACCTACGGTTGCTCGTGGATTTTTAGTTAATGCCTTATTATCAACTGCAATTGTTGGTGTTAAACCATTAGATTCAATAATATCTGGACGTGCTTTTTGTTGAATCAGGCTTCTGGTGTAGGTCGAGAAGCTTTCTGTAAAACGAAACTGTCCTTCGGCGAATAAAGAATCGAAGGCTAAAGAAGATTTTCCGCTTCCACTAACACCTGTAATAACAGTTAATTTATTTCTTGGAAAATCTATATCAACTCCTTTTAAATTATGCGTACTAACTCCCTTTAGTGATATTGGTGCATTAACAATTTGTTTTAGATTTTTTGATTCTGAGCTATGTACAACAACTTCGTTTTCATTTAAAGCCTCGGCGGTAAATGAGTTCTTACACTTTAACAAATCATTGTAAGATCCAGAAAAAACGATCTCTCCTCCGAATGCTCCTCCTTCTGGACCAATATCAATTATATTATCTGCCTTTTCAATAATATCAGCGTCATGCTCTACCACTATAACTGTATGACCATTTATAGTCAGATTTCTTAAAGCACTGTACAATATTTCAATATCGTATGCATGTAATCCAGTTGTAGGCTCATCGAAAAGATAAAGAGTATGTTCCTTTGTCGGTTTCACTAATTCCGAAGCAAGCTTTAATCGTTGAGCCTCCCCGCCAGATAATGTCGTAGCAGACTGACCAAGTGATAAATATCCCAAACCTAACTCCTTCATTATTCCAAGAAAATGATGGATTTTTGGTTCTTCACTAAAAAAATCAAAGGCATCCGATATTTCCATCTCAAGAATATCAGAAATACTTTTATCTTTATATTTCACTTTTAAAGTTTCCTGCTTATACCTTTTCCCTCCACAAGATTCACAAACTGTTTCGACATTATTTAGAAAGTGCATTCCAGTTTGAATAAAACCAGCACCCTCGCAGTTATCACAACGGCCTCCTACAGTATTAAAAGAAAAATAACCCTGTTTCCACTTATTTTCTTTTGATTCAGGTAAATTAGCAAATAACTTTCTAATTAAATCAAAAACTTTTGTGTATGTCGCTGGATTACTTCTTGGAGTTCGTCCAATTGGTGACTGATCGATCTCAATTATTTTCTGGATCTTAGTATCAGAAGTAATCTCAGTAAAATTGGAGTTCGTTATTTTATTTCCAGCTAATTTATTTTCGTAATATTTCCCCAGAATTTCAAAAACAAGAGTTGATTTTCCAGCACCCGAAACGCCCGTTACAAGATTTAAGCTGTGCAATCGAAAATCTACATTTACATTCTTCAAATTATGCAGGTTTGCTCCTCTTATTCTTAGCCTTCGATCTTCTAAAATATCATGTTCTACATTCTTTAATGGCTTTTTTTTCAAACATCTTAAAGTTTCACTTTTAGAATTCTTTAGGAAAGATATTTGCTCAATCTCCGAATTAAACATTAATTCTCCTCCTTTTTTCCCTGCCAATGGACCAATATCAATTACACGATCCGAATTTAATATTGTTTCTTTATCGTGTTCAACAACAAGAACCGTATTTCCCTGATCTCTTAATCGTTTCATGATCCGAATCATACGTTTATTATCTCGTGGGTGCAAACCAATTGATGGTTCGTCTAAAATGTACAAAATCCCTCGCAATCCGTTTCCGACTTGAGATGCTAATCGTATACGCTGAGCTTCGCCACCACTTAAATTTGTAGACTCTCTCATTAAAGTTAAATAAGACAATCCGAGCTCTTCAAGAATTGAACATCTTTCTAATATCTTTTCACAAATGGTATTTCCAACATCTTTTAAAGAATCTTTAAACTCAATTTTTTGAAATACTTCCCTTAATTCTCGTATAGTTAATTCCGAAAAATCAATTATACTTTTACTATCAACCTCAACAGATAAAGCGTTACTATTTAACCTTTTACCCTTGCACGAACTGCATTCAACTGTTCTGGCAAATCTTAATATATTTGGATTACGATCAACTCTTAGTATATTCTCCATTACTGGAAGAATTCCCTTATAAAATCCCTCTTCGCGAGGCTTTGCAGTTATTCCACTCCATTTCATTCTCGATTCAAGCGTATGCTTTCCGTATGGAATTTTAATTTTATCACTCCCATTTAAAACAATAATCTTCTGATCTTCAGTTAAATCTTTCCAGGCTATGTCTACATTAAACCCTTCTGAATTACAAACTTGATCCATAACATCAATCGTAACTTGCGAATATATTGTATACCCAGATGGTGTAGTGATTTTTAATGCTCCCTCTCGCAAACTCTTACTCTCGTCAAAAATTAATAATTCAGGATCAATTTTATCTTCAACACCCAAACCTTTGCAATGTGGGCAATATCCTTCAGGACTATTAAAAGAGAATAAACTTCTTGAAAATTTAAGATTCATATTCTCAGAAACCCCGATTCGCGCAAAAAGCAAACGTAAATAATCATACAATTCACTCATTGTTCCAACTGTTGATCGAGGATTTCGACTTCCCGTTTTTTGATCTACAGTTATTGCTGGCATTAATCCTTCGATACGATCAACTTCCGGTCGACTCATTTTACCAACAAATTGTCTTGCGTAAGACGAGAATGTTTCAAAATACCTTCGCTGACTTTCTTTTCCAATAATATCGTAAACTAATGATGATTTTCCAGAACCTGACACTCCTGTAAAGCAAGTAATTTCGTGATGAGGAATTTTTACGTTAACATTTTTCAAATTATGTTCGTTCGCATTCTCAATGAGTATATATTCGGAATTATTATCTTTCATAAAATTTTAATTTGACTAACAAAGATAAGGATTTAGATTATTCAGTCTTAATCATTAATTTTACTATTTATAAATTATAACTTAAAATCATGAGAACATTTTATATTTTCCTTTTTTCGATTCTTCTTTTTTCCTGTACAAATCAAACAAATATTAATCCTCAAATTGAAATAAAAACTGAACTAGGAACTATAATAGTTGAACTTTTCCCCGAAAAAGCTCCCGTCACATGTGAAAACTTTCTTAAATATGTAGATGGAAAATTACTTTCAGAAGCCTCATTTTATAGAACTGTAACAATGGCAAATCAACCCAACAATAACATTAAAATAGAAGTTATTCAGGGAGGTTTAGGTTTTGATGTTGAAGAATCTGCCTATCCTCCTATTCAACTCGAAACTACAAAAACAACTGGCTTGAAGCATCTCGATGGAACAATTTCTATGGCTCGTGCAGAACCAGGAACCGCCAGCTCAGAATTTTTTATTTGTATTGGCAACCAACCTGAGCTCGATTATGGTGGAATGAGAAATAATGACGGACAAGGATTTGCAGCTTTTGGCCAAGTGATTAAAGGAATGGATATCGTTCAAAAAATTCAGAAGTTACCGAATCACGAACAATTCTTTATCAACCCAATTTCAATAACAATATCTAGAACAGAGTAATTTTTTCTAGGAACCATGTAATAATCGATGCTCTTTCTATACTAACTCGAAAAACATTACAAAGTTGAATAAAGAAGATTTTATTTCATTAATAGAGAAACATCAGGGAATAATCTATAAGGTTTCCAGGATGTACTGCAGCAAAGAAGAATGTCGGGAGGATCTTTTTCAAGATATTCTTGTTCAACTTTGGCAATCATTTTCATCTTTTAATAATAATGCCAAGTTCTCTACATGGATGTACAGAGTAGCTTTAAATACTGCAATTGCACAATTTAAAAAAGATAAAAAGAATAGTGAGGATCCTGTTCCTGATATACCTGTGCATATTATAGATGACGATTCTTATCAAGAAAAAGAACGACAAAAAGAAACTCTTCATAAAGCAATTAATAAATTAAATAAAATAGAGAAAGCAATTATTATACTGTACATGGACGAATATTCTTATGATGAAATTGCAGAAATTTCGGGTATCTCTATCTCCAATGTTGGTGTAAAAATAAATCGGATTAAAACTAAATTACAAAAGATATTAAAGGAGCTTGATTATGGATTTTAATGATATAAAAAAAACATGGAAGAGTTCATTTAAAAATGATGAGTTTCTTGATAAAGATAAAATCGAAGCTAAACTCAAAATTAAGAGCAAATCGAATACTGCTTTAAATAAAGTGAAGCGTAATTATAAATTTGAACTTTATAATGGCTCAATATTATCTTTACTAATTCTTGTTTGGCTATATTTAACTGTTACAAATGAATTTAAGTACATATTAGTAGGAATAACATTTATCTTTGTTAGTATTCTCATTCTCGTTGTTGCACGCAGTTATTCTAGAATAAAAAACATTAAATTATCTACCCATCAACTAAAGCCTGCTTTAATAAAAACCATCGAGAGTATTGAAAAATTTGTAAATTTCAGTAAAAGCACTTTAGCTAAATACCTACTTATTCCATTTTCTTTGTGCTACGGAATGTTGCTAAGTATTTTTAAAAATACAGAAAGCACTAAGATCTCAGAAATTATTAGCTCTGAAGAACTTATTCGAATTGCTATATTATTAGTTGTATTAAGTGTTATTTTTATACCGATTACTCAATATTACTATAAGAAAATGTTCAAACAACACTTAGACGAATTAAAAGAATGCCTTAAAGAATTTGAAGATTCTCAAAACATCGACGATAACACTAATTTAAAATAATAAATCATGGAAAACCAAAACACAACTCAAAAGCCTGCTATAAAAAAAACATGGTTAAGGATTCTGCTGTATATGCTTGCATTTCTTTTTGTTCTAATAATTACAGAAGGAATTATGAGCGTTCTAATGTCCAGAATTTTAGATGTCGATATATTTAGTTTGGCTGAACTAGTTATACAACCAGACTTTTTACATATACATATCCTCATGCAATTGACATCTCTTATAACAACATTTATTATTACGGCTGTATTCAGAAAATATATCGATAGACAATCTATTGTTTCAATGGGCCTTTCAACTAAAGGTAGATACTTGGATATGGTTAATGGGTTTCTTGTTGGTTTGTTATTAATATCTGTGGGATTTATTATTTTAATATTAACCAAAAATTTAGAAATAGAGTCAGTCGTTTACAATTCTAAAGTTGTGATTTACAGCTTTATCTTTTTTCTTTTTGCAGCTATGGTTGAAGAAATTGTATTTAGAGGTTACATCCTAAATAATCTTTTAAACTCAATGAAAAACAAATATATAGCACTACTTATTTCAGCATTGCTTTTTGCACTTATACATGGTCTAAATCCTAATTTAAGTTTTCTTAGTATGCTTAATCTGATAATTGCAGGACTTGCCTTAGGTATCACATATATTTACACTAAAAACTTATGGTTTCCAATTCTCTTGCATGTAAGCTGGAATTATTTTCAAGGTCCGATTTTTGGATTTGAAGTTAGCGGAACGAATGCTGCATCGATTATAAACCAAAATGTAACCGGCAATGACATTATTACTGGTGGGAATTTTGGATTTGAAGGATCAATAATTCTAACTATATTATTATTTATAATGATTTATGTTACAGATTACATTTACAAAAGAAAGCAAAAATCAACTAACTAAAACATATGTATTAATCTAATGCAATAAATTTGTAATTAGCATGTTTTAAAAGAACTAATAATTGCCATATAAATCTAAGATATTATTAAGTTTGCAAAAAAAATAACTATGAAAAAACTTTTATTACCATTATTGGCCTCATTATTTATCTTCATTGCATGCAGTGATGACGATAAAGTAGCCGATCAATTAAGGAAAGACAAGAAAATAATTGAGGAATATTTAGAAGAGAATAACCTAACGGCTCAATCAACAAAATCCGGATTATATTACATCATTGATGAAGAAGGAACTGGCGATCGACCAAATGTATTCTCAATAGTTAAAGTAACATACAGAGGAACTTTGCTTGATGGTACTTTATTTGATGAAGGTATAGCTGACGAAATTCCATTATATAGTTACGTAGAAGGATGGCAAGAAGGAATTCCTATGTTTAAAGAAGGCGGTAGCGGTACATTATTAATACCGTCAAAGCTTGGTTACGGTGTATACGAAAATGTTACTAGTTATGATACTATTCCAAAAAGTTCAGTTTTATTATTCGACATTAGTCTTGATGAAGTTGAATTAAGAGACGTTTATTAAAAAAATACAATTATACATAAATAAAAAAGGCGCTTTGAGGCGCCTTTTTTATTTATGTATAATTAATTGTATTATAATTTCTTTCTAACTTCTGTTTCCTGATAACCTTCAATGATATCTCCAACTTGAATATCGTTAAAGTTTTCCATATTTAGTCCACATTCATATCCAGATGAAACTTCTTTAACATCATCTTTGAAACGTTTGAGCGATCCAAGCGATCCCGTATGTACAACTATACCATCACGAATTATCCTCACACTAGTATTTCTATGAATCTTACCTTCTTTAACCATACAACCGGCAATTGTTCCAACCTTCTTAATTCTGAACGTTTCTCGAACCTCAACAGTAGCAATAATTTCTTCCTTAATATCTGGTGATAACATACCTTCCATTGCATCTTTCACCTCATTAATTGCATCGTAAATAACTGAATATAAACGAATGTCAATTTCTTCCTTCTCGGCAAGTCTTCTTGCATTAACAGAAGGTCTTACCTGGAATCCAATAATAATTGCATTTGATGTAGCAGCTAAAAGAACATCAGATTCTGATATTTGACCAACACCTTTATGAAGTATATTTACTTGAATTTCTTCAGTTCCTAATTTTATTAACGAATCAGATAGTGCTTCAATTGATCCATCCACATCACCTTTAACAATAATATTTATTTCCCGGAAGTTACCAATAGCAATACGTCTTCCAATTTCATCAAGTGTAATATGTTTTTGAGTACGTAAACTTTGCTCTCTCTGCAACTGCTCTCGTTTATTAGTAATTTCTCTAGCTTCTTTATCGCTATCCATTACATTAAACTTATCCCCAGCTTGAGGTGCTCCATTTAATCCTAAAATCTGCACAGGAGTAGCTGGTCCTATTGTTTCTACACGTTTTCCTCTTTCATTATACATTGCTTTTGCGTGTCCAAAATAACTTCCTGCTAAAACAACATCACCTATATTAAGAGTTCCCGACTCAATCAGGATTGTAGAAATATAACCTCTACCTTTATCAAGCTCTGATTCAATTACTGTACCCGAAGCTCTCTTATTTGGATTCGCTTTAAGATCTAACATTTCTGCTTCAAGTAAAACTTTCTCTAACAATGCCTCTATATTTGTACCTTGCTTAGCCGAAATATCTTGAGACTGATATTGTCCACCCCATGATTCTACAAGATAATTCATGTTGGCAAGTTTTTCTTTAATCTTTTCAGGATTCGCTCCTGCTTTATCAATCTTATTAATGGCAAAAATAATTGGAACACCTGCTGCACTCGCATGATTTATTGCTTCTACAGTCTGTGGCATAACATTATCATCAGCAGAAACAACAATAATTGCAATATCAGTTACTTGAGCTCCACGAGCACGCATTGCCGTAAATGCCTCGTGTCCAGGAGTATCTAAAAATGTGATTGTTTTGCCATTATCAATTTCAACACTATAAGCCCCAATATGCTGGGTAATACCTCCAGCTTCACCAGCAATAACATTTGCTTTTCTAATATAATCCAACAATGAAGTTTTACCATGATCAACATGTCCCATTACGGTAACTATTGGAGACCTTGGCAATAAATCTTCCGCTTTATCTTCTTCTTCTTTAATCGCTTCTTGTACCTCAACACTAATAAATTCAACAGTGAAGTTAAATTCATCAGCAACTAATGCCATTGTTTCTGCATCAAGCCTTTGATTGATGGATACTAATAAGCCCAAGTTCATACAAACCGAAATAACTTCTGTTGCTCCAACATCCATCATAGTAGCAAGTTCGTTTACAGAAACAAATTCTGTAACTTTAAGTACTTGCTTGTCAATTTCTTGTTGTTCTAGTTCTTCCTGTACTTTCTGACTAACAGCCTCTCGTTTATCTCTTCTGTGTTTAGAACCTTTAGATTTACCTTTAGAAGTTAATCTTGCCAGAGTATCTTTTATTTGCTTTTGAACATCTACTTCACTTACTTCAGGGCGAAGTTGTTTTTTCCTTTTAGCCTTAGGCTTAAAGCGCTCTCTATCACCACCTTTTTTATCCTGACCTTGCCCTGGTGTTTTTGGCTTGTTTGGATCAGTTTTTTTAGTAACATCAACCTTTTCTTTATCCTTATGTATTCTTTTTCTTTTTTTCCTTTTATTTTTTTGATCATCAGAAGATGCAACAGGCTCTTTCTTCTTTTCCTTTGGAGGATCAGGTAAAACTATTTTACCTACAACTGTTGGCCCTGTTAATCTCTGAACCTTCGATTTATATATACCATCATCAGGTTTAGCCGCTTCCTCAACCTTAGGGGCAACTTCTTCTTTAATAGTTTTAGTCCCTTCTTGATGATTTTTTGGAGTTGGAGTTGGTTTTTGTTTTTCAAATACCTGTTTTTTCTCCTCTTCCCGTTGCTTTTTTGATTTCTTGTCTGGTCTGGTTTTTTGATTTAATGATGATAAATCAATTTTACCAACAACCTTTGGCGTATCTTTATCTTCTTTATGTTCAGGTTCTTTTTTCTCAACAACTTTCTCGACAACTTTTTCAATAACTTCCTCTACAACTGGTTTTTCTTCTACAGGAACTTCTTCAAGTGGAACTTTAACTTCTGGTTTTTCTTCAATTATTTTTGCAACGGGCTCTTCTTTTACTTCTTCCTTTTTCTTGGGCTCAAGATCAATTTTACCAACAACTTTCACTGTTTCTTTTGGCTTATCTTCTTTAACTTTGAGAGCACTGGAAGAAAAATCTTTTATAAGAATTTCCTCTTCATGATGCACATTTTCTTCAGATTCCGATTCTTGTTCAGAAACCTCATTTTCATCATCAATAGTTACAGTTTCTTTATTACCTCGAAACTGTTCCATACTCAATCTTTCTGATTCCTTTTTAATATCAAGATCAGAGTGATATTCTACAACTAATAGTTTATATAGATCATCAGAAATCTTTGTGTTAGGATTTGAATCAATTTCAAAACCCTTCTTTTGAAGAAACTCAACTATTGTTGATATTCCTACATTAAACTCTCTTGCTGCTTTACTAAGTCTTGTTGCTTTTCCTGTTCCCATATTTTTTTCTAAACCAATTTTATCATCCAAAAAACTGAATACGCTTTATAATCTCCATTAAAAGAATCTATTCAAACTCAGTTGTAAATATTCTAAGAATATCATCTACTGTTTCTTCTTCTAAATCAGTCCTCTTAATTAGATCTTCTCGAGACAATTCTAAAACACTTTTAGCTGTATCACAACCAATCGCTTTTAATTCATCTAGGATCCAGCTTTCAATTTCATCTGTAAATTCGTCGATACCTACATCTTCGTCATCTTCCTCTTCGGTCTCTCTATAAACGTCTATTTCATAACCCGAAAGCTGACCTGCCAATTTTATATTTAAACCACCTTTACCAATTGCTAAAGAAACTTCTTCTGGCAATAAATAAACACTTGCACGTTTTGTTTCTTCGTTAAGCTTTATTGAGATAATCTTAGCAGGACTCAATGCTCTTTGAATAAACAATTGAGTATTTTGTGTAAAATTAATTACATCAATATTTTCATTTTTCAATTCACGAACAATTCCATGAATTCTAGAACCTTTCATACCAACACAAGCTCCAACAGGATCAATTCTTTCATCGTAAGATTCAACAGCCACTTTTGCTCTTTCTCCGGGAATACGTACAATGTTTTTAATTGTAATTAATCCATCAAAAATCTCAGGAACTTCAAGTTCAAATAATCTTTCTAAGAATACCGGTGATGTTCTAGATAAAATAATTAAGGGATTATTGTTTCTCATCTCAACACGAACAACGACCGCTCTAATAGTATCTCCTTTTCTAAAATAATCGGAAGGAATTTGTTCTGTCTTAGGTAAGATCAATTCATTTCCTTCATCATCCAGAGTAAGGATTTCTTTTTTCCAAACTTGATAAACCTCTCCAGTTACAATATCACCAATCTTATCTTTATATTTATTAAAAATGTTATTTTTTTCTAAATCCAGAATACGATTCGTAAGATTCTGTCTTAAGGATAAAATTGCTCTTCTTCCAAAATCTAACAATTTAACTTCGTCGGTAACTTCTTCTCCTACTTCGTAGTCATTATCAATTTTTTTAGCTTCGGTTAATGTAATTTGAAGATTTTGGTCTTCAATTTCACCATCCTTAACAACTTCGCGATTTCTCCAAATCTCAAAATCTCCTTTATCGATATTAATTATAACATCAAAATTCTCGTCGGTTCCAAATTTCTTAAGCAATAAACTACGGAAAACATCTTCCAAAACAGTCATCATCGTTGCACGATCAATATTCTTCAACTCTTTAAACTCCGAAAACGTGTCGATTAAATTCAAATTTTCCATCTTACTATATATATTTTATCTTTTATTTAAACTTAATAATAATCTTTGTTGATTTTACTTGATTAAAGTTAAATAAGTGCTTTTCAACAACACTTTGTTTTTTCTTTTTACCTTCAACCTTCACCATTTTAGTCTCTTCTATTTCAAAACTGTCGCTTGAAACATTTGACAAAACACCTACAATTTTTAATCCTTCATTTGTAACTGTTTCAATCTCTTCGCCAAGATTTTTCTGATATTGTTGAATCACCTTAAATGGTTCGGATAAACCAGCCGAGGCAACTTCTAACTCAAAATCTTCCTCTTCTCTGTCCAGTTTACTTTCTATTAATCTACTAACTTCAACACAATCGTTAATAGAAAAACCTGACAAACTATCTATTTCGATATTAATCTTATTTGAAGCACCCACCTTTACATCAACAACAAAGGCATCCTTCTCATTTACAATATCTTCTATAATATTTTTTATTATTCCTTTATCAATCATCTTTCTCCAAGATAATAACAAAGGGGACAATGTCCCCCTTACCCTAATTCTTACTTCGCTGCAAAAGTATAAATAATCTTGGAATTCACAAAATTATTAGCTTGAAAATTAGGCCTTTTTGATTTTATAACTTTACTTATTAAAAATATTTTTCAAACAAACTAAAAGCGCCCTTAAAAACAAGTATAAAAAATAAGTTTCAAATTCCTCAATTTCTTGTATTTTTGAACATGTATAAAACATTTAGCTGTGACAGAAAATTGGTCGAATAAACGAAAAATTGTTAATGATCCAGTATACGGTCTTATAAATATTCCGTCTGAAATCATTTACGATATAATTGAGCATCGCTACTTTCAGCGACTTAGAAGAATAAAACAATTAGGATTAACCGATTATGTTTATCCAGGTGCAGTACATACTAGATTTCAACACACACTAGGCGCTGTTCATTTAATTAACAATGCAATTGGGACTCTTCGATTAAAAAATGTAGAGATTTCATCTGACGAAGAAAATGCTGTTACTCTAGCAATATTATTGCATGATATTGGTCATGGACCATTTTCTCATACGCTGGAAAATAATATCGCTACAGAATTTGGACATGAAGATTTATCTCTTTTGTATATGCAAGAGTTAAATAAAGAATTCAAAGGACAGCTTGATTTAGCAATAAAAATATTCTCGAATAAATATCACAAAAAGTTCCTTCATCAGCTAGTTTCTAGCCAATTAGATGTAGATCGTTTGGATTATCTTCGCCGCGATAGTTTTTATACTGGGGTTTCTGAAGGTGTGATTAGTTCTGATAGAATAATAAAAATGCTTAATGTTGTTAACGATCAACTGGTTGTAGAAGCTAAAGGAATTTATTCAATTGAAAAGTTTCTAATCGCTCGTTGGTTAATGTATTGGCAAGTGTATTTACATAAAACTGTTGTTTCGGCAGAACAACTTTTATTAAAAATTTTTAAACGCGTAAAATATCTCATAAAAGAAAACAAGGAAATATATTTAAGTAAAGAATTTGATTTCTTTTTTAAGGCAAAAGATAAAAACACTCATGCTATTTTAGAAAACTTCTCAATTATCGACGATAACGATATTTTGGCACTTGTTAAAAACTGGACAAACCATGAAGATAAAGTCCTTTCATTGTTATCAAAAAATCTTTTAAACAGACATCTCTATAAAATTGAGATTCAGAACACGCCATTTGAAAATCATAAAATTGAGGAATTAAGAAAGAAAGCATCAGTAAAATTAAATCTTTCCAAAGACGAACTAGAGTATTTTGTTTTTACAAATCACATTAGTAAAGAGGCTTATAGTGTCTTAGACGAGAAAATCCAAATTTTATACAAAGATGGGTCTTTGGTAGATATTGCAGATGCGTCTGATATGTTAAATACATCGATATTATCTAAAACCGTTAGGAAATATTTTTTATGTTATCCTAAAGAAATTATTAATATTTAATATTATTTTTACCACACACATTTATAATACTAACAAACATGGAATTTACAGCACAAGCAATTGCAGAATTTTTAAACGGAGAAGTTGTAGGAGATCCTGAAATTAAAGTGAACAATGTAGCTAAAATTGAAGAAGCTGAATCAGGAACATTAGCTTTTCTAGCTAACCCTAAATATACTAAATACCTGTATACAACAAATGCATCAATTGTTTTAATTAATAAGGATTATGAACTTGAACAAGATGTTTCTGCAACTCTAATAAAAGTTGATAATGCCTATGAATGCTTCGCCAAACTTCTTGAGCTAGCCGAGCAATCAAAACCTGTAAAACAAGGTGTAAGTTCCTTAGCATTTATTGAAAAATCGGCAAAAATTGGTGACGGCGTTTATATTGCACCATTTGTTTATATTGGAGAAAATGTTGTAATAGAAGATAACGTTAGTTTAAACCCTCACGTTTTTGTTGATGACGATGTTACAATTAAAAAACACACCACCTTAAACGCAGGCGTAAAAGTTTATCATGAGTGTATTATTGGAGAGAACTGCATAATTCATGCAGGTGCTGTAATTGGTTCCGACGGATTTGGTTTTGCTCCTGATGAAAATAATGTTTATCGTAAAATCCCACAATTAGGAAATGTTGTGATTGAAGATAATGTTGAAGTAGGATCTAATACTACAATAGATCGTGCCACAATGGGATCTACATATATTAGAAAAGGCGCTAAATTAGATAACTTAAATCAGATTGGACATAACGTTCAAATTGGAGAAAACACAGTAATAGCAGCGCAAAGTGGAGTGGCAGGATCAACTAAGGTTGGTAAGAACTGTCAGTTTGGAGGACAATCGGGAATTGCACCACATATTCAAATTGCAGATGGTGTAAAGGTTACACCGCAAGCCGGAATTCCAAATACTATTAAAGAAGAAAATAGCATTGTAATGGGAACGCCGGCTTTTAACATAAGAGATTTTCAAAGATCATTTATTGTTTACAAACAACTTCCAGATTTATTTAAACGTGTAAAAGAATTAGAAAACGAACTTAAGAGACTTCAATCTGAATAATTGAATCCTTATTTGCAGGTTCTCAGAATTAACAGAAATCTAATTCGTGAATTTAATTTAGATTTTTGTAACTTGCGACGATTTTTTTTATTCTTGAATTGAATTTTAATAAATTTATAGATATGTCGCAAATGCAAAAAACTATCCATAAATCAGTTTCTTTAAAAGGAAAAGGATTACATACTGGGTACGAAGTAAATATAACATTTTGTCCAGCCCCAGAAAATCACGGGTATAAATTTCAACGTATTGATCTAGAAGGGAAACCGATTATTGAAGCAAATGCTGATAATGTTGTTGAAACTTCAAGAGGAACAGTTTTGGAAGAAAATGGTGTAAGACTTCACACCGTGGAGCATATGCTGGCATCTTTGGTTGGAATGGAAATAGACAATGTATTAATTGAAATGGACGGGCCTGAAGCTCCAATCTTAGACGGAAGTGCAATTCAGTATGTTGATGCTATAAAATCTGCTGGAATTAAAGAACAAACTGTCGAAAGAAATTTCTATGTAATTAAAGAAAGAACCGTTTTTCGCGATGAGGAAAATAACATTGAGCTTGTAGCATATCCAGACGATCAATTCTCTGTTGATGTTATGGTTGATTATAACTCAAAAGTACTTGGACATCAATACGCATCTTATCACCCATCACATGATTTTGAAAAAGAGATTGCTTCATCTAGAACATTTGTTTTCTTTCACGAATTAGAAATCCTATTAAAGAACAATTTAATAAAAGGTGGTGATCTTCAGAATGCAATTGTGATCATGGAAAATGAAGTTGGTCAGGATGAACTTGATCGTATGGCTGATTTATTTAACAAACCACACGTAAAAGTTAAAGAAGGGATCTTAAACAATATTGATTTAAGATTCAGCAATGAACCTGCTCGACATAAACTACTTGATATTCTTGGCGATTTATCTTTAATTGGACAACCAATAAAAGGAAAAATTGTTGCATCGCGTCCAGGACACTATGCAAACACACAATTGGCAAAAATAATTAAAAGTAATATCCGAAAGGAATTATCTAGAATTGCTATTCCACAATATAATCCGAACGAAAAACCTTTATACGATATTAACCAGATTAAAGGCTTACTTCCTCATCGATATCCATTTTTATTGATTGATAAAATTCTTGAAATGAACGAAAAGGTTGTTACTGGAATAAAAAATGTTACTATGAACGAAAACTTCTTTCAGGGACATTTTCCAAGTGAACCAATTATGCCTGGTGTATTACAAATTGAGGCGATGGCTCAAATTGGAGGAATTTTAGCACTTAGTCAGGTAGAAGACCCAGAAAATTTTCAAACCTTATTCTTAAAAATCGATAAGGTAAAATTTAAAAGAAAAGTAATTCCTGGCGATACAATAATTTTCAGACTTGAACTTCTTTCTCCAATAAGAAGAGGTTTAGTTAATATGTTTGGACAAGCTTTTGTAGGCGATAGTTTAGCAATGGAAGGTGAATTAATGGCACAAGTATCAAGAATTAAACAATAAGATTTATGAAAAGTAATTTAGCGTACATACATCCTGATGCTCAAATAGGTGAAAACGCAAAAATTGAAGCCTTTGCCTGGATCGACAAAAATGTTGTAATAGGAGAAGGTACTTGGATTGGACCCAATGCAACAATTATGGAAGGTGCTAGAATTGGAAAAAATTGTAAGATTTTTCCTGGAGCAGTAGTTTCAGCTATTCCACAAGATTTAAAATTTAAGGGTGAAGAAACAACTGTTGAAATTGGCGATAATACAACACTTAGAGAATGTGTTACTGTAAATAGAGGAACAGCTTCAAAAGGTAAAACCATTGTTGGTAACAATTGTCTCTTAATGGCATATGTTCATATTGGTCACGATAGTGTTTTAAGAAACAATATTATTATTTCGAACAGTACAAATGTTGCCGGCGAAATTATTATCGACGATTTTGCTATTATTAGCGGTAATGTTCAGATTCATCAGTTTGTTCACATTGGAGGTCATGTTATGATTTCTGGAGGTTCTTTGGTACGCAAAGATGTTCCTCCGTATATTACTGTTGCACGCGAGCCTCTGTCTTATGTTGGATTAAACTCAATTGGTTTAAGAAGAAGAGGATTTTCCAATACAACGATTACTCAATTGCAAGAAATGTATCGCGAAATTTTTATTAAAGATCAAAATGTTGCTCAAGCACTAGAATATATTGAAAAAGAAATTCCTGATTCTGAAGAAAAGAATTGTATTCTGGAATTTATTAAATCATCTGAGAGAGGAATAATAAGAGGATACGGAGATTAGATTTCTTTTAATAATTCAAAATCTCTTTCGTGCCCGTTTCTTTTAATGGTTTCCCAATATCTTTGGGAAATCTCTCCTGTTTTTCCCGTTTTCTTATTTTTTACTTTAAGTCTAACTTTTTGTTTATCCAATGTTTTTGTAATGATATATTCAAACGGGATATCAAGCATTGATTCTAAATCATTACCAATCTCAAGTACAGAATCATCATCCTCATCATATGACCATTTAATTTTCATATCATAACCTTCAAGAAATTGTTTATTTAAATCTTTCAAGAAATCATTTATTTGTTTGATAGATGAACTGTTGGTATAAGGCACACACAAATCAATTAGCGTAAATTCTGCTGGTTTTTTAAGATACTTTTCTAACCATTTTTTTACAGGTGCAAAAAATTTCAAGACATTTTCAGGCAATGATCTACCTTCAATTTTTATTAAGCCATGCTCCATAAATATATATGGTGTATCGAGAGTTTTTGCAATTTCGAGGTTCATTTCAAGTTTAACTTTATCTTAGTGTGTTTACTTAGTACGTAAGAATTCAAAATAAGTTACTCTACCAAAAAACATTATATGTAACTTATTTAGTGGCACTTAAATTCTTTTTTCTATTTTCCCTTTCTAACCATCGTTCTCTAACGTTCAACGATTGGATATATTTTAAGCCTTTTCGCAAAACATCTCCAAATAAAGCTAAAAACATTAATCCAGTACCCAGCCACATTATAATTAGGTTATACAATAAGGTATTTATTTTAATCCCTCTAATAATCTTATACGGGGCATAAAAATGAGCTCTCCCAAATTGGGAGGTTGGTTCCATAAAAACAGGATCTTTCTTCTGAATTAATCGACTTTCTGAATGATAAATTTTATTTATTTCATTTCTGTTCAAAAGGATATCTGCTAGCTTCTTATTATAATGCTTTTGTTTAAAGTCAACAAACTCTTCTCGCCCCATATCATCAATCATTTCTTGATACTTGCTATCTCTGCGTTCATTGGCTATTTTAGCCTCACTTTTCAGATTCATTTCTAAAGTAAATCCTAAATAACCATAATACGCTTCTTCAAAAACGCTTTCGTTAAAATCTTTTGGATTTAATAATTGCAGATATTCAAATGGCAGCTCACTATTTTTTGATAGTAATTCAATCTCGTTTGCAATAATTTTTAAGTCTTTTACTAAACCTAGAGAATCTGAATCTGAATCGATTCTTCGCATGCACATCTCTAGTTTACTCTTTAATTCGGGTATTAAAAATCCAGTTTTATAATCTGCATTACTTATAATTTGCTCATCGTCGAAAAATATTTTTTCGAATTTATTACTTTTAAATTGCTGCACGGCGAGAGCTTCATAGGCCCATCTAGTGGTCATTACATTTCCTATTAATGGAACATATTCTTTATTGGTAATACTTTCATGCAAGTCATCAAAATGAATCATCGCTCCACCTAAAAGCAACTGAGGAACTAATATTAATGGAATTAGAATGTAAATAGCAATAACAGAATCTAAACCAGAAGATATGTTTAATCCGATAAGATTACCCATACAAGCTGCAGAAAATAAGACAATCCAAAATGGAAATAGCATTCCACTAATTTCCAAAATCGAATTTCCAATTACAGTAAAAAGGAATGTTTGAATTGCCGACAAAGCAAATAACATAACTAGTTTAGAATTTATGTAACTAAACCAACTTAATTTCAAAAACGATTCCCGTTCAAGAATCTTTCTATCCTTAATGATTTCTTCTGCACTAACCGTAAGACCAAGAAAAATAGCCACCACAACAGACATGAACAAGAAAACCGGAAAGTTTCTATTTTCGCCAAACAAATAACCTCCTGGACTAATATATTTTGTGAAAAATCCCAAAATAAGTGCAAGTAAAGGTGCTTCCAACAGATTAATTAGCAGATATTGTTTATTTGTAAGTTTTGATAGTAAGTTTCTCATTACAAACACCTTAAACTGCTTAATAAAGTTTGGTATTTTAAAATCAGAATCAGGTAAAATGTCGTTGCTTTGTTTTTGTTCTATTTTCTTTTCAATGTTATCGATATATCTATAGTACCACGTTTCTGCAGAGGTTTTTCTAATTCTGGTTTCTTTTCCGTATTCATCAATATTTTTCTCTTCTACAATTTTAAAGATCTGCTCAGGGTTTATTGTTCCGCAGCAAGCACATTCGCTTTCTGCTGCATTTACTAGGGACGTTACTGTTTTAAAATACTCAATGGCATCAACAGGGTTTCCCTGATAAATAGGATGTCCTCCTTTATCAATAATCCAAAGCTTATCGAATAACTTAAATATTTCTGACGATGGTTGATGAATATTTGCAATTACAAGTTTCCCCTTATGGGATTGCTGCTTTAAAAGATTCATTACTTTTTCTGAATCCATTGATGATAAACCAGAAGTTGGTTCATCTACAAAAAGCAACATAGGTTCGCGCATTAACTCCAAACCAATGTTTAATCTTTTTCTTTGCCCCCCACTTAACAACTTATTTAATGGATTACCAACTTGCAGATCTCTTGAATCGTACAAATCTAAATCGATAAGTACTGAATTTACCTTTTCGTTAATCTGTTGTTCGGTAAACTCGCTAAAACATAACTTAGCATTATAATAAAGATTTTGAAATACCGTGAGCTCCTCAAACAATAAATCATCTTGAGGAACAAATCCAATTAATCCTGTTAACGATGTGCTCCTTGCATGTACATTATGGCCATTAATTTTAATTTTTCCTTTAGTAGGTTTGAGCTTGCCACTTAGCAAATCTAACAATGTCGATTTACCAACTCCACTTCCTCCCATTATTGCAATCATTTGTCCCGATTGCTCAGAAAAATTAAATTTCTGGATTCCGTTCTTACTATTTCTAAAATAGAACTCCACATTTTCCGCCGAAAAATTTATTCTATTTTCCTGTGATGATAAAATAAATTTAGATGCGATATCGTAATAGTAAATAGAGTCGATATTTGGCCCTTTAATAATAGCCCCTTTATTAAAAAAGTATGGGCGCCCCGATTCAATTTTCTGCCCTTCGATATATAAACTTAACTCACCAAAATATCTGAAAATAAAAGATTGAATGGATTGTATATAAAATACTACTATTTTACCATAAAGATTTTGTCTGAATAAGTGTTTATAAGGTTCTTGTTTCTGAGAATTTTTCTTTTTCATTAGCCAAGCTATGCTGTCTGACCACTCACGAAGTTGGTTGTCTATAACCAATACTTTATCTTGATCTAATTTCTCAGCTTCTCCTTCAAAAATGAACGATTTGAAATTATTAAACTCACTATCGGATAAGCTAAATGCTTTGGCTACAACTTTTACAAATTCAAATTCCTGTTCCGTTACATGATGATCTTCATATACAAATTCTAATAATTGCAGAAAAACAATTACACGCTCGTCTCTTAAAAGTCCGGTTTTTATTTGTCCACAAACATTGGCAATTTGGAAAGATATTAATGATGCATTATCTTTTAAATCTTTAACATCTTCGGTATCTAACTCTCTCTGATAAAACTCGTAATAATTGTCGAATAAGCGCAGATATTCTTGTATTAATTCTGACTTAAGGTAACGCGACAAGTATGCTTCTACAATTCGTCGTCCTTTTGCAGTAACACCTTCATCGTTAACATTTGCCACTATAGCAAATAAATGTATTAACGCATTTAATATCGATTCACCCATTGATTTTAATTTGGAACAAAATTTAAGAAATAATTCAAAGAATAAAAAAAGCTCATGCATTTATTATACATGAGCTTTAAATATATTTTTATTCCGTTTAAGAAATGATCTTCAATCTTAAAGCTGCTGTTTTCTCAATTATCTGTTTTAATTGAGCTTCTGTTATACCAGTTTCATCAATTTCATCATAAACTGATTTAATTGGATTTAAATCATTTAGAACCCCTTTAATTGTTTGATGCTCTGAATGTGGTGTTAAAAGTTCAATTAATTTATCTAACGATGATTTTTGATGCAAAATAACTTTTACTAATTCAGGATTATGATAAACCGTTTCTGAAATATTGCAAGAAATATACATTGCTTCAATCCAAGTTCCAGACAAAACCAATAAAGATAAATCTTCTTTATCACCTTTAACTAAATACTCGTAAGTGTTATAAAATGAATTAGTAACTAAATCTGTTAATTTATCTTTATTATCGATATTTGCTTCTACATCGCTAACAAAATCTTTTGAAAAAGCTCCTGTAATACCTAGCTCAACAACTAAATTTTCTGAAGCTTCCATATAACTCATAACTTCTTGTTGCATGTTATATGTACTTGCATAACTTAAATCGGCACTGTATACTCCAAGATTTAGAGCTTGTTCTTTATCAGTAAAATACTTATCTACATTTTCAATTGCATTAGATAAACCAATAATATAACTAGCCTCGATGGTATTAATCATTTCGGTTACTTCAAAAGCTGTTGGTAATGGATAAACTATTTCTCTTACCGTTTGCTCAACTTCGTCTTTATTTATTGAAGCGTCTACAGATGTGTCATTTGTAGGTTCACTTTTTTTACCCCCAGTACAATTTACCACTGAAATTAATACAATCCCGGATAATAAGACAACAGTTAGTTTTCTAATTTGAGTTTTAAGTGTTTTCATTGACTTCTATTTTTATTTTTTGACTCTTTAAATACTTTCCCAATAAAGTAGGTTTTGTTTTCCGCCGTAATTTACAGCTTTTTATAAAATTTTCTGTCCAAAATTAGAATAAATTTCGGTAAGTAAACCCGATTAGCTCTATTCTTTTTGCTAAATATCCAAATAAAAGGGTTGAGAAAAATGTTACAGAACCATATATTACCGAAACCATAGCAATCTCGTGATTATTTAACAAACTTTCAGCAACAAATATTCCTACAATACTATTTTTCAAACCAACCTCAATACTTATAGTAATATTATTTTTACCACCTAACTTTAAGAATTTCGAAAATATATAAACAACAAACATAGATACAAAGTTTAATAACAATGCCCACGGAATTAAATAAAAATAATCGGTAATGTCTTTTTGAGAATCCTTATCATCAATAAAAATCATTATTACAAATACCGAAAATAAAATTAATGGCAATATTATTCTAAGTGGTTTTTGAGCTTTTAAGGTAAATTTATAAAAATAATACCTAATACTCATTCCAATAAATGTTGGGATAATTATTGTTAAAAGGATATTAAGAACAGTTTCTAAAACATCTAAATGGATACTTTTTTCGACCCCTATAAAAATATCCAATCCAAGTTTTACAATAATTGGCAAAGTAACTAGTATTACAAGGCTATTAATTGCTGTTAATGATATTGACAATGCTAAATTCCCCTTTAGCATGTGTGTAATTATATTTGTTGCTGATCCACCTGCACATGCTGTTATTAGCAAAAACCCCATCTTTACCAATGGATCTAAATCTGTAAAATAAAAAATAAGCATTGTAACTAACGGCAGGATTATTACTTGACTTATTAATCCTGCAAAGACTGGTTTTGGATATCGGAGAATATTATTAAAATCTCTTTTTTCCAAAGACAAGCCCATTCCCATCATAATAATTGTGAGGGATAATGGTAATAGATATGTGGAAAAAAATAATTGCATTTTTACGAAGATAACCAAGAATAATAGAAATCTAAAATTATCGATTTTTTGTGTAAGATGAAAACAACCAAATCTGCTAGAAATTTAATAGGTATTTCAACTTTTTATTTATCTTTAGTAGATTAATTGATTTTTAGATCATATGTTCAAAGAACCAAACGAGTTTTTCTTTACCTATATAAAAAGCTTTTTAATAGTTCTTTTTTTAACCACATCCATTTCATTAAAGGCTGAGGAAAAAAGCGACAGCCTTTACAATCTTTTGCAAACAAACAATAGGCAAGAAAAAATAGAAATCTTAAATGAAATTTCAACCTTCTTTTTAAGTTCTGATGCTAACAAATCAATTACATATGCTCAAAAAGCTGTGGATGAATCCAAAATCATAAACGATAAACATTTACAAGCTTTATCGTTAATGAACTTGGGAATTAGTTATTATTTTGACAATCAGCCAGAAAAGGCAAAAGCTTTATTTTATGAGTCGATTGTTATATATGAAAATCTAAATGATTTTAAAGGCATATCGAATAATTTTGTAAATCTTGGGAATCTTAACTATGCTCACTTTAACTATGATTCGGCGGAATATTTTTATGAAAAAGCGATTGGAATTAAAAGTGACATTAATGATTCATTGGAGCTTCCTATTCTTTATAAGAAATTAGGATTGGTGCTTATTAATAAAAAAGAGTTTCAAAAAGCAGAAGAAATATTATTTCAAAGTCTTGATTTATATAATAAGGATTTATTGGAAAAGAAATCAATTTATGAAACAATCTCCATTTTATACGAAAGTCAGAATAAGTTCGAAGAATCGTTAAAATACCATAAACTTTATACCAAGTTAAAAGATTCTTTGCATTTTATTCATCTGGAACAAGAACAAATAAACAATAAGACAACTAAGGACAACAATAAAACACAAACAGGTTTATATATTGGTTTTTTACTTATTCTCTTTTTCACTGGCTTAATTTATTATAATTATAGGGGTAAAATAAAAGCAAACAAATCTTTATCAATTCAAAACAAAAAAATATTAAAACAAAACGAAGAGATAAAAACTCAATCGTTAAACCTATCAAGAATAAATAGGGAATTAGAAAAACTTTCTATTGTTGCCAGCAAAACTGATAATGCAATAATCATTTCTGATCAAAAAGGTAATATTGAATGGATAAACGAAAGTTACACTAAACTTTACGGATTCAACTTAAACGAACTTCTTCAAGAAAAAGGAAGTACATATATCGAAACAAGTTCCTGCTCTGATATTAAAGAATTATTTAATATAGCGTTAACAGAAAAAAGAACACAGATTTATGAATGTGATGTAACAGCAAAAAATGGCAAAATCTATAGGATTCAGACTACATTAACTCCTATTTTAGACGAAAATCAGAATATTACTAATCTGATTGCAATAGATTCTGATATTACTAAACTTAAAGATGTTGAAAGAGAACTTCAGAAGTTGCTTTTTACAAAAGATCGCTTCTTTTCAATTATTGCACACGACTTAAAAAATCCGTTTAATAATTTAATGGGAATCAGCCAGTTATTGGTTCAAGGATTTGAACGAATGACTCCTGAGAAAGTAAAATACTTCCATAAGGGTTTATATGATATTTCTAAGCATGGATACGAATTGTTAATTAATTTATTAGAATGGTCGAAATCGCAAAAAGGAAATATTGAATTTAATCCAAACGAATTGGATCTAAACAAATTAATAGAAGAAACTTTCCTACTCTTTAATACCAAAGCAAACCAAAAAGAAATTGCACTCACAAATACTGTTGAGGCAAATACAATAATATCAGCTGATATTAATATGCTCAAGACCATTCTTCGTAATCTTGTTTCTAATGCCTTAAAGTTTACAGATAGAGGTGGTGCAATTGAAGTATGCACTCAAACCACGAACACGCATATTGAGATAACTGTTAGAGACACAGGCATTGGAATATCTCCAGAGGCTGTAAATAACCTGTTTAAACTAGACGAATATATTTCAACTGAAGGAACTGAAAATGAAACAGGAACAGGATTAGGTCTAATTCTTTGCAAAGAATTTGTGGAAACACACTCAGGGAAAATATGGGTTGAAAGTAAAGTTGGTTTCGGAACTAAATTTGTATTCACCCTTCCAATACTTAATTAAGTTACAAATAAAAGGGGCGAAGCACTTAACCAAAATCGGGAACTTTTACAATTAATCTCGGCTTAATTTTAGAGGCATAGTCTCCCAACTCAATTAATATGCTTCGCCTTATATATTGCTCTTCAGTTATGAGATAAAGATTGTGGCATAAACCCTATCCGCAAAATCCATAAACATTTTACTGAAATTTGTGTTATCCATTAAAAGATCTAACTATGGCTTACACTTTGCAAATTGGAGAACAAGCTCCTGAGTTTAATTTGACGGCAACAGAAGGAAAACCTTACAATATTTCTGATTTTAATACCGAATTATTGGTTGTATTTTTTACTTGTAATCATTGTCCATATGTTATAGGATCGGATGAAGTAACTCGTAAAACAGTTGAAAAATATTCTGCAAAAGGTGTGAGTTTTGTCGGAATAAACTCAAATAGTGAAAATACCTACGCAGAAGATAGTTTCCCGAATATGATTAAACGAATGGAAGAACATAAATTTCCATGGATCTATCTGTACGATGAAACACAAGAAATTGCAAAAGCTTATGGAGCTCTTAAAACTCCTCACTTTTTTATTTTCGATAAAAATCGGAATCTAATTTATACTGGTCGTGCTATCGACAATCCAAAAGACAGTTCTAAAATTTCAATTAACGATTTAGAAAACGCTTTAGATCAATATCTCGAAGGAAAAGAAATTAAGATAAAAGTTACAAATCCAATTGGTTGTAATATTAAATGGGATGGAAAAGATAAACATTGGATGCCAGCAGATGCGTGTGATTTAATTTAACGAATTAGCTAATACTTTTCGGATTCATTTTCTCATCTATATATAAATCTATTCTTGATAGATCGGTTATTACATCAATTTTTTCAATTTCATTTTTGATTAAAGAATAATAAACCTCAACAAAGAAATCACCAACTGAGTATAAATTTAAAAGATAATCACCTTTTTTTACTTGTGTTAAGTGATTGCCTTCTTGCATTACGATCATCCCTTGTTCTAGGATTGTCATTTCTTTAAAATCATCCTTGCTCATACACACCCCCTTTTATTTATTGCATATATTATTAGAAACAACCAATCTAAATACTTTGTTTGCATTTCTTGCTTAAATCTTTGTCAAATATTTCAAACCTTAACATCATCGATAATAAAATACATTAAACCTTAGAAGTTTTATTTTATCAAACTAAATTATAATATTGTACTATTCGAACTAATCATTTTAAAACATACACAATGAAAAAGATATTCGTTTTTGTATTTCTACTATCAATTTTTATTAAACCTCTATTGGCCGACGAAGGAATGTGGCTTCCGTTCTTATTGAACCAGACAAATATGGACAAGATGCACGAAATGGGTCTACAACTTACTAAAGATGATATTTACCAAGTAAATAACTCAAGTTTGAAAGATGCCATCGTTATTTTTGGCGGAGGTTGTACAGGTGAAATTATTTCAGATCAAGGTTTACTTTTAACCAATATGCACTGCGGATATCGTCAGATACAATCGCATACAACCATCGAAAATGACTATTTAAAAAATGGTTTCGCAGCAGCTGAACTTAAAGATGAACTGCCAAACGAAGGTTTAACGGTTAAATTTTTGATTCGTGTTGATGATGTTTCTGAAAAAGTAAATGCCAAACTCAAAAATATAACCGAAGAATCTGAAAGAACTAAAATTATAAATGAGATTTCAAAACAGTTAGAACAAGAAGCAGTTGAAGGTACTCATTACGATGGGCTGTTTAAATCGTATTACAATGGGAATCAATTTTATGTATTGGTTTACGAAATATATAAAGATGTTCGTTTAGTTGCCAATCCTCCTGTTGCAATTGGAGATTTTGGTAGCCTAACCGATAACTGGATGTGGCCAAGACACAAAGCCGATTTTTCAATTTTTAGAGTTTATACCGCACCTGATGGAACTCCTGCTGAGTATTCTCCAGAAAACATCCCATTAAAGCCAAAGCATTACCTTCCAGTATCGCTTAAAGGCGCACAACCTGATGATTTTGCTATGATACTTGGAAATCCTGGTTCAACAGACCGACACATGACAAGTTATGGAATAAAAGAACTTATAGACATAAGTAATCCGAATCGTATTAAGATACGCGGTGCAAAATTAGAGATTATGAATGAAACTATGTCGATAAGTCCTGCGCACAGAATAATGTATGCTGCTAAATATAAAGGATCAAGTAATTATTGGAAGTATTCGGTTGCACAAATGGCGGGCTTCGAACGAAACAATGTAATTGAACATCGTAAAGATTTGGAAAAACACTTTACCAATTGGGTTGCTAAAGACAAGAACCGAGTTGATGAATATGCAAGTACATTAAAGCAAATAAAAGAAGCTTATTCTGAAAGAAAAGAATATAAACACGCTAGTCAGTATTTATATGAAACTGTATTAAGAGGACCCGAGATTTTCGGCTTTGCATCAAAAATATATAATCTAAATACCGAACTAAATAAGGGATTCTTTAAAAAAGACAAGAAGAAAATTAAGTTGCTGACAGATGAGATTTCTTCATTTGGCGAAAAATACTTTAGAGATTACGATAAGGAAACCGATAAAAAGATTTCTATTGCCTTATTTAAAATTTTAAATGATGATATTAATTCAAAATATTTCCCCGAAGAATTTAAAACCGCATTGAAAGAATACAATGGAAATATTGAATCATTTGTGAATGGTTTATACTCGCAATCTATTCTTGCAAACGAACAAGCATTTCTTAATTTTATTGAGAAACCATCGAAGAAAATCCTAAATAATGACCCAGGATATAATACCGGTATAGTATTTTGGAGAAAATATTACGATATATACGATCAGTCGAAAAGCTTTGATGAGCAGCTAGCTGTAGCAAAAAGACAATACATGAAAGGCTTGATGGAAATGCAAACGGAACGAAATTTCTATCCTGATGCCAATTTCACTATGCGTTTGACTTATGGAAAAGTTGGAGGTTATAGTCCTAAAAATGGAATGTATTACAGACATTACACAACTCTAAAAGGTGTAATGGAAAAAGAGGATCCGAACAACTATGAGTTTATTGTTCCTGAAAAGCTAAAATCCTTATACGAAGCAAAAGATTATGGGAGATTTGGATATGGAGATGATATGAGGGTTTGTTTTACAACCAACAACGATATTACAGGTGGAAATTCTGGGAGTCCAGTTATTAATGGGAAGGGTGAACTTATTGGACTCGCTTTTGACAGTAACTGGGAAGGTATGACTGGCGATATTGAATTCGAACAGAAAATGCAAAAAACTGTTTGTACAGATATTAAATATATTGTTTGGCTTCTTGAAAAATATATGGGCGCTCAACGATTAGTAGATGAATTAACATTTGTTGAATAAAAAGTAAAGCTCGTTTGTCATATTGAGCTTGTCGAAATATTTTCTTTCATAACTCGAGAATTCTTCGACAAGCTCAGAATGACAACTCTTCTTTTAATATTGTACTGATAACTGACAAGTTACCAGAGTTTTGTTACATAAGAAGTTACTTTTCTGGATATCGTCTTTATAAAACCGGTATTCCTTCCAAAGAAGCAATTATTTCGCAAGCTTCTTGAGCAGAATTGCCACAAATAATCTCTTCGGCTTTAAATCCTCCACAGACATTAGGTCTATTGGGCGAATTAAATATCTTACAACTTAAATCATCGTTTAATTGTATACAACGAACTCCTGCAGGTTTTCCATTCGGCATTCCCGGAATGGGCGAAGAAATTGAAGGGTAAATACAGCATGCACCGCAATTAGGTCTACATTCCATTTAATTATTTTTTTGAAAGTGCAATAATATAAAAATCTCTTAATTCTAGAAAACAGCTTTAAAGTTTTTTGATCGCAATTTTTTCAATAAAAAAAGGCGGGCCTCTCGACCCACCTAACCATTCAAAATTAATAAACCTACTAACCTATAGCATCTTTGGTTTCATAACAACTTCTATCTTTTTGGAATCTTTTAAAAATTCCTTTGCCTTTTTAACAATATCATCGCTACTAACTGACATAACGTAATTAATGAATTCTTCTTTACTCATTGTAAGTTCATTATCAATAGCATAATCGTAAAGTTTATCGTACCAATAATTCAATTTTTCTGAACTCTCAACACGTTCTTTTGTTAAATTTTCTTTTACCTCTCCTAAATCAACTTCTAAAACTTTACCTTCAATTAGTTCATCAATTTCTTTCAGGGCGATCGATGTTAATTTATCGGCTTTTTCATGATCACAATCGAATGATAACGAAAGTTGAGCTTCCTGATATGGAATCTGTTTAAATCGATATTTAACACTAACACCATATGTTCCACCTTCTTTTTCACGAATCTCATCCATGTAGCGTTTACTTAAAAGCTGAGAAATCATATATAAACAAATACGGTTTTCTTCAGAATACTCTGCTTCTTTATGGTACTTAACAAAAACTGATGCTTTAGGAGTAGTCATTTCTGTTTCAAAATGATTTTCCACATCCGTTTCAGGAGATCGAATTCCATGATCTGTAAAAGTTTCTTTAAGTCCAGATACAGGTAGTGATGCAATATATTCTACTAAATATTTTTCTAACTTTTTTTCGTCGTAATCGCCAATAATAACATATGTGAAATCACCAGGATTTTGAAAACGATCTATATAAATATTTTTAACACCATCGAATGTTATTTGATTTATAAGATCTTCGTTAAACATTTTAATTCGAGGATGATTATCATATGTCAATAATGTAACAGAATCTTTAAAAGCTCCATTAATGTCGTTAGCCATGTTCTTAACAAACCCTAAATATCTTGATTTTACGCCATTAAAGGCTTTTTCGTCGAATCTTGGATTCGTAAAGTACAAATTAACTAATTGAAACATTGTTTCAAGATCTTGCGGCGACGATGAAGCTTCAATATTTTCGCTTAAACGACTAACACTTGGTCTTACTTTAACAATTTTCCCTGTTAGAGCTTTCTTTAACTCTGTATTAGAAAATTTGCCAACACCATAAGCTTCAACAAATCCTTTAAACAACATATAGTTAGGAATAACACTTTCTTCAAGTTTAGACACCCCACCGTAACTATGCGCTGCAAATTCTATTTTTTCCTTCTCGATATCGGTTTTCTGAGCATAAATCTTAATACCATTACTTAATATGTATTCTTTGGCATCGAGTCCTTTAATATCATTAACACTAACAATTTTACCTGCAACAGGTTTTTTTGGCATTAATTCTTTCTGAACATAAGAATCGGTATACGCTTCTAATTTTGCGTTCTTAACCTGATCAACAATTTCAAGAATTTCTTCTTTATTAGGATATATTGCACCTTCTTTTTCTGGTCCGGTAACTGCAATTAGCATATTCTTATCGGTGAAAAATAATTGAGCCCATTTATTAACTTCTTCAATTTTTAATTGAGGTAATGTCTCTTTTAAGTAATCGTACTTATACTCAATTCCAGGATTAGGCTCGTTTCTTAAGAAATGAGATTTAATACCTCGAACATACATGTCGCTCTTCTTTTTATTTCTCTTTTTATAAGCATTTTCATATCCACGTAATAAATTTGTTTTAGCACGCTCGAATTCACTTGTAGTAACCCCATAATCACGAACATTCTCGACAAGCTCGCAAACATCTGTTAAAGCTTTTTGCCAATTCTCTTCTTTATAATTTACAAGAATTGAAGCTTTACTTTTAGTTCTAAACAAAGAAGCCATTCCAACCCTTGCATTAATAAAAGAAACATTTTCTTCCTGTAATTTTTCCGCAATTCGTTCCTTTACTATATTCTGGAATATTGATTTTGTATAAGAATCCTTTATATACCCCAAGTTCTTATCTTGGTCTTTAACGGCATCAAATTTAAACATCAAATTTATTGTATTTCCTGTAGCTTCTTTATCTGTGGCTAATACATAACGAGGTTCTACGTTATCGGGAACATCAAAATATTTTCTTTCGGAAGGATTTTTAACTTTTGGCAACTGCGAAAAAAGTTGTTTTACTTCATTCTCGATCAAATCAGTATCTATATCACCAACAATAACAATAGCCTGCAAATCGGTGCGATACCATTCTTTATAAAACTTTCTTAATGTTTTATATTTATGATTTTGAATAATATCTAAATCACCTATAACATCTCTTTCTGAATATTTACTATCGGAATATAAGGCCATTTTCTTTTGATACATTCTAAATCTGGAGTCTCTTCGAGTTCTCCATTCTTCAGTAATTACTCCTCTTTCTGCATCAATTTCTTCTTCGGTTAACAAAAGATTTTGCGACCAATCATTTAAAATCAATAAACAAGAATCAATTAGAGATTTTCTTTCCGTAGGAACATTACTAATATTGTAAACTGTTTCGTCGCGACTGGTATAAGCATTTATGTTACGACCGAACTTAACGCCGTTTTTTTCAAGATAATTAATTATTCCTTTTTGAGGAAAATGCTCGGTTCCATTAAAAGCCATATGCTCCAGAAAGTGAGCTAATCCATTCTGTTTATCATTTTCCAGAATTGCACCAACATTGTGTAAAATGTAAAAGCTAGCTCTGTTTTTTGGTTCTTCGTTATGAAGAATGTAATAGGTAAGTCCGTTTTCTAATACTCCATACCGGATTTCACTTTTTAACGGAACTTCCTGATTTAGGTCTTGCGCTAATAAAAAAGTGCAATTAATTACTAGTACAAATACTATTAATATATATTTTTTCATCATTATTTATTTGTTTGATATTGTATTTACAACTCTGATTTTTTAATTTGTTTAAATTAAATTTTACCAATTTATTTTCATCTGAAAGCAGCTCCACTCCCCGAAGAGCTGCATTCAGAGTACTAACAATACTAACATTAATAGGCAGTTCCTTTTTAAGCTCCTTAAATAAAGTTGCTATAACCACCTGATTAGGAGTTTTTGTTAGAAATGCTACATTTCTTTCCCTGTTAAGTAATTCATTGTTTCTGATATGATCAACATAATTTTTAATATCATCAGAATTTAAAAAAAACACTGCGTTTCTTGAATCATTAATTACATTATAGTTTCGATTATACTTTGTATCAATACTCTCCCTGTATTTCTGTTTTAGAATAATCCCGAGATTAATTTCCCCTGAAAAATGTTCAATAATTAACTTCTTTTCAGGCATAACTATATAATCGAAATAATACATAAAAGTAAATCAAGGATTTAGAGTAAATGACACTATTTTATTAAATCTAGTTCATCGATAATATTCTGTGCATTAGCATATTTGTCGACAACAAATAGTACAAAGCGAATATCAACACAAACGGTTTTGTTAAAATATGGATGGAAATAAATTCCTCCTGCCATTGATTCCCAATTACCATCAAAAGCAACACCAATTAATTCTCCTTTACCGTTTAAAACTGGACTTCCAGAATTACCACCTGTTATATCGTTATTTGTTAGAAAATCAACACACAATTTTCCATCCTTATTTGCATACTGCCCAAAATCTTTAGCATTTACAATATTTTTAAAATCTTCTTTCACAAGAAAGTCTTGATTTTCTGGATTTTCTTTTTCTAAATATCCATCGATAGTTGTATAATAGTTGTACATAACTCCATCTTTAGGTGAATATCCACCAACAGTACCATATGATAAACGCATAGTAGAATTCGCATCTGGATATAGAGACTGACCCTTATTCATTTCCATTAATCCTTCGATGAATAGTTTATTTTGAGCATGTATAATAGAACCATAAGGTCTGAATTCATCTCTTAACTTATATATAATATCTAGAGTAGGTTGAACTATTTTGTAAACAGGATCATTTTGCAATTTCTCAATAGTAGGATCGTTTAAAAATCTCTCAAAATTCTCAGGTGATGAAAAAAGAGTTTTCGTATAAATATAATCAGCAAATTTCTCATAATCATTATCAAAATCTTTTACCATTTTAACCAATATATCAGCAGTATGTTCTGGATTAACATTTTCAACATATAATTTTATACCTGCTGCAAAAAGTTTTTTATCAGTTTCAAAATTGTAATCTTTAAAGAATTTATCAGTTGTTTTTCGACTAAGTTTAATTTTCCTTTCTAAAGCTCCTTCTTTTGCATCTTTCTTAAGAACCGATTCCCAACCTTTTCCTTTTAGGGAAAATTTCACCATATCGCATCCCTTAATAAAGCCTTCCTGATAATATTTCTCAGTATTTTCGTAATCAGCTCTCTTTTCGTACGAATCTTTTAATGTAGATAATACTTCACCGTATTTTTTAGTTCTTGATTTCTTTTGCTTATACCAATTTTCAAAATCTTTTTCAGTATTTCTTTTTAATGTAACAACATCAAATTCGTTAATATATTTATTTTCACCAATTGCATATTTATAATAATTTGAACTATTAAAGAATTTTGAAGAGTATTGAATCATAACCTTATGATCTTCGTTCATTGCTTTTTTCATGATCCCAAGTTTTTGTTCACGAACAGCAATCTGTGCAGGATTTAAAACATTTATTAATTCTTCAAGACCATATGATGAAAGGTATCTGCTATTAGAATAAGGATACCCTAATGTCATAGCATAATCTCCTTCATTAACTCCTTTTAATGAAATTTTCAAATGCTTTTTTGGTTTATAAGGCACGTTATCTTTTGAATATTCTGCAGGTTTACCTTCCGAATCGGAATACACACGGTAAAAAGCAAAATCTCCTTTATGTTGTGGCCACATCCAATTATCTGTATCAGCTCCATAATTACCTATTGATATAGGAGGAACACCAACCAAACGTACGTCTTTATAAACTGTATAATAAAATAAATAATAAGTATTTCCACCAAATGTAGATGCTACAGATGTTTCAAAACCACTTTCCTTATTTTTTTCTCGTTCAATATTATGAATAATACCTCGCATCATAAAAGACTTATCTTTTCCCTCTTTTATAGCTGTAGCAATATCTTTATTCACTCTTTTAGTTATATCTTCCACTTTGTTAAGTATCGATATTGTTTTACCAAGAATAGGAATTTCTTCGCTATTATTTCTAGCCCAAAATCCGTTGGTAAGATAATCATCCTCAAGCGAGCTCAATTTTTGAACATCGTCATGAGAACAATGGTGATTCGTAAGAATCAGTCCTTTATCAGAAACAAATTCACCTGTACACATTCCATAGTCTAAAGCAACAATTGCATCTTTTAAACTTGAATTATTCACGCTATATATTTGTTCTGGAGTTAATTCCAGACCTTTTTCATATAGCTTTTCAATATTCATTTGACCCAACATATTTACGAGCCACATACCTTCATCCGCCTTTACCACTGAGGTAAAAAGCAAGAAGCTTATCATTAAAATTGAAATATATTTTTTCATTTCGCTAATCTTTTGTTATTATGTTTAATTCGTTCATTATATATTGACAATCTGCAAATTTATCGATAATAAATAGTACATATCTAATATCGGCATTAATGCACTTCTGTTTTTCGGGGATAAAATCAATATCGCTACTCATTGCTTCCCAATTTCCATCAAAAGCTAAACCAACTAGCTCGCCTTTTGAGTTTAAAACTGGACTTCCAGAGTTACCACCAGTAATATCAAGGTCGGTTAAGAAACAGGTTCTTATTGTCCCATCGGTTTGATATGTACCAAAATCTTTTGATTCGTATAATGATTTTAACTTTTCTGGAATTTCATATTCAGGTAGCTTGGAATTATATTTTTCCATTACACCATCGATCGTTGTATAGTAATTAAATGTAACTGCATCGCTAGCTTCATAACCACTAACCTTTCCATATGTAAGTCGCATGGTAGAATTCGCATTAGGATAAAAGTCCTTTTCTGGATTCATTTCCATTAAACCCTTAATAAATAACTTATTTGAGCTTGCAATTATTCGCCTGTAATTACCTTTTTCAGTATTTAAAGAAAATACTCCTGTCATTAATGGAACAGCAACTTCCATTGCAGGATCAGATATTACAGAGTTGATATTTAAACTTTCTAAATAATTTTTAACTTTTTGATAATCAGTAAAAATTGAATTAGAATAAATATCATTTGCCAAAGCGGTCATGTCCCAGTTATATTTTTCGGCAACAGCAATAAAATCTTTATTCAAATATTGCTTATCGATATTCTCAACAAAATCCTGGAGTAAAACTTCAAAAATTTGTTTATCTACTTTTACATCATAATCTTTATATGCGGATTGGTATCTCTTTAATAATGATTCAACAGATTTTTGAAGCTTCTGCTCATCATATTTTTTCGATTCAATAGATTTTTTTAAGCGATTTAAACGATTCGAAAAGTTTATAATTTCTGGTCCCATCAGGATTGCCTCGTTATAATACTTAATTGCTGAAGTAAGATTTGCTTTATTTTTGTAAGCTTCAGAAATAGAGCTTAAAACATTACCATACTCATTATTTAATTCGTTATTTGATTTTACCCATGATGCAAATTGATTTTCAAGGGTTTGTTTATCTTCAATGGTGTTATATTTTTTCAAACATTCGCTCTGTCCAATTCCATATTTCCAATAATTACTTAAGCCAGCAAATTTTGAAGCATATTTTATTCTTACTTCATCGCTTTCATTCATTGCTTTGCGAATAATTTCTAATTTTTTACCTCTCATAACAATACTTATTGGATTGCTAATATTAAGGATTTCTTCAATACCATATGAGGTGTTATATCTATCCGTTTTTCCAGGATAACCCATGATAAATGCAAAGTCTTTTTCATTAACTCCCGTTGCATTCATCTTTAAATATTTTTTAGGTTTTAAAGGTATATTTTCCGGTGAATATTTGGCAGGCTTGCCATCAGGACCGGTATATATTCTGAAGAATGTAAAATCGGCGGTATGACGCGGCCACATCCAGTTATCAGTTTCACCACCAAAATTTCCAATAGCCGATGGTGGAGCTCCAACTAAACGCACATCACTGTATGTTTCGTAAGTAAAAAGATAATAACTATTTCCACCAAACATAGCATGTACTTCTGCATTATAATGAGTTCCTTTAACTGTTTCGCGAGAAATAAGTCGTCGAATTCTCATCATGTTAGGTCGTTCAGCTCCTTTTTTTATTTGTTCGGCCTTCATTTCATTTACTCGATCTGTAATATCTTTTACATCGATCAGAAATGAAACTGATTTGCCAGGATTAGGTAATTCTTCTTTTAAAGAATGAGCCCAAAAACCATCTTTTAGGTAATCGTTTTCAAGTGAGCTATGTTCCTGTATTTCGGAATATCCACAATGATGATTTGTTATCATTAAACCATTTTCGGAAACCAAAGAACCCGTACAAGAACCACCATCGATAGCAACAATTGCATCTTTTAAGCTTAGCTTATCGATACTATATAGTTCTTCGAGACTAAGCTGCATGCCTTTATCCTGAATTGTGTTATAGTTTATCTCATTTAATAATGATAAAAGCCACATTCCCTCATCGGCACTTGCATAAAATGAAATACACAAGGAAAGTACAATCAATAATAGTTTACTTTTTACTTTTTTCATCATATTCAATTGTTATAAAAAGTCTCTGCAAATAAAATTTGCAGAGACCAATGAATACTAATTATTAGCTATGGAATCCTCTTTTATGAAAGAGAAAGGGTTTGCAAATGATTTAATTTTACCATTTTTATAATGAACAACTAAAGAATCTACATCAATCATTTCCCAAATTTTTTCAGGATTTGTAATTTCTTTAATGAAATCTAGCTGAATAGTTGGGTTTTCTCCATCCAACATTGAATGTAACGCAACAATACCTGTATCTTGTTTTGAAACATGATTTTGCAAATAAGCTAACCAAGGTGTTGTATTGTCAAATAATTCAAAATCTGCTTTAAAAACACCAACTTCTTCGTTCAAATAACGATCTCTATTGTTAAATGTTTTGAAAAACTCGCTGTACATCACTTTATTAAAATCATTGGAAGAAATATTTTCCGTTAATTTCTGTATATCGCTTACTTCAAATTTAAGAGATACTGTTTTCTCTGTATCTTTTACTTTATAAGTTAGAGTTTCGCTTTCAATCAACTCAACGATCTCTTCTAAATTAATTTGTTTGTTAGCTTTAAAATAAACCTTTGTTTGAACTGGTTCGCCCCATTTAGTGCTAAAACCATATACATCGCCATATTGCATTAACAATTGTCTGAAATAATATGCATCAAACTGATCAAAGAAACCTAACAAGCCTAATTCTACTACTTGTATCTCATCTCCAACCGCTGGTTTTTCGATAGTTACTTTCGAAGTTGAAAATATCTTTTCTGTTATTTTATCATGAGTAATAACTTTTGGATTGTAATATATTTTCACAGATTTATTATCTGTATAAGTTTCAACACCTAAAGTTCCTCTAACTTCACGCATTTGACGCGCAAAAGCCATAGAACTACCATAACATTTAATATTTTTAATTCCCTCACGCTTATAAACTTCAGCAGTTTTAAATGCTTCATCATCGGCCCATCTTAAATTAATTGTTGCAACACGGAATGTTGAACCTACATAAACTCCAACAATAACCAAGATTATTACTAAGGTAGCTGGTAACCATTTTAATTTAGACTTTTTATTAATGCTTAATGCACCTTCTTTAGGACATACATTTAAACATTCTGTGCACATATTACAGTCAACATGATCAACTTTTTTGTATTCTGTAATTTTTATTCCTTGAGGACAAGACTTATTACATAATTGACAAGAATTACATACATCTTCGTTTCTTGTAATTTTTAATAATGGGAAAAGTTTGCTTCTTAATTTAGTAACTTCAAGAATATAACCAAGAATAGTAATGATAGCTAAAGGCCATACATAAGAAATCTCCATTGAGAATCCTAAAACTAATAATAAGTAAATACCCATTACACCAACAAATACCAAGAAGAATTTGAAGATATTTGATAATGCTCCTAGTGGACATAAATACTTACACCAGAATAATCTGAAAAAGATTGAGCCACCAATTAAAATAACAATTGATAAAATTGCCATCCATACCGTTACATCAACACTAAATAAAGTAAATGTTGCAAAAAACGGATCGTAATTTTTACAGAACAACTCACTTGAACCTAATGTAAAATAAAAGGTTGTAAATAAAAGTATATACTTTAATGAACGTAATGCTTTATCGTAAATTCCAGTGATGTCTCTTCTTACTTTATATTTATCACCAATTTTTCCAAACCATTCAGAAAAAGTACCAAGCGGGCAAATATATCCACAAAATAATTTACTGAACAATACTACACCGATCAATAAAGTAACACCCATAATAATTTGAGCACTTGTCATTGAACAAGCCAATGAACCTCTAACTAAATAGCTCGATAAAGCTTGTAAACCTCCAAATGGACAATACGCCTCAAAATCAGGAGTATAACTTTCTACTAAACCCCATTTTGCCAGCATGTACATTAACAGGATTACAATTGCTCCCTGCAGGCTTAACCTTAAAGGATTCTTAATTTTCATTTTTTTCATAGTGCATTTATTTTATGTTATTTATTTTAAATTTAGGATGTTAATCCCCTAAGGCAGTGAGTAAACTCACATCCTTAAACCTTTATTTACAAGACCTTATAGTTTTTTTTACTATTCTAGTGCTGTATTATTATTTGCTTTGTTTTTTGTTTGTATTTTGATTTTACCTGAATAAAATAAACTCCAGATGGAATCTGCCCGATCTCTATTTCAGTAACTCCATTCTGACTGCTGTAAACTTTTTCGCCGATAATATTGAATACATCAACCGATTGTATCGGATCTGAATATTCTTGGCTTTTTACATATAAATAATTATTGGCTGGAACTGGATAAATCAAGATATCAGAATTTTTATCATCTAAATCATTGATTCCTGTCGGTGCTGTTTCTGGATCTGCCATTAAAGCAAACCATACATCTTTAAGGGTATCAGGTGTTGAATAGGTTTCTCCATCGAAGAAAGTTCCATCGCCTTTAAAATGACCAAGCAATATTAAGCTATCTTCCGATACCATTTCCATTGAATAGATGTAACCAGAATTTTTTGTGGTGCTTGTCTGTTTTACCCAACTATTTTCTCCTGTATTATCATATTTAATTAGAAGAGCTTCGTTTCCATCCTCGCAAGAAAAAGTTTCTCCATGGAAAATAGTTTCGGGCTTTAAGAAATAAGCCGCAACATATAAACTTCCATTCGAATTAACAATCATATCTAATGCTCCTTCGATTGAATTTCCGCCTTGTGCATCAACGAATAATAAATTACCATCTTTTGAGTATTTACATACATAGTAATCGAATTTATTTACAGCATTCACTTTTTGATAATTACCATCTAAACTTTCCAGTTTAAGTTCTCCCTGAAATAACCCACCACAATAAATATTATTTGAAGCATCGGTTTCAACAGCATAACCCATAATGTAGCTAGCACTACCTAATCGATTACCCCAGAGTAAACTTCCGTCGGTTCCCTTTAACTTAACAATGTAATTATCCTGCATTGCATTTGATTGCTTGAGTGGATATTGTGTTCCTGAACCAACGCTTTTGAAAACAATGCTTCCTTTTGCTTCAAGTAAAAGATTTATATTTCCTTCGCTATCGATATCGAATGCACGACATGTTCCATTGGTACAGTTCACTTTACTTACCCAATTTAACTCACCATCGAGATTTAAACTTGCAATAAAAGGATTGTAATTTGATTGAACATTAGGATCGTCGGATGTAAAAGTGGTTCCAAGAATGCTAAATGATTTTTTATACGAACCAACAATAACCAATTGGTCGTTAAGAATATTCATTTCTTCTATTACATCTCCAGCTGCTCCAGAAAATATCTTTACCCATAGTAAGCTTCCTTGATCTGAATACTTTGCAATAAAGCAATCGGATAGAGTTTCGTCTAAATCGTTTTCTGCAATAAATTGCTGGGTTTCAATATTTAAAGTATCCGTAAAAGTTCCTCCTACGTACACATTGTTATTTGCATCGGTTGCAACAGCTTTTCCTAATGTTGATTGATTGTAATCGCCTCCAGCCATTTTACCCCAAAGAACATTCCCGTTTTTATCTGTTTTTATTAGAAACATATCACGATTACCAGTGCTCACAATATTCGCATCTCCCCAATCCATTGTTTCACTAAATGTTCCGGTAAACAAGAAATTTCCCGAAGCATCTACTGCACACTTATGACCTTCATCATCGCCCGATCCGCCAAGTGTTTTAACCCACTCAACCGTTTGCGCTGATACATCTATCGATATAACAGTTAGAATTAATAGTAAAAGTTTCTTCATAGTTTTTTGTATTTAGTTATCTAAAATAATACTCCAATATTTATAGCTACAGATGTAATACCATCATTTTCAAATTGAGAAGATTTTATTACCTGAAGTCTTTCAGCTCTAAGCCCAACATAATAGTTTGTTTTGCTTTTTAATGTACTATAGTATTTTAAACCTAATCCACCATTAATATAATTTGACGTTAAATAGTCATAATTATACATTACAAATGGATCGGTAATATCAGTTTCTGCTTCAATAAATTCCGATTGTGGATCAATTGTTAATTCTGAATTTAAATTATGTGAATATTGTGCTTTTATGTCTACAGAAAATCTTTTACCAAAAAGAAGCAATGCCTTCTCATAAGATGATTCAAAATTTATCTTTTCAATCGTTTGAATTGCATAAAATAAATTCTCATTTTCTGAATTTTTATAGTTTACATTAAATAAGAACTTACTTCTTTTATCGATATTAGCAGGCGCTGTAAATAAAACATATGCAACAGATGCATCTAGTTTATTATTCTTTAACTCCACCTGCTGTGTTGACATATTATAAATTTTACCATCGTAATAATCGGCATTAAGCTTTACAACATGCAGGTTGTTACCTTTTATGCTTATCGCTCCATAAAAACCATATTGGTTCTCTGCATATTTATAATCTACATCTGGCGTAGAATGAATTATTCCATCCACAAGATCTTCGCTACTCTTGTATGGATCATCGATCCCCTTTTCCGTTGATAGCTTGTATTTAAACTCGGTAATATAGCTCATTTTATTGCCCCTATGCCCATACTGCATAGCAACGCCATTTTCCCAACGATCTATTCTATATTTAATACTTGGTTCAGTTATTGGTTTTTCTTTTAGAGCTAATCCTAATATTTTGTATGTAGTTGAACCTCCAACACCGTATTTATTCATTACATTGATATCTTGTCGATAATCGCCATACAAATACGAAAATCCCAGATTATTTTTCTCGTTTAAATCAAAACTAATTGCTGGGCGGATTCTTAAATCTTTAACTGTTGCTTTTGGTCTTGGGTCATTATCTCTTCCTCCACTCGATACATTGTAATCAATTCCAACACCAAATCGAATAAAACCAAAAACCGGAATTGTGGCTGCATTCATATTTAATTTATAATAATCCTTTTTCCAATCACCACCAATAGAATCCGCAAGAATAAATGGGCAATCTCTTTCAGGATCCATTTGTAAAGACCAATCAATATTATCCTCATCGGATCTGTAGTACGAAAATCCACCTTGCAAGAAAAGTTTATCTAAAGCTTTATAACCATATGCATTCATTCCATAAACCGTTTGTTTATCGGGATTGTATGTAGTTTTGTATTTAGAATCTTTATAACTTCCAGCAAAAAACAAATGACCATAATCCTCAATTGTATCAATACTTAAACCCGTTGCATTTACAGTATTCATCCATAAATTTTGTTGTAAGGTATAATCTTCGCTAATACTATTTGTTATAGTTTTTATTGAATCGTTCTGGTTTTGTGCAATTATTTTATTGCTTAGGCCAGTTATTGCCATACTCAAAACCAAACAACACGCAATTTTTATATTATTCATTTTCATATTTTCGATTCTTTAACTATTCAAATTCATAAGGTGTAGGAAATGATATTACTTCAAAGTCTTCCCCAGAATTGTTTGTGTCTTGCAGAATTATTCTTCCATCGACAACATCTTCAACTTTTCTTCTACAACTTTCGGAATTAAATATTCCGTTGCAATAAATAAAACCAGCATCTAAAGATTCTGGAATGCGTTTAAATATTCCAGAATTGGCATATGCCAATGATTCAAATCCATCAAGTACATCTTTCGAAGGCAATTTCATTATAGTATAACCTTGTGTATTTTGAGGTTCGGGAATTACTTCTAAATTCTCAATATCTGATGATTTAAAAATTACTATAGAAGAACCATAACTATGCAATATCCAATCATGCGTATTAGGTCGGTTTGTAAAAATCTCTTTCATATTTGGCACTTCTGACACATCAATATCCTTTTGGATATCGCGCAATAAAAATGTCTCCCATGTAGCATCTGAAAGATCTATACTGTTAGGATTTCCATTTGGATCGTCTCTGTGATTTATTCCATCCTGGGCTATAATAATGCTTTTACCAGGCATTATTGGATACTGTTTTCCTGTTCCGGGAACCATCCAAACAAAAGTTAGATACACATGTTCGGGATCAATACTAAATTCGGTTGGACTTGAATCCGTATTCCCATTTGGTCCATAAACTGTTGCAACGCATAAGCTATCAGCAAAAATCACTTTATCGGTATTGTTAAAAATCTCAACAAAATGATCGGCATAATATGCTCTTTCGTTAGGCGTTATTGATCCAGTATAATATACCTCCTTGATTAAATAAGTCCCAGGTAAAGAAGATTTTAAATTTAACACCCCTAAATCAGCAGTCTCACCTAATTTTAAATCCTCAATAGTTGCATTCAGATTAACCAAACGACCATCATCAATGTCTTCCTGATTAACTATCGTTTCGCCATACGTAACTGCCAAAGCTGCAGGGATTTTCTTTCCGCATGATATTCGATAGGCACCTTTCTTAACATTTTCAAAAGTAACTTTTCCAGTTTGAGCCGTTACCTCATTTACACACAATCCATTTTCGATATTTATTAATCGTACAGAAACCTCGTTGGCTTCAGAAACATTGTAATGAACTGGGTAATTTACTTGTATATCTACTGTAAAGAGCTTAGCTTCTTTATCATACATATCATCTTCGCACGCAAATAAAATGGTGAGAATACAAATAATAGAAATCAGACTTATATTAAATTTCATAATTTAAAGCTTTATAGTTTAAAATTGAGTTCGGCACCAAAAAACAAGGATGGATTAAGTTTATCGATCTTACCAGTTTTGTAGTTTTTATATTTTGGGTGATTCATAAACATATTGTTTGCATAGAATGAAAAACTTAAATCGTTCTTTAATTCTTTTGTTAATTTCAAACTCATATGCCATACTACAGGTCTTTCAGATTCCATAAAATAAGTGTCATCGAAACTTCTCACTAAATATGAATACTGATCCGAATGTGCTTCTGTTGCTGTTAAACTGTGCTCAATTCCATCGCTATCGATATATCCGACAGGAAATTGGTTGTTAATAATTGATTTTTGTTTTTGAATCCATTGAGTCTGAATTGCCAAGGAAGCTACAAACTGCAATTTCGGAATATGTTGAATTATTCGTAATGTTGTTGTTAGATTTTCAGAGCTAAATCCGTTCGACTCATAAATACCAATATGTTTTTCGTCATTACCAAAAAAATACTGACTACCCATAAAGATATCACTCATTTCATCTGAAGATTCGGTCAAACTCCATGCACCACTAAAGTTAAATGATGTTCCTAAACCTTTAATTCGTTGTGTATTGATAGACATCTCGACACCTTTACGTTTTATTTCTTTTGTATTAACAGGTATTTTATAACTGCTTCGTAAAATTGCTGTATCAACATTATTGTAATCCAGTATAGGTTGATCGCCTAAACCTGGAGTATAACTATAAAGATCGTATAAAGGATATGGTGTAACTGCTAATATATCTTTAAAACTATATCCACCTTCCAATAGCTCGTTATAAGCAGTAACATTAATTACATTCTTTTTTATTTTATAACAGAATCCGCCTTCATATTTTGTCATTTCAGACGGGCGCATTTGTGAATTATCAGGTTGAAAAACCTTTGTTGTGATAACTGCTAAACTTTCATCGGGATATAAACCAGAATACATATTATAACTCTGAGCATCGAAATAAGCAGGATCGGAATATAAATAGATTAAGCTAGGTGATTTTGAAGTCTTTCCATATCCACCCCGTAAAGTAAGGTTATCAAGAATATGATATGTTAAATTAATACGTGGTAAAAGAACTTGTCCAAATTTACCTTTTATAGGATTTTCTGGTTGTATATTATCGAATCGAAGTCCAGCTTGTATTTTTAAGGTTTTCGAAAATACTTTTGTTCGAATCATATCCTCAATGTAATACGATAGCTGATGTAAAGCAGGATAATCCTTAAATGAAACAGGACGTAAAGATGATGTTGAATAATAATTATCATCGAAGTATTTCCCATCACCCCAGTTGGCATCAATAGTATAATCAATACCAGCCATTATTTTATTATGAAATGGTCCTGCTTGAAAATGAAATTTATTATCAACGCTGGCAAATAAATTAAATGGATTTCCATCGATGTAATATCCGGTATAATACTCAGATGGCAAGAAAATTGCTTCGTACGTGTCATTTGTTAATGAATTTGCCAATGGCGTAATACTTTCTGATTTTAACAAACGCGTATACGATTCTTGATCTTTATAATCAACCGTTAAGTTGTAATTAATACAATTCGAGAGTTTCTTTTTTAATCTTAGTTTACCTGATGTAGTAAATCGTAAACCCATATCTTCGGAATATCTTTTCTCAAGTGAGCTTCCGTCTTTTTCACGATCCTGATCGTTGGTTCTAAAAACCGATAATTTCGTTGTTGTATATAGTTTTTGATCGAATAAGTTATTGCTATAGGTAAGTTTTCCGTTTATTCGATTGTAACTAGGGCTTGCTAATCGAACATCGGATTGAGAATAAGCATAATCAAAATCGACATTTATGCTTCCTCTATTTCCTTTTAGCTTTACCCCTTTTCCTAAATAAGCCTGCTTTGTATTTGGGTTTAATTTTATTCGACCAATAAATGGAGTAACCCCCGCTTTGGTAGTTACTATAATAGCTCCAGAGGTTAAATCGCCATGTTTTACCGATGGAATACCTCTAATTATTTCAACCGACTCAATATTATCTGTTGGGATTTGCCTTAAATCAACTCCCCCTCCACTAACCGTGGAAAAAAGCCCTTCTGCGCCAATTTGCGCTGTATTTGTTACTTGTAAATTCGCATTGTTCGACATTGGTGCTCCATCCATAATAACGGAAGTTCCCAATGCGTCAATTTTTTCATTATCAGAATCAGAAGTAGAACTTCTTAGGTTTGCCTGATTTTTCGTATTTAAGTCAGGATTTTCGATAGCCTGACCTGGAAGTAATTGCATAATATCACCCAAACTACTTGCCTGGATATGTTCTATTGCTTGAGTTTCAATTAATGAGGAAGTTGATAACTGATTCGGATTTTCCTTAGCAGTAATTACAATCTCATCAATTGCCAGAGAAAGATAAACCATATTAACATCCATAACCTTTACTTCGCCCGGCTTTAAATCTACCTCAATAATTCTATCCTTAAGTCCCATTCTTTTGTAATAAATGGTGTGTTTTCCTGCAGGAATATTCTCCAAAACGTACTCTCCCTTATCACCTGTAAAAAACCAAACATTTATTTCAGGAATAGTAGCAACAACACCAAATAATAATTCTTTGGTATTTGGATCACTAATTACCCCCTTAACAACACATAAGTTTTTGTCTTGCGCATATGTTACTGTTGTGAATCCTAAACTGATTACAAGTAAACATAACTGGACCAATAACTTTCTCATAACTCTCTTTATTTAAAAAATTTAAGTTGCAAGGCGGGCATTAAACCGCACCTGCAACTTAACTTAAAGTTTATTGAACAATCAATTTTGTTGTTTTATTAAAACCTTTATTATTATTGATTTTCATAAAGTAAAATCCTTTATTTAAATCAACGTTCAGTTCTAATAATGAAGTAGCCTTTTGTTTTTCAGAAACAATCAGACGTCCTTCTGTATTATAAATTTCAATATTTACATCACCTTCGTAAGAATTACCTAACTCAATGAATACTTTATTATTTGTAACAGGATTTGGATAAACATTAATTGAAGATTCATTCAAATTATCAATTCCTGTAGATTTTGTTAATTCAATTTCTTTGGTTACCGATACTTTTTTACAAAGATTATTTCCTGTTAATGTAATTTCATACTTACCATAGTCGGCATAAGTGTGAACAGGACTTACTTCTGTACTGTTTTCAGTATCTCCAAAGCTCCAATTGCTTGCAATTATGCTCTCTGATTTATCTGTAAATGTTACAGTTAAATCTTCAATACTAGATTCGAAATCTACTGTAGGAGTTTCATAATTATCTAAGTAACTAATCGATGTTAATCCCTTAGAAGAAAAAGCATAAATCTTATTGTTAAATACCGTTAACTCAAAGAATGTTCCAGACAAACCATTACCCATATTCTCCCAAGTTTCGGCAAAATCTTCAGTAACACCAAGTGTTGCCGCATTTTTACCAGCCATGAATTTATCATCTCCTAACTGAATAATATCAAATGAGTAATCAGTAGTTTTGAATTCGTAGTTAGCAAAACAATCAGTAGTTTTTAAAACACCATTACCTGTTGAAGCAATAATAGTATTATTGTCAAGCACCAACATTTCTGTAATGTAACCAAATGCATCATCACCAGTAACTCTAGTCCAAGTAGCACCACTATCAGAAGTTTTTAATAAGAGCTTATTACCCGCAATAAATCCAATTGTTCCATCAGGAGAAAAAGTCATATCTGTAATTGTAGATTTGTAGGTATTTTCCTGGTAAATATCATTACTTGATTTTGCCCAAGTTTCTCCTTTATCGGATGTTTTGTAAACAAATCCATGATAAGCACTACTAGCATCTTGCCAACGAACTGCAACAAAAGCTACATTTTCGTCAATTTGATGTATTGAATAGAAATATACTTTAATACCCGCTGCTGGATCAATTGTTTCATCACCAGAACCATCAGAAAAAGCACTTAAAGCAATTTCAGTCCAGTTTTCACCTTTATCCACAGTCTTTAACATAAATCCGTTAACTATTGAAGCTGCCGATGCACTAATTAAACCTGTATTGTCATCAAAGAAAACAATATCATTAACTACATGACCATCCAATTCTGAAGGGAAAGTTTTTTCTGTCCAAGTATCTCCACCATCAGTTGATTTGATAATTGTAGTTCCATTTCCAACCGCAATAGCAATATCATTGTTGAAAACGTGCATCTTTTGTAAGTTTTGATCAATTTCTAATTGATTTTTCGACCAATATGCTCCAACTGAATCAATTGTAATTTCCTTTTCTACCGAAACGGTTTCGATATAATTGTCGGCAGTTAGTTTAACTGTAAAAGTTCCAAGAGTTGAGAATACATGTGATGTAACAAGTTCATCTTTTGATACAGACAACTCACCAAAGTTCCATTCGAACTCAGCACAATTTTCACTTGTGTTTGTAAATTCTACATTATTACCATCCTCAGTAACAAATGTAAAATCGGCTGTAGGAGCTTGAACAGTAATTTCATGTTCAATAGAATCGCTACTTACTGCATTTTCACCAATCAATTTAATTGTATGAGCATCGTAATCGGCAAAACGATATACAGGATTTTCAATTGTTGAAGTACTATCAGCAGTAAATTTCCATGTGTAACTTCCACAATTTTCGCTTTCGTTAGCAAATTGTGCTTCGCCACCTTTTAATATTTGAGAGAATTCAATAACAGGATCTTTTAATTCACTAGGGTTTAGTTTATTAACAACACCCCCATTACCTAATGCATAAATAGTATCATTAAAAAGGGTTAAATCCCAAGCAGTAATATTTAGTCCATTAGTAGCTTCCTGCCAACTAGTTCCACCGTCAATACTTCTATAACTTTTTTTAGTGGATGATGCATTCCCGTTACCTGCAAATAAAATATTATCATCTGAAAAATATATTACATCCCAAGCACCTATATCATTAAGAGCATTGATGTTTACCCCACCATCTTCTGTATATAATGTACCTTGCATTGTAGCTAAATAAACTTTATTAGCATCCAATAATCTAATATCACTTACAAATACAATATTCCCTTTAGACAGGTCTTCCCAATTGGCTCCTCCATCAATAGATTTACTAAAGTAACTTCCATTTCCACCAGCATAAACTGTTTCTCCAATAAATTCAATTGAATTAATATCTATACCTCCTAAATCTCCACTTGAAATTGCCCAAGTTGTTCCTTTATCAGTTGTTTTAAAAATATATCCATGCTCTGTTGTAGTAGCAGCTTCAACCCATTGCACAGCAGCATATCCAATATTTCCATTTATACTAACACAACGAAACTGAACTTTAATCCCAGCTTTAGGATCAGTTAAATCATTACCAGAACCATCAGAAAAAGCAGTTAATGAAACTTCGTCCCATGTAGTTCCTCCATCAGCAGTTTTAAGCATAAAACCATTATAGTGATCTGGTTTTATATACTTTTTTGGTGCAACTATAAATCCTGTTTGGTTATCAGCAAAATCAACTTCTGTAAAATCATAGTCAATCTTATTAGGCAATGTAAAATTCATTGTCTCCCAAACTTTTCCCCCATCGGTAGTTTTTAAGATAGTTGTATCTGCGCCAACAATTATTGCATTTTGATTATCGAAGGCATAAAGATTCTTCAATGTAGTACCTGTTCCTAAATCGACAGGTTGCCATTGTGCCATTAACATTCCAGAGAAGGTTAATAAGCATAATAGTGTTAACGTAAAATTTTTCATAGGCTAATTTTTTGTTTTACAATTAAAATTATTTGCTAATAAAGATTTTTCCTGAAAAAAAAACGCCCCAGAAAAAAAATCAGGGGCACTTTGTGGTTTCAATTTTAAAATTGATACGCTTTATTAATTGTATATAAACAATTTAACGCGCCAACTCTATTTCTACATTTTCTTGTTTCATTTTCAAAAATTCGGTTGGAGTCATACCTAAATCAGTCTTAAAATATCTATTAAAAGTAGATTTAGAATTAAAACCGCATTCAAAAGCTAAAGCCAACAAAGTATAATTTTCATACTTAGTTTCGTCCAATTTTTCAAGAAGTAAGTCTAATCGCCACGAATTAACAAAATCTGTAAATGTTTGGTCAAACTTATCTTTAATTACATATGCCAGATGATGGGAAGGAATAGATGTTAGTTCGGAAAATTTAGCTCTAGTTATATGTTGATCAAGAAAAGGTTTCTTGTCTTTCATTAATTTATTTATTATTTCGATATAATCCTTTATTGCTATTTCACTTAAGCCAAAAGCATTATGGCATTCATCCAATTCAGGGATATAATCATCTTCAGATTGATCTATATTTAATTGGTAAGATAATTTCAAATGAACAAATGCACCAATTTTTCTTACTAACTTAATAAAGTCTAATAATCCGGTAAAATTGCTGCCAATAAAACTAAATACGATTATATATAACGAAGAGACAATGTTTAAAACAAATATATTTGCTGGGAAAATATGAATTTGACCTACTTCTAATAATCGATAAACTATGATAAAAATATTTAATGAAAATGCTACAAATAATAAAATTTTAACCCATAAAAAATTTACTTTCTCTCTGCCATTTCTTTTCTCGATAGGTTTATTTAAATCTCGATAGGTAAAAAATGATAACATTAAATAGAATGAATTTAGCATTATCTTGGAGAAATTATAAACTATACTGCAAGGTTTATTGCTTAAATAACAACCAAAATGTTTAGAACAAATTGATATTCCTACATTTTGAGAAAATTCAGGAATATGCAATAAGTAAAAAATTAACAATGGTGTTAAATGAAATAAGTCTTTATAGCGAAAAACGAAGCTTGAGTCAAGCTGAATTCTCACGTAAAAATAAAGCAATGGAGCGTGAAGCAATAGTGTTCCAAATACAAATTGAGCAAAACGAAGATGTTCTTTATATTCGCCAGTTGCAACATAATAAAATCCTAGCTGAGAAAGGATGGCCAAAACAGACCAAACAATAATTATATGATCTGAAGTAGATTTGTTAGATTTTAAAAGTAACGAACCTAATATAAATACCAACATACCTATACATACAAGAAATATACTTTCCATAGTTCTTAAATTTAAAAATTATTAAAATGCGTTTAGTATGAATTTGAAGTGTAAATTCATTGCCCTAAAGTACAAGTTTTTACCTCTTTTGATAATTAAAAGTCATATTTTTTTCACAAAGAAGTTCCATAAGAACTCTTTCCCACTAATTATCAATCAATAAACACTCCATGTTTTTAAACAGAGGATAAATAGAAACCTATCGAATAAGTTAAAATTTTCTCCCAAATAATAGAAAACTAAGTTGCAAAAGATCTATAGATGAACTCTCCCAAAAAAATTCATTTTCAAGAAGTTATTCAATCTCAATATCAAAACCACCTAATAGGCCAAGTAATCCCGGATAAGAAAATTGTGCCTTTTTAATAATATTATCGTTCGGATTTATAATGTAATTACTAGCCGTTCTAAAATCTACTTTTGAAAAATCACATCGATCAAAAACAGTATCGCTTAAATCGCAATTTTCAAACTTTGCAGAATTTAAATTGGTCTCGAAGAAATTTGCCTCCTTAATCTGGCAGGTTTTAAACTTCGTCTTTCTTAAATCATTTTTATGAAAAAGTATATAGTTCATTATGCATTCGTCAAAACTTACCGAAAAAGCAAAACTTGAACACACGGAAAAATCAACCCCGAGTAATTTGCAGTTTAAAAACTTGACTCTTATTAAAACGGCATTTGAAAGTTTCGACATTGAAAAATCACATCCCATAAAAGTACAATCAACAAATTCAAAAGAATCTAAATCCCTATTGGAAAAATTAGTATTCTTAAAAAGAATATTATTATAATCTGTCACATTATCAGTTATTTCGATCATTTCCACAAGTGCTCTTTTCTTCATAAATCGTTAATTAAATATTGTATTTTAATGGGTATAAAATTACATTTAACGAACCATTATTCAAACTCAATGTTATAGTTTTGAAACATTTCTTTATGATTTTTTAGTACCTTACATTTCTTAATAAAATATAAAATGATATTTGAAAAACCTTTAACTCACGGTAGATTAATAAAAAGATATAAAAGATTCCTTGCCGATATAACACTCGATAATGGCGATGTTGTAACTGCTCATTGTACAAATTCCGGAACAATGAAAAGTTGTTTAGAAAATAATGCCGAAGTTTATTTAACTCCAGTAAATGATCCCAAGCGTAAAACTAAATTTACCTGGGAAATGATTAAAATAAATAATGATTGGATAGGAATAAATACAGGAAATCCAAATAAACTTGCTTATGATGCTGTTTTAAACGGAGATATTGAAAAACTGAAAGGATATACTGAAGTAAAACGCGAAGTAAAATTCGAAGATAGTCGTTTTGATGTTATGGCTAAAAATAATTCTGAAACCTGTTTTATCGAAGTTAAAAACGTAACACTTAAAGAAGGTAAATATGCTCGATTTCCCGATGCTGTTACCACCCGAGGTAAGAAACATTTAGAAACCCTCATGAGGGTTAAAGAGCAAGGAATGCGTGCTGTAATGTTATATATCATTCAACGTAGCGATGTTGAAATATTTGCTCCAGCTAAAGATATTGATCCTGATTATGCAAAAACACTAAATAAAGCTTTTAAGTTAGGTGTAGAGATAATTCCAATTCAAGCAAAAGTTACACCAGAAAAAATCGAATTTACAAAAGAATTACCTTTTGAATTATGATAAAAAAGATTTTAAATAGTTCAATATTAATGCTCGCACTTTTTTTGCTGAATGCATGTACCGATGATAACTCAACCTTACCTGATTATATAAAAGAAGGCGAATATGTTGGAGAATATTTTCCCACAAATAACTGGAGAGAATGTTCACCTGAATCTGTTGGAATAAGCTCAGAAAAATTAAAAGCTGTTTATGATTATTGTGCCAGTGAAGATCGAAACTCCTATAGTTTTTTAATTATTAAGGATGGTTATATTATTGCAGAAAAATACTTTCAGAATTTTAGCCAATCAAGTAAAATTCACAGTTACTCATTGGCAAAAAGCTTTACTGCTGCTCTTACTGGCATTGCAATTCAAAAGGGATATATAAATAGCATTGAAGATAAAATTTCAGATTACTTTCCTGAACTTCAGGAAGAAAATACAGATCCACTTAAAAAAGAAATCAACATTAAACACCTATTAACAATGACATCTGGTTACCAATGGGAAGAAAATGAAATTTCTTTTGCCAGAAACGATTTATATAACATCCGACAAACATCAGATTACATTCAATATGTTCTTGATAAACCCATGGAAACAATTCCGGGAACAGATTGGAATTATAGTAGTGGAAATCCTTTATTGTTAGGAGGAATTATTGAAAACACTACAGATATAACGACATTTGATTTTGCAAATCAAACTCTTTTTTCTGATTTAGGGATTAAAGATGTTGAATGGTCTTCGGATGAATCAGGAAGCACAATAGCGGCATGGGGATTAAGTTTGAAATCAAGAGATTACGCTAAGTTGGGTTATTTATATTGGAAAAATGGGATTTGGGATACTAAACAAGTCCTACCAGATTATTGGGTAAACAATACCCAAAAACCAGCTTTAGAAAGCACTCCTCATTATGGATATTTATTCTGGTTAGCATATCGTTATGACGATCACGTAGGAACGCAAGTTCCCGAAGATACATACATGGCAACAGGATTATTTCAAAAGTACATAATAATAATACCGTCCTACGATCTTGTTTTAGTTAGATTAGGCGAAGACCTTGTTGAAGGAGAGTATGGTTGGGATACAGCCGAATTTATCTCTTTAGTTATTGATGCGGTTGATAATCAATAAACTCATACTTCTGATTTCTAAGTCTTGGTGTAAAACCAGCCTCAACAATTGCTTTTTGAATTCCTTCTGCATCGAATTTAAAATGTGCTCCTGCCGACGAAACAACATTTTCTTCGATCATGATAGATCCAAAATCATTGGCTCCAGCATGCAAACAAATTTGTGCTACATCTTTGCCAACTGTTAACCACGAAGCCTGAATATTTTTAATATTCGGAAGCATAATACGACTTATAGCTATTGTTCGAATATACTCTTCAGAACGCACGTCGTTGGTAATTCCATATTCGCGTTGTAAGAAAGTATTTTCATCTTGGAATGGCCATGGAATAAAAGCCAGAAAACCATATGCAGAATCAAGTTTTTCAGATTGAACTTCCCGTATAGAAACTAAATGTTCAATGCGTTCTCTTCGTGTTTCGATATGTCCAAACATCATGGTTGCTGATGTTCCCAAATTTAATTTATGAGCTTCGCGCATAACATCTAACCACTGTTGAGTATCCGCTTTTACAGGAGAAATACTTTTTCGAACTCTATCAGAAAGAATCTCTGCTCCTGCTCCAGGCAAACTATCCAATCCCGATTCAACAAGAGCTTCTAATATTTCTTTATAGGATTTCTTTTCAAGTCGAGCAATATGAACTATTTCTGGTGGCCCTAATGCATGTAATTTGATATTTGGATAAAGCTTTTTTAAATCACTAAACAAATCGGTATAAAAATTAAGTTTCAACTTTGGATGCAAACCTCCTTGTAATAGTAATTGGTTTCCTCCTAACTTTATTAGCTCATTAATTTTAACTTTATACTCATCAATTGTAGTAACATAAACACTTTTATCGTTAGGCTTTTTATAAAAATTACAGAACTTACATTGCGATATGCACGAATTTGTAATATTTACATTCCTATCTATTTGCCATGTTACTATATTATTCTGCTTATGCTTTTTTCTTAACTCATTTCCAATAAAAATTAAATCTTCCAAGGCTGCATTCTCATATAGAAGTAGACCTTCATCAATTGTTAAGAATTCTAAGTTGAGTGCTTTTTTATATAAATTGTTATATTCTTTTGTCATATCGATACAAAAATAGTTAAAAAAGATTGTTCCAATAAATAAGTTCTAAAATTAACAAGCTTAATCTATTTTGCTAACTTTACAAATTAATGTTTATTTATGTTCTATTTAACATTATTTTTATATTTGAACATTATTCCTTTTTGAACCTGGAAAAGATAGTTTAGAAGAGATACAAAATGGTTTTATCAGAAATATTTTTAAAGATACCATATAAAATAGTTTGGAATACCCTTAAGGTTTTTAATAAAAATAAGGATATTGTTTTCTATTGTGCCGATTATCTTGACTATGTTATTTTTGAAGAAATCCGTAAACATGTTCCTGAAATTACTATTGTTGCGAAAAATAAAAAGGTAAAGAAAGAACTTGAATTAGAGGGTATAGATTCAATCCTTTGGCCAGTTTTTCCGAAAGCATTAATTATGGCCCGCCATGCATTTCACTATTTCCCTGAAAAACAAATAACGAAAATAGGTCTAAGACATGGAGTTTATCATTTTAAGAAATTCATAAGCGCAAAAAAATACAATCGCTTCGACTTATATTTGTTCACTTCTGAAACAGAGGTTGAAGAAGCCAAAGCTCTTGGAATTACATGTGGTGCTTCGGGAGGTTTTCCTAAAATTGATGGAATGTTTAAATCCGACAAGGAAGATATTAATAAACAAACCAGAAAAGAACTTAATTTTGACAATAGACCAATTGTAATGTTCAGTGCAACCTGGGATAAGTCAAATTCCTCTGCCATTGACCGGTGGTATAATAGACTAGATCAATTAACAGAAAAATACAATGTTTTAGTGACATTGCACCCATGGGTTTCCGAACAATTCAAAAATACAATCCGAAACACCAAAAATGTTTATTTAATTGATGATAAACGCACATTAAAATATTTAATGTTAAGTGATGTTTTTATTGGTGATACAAGTTCAATTATTGCAGAATTCTGCTCTTTGGATAAACCAATTATTACTTTCAAAGTAGATGATAATAATAATAGATTAGATTCTAGTATTGTAGAAATGCTAAAGAAAATCTCAGAAAGAATTGATACTTTTGATCAACTTGAATATGCAATTGAATTGAGTTTGAAAAATCCAAATAAACTATCTCCTGAAAGAATGAAATATAACAATATTATGTTCGATAAGCTTGATGGATTTCACGGAAAAAAAAGTGCGGAGAAAATACTCACCTTCTTAAATAAAAAAAACTAATAATTCTTACATCCTATCCAATCGATTTCTTTACCTAAGTCTTAATAAGGCTTCCTTTTTTATAATTAAAAAACTAGCTTTTATATTAAAGCAAATTTTATATAACAATCAAACACTACAAAATTCAATTGTAAGACCATAAACGAAATATTAAAAATATTATAGTTAATTTTGTTTCTTTAATTAACTTTAGTTTTAATATTTTAAAACTCAATATATGATCCAAAATAAAATAGTAGTAGGGATTTCTCATGGAGATATCAATGGAATTAGTTACGAAGTAATTATAAAATCCTTAATGGATTCACGAATATTTGATTTTTGCATACCCGTTGTTTATGGTTCTGCAAAAGTTGCAGCCTATCACAGAAAAGCCTTAAATATTGCGAATTTTAGTTTTAACAATATAAAGACTGCAAATGAAGCAAATATAAAAAGAGCTAATATCATAAACTGTTTAGACGATAATGTTAGAGTTGAACTAGGAAAATCAACAACAATTGCTGGCGAAGCTTCATTAATTTCATTAGAAAATGCAGTAAAAGATTTAAAAGAAGGTAAAATTGATGTTCTTGTTACTGCACCAATTAACAAAGAAAATATTCAATCCGAAAAGTTTAATTTTCCAGGACATACAGAATATTTAACTAAAGAATCTAACTCTAAAGAGTCCTTAATGTTAATGGTAAGCGAAAACTTAAAAGTTGGTGTTGTAACAACACACTTGCCAATCAGTCAGGTTCCTGAAGCTATTACAGAAGAAGCTATTTTAGGAAAACTCAGAATTATGAATAAAAGCTTAATTCAGGATTTCAAGATAAGAAAACCAAAGATTGCTGTAATGGGATTAAATCCTCACGCTGGCGATAATGGACTATTAGGAAAAGAAGAAACTGAAGTTATTATTCCAACAATCAAAAAGGCAAATGAAGAAGGAATTCTTGCATTAGGACCTTATCCTGCTGATGGATTTTTTGGAAGTGATAACTTTAAGAAATTCGATGCTGTTTTGGCAATGTACCACGATCAAGGATTGGTTCCATTCAAAGCCTTGGCTTTCGATGCCGGAATAAACTATACCGCAGGTTTAGATTTTATTAGAACGTCACCAGGACATGGAACAGCATTCGAAATTGCTGGAATGAATAAAGCTTCCGAAGTATCGTTCAGAAATGCATTGTACCTAGCTTGCGATATTTATAGAAATAGAAAAGAATATTTAGAGATTAGTAAAGATCCTTTAAAACATTCCGAGCTTTCTGAAAAAGATTCAGAATAAGGTTTTAAAACCAAAGAATATAGAAAAGCTGACAAATGTCAGCTTTTCTGCTTTATAACATATCAATTATAATTTTATCTCCATCCTTAGCCTGTTTTCGAGGTGATTTATTTCTTAATTTTGTTTAGCAGCCAATTACTAAATAACCTGATTACAAACTAAAACCAATTAAGGAGGTTCCAATGTCTAAAATTGATTTATCCCTAAAAAATCTCGATGAACTTTTCCCAAGTAATTTCTCGCAAGAACAAATTGCCAAGGCAAAAACTATTTTCTTAAAAGAATTAGCCCTTTCCAGTCATGAGTTCTATGGTGGAAAAATGCAAACATTACCTAAAGCTGGTGTCTTCGGATTTAACTGGTTTAACGTTTACTATACTCCAGGAGTTTCAAAAGTTTCGACTACAATAAGAGATAACAACGATACGTCCTTTCAACTATCAAATAGAGGAAATATGGTTGCAGTAGTTTCTGATTCAACCAGAGTTCTTGGAGATGGAGACTGCACTCCTCCAGGTGGACTAGGCGTTATGGAAGGCAAAGCTTATCTAATGAAATACTTAGCAGGAGTCGATGCAGTTGCATTATGTGTTGATAGTTATAATAAGGATGGTGAGCACGATCCAGATAAAATTATCGAATTTGTAAAAATGCTTCAGCCAAGTTTTGGTGCAGTAAATTTAGAAGATATCTCGCAACCAAATTGTTATAAAGTACTCGACACTTTAAGAGAGGAATGTGACATCCCTGTTTGGCACGACGATGCTCAAGGAACTGGATCTGTTACTGTTGCAGGACTTATTAATGCACTTCGAATTGTTAAAAAGGATATCAAAGATATTAAGATCGTACTATATGGAGCTGGAGCATCAAACGCTACAATTGCCAGATTAATTCTTCATACCGGAGCCAATCCTGATAAAATGATCATATTCGATTCAAAAGGCGGATTACACAACGATCGCAATGATATAAAAGCCGACAAACGTTTTTATCGGAAATGGGAACTTTGTGAAAAAACCAACCCAAATAAAATTAATGATGTTCAAGAAGCTTGTAAAGATGCTGATGTTTTAATTGCATTAAGTAAACCAGGACCAGATGTGGTAAAAACAGAATGGATTAAAGCAATGGGAACAAAACCTATTGTATTTGCATGTGCTAACCCTGTACCTGAAATTTATCCATATGCCGCAAAAGAAGCAGGTGCTTACATTGTTGCAACCGGACGTGGAGATTTCCCAAATCAAGTGAACAATTCGCTTGGCTTTCCTGGAATTCTAAAAGGAGCACTTTTAGTTCAAGCGAAAAAAATTACAGATGAAATGGCGGTTACTGCTGCATATTCTATGGCAAATTACGCAGAAAAAAGAGGCATTACGCCTGATAATATCATGCCTAAAATGGACGAAACAGAAATGTTTGCACACGAAGCTGCTGATGTTGCAATGGAAGCCATTAAAAATGGAGTAGCCAGAGTAAACTTAACTTGGGATGAAGTTTATAATCGTACAATGGAAGATATCAATCAAACGAGAGATACAATTGATATGATGATGAAAAAGGATTTCATTAAAGAACCTGATATTAAAATGCTCGAAGATGCTTTACAAATTGCTATAAATGAAGTTAAATAATATTATATAATGAAAAAAAATAGAGCTAAGTATAGGCTCTATTTTTTTATTAATATTTTTTTCGAAAGACTGTGCTTGTTTGTATAAATTCTAAGAAAATAAATTCCTTCGTTTAAATTAGACTTATTTATTTCTTTGTAATCTTCATAAGAATATATTACTCCCGATTCACAAATCCTTCCTGTTAAATCAACGATACTAAAATCATAATCTACTTGAGAATCTTCTCTATCGATACTAATAACAAATGCACCATCATTGGGGTTAGGATACACTCTTACTTTATCAAATAATTCATCTTTTACAATAACTTCCACCCCGTTTACAATAATATACTCATTATCGGAAGTAGATGAGCAATTTAACGAATTTGTTACCTTAACAAAATAATTCCCATCTGCCTCAATTGTATAAGTTCTGTTTACTGCCCCATCTATTTTTTCGCCATCTAAATACCACTGATTACCATAATTAAGACTTGATGTTAATACATTCCTTTGATTTGTAAAGCTCGGTTTTGGCACGTTATAAACAGCAACAATATCATTAATTTTCTTTCTATAAACGTCGTCAACAGTTATCTCTACAGACTTCAGGCCAGGAGTTAAATATCGTACCGCATGAGGCCCTGCACCAATTGCAGAATTTGGAAGTACATGATCTCCAAAATCCCAAAATATAGAATGGGAATTATCAACACTGGTAGAAAATTCAACATCTTCAATTATACAAATAGTATCTTTTGATGTTAAAATATCTGGTTCAAAAAAACCTAAATCCTCTTCAATTTTGATACTATCAATTGCAATTCCAAAACCAGATTTACCAATTCCCTCAAATGCAATTTGATAATTATTGCTCAATTTTGGAAGAATAACTGTTTGTTTTTCCCATGTTGAAATCTCTTGGTTGAAACTGTGTATTACCTCCCAATTTAACGAATCCTTCTCTTTATATAAGACATTTAAGCTATGAATATGGTCTAAAATTCCTTTCATATGAATATAAAAAGACATTGCAACATTTGTATTCAAAGACATATCGAACCTTGGGAGTATTAACCTGCAATATTTTCCACTCAATCCATAAAAATAGGCATTCACAGAACCTTCGAATGCAGTATCCAAAATACCATTAGAACCACCCTCTTTAAAAACCCATTCTTCTGATTCAATAGATTTTTCTTGATACCAATTATAAGGAATTGTGTTTCCACTCTCAAAATCTTCCCCGAATGGAGTCACAATAGGATCCATTGCCCTTACATAAACAACATTAGATGAGTCTGATTCAAACACGCTAGGCACAAAATGCTTTGATGTTACCCAGTAAGAATAAAAAGTATCCTTATAAGCATTAACGTCTGAATATTCATTTATATTAACAGAATCGTATTTGAAAGAATTTCTATATATATAGTATTTCTCAACAGACAATGTATCAAAAGGAACATTCCATTTCAAATTTATGATTGTATCACTAACCGAAGCCTTCAAATTACTTGGAATAGTATCGTAAGGTTTATATCCATCAAGAATTAGATCTCCTTTATTCTTAGAATCTAACCAATTTTTTAATTGCTGATTAGGACTTGAATAAAAATCCCAAGAATAACTAAATTGCTGATAATAATCGTTAAAATTAAAAGAACAACTTGCATCGCCACCTGATAAATCGCCAATTATTAATCCATTTTGATCAAAAAGTGGTGATCCTGAGGAGCCATCCTCAGTGGTACCTTCATTCCATGTATCTATCCACCAATGTGTAAAATCGTTATATCCTTCTCCATAATCACTTTGAACAGCTCCCTGATAAGCTTTCGAAATTTTCTTAATATCTCCAACTGGATGATGAATGGATGTTACTGATTGCGGATTAATTATATCTCTATTCCATCCAGCGTAGTATGGTTTATAATCCGGAGTTGGTTTTAGGCTTAATTCGAGTAAAGAAAAATCAATCGTTTTAAAAGGCGGAGTTGCAATAATTGTTGACCCCGCAATGGACTGATCTTCGGACCCATCTTCATTAATACAATTTGGACTTTCATAATTAAAATAGAATATTGCTGAATTTGCATCAAACTCATTATTTATACAATGATTAGCAGTTAGTAAATAAGGATGCCCGTCGTTATTTGTATTATTAATTAAGGTTCCTGAGCATAATCTTCCATTATAAGTAATCTTGCAAATTGAATGTTTAAGGGTTTGCCACAAAATATCGTCCTCACAATTTACATTCACGTTACATTCTCCTGAATTTCCAAAAAGTGCTGATTTCTCTTTTAAAAGTTTGAAAATATCCATGTAATCATGAGCTATCGAACTTATATGCAAAACTCCTTCAAAATCAACATTATTTGGTTCATAGTATTCAATAATTAATTCCTCTCCTTTTACTGCAGAAACAGGTAGAATATAATTTGATTTATTATTTAAATAAGTATATGCACCTCTGATATGCAGTTGATCTGTACTATAAACAAATAACTCTGCTCCAATTGGAACTCTATAATAATCGAATAACAAGCCTAAGGAATATGCATTCTGAGATCGAATTTTTAAATACCATATTTTGTCCCCATTTGGTTTGTTTAAACAAACACCTCTATCTTTTACATTAATATCAAGAATAATATTTTCTGCATATTTCAATAATTTAGATCTGGATATTTTTTCTTCTTCTATTCTTGAATTATCAACACTAATTTGCGGTAAAATAATAAGAGGTATTTCTGTTTTTATATTATCAATAAAACGAGGATTCCCTTCTACAAACACCTGTGCATATGAAACTTTGCAGGAAGCAACAATCAGAATAAGTATATATAGATATTGTTTTGTTTTCATGAACAATGCTCAACAGGTTCGATTATCAAATATACAATTTTTTTGATTTGTTAAATTTTGTTAAAATAAAATTTTCTTAAATTTCTCAAAACCTTATTTTTGTGTATTTTTAACATTTTATATATAATAATAGTTTTATATGTATGAATTCCTGAAAGGTGAGATTCGAGAATTATCGCCAACATTTGTAGTACTTGAAAATAATGGAATTGGATTTTTTATTAATATATCTTTGAATACCTATTCACAGTTATCTAATAAAGAAGTTTCTTTATTATATATTCATGAAGTAATAAGAGAGGACGCTCATCAACTTTTTGGTTTTTTTGATAAAACTGAAAGAGAAATATTTACATTGTTGATTTCTGTTTCTGGAGTTGGGGCCAATACCGCTCGTGTAATGCTATCGTCTTTATCATCGAACGAAATAAAAAATGCTATTTTAAATGGTGATATAAATTTATTGAAAAGCATTAAAGGAATTGGTGCAAAAACAGCAGAAAGAATAATTATTGATTTAAGAGATAAAGTTGGGAAAGTTGAAGGATCGGATAAAATTAATTTTCAGTTGGACAATACTATTAAAGATGAAGCGTTATCAGCATTAGTAATGTTAGGTTTTCCCAAGAATAAAGTAGATAAAGTTATAACCATAATCCTTAAAGAGAATAATGAGCTTAAAGTAGAAAGTCTCATTAAAGAAGCTCTTAAAAGATTATAATTAATTATTGACCTTGCAATTGAAAAGTTTTACTAAATATACGGCGCTTTTTATATTTTTAATGGTGTCTTGGGCTTTTAGTGCTCAAGCAACAAATTATTATATATTTCAACAAACAAACCCTTCAGACTCTTTAAGGTTTCCATTTAAGGACCAAGAAAATGTTGTCGATCCAAATAAGAAAGAATCTCCATTACATCTAGGTAATCCATCTAATGTAAAAGATACAACTGAATATGATCCCAATACAAATGAATATATTATTTCAAAGAAAATAGGTGATATAGACTACAGGCCTTCACAACGAATGAGTCTTGAAGAATACAAAGAATACCAATTTGAGCAATCTCTAAGAAATTATTGGCGACAAAAGGCTAGAGGTGGAGACGCTTTAGCTCAATCCGGTTTATTTCCAAACCTTAAATTAGGAGGACAAGCATTCGATAAAATTTTTGGAAGCAATGCAATAAACATTATACCAATGGGTTCAGCTGAATTGATTTTCAAAATCAATGTGAACAATACTGAAAACCCAACAATTTCTGAAAATCTTCGAAAAACAACTACATTCGATTTTGAAGAAAAAATCACCATGAATGTTTCTGGTAATATAGGCGATAAAATTAAACTTGGTGTACGATATGATACAGAAGCAACATTCGATTTTGAAAACGAAACAAAATTAGAATATGTTGGTAAAGAAGATGAGATTATTAAACACATTGAAGCTGGTAATGTAACACTGCCATTACCAGGGTCTTTAATTACAGGTAGTCAAAGTTTATTTGGTATAAAAACAGAATTGCAATTTGGAAAATTAACAGTAACCAGTGTTTTCTCGCAGCAAAAAGGCGAAACCAAAGTAATTGAAGTAAATGGAGGAGCTCAAACTCAGAGATTTGAATTAAGTGCTGATGAATACGATGCCAACAGACACTTTTTTTTATCTCAATATTTTAGAGAAATTTATGATGATGCCTTAATTGATCTACCATTAATAAAATCCGCTGTAACTATTACAAAAATTGAAGTTTGGGTTACAAATAAAAACAATGACAATACTGAAAACAGAAATATCCTTGCATTGTTAGATTTAGCAGAAAAAGATCATTTTGCATCCTCCTTATTAATTGGATCAACGAACTTGACAGAATATCCCGATAACAAAATGAACACACTATACAATAGCATAGTTGGTTTAGGACGTGATTTTAACGGGATTAATACTAATATTAATAGTTGGGGAGGAACCAATTTTGAAGCTGGACAAGATTACGAAAAAATTGGTAGTGCTCGAAAACTAAGATCAAACGAATATACATTGAATGAACGCTTAGGATACATTTCTCTGAATTTTGCATTGAATGCCGATGAGATTCTTGCTGTTGCATTTGAATATAATATTGGTGGTCAGACTTTTAAAGTGGGTGATTTTTCAACAGACGGAATTGCTTCAGAAGAATTATTGATTGCTAAACTTTTAAAAGGAACAAACCTAACACCAAGCATTCCTACTTGGGATTTAATGATGAAAAACGTTTATGCAATTGGAGCATACCAAGTTAACAATCAGGATTTTATATTAAACGTTTTATATCAAGACGACAAAACAGGAAATGCCTTAAATTATATTCCCGAAGGCTCAATTAATAAAAAGATATTACTAAAGGTTCTTAACCTTGACAATCTAAACTCCCAACTTGACGCTGGTGCTGATGGTCGTTTCGACTTTATTGATGGAGTTACAGTGAATGCTTCTAATGGAAGAATCATATTCCCCGTTCTTGAACCATTCGGAAGTTATTTAAGAGAACAGTTTGGTGATGACAACCTTGCTGATGATTATGTTTTTGAGGAATTATACGACACAACATTAACTTATGCAAGATTAGTTGCCGAAAAGAATAAATTTAAATTGAAAGGTGAATATCGATCTGATATTAGTTCAGAAATACCACTGAATGCAATAAATATTCCGCAAGGATCGGTAAAAGTTATGGCTGGAGGTCGACAATTAACAGAAAATGTTGAATATACAGTCGATTACAACCTTGGTAGAGTAAAGATTATAGACAATGGATTATTAGAATCAGGAACCCCTTTGCAGATTTCACTCGAAAGTAATGCACTCTATAGCATTCAGACAAAAACCTTATTAGGAACTCATTTAAATTACCAATTCTCCGAAAATTTTAATGTTGGTGGTACAATAATGAACCTTACTGAAAGACCATTAACCCAGAAAGTTTCCATTGGCGAAGAACCTATTTCGAACACTATTTGGGGATTAAACACATCATATCAAACCGAATCTCAATTCATTACTTCACTTGTTGACAAGATACCTTTAATTGAAACAAAAGAGAAATCCTCTATCTTAATCGATGCTGAATTTGCACATTTAATCCCAGGACACTCAAGTGCAATTGAAGAAGAAGGGAATGCATATATCGATGATTTTGAAGGTAGTGAAACATCCATGGATTTAAAAAGTAATTTCTCATGGATACTTGCCAGTACCCCTTATGGTCAGAGTGAAATATTTCCAGAAGCAATGCTTGCGGGTGATATTAGAGCCGGTTATAATAGAGCAAAGATTGCTTGGTATAAAATCGATCCATTGTTTTTAAGAAACAACTCTTTAACTCCGGGTCATATTAAAAACAACGATGAAGAGCAATCGAATCACTTTGTTAGAGAAATTTACGAAAAAGAGATATTTCCAAATAAAGAATCTGAAACAAACGTTCCAACAGCACTGCAAGTTTTAAATGTTGCTTATTATCCAAAAGAAAGAGGAGCATATAACTATGATACAAAGGAAGAGCCCGGAATATCCAAAGGATTAAATTCTGATGGTACTTTAGCAGATCCGGGATCAAGATGGGCTGGTATTATGAGAGAAACACCAAATCCTGATTTTGAAGCCGCCAACGTAAATTACATCGAATTTTGGTTGATGGATCCATATGTATACGCTGAAAATCCTGCGGAAGCAAGTAAAGGTAACCTATATTTTAACCTTGGTAGTATTTCCGAAGATATCTTACAAGACTCTCGTATTGCATTCGAGGATGGATTACCAAACACAGAAGTTATTGAGAACGTAGATACAACACAGTGGGGACGAGTACCTAGTAACAACTATACCGTAGAATCATTTAATAACATCCCGTTGCAAGATGTTGGTCTTGATGGTTTGAATGATAAAGATGAGGAGACCTATTTTAGCAACTATATTAATGATTTAGAAGATGCGGTTTCAATAGATGTACTTGAAGAAATTAAGCTAGATCCATCCAACGATAATTACCATTATTTTACCGGAGGAGATTATGACAGCCAACAATTGAGCATATTAGATCGTTATAAGAGATACAATGGAACACAAGGTAACTCAGGTGAAAAAGCTTATACAAGATCACCTGACACTGAAGATATTAATGGCGATAAAACTTTAAACGAAACAGAAAGCTATTTTCAATATAAAGTAGAACTTGCTCCAGAAAAAATGGAAGTTGGCCAGAACTATATTGTTGATATGGTAAAAGGTAATAATGTTGATCTTCCAAATGGACAAAATAATGTCGATATAAAATGGTATCAGTTCAGAATTCCAATAAGAGAACCAGATGAGGTTATAGGAGCTATTCAAGATTTTAAATCTATCCGATTCATGAGAATGTTTCTTAAAGATTTTGAAGATTCCATGTTGTTAAGGTTTGCTAAGTTGGAATTGGTAAGAGGAGAATGGCGTAAATATGAACTTTCACTTATAGAAGGTCAGGAAAATTTAGCTACTCCTGAATATTCAAATGGAACATTAGATATATCATCAGTTAATATTGAAGAGAATGACAATTATGTTCTCCCTCCAGGTGTTGATCGAGTAATTGACCCAACCAACCCACAACTACGACAGTTAAATGAGCAATCTATGGTTCTTAAAGTAAAAGATCTTGAAGATGGCGATGCTCGTGCAGCATATAAAACAATTAATTTAGATTTAAGGCAGTACAAAAAGCTTAAAATGTATGTTCATGCGAATGAATTAGAAGACAAAATCTTACGAGATGATGACTTAAGAGTATTTATTCGTTTGGGAACAGATTATAAAGATAATTATTACGAATATGAAATCCCTCTTAAAGTGAGTCAACTCGGGTCTATTATTGACGATGTTGTTTGGCCTACTGAAAATAATGTTGAAATTATATTAAAAGATTTATTAGACGTTAAGCTAGCACGAAATAAAGAACTTCAGGTTCCAAATTCTGTGATAACATACAATTCTATTTACTCTGTTTATAAAGAAAATAACGAACGAATATCTGTTCGTGGTAACCCAAATTTAAGCAACGTTGTTACCATTATGATTGGTGTTCGTAATCCAAGTAAACAAAACAGTTCCTCATCCAACGATGATGGAATGAATAAATACGGAGAAATTTGGGTTAACGAATTACGTTTATCCGATTTTAAAGAAGACGGAGGTTGGGCTGCTCGTGGTAGAATGTCGACCAGACTTGCCGACTTTGGTACAGTTAATCTTTCAGGTAGTATAAGTACACCTGGATTTGGGAGTATTGAGAAAAAAGTAAATGAAAGAAGTAAAGAAGAAGTTATTGAATACGATGTATCTGCAAATCTTGAGCTTGGTAAATTTTTCTCTGAGAAATCCAAAGTAAGCATTCCAATGTATGTTGGATATTCTGAGTCTTTCATAAACCCTGAATACAATCCTTTAGACCCTGATATCCCATTGGAAGTTGCCCTAGACGAAGCCAATTCGAAAGCAGAAAGAGATTCTATAAAAGAAATTGCTCAAGATTACACCCGAAGAAAAAGCATCAACTTTACAAATGTAAAAGTGAATAAGATAAGTAAAAAACCTAGAGTTTATGATATTTCAAACTTCTCGGTAAGCTATTCTTACAATGAATTATTTGCACGAAATGTAAATACAGAATACGATGTTTTAAAGAATTACCGTGGGGCTTTTAATTATATCTATAACACCAAACCTAAAGTTGTTACTCCATTTAAAAAGGCACAAGGAATAATGCGCAAAAAGGCATTTTCTTTAATTAAAGATTTTAACTTTTATTATATGCCTTCAAGCGTTTCGTTTAGAACGGACGTTTATCGTAAATACCAAGCAAATAAAATTCGAAACATTTACAGTCCTGAAAATATTATTGAACCAAGCTATAATAAAGAATTCAACTGGAATAGATACTACGATGTAAAATGGGATCTGGCTCGTTCACTAAAAGTCGATTTCTCGGCTACAAATATTGCGAGGATAGATGAACCATTTGGAGAAGTTGACAGACACAAAGATTCCTATGAAAGATGGAAAGATTCTGTTTGGACAAACATTCGAAGTTTTGGAAGAAATACTCAATACAACCACAACATTAAAGTTACTTATAGAGTGCCCATCAATAAATTACCATTATTAGATTGGACAAGCTTAAATACTACATATAATACTACCTATAACTGGCAAGCAGGCCCTCTTGATGAGTACGGAAATTCATTACTTGGAAACACCGTAAGAAACTCAACAACAGTTCAGGCAAATGCGCAAGCCAATATGAAAAACCTATACAATAAGGTTGGATTTCTTAAGAAGATAGATCGAAAATATTCTAAACCTGCAAAGAGTAGAAAGAAAAAAGAAACGGTTACTTTTCAACAAGCACAGATAAAACTTAGGGAAAATAGATCAAAATCAATTTTTCATAACCTAAATACAGAAAATATCACTTCGGTAAAAGTAGTTGACAGTAAGGGAAAAGATATTAAAGGAGAATGGGAAGTTGTTACCAAAAAGAAACTAAAATTTAAACCCGAAACGACCTCTGATGATGCGCAAATTACTGTTACAGGAGAAATCGAAAGACGAGAAAATCCATTGGTGTTTATAGGTGAAAATACTGCATTGTTATTAATGTCCGTTAAAAACGTATCAGCTTCTTACACCTTAACCGAAGGTTCAAGTCTTGCAGGATATAAACCAAAAACAAATATTCTCGGTATGGAATCATATGGGGGGAATAACATGCCTAGTCGGAATGCTCCAGGCTGGCCATTTGTTTTAGGTTGGCAAGATGAAGATTTTGCAACAAATGCAATCGATTATAATTGGATAACAAACGACTCTTCGTTAAACACTCCATATATTATGACAAGTAACCAAAACTTAAACTTAAGGGTTACTTTAGAACCAATTAAAGGTTTAAAAATTGATTTAACTGCAAACAGAACATATTCTGAAAATGTAAATACATATTACCTTCCTGTTATATACGGAAATGAGGCCTATAGTGAATATAGATCGGGTAATTTCTCTATGTCGTATATTACGATTGGATCTGCATTTGAAGGTCTTTCTCAAGATAATAACTATTATTCTGAAGCTTACGAAAATTTTAAACAATATCGTTCAGATATATCTCAAAGACTTGGCGACAAAAGATACGAAGGTGGCGCTCACGGATATTCTAACGATGTTAAAAATGGGTATACTGACGGCTATGGTGAAACCTCACAACAAGTTATGACACCATCATTTTTGGCGGCGTATGGTATTTACGATCAAAACTCTGTTCCACTAGACTTGTTTCAGAAAATACCTTTACCTAACTGGAGTATTCGATTTGATCGTTTGAAAGAAATTCCATTAATTAAACGATTTTTTAAATCATTTAACATTAGTCACTCTTACAGGTCAACTTATAATATTGGCTCGTTTATTAATAATTCTGATTATGAAATTAGCTCTGGTGGTTTTAGCTATGCTGTTGACGATTTGGGAAATTTCATACCTTACAACGAAGCAAATAGCATTACAATTGATGAGCGTTTTAGCCCTTTAATTAATGTCGATATGACTTGGGTTAATAACCTAACCACTCGATTTGAAATGAAGAAAAGCAGAAGTATCACATTAAGCTATTCAAACAACCAAATTACTGAAATATACAGCGATGAACTTGGCTTTAGTATAGGCTATCGATTTGATGACTTTGAATACCTCTTTAATTTTGGAGATGGAGAAACAGATTTTAAAAGCGATCTGAATATACGTGCCAATGTAAAGATTCGTGATACTAAAACAATCTTAAGAAGAATTGAAGAAAATGTAGAAATTCCTTCGGCTGATCAACGAGCAACAATAATTGGTGTTTCAATGGATTATTTATTAAGCAATCGTTTAACTCTTAGATTATTTTATGATCAGAATATTACCGATCCTTTGGTAGGTACAAGTCCTTATCGTATATCAAATACCGATGTTGGCTTTAGCTTAAGATTTACTTTATCAGAATAGCTTATTTTAATAAAAATTGATTAATTTTGCCTTGAATTTATTTAAAAATAAACTATTATACAATAAAAATAAAAATATTATGAACATTCCAGAAAACTTGAAGTACACTAAGGATCACGAATGGGTTCGTGTGGAAGGTGATGAAGCTTATGTTGGTATTACAGATTACGCACAAGGAGAACTTGGTGATATCGTTTTCATCGAAATCGAAACCGAAGGTGAAACACTAGCCAAAGAAGAAGTATTTGGAACTATTGAAGCTGTAAAAACAGTTTCTGATATGTTTATGCCAATTGCTGGAGAAGTATTAAAAGTTAATGAAAAACTTGAAGATTCTCCAGAAGTTGTAAACAAAGATCCATATGGAGACGGTTGGTTAGTTAAAATCAAATTATCTGACAATGCAGAATTAGAAGACTTATTAGATGCAGTAGCATATAAAAGTCTTTTAGAAGCATAGAATTAATTATAAGAAATTTTAAAAGCCACCCAAAAGGTGGCTTTTTTTATTATATACATTATAAGAATCTTTCAGTCCTTCTGTATAAAGTTTTGAGATCTTACTCCCCAAGAATCGAACGATCTATTTTAATCAATTTACAAAACAAAACTGTAATCCACTGTAAAAAAACATCTTAAAGGGGGTCACCTTTTTAGTAAATTTGGAATAAATAGTTAGATGTATTACTTAAATCAATTCCATTATGCGAAAATTAAGAATAATTGTAGTTTCTACCATGGTTTTATTACAAGCTTGCGTTTCCACAAAAAACTTTCAGGAATCTATTACACAAAATGAGACTCTTAAAGATAGTGTCGTTTCTATAAATAAGAATTACGATACCAACTTGAAAGAATTTGAAGAAGAACTAATTAAGCAAAAAGAGCTTCTTGCCTATAGCAATGCGAAGGAATTAGAATTGCTTAATACAATTGAACAACAAAAACAACACGAAGAAAACCTAACAGAGGCAATTGTACAATACAAAAATACGAGTGCAAACATTGAGGAAAAACTATTGTTAATGGAACGTTCTCAAGCAAATAATGTAATTATCAAAACGAAAACAGATACGGTTCATGAAGTTTATTATCCGGAATCACGGCAAGGAAATGTGACTATTTTTTGCCCTCGTGAAATGATTTTTGAAGAGGCAACTGATATTTATGGAATAATTTCAGAAGCAATTTCACAGGAAATAATAAGATCTAAAATACGTGAAAAAATTGAACACCACGAAGGAGATGCATCTGTAGATTTAATTGAAGGTGAAAATCTAATTTTTAATGATATTACTTTCTTTAAGGATGTTGAAGTTGATATAATTCGTGAAGCAAGCCAAGGTTTTGAAATAGTTCAATTACACGATTCAACCAAACAAACTTATAGCGAAAAAATGGAGGGCTGGCATTGGAAAGTTAAACCTATATCGGATGGGCCTGAACTTATACTAGTATTCAGAATACGAATTTATGATAACAATGGGATCCCGAGTTATAAAGACGATAAAACATTTAAGGTTAAAATTAAAGTTAGACCAAAAGAATTTTTCCATAATACAAAAATGTTAATTGTAAATAACCCTAAATGGGCCTTTGGAACACTAATACTACCATTCTTAGGTTTTATGTGGGGTCGATATCAAGAAAGACGCAAGAAGAAAACAAAAAACAACCTTACTTAGAATTACAAAATACTATAAAGAAAAAGACCTGCTAAACAATGTTTTACAGGTCTTTTCTTTGAGGTCACGGGCGGATTCGAACCGCCGTAGACGGTTTTGCAGACCGCTGCCTAGCCACTCGGCCACGCGACCGATTTTATTCGGACAGCAAAAATAGGATTTTTTTCTAGAATACTCAAATCTTTACTTAGTTTTTAAAAAGAAACTTTAAAAAGAAAAACCTCATCGACTTAAAGTAACACTAACACGCTCCATTTTACCACCCATTGGAGGGTTCATTTTAGAAACTTTTACCTCAGCTTTTTTAATTGTATTAAAACTATTGTACAAATTATCTAATATACGCCCAGCAATATGTTCCAATAAATGAGATTTTATTTGCATTTCCTCTTTTACAATATTGTATGCTATCTGGTAATTTAAGGCATCGTCTAAATCATCAGATTTTGCAGGAACCTGCATGTCCGTTTCAATAGTAAGATCAACAAGAAACCTATTCCCAACAATTTGTTCTTCTTTAAAATGCCCATGAAAGGCATAAAATTCCATATTTTCAATTTTTATCAATCCCATATTTTAATAATTAAGTATCACGCTTCAAAGTTAAAATATAAAATTCCTTTTGCATATTTTTCAATACATTTTATACAGCATTGGATAAAATCCGTTACTTTTGTAAGATTCTATAAATAAAGACTGAAAATATAAAATTTGATTTTTAATGAGCACTGAAAACAAAGAAACAGAAGAAAAAAAATCTTTGAACTTTATCGAAAGTATAATTGAAGAAGATATTAAAAATAAAAAGAATAATGGTGAAGTATATACCCGTTTCCCGCCGGAACCAAACGGATATTTACATATCGGCCATGCTAAATCAATCTGTTTAAATTTCGGTCTTGCTCAAAGTTACAATGGTAAAACGAATTTGCGTTTCGACGATACAAACCCTGAAAAAGAGGAAGTTGAATATGTAGATTCTATTAAAGAAGATGTTAATTGGTTAGGTTTTCAGTGGAAAGACGAGCCAAAATTTACCTCAGATTATTTCGATCAACTGTACGAATGGGCAGTAAAATTAATCAACACAGGCTTTGCTTATGTTGATGATCAATCTCCTGAAGAAATTAGCAAACAAAAAGGAACTCCTACTCAACCAGGAATTGAAAGTCCACATAGAAATAGATCGGTAGAAGAAAACCTTGATCTTTTTACTCGTATGAAAAATGGCGAATTCAAAAATGGAGAGCGAATTCTGAGAGCTAAAATTGATATGGCATCGCCAAACATGCATATGCGCGATCCTATTATTTATAGAATCTTACATAAAGAACATCACCGAACAGGTAATAAATGGTGTATTTATCCAATGTACGACTTTGCTCATGGCCAGTCCGATTATATTGAAAGCATTACCCATTCTGTTTGTACTTTGGAGTTTGAAGTACATCGCCCATTATATGATTGGATTTTAAATCATCTGTATACCGAAGGTACCATTCGCCCTACACAGATTGAATTTGCTCGATTAAATCTTAGCTACACAATTATGAGTAAGCGAAAACTCCTTGAACTTGTTCAGGATGAATTGGTAACAGGATGGGATGACCCACGCATGCCTACAATTTCGGGATTACGAAGAAGGGGATTTACTGCTGCATCGATTCGCAAATTTGCTGAAACAATTGGTGTTGCTAAACGCGATAATGTAATTGATGTTGCAGTGCTTGAGCATAGCTTACGAGACGATTTAAATAAAACAGCAGCTCGTGTAATGGCGGTATTAAATCCATTAAAACTTGTTATTACAAATTACCCCGAAGATAAAGAGGAATTTCTTTCAATTGAAAACAACCCCGAAGATGAAACAATGGGTACACGTGAAATGCCATTTTCCCGTGAAATTTATATTGAACGCGATGATTTTATGGAAGATGCTCCAAAGAAATTCTTCCGACTCGCACCAGATAAAGAAGTTCGTTTAAAAGCAGCTTACATTATTAAATGCGAAGAAGTTATTAAAGATTCGGAAGGAAATATTACAGAACTTCGTTGTACTTACGATCCCGACACTAAGAGTGGAAGTGGAACAGAGGCTAGTAAACGCAAAGTTAAAGGAACATTGCATTGGGTTTCGGCAAAATATGCAATTGATGCCGAAGTTCGTGTTTACGATCGGTTATTTACCGATGAGGCTCCTGATGGACATAAAGATAAAGACTACAAAGATTTTATAAATCCAGATTCCTTAAAGGTTCTTAAAAATTGCAAAGTTGAACCTAGCTTAAAAGATGTTGAACCAGAATCAAAATTCCAGTTCCAGCGTTTAGGTTATTTCTGTGTTGATAGGAAAGATTCTAAAGCCGGAAATCTTGTTTTTAACAGAACTGTTCCTTTAAAAGATTCTTGGAGTAAAAAGAATAAATAAGCAATTCAGAAATAGTCTATTTGTAAAACACTTCGACAAGCTCAGTGTGACAGTCTAGAAAACATTACATTGTCATCTTGAGCTTGTCGAAAGATGTTTTTTCAAACCTATAATATAATTTCTTTTTATCTATAGATCTCTAATACAATCCTTCAACCGACAAATACCGTTCACCTGTATCATAAGCAAAGCTTAAAATTCGGCTCCCTTTCGGGATTTTATTTATTTCTTTCGAAATAGCGGCTAAAGATGCTCCTGTTGATATTCCAACAAATAAACCTTCTTGCTTAGCTGCTTTTTGAGCAAATAAATAAGCATCCTCGTGCGATACTTTTACAGATTTATCGATAATATCTACGTTCAGATTTTTAGGAATAAACCCAGCTCCTATTCCCTGAATTTTATGAGGTCCGGGTTCTCCACCACTAATTACTGGAGAGCCCTCTGGTTCGACAGTAAATATTTTTAGATTCTTATACTTAGATTTTAGAACCTCTCCAACTCCTGTTATATGTCCTCCTGATCCCACCCCTGTAATCAAATAATCAAACCCTTCTGGAAAATCTTTTGTAATTTCTAATGCTGTTGTTTTACGGTGAATTTCGGGGTTCGATTCATTTTCGAACTGCATTGGAATCCACGAATTAGGAATCTCTGCTAACAATTCCTTCGCTTTAAGGATTGACCCATTCATACCTTTCTCTTTTGGTGTAAGAACAAATTCAGCCCCATAAGCCGCCATTATTTGTCGTCGTTCTTTGGACATAGATTCTGGCATTACCAGAATTAATCTATATCCTTTTACTGCTGACACAACGGCCAAACCGATACCTGTATTACCTGAAGTTGGCTCAATAATCACACTTCCTTTTCTCAGTAGGCCTTTCTGTTGAGCATCTTCTATCATTGCAAGAGCTATGCGATCTTTAATACTTGCACCAGGATTATTTTTCTCTAACTTAATCCAAACCTCATGGTTAGGAAACAAATTATTTAATCTTAAGTGCTCTGTATTTCCTATAGTTTCAAGAATATTATTTACTTTCATGATTACTTTTATATTTTATTATTTACTAGTTTTTATAAGCTTCTTGATCATTATTTATCTCTACTTTTTCTGATATTACTCCTGCAATGTTTGTTTGATTTTGTTTTCGAAGTTTATTTTTCATTTTATCAATATTTTAATCAGATAAGTTTTAAATAATAAAATTGATTGGTTCTTTAAATCTTTCATTTCCATTCCGAACCTTTATTTCGCTTAGATTATGAACCACAGAATATGGCTCTATGCTTTTTGTAATCCATACGTTTCCACCAACAATACTATCATGTCCGATTATAGTTTTACCTCCTAAAACCGTTGTTCCTGAATATATAATTACATTATCCTCAATTGTAGGATGTCGTTTTATTTTAGCCTCTTCCTTTTTAACATTTAAAGCTCCCAATGTTACTCCTTGATAGATTTTAACATTGTTTCCTATTTCTGTTGTTTCACCAATTACGATTCCAGTTCCATGATCGATAAAGAATGATTTACCTATTTTTGCGCCCGGATGAATATCTATTCCTGTTTTTGAATGCGTATATTCAGACATTAATCTTGGAAGAACAGGAACTCCTAATACATATAAAGGATGAGCCAAACGATATGTTAAAATTGCTTGAAATCCTGGATAGGCAATAACAACTTCTTCCTTTGAAAAAGCAGCTGGATCAAAATCATTTATAACTTTTGCATCTTTTAATAATTGGTCAAAAATCGATGGAATTTGATCAAAATATCTTCGAGAAACTTCCTCAGAATCCTGCTTAATATATTCCTTAACAGGGATAAGCAATTCTTTTAATAATAAATTTAGATGATCCCACTCTATTTTTATTTTCTCGTTACTTAAACCTACATCTTTGCAAACGGGAAAAAGAAAATTAGTAAGTTCATTCAGAAAATTATACACCATTATTTTCTTAGGAAAATTGCTGGACATATGTTGATTGTTACCTTGTAACTTCTTAAAAAACATTTCCATAACTTCAATTAGTTTAAATAAAAAAGCCCCTCCAAATTGGAAGGGCTCTATAAATAATAAATTCTAATATTTTATTCATAAATATATATACAAACCCTCCTGCAAGTATTTCTTACAACAACAATTCATATTAACATTTACTCTTTTCATTCGATTTTCTTTAATCAATAAGACAAAACTATTAAGAAAAAGTTCATAAAACTAATCCTGATCCATTAAATCTCTTATTACAACTGAAGCGCAAAAGCAACCATAAATTGGTGGTATATAAGATATTGTACCCACTGTTGACTTCTTATTCTCTTCTGGTTCGTCCACAATTACAGCATTACTATCTGCTTTATCTTCAGAAAAAACTACTTTAAACCCCTTATATATTCCAAGCTTCCGTAGCCTCTTCCGCAACTGAAACCCTAATCGACAATTATACGACTTCGAGATATCCTTAATTGTAATCTTTGTAGGATCTATTCTTGCTCCTGAACCTAATGAACTAACTATTCGAAGTCCATTCTGGATACTATAATATATTAAGTACGATTTTGGCGTTAATGTATCAATAGCATCCACTACATAATCAAATTTAGTTTGGAGAATCTCACCCATCCGGTTAGTTCTCAAATACTCTTGAATAACATGAAGTTTTAATTCTGGATTAATATCAAGCAAACGATTACCCAAAATCTCCGTTTTAGGTTTTCCAATTGTACTTTCAAGTGCAGGAAGTTGTCTGTTTTTATTTGATACATTCAACACATCTCCATCAACGATTGTTAATTCGCCCACTCCAGCCCGACATAAACTTTCTGCAGCATACGCGCCAACACCACCCAAGCCAACAACTAACACATGGGATCCTTTTAATTTATCAAGCTTTTCACGCCCAATTAACAGTTCAGTTCGTTCTTGCCAATTCTCACTACTCATTTAATAAACTCTTTAAATTATTCATTAATTGATTTATTAACTCCTCGATACTTATTTCAAATTTCTGTGCGGCTGTTTTATACAAATCCTTAATTTTAATATCAAAATCATCCGTTTCTAAGAATATTTTATTAATAGGCAACTCTCTTAAATAATCACTTAATCTGCTAGAATTATTTTTAATATGATAACTTAGAGATAAATAAAATCCATGATCAATTAAGTCAAATGCCATTTGTTTACTCCCATTAAAATGATGGATAACCCATGGCACTTTCGATTTTAGCTCCTTTTTAAGTTTTAACAGTTCATTATGTGCCTTTACAGAATGCACTATAATGGGCATATTGTATTTTTCAGCAATTTCGACGTGCTGAATAAACACTTTTGTTTGCGTATTAACATCTGGCCCCTTTAATTTATCGATACCTGTTTCTCCTATGGCAACAATAGAATTTGATTTAATTAAGCTGTTAAGCCTTAAATCTATTTCATGTTTGTTGAGCAAATTTGCATGCCATGGATGTAAGCCTGACGTAAAAAAAATCTTATCACTCTTTGGAGTAACAAGATTTTCTTGTAAAAATATGCTTTGTATTACAATCTCCTTTTCACCAGGTTTTTGCTGATGAGCGTGAAAATTTAAATATAAATCTTCAGAGAAATTCATCGTATCAACTGATATTATTCTCTCTTTATATTATCTATTCCAGCCTGCAATCTACTTAGAGTTTCATCTTTACCTAATAGTTCAGCGATCTCTAAAACTCCAGGACCAATACCAGCACCAACTAAAGTTAATCGGAATGGATTCATTACCTGTCCCATTCCAAATTCTTTACCCTCAAGAAAGTCATGAATTGCCTTTTCAATAGAGTCATGTGTAAATTCATTAAGATTTTCTAATTGCTTTTTAAGATCCGAAAGGATTCCAGGAGTCCCTTCCTTCCATCGTTTCTTTACAACCTTATTATCATATTCAATTGGCGCCTGAAAAAAGAAATACGATTGATCCCAAAAATCAGAAACAAAATTAGCTCGTTCTTTAATTAAAGAAACCACTTTCAAAACAAAAGAATCATCAACCTTAACCCCCTTTTCTTTAATGATATCTTTATAAAGATTTGCTAATTTCTCATTTGACTTTCCAACCAAATATTTATGATTAAACCACTTTGCTTTCTCGTGGTCGAATTTAGCACCTGCTTTATGCACCTTATTTAGGTCGAATTCTGAAATTAAATCACGCATAGATAAAATCTCTTCTTCGGTTCCTGGATTCCAACCTAAAAATGCCAACATATTATTAAATGCTTCTGGAAAATAACCATCCTCTCGGTATCCACGAGAAACATCTCCAGTTTTAGGATCAGTCCACTCCATAGGAAATACAGGAAAACCTAAAGCATCTCCATCACGTTTACTTAATTTCCCTTTGCCGTTTGGCTTGAGTAATAATGGTAAATGCGCAAATTCTGGTTTTGTTTCATCCCAGCCAAATGCCTTATACAACATTATATGCAAAGGCATTGATGGCAACCACTCCTCGCCACGAATTACGTGTGATATTTTCATTAAATGATCATCAACAACATTAGCCAAATGATAAGTAGGCATTCCGTCTGATTTAAACAAAACCTTATCGTCAAGCTGATTGGTATTAACTTTTACTGTACCACGAATAATATCTTCAACAACAATTTCTTCATCATTAGGCATCTTAAAGCGAATAACATACTTTTCCTCTGAGTCAATAAGCCTATTGGTCTCTTGTTCAGTTAAAGTAAGAGAATTCTTCATGCTAGATCGAGTAATTGCATTGTATTGTTGTATACTGCTTTTTTCCTCTTTTAATCGTTCACGCATTGCTTCAAGTTCATCTGCAGTGTCAAATGCATAATAAGCATTTCCAGACTCTATCAATCTTTCTGCAAACTCTTTATAAATTTCTTTTCTGTCAGATTGTCGATATGGACCATATGGACCACCTTCCTCAATACCTTCATCGATTTGTATTCCACACCATTTTAAAGATTCAATTATATAATCTTCTGCACCTTGTACATATCTTGTTTGATCGGTATCTTCAATTCTAAGAATAAATTTACCATTATTCCTTTTTGCAAAAAGATAATTAAACAATGCTGTTCTAACTCCACCCATATGTAAAGGTCCAGTTGGACTTGGTGCAAAACGAACTCTTACTTTCCTGTTATCCATATTCATTTTTTTTATTCCCAGTTCAAAATCACTTTTCCACAATTTCCTTCATCCATAATTTGGAATCCTTTTTCGAATTCATCTATTGGAAATTGATGAGTAATAATAGGACTTAAATCCAATCCTGAATGCAACATTTGCTCCATTTGGTACCAGGTTTCAAACATTTCTCTACCGTAAATACCTTTCATTGTAATTCCTTTGAAAATAACTTTATCCCAATTAATTCCTGTTTTTGGAGGAAGTATTCCTAACAAAGATATTTTTCCTGAATTATACATGTGATCTAACATATCGTTGAATGCATGAGGCGAACCAGAACATTCTAATCCAATATCAAAGCCAATCATTCCTAACTCTTTAATTACATCATCCAAATTTTCCTTCAAAGGATTTATAACTCTTGTAGCTCCCATTTTCTTTGCAAGCTCAATTCTATATTCGTTTGTTTCTGTGGCGACAACATATCGTGCTCCAGCAAACTTAGCAATTGCAACACACATACTACCAATCAATCCCGAACCTGTTACCAAAACGTCTTCACCAATTAATGACCAAGAAAGAGCTGTATGAGCCGCATTTCCAAATGGATCCATAATTGCTAACATGTCATCTGGAATTGCGGAATTCATCTTCATTACATTTGATGAAGGAACAACAACATATTCTGCAAATGAACCATTTCTGTTAACTCCAATACCGACTGTATTTTCACAAACATGTTGGCGCCCACGACGACAGTTTCTGCAATGACCACATGCAATATGTCCTTCTCCAGTAACTCGTTCACCGATTTCAAAGCCCGTAACACCTTCGCCCATTTCAGATACCCTTCCAACGTATTCGTGACCAATTGTCATTGGTGTTTTTATAGTATTTTGAGACCATTCGTCCCATCTATAAATATGAAGATCTGTTCCACAAATAGCAGATTTTGTAACTTTTATTAATATATCATTTACCCCTACTTTTGGAATATCCACTTCTTCCATCCATAAACCTTTTTCTGGTTTTGACTTAACTAGGGCTTTCATTTTGTTTGCCATAATATTATTGTTTTAATATTTATAGTTTAATTAACAAGACAAAAATAAGGTATAAAAGCATCTTTATGAAATTCCAAAATATCTTTTATTACAATTTTTAATAAATCAAGGCTTTGTAACAAAAAAACCCGGATTTCTCCGGGTTTCACGCATCTAATAATTCATTAGACACTTATCTAAATATTTGATATACAAGCATTCTTACTTATCCGCATTTTGAGTACCCACAATCTTGGCAAATTAAACAACCTTCCTGATAAACAACACTCTCCGAGCTACATTCTGTACATTTTGTTCCCGTTTTAGGTTTGGTCCCGTCTGGTATATACTTCTTTAAAGCCCGTTCAACTCCGTTTTTCCACGTGTTAATCGTTTCGTTATCTAATCGTAATGATTGTACCAAATTAACTACTCCCGGAATTGGCATTCTGTGACGCAACACACCTGAAATTAATTTTGCATAATTCCAAAATTCTTTATCGAACATGTGAGACAATCCACCTAAAGTGTTTTCATAACCATACTTATCGGTATACTGGAAATCATAACGACTGTTTCCGTCCTTATCTTTTACTTTTAAAATCTTTCCCGTTGAAATTGATTTGGGGATTGGATACATCTCTTCGTCAGCTATACCTGTAAAAATTTCGTATGGCCTATCATCCTTTATTCCTACAAATGCTATCCATTTTTCGTCATTATTATTAAAGCGAATAATTTCGGCTTTTAAGGATTTTGGTCTTTTATATAATGCAGGATCATCTATATCTGTTGTTTTATCCTTCTTATTAGAAATTAAAACCCCAGATCGTGATCCATCGCGATAAACTGTAACACCCTTACAACCACTTTCCCATGCCGTAACATATAGTTGCCCTACAAGTTCCTCTGTTGCATCTTCTGGCAGGTTAATGGTTACACTAATTGAGTGATCAACCCATTTTTGGATACGCCCCTGCATTTTAACCTTACTTACCCAATCAACATCATTTGATGTTGCTTTATAATAAGGTGATTTCTCTATTATTGAGTCAACTTCATCGTCGGTCATTGTTTTTACCTCATCGGAGTTAAATCCATTTAAATCTAACCAATCGCTAAATTTATGATGAAAAACTTTATATTCTTCCCAGGAATCACCAATCTCATCCACAAACGATATTGTTGATTCTGGATCGTTTGGATTAACTTTTCTTCTTCGCTTATAAACAGGCATAAATACTGGTTCAATTCCTGAAGTAGTCTGTGTCATTAAACTCGTTGTTCCAGTTGGTGCAATTGTTAAAAGAGCAATGTTTCGACGTCCATACTGAACCATATCAGCATACAACTGTTCGTCTTGTTCTTTAAGTCTTAAAATAAAAGGATTGTTCTTTTCTTTTTGTGCATCGAAAATTTCAAAAGCTCCACGTTCTTTTGCCATTGTTATTGAAGATCTGTAAGCAGACAATGCAACTGTTTTGTGGACTTCTTCAGAAAAATCAACAGCAATCTCGCTACCATAACGTAATCCTAAAGCAGCAAGCATATCTCCCTCTGCTGTAATTCCAACTCCCGTTCTTCTTCCTTCTGCTGCTTTCTTTCTAATATTTCTCCACAGCTTATCTTCTACCATTTTTACTTCGTAATCCTCTGGATCAGCACCAATCTTTTCTAGGATTGCATCGATCTTTTCTAACTCAAGATCAATTATATCATCCATTATTCGTTGAGCATAACCAACGTGCTCCTTAAATAATTCAAAATTAAATTTAGCTTCTGTTGTAAATGGATTTTCTACATAGCTATATAAATTAACAGCTAATAACCTGCAACTATCATATGGACATAACGGTATTTCACCACAAGGATTCGTTGAAACTGTTTTATATCCTAAATCGGCATAACTATCGGCAACCGACTCATTTATAATCGTATCCCAAAATAGAATTCCTGGTTCTGCAGATTTCCATGCGTTATGTACAATTTTTTTCCAGATATTTCCTGCATCAACGGTTTGTTTAAATACTGGATTATTCGATTCAACCGGATATTGTTGTTTATATGGTTTCTTACTAACTACCGACTGCATAAATTCATCATCGATACGAACAGACACATTTGCTCCAGTTACTTTTCCTGCTTCTAACTTTGCATCAATAAATTTTTCGGCATCAGGGTGTTTACTAGAAATACTTAACATAAGTGCCCCTCTTCGACCATCTTGTGCAACCTCTCGTGTCGAATTAGAATATCGTTCCATAAAAGGAACTACTCCCGTTGAAGTAAGTGCGCTATTTAATACAGGGCTTCCCTGAGGTCTTACATGCGATAGATCATGTCCAACTCCACCTCGGCGTTTCATCAATTGAACCTGCTCTTGATCAATTTTCATTATTCCACCATATGAATCGGCTGGGTTTTTATGTCCGATTACAAAGCAATTTGATAATGAAGCAATCTGATACTTATTACCAATTCCTGACATAGGACCACCTTGTGGTATTATATATTTAAAATCTTTTAACAATTCATAAACTTGTTCTTCTCCCAAAGAATTCGGATAGCGACTTTCTATTCTTGCTATTTCAATTGCAAGTCTTTTATGCATTTCGTCGGGATTTCTTTCAAATAAGTTTCCAAACGAATCTTTTAATGCATATTTATTTGCCCATACTCTTGCAGCAAGATCATCTCCTTTAAAATACTCTTTTGAGCTTTTAAAAGCTTCATCAAAAGTGTAAGTCTTCTGTTTTGATTTCTCGTGCGAAATTTCGCTTAATTTTCCATCTGTTGCCATTCCTTTTACGTACATAAGCAGGTTTTATATTAAATATTTTCGATTCTTGAATGTGTTCTATAACATTTTTGAGAAAAGGTATTGCTAAATTACTCATACTTCCTTCTCAGAACAAGAGCTAATATTCGTATTTTTCAACATTTATTAAGAGTTATTAACGAAGCTTGTTAATCAATTGAACCGCTTGATATTAAGGAATTTCGACACCATAACTAAAAAAAATTACAATTAAAAATATTGTTCATTTTTTATGTTCACAGCGAATGTTGATAACCTAAAAATCACTTGTCATTTCGGAGGATAAAAGACGAATTAAAAATATTAACAAAGATATTAACCAAATAACAGTTTTAGGATATAAAACTAGAGAACAGCACATTGTAAAAAAATAGATATTTGAAAAATATATATTACCTTTTTCTTTCTATCATCTCTATAACATTTTCTAATTTCCCATCAACTTTTTGAGGTTTTAGATTTAGAATTTCACAAATCAATGGATAAAGATCAATATTATTTATTGAATGATGTTGGTAATTTTTCTTGAATGATGGTCCGTACGCATAAAAAATCGCATGCATATCTTTATTACGATTATCGTAACCATGTGTACCTCCAGAATAAGCTTTCCTTTTCGAGGATTTTCTAAGATTCCAGGAACTATCTGCTACCACTACAAAATCTTTTACACGCGGACTTTTACCAAAATGCAACCGCTCAGGAATCTCTTCCTTTTTCCAGCTTGTAATATTATTAGTTGTACTTAAAATAGCATATGCCGTATCGTAAAACTCTTCTTTAACATCAATAGAAAATACTGGATTTCCTCCATCAACATTTACACACCAATCCTTTTGAAGTAAATCATATAAAAAAACTGTCTTCTCCTTTTTAATCTGCCCCATTCCATGATCCGATGTAATAATTACATTTATTTGATCAGAAATCGACAGCTCTGATATTTTTTTATTAAACACCCCAACCAAGCTATCCAGATAAACAATCATCTCTCCTGTCTTGAAATGATCTGGGCCTAATTCATGACCAATGCCATCTGGCTCCTGTATATACCACATAATTAAATGTGGTCTTTCTTTCTCAGGTAAATTCAACCATTCAATTACACCATCAATTCTTTTCTCGAACGGAACTGCTCCATTATAATCTAAATGATAAGATGGAAATAATCCATCATGAGGTGCTTCTGACCCAACCCAAAAATAGGATGCACTTTTAACTCCTTGTTTCTCTGCAGTAATCCAAATTGGTTCACCAAAATAGAAATCCGGATCTATAATAGATTCTCTATTTGAAACGGAGTAGTGTTTCCCTATATCCGTTGCATAAAAACTATTCTGTACTATTCCATGATTATCGGGATACAAGCCCGTTGCCATTGAATAATGATTTGGGAAAGTTTTTGACGGAAAACACGGTATACTTGCCTCCGCCCTCACACCAATTTCTTCAACATAATCAAGATTAGGAGTTTTAACTTTCTCGGGATAATCCCACCGAAATCCATCCATGGAAAGCATTACTACATAGGGTTGTTCAAATTCTGAATCTACATCCTTATAACTTTTGCATGAAAAAAATGAGACTATAGCTATTAATAAAACAAATACTTTTAATTTCATGGCAACCATTTTAAATAGATTATAAACAAATATACCCAAAGTATAAAACTAAAAAAAGGGGCGTAAACGCCCCTTTCAATGTACTAACATCTTTATTATAATTCAGTTGTTTCTACTAATTCAAATTCAGGATCAGGACCTTCTTTTGAAACAGAAAACGTCATTGAATAATATACCTCTTTTCCGTAATCATATGTTAAGAATATAACCCGATAATACATATCTACACCATTAACAAGCGTAGTTGCATCTGGGAACAAGTCAGGCAATAAAAGTGTACCAATAGCTTTTTCTGCACCATCTTCCCAGGTTGGATCTTCAATATCACTAAATTCTTCATGACTTGGATCGAAATCATTAAGATCAAACTCCTTATAATATGCATCAACTCCATAAACAAAATCAGCTGTACCATATGAATTTATAAGTTCCGTGCCATATTTTCCTTCCACATAATCAACAATAAATTGGTAATTAGAAGTTCCCATTGTAACTGTAACAGTAGGATCAAATAACCATTCTGTTCCATTATTGATAAATTGGTTAGTCGCTTCCTGAATGTAATCATAAGCAGACTCCCAAGCTTGATCTGTATAACTATATTTAGTTGCCAACGTTACCTCTCCTTCAACATCAGAATCATATTGATATATAATTGTTTTTGTCACTCCTTGTCCTGCACCAGGGTATTTAGCTGTTAGGAAATTTGGTAAATAATCTTGTGGTGAATTATCTGCAGAGAACATATCATCACCACCAACACCCATAGCATCATAGTCGTTACTATTTAAACAATATACATCGTCTAACTTTGTCCATTTTGATCCATCAAATTCATATAAATCATTTTTAGCATACGGTGTTTTACCATAAGCTACCGTATTCATTTCCTTTATAGGATCTACAGTAACATCTAATATGTGCCATGTTGGAGCATTATCCGTTGTTGAAGTATATTTGAACGCTATATAAATAGTTTCATTTGCATAACCTGATATATCGATATCTCCAGAATTAAATGGATCATATCCAGAACCTAAGCTTGCAGTATCCGCAACATCACCCCAATCAATAACATCCCATGTTGCTCCAGAAATATCTGAACCATCATAATCTGAAGAAATTGCAACAGATAATTGATTCCATTGATGATTTAAGTATTTAATTTCATGTGTAAAATTAAAAGAAATGCTACCAGAATTATCTAACTCTATTGGATTAGAAATTAGCCAATCTTCAGTATTTTGTTGGAATCCTGACATGCTCATATAATACGAATCTCCATATGAACTAGTATACCAGCCTTTTTCCCCAAGTACATTCGTTGTATCAAATTGACCTAAACCGTCATCAAAACTTTCTGTAAAGATGGTCGATGTAGCTATCACAGGATTTTCTTCGCTGTACTTATATGAAATTTTATAAATATCATCTTCAGAAGCACCAGTTACTGAATTCTCCAAAATCTCTGGCAAATAATAATCCGCAGGAAATTCTGGATGAAAATAATTCGCTACACCAACTTCAAAACTGACACTTTCATAATCTGCTGCACCAAGAACGTAAGATTCAGCATCGGCATAAATAGCTAAATCCTCAGGAATAGCATCAACATATTTATAAGTAACCATTGCTTTTGAATTTTTACCATATTCAGGAAACATATCACCAACAACTTTTCCGACATAGTCTTCTGCAGTGTAAGTTAAATTAAACGCTTCCATACTGCCAATTAGCTTAGCAATAGAAGAATCAGCATCACCAACACTTACTGCATCCATTTTAGCATACTTCGATGCTGTAGCATAATCATCTGCTGTAAAAGCAACGTTAACAAGAGGAGCTTCATAGGGCTCTTTTAATCCATCTAACTCATCATAAATTTCCTCGTTTGGATCACACGCTGAGAAAGTTATGATAAACATTAATAAAATATATACTAATTTTTTCATAATATTATTATTTATAAGTTGCTAAAAATTAACCTTTAAGCTTAAAGACATTGTACGTCCGAAACCATAATATACTAAAGCATTTTCAGCATTATGAAAAGTACCATCGTCTTTAGCATCAGCAATATATTCAGTATCTAATATATTATTGATATTACCAATTAGAGTTGTATTTAAAGTACCAATTTTGAAATTATAACGTGCACTAAAATCAATTAACTGATATGATGGCATTTTCCATGAATCAGCGCTTTCTTCTTTTGCCTCAATATCAAAATTAGCGAATAGATTGTCAAAATAATTATAATCAAAACCTATTTTGAATTTCGGTAATACTTCATAATCTATTCCCAAAGCTGCAGTTGTTTGAGCGGAATTCCCAACGTGTACATCCTCTAGATTAATAGTAATTTGGTTTACTTCACCCAAATCATTAATTACAGATGTATTCACTGAACTATTCCATCGCCAGTCACCCATAGATCCCATTATTCTAATATCCAGTTTCTCGATTGGTTTAATTGTAGCAGTAAATTCAATACCCATGTGAGTTGCATCCATTCCTGAAAGATTAGCAATATCACCACCACCAAGCGATCTTGTTAAAGCTTTATCTAACCATACTGTTCGGTATAAGGTTAAATCAGCTTTAATCCATGATGTCCTATAACCATAACCTAATTCAGTAGATAATACTCTTTCATGTTTTACATCCTCGTTAAAATCATTTTTTCTATCTGGAAAAACAAACTCAAAATAAGGAGCTCTTGTAAAATAACCTCCGTTTACAAATACATTGTGATTTTCATTAATATTATAGTTTGCACCACCTTTTGCAGCCCAATCAATAAAACTCTCCCAATCTGTTTGCTGATCTTCAGGCAATAGGAACAAATCAGTTCTTCTATACATTTGATCAGATAATGATCCTGAAACAAATGCTGAATATTTGTCTGTTTTATATTCTCCCTGAAGGAAAAGACCTAACCATGCCAAGTCGCTATAATAATGATAATTTATATAATCTCCTTTACTTAAAAGCTCATTAGGGTCTCTGTTTTTATCACTAGAATTTAAGTAATATGCTCCTCCAAGCAAATCATCTATTTCATAAGCGTGATAACCTCTATACCATCTTCCGTCAAGTCCACCTGTTATCTCAACACCGAACAACTCAGTATTTAAAGTAGAAAGAATACCATACCAGTCGTGCTCATTGATACCATTTGCGATAACTACTTCAGATCCGTTAAGAGCTGCTGCATTTAATTCTTCTGCGGCGTCCCAATCAATTAATCCTTCAGCAGTTAAAAGAGTTTCGTCACCAGGTCTTCCTGTTCCATACTCCATTGTTACTAAACCTGAATTACCATGAGTTCTTCTACCTCCTCCTTTTGCAAGCGAAGCATAAGCAGCTGTAGAAAGACTTGTTTTCTCATTAATATTCCAAAAATGATTTAGAGATATTTGAGGTTTGTGATAATAGTTATATGCATAAGCAGTATTAAAAATTTCACCATTTCTAATACCATAATCAGAGTTAAATTTTATACCATCTTCACTATTTCTGTAGTCTTCAATATAATGCCAACTACTTCTTTGATTATGCCATTGCGGTGCACCAAATGCAGTAAATGAAATGCTCTGATTATCGTTAATTCTTTTTGATACATTTAAGAAATAAGACCATCCGTCGAAATTGGTTGCTGTAGCATATCCATCACCATAAGTATGAGCTCCCGACATTGTTATTGCCCAACCATTATCGAGCAATCCAGTAGATAACATAAATGATTGCTTTTGGTAACCATCATTCCCGATACCATAAAAAACATTTCCACCTTTTTTTACATCTGTGGTTTTTGTTAAGATATTAATTGTTCCACCAACTGAAGAAATAGCAAGCTTAGAAGCTCCTAATCCACGCTGAACCTGCATGGTTTGGGTTACGTCAGATAGACCAGCCCAATTAGACCAATAAACTTTTCCATTTTCTTGACCATTAACTGGAACTCCATTAATAAGAACACCAATATTATTAGAATCAAATCCACGAAGATTTATTCTACTATCGCCATAACCACCACCTTGCTTTGTTACATAAACACTTGGTGTAGACTTCAATATCTCAGGATATTCTTGAGTTCCCAATTTTTCCTGAATAGTATGAGGCTTGATTGTAGATACAGCTACAGGAGTTTCTCTATCCCTTGCAAAAGAAGAAACCACTCTCACTTCCTCTAATCCTATTGAACTAGGTTCGAGCACTATTTTTCCAAGGTCCATTTCCTCTCCCTGAATTGAGGTTATTTCTTTAGTGAACTCCACATATCCTATATAACTAAGAATAAGTTTTTGCTTACCTGATGGAACTGTAATGCTAAAACTACCGTCTAAAGCAGTCGCAGTTCCAATAGATGTTCCTTCAACAACAACTGTTGCTCCAATTAGCACCTCCCCATTTTGAGAATCAACGAGGATTCCCTTTACATTTGTTTGACTAAATGATGCAAATGATACTAGCATCAATGCCAAAATTAAAATTTTACTTTTTAAGATTTTCATCATAGATTTGTTTTAAGGTTTGGGTAATATTTAGTTTATTTAAAATAACTCAAATTTAAATGTTCTTAGAATACCAAATATATTGAAAATATTAATTTATGGTTAAGCTTACATTATAAACATATTAACATATCTCCTTATATTCAAAAACCCTCTATTTGTTAAATACTCATATATTACAAAAGCCCAATTTAACACTTTTTAACAATTGTTAATAACTTGAAATAAAAAAACGTAACCTTGAGCGACAATTAAGGTCAATATTGACATTTATAATGATAAATGAAGTTGCTATAATTTTATGCGAAATACATTGAGGTTTCAATTTCACACTCTTTTTCCCTCTTTCTAATTATAAGAATATAGAATTTTTTAATAAAAAATTGAAGTCAATTTGATCTGCTTAAAGTAAGATTAATATTGTCGGTATTTATTTTTCTCAGTATTCTTTTTGCAACTAAAACATCCATTTTTTCATTTCCATTGAAAGCAATAACAAAAGAATCACCTACTCCACATTCATATTCCTAAGAGGAATTATCAAAAAGAAACTCGACGAACCGATAGAAAACAAGCTTTTAGAACAATCGTGTATTGATGAGTTTTATTATTTCTGAAGTAGCACCTTTTTTATCGTTAACGTATTTAGCAGATACAATTCCTGCGTTAGAAATGCTTTGCTCATTTTCGAGCAAATTGTCTAATACTATATTTAGATCGTTTTGATTAGAGATTGAAAAAGCACCTCCTAATTTTTTTAAGTCTACAGCTTCCTGAAATTTCTCATAATTAGGACCAAATATCACAGGCAAACCAAAGGTTGCAGCTTCTAGGGTATTGTGAATTCCCTTTCCAAAACCACCTCCAATATACGCAACATCAGCAAATCTGTATAAAGATGATAAAAGCCCAATGTTATCAATTAACAATATATTTTGCTCCTGAATATTAGATTCGTTAGCTTCCGAATATTTCAAAACGGAAATCTGATTAAATAGTCTTTCTATTCGATCTATATTTTCTTTATGAATCTCATGCGGCGCAATTATCAATTTGAAATCGTAATTCGTGCTGTTTAAATATTTAACAATGATTTCCTCGTCTGGTTTCCATGTACTACCAGCCACCAATGTAGTTTTCCCATTCTTAAACCTTTCAATTAGTGGCAAATTCTTTGCCGCCTCAGATATAGTCTTTACCCGATCGAATCGAGTGTCCCCAGCAACAACAACATTTTCTAAATTAATTGAGCTTAACAGGCTTTTAGATTCTGAGTTTTGAACAAAAAAATGTGTGAAGTTTTTAAGTATTTTTCGGGCTCTACCACCATACCACTTAAAAAAACGATGATCCTTTCTAAAGATTCCAGAAACCAAATAAAGAGGAATTTTCCGTTTTCCTATTTCCCCTATAAAACACTGCCAAAATTCATACTTGACAAAAAACACAACTACAGGATTAACAATGTCCATGAATTGCTTTGCATTTTTAGTTGTATCTATTGGTAGATAATAAACATAATCGGCTTTATCATAATTTTTTCTTATCTCATAACCTGAAGGAGAAAAAAAAGTTAGTAAGATTTTATAGTCTTTGTATTGTTCTCTAAAAGCTTCAATAACTGGTCTACCCTGCTCAAATTCTCCCAAAGATGCACAATGAAACCAAGCAATTTTATCCGATGAAGAAATTTCTTTCCCTAATTCCTTTAGAAGATTTTTTCGACCTGAGATCCATAATTTTGCTTTTGCATTAAATAAGGAAGCAATAAGCATTAATAAATAAAAACATTTAATTCCTAAAATGTAAAAAACCTTCATAATTGTTGAATATTGGAACTATCTAGCAAAAATAACAGACTTAAATTTAATATTTATAAGAATTACATATAAATATTTTACAAAAACTATTATTCTCTGTAATAGTGACACTTACAACCAATACAAAAAGATCGATGTATAACAATTTGCTTACAAAGCAGCCTTTTCATTTCAAGTTTTCTGTTCATAAATCTTGTTTATTAAAGATTTTTTATATTTTTAGGCGTCAATTAATGAAAATTTCTTGATACCCTAACCCTAAAATTTAAACCCAAAGGTCTTCGTATTTGAAGGCCTTTCTTGTTTTTATAAAAATCTACAATAGTTTTTCAACATTTAAATTTTATTTCCGTTCTTTAATTGATTTTATAACCTGTTAGTTTGCGAAAAAGATTACTGCTCATATTGTTTTTAATTATTGCTCTCTCTGGAAGGTCGCAGAACTTAAGCAATCTTCGAAGTAAGACTATTACCCCTTTATCTAGAAATTTCCAGATAGATTCACTTTCAATTATTCCTGGTTCAGAGTTCGTATTTAGCAATAACAATTTGATATCTAATTCCTTTTACAAAATAAACTATTCAACATCTGAAATTACAATAACAGACTCATTATTAAAGCTAACCAACAATCTAAAAATTAGTTATCGGGTTTTTCCTATTAACTTTTCGCAAAGATTGTACAATCGAAAAACAGAAGAAACAATTATTTCTGGACCTATTTTAGCTTATCCAAACAGAACAAAAATAAATTCTGCCAATAACTTTCTTAACGATAATTTATTGGATAAAAGTGGAAGCATATCAAGAGGAATAACAATTGGAAACAATCAAGATGCAACTATTAGCTCTAATCTCAATTTGCAAATTTCTGGAAAACTTAACAATAACGTAAGTATTCTTGCAGCAATATCTGACGAAAATATTCCTATTCAACCAGAAGGAAATTCCCAACAAATTCAGGATTTTGACAAGGTATTTATTCAACTATACAATGAAAACACCAAATTAATAGCTGGTGATTTTGAAATTTACAAACCTGTAGGTTATTATATGAATGTAAATAAGAAAGGGCAAGGAGCCTTACTAAATCTTAATACACATATCTCAAGTAAAAAAAGCACAAAGCTTGAAACAACAATTAGTGGAGCAATCTCAAAAGGGAAATATTGCCGTAAAACTTTTCAGGGACAAGAGGGAAATCAAGGTCCTTATAAATTAACAGGATGTGAAAACGAACAATTTATTATTATTCTTTCGGGCTCCGAAAAAATTTACATTAACGGAAAATCATTAATTAGAGGAAAAGAGAATGATTACACAATTAATTACAATACTGGTGAGGTAACTTTTACTGCAAATAAACCTATTACGAAAGACTCGCGTATATCAATTGAATTTGAATACTCTGAGAAAAGTTACTCTCGTTTTTTTATTTACAACACAAATGAAATTAAGACAAAAAAAGGTCGCATTTGGTTAAATATTTACTCTGAGCAAGACAGCAAAAATCAACCTGTAAATCAGGATTTATCTGAAGATCAAAAACAACTTCTTTCTGAATTAGGAGACAATATAAACAATGCTTTAACTCCGAATGTAGACAGTGTTGAATTCCAGACGGATTATGTTTTATATGAGAAGACAGACACAACTATAAGTTCTGGCACTTACACTATATACAAATATTCAACAAATCCCGAAAAGGCTTATTATCAAATAGGGTTTAGTTTAACTGGAGATAACAAGGGTAATTATATTCAAATTCAGAATTCGGCGAATGGAAAAGTTTATGAGTGGATTGCCCCAATAAATAATATCCCTCAAGGAAATTACGAGCCTGTTCGATTACTTATTTCGCCTAAAAAACAGCAAATGGTCAGCCTAGGGGGAGAGATCAATGTAAATGAATCTACAAAAACATATTTTGAAATAGCTCTAAGTAATTATGATATAAATACTTTCTCGGATAAAGATGCCTCAGATAATACCGGCTATGCTCTTAAAGTTGAATTAAATAATGCTATATTAAAATCGGATACTCTAAAAAATTCTTTAAAAACAAAACTAGCTTATCAATTAATTAACAAAGATTTCGAGGCAATAGAACGGTTCAGGTCTATTGAATTTGAACGAGATTGGAATATACAATCTCCCTTTATATCAGACGAACACTTCGGCCAAATAGAATTAAATTATAGATATAAGAGAACTATTAGATCCCAATATGGTTTTGATTTTTTAAAAAGCAGCTCCGATTATACTGGTTATAAAAACATCTTTAATAACTCATTTAAAAAACAAGGATATGAGCTAATAATTAACACAAGTTTATTAAGTACCGAATCAAATATTGATAACACTCAATTTATAAGATATTTAATAAATCTTAACAAATCCTTTAAAACATTTAGATTAGGATTTGAGAATGAATTGGAAAAAAATCAATTAATAAATAACACGAGCGACAGTCTTCAGTTAAACTCTTTTAAGTTCAACTCTTATCGTGCCTATATCGAAAATTCCGACTCAACAGTCAACACTTTTTCAGCAAGCTACACCTTAAGGGACGATTATTTAGTTTCGAAAAACAAACTTAATAAGACCTCACAAGCAGAGGATTTTAACATAGGGTTTGGTTTACAAAAAAATCCATCGAGTATTTTAAAAGCAGTTGTAAACTATAGAAAATTAAATATTAAAGACACAACTATTATTCAAGAAAACGAAGAAAACTCTCTTACCGGCAGATTAAATTATACTTTCAAATTATTTAAAGGTACAATTACTTCTTCGAGTTTTTATGAGGCTGGATCGGGACTTGAACCAAAACGTGAATTTTCATACTTAAAAGTCACTAGCGGGCAAGGTGTATATTCGTGGTCTGATTACAACAATAATGGAATTGCAGAATTAGACGAATTTGAGAATGCCCAATTTCAGGATCAAGCTAATTACATAAGAATTTATACTCCTGGAAACGAATATATCAAAATAAACAAAAGTGAATTTAGCCAAGCATTGAATGTTAATCCATACTCTATATGGAAATCAAAGAGCGGAATTAGGAAGTTTACGTCTCGATTTTCTAACAATTTGGCTTATGCAATTAATCAGAAAACAACGAACGACGATCTTAATAGCTTTAATCCCTTTTATAAAGCAGCCGATAGCTCAATAATAAATTTAAACCAGAATATTAGAAACACCTTTTCGTTTAATAAAACAAACTCTAAAATTGGAGTCGATTACATATATGAAAACAACATTAGCAAATTACTATTATCAAATGGCATAGATTACAGAAGTGTTGTATCAAACATATTAATAAGCAGATGGAAATTTCATTCTGATTTTACATTAAAATACAGTGTAGAAATTGGAGAAAAGAATTATGAATCGGAATTTTTTAGCACAAAAAATTATAGCATCAATAATGTGTTTAACGAAATAGCAATCTTATACCAACCTGGTTTTCAAACAAGAATTAAACTTGATTATAAAAGCAAAGATAAAGAAAATGCCTTATCAACAGAAAGGTCTTTAATACATGATTTTGGCGCTGAGATTAATTATTCGGCTACTAAAAAAGGAAGTATTATTTTGCAAGGAAACTTCTTAATTATCGATTACAATTCGGATCAAAACTCTTCTATCGCGTATGAAATGCTAGAAGGTTTAAAGCCCGGAAATAATGGAACTTGGAGTTTAAGATTTCAACGAAAATTAGCGAAAAACCTAGAATTAAATATCGTATACAATGGTCGTGTTTCGGAAAAAACTTCTGTTATACATACCGGAAATATGCAGTTAAGGGCTTTCTTCTAATTAAAAGACTGCCATTAACAACTCAATATCTTTCGATGGAATTCCAAAATAATTACCTATTCGATCGCTTGTAAGAATCCCATTATAAATATATACTCCGTGTCGTAAGCCTGCATCGTCTTTAAGTTGTTTTTGCACTCCACCAGAATCTGCAATACTAAGAAGTAAAGGATTAAATACATTACTAATAGCAATTGATGCCGTTCTGGCAACTCTAGAAGCTATATTAGGTACACTATAATGAATCACATCGTACTTTGTATAAACAGGACTTGCATGGCTTCTGCATACCGAAGTTTCAATACATCCTCCTTGATCGATACTTAAATCGACAATAACAGCACCCTTTTTCATTCCCTTTACCATTTCTTCGGTAATTAAAAATTGAGGTCCTTTATCGTCTAAATAAACAGCTCCGATTACAACATCGGCCGACTTTAAGTGCTTTTCCAATACCCGAGGATGAAATACAGAAGTAAATAATCGACTTGATAAATTCGACTGTAATCTTTTCAATTTGGAGATCGAAAAATCAAATACTTTTATAAATGCTCCCAATCCAATTGCAGCACGTGCTGCATATTCAGCGGCTGTTCCTGCACCCAAAATAACTACTTCGGTAGGGGTTATTCCTGTAATTCCTCCAAGTAAAACTCCTTTCCCGCTATTTACATTACTAAGATATTCTGCTGCAATTAATATCGATGAAGTTCCGGAAATTTCACTCATAGAACGAATAACCGGATAACAACCATCTTCATCTTTTAATCCTTCAAATGAAATAGCTGTTATCTTCTTTTTCATTAATTTCCGAACGAACTCTTCTGTTTGAGAAGGAAAATGTAGCGATGAAAAAAGAATCTGGTTTTGTTTGAATAATTCTATTTCTTCTATTGTAGGAGGAGCAATTTTTAAAATTATATCACTTTTAAATACTTCGGGTTTGGTATCAACAATCTGGCCACCACATTCACTATAATCATTATCGGTATAATTTGCAGCTAATCCAGCTCCTTTTTCAATTATTATTTCGTGACCTGCATTAACCAAAATCTCCACAGCTTCAGGAGTTAGACCAACCCGACTTTCTTTCTTTATGTTTTCTTTGGGAATCCCGATTATTAACTTCTTTTTCTTTTTACCAATTTCCAACATCTCTTCCTGTGGCAAAAACCCAGTGTTTCCAAAAGCATAACCGGTCTTTTCTTTCTTGTCAGTCATAATAATTTTGTAAGGAATAAAATTAAACTACCGTAGTTCGACAAAATAAGATAAATACTTCATTATTTCAAGTATTTAGGATTGATATTCCTGAAATATCAATGTATATTAATTGTTCTACTTCCATCAGAATTTTCGACGATATTAACGTAAACAACTTCTTCAGGAAGCAATTCAGCCACTTTTTCCGGCCATTCTATAAAACAGTAATTCCCAGAATAAAAATAATCTTCATATCCAAAATCAAATACTTCTTCAATCTTTTCTATTCTATAAAAATCAAAATGATAAATTATTTCATTCGATCCGGTTTGGTATTCATTAATTAGAGCAAATGTAGGACTTGTTACAATTTCAATAACTCCTAGTTCGTTGCACAAAGCCTTAATAAAAGTTGTTTTACCAACTCCCATTGGTCCAAAAAAGGCAAATACTTTTTTGCCTTTCATGAGATGCAGAAATTTATCGGCTACAATATTTAAATCTGACAGTGATTTTAATACAATCGAATCCATATACGCAATATAACGATTTTTTTTATTTATTTGGTTTTAATTTGATGAAAGGTATTATCATTTCTTCCATTGAAACACCTCCGTGTTGGAATGTGTTTCTATAATAATTTACATAATAATTATAATTATTGGGATAAGCCAAAAAATCATCATTTGTAGCAAAAATATAGCTCGTACTTATATTAGATTTTGGTAAATGTACCTTATGAGGATCTCTTATTTCGAACACTTCTTTTGGATTGTAATTCAGGTTTCTACCATTCTTATATCTCAAATTTGTGGATGTGTTTTTATCTCCAACAACTTTTACAGGATTTTGAACTCTTACAGTTCCATGATCGGTTGTAATAAAAAGCTTAACATCCCGATCTTTGAGTTCTTTTATTAAGGCAAAAAGAGGCGAATGTTTAAACCAAGATATAGTTAAGGACCTGTATGCAGGTTCGTCGTTTGCAAGTTCACGAATCATTTCAATATCTGTTCGTGCATGCGAAAGCATATCAATATAATTGTATACCAATAAATTAAGCTGATTATTTAGCAGATCGTTGATATTCTCAACAACTTTTTCTCCTGCCTTTAACTGAGTTATTTTCTCGTAGCCAAATTTGTAATTCTTACTAAGTCTTTTAAGCTGAGTTTCAAACAATTCAGCTTCCTTCATATTTTTCCCGCCTTCTTCTTCGTCGTTCAGCCAATATTGAGGATACATTTTATCAATTTCATAAGGCATTAAACCCGCAAAAATTGCATTCCTCGCATATTGTGTTGCCGTTGGCAAAATACTACTATAAAGCTGCTCCGACTCAACTGTAAAATAATCACTAATAAGCGGTTGGATTAGTTTCCATTGATCATACCTAAAATTATCTATTACAATTACAAAAACCTTCTGTCCTTTATCAAGCTCTGGAAAAATTTTCTCCTTAAAAAGATGTGGAGACATTAATGGCATCTCTTTTTCTCCAGAAAACCACGACTCGTAATTCTTCTTAATAAATTTTGCAAATCCATTATTCGCATCAGATTTTTGCATATGGAATACTTCTTGCATTCCAGAATCTGGATTCTGCTCCAACTCTAGTTCCCAATATACAAGCCTTTTATACAATTCAGCCCAATCATCAAAAGTATTTGCATCTGATATTTGCATACCAATTTTACCAAAATTTGATTGATAACCCGAAACGGTTTTTTCTGATATTAGTCTTTTGTTATCAACATTCTTTTTTATGCTAAGAAGTATTTGTTTTGGATTTACTGGTTTTATTAAATAGTCCGCGATTTTAGAACCAATTGCCTGGTCCATTATATCTTCTTCTTCGCTTTTAGTAATCATTACAACAGGAATGTTTGGCTTTTTTTCCTTAATAATCGATAAGGTTTGTAAACCACTTAATCCTGGCATATTCTCATCTAAAAAGATTAAGTCTAAATCCTCTGCAATTACAATTTCTATTGCATCATCGCCGTTACTGGCTGTTAAAACTTCAAATCCTTTTTCTTCAAGAAACAATATATGAGGTCTTAGCAAGTCAATCTCGTCGTCTGTCCATAATATCCTTAGCTTTTTCACTTGCAATAATTTTTATTGTTATTGTATAAATAAAGTAGTATGATTCTTATACCATAAAATACAGTATGGTTCAGAGCACCAAACACTGTTCCAATACGATTTAAGATTATTATTTATTTGTAATTTTTTGAATAAAATAATAGATAATCTCTAACCATTTTTTCTTGAGTTAAATTAACAAGATTTGTTTTCGAGATTACAAAAAATTGGTATTCCGGATTCTCAATATCTTTAAATATTCTTTCTATCTCGGAACGAAATTTTGTATAGTACTCCATTCCAGCTTTAGCATTTTTAAACTGTTTTACAGTTACAATACTAGAAAACTCGTTAAATTCATTACTTTCTACCTGATAATTACTTTGAATGTAAAAATCAAGATTAAAATTGATTACATTAAACTTTAGCTGATCTATATCATTCTCATTTGTTATGACTATTGCAAAAACATGATTCTCAATAAGGTTAAGTTTATATATCTTTTCAATTTCCTGAAGTGTTTTTTGTGTTACAATTTTCTCAATAGCACTTTCTTCTTTTATTGAATCGGGCTCATTGTTTATTTTAATATCTTTTAAGTTATTTAACTCATTCTCTTTGATAGCTAGCAGCAACTCATCAGCACTTGCTGCCACAGGATCATTCGAATATTTCTTAACAATTTCTTTTAACTCAGGTTGTAATAGGGTAACTCCATACAATTCACCAATCGAGATAGCTCGTAAATATGCATATTTTGGCATATATTCAGTACCCTTATATTTTTGCAATGCACTTTCGCATCGATTTATTACCTGCGAAAAATTACCATTTCGATACTGCTCTAGGGTTTGCAAATAGTAATTCTTCTTTTCATTCTCAGCCTTTTCGAATTCTTTAAAATAATTTGGATCAAGCAACACTTTTGCATAAATGCTCTCAGGATAATTCCTTATTATCATATTCTTATATACATCGGATTTACTGAGATTATTCTGCCCTAAGTAAACTTTATATATGCTATAATAAGCTGCTACTTTATTTTCACTATTCGGATAACGTTTAATAAGATCATTGTAAGCATCTAAAGCCATTGAATAATCATTAAGTTCGTTTCTATAAACCTCTCCAACGTTATATAAGGCATTCTGTATTTTTTTATGAGATGCATTCATTGCTGAATCAGTTAATGGAAGCTCAACCTCATAATATTCGGGTTTTTTATTGTCCAATCCTTCTTTTGGATCAAGAATTTCATCGGAAAATTCCGACTCAGAAAACTGCTCAAAACCAACCACTTGTTTGTTTTTTCTTCGCCAATTATCTTCAAGTTTTCTTGAACCCCATCTTCTTTTAAACTCAGGCTGACCAAAACTCTTTGCTGCCGTATTATAAAAATACCACTTCCCACTCTGATCCATCGTCCCTGGCCTTGTGGTCTGCATATTTCCACCCATATTTTCCAACTGCCTTGCATTCTCTAGCTCCCTCTCCTCAACTTCTTGTTGTCGTACATTCTGTATTATTTGTTGAATAAATGCCTTTCGTTCAGCTTCAGACATTTTTGCCACAACTTGTAAACTATCCTGATGATCAATAGTTCTTAGATTTGTCACCAATTTTGATAAGTATTGATTTTTCCTGGAAAGTTCTGCGTAACCAGGGAAATCTTTATCAAGAGAGACAACTGCACTGTCAAAATAAGCTTGCGACTCCAAATATTTTGTTTGATCAAAAAAGATATTTGCAAGAGTTAAATAAGTAACTCCTTTTTGATTCATATTTGAAGTACTGCTTCCTGCCGATTGTAAATAATACTCAATTGCTTGATTCAGATCACCATTTCTATTTTCAAACTCGCCCAGTGCAAAGTAAATTTGATCCTGATACTCAATGTTTTTATCATCTTTTAGCATATCAAGCAAATCGTCTTTAATAGAGGTTTTGGATTTACCACCAGCAAATAACGCAGCTCGTTTAAGAGTTGCATTAAATGTCATTTCATAAGGAGGATTCAGTTTAATTACCTGCCTATAAAGCTCCGATGCCTCCTGAATGTTATTACTTTCCTCCTTTAATTGCGCTAGTATATATGATAATCGAATCTTTTCCTTTTTATTTTTAACCTGATTTAAGGCCTCAAAAACATAAGGTTCAGCTTCTTGATATTTCTGTTGTTTTAAATAAAAATCTGCAAAAGTCAAATTTAATTCATATTTAAGATCTTCGGGATATTCAAATTCCGTTTCTAAAAATTCTAACAATTTTCCTGCCTCTCTAAAATCCTTAATCGCAACATTTGCACGAATCATCCAATTATATGCTAAATACTTTGTGTCCTCATCATATTGTTTTATTATATGATTAAAAATCCGTATTGCGCTTGCATAGTCGGCCTGATAGAAGAAGGCTTTACCCATAACTAAGTAAGCTTCATCAATATAGATATTGTATTCGTTTTTAGTATAAAATGCTTTATCCTTTTCAGATAAGGATGAATTACTTTGGTCTGGTTTTTTAGTAATTGAATGTAAGCGAATCGATTTTGTAGATTTTTCAATAGTACGATCCATTTCTCCTTTTATACTTGATGCCAATGCTTCATCTCCATAAGTAAAAACTGGTAAAACCTGAGAATAATCGTCGATATACGCATCGTCGTATCGCTTTACTCCAGCTTTAAAACTTTCGGTACCATTAAATAGTATATTAAACCTAGTTGTTAAACTATGATGAAACCTTGAAATTGCAGTATTCTTTTTTGTTGAACAAGCTGCACTTATTAAAATCACAAATAAGAATAAAAAACTATATTTTAAAATTCTACTCACAAATTACTTATTTAAGTAAATATCTCTTTGTTATTGAAACAATTATTTCTTCAAAATATTATTTAACAGACAAATTATATTATTTGAAAGAAAACTATAAAACTAGTAAATAATACTTTTTTAAGAAGCTTTTAAATCAAATATTTTAAATCATTAATTACATTTCTTAAAAACACATGCTCATTAATTTAAGAATAATACTCATAATTGAAATTAAATATAAAAAAGGTTATCGAAGAAAATCTCCAATAACCTTTTTTATAAAATTTTAGAAGTAAAACTCTACCTTACGCAGAAACAACTTCTTTTACTTCTGGAATTTGCTTTTTAACTGCTTGTTCAACTCCGTTTTTTAGAGTTTGTAAGCTATATGGACAAGAACCACAAGCTCCTAAAAGCTGTACTTTTACTACCATATCGTCAGTTAATTCAACAAATTGAATATCACCACCATCTGCAACTAAATATGGTCTAACCATATCAATTGTTTCATTAATCCTTTTTACAAAATCTTGTTTTACTGCTGCTTCCATTTCTATTTGCTTTATTAATTATCTAGTTGTCATTTCTACTTTTTTTGTTGGCTCTAAATTCACATTTCTATCTTCAGTTGCCTTAATAACAGCAGCTGACAATTCAGCAAATGCTTTCCCAATAACTGATTTTTCGTCGTTTGCAGCTGGTTTTCCTTCATCTCCACCCTCACGAATACTCTGAACAATTGGAATTTGACCAAGTAAAGGAATATTTTCTTTTTCTGCAAGATTTTTACATCCATCTTTTCCAAAAATATAATACTTATTATCTGGCAATTCTTCTGGAGTAAACCACGACATATTTTCAACCAATCCTAAAATTGGAACGTTAATGTGTTTACCTGTAAACATCTTAATCCCTTTTATGGCATCTGCTAATGCTACATCCTGAGGGGTACTAACAATAACAGCTCCTGTTACCGAAACTTCCTGAACTAAAGTCAAGTGAATATCACTTGTTCCAGGAGGCAAATCAAATAATAAATAGTCTAACTCGCCCCACTTACCTTGTTGAATTAGTTGCTTAATTGCACTTGTTGCCATTGCACCTCTCCAAACTAAAGCATCTTCAGGATTAATAAAGAAACCTATTGATAACATTTTTACTCCAAATTTTTCAATAGGAGTAATCACATCAACATCATTAATTTTCTCAACATGAGGTCTCTGTCCTTCAACATTAAACATTTTAGGTAAAGATGGTCCAAAAATATCGGCATCTATTAATCCAACCTTAGCGCCTGTTTTTGCTAATGCTATTGCTAAATTTGTTGCCACTGTAGATTTACCAACACCACCTTTTCCAGATGCTACTGCTATTATATTTTTTACCTCTTTCATTGATTCTGTTGGTATTTTCTGAGGTGGAGCTTTTCTTTCTGGCACCTTTGTTTTTATATTCCCGTTAAAGTCTAAATCTTTCCCAAATTGCGTTTCTAAAACCTGCAAACAAACTTTTGGCATTGAACCACTAAAAGGGTCGTTATTTTTTTTAAAACTTAATGTAAAGCCTGCTTTATTTTCTTTGATCCAAATATCATCGACCATACCCATCGAAACGATATCTTGACCTGTTTCTGGATGCTTTACTGTTCTTAGGGCATCTAGAATTTGCTGATTTGAATATGACATGTAATTTTACCTTATTTTTATTTAATTTAAATTAAATTAACGCAACAAAGATAATTATTATTTACAAAATCATTACAAATTTTACGATATGTTTAAGGGTATAAATTAATTAGGAACAATCTTGTTTGCGAGTTAATCTACATTAATTCGATCATGGGATCCCAAAAGTGTTTCTGAAAATTAAGGATTTGATCATTCTCTACTTCTACTCCTTCGTTTTCAAGTAGTTGTTTCATTGTATTTGAATTTCCAAAGTGATGTTTTCCTGTTAAGACACCTAAACGATTCACAACTCGGTGTGCAGGAACAAATTCTTTCTGAGAATGAGCATCGTTCATGGCCCAACCAACAATTCGAGCCGATTGTGCCGACCCTAAATACTTTGCTATTGCGCCATAGCTGGTTACTCGACCATATGGAACTAGTCGTGCAACATCATAAACCTGATGAAAAAAGCCATCATTATTCTTCTTCTTTAGGTTCTTCAAGTTGAAGTGAATTATTCAGTTTAAATCTAATGTATGTAATAGGCTTTCCTTGCTTTAAAAACTGCTGTTCGTAAAAAGTTTTAATAGATAATATATTATCAACAATTCCTGAATTATATAAATCGTTTGTATTTACAAGTACTTCGAGATTATTTAATTCAACAACTTTATTTGTATACTCATAAAGTTCGGCACTATCCGTTTTTAGATTTATAATTCCATAATTTTTTAGCAACTTCTGATAGTACCCCAAAAACCGAGTTGATGTAAGTCTTTTATAATATTTTTTTAGTTGTGGATCAGGAAAGGTTACCCAAACCTCCGCTATTTCTTCAGGAGCAAAAAAAGAATTTATCAGACCAATTCGTGTTCGAATAAATCCAACATTCTTTATTCCTTCTTCGGAGGCCGTTTTTGCTCCGCGCCACATCCTAGAACCTTTAATATCAATTCCTAAATAATTAATATTTGGATTTTGCTTTGCTAAGCCAACAGAATACTCGCCTTTCCCACATCCTAATTCAAGAATTATTGGGTTATCGTTTCTAAAAAATTCTTTTGCCCACTTACCTTTTAACTTAAAATCTTTCTGAAAAACTTCATCAAAAGAAGCTTGAACTACATGATCGAAGGTTTCCATCTCGGCAAACCTTGCCAATTTCTTTTTTGTCACTCTTATTGATTTTTACTTAACGAAATTCTACTTTTTCTATACGTAGTCCAATATCTGATATGAACTTTAACTTGTCGGTTCGCATAGCCTGAATATATTCGAATTTATATGTTCCTGAAATAGGAAATCTTACATTCTGTTTGTAAATAAACTGATTGTCATAAATATCACCCCACCCATTACCTGTCCATTTTCCCCGTGAATCGGCTAAATGACACTCAAATGTATCTTTTAATACCATCCCGTTTGGTGAAGTTGCATTTACAAAAAGAAACAAGTTTTGCATTTCGTATCTTGATGTATTCCTTACGTTTATATAGATGTTATGGGGACTTATTGTATCTTTAATATCAACGTTTATAGTTACTGAAGAATCCTTGTCCCATGAATTATTAGGCAATTGATAATTTTTTTCAAAGATTTGATTTGGATCGCATGACCAAACTAATAAAAGAAGAAATAAAAAAACTAAACTATTTCTTATCTGGTCGATTTTCATTTCGATTTTCATTTCGATTCTTATTGCGTTTTTTATAATTCCTGTTTGGTTTCTTCTTCTTTTTCTTCTTTTGATCATCGAAACGAGTCAATGAGTCCTCTCCAACCACATTTTGGAAATCCAATGGCACATCCTCTTTTAAAACCTCTAAATCAACTAGTTCGTCAGCTTTTTTACCTTTTTTATTTAAAGCAATTATTTCATTAACACGCTCGACATGTACAGGAATAAAATTCACCATATTTATTGGATCGAATGTATACCATAAAATTCCTCTAAAAATGTCTGTTTTAGCATGATGAGCCTGCCCCATAGCTGTTTCCAACACGGTATCTTTTGAAGGGAAGTCTTTTTGCGCATCAACGTAACAGTCTAGTTCGTAGTTTAAACAACATTTCAACTTCCCGCACTGACCGGCAAGTTTCTGTGGGTTCAAGGATATTTCCTGATAACGAGCCGAATTTGTTGTTACGGATACAAAATTTGTTATCCAGGTAGAACAACACAACTCTCGTCCGCACGAACCAATTCCTCCTATTCGTCCCGCTTCCTGACGAGCTCCAATTTGACGCATTTCAATACGAATCTTGAATTTTTCGGCAAGTATCTTAATTAACTCTCGAAAATCAACCCGTTCATCGGCAATATAATAAAATATAGCTTTTGTTCTATCACCCTGATACTCAACATCACCAATTTTCATTTCTAATTTTAACTCTGAAGCTATTTTCCGAGTTTCAAGCATAGTATTATCTTCAAGCGAGGTAGCCTCGTACCACTTTTCAAGATCGGCTGCTTTTGCTTTTCGATAAACCTTCTTAAACTCCTGTTTATCAGGTGAAACATGATGTTTACGCAACTGAAATTTTACAATTTCACCGGTTAAGGAAACAATTCCAATATCGTGTCCTGGAGAAGCTTCAACAGCAACCAAATCTCCTTTATTTAATCGCAAGCCATTTGCGTTTATGAAGAATTCTTTTCGTGTATTCTTAAATCTTACTTCAACAATGTCAGCCTTTTGCATTGAGGCAGGTAAATCTCCTAACCAATCAAAAGTTTGAAGCTTACTACAGCATTCAGTATTATTACATTTGCATGAAGAGGGATTTGTATTTTGTTGTTGATCAATTATATCTTTATCTGTATTATCCATAATATATATATTATACTCTTTCACGTCATTTTCAATTTATGACAGAAGAGTTTCAAAAAGCAAAAGTAATGAAAATTACTTTTTTATCAATTTAATAATCTTTAAAGCTAAATCTAAAAATACTATTTTATTATATGCATTCATAGAAATATCAGCGTGTGCCTTATTTAAAACTTCATAAATCTGAACAACATTTTCATTATTAATAAATTGCGAAAATTTTTCCGAGAAACCAAATTCCTTTTGAGTTAGGTAAACTATTTTCTTTTCATTTAGATTTAACATGAAATTCTCTCGAACCAAGCGAATAGCATAAATTAAAAAGTTCTTTTGCTTTTCTCGCCCTACCCTTGAAATCTCATCAACCCACTCAATAAGTTCCAAGACCTTTCGTTGATATGAGAATCTCATTAAACTGGTAAATTGTTCAAAATTAAAGTTTTCTTCGTCTACTGAATTAATCAAATTCTGCGCCTCAAAATAATTTCCATTTGCTAAATGTGTTATGTCCTCAGCTTCTTCGGGAGACAATCCAAAATTATCGCACAGATTCGTATGCATACTTACCTTATCAACCTTTGGTATTTTAAACAATTGTGTTCGGGATAAAATAGTAGGCAACATTTGTTCAGAATTTTCTGAAACCAATAAAAACAAAGTTTTTGCGGGTGGCTCTTCAATTAATTTAAGTAATTTATTAGCTGCAAAAGCATTCATTTTTTCCGGTAACCAGATAATCATTATTTTATATTCTGACTCAAAGGTTTTCAGGTTTAGTTTTTTAAGAATCTCGTAACTTTCATTTTTACTTATAATTCCTTGTTTATTTTCTACATCGATCGTTTCATACCATTTATTTTGATTAAAATATGGATTTTCGAGTATTGATTCTCTCCATTGAGCAATATAATCATCACTAACAGGGTCTTTTTTAATGGTTTTAGATGTAGCAACCGGAAAAACAAAATGCAAATCTGGATGAACCAGTTTTTTAAATTTCAAACATGATGGGCACACACCACACGAATCATTCTCCAATTTATTCTCGCAAGATATATATTGTGCATAAGCTATAGCCAAAGCCAAATTCCCAGAACCTTCCGGCCCTAAAAATAACTGTGCATGGCTTACACGGTTTTCCTTAATTGTGAAAATTAATTTTTCTTTTATTTCTTGATGACCAACGACTTCTTTAAATTGCATAAATTTTATCTGCCTTCAATTATTTTTTAACTCATTTTATACAAGTAGCAAAAATAACAATAATCAAAATACAAAACACAATAAAAACTCAAATCACACAGTCAAAAATAACAGAATCAATTTTAAACAAACTATTTGTAAATTATTTGATATTTGCTACTTGCATTTTCGATCCTAAAAAATAGAAACAAAACTCAGGCATTAACAAATCTATGATAAGGCCTAAGTGGAAATATATTTTTATCTTTAACACTTCATTTTAAAAGTAACAATATGTATTCCATTGATAATTATAATTTCTCCAATAAAAAGGTATTAATGCGAGTTGATTTTAATGTTCCATTAAATGATAAGCTCGAAATAACAGACGATACAAGAATAATAACAGCGATACCTACAATTCAAAAAATTTTATCGGAAGGTGGCTCAATAATAATACTAACACACTTAGGTCGACCAAAAGGCAAGTATAATAAAAACATGTCTTTGGAAATTATTCAACCACATTTGAGTAAACTACTGGATCGCGAAGTGAAATTTGCAACAGATTGTATTGGAGATAAAACTCAAAAATTAGCAGATGATTTAATGCCCGGAGAAATTTTATTACTTGAAAATCTTAGATTTCATAAAGAAGAAATCGATGCCGATGAAAATTTTGCAAAACAGCTAGCAAATTTAGGAGATGCTTTTGTAAATAATGCTTTTGGAACTGCTCATAGAGCCCATGCTTCGACATATACAATTGCCAAATATTTTCCAAAAAATTGTATGTTTGGTTACCTCGTAGAAAACGAGATAAATAATATTGATAAAATACTACATCAACCAATTCACCCATTTACTGCTATTCTTGGAGGTTCCAAAGTTTCAACTAAGATTCAAATTATTGAATCTTTAATCGAAAAAGTAGATAATTTAATAATCGCTGGAGGAATTGGATTCACCTTTGCTAAAGCAATGGGTGGCAATATTGGGAACTCTCTTGTTGAAAATGATTTTCTAGATTTTGCCAGACATATTATCGATAAAGCACAAAAAAACAAAGTAAAATTATATTTACCTACAGATTGTATAATTGCCGATGAATTTAAAAATGATGCTAACATAGATCATTGCAGCATTATGGATATTCCTGATGGATGGATGGGTTTAGATATCGGTATCAAATCAGCTAATAAGTTTGCAGAAGTTATTGAAAATTCTAAAAAAATTCTTTGGAATGGACCAATTGGTGTTTTTGAAATGCCAAGTTTTGCAATGGGAACCTTAAAGACTGCAATGTCTGTTGCAAGATCTACTGATAAAGGAGCATTCTCCTTAATTGGTGGAGGCGATTCAATTGCTGCTGTTAACAAATATAGTTTGGCACATAAAATAAGCTACATCTCAACAGCTGGTGGAGCATTGTTGGAATATTTGGAAGGCAAAGAATTACCAAGTATAAAAGCCATAAAACAAAACCTTACAATCGATAGATATAATTTCGAAGGAAAAAAAGTTTTAATGCGCGTTGATTTTAATGTACCGTTAGATGAAAATTATCAAATTTCGGATGACACAAGAATTGTTACGGCTCTTCCAACTGTTCGTAAAATATTAGCTGAAGGTGGCTCTGTAATTTTTTTAACGCACTTGGGCCGACCTAAAGGAAAAGTTGATGAAAAGTATTCTGTTAAACACATACTCCCATATTTAAACAAGGCACTCGATAATAAAGTAAAATATGTTAGCGATTGTATTGGTGAAGAAGCTCTAATTGCCTCAACGGTTTTAAAGGCAGGAGAATGTTTATTGCTTGAAAATCTTCGTTTCCATAAAGAAGAAACAGATGCCGATGAAAATTTTGCAAAACAATTAGCCGAATTAGGAGATACTTTTGTTTTCAATGCCTTTGGAACAGCACATAGAGCGCATGCATCAACTTATACTTTAGCAAAGTTTTTCCCAGACAATAAAATGTTTGGCTATTTAGTTGAAAACGAAGTTAACAATATTGACAAAGTTGTAAAACAAGCAAAAAGACCTTTTACAGCAATTTTAGGTGGTTCGAAAGTATCTACAAAAATCCAAATAATTGAAGCTTTAATCGAAAAAGTAGACAATTTAATAATTGCTGGAGGAATTGCATTTACATTCTCGAAAGCTATGGGTGGTAAAATAGGGAACTCATTGGTTGAAGATGATTTTATTGATGTTGCCAGAAACATTATTAATAAAGCCAAAGAAAACGGTGTCAACCTTTACTTACCTTCTGATTGTATAATTGCTGATGAATTTAAAGATGATGCTAACATTGAACATTGTAACATTCAGAAAATTAAAGATGGATGGATGGGATTAGATATCGGCATAAAATCAGCTAACGAATTTACTGAAGTTATTGAAAATTCATCAACCATTCTTTGGAATGGACCAATTGGAGTTTTCGAAATGTCTAACTTCTCTATGGGAACCTTGAAAATAGCAATGGCAGTTGCCCGTGCTACCGACAAAGGAGCATTTTCATTAATTGGCGGTGGAGATTCTATTGCTGCAGTTAACAAATATAGTTTAGCTTATAAAATAAGTTACATTTCAACGGCAGGTGGCGCTTTACTAGAATATATAGAAGGCAAAGAATTACCGGCACTTAAAGCTATTAAGGAAGATATATAATTCAAAATAGAATTTCACTTTATTGATTTAAACACAATTTTAGGTTAAATTGTGTACCCTTTCATTTTTAAAACAGGAGGTAAAATGCTCGATAAATATAATATCCCATCTATACAAGATGCCGATTTAAATGGCAAAGTTGTATTAGTTCGTGTTGATCATAATGTTGTTAAAAAAGGCATTATTCATGACCCATACAGAATAGATGCAACTATTGGAACCCTTTATCATATTAATGCAAAGGGCGGTAAAATTATTTTAATGTCGCATGTTGGCAGACCGAAAGATAAAAAAACTGGTGATATTAAAATTAGTAAGGATACTTCTGTTGAGCCAATCGTTGAATATTTACGCAACAAACTTCATATAAACATGAAGATTCCAGATTTCTATCCTCACGAAAATAAAGGATATATTGGAATTGAAACATCAATAAATCATTCTATTCGAGAATTAAAAGAAGGTAAAATTGATGGAATCTATTTGCCAAATACACGTTGGTTTCAGGGCGAAGAGTCCGAAGGTCCTGAAATGGATCGATTCGCAAATCAATTAGCAGGTCTCGCAGATATTTATGTTAACGATGCTTTTGGATCGTGGCAAGCACATGCTTCGACGGTTGGAGTTAATAAGTACCTTCCGGCATACGCAGGATTCCTAATGCAAAAAGAAATAGAAAATCTGGAGCGAATTTACAGTCCACAATCGCCATTTATTGCAGTTGTTGCAGGATCAAAATTCGACACTAAAATTGATTCCCTTTATGCTTTAATTAAGAAAGCCGATTACCTAGTTTTAGGAGGCGTAATCTACAATGCATATTTATGTGCCAAGTATGGCATTGAAATAAAAGGAATCTCGCCAGATGATTTAGCGCACGCAAAACGCTTTGTTGAGTTTAGCGAAAAATATCCTGACAAATTAGTTGAGCTGCCATTTATTATTGAATCTGATACGCTCGATGGAAAATTTGAAGGTAAAAATAGAGTTCATAATATTCATGAACTAAAACCCGGTACTAAACTTAATTATGTTTTAGACGTAGCAAAGGAATCTTTTTACGAAAATGAAATCCATAAGGTATTTTCGACAGCACGAACAATTTTCGTAAATGCTGTTATGGGGTTTACTCCACATTTTAACGAGGGTACAATTGCTCTCGACGAGTTAATAGACGAAAATGTTGAAGCAGTAAAATTATATGGAGGCGGCGACACCATGCAAGAATTAAAAAGATTGCTTCCTGGACTTTATATTGTTGCCTTAGATAGTCCTAAGTATTACATATTTACAGGAGGTGGAGCTGTATTAAAAGCAATCCAAGAAGGAACAACTTTAGGAATTGAACCAGTAAAAGCTTTAACAAAATAAAAAAAAAACGCATTTTTGCAGATACAAAAATCATAAAGGAAGTCGGTATAAAAACTGGCTTCTTTCTATCTATAAATTAATGTATTAGTAATTTACACAAATATGAAAGCTTTCAAAGCGTACGACATTAGAGGAATTTACAACGAGGATTTTAACAAAGATGACGCCTATAAAATAGGTTACTTTTTACCTGAATTATTGCAAGCCGACAATGTTCTAGTTGGTAGAGATGTACGTATTTCATCCAATGAAATATTTGAATATTTAGCGCAAGGAATTATTGATAGTGGAGCAAACGTATATAATATTGGAATCTCGACAACTCCAATGGTTTATTACATTACTGCGAAACATAAATTTGCTGCATCGGTTCAAATTACAGCATCGCATAATCCTCGAGAATATAATGGAATGAAAGTTTCTAAATCAAATGCATTACCAGTAGGTTTTGATACAGGTTTAGATAAACTTTTAGAAATGATTCAAACTCGAGAAATAGTTATTGCAGAAAAAAAAGGTAAAATCGTAGATTATAAAGTTAAGGGTGAATATGTTGAGTTCTTGAAAACATATGTTCAAGATTATTCAAACTTAAAAATGGCTGTTGATTGCTCGAATGGAATGGCTGGATTTCTAATTAAAAAACTTTTGGCTAAAAAGCCGATTTATTTATATGAAGAATTAGACGGTACATTTCCAAATCATGAACCAAATCCATTAATTGAAGAAAACGTTGCCGATCTTAAGAAAACTGTTTTAGATAATAGTTGTGATATTGGAGTTATTTTCGATGGCGATGCCGACCGTGTTATGTTTGTTGATGAAAAAGGTCAATTTATTTCTCCAGATTTAATTATTGGATTAATGGGGCATTACTTTCTTGAAAAAGAAAAAGGAATTGTTTTAGAAGATATTCGCACATCAAAAGCTGTAAAAGAATACATTACAAAATTAGGTGGAGAAATGCGAACCTGGAAAGTAGGAAGAGCTTTTGCTGCACCGAAACTTCGCGAGATTAAAGGAATTTATGGAGGCGAATTAGCAGGTCACTATTACTTTAGAGATTTCTTTTACTCAGATTCAGGAATAATGGCTGCATTAATTGTGTTAAATCTTGTTTCGAAATTTAAGAAAGAGGGAAAAACATTATCGGAATTAATCTCGGGGATTCGTAAGTATGCAAATTCAGGCGAAATCAATTTTAAGATTGAGCAGAAACTTGAGGCTATGGAGGCTATAAAAGATCATTTTGTTGCAGAAGAAGAACCAACCGAAATTATGGATTTTGATGGTTATCGATTAGAGTTTAAAGATTGGTGGTTTAATGTTCGTCCATCGAATACGGAGCCTTACTTAAGACTTTTAGCAGAGGCAGAAAACGAAGATCTTTTAAAAGAAAAAGTAGAAAAGATTAAATCAATCATAAATCAATTTAAATAAAATTAAAACCGGAGAATTTCTTCGGTTTTTTTATTTCTCATCTCCATTAATTAATAAATCGAAGAGTATTTTCAGATTAATCAACCTGAAAATAAATGCTAAAATTAATGTAGATACCAGCACCCCAAAGAATTTATAAATCCAATTGAAATCCAAACTGGTCGAAAAGCGAGCAATAAAATAAACAGCTACAACAAAGGAAATCAATAATAGAATCCTTTTTAAGTTAATTTTAAAATTGAATAGGTGTTTTGCAATTATTAACTGAGCTAAAGCCGTTAACCATTGAGTAATTAAACTTGCTATTGCAGAACCCAGAGCATAATATTTTGGAATAAGAATTAGGTTTAAACCAATATTTAAAACCACCCCACAAATAGCTACAATATTTAAATGTCGCAGGTTTCCACTTGCCGTTAACAGGGTTCCAAAAATATAGGTAACAGACACACCAATAAAACCTAACATCAAAACTCCTAAAATAGATGATGAAGAATGAACATGCTGATGATACAACAACTCAACAATTTCAATTCTATAAAAATATGCAGAAAATGATATTCCGATTGTAGGCACAATTAAAAGCAAAAAAGAAAACAAGGTTAAATTATGAATAGATTCCTTTTGTTTTATCATTTTCGAAAACATCGGAAGAAGCAAACTTGCAAACAAAAAAGCGAACATGCTTACAGCATCTAATATTCGAAAACCCTGCGCATAAATCCCTGCTTGCTCTTTACCGTCGGGTAACATTCGCTCCAACATTACCGAATCAATCCTGTAATAAAACATCATTAATAAAGCAAGAACAGCAAAAGGATAGCTTTTTTTAAGAGTTACAATAAAATAAGTTGTGTCGAAATTTAGTTTTAAAAAATCTGTTTTACTATAAACTATTAAAGAAGTAATTAGTAAAGTAATAAGGTAAGAGCCTGTTTGAGCATACACAAACCATTCTATTCTAAAGCTCGATTGCACAAAATTACTCCAAAGAAGTACACTGCAAATTATAATCATTAATAAACGATCGAGAACCGAAACAATGCTATCTGTTTTAAAATAATGTAATCCACTTAAATTTGATCTGAGATATAAAATAAACGATGCTATAAACTGATTTAGAATTAAGAATAATAAGATTTGAAACTGCCTAGATTCATATCCTACAAACAAAGCTGCAATAATTGTAGCAACTGCATAAAGAATGGCCAAAATAAATCTTAGCCCAACTATATTCGATAATGATTTACTTAATAATTGATTATTCTGGGCAATATTCCGGTTATTGTAATTAGTTATTCCTAAATCGAGAAGAATATTTAACAACAAGGAAAAGTTAAACAAAGAAAAGTACAAACCATATTCTTCTGCCCCAACAAGATTTTGAACAGTTCTATCAATACCAAAAATCCAAAATGGTTTTATGAGTATATTAAGAAATATTAATAAAGATAGGTTAGTAAAAAATTTACGTCTCAAAACAAATAAATTAGAATTGTAAAAATACTAAAGTTTTAAGTCATCGCAACTTTCAGCCGGAATAAAGAAATAATTCTGAAAACCTTGCTGTGTTGTATATTCTTCTAAATGATTTTTATTATTGATATAACACTTATAATCCAGTCCTGTAAGCAAATTAAAGCTTTGAACTTTATTTTTGCTATCCCACAATTCCGCATAAATCAACGGACGATTCTTATTAATAAGCTTCTCACCGCCTTTTAAAACTAAGTATTCAAAATCCTCAACATCAATTTTTATAGCCTTAATTTTAAAATCACTCAACTCTTCAATATCGTCTAATCTTTTTATATCGGCATTTACAAGCAAGCCCTTTTCGTTGTTCTTATTTACCACATGACTAAGTCCATGAAAATAAACCTTCTTATTTTCTGGCATAATCATCTGAATACTACCTTCTTCATTACCCAAAGCGTAAGAATAATTTTTTACATTAACAAGCTTAAATCTTTTTACAATGCGTTTGAGGTTTCGATAATTTATTGGCATTGGCTCGAAAGAATGAACCGTAGAATTTTTAAACTTTTTAGCAAAATGATAAGTCATTACACCAATATTGGCACCAATATCGAGAACATCGCCGCTCTTTTCGACATTAATCAGCCTCAAAAATCGAATAAAATCCTTTTCATTTCTATCCCAAGGAAGTTTAATTATCATAAAGCGAGAAAACAAATAGAGATAATTTCTTAATCCGAGTATTTTTTGAAGTATGTATTTAGTTAAATTCTTCAAGTTTTAGCATCTTTGCTACAAAGATAGAATAATTCATTAATAATAATCCTTTGAACATTGCTGTAAATACCCGATTGTTGATTAAAGATAAACTAGAAGGAATTGGCTGGTTTAGTTATGAAACATTAAAACGAATTTCCAAAAATCATCCTGAGCATAATTTCTATTTTATTTTTGATCGCCCATATAGTAAGGAGTTTGTATTCTCTAGCAACGTTCATCCAATAATTGCTAAACCACAAGCACGCCATCCCTTTTTATTTTATTATTGGTTCGAAAAATCTATTCCTACTATTTTAAAAAAAGTTAAAGCTGATATTTTTATTTCTCCCGATGGTTATTTATCTCTACAATCGAAAACAAAATCGGTTGCTGTAATTCATGATATTAATTTTATGCATTACCCAGAAGATTTTCCTCTCAAATTTCGATTATACTACAAATATTTCTTTCCAAAATTCGCTCAAAAGGCCACTCGGATTGCAACAGTTTCGGAATACTCAAAAAAAGATATTGTTAATCAATTCGGAATAAATGAAAAAAATATTGATGTTGTATATAATGGTTCGAACAAATTATATGAACCAATAAGTGCAAAAGAAAAAGAAGAAACCAAAAAGAAATACACCGACAACAAAGACTATTTTTTATTTGTAGGAGCATTAAGTCCACGTAAAAATGTTTCGAATCTATTACTCGCTTTTAATGATTTTAAGAAAAAAACTAAGAGGGATGCAAAGCTTGTTATTGTTGGAGAAAAAATGTTTAAGACACAGGAACTAAACAGAATTTATAACAATTTACAATTCAAACAAGATGTAGTGTTCACGGGTAGATTATCACCAGAAGAACTTAAAAATCTTTATGGCGCATCAACAGCATTAACCTTCGTTCCATATTTTGAGGGTTTTGGGATTCCAATTATTGAAGCAATGAATTGCGAAACAGCAGTAATTACTTCGAATATAACATCTATGCCTGAAGTAGCAGGAGATGCAGCTATTTTTGTCGATCCATTCTCTATTGAATCTATCTCTGATGCATTGATTGAGATTAATAATAATCCAGAATTAAGAAATCAACTTATTGAAAAAGGAAATATCCAGAAACAGAAATTTAGTTGGGATAAAACATCAGAAAAATTCTGGAATACCATTGAAGAAGTTCTATATGATTCAAAAAAATAAACTACTAAGTTTTTACAAGGAAAACACGATCGAAGCAGGTTGCGATGAAGCAGGACGAGGATGTTTAGCAGGACCTGTGGTTGCTGCTGCAGTAATTTTACCTCCAGATTTTAAGCATCAGGTTTTAAACGATTCCAAACAAATAAGCGAGAAAAAGAGATACGAACTTCGAACAGAAATAGAGGAATCGGCTTTGGCATTTGCAGTTGGTATTATTGATAATAATGAGATTGATAAAATTAATATCTTAAAAGCATCCATAATGGCAATGCACAAATCTTTAGATCAACTAAAGTTAAGACCTGAACATATTATTATTGATGGGAATAAATTCATAAAATATCAAGAAATACCACACCAAACCATTGTAAAAGGCGATTCAAAATATTACTCAATTGCTGCTGCATCAATTCTTGCTAAAACATATCGCGATGATATTATGCACGAATTAGATCAACAACATCCAGAATATGGATGGAAGCAAAACAAAGGATATCCTACAAAGAAACATCGACAGGCAATTAAGGAATACGGAACAACTCCATTTCACAGAATGACATTCCGATTATTAAACGAACAATTGAGTTTAGAGTTTTAATTAAAAAAAGCGCCATGCTTCGACAAGCTCAGCATGACACTTTTAAATATATTATTGTTACACTTTCCCAATAAATACCGGGATGTATTTGTAAATTACTTTTTCTTTCCAGCCAATTGCCCACAAGCCGCTGCAATATCCATTCCCCGACTACGACGAACATTCACAATCATATTACGTCCCTTAAGGAATGTTACAAATTGATCGAAAGCCTCGTTTGAAGATTTTTTAAATCTTTTATCTCCTGTCGAATTGTATTCAATAATATTGATTTTAATTGGAAATTGTTTGCAATATTCAGCCAATTCTTTGGCATCGTTTAACGAATCATTAAGTCCTTCCATTAATAAATACTCGAATGTAACTCTCTGCCCTGTTTTCTCATTAAAATATTTAATCGCCTCACTTAGCTCTCCAAGATTATTTCGGTTATTAACCGGCATAAAAGAACTTCGTTTTTTATCGTTAGCAGAATGTAGCGAAATTGCCAAATTAAATCGAACTTTATCATCGGCCAATTTTTTAATCATTCGTGGCAAACCAACTGTTGATAATGTGATTCTTTGCGGCGACATTCCCAAACCACTCTCGGAACTGACCATTGCCATCGCTTTTAAAACATTGTCGTAATTTAACAATGGCTCACCCATTCCCATTAATACAATATTTGTAAGCGGTAAATCATATTTTTCGCGTGCAAGATTCATAATCTCAACAACCTGAAAAAAGATTTCACCAATACTAAGATTTCTCATTAAACCTAGCTTGCCTGTAGCACAAAATTCACAACCCAAATTACAACCTACCTGCGAAGAGATACATGCTGTAGATCTATCTTCGGAAGGAATTAAAACTCCCTCAACTAAAGCACCATCTTGTAATCTAAATGCCAACTTTATAGTTTTATCCTTACTAATCTGCTGATCATCAACTTCCACAGCCTGAATAATGAAATTTTCATTTAAAAGACTTCTTAAATCTTTTGAAAGATTTGTCATTTTTTCAAAACTATTCACTGGTTTTTTCCACAACCACTCATAAATTTGTTTGGCTCGAAAAGCCTTTTCGCCTGTCTTTGTTAAGAAGACTTTTATTTCGTCTAAAGACAATGTCAATATATCTTGTCTATTATCTAACATAATTCTTATCAGTATTTTGAACAATTATTCACGACAAAGGTATACTAAAAATCAAACTAAATTAAAAAACTGATTAAACTTAAAAGAAAAAATACAATCTAATATCTCTGAAATATTAATGGGGAACTTATAAATTCAAATCGTACAATTATGAAAAAAATCTTTATTGCTATTATTAGCATGATGTTTATTTTTAATTCATCAGTAAAAGCTGATGAAGGAATGTGGTTATTACCACTTATTCAGCAATTAAATATTGAGAAAATGCAACAAATGGGTTGCGAATTATCTGCTGAAGAAATTTACAGTGTAAACAACACAAGTTTAAAGGATGCCATAGTAATTTTCGGTCGTGGTTGCACTGGCGAAGTTATTTCCGACAAAGGTCTTGTTTTAACAAACCACCATTGCGGTTATGGTGCAATTCAGCAACATAGCACTCCAACAAACGATTACTTAAAAGATGGTTTTTGGGCAATGTCGATGAATGAAGAAATTGCAACTCCCGGACTTTCGGTAACTTTTTTAGTTAAAATTGAAGATGTAACTGAAAAAGTTAATGCTGTTTTTACCGATGATATGACAGAGACTGCAAGACAAGATTCTGCTTCTATAATGGGAAAAAGAATTTCAAGTGAAGCTACCGAAGGAACTAATTACAAAGGAAGAGTTCAAAACTTTTTTGGTGGTAATAAATATTACCTATTAGTGTACGAAACATTTACCGATATTCGTATGGTTGGAGCTCCACCATCGTCAATTGGTAAATTTGGTGCCGATACCGACAACTGGATGTGGCCAAGACATACTGGCGATTTCTCTTTATTCAGAATTTATGCCGATAAAGATAATAATGCTGCAGATTACTCTCCAGATAATGTTCCTTACAAACCAAAACATCATTTACCAGTTTCTATCAAAGGAATTGAGAAAAATGACTTTGCAATGACTCTAGGATATCCAGGAGGAACAGACAGGTATATGACCTCGATGGAAATTGAAGAAAGTATTAACATTACGAATACAAACAGAATTTATATTCGTGGTATTCGTCAAGAACTTCTTTTAGAAGATATGCTTGAAGATGATGTCATTCGCATTAAGTATGCTTCTAAATATTCAGGTTCTGCAAACTATTGGAAAAACTCAATAGGTATGAACAAAGCATTAAAAAGACTTAAAATTGTAGATAAAAAGAAAAAAGAAGAAACCTTATTTACAGATTGGGTAAATGCTTCTAGTGATAGAAAAGCAAAATATGGAGAAGCTCTTCCATTAATTAAAAAATACAATGATGTTAGTGGCGATTTAGTTCACTCAAGACAATATATATCTGAGTCATTATTACGCGGAACAGAGCTAATGTATTTTGCATCGGGAATGTCGAAATACGAAAAAGTTTTTAATTCAGATGATGAAGAAAAAATTAAGGAAACAGTAAAAGGAATTAAAGCAAAAGCTCGTAAATTCTATAAAAACTACAATGCACCAACGGATCAAAAGGTAGCAAAAGCGATGTTTAAGATTTTTGCTCAAAATGTAGATAAAAAATATCAACCAGCTGTATTTACTACAATTGAAACTAAATACAAAAACAATTACTCGAAATTTATCGATAATGTTTATGAAAAATCTATGTTTACTGATTCAGTTAAACTTTGGGCTTTCTTAGAAAATCCTTCAACAAAGAAATTAGCTAAAGATCCTGCTTATATTGCTGCAAACTCCATCTATTCAAAATATAAAGCTATTGGAGGTGAATTAAAACCAATGTATGCTGATTTAGATAAAGGACACAGATTATATATTGCAGGTATTCTAGAAAAAAATGAAGGTAAAGCTATGTATCCAGATGCTAACTTTACTATGCGATTAAGTTATGGTTCTGTTTTAGATTACTATCCAATGGACGCTGTACATTACGATTACATTACAACACTTAAAGGGGTAATGGAAAAAGAAGATGCAGACAACTGGGAATTTGTAGTTCCTGCAAAACTAAAGGAATTATACAAAACAAAAGACTATGGTCAATATGCACTTGCGAATGGAGAAATGCCTGTTGCATTCCTTTCAACCAACGACATTACTGGTGGAAACTCAGGAAGCCCTGTAATTAATGGTAAAGGAGAACTTATTGGAACTGCTTTTGATGGCAACTGGGAAGCTATGAGTGGCGATATAGTTTTTGAAAAAGAATTACAAAGATGTATAAATGTTGATGTTAGATATACATTATTCATTATTGAAAAATTTGCTGGAGCAAAAAGACTTATTGACGAAATGACAATAGTCAAATAGTTTAATTTTATTTGGTTTGAAAGGAAGGTTTATATAATAAGCCTTCCTTTTTTTGTTAATCACGGTAATTAATCCTTGGAGTAAAAAGCATTTTTATATCTTTATAAAATAAATAAAGAATATGTCGGCAAAAGTAATAATATATACAGATGGTGCTGCTCGTGGAAACCCTGGTCCGGGTGGATATGGGGCTGTACTAATTTCAGGAGAACACCGAAAAGAACTATCAGATGGTTTTAGAAAAACAACCAATAACCGAATGGAATTACTTGCTGTTATTGTTGCCTTAGAAACTCTGAAATTTGAAAACACCTCAGTCGTTGTATATACAGATTCAAAATATGTTGCCGATGCAGTTGAAAAAAAGTGGGTGTTTGGCTGGGAAAAAGTACAGTTTAAGAAAAAGAAAAATCCAGATCTCTGGATACGATTTTTAAAAATTTACAGAAAGCATCAAGTATCATTTCATTGGGTGAAAGGTCATGCCAATATTCCAGAAAACGAAAGGTGCGATAGACTTGCCGTTGAAGCATCTCATATGCCTAAGCTAAAAATTGATAAAAACTACGAAGAAACAACTTAAACACTAACATAGTTCGTTTATTTTTAGTAACTTAGTTGTCCTTTTAATCTTATAAAGATAATGACTGAGTTATTAAAACAACAAAAACTCTTCAATTTATTAATAGACGACCCAGTACTTTTTCAAGAATTTCTTGATAATTCAAAAGAGAGTATTATTATTCTAAATAACAATTCCACGATTTCTGATTGGAATCATGCTATCGAAAATATTACTGGAATAAAAAAACAACAAGCTTTAAATAATCCTATCATAGATATTTTATCTGAGCTAATTCCAAAACTTAAAAATTCCGACGAACTTAAGATTAGAGTTAAACGCAAGATAGATATTTACACCACAAACCAAAGTAAATCAGCCAATAAGATGGTTCGATTCACAATTAAAGATAGCTCTGGAAAAACCAAATCGTTAAAGGCGTTAATCTTAAAATTTAAAACAAAACAAAAAACAGGAACTGGAATAATAATAAAAGATCTTTCTCTCGAAAAAGAAAAAGAAAAAAAAGAACTTCGTAACGAAGAATATTTAAGCACTATTTTTAATAATGATGCCATTGGAATAGCTTTTACCAAACCTACCGGAGAAATTATAAAAGTAAATCCGAAATTCCTTGAACTAACAGGTTATACAAACGAAGAAATTTTAAAACTATCGATAAAAAAAATTACCCATCCTGACGATTTTATTAAAGAAAATGAGCTTTTTAACAAAACTGTAAGAGAAAAGGGGAAAAAATACACAATAGAAAAGAGATATATACGAAAAGATGGTTCTACGATTTGTGCAAAGTTGCACACCAACTTTAAATGGAATTCAGATAATGAACTCGAACTCATTTTTGGCTTTATTGAGGATATTACGTCAAAAAAGAAAACCGAAAAAGCTCTTTTAGAAAGCGAGAAGAAATATCGTTATTTAACTGAAAAAGCTACCGATATTATTTACACCATTTCCCTCGATTCTAAGGTTACATTTTACAACAAGGCAATAGAGCGAATATTTGAATCTACAACAGAAGAAATTGAACAGAATAACTATACGCACCTAATGCTTCCTCAAGATAAAGAGTCTGCACTTAAACTTCATTCAGATATTTACAATGGTAAAAAACCTCCTATTTTTGAACATGGTTTTAAAACACCTAAAGGTAGGCTAGTATATCTTGAGTGTTCTGTTACTCCTTTATTTAATGAGTCAAATGAAGTAACTGGAGCATTGGGAATCGCACGCGATATAACCGACAAAAGAAAAGCTCAAGAAGAACTTAAAGAAGGAAAAGAAGTTTTAGAAGATTTAGTAAAAACAAAAGATAAATTCTTATCTGTAATTGCGCACGACTTAAGAGACCCTTTCAATATACTAATTGGGTATTCGGATTTAATTTTAAGCGATTTTGAGAATATCTCTAAAGAGGATCTTAAAAAATACATTCAAGCCATTAACAACTCATCTAACAATAGTTTCAGTCTCCTTAAAAACCTAATAGACTGGTCGAAAACTGAATCGAACAGGATTGTATTTTCACCAGAAAAAATAAATATTGGCAAAACTATTTCAAGAACTATTCAAAGTTTAAAATATTCGGCCGAAGCAAAAAGTGTCAAGATCAGATTTAAATACATCGATAATATTTTTATTTATACCGATGATAACATGCTTAAGACCGTGCTTCGTAATTTAATTGCCAATTCCATAAAGTTCTCGTACAAGCACAGCGATATTGTTATTGAGCTAATCGAAGAAAAGAATCAATTTATTGTAAAAATTATTGATACCGGCTCAGGTATTTCCGATGAAAACAAAGCCAGATTATTTTTACAGAATCATAATTTTTCTGAAAGAGGAACAACCAACGAAAAGGGTTCAGGTTTAGGCCTATTAATTTGCAAAGAGTTTATTAACAAATGGAATGGACGATTATGGATCGAAAGTAATTTAGGCGAAGGAAGTACATTCTCATTTAGCATTCCGAAATAAAAAAAGGAGAACAAATCTCCTTTTCTATTTATGGTAAACTATTTTTAAAGTCTTCATATCTCGAAGAGTATTCTTCACCTTCGGGTGATCCAATGCTATTCCAAAACTCATCAATATTTTCTAATCGATTTCCAGGATCTGGATGAGTACTTAAAAATTCTATTGTAGTAGAATGCCCCGATATTTTCTCAAAGAATGCCGAAATTCCTTTTGGGAAATAGTTCTGATCGCCATTTGCGTCTGCTGTATAACGAACTGCATATTCATCGGCCTCATATTCATGATCGCGACTAAATTTTAACTCCCCCAAACCTAATGCTAAATCGGCTGCAATTTCTGCCATTAGCGCAGGATCATCGCCTAGTAGCGCCGATAATAAAATCGAAAAGCCATAAGCCTTTGTCATTGTTTTGGTACTATGTCGCCGATCGGCATGAGCCATTTCGTGAGCCATTACTCCCGCTAGCTGAGCTTCGTTATCAAGAAACTTAATTATACCGGTATAAAAATACATTTTACCACCTGGTACACAAAAAGCATTTAATGTTTCATCATCATCAATAATATATATATCCCAATCAAAATCATTGGCATAACGCAAATCGTCCGAAGCCACAAGCTCATCTCTAATTCGTTCAATGTGATCATAAGCCTCTGGAAAAGCAGCAGGGCTTAATATTGGAAACTGCTCCGAATTCTGCTCTATTTCTAAGTGAAATTGCTCTCCAAAATCAATATCATCTTGAACAGTAAATAAATTTAAAGTTCCATCTTCGTCGCACGACCAAAATACAAATACAGAAACAAAAACAACTACAACTATCTTTAATTTTAAATACATAATCCGGCTCGTTAAAGGTGAAGATCCGCAATTTATTAAATTTTAATTTAAAAAAAACCAATCCAAAAATAAAAACATTATTTATATTGCATGATGTTTTTTATATACTCACGCTAGAGCTATCATTTTCTTAAAAGCTTTAAAATGAAAAAGGCAGTTACAATTATTGTATTTCTTTTATGCGGCTTTTCCACATTTGCGCAATTCGGTCAGAATAAAGTAATGTACGATTATTTTGATTTTAGTGTATACAACACTCCCCATTTCGAGATTTACAATTACGTAAACAATGATTCTGTTTTAGATAATTTAGGTCAACTAACAGAGCGGTGGTATATGCGACACTTTGCGTTGTTTGCCGACAGTCTTGAAAATAGCCCGATTATCTTATATAATAATACAACCGATTTTAAACAAACATCCGTAATATCAGGAATTATTGGAGTAGGCACAGGAGGCGTAACCGAAGGATTAAGGGGTCGAGTTGTTATTCCAATTATGGTGTCGAATAAAGAAACAGATCATGTTTTGGGACACGAAATGGTTCATGTGTTTCAATACAATCTGGTACGCGAAAACGACAGTTTATCTTTTCAATCTTTAATGAATACTCCTTTATGGATGATTGAAGGAATGGCGGAATTTTTATCGATAGGCTCCAGCGATAATCGAACAGCAATGTGGATGAGAGATGCTGTAATTCACGATGATGTTCCTTCCATAAAAGACATGTCGAGATACCCCGGCAAATATTTCCCATACAGATACGGTCATGCTTTTTGGGCTTATGTCACAGCCACTTGGGGCGATGATATTATGCAACCTTTATTTTATCAATCCCTCAAATCGGGAATGGTTTATGCCTTTGAAAATCTGCTGGATTTAGATGCCGATAGTCTTTCGGGCTTGTGGGAGAATTCGATTAAAAAACATTACGAACCCTTTTTTAAAGATACAATTGCTCCCGTTGGAGAATTATTATTTAGCACTGATAATGCGGGAGAAATTAACCTCACCCCTGTTCTAAGTCCTAACGGTAAAAAAATTACTTTCTTATCGAATAAAGAAGTAATAAATATTGATTTATTATTGGCAGATACAAAATCAAAAAAAATAATCTCAAAACTTACCTCATCACTTAAAAAAACACATATCGATGATTTCAATTATATCGAAGAGGCTGGATCCTGGTCGCCTGACGGAAAAAGATATATACTAACAACTTTTACTAGAGGCACCAATAAACTATTAATTGTTACGCTACACAAAAATAAAATAAAATCAACACAAGAAATTGATATTGAAGGTATTGACGCTTTAATTAATCCAGAATGGTCGCCCGACGGAAAAACCATTCTGTTTAATGGTTTAGTGAGTGGAAAAAGTGATTTGTATTTATACTCATTGGAAACAGAACAAACAGAACAACTTACAAACGATTATTATTCTGATTTACAACCTTCGTGGTCGACAAATGGAAATGAAATTGCTTTTATTTCGGATCGCGGACCCGATTCAGACATTGAAAATCAGATTTATGGTTCGTACAGATTATGTATTCTTAAAATAAAATCACGCCAAGTAATTGTTTATAATCTTTTCCCTACAGCCGATATATATAGTCCACAATATTCGCCAACAGATTCATCCATCTACTTTCTCTCGAATGCAGATGGATTTCGAAATTTATATCGATACCATTTATATTTGGGCGAAGTTTCTAAACTCACAAAATTTGCCACTGGAATAACGGGAATAACAGATCTTGCACCAGCATATAGTGTTGCTGCAAAAACTGGCGAAGTAGCTTATACTTTATACAGCAACGATCATTATAAAATATACTTAGCTCAAGCCAATGATTTTTTGCAAGAAACGGTTGATCCGCGAATTGTAAATTTCGATGCTGAAGCTCTTTATCCGGGCAATAATAGAATTTTCAATCTGGTTGATCATAATCTAAGTTTTCATAAAAAAGAACCTAAAGATTCTTTTAATATTCAGGATTACGATCCTAAATTTCAACTCGAATATATTGGCTCAAACGGAATGGGTGTTGGTTACAGCACTTACGGGACCTTTGTTTCTGGTGGAGTTAGTATGTTATTTAGCGACATGCTTAAACATCATCAAATATATACCATGCTTAATGTAAATGGTGAGATTTACGATTTTGGAGGTCAGCTAGCATATATAAATTCTAAAAATAGATTTACTTGGGGCGGTTCTTTTTCTCATTTCCCTTACCGCACAATGTATTATTCCACGTTTAGTGATACTGCATCAGGGTACGATATTGTAAATTATAATTTGGTTAGAGTATTCGAAGAAAATCTCTCATTTTATTCTCAATATCCATTATCGTCGAAAATAAGATTTGAAGGAGGCGTATCCTATGCCAGATATAGTTATAGAATAGACAGTATAAATTACTATTACGACGACGACAATCCCTTTATTTCCCGAGGACAAACAAAAAAGAAGGTCGACGATGTTCCCGATCCTTTTAATGTTGGAAGTGCCTATATTGCATTTGTGGGCGACAATTCCAACTTTGGAATAACATCACCAATGAATGGTTACAGATATAGATTTCAAGCAGGAAGAATGTTCGATCGCTATAATGTTACAAATCTTTCGATTGATGTTCGTAAATACTTTTTTGTAAAACCCTTAAGCTTTGCTTTCAGAGCAATGCATTACGGTAGATATGGGAAAAGTGCCAATGAGCTTTATCCATTATATCTAGGAAACGAATATTTAATTCGTGGTTATAACTTTAATGCTTTTAATAAAGCCCGAGAATCAAGTTCAGAAGATTTTCTAGATGTGAATAAAATTGCAGGTAGCAAAGTGTTTATCTTTAACTCAGAAATTCGATTCCCATTTACAGGGATAAAAAGATTCTCACTAATAAAATCTGGTTACCTATACTCCGATTTGATTTTTTTCTTCGACGCTGGATTATCATGGTCAAAAGATAGGCTCCCGTGGCGTGAATCAAGTGACGTTCGCTTCTATTGGAATCCAGATCCTAATTATTTTACGCCCATATATAGTGCGGGCGCCTCGCTCAGAATAAACCTATTTGGAATGGCAATTTTAGAACCCTATATAGCATTCCCATTTCAATTAGATAATGTAACCTACTCAACTGGATTTGTAATTAGCGGCGGAGGCTGGTAAAATATAAATACTATTGCACTTCATCGTAATCAACATAATCACCTTCTCCATTGCTGATTTTTTTCCCTTTTGGAGTTTGAGTTTTTATTGTTACCTCTCCTTCTTTTTTATTCGACTGTTGATCTTTTTGGTTTTGGACGTTACGTTGCACATTATTCATAAAAGAACGTAAAACATATCTTGTTACTATTCTTAATAAAAAGAATATTGTTAGAACTATTAAAAGAAACTTAAACATAATAAATATATTAATAAGTGCTAGAATTATAAATGCACAGAATAAAACAATTAATTAGTAAACATTTTTTACTTTTGCAAAATTACATAATCAAACAAGAATTAAAAAATTTGACATGGAAACAGTTGTTAGTGGAATTAGATCGACAGGAAATTTGCATTTAGGTAATTATTTTGGGGCGTTAAAAAACTTTGTTAAAATGCAGCATGAAAATAATTGCTATTTTTTTATTGCAGATTATCATTCACTAACAACACATCCAACTCCCGATGATTTGCATGGAAAAGTAAAACAAGTATTAGCAGAATATCTTGCTTGTGGATTAGACCCTGAAGCATCTACAATATATCTTCAAAGTGATGTTCCTGAAATTTCAGAGTTATACTTATTACTTAACATGAATGCTTATGTTGGGGAACTAGAAAGAACAACGTCCTTTAAAGATAAAATCCGTAAAAATCCAGAGAATGTAAATGCAGGACTTTTGACGTACCCAGTATTAATGGCTGCGGATATTATTATTCATAATGCCACTAGAGTTCCTGTTGGAAAAGATCAAGAACAAAATCTTGAGATGGCTCGTAAATTTGCGCGTCGTTTTAACAATATGTATAAAGTTGATTATTTTAAAGAACCACAACCGTACAATTTTGGTGAAGCTCTTGTAAAAATTCCTGGCTTAGATGGAACTGGTAAAATGGGGAAATCGGAAGGTAATGGAATTTATCTATTCGACGATGCTAAAACGATTAAAAAGAAAGTAATGAAAGCTGTCACTGACAGTGGCCCAACAGAAAAAAATTCTGAGATGCCTGAAATTATTCAAAATCTTTTTACTCTTATGGATGTTGTTTCGGACAAAAGCACAATCGATTTCTTTAGAGAAAAGTACGCTGAGTGCGAGATTCGTTATGGTGATTTGAAAAAACAATTGGCCGAAGATATTACTAACTTCAATGCTCCTATAAGAGAAAGAATTCTTGACAATTTATCGAATAATGATTACCTGAGAAAAGTTGCCAAGATGGGTGCAGAAAAGGCTCGCGAAAGCGCATCTAAAACAGTAAAAGATGTAAGAGAAATTTTTGGTTTTAAATCATTCTAAAATGGATGTGAGATTCTAGTATCAAGTATTTAGATTTAGATTTGGATTTAAATAATTACTATATTTTTAAAGTTATCTTTCTTTTATATAGAAAACTCCATTATCGCAAATATATTCTTGATACTAGTGTCATGACATTCGCCCCTTGATACTCTTTAATATTATATAAACAGCAATAAACTAACTGCCATTAAAGCCATTCCTCCAACCAATCCATAAATGGATAAGTGGTGTTCTCCATACTCTCGTGCAGCTGGCAAAAGTTCATCAATAGAAATGAATACCATAATACCTGCAACACCCGCAAACAGTATTCCAAATAAAGTTTCAGATAAAAATGGCATCAAAATTAAATATCCAATTAAAGCTCCAACAGGTTCAGCAAGACCCGATAAAAAAGAATACCAGAACGCTTTCTTTTTATCGCCAGTTGCAAAATAAATTGGAACCGAAACTGCAATTCCCTCGGGAATATTGTGAATAGCAATAGCAACTGCGATTGCAATACCTAAACTTGGATCGGTTAATGCAGCTGTAAAAGTTGCCAAGCCTTCCGGGAAATTATGTATAGCAATAGCTAGGGCAGTAAACGTACCCATTTTCATGAGTTTTTTATTTTTATACTCTTTTTTTGCACCTTCATCCATCTCCTCAACCATTCGTATTTCGTGCGGATTTTCAACAGAAGGAATCAATCTGTCGATTAAAGCAATAAATAACATACCACCGAAAAATGAAAGCACAGTAACCCAAGAGCCCATTCTTTCTCCCATTTCAGCAGTTAGAGCATCTTTTGCTTTAAAAAAGATCTCAATCATAGAAACATAAATCATAACACCAGCAGAGAAACCTAATGCAATTGATAAAAATTTTGTATTAGTTGTTTTGGTAAAAAACGCTAGAACACTTCCAATCCCTGTAGATAAACCGGCAAAAAGAGTTAAGCCAAATGCAAATAATAAGCCTTCTGAAAACATATTGTCATTTTATTTAATTCAAATATACATAGTTCTCTCAAACAACGCAATTACAAAATTGTTTGGCTATTTATCAAAAGGCTTCCAATTTTTTGCCAAACCTCCGATTCCTGTTTCGCGATAAGCACTCTGAATATCTCGTCCTGTTTCAGCCATTGTTTTCACAGCCTCATCAAAGGATATCTTATGTCCTCCATCGGAAAACAAAGCATATACAGCACATTCTAATGCTTTTCCTGCTGCTATTGCATTTCTTTCTATACAAGGAATCTGCACGTAACCTAATACAGGGTCGCATGTTAATCCTAGATTATGTTCAAAACCCATTTCGGCAGCATACTCTATTTGACGTAATGATCCTCCCATAACTTGCGCTGCAATACCTGCTGCCATAGCACAAGCAGTTCCAATCTCGCCTTGACAACCAACTTCGGCTCCTGAAATTGAAGCATTACGCTTTACAATATTTCCAATTAAGCCTGCTGTTGCCAGAGCTCTATATATTTTTGAATCCGTAATATGTTCTTCCCTCTTGAGATAGAAAAGCATCGCTGGCAAAACTCCTGAAGAACCGCATGTTGGAGCCGTAACAATTTTTCCTCCGGCTGCATTTTCTTCCGAAACTGCTAAGGCGTATGAAAATAGTAAGCCCTGATTTTGAATAGCTCCTTTAGAATTTTTAGCCTTCATATAATAGTTGCTCGCTTTTCGTGGTAGTTTTATTTCTCCTGGCAAGACACCTTCGTTATCCAGCCCTTGAGTAATTGTCTCTTTCATTATGAACCATACTTCTTTCAAGAAATCCCAAATTTCTGGACCTTCACAATCCTCAACGTACTCCCAAAAAGTTTTTCCATTATTGTTACAATATTCCAGAATATCTGCTAAGGTTTTATGCTTATATACAACCTGATCGTTTAAGATTCCTGTATCGTCCTGAAGATCACCCCCTCCAATACTATATACAATCCATTCATCCGTAATATTACCTTCGCTATCTATCGCTTCAAATAGCATCCCATTTGGATGCAAAGGCAATTCCTTTTCGGTATTCCACACAATATCAACATCATTAGGTAAAAATGTTTTTTTGATTGCAACGTCTGTATGATGTCCTTTTCCTGTAGCGGCCAGGCTTCCATACAAAGTAACCCTAAAGTTGGTATTATCTGGATTTCTTTTTGTGAAAATCTCTGAAGCTCTTACTGGCCCAATGGTATGGCTACTTGAAGGACCATAACCAATTTTATATATTTCTCTTATCGATTGCATTAGATTCCTTGTTAAGTTCTATGCAAATCTATAAAAAGATTTAATTATCAGAAATAATTATCAGACTTGTCGATAATAATCAAAAACAATAAATATTCTCAGTCTTAACAAAGCATTCAAAAACACATTATTTATGCAATTAAATTTAATAAAATCGCAGCAACTACGCCAAATAAATTTCCTCCCATATGAACAATTATTGCATAAGCATTATTGTTATATTTTTCTTGATAATAACCTGCAACTACTCCTACACTAGTAGCGAATAATACAACTCTTATTAAAAAGAACACCCCAACTCCTGCTCTAACTAATACCAGATGAGCTAATCCAAAAGCTATAGCAGAAAGTATTACAGAGAGACTAATTTTTCTCTTAAAAAAAGTAATTCCTTTATTACTTAAAGGTTTTAATAAATTCAATAAAAATCCCCTAAATAAAATTTCTTCGGCAATGCTTGCATAAATAAATACAAAAATAAATATCTGTAACGGATTCATCACTTTAAATCCAGGATGTCCCTCTAATTCAATTCCAGCTACTTTCATTATAATTGTTAATAAAACGAAAGTGACAAAAAAAATAACTATTCCCATACCAAATGGTTTAAACACTTTTTTAAGCTTTGGCAATGAAATAGTATAACTTAAATGCTTTCTAAAAATAAAAATTGCAAAAGCAGACAACACCCAAAAAATCGTTAGTGTTACAAATATATCAGGTAGCAATTTAATATTCAATTTAAAATTGGCACTAACAATTTGAGCTATAGTATAAATAGCTGCGGTAATTATTAATCCGAAAATAATTCTTTCTTTGTTTTTCATTTTATTATTTATTATTAATAATTAACTTCTCGAATACAATTTAAAAAGCAATTCAACACCTGGTATTTCGGAATTGAAAAAAAATTTCTGATTCTCTAATATTCCTCTTGCCAAATTTGCAAAATCGGGCTCATGCATCTTTTGCATTAATTGTATAACCACTTGTTCGCGTATTGTTCCAGCAAGCAGTAAACACGAAACATAAAGGTTATTACTCCACTTCGCCTGCAATATACTTGTTAGTTTATTGTTCATTAAAGTCAAAAGGTGTTGTTCTCCATCAATTATTAGGTTCAATTGCTGACTCTCCCAATATTTTAAAGATTCAGAAGCTGCATCGGTGTATGAAATATTAGCTCCTTTAATATCAATAGGTTCATAAACCTGAATATGTACGTCAACCCCTCTTCTTATTGCTCTTTCAATAATATGCTTTACTCTTTGTAAAGGTTCTGGGAAGATGTCAATTACAGCTATTTTTTTACATTGATTCATCATAGTTTCGAATCTTTCAAACACCAAAGAAACTGATTCAATAGAATAACCTAACTCATCGTAATATATCTTACCAACATCTTTAAGTTGTTCTTTGAGGTTCTTTGTTTTCGTTAGTAAAGATTTTTCCATATGATTAATAAACTCTTCTGGAGGAACCGCTTTACATTTTCTTTTTGTGTTATCTTCAATAAGCACCGCTCCTTTTTCCGATAAAGAGTCTACTGCTTTATAAACATTTGCTGTTGGTTTGTTTATATTCTTTGCAACACGATATGCTGTCATCGGCTCGTTCGCTAATAATTCCAAATAAACTTCCGATTCTAAGAAATTGAATCCTAAATCGCTTAAATTATCATATATGCTTGCTTTCATGTCCATTTCAGTTCGTTAAAAATACAAATCAATATACAAATAATTCCTCATTATTAGTATACTTTTATACTAATAGACTTTTATTACTAATAGTACACTATTGCCTAAGGTTATTCCTAAAAAATTAATATGAAATATTATAAAAAAGCAGGCTATTTAGATGACCATTTAAGAAGGATACGAGCAATATTTGTGGCATGTCCATTAATGGCGCGCAACATTGTCATTAGTTCAACATGTGTTTTACTACTCGATACTGTTTTTGCAATTTCCTCTGCTAAGCGTTCGAAATGATGTTTCTCCAACTCAATTTCCATATTTCGATACTTCCTGTATTTATCTTTCATGGCTTGAGCTTTCTCTAAATTCACACTTTCGAATACTTCGAGAGCTCTACTTAATTGTTTTTGTGTTTTAGTGTGATACTCAACAATTTCTGCCTGCCCTTCTTCCGAAAATTCAAAATCCATTCTACTCCATCTTTCTGCTTTAACAATCATTACAGATGAAACAATATCTGCTATTTGCTCAAACTCCTTAACAGTATATAGCAATTGAAATGACTCATTAACACGTTCTTCGTTCAGGTTTTCTCTGGTAATTTTCAGGATATAATCGTTAATTTGATCTTGCAAAAAATTAACTTCTAATTCTTTTTCCTTTATTTCAGCTATTACTTCTGTTTTTTTGATTAAAAAAGGAATGATAATATCTCCTGTCATATTCTGAACCAGCTGCCCCATTCGAATGGTTTCTTTTTTCGCAAGACTTAATGCCAAGGAAGAATTTTTAACCATTCCATAATCCAAATAAGTAGTTTTTAATTTCGGCTTCTCAATCGTTCTTATTGGGAGGATCTTCTCGATAAGCTTTGCAAATAAATTTGTAAAAGGAAGAATTAAACAAGTTGTAACAATATTAAAAATGGTATGTGCATTAGCAATTTGTCGAGGAACTGTGTTAGCTAATGTGTTAAAATCACCATCGGGCAAACTACTTTTTGGTGAAATAATTTTTACCAGTTCGGCAAACTGCGGAATCCAAAATAGAAACAATAACACTCCAATCACTTTTATTAAAGTATGAGCTAAAGCCACCTGTTTGGCTTCGCGATCGGTTTTAATACTTGCTAAAATTGCTGTAATGGCTGTTCCTATATTTGCACCAAACAATAAAGGAATTGATGCTTCTAGACTTAATAAGCCTTGCGAAGCTAGAATTATCATTATACCAATAAAGGCACTACTACTTTGAATTAAGGCAGTAAATAATACTCCTACTAAGATTCCCAAAATTGGATTTTCAAGTTTTACAATTGAATCAATAAAAGGAGCAAACGATCGTAATGGATACATAGAATCGGACATGATATGCATTCCGTAAAACAAAATCCCAAAACCCAAAATCGTTTTACCAATATTTCTTATAAAAACAGATTTTGTCAATGAATTTAATAAGAACCCAACACCAATCATTAATAAAGAATAATCGGTTAGTTTAAATGCAATTAATTGGGCCGTAATTGTCGTTCCGATTCCAGCACCTAGTATTACACCAATTGTATTCTTAAACTTCATGAGTTTTGAATGAACAAAACTCACCAACATTACAGTGGTTGCACTACTACTCTGAATAATCATAGTAACAAATGTTCCTACTCCAATTGCAATTACACGATTATTGGTAATTTGACTTAGAATACTTCGCATGCGATCTCCCGCAGTGTTCTGCATTCCATCACTCATCATATTCATTCCCAAAAGGAATAAACCCAATCCGCCAATTAGCCCAGCTACTAATAAAAATACCCAATTTGTTTTTCTTGCAGAAAGTTTAAAAAGAAGAAAGTTTGTTTCCGGATACTCTTTTAGCTGCGCCGATACTTCGTATAAACCTTCTTTTGACCCTAATTCCAGATTTGTTTCCGCAATTCCCATTGAATCAGTATAAACTAGAGAATCAAGAATAATAAATTTTGTTGATTCAGGAGAATGTACCTTTCGAAAAAGAACCTTTACGTTCTTTATTGGTTTATTCTTATTATCTAAAACCTGCACCCGAATAGGTTTATTTGTTTTTTGTCGTGCTGTTTGCGTTTGATTATCGCCTGAATAATTTGAGACAGTATTTGATATGGGTTTTATTAAAGTTAAACTACTTGTATTGAATATAGTGTCGTTTTGCGCAGAACTCACAAAAGACAAAATCAACATAAGTTGTAAAAGAAAAACACATCTCCAATTCATATACACAATATAACAATAACAAATTTAAGTTTGTTATTTTGAATTCGAAAAAAGAACTCAAGAAATATTGATTTCAAATAATCTTAAGTATTTTTATCAATCAAATAGAATAAATATGAGATCTGAACTCAAGCTAGAAGTATGTGCTAATTCTGTTGAATCAGCAATAATGGCCCAAAAGGGTGGCGCACATCGGGTAGAACTTTGCGATAATATTTACGAAGGTGGAACAACTCCATCTTATGGTTCCATTCTTATAGCTAGAGAAACTCTTAATATCGATCTTAATATTATTATTAGGCCACGCGGTGGAGATTTTTATTATTCTGATCTGGAGTTTGAGATCATGAAAAAAGATGTGGAGTTCGCAAAACAAGTGGGAGTAGATGGAGTTGTAATTGGGCTTTTAAATACAGATGGTAATATTGATAAAAAGAGAACGGCGGAACTTGTTAAGCTTGCAAATCCTATGTCGGTAACTTTCCATAGAGCATTTGATGTGTGTAATGATCCTTTTCAAGCTTTGGAAGATATCATAAACTGTGGCTGCAATAGAATTCTAACATCGGGACAAAAAAACAAAGCTTTTGATGGCATTGTCCTTATTAGAACCCTAGTTGAAAAAGCAAACGATCGAATTATAATTATGTCTGGTAGTGGAATAAATGAAGATAACATTTCTGAAATTCATCATAAAACCGATGCTAACGAGTTTCATGCATCGCTTCGAAACCCTAAAGAAAATGGGATGGTTTTTAGAAAAAAAGAAATTGAGATGAGTAGCATTCCAAACATTAGTGAGTTTGAAAAATTAGTAACAGATCCAAAAAGAGTAAAAAAAATAATTAAAATATTAAACACATTATAATACCCCAAATATGAAAATATATATAATCTTAATACTTGCAATAATAATCGTGAGTTGTTCAAAACAGAATCATCTTATTAATGATTCGGAATACCTTAAGACTGTTAAATCGGATTTTGAAAAAGTAAAAGAATTAGCTTCGAATAGAGAAAAAGAACTCTTCTCAGTTTTTGATCAGGATCTAAGTTTGCAGGAACAAGAAGCGTTGATGTTTCTATTCGCATACATGCCTTTAAATGATTTAGCCGATTACGATGGCGATTTTTTCTTGAAAAATGCCAGACTTGCGCTAGAAACAAGAGAAACATTCAGTTGGGGCAAGAAAATTCCCGAAGATATTTTCAGACACTTTGTACTACCTTATCGTGTTAACAATGAAAATTTAGATACTTCTCGCTCGGTTTTCTTTAAAGAATTAAAAGTAAGACTTAATGGAATGGAATTAAAAGAAGCCATTTTGGAAGTGAATCATTGGTGTCACGAGAAGATAAATTATCAACCAACAGATATACGTACTATTTCTCCATTAGGTGCAATAAAATCAACCTATGGAAGATGTGGCGAAGAATCGACTTTTACTGTAACCGCTATGAGAGCTGCCGGGATTCCTGCACGTCAATGTTACACTCCACGTTGGGCTCATACCGATGACAATCATGCTTGGGTTGAAGTTTGGATTGATGGTAAATGGCATTATTTAGGTGCTTGTGAACCGGAACCTGATTTAGATATTGCTTGGTTTTCGGCTCCAGCCTTACGTACTATGTTAGTTAATTCGAATGTATTTGGAAAATATGAAGGCCCTGAAGAGATTATTCGTAAAGAAGAAAAATACACAAAGGTTAACATGCTTAGCAATTATGCCCCTGTTAAAACAATTTATGCTAAAGTAATTGACTCCGAAGAAAATGTTGTACAAGACGCTACGGTTGAATTTCAATTGTACAATTATGCTGAGTTTTATCCTATTGGTAAAAAAGCAGTTAACAAAGATGGAATAGCTTCTTTAATGACTGGTTTTGGCGACTTAATTGTTTGGGCATATAAGGATAATAAATATGCTTATGAAAAAATCACCGTAGAGCAAACCGACACAATTGTACTTAAAATAGAAGAACAATCGGGAAAGGAATACACCGATATTTTTGATATTATTCCGCCCATTGAAAAAGATCCAAAAGCAGTGTCGGAAGATGGTGAAGCCGAGAATAAGATTCGCCTTGCTCAAGAAGACTCTATTCGCAATAGTTACGCTAGTACATTTATGAATAAAAAGGAAGCAGAAGATTTAGCTGAAAAATACCATTTTGAACCATTAGTTGTTTGGGATTTTATTGAAAGAAGTAAAGGAAATTACCCAGAAATTAAATCTTTCATTTCAGAAGCTTCTATGTTAAATCATGATTTTACAATTCCATTATTGGAGTCCATTGCTGCAAAAGATTTACGCGATGGAGAATCCGAAGTTTTGATTTCTCACATTAACAGTTCCTTTAAATACTCAGAAGATCTACCAACAAAGAACAAAGAACTTTTTATCCAATATGTTTTAAATCCAAGAATTGAAAACGAGAAATTAAGTACTTATAAAAACTTTCTACAATCAGAATTTGGTGAAGAATTTATTCTAAAAACAAAGCGAGATATTAGTCATCTGGTAAACTGGATAAATACGAATATAGAATTAAACTCAGATCATAATTATTACAATGTTCCAATAACTGCGCAGGGAGTATATGAATTGAAAATAACTGATTCGTATTCAAGAGATTTATTTTTTGTTGCTGCTTGCAGGAGTTTTGGAATTGCTTCCAGATTAGAACCTGCAACAAAAGTTCCACAGTACTATATTGAAAACTGGACTGATATTCATTTTGAGAAATCAAGTTTAACTGAAAAGAAAAAAACTGGGTCGCTGAAATTAATTAATAATACTGCAAATGGAACAGATTTAAAATACCGAGTACATTTTGCACTTTCGAAATTCGATAATGGAAAGTATAACACTTTAGATTATGGTTGGGACACTCCAATAAGTGAAATGAAAAATGCACTAGAACTCGAAATTGGGAATTATTTACTGATTACAGGAAACAGGCAAACCAATGGAAGTGTTTTAACATCGATGCAATATTTCAATATTTCGGAAAATCAGAAAAAGGAAATAATAATTACACTTCGCACAAACAACGAAAAACCAGAATCGATTGGTAAAATTAATTTACCATCTAAACTAACCAATTTTTCAGGCGATGCAGTTCATCTAAATAAAGCTGAAGTTAATATTATCGGATTTCTTGATCCGCAAAAAGAGCCTACAAAACATACACTGGTAGATATTGAAAAAATTGCTTCAAGTTTTGATAAAACCAAAGTAAAAATTTACTTGCTAATCAATTCAAAAGCTGATTTTAGTAATTATGAGCTTCCTAAAAATACTCATTTCGTTCTTGATGAAAACTTTGGTCTGATGAAAAAAATAGCCAAAGATTTAGGAAAAGAATTAAATGATTTTCCAGTATTTATGATCCTTAAGAAGGATAAAGTATATTTCCTATCGAAAGGTTATACAATTGGAATTGGTGAGCAAATGATAAAAGCGATTCAACAATTACAATAAAGAATGGGGCTGTCAAGAAAAACTGAAAATTGTCTATACTTCGACAGGCTCAGCATGACAATTTCCTGATATTCTGATTGTCACACTGAGCCTGCCGAAGCGTTTTTGCTATAATAATACCTTTTTGGACACTCTCATTTAATAAAGTATCTGCCCATTTAAATCAATATAAAGCTGATTCTCGTACATTTTAAAATCATTAAAACCAAAAGAAACCTTATTTCGAGCAACCGTTCGAATTAATCCTTCGCTTTTAAGTGTATAAAAATCGTTTGAGTTTTTTATCTGACTTGATAGGAGTTTAGATAGTGTTGTTATATTAGATAATAATCCGGAAACATAACCATTCCAAAGACCTCGGGTAAGTCTAAACTCGTTTAATTCAGAATTTGTGGAATCTTTTGCAAACTCCAATTCTGTTCTATAATTATAGGTGCGCTCTTCAAAATCTATAATGCTATCGCCATAAATAGATGATATATCGTAACTACGATTTACCCTTCTGTAATTATATTGAGAAACCAAATCCAGCGAATCAGAATTAGAAATATCATCTTTAATAAAGAAATTAAAGAATTCTATTTTTTCCTTTTGAAAATTTCGTTCTATAAATACTTGCAAATGTTCACCTCGAATCAATAGTGTATCCAATTTATCTTTCTCTAGTTGCACATTCTGTATTTCGATTAGTACAACTCCCTCATTATATTTGGTATAAAAAGTATCGATTATTGTAACATCAGAATTATTGTAAGCAAAGCTAGCTTTTGATAGCGAAAAATCCTGAAATTTTGTTGAATATAATGAGTACTTTCGCGACTCATGCAAATTCGTATAATCGTCTGTAATATTGCTAATTGAAGCATGATTAAAAAGCACATACATGGCTTTAGCTCTTAAAACAGCCAATTTAAAAGCTTCCTTTTTTTCCATATTTGGATCAGAAAAACCAACAACTCGAATACTCTCTCCAATTTGGATTGGATTAAAAATCCATTCGGGAAGTTTTTCCGGTATCCGATCGTAAAGTTTCTTTTCTAAATCCGCAGTATCCTGATACTCATCAAACTCTTTGTTAAAAACATTTTGCTCATATTTTTCTTTATCTACATCAATAATATCAGAAGTGTTTTCAACTTGTGCAGAAATCGAGAAATTACTAATAAAAAAAATAGTTAGTACTGAAATAATATATTTCATTTTTGAGAAGGTTTTTCTATGATCAAATATTAAAAATACCAAATTATTTTCTTACAATACAATCTTCGAACCAAAAATATTAAATACGAATAATTTAATTAAAAGTTTGCCCTCAGTCCTACTATAAAATTACGACCTGGAGCTACAATTCCAGAAGAATAAGGTCTATATCTATTATCAAATATATTTTGAACACCTAAATTTATAGTTCCAAAATCTTTTATTCGATACGATACCATTGTATTGAAGGTAAACCAAGCGGGCGCATATGGATCCCCATTTGAATCTGTTGCATACATATAAGGTTTATCTTGCTCGCTTGGCGCTAAGTTGTTATAAGAGATTTCTCCATTGTAATCGGCAAAAACAGAAGCTTTAATTCTCTTGTGAGTATAGGTTAACCTTGTACTTCCAAATAATGGGGAAACATGTCGTAAAGGAATTTTATCCTGATCCTGACCCTTGGTATAATTAATTATAGAGCTCAATTTAAAATCAGAAAGAAAATTTAATTCAACAGCTGCATTGCATCCATATATAAACGCCTCGTCGGCATTTACAATAGCTAACACCTTACTCATTTCGCCATCATACATTATGGAATCTTGTCCGTTAAAAGTATAATCTCTGCGAACAAATGCTTTTGTAAGATACGTGTAAAATCCTGTGAGTTGAATTTTTGCAACTTTACCAAATTCTTTCTGTATTCCTAAATCGGCATTATAGGCATACTCTGGTTTTAAATTTTCGTTAGGAACTACCACATTTCCTGGTTCCGAATCAAAAACTTTAGCAATATCGTCGATATTAGGAGCATGAAAACCCGATGATACATTCACATTAAACTGCCATTGTTTTGGCAGACGAAAAACAAATCCTAAAGAACCATTCAAGGAACTATTCTCAACAGATATATTGTCGTAAGGAAAATTAAAGAAAGTAGTATCTTCCAACGTAGAATATGAACTTACATAATTTGCTCTTACCCCAGAAATAAATGTAATGTTTTTACTTAAATTATCCTTATAGCCAATGTAAGCAGCTAAAGTTGTATAATCATTATCTCCATCGGGATACCTGGTCGATTCTGGGCTAATTTCACCGGTTGTTATGTTTTTATTTCTTCCTGTGGAATTTACAGAATTATAAACCGCCTCTAAACCATAAAATATTTGATTTTCGCTTTTAAAACCTTTATCGAAATCCAAATTAAAAGTATAAGCTTTAACTTTTTCGGTGCGCTCGCGCAAATTCTCATTTCTGTATTTTCTATCGTGGCGACTTTCCTCGTAATCCTGATATGAAATATTTAATCTCAATTTATCGAAAAGTAGATTTTGATTGTTGTAGCTTACATTTAAGGAATGCATCATCCATTTTTGCGGACCATAATACCACTCCCCATATTTTAAAGCTTCACCTTTATACTGAATTAATCGATCGTAACGAGGAACATCCGACAATTTTGAATAATGAAATGCATAATTAAAATCCAAATTATTTGTAGCCTTAAACCGAACCTTCTGCATAAAATTAATTTGATTATATCCTGATTCGACTTGAGTATTTGGGTCGTTATTTTTAAAAACAGAATCAATTCCGTTAACCTGTTCAACATACTCTAACCTCTTATATTCATCGTTATGATGAGATCCCATTTTCAAATCATCGTAATCGCTATACGACAAACTACTTAAGAAACCCCATTTTCTATATCCCAGATTTAAATCTACATGTCCTGTTTTCTCATTATTTGCCGATGAATATCGGGTAAATGCATTCCCTGAAATTTGCTTCTCCTCGGATGCAGAAAGTTTAACACTAAGCGTATGGAAATCCATAACACCCCCCAAAGCATCGCTGCCATAAGTAACCGATCCCGGACCAAATATAATCTCGCTGCTTTCTATGGTGTTCGCATCCAGAGATATTACATTTTGTAAATTCCCTTCTCGATAGATTGCGTTATTCATTCGCACACCATCAACAACAAGCAACACAGAATTCGTTGAAAAACCCCGAATCATTGGGCTTCCTCCACCAAGCTGACTCTTTTGCACAAAAACCTCATTCGTATTAGATAATAAATCTGCCGCTGTTTGTGGATTATTAAAAATAATTTCCTTGCGAGTTAAACGTGTTATCTTATTCGGTATTTCTTTAACATTTTGCTCCCACCGATAAGCAGAAATCACAAACTCTTCAAGCTCCACTACAGATTTTTCAAGGTATACAACCCAATTATTTTCTTTTAACTGTTTTTTACTCAAAAAAAGATTTGTGTACGAAGGATGCTGAAAATAAATAATCTCATCTATAAGAAATTCACTTAAGTTTACTTCTCCCTTTTTATCTGAAAGTGCCGATTTTGTCTTCAAAGCATTATAAATCGCTACATCGGCGATTGGCATTTTTGAATCTGAATCTTTAATAATAAGCTTTTGTCCAAATGCATACATCGAAAACAATAAACTTATTATGATTGTTAGTATTCTCTTAATCAACATAAAATTTTAAATTAACTGTAACTACAAATTTACTATTTGATTTGAATAGTTAATATTGGTTTAATCAATTTTTATTTATGTTTACTAGCATTTATTTTACTTATAGAATTATATTTAATATTTTTGGTAAGAACTGAAAAAATCACTCAAAATCCTATGTTAAAGAAAGTTTTAATTGGAATTGCAATTGTACTAATTCCCATATCCACTTATTTTGGATACACCTACTTTAAAAACCAACAACTTCCTGATTTCGATATATATAAAGCCATTCCTTTAAATGCGAGTTTAATAATAGAAAGTAATGATTTTATTAATAAATTCTCATCAATTCAATCTGAGAATAAGATCTGGCGAGAACTCAAGGAATTTCCTGCTATTCAAAATTTAGATTCAGAAATAAGTTTTTTAAAGGATTTATCTGATCAAAATCAAATAATTAAAGATTTAACAAACGAAAATCAGCTTGTTATTTCGGCGCATAAGTTAGGAAAAACCGATTTAGGTTTTCTCTTTTTAGTTCACTTACAAAATTTTAGAGATAAAAAATTCTTATTACAATCAATTACGAGCTTAATAAGTACAGACAAAAGTATAAAAACACGAGACTATAATAATATTCGAATTTATCAGGTCAAAACCGAAAAACACGAGCTTAATTTCTCATTTAATAAAGGTATTTTATTGTTTAGCACATCTTCGATTCTTTTGGAAAATGCTATTCGTCAGTCCGAAGTAGAAAAATCTCTTTTAAACAATCAGGCCTTTTTACGAGTTCAAAGAACCGCTGGGAAAAATGTCGACGCTAATTTGTATATCAATCTTACAAACTTTAACAATGTTATTTCTGGTGCGTTAAGCAAAAAACAAAAATCACTTATCGCTAATATGAATAATATTGGTGATTGGGCAGAACTTGATGTTAATTTAAAAAGCGATGCTGTTTTATTAAACGGGTTTACCTTTAGCAGCGATTCTCTTAATAATTATCTTAATATATTTCTAAAACAAGAAGCCGTTGATCATAAAATGAATGAGATTCTTCCATCGAATACTGCACTATTTGTATCATTTGGATTAAGCAATAATGCAGAATATTTAAAATCTTATAAATCTTATCTTAAAAAACAGGGGGAAATAAATAACTACCAACTATTTATCGATCAATACAAAAACAAATACTCGATTGATTTTGAAAATTTCTTTAAAAATCAACTCGACGAAGAAATTGGGGTTGTAATTACCGATTTACCCAATGGAAGTTTTAAAGAAAATACTTTTGTTGTAATGCGTTCGCATAGTAAAAGTATTGTATCTAAAGAACTAGAAACTATAATTACTAAAATTTCCAAAATTAATAATACTAAAAAATCAAGATATATTAGTAATTTAAAAATTGATAAAGAGACAAACTATAAAATATATTCTCTTCCTGTAAAAAATCTTTATCGAATTTTTTTCGGGAAAGTTTTTCCAGAGTTTGAAAATCAGTACATAACATTTATCGATAATTTTATGATTGCAGGAAGTTCAAAAGATGCTTTGTCGCAGTTTATTCATTCGCAAATTCTTCAAAAAACACTCGATAATGATATCAAGTTTAAACGATTTACCAATTATCTATCATCCAAATCGAATTTCTATTTCTATACAAACCTGTATAGATCTCCCGATTATATCTCTGATTTTTTAAATCCAAATCTAAAAAAAGGATTAAATACACACATCGAAAGCATAAAAAAATTTCAAGCTTTTGCCGTTCAATTTCAGCAAAATAACGAAATGATTTACAATAACTTATACCTGCAATATATTCCTGAAACAAAAGAAGAAGCTGTTACTGTATGGGAAAGTCACTTAGATACTGCAATTGCCTCTAAACCAGTGTTAGTTACAAATCATTACACAAAAGAAAATGAAATTTTTGTTCAGGATTTAAATAACAAAATCTATTTGATTAATAAAGTAGGCAGAATTTTATGGAAATTACAATTGAACGAAAAAATTAATAGTGAAATTTCTCAGATAGACTTTTATAAAAATGGAAAATTGCAATTGCTATTTAGCACAAAAAATAAGATTCATTTAATAGATCGCAAAGGAAATTATGTTGAACGTTATCCAGTAAAACTAAGGTCACCTTCGACTGCAGGAATTGCATTATTCGATTACGATAAAACTCTCGATTACAGAATGTTTATTCCTTGCGAAAATAAAAATGTTTATTTATATAATATTGAGGGCAGTTTAATAAATGGATGGGAATTTGGACAAACCGATACCTGGGTTACAAAACCTTTGCAACACTTTAGAGTTAACACAAACGATTATCTGATTTTTGCCGATAAATACAGGGTATACATTCTTAACCGAAAAGGTAAAGAACGAATTAATGTAAAAACACAATTTGCACAATCGGTAAACAATTCTTTTATTCTTGAAACAAGTAATAACACAAATAAATTTGTTACAACAGATACTTCAGGATTGGTAAAATTGATTCATCTAGATGGAATTGTAGAGACCAAACAAATTGGAGATTTTAATAAGGATCACTTTTTCGATTATCAAGATATTAATGCTGATGGATTTAAAGATTACATTTTCTTAAACGATAAAAAGCTTGAAGTAATAAAAAATAATGGCTCTAAGCTTTTTAACTATAAATTCGGCGAAAAGATTGACTCTTACCCTGTTTATTACTACTTTTCGTACGACGACAGAAAAATAGGAATTGTGTCGAAAACAACTAGCGAGTTATTTTTGTTTAATAGTGATGGAAGTATCTATAATGGGTTTCCTTTAAAAGGAAATACACCATTTACAATTGGCTATTTAAACAATACCAGAAACCAGTTTAACTTAATTGTGGGTTCTAGGTATAACTTTTTATACAATTATTCCGTAAATTAAATAATTACTAAACCTCATTACCATGAATAGATTTAAGTTTTCCGGAATCATAAAATTAATCATGCCTATTTTGCTCATACCCTTGTTTATTCAATGTATGCACGATGAGTTTGATTTTGACAAGCTCGACGACGAAATGGAGATTGTTTTTGGTATTCTGTCACCAGTTGCATATGGATCCCTAAATATGGGCGACCTTATTAGCGAGTTCGACAGCTCAAGTTATATATCAACCGATCCAGATGGCTTATTGTTACTAACATATCAAGATTCTTTAATTAGTTACGTAGCTGGAGATCTTCTTGAAATTCCTGGTCAAAACTTCTTCGAATACTTTATTGAGTCTGACTTTGGATTTCCTGTTGCTCCTCCGGTTGACACCTTTGAAATTAATAGAACGGTCATGTTTCCTTTTACTTTTGATAATGGAGAAAAATTAGACAGTATGATTCTTGATGCGGGTAGTCTAATTTTTGATATTGCATCTACATTTCAACATCAGGCAGAGGTAGATATTGAAATTCCAAACTTAAAACTTAATGGCAGTGTATTTTCTCAAACCTTTACAATTAGTGATGAAAGTGGTTCTTACGCGGCATCAATCCCATTTGCACTAGATGGTTATTCAATCCAATTGCAAGATTCAGTTGGAACAGACACCATGTTTTTTCCTGTTGAATTTCACGTAGAAGTATATACAAATGGAGTAAATACTATTTCACTTACAGATCAAATAGATATTGTTGCAAATTTAACCAGCCTCGATTTCGATGCCATATTTGGTTATATCGGGGATTATGAATTATTGGGAGAAAATGGAGAATTTGATTTGGGATTCTTCGATACTCCTTTGGATGGATATATTGAATTTGAAAATCCAGAAATAAATCTAAATATAATTAATTCATATGGAGTTCCTGCCGAAATAAATATTAATCAATTTACAGGCTTTGATGAGAGTGGTGATTCTATTCAAATGATATTTAATCCAACATCGGCATCAACCTTTAGGTATGCGTTCCCAAGTATTGATGAATACGGCGAAACTAAAGATACCACAATATCTATAAATGGAGATAACTCCACCGTTTCGGAATTTCTGGCATTCTTTCCATCGAATATAAAATATAACATAACTGCAGTATCAAATCCCGACGGCGAAGGAGTAAATTACAACTTTGTGAACGACGATAGCAAAATAGATGTTAATTTAGAACTTATTTTACCTCTCGAATTTAAAGCAGATAACTTTGCTCTTACCGATACTGTTGAAGATATTTTAGACGAAGGCTGGCAAGAAGATGCAGATATTATAGATAAAATAAATATCATGCTTGAGGTTACAAACGGAATGCCTTTAGACGTTGATTTCCAAATAACCTTTATGGATGCTAGTTACAATCCCGTTGATACGTTATTTGCCGAAGGAACACAACCAATAATAGCAGCAGCAATTGTTGATCCTGTTTCTCATGAAGTAATTTCATCAAATAAAAAAACATCCTTAATTCAATACAGCAATCTTGACATTGAGAGAATAAAAGATGCAAGGCACGCAATAATTAGAGCTGGTTTAAAAACACCAAGCGTTGAAGGAGAATTAGCTACAGTTAAATTTTTCGACTATTACACTGTTGATTTTAACTTAAGTGTAGGTGTAAATATTAAAGCTAATACAAACGACCTTTAAAATCTTAAGTTATGATAAAATATAAATTTAATAAGTTTTTACTTTTTACATTATTATTCCTTTCGATATCAGTATATATAGAAGCGCAGGATAGTCAAACTCTATATTACATGAATAGAGTGCCACAATCAACATTTATGAACCCTGCTATGCAACCAAAATGCAATTTCTTTCTTGGATTACCGGCAGTTTCATCTTTACAAATTGGAGTTGGAAACAATCAACTCGCACTTACAGATATTATTCTTAAACATCCAACAGAAGATAAAACAATTACATTTTTGCATCCCGATGCAGTGGTAAACACCGAAGATTTTTTATCTAAACTTGATAAGAACAATTTCTTTTACCAAGATTTCTCGACAGATCTGCTTTCTTTCGGTTTTAGAACAAATACTTGGTACTTTACATTTAATGTGTCCGAAAAATTTAACTTTGCAATAAATTATCCAAAAGATCTAATTCGATTGGCACTAGAAGGAAATCAATCCTTTATAAATAGCAGTTCCGATTTAAGTTATTTAGGAGTTAATTCAAGCTTATACCGTGAATATGGTATTGGAGTTTCGAAACAAATAAGCAGCAATCTTTCCATTGGTGGTCGGGTAAAACTACTTTTCGGTCAGGCAAATATTTCATCCGATTTTGATGAAAACTCATTAAGTATGTATTCTAGTCGAGACTCAATATATCTTGAAGCAAATAGCACCATTAATACATCATCACCATTAATTGCTACTACAAATAGCGATGGAGATTTTGATGGCTTTGAAGTTCCTGGATATATAGATAATCAAGATACTGATTCTTTAATTGACCTTGCACTAGCACATAATAATATGGGTTTTGGAATTGATTTTGGTATAGATTATAAACCTATCGACAAGCTTTCTTTATCGTTAAGTGTAATTGATTTAGGATATATCAAATGGGAAGAAAAAGATGTTACAACGATTGAATTAAATGGCAATTATGCATTTAAAGGTTTTGACTTAAGCGACGAAGTTGGAAATAATGATACAGATAGTGATCCTTTTGATGACATGATAGATTCGCTTGAAAATAGTTTTACTGTATCGAATAAATCAAAATCATATAAAACAACTCTTGGAACAAAAGTTTATATTGGCGCTTCGTATCATGTTTCCAAGAAAGTTGATTTAAGTTTTCTTTCGCGATCCTATTTCTATAACAATGATTTAAATCAGGCATTCACATTTTCGGCAAATGCACGCCCAATAAATGGCTTATCTGCAAGTATCTCTTATTCAATAATGAATGGAACGTACAATAATATTGGATTTGGACTTATTTTAGGAGGTGCACCATTGCAATTATACGTTATTTCGGACAATGCATCCGCTGCACTCTGGGGACATAAAACAAGCTCGGCAAACTTTAGATTTGGGTTAAATATAGCATTTGGTTGTCGTCAGAAGTCTAAAAAGAAAGACATGCCATTACTTGAATCTATATTCTAACTAAATATTTATCATATATAATAAAGGATCTGGTATCATTCCAGATCTTTTTTTTGTGTAAACTCTTAATTTTTTCGATTAATAAATTATATCGTTCTAATTTTCTTAAAAGATAGTCGAAACTGTCTACACATATAACAATCTATACCCTAAGAGATTAATTAAGCCACCAAAGTTCTGGTCTAAATTTATTTTCAATTTAGTCGAAAATATTTCTTTTTTTTTAGCTAGAAAAATTATCTTTAATCCAGTAATCAAAACTAACTCACTATGAAAAGAATAACTTTACTTTTAGTAGCAATACTAAGTTTACCCTTTTTCTCTTTTTCGGGAGGTATTGTTCATAATACCAACCAAAGTGCATCTTGGGTGCGAATGTTTGCACGAGATGCTTCAACAGATATAGATGCTGTATTCTATAACCCTGCAGGTTTAACTAAACTTGGAGAAGGATTCTTTATTTCTCTTAATAGCCAAACGCTATTTCAAAATAGGGAAATCAATTCAGATTATCAGTACCTAAATAATTCACCTGTAGATTATGAAGGATCTGTAACTGTTCCTGTAATGCCAAGTGTATATGCATCATATAACACTGGAAAATTTGCATTTTCTTTGGGTGTTAATATCATTGGAGGCGGAGGATCTGCTGAATTTGGAAATGGTCTACCATCATTTGAAATGGCTGTGGCTGATTTATATCCTGCTTTTGCTGCGCAAGGTGTAACAGGCTACAATATGAAGGGATATTTAGAAGGATCATCTCTTTTCTGGGGTATACAAGCTGGTGTATCGTACGAAATAAATGATATGATATCTGTATATCTTGGAGGTAGATATGTGACTGCAAAAAACACTTACGAGGGCTATTTAAAAGATATAACTGTTGATTTAGGTGGAACAACAATACCTGCTAGCACTTTTGTTAGTGGTGTTAGCGACCAACTTGATGCTACTTCAGCTACTATCGCCGGGGCTATATCTGGAGGTTTCATAGTTGCTGATGATGCTTTTGCAGATCCAGTAGGAATTGCAACACTTACAGGTCTTGGACTATACCAAGCAGGCATGACTAATGCTCAAGCTGCTCAAGCATTTGGAATGGGAGCAATAGGAATGGATCAAAAAGCTACAATACTTGAAGATCAGACAGCTGATATAGAGCAAACCGGGACAGGTATTACTCCTATTATTGGTGTAAACATTAGTCCAAACGATAAATTCAATATTGGTTTAAAATACGAATTTAGAACCAAAATTGAATTAGAAAACAATGTGGATGATGGAAAAGGATTTCTTTATAGCTATGACGGATTAACTCCTCTATATAAATATCCAGATGGAGAAATTAATAGAAATGATATGCCTGCATTACTAACAATTGGTGTAGATTATAAAATTACCGAGAAATTTTTAGCGTCAACAGGATTGCATTATTATTTTGATAAAGCTGCTGATTATGGTAAAAAAGTTGGAGGCGTGCATATGGATAATGAGCAAATCATTGATGAGAATTATTGGGAATGGGCATTAGGATTACAGTATAATGTTAATGATAAATTACTGGTAAGTGCAGGTTACTTAAGAGCTCAGTCGGGAGTATCTGAAGAATTCCAAACAGATATAGATTATAAAATATCTTCTAACACTTATGGAGCTGGTGGAGCATATTCAATTACACCAATGATTGATGTTAATTTAGCTATTGCTTATACTAAATATGTAGAAGACACCAAATCATTTGATTATGCAGTTGCTGGAAGTCCTGCAAATATTGAAAACGTTACAGAAACTTATAACAGAGATAATTTCTTTATTGCTATAGGTTTAGATTTTAAATTTGGTAAGAAATCAGAATAAACTATTTATAATTTGATATTTACATGCCCTTCGAGTATCTTGAAGGGCATTTTTAATTCATTATTATGAAAAACTTCTTATATATTTTAATAGTAATACTTATAAGCACATCTAGTCTTAAAGCACAGATCTATGTAAATCCTATAGCAGGAAAACAAAGTCATCCTGAAATGGAGATTTTACAAATCGAAATAAATTCAGAACATACAATTATCTCATTAAAGGTTACAAACAAACGAGACAATGGCGGGTGGTTTTGTGCAGATAAAAACATTTTTATAAAAGACTCTAAAGGAAGTGAAACATATCAGCTTATTCGCTCCGAAAACATCCCAACGTGTCCTAATCAATATGAATTTAAAAGTTATGGAGAGGTTTTAGAATTTCAACTAATTTTCCCAAAAATTTCAGGGCATATAAAATTTCTAGATCTAGTTGAAAACTGCAATAACGCCTGTTTTTCGTTTAATGGAATAATTTTAGATAACAACCATAATCAGAAAATAGTTGCTTTCGAGAAAGGATTTGAACTATATCAAAAAGAAGAATTTGCCGAAGCAATTCCATTTTTCGAGAAGGTATTACAAGGAAAAATTAGCATTCAATCGCAAATCCATGGACTTTCCTATTATTACCTTATCTCGATCTACAACAATAAAAATAATACAGAAAAGGTTGAAACATTATACAAAGATTTTCTAAACTCTGATCTTGAAGATAAAGAAACTTATATAAAAGAATTCAAACGCATAAAAATAATTGAATAAAAAAAGCCCACTTTAAGGTGGTGAGCTTTTTTATTATATATTTCGATTTATTAAGTAAAAATTACTTGTGATCCATCGCCACCAGCCATTGCATAAAAATCACCAATAGTAATAATATCAATTACATGATCGCTTAAATCTTCTTTTCTTAATTTAAACATATCAACAGCTAATTTACAAGCATAAATCTCACCTCCACCAGCAGTAATCATGTCTAAGAATTCATCTACAGGAGGAATATCAAGTTTCTCCATTGTATTTTTCATCATAGATGAAACACCAGCCTCTACTCCAGGAATTGCACCCAAAAGAGTTGGAAATGGCAATCCACCAGGCATACGCATACCTGGATTACCTACGGTCGACGTGTGAAGTTTATTCATTTGTTTCTTAGTAATAGCATCTAAACCAAAGAAGGTAAAGAATACTTTTGCTTCCATTCCTTCCATTACAGCTCCATTGGCCATTACTAAAGCTGCATATACATCTTCAAGAGCAGCTTTTGCACAGATGATTGCAACTTTTTTAACTTGAGTATCTTTTTTATCAGTCATCGTTTTTAGTTTTAATTAAACACAACTTGATGGTTTATTAACACCTGCAATCTTTGTGGATATTTTTAATGGACCTCCAGGAAATAAATCATAGAATCCTTTAATATCTACTATTCCAGATTTACCAACTTTACGAATTGTTAATCCGGATTCCGCATTTTCTCGGATAAATTTAATAACCTCAAAATGCTTTTCAGTTAATTCTATATTCTCTTCCTTTGCAATTTCCTTTGCAATTTCTTCAGTCCACAATGATGAATCTGCTAAATACCCATCTTCAGAAATCTCTAGGTTTACACCTGCTATTGTTTTTTGTGCCATAATATTAATTTTTAAATTGTTTGATTTTTTATTTACTTGCTATCGAATCTTTCGACAGGTTCTTTAAAAATGTCATTATAAATCCAATTCCGCGTTTCATTTCAGGAGTATTCATTTCACGGAACACTCTCCACAATGAATATTCTTGAATATTTTCAGTATCAAGATTTTTAAATATATTTAATGCATTATTCAACGCATTTAACATATCAGGTTGAGTTAAGTTCTTAACAGTATCAAGAATAGTAACAACATTATCGGATAAAGCTCTTACATCCTCAGGAGAATAGCTTGAAATAATATTATCCATGATATTTGTTAATTCTTTAAAGAATTCAAAATATCCTTTTTGCTCAAAATCATGCAGTTTATGAGTAAAATCAATACCAACTTCATTAATAATCGGACCTGCGTCCTTTAATAAATCGGTAACGCTTTCAAACATATCCATTACTTGAGAGAAATTATTTACATTCCTAACAAGTTTAAAAGCAAGCAATTTGATATCGTTTATATTGAGCTCTATACCTTGTGTGTCGAGTTCATCAACAACACTCGCAAAAGCATCTTTGCTAATAATTGAAACATCAGAAACTAAATCTTCAATCGTTTCGCTTTTTAATCTTTGCTCATTAACATAATGAAGCACAAGATCAAGCTTTTGATTGATTTGATTTATTTGTTCCTGCACATTGTCTGATTTAACTTCCATTTTCCAACAATTTTGAATTATTATCTTTTCTTTCCTGCCATTGACATCTCATTCTCAATTGGAAGTTCTTTTCCTTTCAATAACATATGCCAGTATATCCATCGGAAAATTACTTTACCATAGTGATTCATCTTAGTATTTTGCAATAATCCAAATGGGCCAACTCCTGGTAATGGATAAGTTCCCGGAAGTGGCTCAGTATCATAATTAAAATCAATTAAAGATCCTTTACCAAAACCCGTTTCGATATAGCAATTTGCATGACCATCGAATTTCGCTCTCAACTCTCGTCCTTTAATAGCACACATCATATTATCGAATAATACGTCAGCAGCAAAATGAACAACAGATCCCGCTTTCGATGTTGGAATATTTGATGCATCGCCTAAAACAAATACATTTTCGTATTTTTCAGATCTTAAAGTATGCTTATCGGTAGGGACAAAATTTAAATCATCACCCATTCCACTTCGTTCAATCATATCATCACCCTTATTTACAGGAACAATAGTTAAAACATCAAATGGAATTTCATGTCCGTCGTACGATTTAATTTTCTTCGCTTTATTATCTACACTTTCTAGGTAAAAATCGGGAATAACTGTAATATTCTTTTCCTTTAAAAGCTCACCAAGCATTTGTGTCGCTTTTGGCTTTGTAAAAGCTCCAGGTAGTGGCGTAACGTAGGTAATATCTACTTTATCACGAATTCCTACCTTAGTAAAATATTCATCGGCTAAGAAAACAAATTCCAACGGAGCTACAGGACATTTAAACGGAAGTTCTGCAATACTCATTACTAATCGACCACCCTGCCATGTTTCGAAGAAATCTCGCAATGCAACTGCACCTTCAACAGTGTAAAAATCAAATATTTCTTTATGCCACAACTCTTCTTTTAAACCAGGCGTTTCCGATGGATCAACCCTTGTTCCTGTAGCAACTATAAGAAAATCATAGTTTAAAACTTTCCCACCGTCCAATATTACCTTATTCTCCTCACCAACAATCTTGTCGACATCGCTATAAATGATATTTACTCCAGCAGGAATAAAATTAGCTTTTGGTTTTATTACATCTTGCTTATTATATATACCGAAAGGAATAAATAAAAAACCCGGTTGGTAAAAATGTGTTTTATGTTTATCAACAATTGTAATATCCCACTCATCCCTATCCAGAGACTTTCGTAGCTTATTAGCCATTATTGTTCCGCCTGTTCCAGCTCCTAATATTAGAATCTTTTTCATTTTAGATGATTTTTATACTATTTTTATGTAATAATTAGTTTTACTGTTACAAAAATAACAGATATTAACGTATTTACATTCTTACATATTATGATATATATCATTAATGATATATATCACAACTTACATAAGTATTTAAAAGATGGAATTATCTCATAAAGTCAACCACTGCAAGGAATGCGTGTATAGATCATGGGCATTCAAAAACTTATCAGCTGAAGAACTAAAAAAGATTAATAGCAAGAAAGTAGAAAAATTCTTTCGCAAGGGAGAGAAAATCTGTTTGGAAGGCGATGAGATTTCTTCCTTTATGTACCTTCAAAATGGTCTAGTTAAACTATATAAAACAGAGGTTAATACAAAAGAACATATTATAAGCATAGCAAAGCCAAGAGATTTTATTGGTCTCCTTAGCATATTCTCTAATAAGAATCATATTTATTCTATTACTGCTTTAGAAGACTCTATTGTTTGTTTTGTTGATTTAAGTGTTATTAGAGATTTTATAAAAACAAATGGGATATTTGCTTTAGATTTTTTTGAAAAGATTAGCTCTGTTTCCGATTCGGTTATAAAAACAAGAATCGATATTAATACACGTCAGTTAAGAGGTCGAATTGCTTACATTCTATTGTTCTTCTCAAAACACATTTATGATTCAAGTAAGTTTAATCTTCCAATTAGTAGAAAAGAAGTAGCCGAATTAATTGACATGAGCACAGAAAATGTAATTCGCGTTTTATCCGAATTTAGAAAAGACAAACTAATTCAAATCGAAGGTAAGAATATTGAAATAGTTGATATTAAAAAGCTTGAAAGAATATATGAATTTGGTTAGGAATTCTTTAGGTCACGTATTTTTTGAGACAACTTAGAAGCAAAAATAAAACTATTCAACTCTTCGTTTTCTGTATCAAATATATCATCTTTTGTGCCTTCCCACCACTTTTCTCCCTTATATATAAATACCACTTTATCGCCTATTTCCATTACAGAATTCATATCATGAGTATTAACTATTGTTGTCATGTTATACTCCTCTGTAATCTCCTTTATTAAGTTATCGATTACAATTGCCGTTCGAGGATCAAGCCCAGAATTTGGCTCATCACAAAACAAATAACGCGGATTTAAAGCAATTGCCCTCGCAATAGCAACGCGCTTTTGCATACCACCACTTATTTCAGAAGGATAAAGATTATTTACATTAATTATATTAACCCTTTTTAAGCATTCATTTGCACGTTCTCTTTTATCTGAAGGGGAAAGGTTTGTGAACATTTCCAATGGATAAATAACGTTCTCTTCAACTGTTGAAGAATCAAATAAGGCACCTCCTTGAAAAAGCATTCCAATTTGCTTCCTCATTTCCTTTTTATCCTTAAAATTGAGTTCATTAAACACCGTATCGTCAAAAAATATTTTACCTTCGTCAACATCATGCAAACCCACAATCGACTTAAGCAATACAGTCTTACCAGAACCACTCTGTCCAATAATTAAATTAGTTTTTCCTTGTTCAAAAAGAATACTTACATTTTTTAAAACAGAAACCTGATCAAAAGATTTCGATATGTTTTTAACTTCTATCACGATAAAAGTAATTGTGTTAATATTAAATTAAAAAGTAAAATAAAAATACTGCTATGCACAACAGCCTTTGTACTTGATCTACCAACTTCGAGTGATCCTCCAAAAGAATTATAACCGTGATATGCAGAGATTGTTGTTATTAAAAATGCGAAAACCACAATCTTAATAACCGAATATGTAATATAAAATGGATTAAACGCGTATTGTATTCCATATACATAATTTTCAGTTGTTACAACTCCCGCAGCAGTACCTGCTAGCCATCCACCAGCTATTCCAATAAACATACTCAACAATGTTAAAAATGGCGCAAATACAACTGAAGCAACGATTTTTGGTAATATCAAAAAACTTGCTGAGTTTACACCCATAATCTCCAAAGCATCAATCTGTTCCGTAACTCTCATAGTTCCTATTTCGGAAGCGATATTAGATCCAATTTTTCCAGCTAAGATTAACGCCACAATTGTTGAAGAAAACTCAAGCAAAATCGAATCTCTTGCACCTAGTCCAATTAAATAAGTAGGCAAAAGTGGATTTTCAGTATTATAAGCGGTCTGAATAGTGATAACTGCACCCATAAACAAAGAAATTATAGCAACGATCCCCATCGAATTAATTCCAAGCTTTTGAATTTCCTTTAATGTCTCTTTATAATAAACACTGTGTTTTTCAGGTTTAGCAAAAACCTTCTTTAACAATAAAAAATATCTTCCAATATGATAAAAAAGCCCCATATCCTTAATCATTTTAATTACACAAATATACTAAATTATAAAGCCTATTATATAACACAAATATTTAATAAATATTTTTTATCCAAAGCCGTTTTATTCTTTTTTCATTTTGTAAATTAGTAAGATATTAAAGTTAAAATCATGGAAAATAACTATTGTGTGATAATGGCAGGTGGAGTAGGAAGTAGATTCTGGCCACTGAGCAGACAAAACAAGCCCAAACAATTCTTAGATATTCTTGGAACAGGAAGAACTTTATTACAAATGACTCTTGATCGATTCAAATCTATTTGCCCTGTCGAAAATATTTATATTGTCACAAGTCAATTATATAAGGAAACAATTCTTGAACAGCTTCCCGAAATTAATTCTGAGCAAATACTATTAGAACCTGTCAGAAGAAATACCGCCCCTTGTATTGCTTATGCAAACTATAAAATATTTAAAAAGAATCCAAATGCAAATATTGTTACTGCTCCTTCAGACCATTTAATTCTAAAAGAAACAAAGTTTAAAAAGGTTATTAAAGAAGGATTACAATTTGTATCAGATAATAATGCTCTTTTAACGCTTGGAATAACACCAAGCAGACCAGAAACTGGATATGGATATATACAAGTCAATGGTAAAAAGAATATTCCAGATAACAAGAATATAAATACAGTTAAAACATTCACAGAAAAACCAAATAAAGAAATGGCTAAAGTATTCTATGAAAGCGGTGAGTTCTTTTGGAATGCAGGCATTTTTATTTGGTCGTTAAAATCAATAATGACGGCATTTGAAAAACATCTTCCTGAGATAGATTTGCTTTTTCAAGAAGGACTTGATTATTACGACACAGATAAAGAAACAGATTTTATCACAGAAGTATATAGCGAAAGCAAAAACATCTCAATAGATTATGGTATAATGGAAAAAGCTGAGAATGTATTTGTTTACTGCAGTGATTTTGGATGGGCAGATCTTGGAACGTGGGGTTCCTTATATGAAAATAGACAAAAGGATAAAAATAAGAATACAATAATTGGTAAAAATGTATTTACGTACAACACTCAAAATTGCATTGTAAATATGCCAGAGGAAAAACTTGTTGTAATGGAAGGTTTAGATGATTTCATCGTGGTAGAATCTGATGGTATATTACTGATTTGCAAAAAAGAGAATGAACAAGATATAAAACAATACGTGAACGAAATAAAACTTAAACTTGGAGACAAATACTTATAAAAAAGAGCCGTTAAAAACGGCTCTTTTTTTATATCATAATCTATTTAATTAGAATTCCCATAAATCGTGTTCCATTTCAAATAAATCTTTCTTAGCTCGCTCTGCTTCTAACAACTGATTTATACCTTGCATATAATTATTAATCTCTCTATTATCATACACATTAGTCTCCCGAACTATAAAACTACTAAAACGTCTTTGAAAGAATATATCATCAAAACTAATTCTTTGAGCGTCGTTTCTTTTATTAAAAACTTCCTGACTAGCAAATAAAGGTCGTGCCTCATCAAAGTAAATCCAGAAAGTTCTTTTCTTAATCATCTGTCCAGTTTCCTGATTCATATATCTTCTAATAGGGCAAATTCCAAGTATTCGTACTCGCATCGTAGAATGTTGTTTGTCGAAATACCACATTTCTTTTATTTCGTACTGGAACACTTCATCATACCTAATTTCACCCTCAATAACTCTAGACTCCAACACTCCTGTATTTGGATTTACAATCTGCTGTGTATCAGGTAAGGCACCAAACAAATCGTATACCTCGTCTCGAGTTAATAGTTCCTTAAACTCATCATCACGATACGTTGTTAATCCTTCATTATTCACACCATATATTAATAAACTTATCAAACTTTTCCTATCATCCATGTCTTTTAATGGATAATAAAAAGGGTGATTCATTTTTTCCCTTGTATCAATAATTTGCCATATTTTCTTTTGCCATAAAATATCCGCTTCTCTTAATTCTACATATGGAACGGGTCTTTTTCCAGGTATATTTTCCTTATCATAAACACCATCTCTTACATTTTGGGCAAAAGTTTGTTGTTTGTAAATGACAGTGCTAAAAAGCACCCCTACGAGAAAAACAACAAATAATTTTTTCATAACTCTATGTTTTAAATTTTATATTATTTCAAATACTATTGGAGCCAAGTTTCTAACACTTCCATCAGGACCTACAGCCTTTACTTCTTCAATATTGACCCTTGAATTTCTTCTCAAACCTTTTATTAAATCATTTTGCGCTTTGGTAAAAGAATTACCTTTCGTTTTAGCGTCAATATAATAACCTCCTCTATCAGTTGTAGAAACTGTAAATTCTATAATTTTAAACTCTAAATCAAAATCAAAATTCTCCATTTCAGCAAAAACACCTGCTTGAGCTGCCAATACGTTTTTAGCAATTTTTCCACCTTTTTTACCAGCCACTTTTATAACAGGATCAGGTAAACCTTTTACTCTAAAATCAGCAGTTCCCATATTTTTTGTAACACCATCAATTTGAGCCCTTACAGAAACCAAACTATTGCCTGGTCTCTTTGGTCTAACAGTGTAGACCCCATCAGATTGCTTGACGATTCTTCCATTAGTAATTGTTGGCGTAATTTTATTACCTGGAACACCTGCTATAGATATACTAACTGGATTATCCACACCAACATAAAACACATTCATTTTTGTAGGAGAAACAACTAAATTTGGTTTAGCAATTTCATAGGTTCTTTTAAATGGTTTTGTAATGTAATTCCCGTCAGGCCCCAGCAATTTAAGAATTCCACCCCAGCTTTGTTTGCCCAAACTATTACTTAATCTTTCGAACTTCCCTTTTCCTTCAATAACATCAAGCGAATCATAACTTCCAACCATGTTATATTCATATACTCCATCTTCCGTTAATGTAGAATCATACTTACCAATATAAACTTTAGGAGGCAAAGTTGTATCCACAGCAGCTAAAAATACGTCAGCCTTATATGGATTTCCTTGCAGTATATAGCTAGAATTTGGGATTACAGTAGCTTCCAGCTTATTAAATGAAAAAGAACCCGCGTCAATTTGACTATATAAGTATTGAACTATTTCAGATTCAGCATTTCTGATATCAACTTGCAATTTTGTAAGTAAAGGCATTACCGCCGCTAGAGGCATATGTTCAAAATGTTTTACTTCCCACGATTTGTTTTGCCCGTCCTCAGTTTTTGGAGGATCTTTTGTTTCAAGGTTTGTTTCAAGAGAATGAATTACAGAAATATCTTTTTCATTCACCAAACCAATCAAAAAATCCCGATAATCTTTAATCTTATTCTTTAAATCATAAGCTTTTCCATCTGCATTAGGTCCAATTAACACTTGACTTGGAGCATCAGTGTTATCTTTTCCTTCTATATTCTCGTTATTAATTTCTCCATCTTCTGTTACAACACCATCGTCTGCGCTACCTTGACCAAGCACAGTAATAATTTCAACTTTTAAATCCTGAATAAAATCAAATACCGCGTCAGATCTTTTTTTCACTTCATCAGCTTTATCTTTCCAAGGTTTTACTTTAGTTTCATTTTGAACATATTGCTCATTAAAGTCAGAATATAACACCTGGTTCTTCGCTGTAAAATTCTTTGTGGTCTTTTTCAATCCGTCGTCGACAGCTGTAAATGCATCTAAAACTTCAGCTGATACATTCAATGCTAACATTGCAGTAAGCACCAAGTACATCATACCAATCATTTTCTGCCGGGGAGTTTCTTTTCCGTGACCCATAACCTAAAGTTTTCTAACCAAAAATACTTATTTAGTCATATTCATTGCTGACAACATATTGCCGTAAACATTATTTAATGCCGCTAAGTTCTGATTCAACTTAGCAATTTCTTCTCTGTAAACATTTGTTTCATCAACCGAACCTTTTAGATTACCCATAATATCATTCATTTCTCCAAACAAGGTTTTTGATGTTTCAACGTGATCATTTGTGCTTTGCAATTGTAATTCATACACAGAATTTAACGCCGATAAATTTTTATTTAATGATTCCAGTTTTTCATTATATGTTTGATTTCCATTAGAAATCAATTCTGTATTAGACAATATCTTTTCTTCTATGTTTTTATAATTAGCTATAAACCCTTCACTTGCTTGCGAAATCTGTTCAGAAATATTCTTTCCTGATTGCTCCATCATTTCAGCAGAGTTTGTATAAGAATTCATTAAATTCTCCACAGAACCTCCTAATTGCTGAGCTGATTGACTATAAGATTCCGTCATTGAAGAAACAGATTCTGATGCAGCTTGAATATTATCTACAAACTGATTTGTAGCATTTGCAGCATCCGACACATTCATTAAATTTTGTGTAGTTTGATTAAGATTTTTTAAGCCTTTCCCCAGTTTTTCAAACAATGCAGGAGTTATTTCGGCATTTTCTAACATTTCATCAAGTTTTCCAAAGCTACTTCCACCTGAACCACTTTGTTCTTTTCTAGCTATTGGGGCAAACTCATCATCATCATTTATACCTGCTAATTCTGGATAAACCAATGTCCAGTCAACCTCTTCATGTGTCGGTTCAAAAGCAGAAAAGAAGAAAATTATAACTTCAGTGCCCATCCCAACAATTAACATAAGAGAAGCCATTGGCCAGTGCATAATTTTAAATAATGCACCCATAATAACAACTGCAGCACCTATACCATATAATTTAGCCATGAAGTTCTTCCAACCTGAACTCTCAACTAATTCTGACATATTAATCATAACACAAAGTTTTAATTTTACAAAACAATACTGTCTAATTTGATCCTAAATAAGATCTTACACAACGAAAACCTATATACGATTTAGATGAATCTTGAAATTCATATGTCCTTGTACCATTTTGCAAGAAATAACCTATATCTTTCCAAGAACCACCACGTATTACTTTTCTTTTCATAGAAGCGGGATCATCAGGTAAAGCCTCGTATTTATAATCAGGATTCATATCGTGCATAAAACTATAAGCGGACTCATCGAAAGCATTGGCCGTCCATTCTGAAACATTTCCAGCCATATCAAACAAACCATATTCGTTTGGCGCATAGCTCCCAACAGTTACAGGAATCAATCCTCCATCATCAATATAATTTCCTCTTAAGGGCTTGAAATTTGCTAAAAAACAACCAGATTTGTTTCTCGTGTACATTCCTCCCCAAGGATACATTGATAAATCCAAATCTCCTCTTGCTGCATATTCCCATTCTGTTTCGCTAGGCAATCTAAAATCCTGAACAAAGCCTTCACCTTGACTCAAAAGAAAATCATTTTGATATTGTGTTCTGTATATAGAAAAAGCCCTTGCTTGTTTCCAATTTACACCCACAACTGGGTAATTATCATACGATGGATGCCAAAAATACATATTTGTATAAGGCTCATTATAAGAATAAGTAAAATCACTTATCCAACATAATGTATCGGGATAAACATTTATTACATCACGTAACACAAATGCAGACCTGTCTTCAACATCCATAGTTTCTCCCTGTGCATTAACGAAAGAACCATTATATTCTTTTGTGTCAAAATTATATCTATTTGATTTTTTTGCTGCTTGTTGCATATCAACACGATAATATTCGAACATTAACTTTCGAGTGTCAATTTCCTTTCTACGATAAAATCTCTCATGTTCAGCCAAATACATCTCATTCAATATTTCAACTTGCTCTTCATCATACATATCGATTTCAACATCCCAATTAATAATTGGTGGCTCGATAGGGTTCCCAAAGTCATCCTCTGAAATAAGAAAATCCTCAATCTGCTCTCCTAATTTTCTTCTCATGATTGAATCACGAACGTAAAATACAAATTGTCTATATTCGTTGTTAGTAATTTCTGTCGCATCCATCCAAAAAGCATCAACCGAAACCGTTTTTGAAAATGAATTCATAGCCCATGCTACATCTTGATCACTTGGTCCCATATTAAAACTACCCATTGGAACAATAACCATCCCGTATGGTTGGGATTCAAACCAGCCTTTTCTATCCGGAACTCCAGTCAACTCTCCTGAATTGTAATTACTACAACCAAATGAGAGTGCTAATAATAAGCTAACAACAAGTAATTTTTTCATGATATTTCAAATATTTATTTTGCAAAATAACAATAATTCTTCAATTTAATATTATAAACGACTATAAAAATCTAATACTTTTATACTTTTCAGGCGTTTTATCTTTCTTTATGTCTAAGCAAAAGCCCATCATAATTTCGTGCGTTCCATTATAATACTCCATTAAGTCAGAAACAACGAAATCGTAAGAATAACTTACTTTCACCCATTTAAACAATTCTAATCCCAAAATCCCAATAATGGCTTTATCTGTTCTTAAAGAAACGCCACCCCATATCTTTTTATTGTATTCAACCAACCCAGTAAATGCCAACTGGCTTTTTGTCCCATCTGACTGCACAAAAATACTTGGCTTAAACTCTAAAAGAGGATTTGCAAACGGCATATTATAACCTGCGGTTAAATAATAATGCCTTTTTAAAGCAACTTTAGATGTAGTTGTACCTTCATCATTACTATCAAATTCTAATTCTGATTCTAATAGATGAGTAGATGAAATTCCCAGATACAAATCTTCCGATTTATAAAACAATCCAAAACCAAAATCAAGAAAATCTAAACTATTAGCTTCTGCTATAGGAATTGCAGGATCATTATTTGCAGGTTCTTCTGGCGTATTCCATTCTGCACCGCTTAATGCTGAATTTACAATTCCCCATTTAATTCCAACACCCAAATTCCCTTTTGCCAATGGAATTTTATAGGCTATAGACAAATTAAGTTTAAAATTGGTCTCAAAACCCACCGCATCGTTCTCTAGAGAAACTCCCAATCCGAATCTTTTAAAACTCCCATCAACATTAAAAGCAGTGATTGTTGGGTTTCCATCAAATCCTGTCCATTGACTTCTTTGCAATGCATAAGCACATATCCTTCCATCACTACCAGCATATCCTGGATTCACTAACAATTGCGTGTATGTATTTTGGCTATATTGAGGCTCTTGCTGGGCTTTTAAAACCACAGCTACCATAATGAGAATAAATAGAAAAAAAATGTGTTTTTTCATATAATATAGTATTCCTCAATTTCATTTATTACTTACCAAAGGTAAAATAAACAAAAATTAAATTTCTATACAAATTTTATGAACATTTAAATGCCCATGCCTATGCGTGAAAAATATATTACTTATACTCTTGAAAAATAATAAAGTTACTTCCCAAAGTAAAATAAACTCTAAAATAATAAATTTATTTTCAATTGATCTTCTGAAATGCATTTAACCATCGCTCTGGCACATCACCATTACTTGCATTTTGGTAATCTTCGGAAGTGCATGAAATAAGTAGGTTTTGCGGATAATCAGATTTAAATGAAGGTACTTCCATCCACCATCTTTCTGTTTTTTCGCTTTTATAGAATATTAATTCATATTCCAAGGTATCTAAATTTACGATATATTTCTTGTAACTTTTTGTATTATCTAATGGGTATTCTGCAATACGACTGACAAAGCCATTGATAAAATACCAAATAATTTGTGCTATTAGATGTGCTGTTTGATTATTAAGATCTATACTATTTAAATAATCGTATATTCCGAATGACGATATCTTCACACTCATTCCTGCATATCTTGCAAGTTGGCAAATTTCTTCCCCATAATAACCATTTGGCGAAGGATTTATTTGTCCAAAAGCTTCGGATTGACGAATTGATGAAATATTAAGGCCAATTGTATCCGCATCTCTAAATATTGGTTCCACTTCTTTTATTCTAGCTCTTATGTAACCCAATCGATAATAACTGTATAAATTATCGGACAGGTATTTAACTACTTTTGAATTCACAAAATGTGTTTGGTAACCTATATTTGTAAAAGAAAACAAGGCCTCATTATCCTCAACTAAAATCTTCCATAAAGGCGATTTATAATTATTATCTCTATTTTCAACTATGCTAATATTGCTATCAATAGAAACAAAGTTAATTTTTTGATCTAAGTTTTTATAAGCTAAATAAGATGGATAAATCACGTTTTCCGATGACCCAATAATTATCGGCAATACATTTAATGCAATTAACTCAACCAAAACATCCCTTAGCCCTATAATATTGTCATTCTCAGAATTTCCTATTTTCAAATTTCCTAAATCGAAAATAGATGGCTTTTTCTCGAAAGAACTCAAGCTATACAATGATTCCCTAATTTTATTTAATCCTTGTTCAGAGTTATTTAGAAGATTTTGGTCGTTATCTAAAACTCCTAATATTGCAATATCATAATCATCAATATTTTTTATTGGATTATCAGAAGTATGAACTGACACATCACTAATTAATTGATATTTAGTGCTAATATAATTACGACTAACATTACCAATTATTATAGGATTAAAATACTCGTTTAAATTCATGAAATAAATTTAATCTTTCTAGGATAAAACCCTACTTCTTTTTAGATGTCTTTTTTGCAACAACTTTCTTTTTCACAGACTTTTTAGTTGCTGGTTTTTTTGCTGTTGTTTTTTTTGCTACTCTGGATCCCTTCGGTGCAGGTTGATCTTTCATTATTTTCAGAATCTCTTCATAACCCAATTCGGATGCTTTATCTCTATCCTTATAATCTTTAGGAAGTTTATAGTTTAGTTTTCCATGCTTGATAAAAGCACCCCATCTTCCGACTTGTACTGAAAGAGTTTCATCTTCTGGAAAAACAGTTATCATTTTTTCAATATCTGCTTTCCTTTTTTCCTCTATAAGCTCAATGGCTCTTGGAAGCTCTACTGTATATGGATCATCAATATCTTTTTTTAGAGAAACGAACTTACTATTATGCACAATATATGGTCCAAACCGTCCTATTGATGCGGAAACCTTCTTGCCTTCATACTCCCCAATTTCTCTAGGTAATTTGAATAATATCAATGTTTCTTCTAAAGTTACTGTTTCAAGATGCATTCCTCTTTGCAATGATGCAAATTTTGGTTTTTCCTCATCATCTTTTAAACCTAATTGAGCCATTGGACCATAAGGTCCTATTTTAACAGTGACAGGCCTGCCAGAATCGGGATCAGTTCCCAACTCCCTTTCGCCAACACTTCTACTAGAATTTTCTAGCGTAGACTCAACATTTGCATGAAAAGGTTTATAAAATTTATTAATCATTTCTGTCCACACCAATTTGCCATTAGCGATCTCATCAAATTCCTCTTCTACTGTTGCTGTAAAATTATATTGTAAAATTTCTTCGAAATGCTCTACAAGGAAATCTGTAACAACCATCCCAATATCATTAGGAAAAAGTTTATTTTTTTCGGCACCTGTAATTTCTGTTCTGGTTTCGTTCACTATCTTTCCATCTTTCAATAGAATTGAAGCATATTTCCTTTCAGTTCCCTGACGTTCTTCCTTAACAACATATCCTCGATTTTGAATTGTTGAAATGGTTGGTGCGTAAGTAGAAGGTCGCCCAATCCCAAGCTCCTCTAATTTTTTTACCAAGCTAGCTTCAGTATATCGAGCAGGATGATGTGTAAATCTCTCTAAAGCTTGAATCGTTTTATAATTTAGAACTTCTCCTGTTTTAACATTTGGTAACAGTCCTTTTATCTCCTCTTCGTTCTCGTCATCTGTTGATTCAATATAAACTTTCAGGAAACCTTCAAACTTAAGAACTTCGCCCGTAGCAACAAATTTGTGTTTATCTTCAGAAACATCAATAGTAATGGTTGTTTTTTCTAGTTGTGCATCACTCATTTGAGACGCTACGGTTCGTTTCCAAATTAAATCATACAGTTTCTGTTCTTGATCAGATCCCGACACTGATTGATTTTCTATAAAAGTTGGACGAATAGCTTCGTGAGCCTCTTGAGCACCTTTCGATTTTGTTTTATATGCCCTAATATTTAAATATTTCTCACCATACTCGCCAGTAATTACAGATTTTGCAGCCTCTATTGCTGTATTTGAAAGATTAACCGAATCGGTTCTCATGTAAGTAATCTTCCCAGATTCATATAATCTTTGTGCAACCGCCATTGTTTGTCCAACAGAGAAATTTAATTTTCTACTTGCCTCTTGCTGCAGAGTCGATGTTGTAAAAGGAGCTGCAGGAGATTTTTTTCCTGGCTTTTTAACAACATTACTTATTTCATAGTTAGCAGTTTTACACTTATTAACAAAATTATTTGTATCCTCAAATGTTTTCAATCGTTCAGATAAATCCGCTTTGAAATCTTCATTTGTATCTGTTTTAAAAACTCCTGTTACTTTATAATAAGATTCACTTCTGAAGTTCATTATTTCGCGCTCACGCTCTACTAACAGCTTAACTGCAACAGATTGCACTCTACCCGCTGATAAGGATGGTTTTACTTTCTTCCATAATACTGGAGACAATTCAAAACCAACTAATCTATCCAAAATACGTCTTGCTTGTTGTGCATTTACAAGATGTTCATCAATTAAACGTGGGTTTTTTATAGCATTCTGAATTGCTTCCTTAGTAATTTCGTGAAAAACAATTCTTTTTGTATTCTTTGGATCAAGACCCAATTCTTCCAACAAATGCCATGCAATTGCCTCTCCCTCACGGTCCTCATCAGAAGCCAACCAAACGATTTTTGAATCCTTCGCTAACTTTTTTAATTCCTTTACTACTGATTTTTTATCATCTGGAACAATATATTTAGGCTCGTAATTTGACTCAATATCAATTCCTAAATTCTTTTTTGCAAGATCCCTTATATGACCAAAGCTTGATGTTACCTGAAAATCTTTCCCTAAAAACTTCTCTATCGTTTTTGCTTTTGCAGGTGACTCAACTATAACTAAATTTTCTATCATGAAATAATTGTTTTGAAGAATTCGTTTAAAACGTGACAAAATTAATATAAATAGTATTCTAAGTTCAAAATATTTGAATTAAATATTATTTATTAATTTTACGTCCAAGCGAAAATAAGCAATATGAGCAAAATTAATTTTACAACAAAATTTTATTTAAGATTGTTTTGGGTACTTTTCTCAATTCCTGTTTTAACAATCATTTTAATCTTTACCTTAATTTCTTTTGAGAAGTTTGGGAAGATGCCAACTTTTAAAGAATTAGAAAATCCGGAAAATAATTTAGCGTCAGAAATTTATTCTGAAGATAGTGTTCTCTTAGGAAATTACTATTACCAGAATAGATCTTACGTAAATTATAATGATTTATCGCCAAATTTGGTGAATGCATTAATTGCAACTGAAGATATTCGTTTTCATAAACATTCTGGAATTGATGCACGAGGACTTGGAAGAGTATTGTTCTATACTATTTTAATGAACGATAGCGGGGCTGGCGGCGGAAGCACTGTAACTCAACAGCTTGCAAAAAATCTTTTCCCGCGAGATACTTTAAGCTACCGAAGTGCTGTGAAAAGAAAAATGCATTTAGGAATAACTAAATTTAAAGAATGGGTCACAGCAGTTAAGCTTGAAAAAAACTACACCAAGAATGAAATTCTGGCAATGTATCTAAATACTGTTGCTTTTGGCGGTAATTCGTATGGAATAAAATCAGCTTCGAAAACTTTTTTTAATAAAACTACCGATTCGTTAACTGTTGAAGAATCGGCTTTGTTGGTAGGATTATTAAAGGCTCCCTCTTATTACAATCCTGTTCGAAATACTGAAAGATCTCTAGGAAGAAGAAATGTTGTCTTAACACAAATGTATAAGTACAATTTCTTAGAAAAACAGGAGTTTGATTCAATTAGTAATTTACCTATTGAACTAACATACAAGGTCCAAAATCATAATGAAGGATTAGCAACATACTTTAGAGAGTATTTAAGATTGACTTTAAATAAATCTAAACCTAAATCTAAAAATTATTACTCACAACGGGATTATCGACAAGACTCTATTCGATGGTATACAGATCCTTTGTTTGGATGGTGCAATAAGAATAAAAAGCCTGATGGATCTTCATATAATTTGTACAGTGACGGTTTAAAGATTTTTACCACCATTAATTCTAAAATGCAAAAATACGCTGAAGAGGCTGTATTTGAACATCTTTCGCTAGATTTACAAAAGATGTTTGACGAAGAACAGAAACATAATCGCAACGCACCCTATTCTGAAGATCTATCTAATGAAGAATTGAAAGACATAATTGATCTTGCAATAAGAAGAACAGAAAGATATAGAGTTTTACGCAATGCTGGACTTCCAAAGGATTCAATAATTGCTAATTTTAATACACCTACGAATATGAGAGTTTTCTCATGGAATGGTGACATTGATACAACCCTTACCCCTCTTGATTCATTATTGTATTATAAGAACTTTTTAAGAACTGGATTTGTATCTATTGATCCGCATAATGGACATGTAAAAGCATATATTGGTGGGCCTGGTTTCAAGCATTTTAAATACGACCATGTGACATTAGCAAAACGTCAGGTTGGTTCTACAATAAAACCTTTCTTATATACATTAGCTATGCAAGAAGGATATTCGCCATGCCATAAGGTACCAAATGTTGCAAGTACATTTATGCTTAACGATACGACATGGACACCTAAAAATTCAGGTCCATCGTCGCAAGATGGGAAAATGGTTACATTACAATGGGGCTTAGCCCATTCAGTAAATTATATCTCTGCGTGGTTAATTAAGCAATTCAATCCTGTTTCTGTAATTGATGTTATGAGAAAAATGGGTGTTACTAGCAGAATAGATGCTGTTCCTTCAATATTCTTAGGCACATCAGATATTTCACTTTACGAAATGGTGAGTGCATATTCAACATTTTCGAATAAAGGAGTACATACAGATCCAATAGTTGTAACAAAAATCGAAGATAAAAATGGCAATTTATTATCGACCTACTCAGCCTCTAAAAACGAAGCTATAAGTGAAGAAACAGCCTTCCTAATGACAAATTTACTGAGAAATGTTGTAAGAAAAGGATCTGGAATAAGAATTCGTTTCAAATACGAGATGTACAACGAAATTGGTGGAAAAACTGGAACAACACAGAATCATTCTGATGGTTGGTTTATGGGTGTTACTCCAAACTTAGTTTCCGGCGCATGGGTTGGTGGTGAAGACAGAAGTATTCACTTTAAAGGAATTAGACTTGGAGGTGGACATAGCATGGCCTTACCAATTTTCGCCATATACATGAAAAAAATATATAATGATTCTACTTTAAGCGTTACGAAAAAGGATAAATTTGAAGAACCATTAAATTTTAATGTTGAACTAGATTGCGATAAGTTTGAAGAAAATAATACAGAAAGTGATGAATTCGATAATGAATTCTTTTAATTAATGGTGATTTCAGGAATTGATTCTATCAATTTTTTAGTATAATCTGAGGCAGGTGAATTATAAATTTCATCTGCTTTATTTATTTCTACCAACTCTCCATCTTTCATAACTAAAATTCTATCAGACATGTATTTTACAACCGACAAATCGTGAGAAATAAAAATATAAGTTAGACCAAACTCCTCTTTTAAATCGTTTAAAAGATTCAGTATTTCTGCTTGAATAGAAACGTCCAAAGCCGAAACAGATTCATCGCAAATGATAAACTCAGGATTTAAGATTAAAGCCCTAGCAATAACAATTCTTTGTCTCTGTCCACCAGAAAATTCATGCGGATACTTATAAAAACTGGAACTTTCTAATCTAACTTTTTCCAGAATTTCAAAAACCCTTTGTCGTCTTTCCGTTGAATTCTTGCCAATATTATGAACGTAAAGAGGTTCGCCAATTAAATCACCAACGGTCTTCTTCGGATTAAGAGATGAATACGGATCTTGAAATATAATCTGCACTTTTTTCCTAAAATCTCGCAAATTACTTTTCGAGAATAAATTTAACCGCTCTCCTTTATATTCCACCGATCCGGATGAAGCCTGAATTAATTGAACAATCATTCTTCCTAGGGTTGTTTTTCCACATCCAGATTCGCCCACTAATCCAAGAGTTTCTCCTTTATACACCTGAAAACTTATTTTACTTACAGCAAGATGAGATTTAATAATCCTCCCTAAAAAATTCTTTTTAACAACATAGTCTTTCGACAAGGAACGAATATTTAATATAATATCCTCATCATTATAGGTACTTTTTTTAAATGTATTTGCATGAACTTTATCGGGGTTTTTACCTTCGATATAATCAGATAATGTTGATAAACGGTTTTCACCACAACCTACTGATGGCCTACAACTTAATAAACCTTTTGTATATTGATGATCTGGATTTAATAAAACTTTGTTTTTTTCTCCACTTTCAACAACTTCGCCTTTGTACATTACTACAATATCGTCGGCAATTTGAGAAATCACGCCAAGATCGTGAGAAATAAAAAGAATACTTATTCCATATTTCTTTTGAATATCTTTTAGCAGATTTATAATTGTTTTTTGAACGGTGACATCAAGTGCTGTAGTTGGCTCATCAGCAATAAGAACTGCTGGTTTTATTGCTATAGCCATGGCAATCATAACACGTTGCTTTTGCCCTCCTGATATTTCATGAGGATAGCTATTATAAATTCTTTTGGGACTCGGGAGTTGAACCTCTTTAAATAAATCAACAACCTTACTTTGAGCTTTTCTACGATCAATCTTTGAATGTAATAAAATGATTTCCTCAACCTGTTTCCCACATTTTATTGATGGATTTAAAGATGTCATTGGTTCCTGAAAAATCATAGAAATTCTATTACCACGAATTTCTAAAAGTTTCTTTTCTTCTTGTGTTAATAAATCAACCTTAGTATCGCCATCATTAAATAAAATTTCTCCACTGTTAAGTATGGCATTCTTCGGAAGTAATTTTAGAATTGACAAGGCTGTTATCGATTTTCCAGATCCAGATTCCCCAACAATACCCAAAGTTTTTCCTTGTTCTAAGAAAAACGAAACATCTTTAAGAACACAATTACTTCCTTGATTTGTATTAAATGATAAGGAGAGATTATTAATTTCTAAAACTTTCACCGCTTAGCTCTGTTTAAATAAAGATCTGAACAACTCATCCACTCTAGAAACTTTAACAATTTCAATTTTATGCTTTGATTCATTTAATCCCTTTGTGTTATATCTGGAAATATAAATCTTTTTAAAGCCTAATTTGGCAGCTTCGCTAATACGTTGATCGATTCTGTTAACAGGGCGAATTTCGCCAGTTAAACCAACCTCTCCAGCGAAACAAATGCTTTTATCAATTGCTATATCTAAATTTGACGACAGAACAGATGCAATAACTGCTAAATCTATTGCTGGATCATCAACTTTTATTCCGCCAGCAATATTCAAAAAAACGTCTTTCTGCCCCAATCGAAAACCTGCTCTTTTTTCTAAAACAGCTAACAGCATTCCTAATCGACGATTATCAAATCCCGTTGATGATCGTTGAGGGGTTCCATATGCGGCAGAACTAACCAAAGCTTGTATTTCAACTAATAATGGACGAACACCATTAACTGTGCACGCTATTGATGTTCCGCTTAAATTTTCGTCGGATTGAGTAATTAATATTTCTGATGGATTTTCAACTTCACGTAATCCAAGATTATTCATCTCGAAAATTCCTAATTCTGATGTTGATCCAAATCTATTCTTCGTTGTTCTTAAAATTCTGTAAACATGATTATGATCTCCTTCAAATTGCAAAACAGTATCAACAACATGCTCCAAAACTTTTGGCCCGGCCAGATAACCTTCTTTGTTAATATGCCCAATTAAAAAAACCGGTGTATTGGTTTCTTTTGCATATTTCAATAAAGATGCTGCAGTTTCACGAATCTGCGAAACAGTTCCTGCCGAAGACTCAATTTTATCGGAATAAAGTGTTTGAATAGAATCAATTATTAATATATCTGGCTTTACATTAATAGCATGATTAAGAATGCTTTCAAGTAAAGTTTCACTTAAAATATAACAATTATCATTCTTCATTTGAAGACGCTCAGCTCGCATTTTTATTTGCTGTGGACTTTCTTCTCCTGATATATAAAGTGTTTTTAAATGCTCTAATTTTAAAGCTACTTGTAAGGCTAAAGTAGATTTTCCAATTCCAGGCTCTCCACCTATCAGAACCACTGATCCTGACACTAATCCACCACCAAGTATACGATCTAATTCATTTATCTTTGTTGAAATTCGTCCTTCCTTTTTCGATTGGATTTCTGATATTTTAAGAGGCATTTGCTTTTCAAATTCATAAGAAACCTGACTCTGTTTAGGAGACTTTGAGATAACCTGCTCAATGAATGTATTCCATTCTCCGCATGAAGGACATCTACCAACCCATTTTGAAGATTCAGCACCACAATTCTGACAGAAATAAACGGTTTTAGATTTTGCCATTTCTATTTTTTTAGTTTCTCAATTATTGAGGTAGTAGAATACCCATCAATAAAATCTATGGTTTTTACTTCGCCTCCTTTTGCTTTAACAATATCATATCCAACAATATTCTCAATATTGTAATCGCTTCCTTTTATTAAAACATCCGGTTGAACTTTTTTAATTAACTCATAAGGTGTATCCTCATCAAATAAAATAACTGTGGAAACAAATTGCAAAGATGCCATCATGATTGCTCTTGCTATTTCGTCCTGAACCGGACGGGTTTTTCCTTTTAATCTACGAACAGAGCTATCTGTATTAAGACCAATTATAAGTTCATCGCCATAATCTGCCGCTTGTGCTAAATATTCAACATGCCCACGATGAATAATGTCAAAACACCCATTTGTAAAAACAAGCTTTCTGTTTTTCAATTTCCAGTAAGTTAAAAGAGGCTCAATATTATTGATATCAATAATCTTAGATTGAATTACATCTAATCTATTCATTGTAGTATTTGTTAAGTTAACTGAGTAAAGTTAAATATTATTTTTGCTTTTTCGGCGAGAGATTAAAAATAACATTAAGGCAGAAAAAGAACCAAGTAAGATTGCTAATATTGCCTGTGATTCGTGTTGAATAGTTGCAAAAACAAGACCTTCTGCCTTCGATATACCATATAAAGAAAGTGCCGATGAAACAATCCAATGGAAAGCTCCAATGCCACCCTGAACAGGCGCAGCCATTCCCAAGCCCCCAATTACTAATAAAAATAAACCATCAATTGGAGTTAAGTTTGATGTTGCAGGAATCGCAAATATTACCACGTAAGTCATAAAAAAATAACTTACCCAAATAACTATTGTGTGGAATAAAAAAGCCGTGCGACTTTTCATTTTAGTTACCGTTTTAACTCCCGAAATTACTCCACGAAGAATTTTCCTGATCTTTATTATAATTTTAACTCTCTTGATTTTTTTTCTGTGGTAATATAGTAACCCAAAAGCTAATACTAAAATAGCTATTACAATCAACCAATAAAAAATAGGGAAATCAACCGTATTGACAATTTTTTTAAATAAGGGTATAAAAACCGTATCTTTAATAAACCCCCCAAAAACATCAATTTTAGCAATAAAAACAACAAACAATAAAATTATTAACACAATAAGATCAATTGCTCTTTCAATTATTACTGTGCCAATTAGTGAATCCATTGGAATCTTGTCAGATTTTGTAAGAGCACCGCATCTTGTGATTTCACCAATTCTGGGAAATGCAAAATTTGCAAAATAACCAAACATCAATGCGAAAAACACATTTTTAATTGGAGGTTTATAGTTTAATGGTTCTATTAATAGTCTCCATCTAATTGCTCTACTGACATATCCAACAATTGCACAAATTAAGGATATAAACACCCAAAAGTAATTGGCGCTTTTTAAATCATCAACTAAATGATCAAAGTCGACACCTTTAAATGATAAATACAATAACAAGATTCCTATTGCTAGAAAAATGGAAAAGTTGATCGACTTTATAATTTTACGATTCAAGGACTTATATTAATTTATTTGTTGCAGTATCTGGAAATAACAATGTTGGTTTAAAGCTTTTGGCTTCTTCAAAATCGAGCGATCCATAAGATATAATAATTATTACATCACCAACTGTCGCCTTGCGCGCTGCCGGACCATTCAAGCAGATTTCACCTGAACCTCTTTCTCCTTTAATAACATACGTTTCTAATCGCTCACCATTATTAATATTAACAATCTGAACTTTCTCGTTTTCAATAATATTGGATGCTTCTAACAAATCTTCATCAATTGTTATGCTACCAACATACTGTAAATTTGCTTCTGTTACAGTTACCTTATGTATTTTCGATTTAACGACTTCGATATTCATGATAAAATAAGAGTTTGTACAAAGTTAAGAATAAAATCTAATATTATCTATCAAACGAATACTGCCAACATGAACGGCAATGCATCCAATTAAATTATTTTTATTCATCCAATCACAAGCAGATTCAAGGGTTTTAATATCTACAACATCGAAATATTCAACATCCAAATATTTATTGACGTTTATTTCTGAAATTACCCAATCCTTTAATTCTTGAACAGTCTTATTTTTTGATTGTTCAAGTGATTTAGATAAAGTTTTTGAAATTAAGGAAACATTCTCCCTTTGCTCCTTCGATAAAAGCATATTTCTTGAACTCATTGCAAGTCCATCTTTTTCTCTAATTATTGGACACGGAACAATTTCGATCCCATAATTTTCTTTTTCATTTAATCGATTAATAATTGCTAACTGCTGAAAATCTTTTTCTCCAAAATATGCTTTATGAGGATTTACTGCTTCAAACAACTTACTAACAATTAAAGCTACTCCTCTAAAATGTCCTGGTCGGTGTTTTCCTTCCATCACCCTTTCCAAATTTCCAAAGTCAAATTCTCGATTATCCTCCTCAGGATACATTTCTTCTTTCGTTGGAGTAAATAAAATATCACATTTAACACTTTTTAACTTAGCAATGTCCTCTTCAATAATTCGAGGGTATTTACTATAATCATTTGGGTTATTAAATTGAGTTGGATTTACAAAAACACTTACAACAGTTACATCATTATCACTATTTGAACGCTTCATAAGTGATAAGTGCCCTTCGTGCAAAGCACCCATGGTTGGAACAAATCCTATACTTTTGCCTTCAACTTTTAAATCATTTATAATTTCAGACAACTCCCTTTTACTACTTACAATGTTCATTTTGCTAAGAAAATTAATGTGCAATTTAAGCTGGACAAAGTAAAAAATAATATTTCAAATTATTACAATAGATTTTGTTTATCTACATATGGAGTTCTTAAATTGTTGATGATTAACATAATTTTTACTAATTTTGCGGTGGTTTAAATTAATTTGAATTTCCAGATGGAGAATATCAAGGTTTTATTTATTTCGCAAGAAATAACACCCTATTTGCCAGAGAGTAAAATGTCTTTAATTGGAAGACATTTACCACAAGGCATTCAGGAGAGGGGAAAAGAAATAAGAACATTCATGCCAAAATTTGGATGTATAAACGAACGCCGAAATCAATTACACGAGGTAATTCGTTTATCAGGTATGAATATGATTATTAACGATACAGATCACCCATTAATAATCAAAGTTGCCTCTATTCAGGCAGCTCGTATGCAAGTGTATTTTATCGACAACGAGGACTATTTCCATAGAAAGCAGACATTACAGGATGAAAATGGAAAATTCTTCGAAGACAATGACGAACGTACAATCTTTTTTGCAAGAGGGGTATTAGAAACAGTTAAGAAGCTAAGATGGGCTCCTGATATTATTCATTGTCATGGATGGTTTACAGGATTAGTACCTCTTTACATTAAGAAAGCATATAATGAAGATCCATTATTTGCTAACTCAAAAGTAGTATATTCTGTTTATGACGACGGTTTTGATTTTCCGTTAAAAAAAGAGTATAAAGACAAAATTCTATTTGAAAACATCACTCCAAAAGATTTAAATATCATAGAAGAACCTAGCTTTGTTAATTTAAGTAAGTTGGCCATTGAAAATTCTGATGCCACAATTGTTGGAAGCGAAACAATAAATAATGATATATTAAGTTTTATTAAAAATTCCAACAAACCATTTCTTGATTTTCATAATGAAGAAACTTATTTGGATGCTTACTCTGAATTTTATGACAAAATACTTTAATATCTCATGAACGGATTAAATAAAAATAAATCTAAAAATAAATCCTTATTGTTTTTAGGGGTTATTTCATTTGCAATCATTTTATTAATTTCTTCTTGCGAAGAAGACCCTAGCTCAATTGGGTCGGACATACTTCCGGATGGTGATAAAATTGTTACATTATATGATACAACTTTCTCATTTCATAATCAGGTTTTTAAAAAAGAACCATTTATAACTTCAAATATTTCACACCACTCATTAGGCATTTCTAATGATCCGTACTTTGGAGAATTAAAAAGTCAAATGGCAAGTGAGTTTTTTTATTTTGCATTGGACACAAATATGTCCACTTATTATGTTGACTCTTTAATGTTGTATCTCTCAGTAGACTCAACATATGGTTCTCCGCAAGAAACCGTTTCATTTAATGTTTATGAGCTAAATACATTAATTGTAGATGATAGTTCACACTACTCAAATGAAAGCGTGAGTGATTTATATTCTGAAGCAGACAAAATAAATGAAACATTTCAAGTTAGAGGCGATACATTGCTTGCTTTCAACTTAAAAAATGAATTTGCTCAAAGACTTTTATCAGATACACTATTTTATCTTTCTGACACTGCTTTTAAAGAAGAATTTAAAGGTCTTGCAGTAGTTCCTTCAATTGCTAGCGCAAGTGATTTAGGAGGAACATTTCTTGTTAATATTGCGACTACAGACACAAAAATCGTCCTTTATTATCATACAGATACTGTTGATAGTTTATATTTTAATTACACATTTACACGTGGCAATAGATTTACACAATACTCTTATGATTATTCTTCCTCGGAGGTTAATGCATATTTAACAAATCCAGAAGATGAAAATGATGATCTTATATTTATTCAAGGAGTTGACGGCATTTCATCAAGAATTGAATACACGGATCTTGACACATGGTTAAATGAAAATGCTACATATTCTATTCTAAAAGCGGAATTAATAACTTCAGTTGTGAATGACCAAGACATTGAAACTTTCTATCCACCAGAAAAACTGTCTTTAAATTATGCTGAAGAGGATAGTACGATAATTTACTTGGAAGATTATACTTCTACAGGAATGTTTGGTGGATCGTACAATAGCACAGATGAAATTTACAACTTTAATATATCAAAGCATTTCTCAGATATAGTTAATCACAACATCGAAGATCATTACTTAAACTTTGATGTTGTTAATTCTTACACAAGTCCTCATAGAGTAATTCTTAAAGCTGGCGAAGATATAAAAATGAAAGTCACCTATACAAAACACGAATAAATTATGTGCGGAATTGTTGGATATATTGGAGATAAGCAAGCTTATCCAATCTTAATAAATGGATTAAAGCGTTTAGAATACCGTGGATATGATTCTGCTGGAATCTCATTACTTAATAAAGAAGTTAAAGTCTTCAAAAGAAAAGGTAAAGTTTCTGACTTAGAAGAATTTGTTTCGGATAAAGATGTTTCAGGAAATATTGGAATTGGACATACTCGTTGGGCAACTCATGGAGAACCTAATGATATAAATTCTCATCCACACACATCAATGAATGGTAAATTTGTTATTATTCATAATGGTATTATTGAGAATTATAGTAGATTAAAAATCAAACTACAAGATAGAGGATTTACATTCCAAACAGATACAGACACCGAGGTCTTAGCAAATTTGATAGAGTACATTTACATAAAAGGAAATGTTAGTGCAGAAATTGCGGTGAGATTAGCTTTATCAAAGGTTGTTGGAGCATATGGCTTGGCAATTATTTGCAAAGATGAACCAGATAAACTAATTGCTGCAAGAAAAGGAAGTCCATTAGTTATTGGAGTTGGAGAAGGAGAATATTTTATCGCTTCTGATGCTACCCCAATTGTTGAACACACAAAAAGTGTCATTTATTTAAATGACGATGATGTTGCAATACTTGGAAAAGATGGATTAACTCTTAAAACAATTAAGAATGATAATCTTACTCCAAAGATACAACATGTAGACTTAGATATAGGAGAGATAGAGAAGAATGGCTTTGATCATTTCATGTTAAAAGAAATTTTTGAGCAACCTAGATCTATTCTTGATACATTTAGAGGAAGGGTTTCTATCGAGAAAAATGAAATTCATTTAGGTGGACTACATCAAGTATTGCCAAAACTTATTGATGCTAAACGAATTATTATTATTGGATGCGGAACTTCCTGGCACGCAGGAATGGTTGGTGAATATTTATTTGAAGATTTAGCCAGAATTCCTGTTGAAGTTGAATACGCTTCAGAATTTAGATATCGAAATCCAATCATAAATGAAGACGATGTAATTATTGCCATAAGTCAGAGTGGTGAAACCGCTGACACGCTAGCTGCAATTCGTCTTGCCAAGGAAGCAGGAGCGACTGTTATTGGAATATGCAATGTAGTTGGCTCAAGTATTCCGCGAGAAACGGATGCTGGAGTTTATACACATGCAGGCGCTGAAATTGGAGTAGCTTCAACAAAAGCATTTACAGCTCAAGTAACTGTGCTAACAATGATGGCAATGATGCTTGGTTATGAAAGAAAACATATTTCGAAAGAAGAATATCGCATTCTTATTCAGGAGTTAAGCGACATTCCAGCGAAAATTGAAAAAATACTCACCTATAATGATAAGTATTTAGAAGTTAGCGCTCTATATAAAGATGCGACCAACTTTCTTTATTTAGGTCGGGGTTATTTGTTCCCAGTTGCTTTAGAAGGAGCACTCAAATTAAAAGAAATATCTTACATTCATGCAGAAGGTTATCCTGCTGCTGAAATGAAGCATGGTCCAATTGCATTAATAGATGAAAAAATGCCTGTTGTTGTTATTGCAACAAAAGATAAATCTTATGAAAAGATTGTTTCAAACATTCAGGAAGTAAAAGCTCGCAAAGGAATTGTAATTGCAGTTGTAAATGAAGGTGATACGATTATTAGTAAAATGGCGGATCATGTTCTGGAAATCCCAGAATCACGCGAAGAACTATCCGCATTGCTAACAGTTGTTCCTTTACAATTATTATCCTATCACATTGCCGTTTTAAGAAGTTGTAATGTAGATCAACCTAGAAATTTAGCAAAATCGGTTACCGTGGAGTAATCATGATATAAAATAAATAAAAAGGAGAGCAAAATTGCTCTCCTTTTTTTATCTCTTTTGATATTGTTCAGTATAATATTTTTCATAATCACCACTCAGAATATGATTCATCCATTCTGAATTTGCTAAGTACCAATCGACCGTTTTATCCATACCTTCTTCAAATTGTAATGATGGTTCCCAACCTAAATCTTTTTGGATTTTTGAAGAATCGATCGCATATCTTAAATCATGACCCGCACGGTCTTTTACAAAAGTAATTAGCTTAGCTGATTCTCCTTCTTCTCGCTCCAATTTTTTATCCATTATTTTACATAAGGAATGAATAAGATCAATATTTGTCCATTCGTTATTTCCTCCAATATTGTATGTTTCGCCAACAGTTCCTTTATGAAATACTAGATCTATTGCATTAGCATGATCTTCAACAAACAACCAATCGCGAATATTTTCACCTTTCCCGTAAATAGGAATTGGCTTCTTTTCTTTAATATTATTTATCGCTAAAGGAATCAATTTTTCAGGAAATTGATTTGGCCCATAATTGTTAGAACAATTAGTAATTACAACAGGTAATTTGAAAGTATGAAAATATGCCCTCACTAAATGATCTGAACTAGCTTTTGAAGCCGAATATGGACTGCGAGGATCATAAGAAGTCTCTTCCACAAACAATCCTTCTTCTGCTAAAGAACCATACACCTCATCTGTAGAAATATGATAAAACATCTTTCCTTCTATATTACCTTTCCAGATATCACGTGCAGCATTCAATAAATTTACTGTACCAACAATGTTTGTTTTAATAAACTCTGTTGGGTTAGATATTGACCGATCAACATGAGATTCGGCAGCAAGATGAATAACACCGTCAAATTTATATTTATTAAACAACTCTAAAACGAATATATCATCGACAATATCGCCTTTTACAAACTCATAATTCGGTGCATCTTGTATATCTTTTACATTCTCTAAATTACCGGCATACGTAAGCTTATCTAAGTTAATTATTTTATAACCTGGGTATTTGTTTACAAATAACCTTATTACATGAGAACCAATAAATCCAGCTCCTCCTGTAATTAAAAGTGTTTTTTTCTCCATCATTATTTAATATTTCTAATATTCTTTTCCCAATTCCATGCAGAAAGTAAAGTTTCATCTAATCCTATTTCAGCTTTCCAACCTAATTCTTCGTTGGCATATCTAGTTTCCGCATAAACCGATTCGATATCTCCAACTCTTCTCTCAGACATTTTATAATTCAATTTTTCTCCAGTTGCTTTTTCAAATGCATTTACTATTTCCAAAACTGAAGAACCTTTACCTGTACCTACGTTAAACACCTCTAAATTGCTTTTCGATTTATTATCTATCATTCTTTTAATTGAAACAACATGTGCTTTCGCGAGATCAACAACATTTATATAATCTCGAACGGCTGAACCATCGGGTGTATTGTAATCATCTCCAAAAACTTTCAATTCATCACGAATTCCAGCTGCGGTTTGTGTTATAAAAGGCACCAAATTATTTGGTACTCCACGAGGTAACTCCCCTATTAATGCACTTGAGTGTGCTCCAATAGGATTAAAATACCTTAGAGAAATTGCTCTAAAGTCCCTATTCGCATTTATAGTATCACGAATGATTTCTTCGGCAATTTGTTTGGTATTACCATATGGCGAATCGGCTGTTTTAAAGGGCGCTGATTCCGTAACAGGTAATTTATCGGGTTGCCCATAAACAGTTGCTGATGAAGAAAAAACAAAATTAGAGACCTTATGCTCTTTGATTCCATTTAACAAATTCATTAATGTAATGAGGTTATTCTGATAATACTTTAATGGTTTTTCAATCGATTCTCCGACAGCCTTATATGCAGCAAAATGAATTACGGCATCTATTTTTTTATATATCTTAAAAAAATTATCTAGTTTTTCTTTATCACAAATATCAAATTCTTCGAAATATGGTCGTCGACCGGTAATTTCCACAATACCATCTAAAACAGATTTCTCAGAATTGGACAAATTGTCGATTATAACAACATCAAAGCCTTCGTTCATTAGCTCTACTGTTGTATGCGAACCAATATAACCTGTCCCTCCGGTAACTAATATTAATTTATTCATCTAGTTTCTTCATATTAAATGGTTTGCTAATTTAATCATATAATTTTGAAATCAATAATTAAAAAAAGTTAAGAATTGCACAAGAAATGTTCATTAATAGTGCTTTCGATGCTATTGATCGAATGATAATTTTCTATATATTTGTTTCTGTAAATGGACGCTTTGGATATTAAGAAATACGTAAAAGAATTATTAGTTTCTAATCAGGGAGTTATTATTCCTGATTTTGGTGGATTTGTATCTGAATATGAGCCTGCTGCATTTGATGTAAATGAAAATAAGTTTATTCCTCCTTCGAAAAGAATAATCTTTAAACAAGAATATTCTTACAGCGATAATCTGCTAATTACATTCATTTCGGAAAAAGAAAAAATAAACAAAGAAAAGTCAACTAAGCAAATTAAAGAATTTGCTGATGATCTCAAATTAAAACTTAAGAACAGCGAAAAAGTTTCTTTCCCAGAAATTGGAATTTTAACTCAAAATTCAAAAGGACAAATAAGTTTTAAACAAGAAAAAGAAACGAATCTTTTAAGTGACTCATTTGGTTTACAAAGCGTACAATCAAAACCCATTGTTAATCAGCAAAAAGAGGTTAAAAGCCCAACTCCAATAAAAAGCAGAAAATCTTATAAAAAGCCTATTATAATAAGTTCTTCAATTGTTGTGTTTTTATGTTTAGTTGCATTAAGTTGGTTTTTCACGAATGGATTTACTGATTTTAATATTTTATCGTCGAACGATATTTCACCTATTGAAATTACCAATTCTAAAACTGCAGAAAGAAATCTTGACAGCATTGCACAAGCGGATAGCACTAAAGCGCTAATTAATCAGTCGATTGACGAAAACACAGATAAAAAAGATGCTCTGTTTTATAGTAAACCGGATGAAGAAAAACAAGAAGCTGAACCCAAATCAGAATATTCGAAATTTCATATTATAGCCGGTAGTTTCAAGAGAATTGAAAATGCAGAAAAATTTGCTGAAGGTATTCGAGCAAAAGGATACAATACTGAAATTATTGAGTCGAGTGAAAATCTAATTCGAATATCAATTTACACTTTTACTGATGAAACCTTAGCATTAAAAGAGCTTTACAAATTAAGAGAAAAGGCAGATCTAAAATCGGTTTGGATTTTAAAAGTCATTTAACTTTTCAGTAATATCATCTCCTTTTTTCACATCAATCCAAACTGTATTAAAGCCCATTCGCCCAGCCACATCAATATTTTTTGGTAAATCATCAACAAATACAGTCTCGAAAGGATTTAAGTCGCTATCGTTTAATACATGCTCAAATATTTCAACTTCCGGTTTACGCATTCCTATTTCAAATGAATAATATGCTTTTTCGAAAAGACTATTTAGGTTAAATCCGAATTGGCTTATTAAATCATTATTGTATTTATGATAATGAATAATATTGGTATTACTTAACAGAAACAGCCGATATTTCTGAGACAGTTTCTGAAGAAGCTCTATTCTTGCCTTTGGAAAATCAAGCAACATTGCTCCCCATGCTTTATCAATACTCTCGCAGTTCACCTTAAGCTCTAACTGTGAATTTATCTCTGAATGAAATACTTCAGGACTAATTAAACCCTTCTCCAAAGAATCGAATAGGTTAGATTGATTTAACAAAGAATAGCTTTGATCAAAATCGCGAAACCCGAGCTGACTCATAGATTTAACAGAAAGTTCGGGATCAATATTAATAATTACATTCCCTAAATCAAAAATGATGTTTTTTATCGATTCTATTTGCATAGTTTTTATTTATTTTGAACAGCAAAAATATAAAAGATTTAAAGTTTACTATATCTTTTCTTACTTTTATCGAAAATCAAATTAGATGAATATAAACGGAACACATTATCATACTATTTGGGTAAAAGAAAACGATCCCAAAACCATTGAAATTATTGATCAACGACTCTTACCTTTTGAATTTAAGATTGTAGAATTAAAAACGATCGAAGATACCTTTATTGCAATTAAAGAAATGTTAGTCCGTGGTGCACCACTAATTGGAGTAACAGCTGCTTACGGAATGTATCTTGGAATGTTATCGTTAAAAAATTCTGACGACTTAAACAGAAAAATCAAGGATTTAGGGAAACACTTGGAATCGTCGAGACCAACAGCGGTTAATCTTAAATATGCTATTGATTTGGTTATTGATAAAACCAAATCCTTAAATACAGCCCAAGAAAAAATTGATATTGCTTTTGAAACAGCAAATCAGTTAAAAGCTGACGAAATTGAAAATTGCCGATTAATTGGAGAAAATGGTTTCCCACTAATTGAAAAAATAAGCAAAGCTAAAAAAGGAGAAACTGTAAATATTTTAACTCATTGCAATGCAGGTTGGTTGGCATGCGTCGACTATGGTACAGCAACCGCACCAATTTATGCAGCACATGAAAAAGGAGTAAAAATTCATGTATGGGTTGATGAAACACGCCCCCGAAATCAGGGAGCCCGATTAACTGCTTTTGAGTTAGATCAACAAGGAATTCCACATACCATAATTGCCGATAATACCGGTGGATTATTAATGCAAAAAGGAATGGTGGATATGGTAATTGTTGGAAGCGACAGAACCAGTTCTAATGGCGATGTTGCCAATAAAATTGGGACCTATTTAAAAGCTTTAGCTGCACACGATAATAATATTCCATTTTATGTTGCATTACCTTTATCAACAATCGATTTTGAGATGAATGATGGAGTAAATGAAATCCCTATCGAGCAACGCGATCAAGACGAAGTTCGCTTTATTGAAGGTTGGGCAAACGATCAAATAATGAAAGTTCGTTTAGTTCCAGAAAATAGTAAGGCTGTTAATTATGGCTTCGACGTTACCCCAGCTAAATATGTAACGGCTTTAATAACTGAAAAAGGCGTTTGTAGAACAAATAAAACTGAAATTGAGAAGCTAAAGCAATGAATTTTACTAAAATTAGAGCCCACTTTGACAAGCTCAGTGTGACAGAATGTACGAAGTCGTTTTGTCATATTGAACTTGTCGAAATATGATTGTTAAATTCTAGTTAAGGACATCTAATAAATTAAATACAACAATGATTAAACATGACGAAGGATATATAAAATTTAATATTAAGTGGGAAGAGAAAGCATTTGACTTAAGTTTGTATGATTTTCAAAATTTAAACACTTGCCATGATAAACTCTATAATATAGGTTTGATTGGAGCTTATCCAAATCTAATTGGATTTGGAAATATTAGTATTCGTGCAACGGGTAATAAATTTATTATTTCAGGCTCTGCAACTGGAAATATCAAACAGCTATCTGAAAAGGATTATTCTTTGGTTACTAAATACGATATTGATGAAAATTTGATTCATTGCGAAGGGTTAACAAAGGCCTCATCGGAATCTTTAAGTCACGCAGCAGTTTATGAATCCAATCCAGAAATAAAAGCTGTAATTCATATTCATCATCTAGAGATGTGGGAAAAATATATTCATAATCTTCCGACAACAAATAAAAATGCAGAATTTGGTACTCCTGAAATTGCAGACGAAATGAAGAAATTAGTGATTCAAAATTCAGGAATCTTAATTATGGGTGGACACCAAGAAGGAATTATATCCTACGGAAAGTCCATAAACGAAGCAGAAGAAATTATACTTACATATTTTAATAAAATCTAAAATGAAAAAAATTGCTATTATAGGTGGTTCGGGATTAGAGAACCCTGATATTTTAAAATCACCGCAAAATATAAAAATCGCAACTCCATATGGAGAACTAACATCGGATTTAACAGCCGGAAAAATTGGAGATATAGATGTTGTAATATTATCGAGACATGGAAAAAAACATTCAATTCCACCTACTCAAGTTAACAATAGAGCAAATATCTGGGCACTTAAGGAATTAGGTTGTGAACTTATTCTAGCAACAACAGCATGCGGAAGCTTGCGTGAAGAAATTGATCGTGGAGATTTGGTAATTCTTGATCAATTTATTGATTTTACAAAGCATCGCAATACTACTTTTTTCGATACATTCGAACCTGGAGAAATGAAACACACTCCAATGGCAGATCCTTTTAATGAGAATCTTAGAAACCTATTAATTCAATCGGCAGAAGAACTTAAATTAAAATACCATAAAACAGGTACAGTAGTAAGTATTGAAGGGCCCCGTTTTTCGACAAGAGCAGAATCAAAAATATTTCGTATGTGGGGTGCAGATGTAATTAACATGTCGGTTGCACCCGAAGCAATTCTTGCTAATGAAATTGAGCTGCCTTACGCAGCAATTGCCATGAGTACAGATTATGATTGTTGGAAAACAGATGAAGAACCTGTTACTTGGGAAGCTGTTTTAGAGATTTTTAATCAAAATGTACATAACGTTATTGATTTGATTTTAAATACAATCGAGAAAATATAAAATTGTTTTCGTGATTTTTCCCAAAAAGTATTGCGTAATTAAGAACATTTCGTTAATATTGCAATCCGAAATTTGTTGTTAAACAAATCGGGCCCATAGCTCAGCTGGTTAGAGCACCTGACTCATAATCAGGGGGTCCATGGTTCGAGCCCATGTGGGCCCACAGGCTAAAAAAGACTTCTAGGAAACTAGGAGTCTTTTTTTATATATTATTCTAGAAAACTCTTTTTAGAATAATGTTAAATTAATTATGGATCACTTTGAAAAGTTGGTGGATTAAATAAAAATATAATCTTTGTAGTCATTAAACCAATATGACTATGAATTCACAAGAACCACAATATAGTATTCTTATACAAGCCTTATTGCCTGAAGAAGTCTTTGATTACTTTGGAATTACAAAAGTTGAAGTCGAGACTAAAGTTATTAATGTTCATTTAGATGAACTAAATATCACACCGGAAGAATATTCTGATGAAAAACTTATTTCAAAAGGATTTCACGTACAGAAACTAGCTTACGATGCCTTGCAAGAGATAAGAATAAAACACAGGTGGGAGGCGATTGATCAA
>JAEINU010000037.1 GCA_016342685.1 Bacteroidales bacterium | reverse complement strand
TCAAAGAAGACAAAAAAAGCTTCTTGAGCCTGATAATAATTTCAAAGAACTGTGACATCTATCTTGACATATTCCGAACCTGCCCTTCTACTCTTGTATGCTTCAATTTGGGTGCAGGCCGAATGGCCGGAACCGTATATGCCTTGTTAGACGCCGTACGACCTGCTCTGCCCCAGACCGACCCCGCTGAATAATCACTTATTCATTGCTAAACCAATTCAAAGCTTACATCCTCTTATGAATCCTCACAAGAAATTCTTTCTTTATTTCACCATGATTTCGATCCGTCTTATTTAATCATTTATTGCAGCAAGATTTTCTATCAAATCAGCGTAAAAAAAACACAAAGAAAGATAAATCATTATAGAAAAACAGGATTCAAGGTTGTTCACAAAAAAACAATGAAGTCGGTCGAAGTCAAGCTAGTATGGCGTTTAACGTTCCAGGGATATATGACGTTGGCCCGTAGGGCAAATGTGCCGTAGGCCGCGAAGCGAATGCGTAGCGCATATATCCCTTGTTATCTGCAGAGTTTTTGCTCTTCAACCAGACCGCACGGCGGAGCCAAGGGCTGGTTTCTTCTTCTATTATAGATTGTTCTACTACTACTATCCTTTTCAAAATATTGATCTCATTTCTTATTAATAAGATCTAATAAATAATCACAATATTCTTTTGGTCTAAGCAAACTGATTTCACCGTGACCACTTTTAGGAATAATCACAAGATCACTATTTTCAATATTTTCATGCAACTCTATAGCTGATTGTTTCATGAGTTTAATTTCTTTTTCTCCTACAAATATCAAAACTTTTGCTTTTGTATTACTTATATTTTTATCAAGTTTAAATGTTCCATTACTTGAAGTTATATTTATTAATGATTCCTTAGATATTTTACAACTATCTTCATAATATCTATCTAATTTTTCATCTGGAACAAATAATACTTTTGCTTGTAATTTTGAATACCATTTATATTTTATCAAAGGATATGAAATATTTATCATAGGCAGGTATAATGATTTCAAAATTTCAATCGGTTTAATAAGAGCACTTTCAATAATTGAGAATTGACAAATATCACCTCGTTTTGAAAGTGTATCTACGACTATTTGTGCTCCTATTGATAACCCGCATAATGCTTTAACTGATCCATTACAATTTTCATCAATATAAGAAATTATTTTATCAGAAGTATCACTAATACTTATAAAAGTAGTTTCCCCATCTTCTCCATGGCCATCAATTATAGGTGTTATTACATGATAATCTTTAGATAATATCTCAATTATTGGTTCTAATGACCACCATGATAAACCTCCTCCATGTAAAATTATTATTTTTTCATTATTTGTTTTTCCAAAATTCTTTATTATCATCTTCTCTCCTAAAATATGGATAATAAAACATCTTATCTTCAATCAAGTCCTTTGTCTCATTTTTTCTAATATTTTCAAAGTCTGGAACTCACCCTTATCACCCCATTTATTCGTTAAACTTATTATTACATAAGATGGACTTAAAACTATTTTTTCTATCTTCGCCCGTCGGCCGGAGGTCCGGGCGTCTTATTCTTAGCAAAAACATTGCAGATAACGTTTCCGGGGTATGTGACGTTTGCCCGCAGGGCAAATGTGCCGGAGGCCGCGAAGCGAATGCGGAGCGCAAATACCCCGTGTTAGACGAATTCACGAACCTCTTTATTTAATTGCCCCAAAACAACACGGAAGTTGTTTTGGGAGTTAATCAACTAACATCTCCTGCAAAACAGTTTTAACAATTGTAATTTCTTTTTTATTGATCTTTCCTAATCTCTTTATCAATCTTATTCTATCAACCGTACGTATCTGATCTAAAACAATCCATCCATCTTTCTTATCAAACACTGTTGGTATTCTTGTAGGATACGGATGTGATTTCGTCGTCATAGGAGCAATTATTATTGTCTGGATCGAGTCATTCATTTCATTAGGAGAAATTATCAAACACGGACGTATTTTTTTAATTTCATGACCAATTGTTGGATCTAAATTTATTAAAAAAACATCATATTGATTTATTACCACTCCCATTGAAATTCATCCTGATCATTTAAATCATTTATAAGCAATTTATCATCCCCATTATTATGCATTTTAATGAATTCTTCAGCCCAATTTTCCCTTGGTTTTCTATTTATCGGGCGTAGTAGTATCTCTTTATCATGAACTTCTAATTCTACCTTTCCTTCAATTTTGAGTTGTTGCAATATACTTTTAGGGATTCTTATTCCTCGCGAATTACCAATCGGTATTACCGAAACTAACATATTACACCTCTTAATGTAATTATATAGTAATTACATAGAATCGTCAATCTTTTGCTTGCCACGACGGCAAGCAACTCTTATTCTTAGGTTCGTGATTTCGTCTAACGTCCCGCGGTTATATGACGTTTGGCGAAGCCAAATGTGCCGTAGGCCGAGCCCGAATGGGCGAAGCATATAGCCGCTGTTATAAGCAGAGTTTCCGCTCTTCGACCAGACCGTACGGCGGAGCCAGGTCTGGGCTCTTTCTTTATAACAGACTGTTAAATGCCGATAATAAATAGAAAAACAAAAATATCCAGAAAAGTAATATTGTTTTGGTTGATACATATTTCCTCTATTCAATAATCTCACTAACTGCTGCAAGTACATATCTTTTATCTTTAATTTCAAATAAACTTGATGAAATTATAACAGGAAATGTAGTCCCATCCTTTCTTTTATGATATCTATTTCCAATATATTTTTTTAAATTAATTATATCCTTAAATTCATCAGATACTGTTATTGATAAATCTGGTTCTGTAGATAATTTATAATTTTCTAATCCGATTAATTCTTCTCTTAAATATCCATATAACTTACAAGCCGAATCATTTACTTCAGTAATAAGAAATGTTTCAACATCAATTATAAATATTGATTCTCTTATAGTATTAAGAATTGTTTGATATTTAATTTCACTTTTATTAAGTAACTCTTCTACTATTTTCTTAGCAGTTCTATCAATAATTATAGAATACAAAAGTATTTTATTAGAAATATTGATTGGACCGGTACGTACTTCAACATATTTAATGCTACCATTTTTAATACGATGTTCAAACTCATAAACTTTTTGCTTTACTTTTAGGATGTTCTCAATCTCCAAATCAGTTAATTCAACATATTGTGAATTAATTTCAGAAATATCTTTCCCAATAAATTCTTCATAAGACCATCCATAAAAATCTAATGCAGCTTGATTTACATCGGCTATTTTCTTTGTATAAGGATCTATCAGAAATATTGTTGTATGGCTGTTATTAAATAATGTGCGGTAACGTTGTTCATTTTCATAAACTTTTTTATTTGCATAAAATAGCTTAAATGCCATCTGTATACTTGCATCCAAAACGGTTAATCCTGAATTCTTAACTACATAACCATAAGAAGTAATCTTTTCAGTTTTCATAACTACTTCTGGTTCTGTATGGCTGGATAAGAAGACTAATGGGACTTCTCGATTATTAAGAATCAATTGACCTGCTTCTACTCCATCAATTCCATTACCAAGATTAATATCCATTAATACTAAATCGATTTTCGTATTTTTTACAAAGAGTTCTATAGAATTTTCTCCTGTATGGGCTAACAGAACATTGTAACCAATTTCTTCGAGTTGCATTTTTTCTGACATGGCTATTAATACTTCATCTTCGACAAGAAGGATTGTCCTATTTTGTTCTTTTCTCATTTATCTGCCTCTTTTTTATTAGTATAAGCAATAGATGATGAATTAATCTAACTTGTCAGTATCAGTTTATTCAATGTTTCGAAGTATATGTTAAACTTACCTTTTTACATTCTATCACACTCATTATATTCCTAAAACAATATATTATCAGTGCATTTAATATTATATCTCTTCGCCCGTCGGCCGGAGGTCCGGGCGTCTTCCTCTTAGCGGAAACATTGCTTATAACGTCCTGGGCATATACGAAGTTGAAACGCTACCAAAGGAGTGTTTTGCCACAGAGCAAAAACGACTGTCTTGCTCTGCTTCCTCGCAAGTTTCAATTTGGGTGAAGGGCGAATGCCCGGAACCGTATATGCCCTGTTATAAGCAGTGTTTCCGCTCTTCAACCAGACCGTACGGCGGAGTCGAGGTCTGGTTTCTTCATTTCATTTTGATTCCTGCTCTAAATTATTAGGAACAGTAAGTTCAGTACCATCTATAGACGAAATCAACTTTCAGTCATAATTCTTGCCATATTCATTCTATTAATTAAGTCTTGGACACCTTGAGCTGTGTTGACTCCCGCATAGGAATTAAGATTTAAGCTCATTTATCCCGAAATATAATTGTGTGAAAGAATTCCAAAGGG
>JAEINU010000036.1 GCA_016342685.1 Bacteroidales bacterium | reverse complement strand
AATTCTTTACTTTTCAAGCAGTTTCCAAACGAAAAGTTTGCGGGAAGTGTTCCGGATTTAATGCGGGAATCAACACTGGTGTGCTTTTCAATTTTCATCAAATCGATTAGAAACACTATTTAGTAAAGAAATTGAGCTGGGAAAAACAGGTGAAATATTTATGGTCAATGAAGAGAGCTATATGCTAACAGAATCTTCATTTTCACCAGAAGCGTCAGTGCTCAAGCTCCATCTATCTGATGAAAACATATCATCAAAATTTTCTGAGGGTATTGGACATAAAAGAATTATTGATTATAGAGGATACGAGGCTATTACTTCATTTGAAGTTATTTCTATATACGGCTTAAACTGGCTTTTGATTGCAAAAATAGATCTTGATGAAGTTATTACTAATGATTTTATAAGCAGAAAAGAGGAATATTATTCAATTATCAGGAAAAAGAGCTTAGATCGAGAAATGAATTTTGTCGAAGAAATCAAGATTGATAATTTTTCTAATGAGGTTAATTTAGATCAATTTAAGAGAATTTCTGAGAACGGAAATCTTTATACACATGGTGTCTCAACATGTACTGCAGTTCTAATTACATTACCGAAGCATTTTTCCTATTTAGCACATATTAGTGCTTATGATGCTCTCTATGGCGGTGACAGCACTGATTTGATAAGTAACATGTTTGATCGAATAAGAAAGTATGAAATACCTGATTATCTGATTAGAGAGCTTCAAATATATGTCATAACTCCTCAAATAAGATTTACTCAAAACATCATTGAGAAGTTTATAGATGAAGGAATGTTTCTTTCCCAGATTCATTTAGTGAAAAATAAAAACGCTTCTTATGCGAATGTGTATCATGACTTATCCATTGGAAATATTTATGCAGAGTGGAAAATGAATACAGGAGAAATTAGAATAGAAGATCTCACCGGCATCAATGATATCGGTGAGATTGTAAATTACATTATAAAATAAGGATTTTAAACATTTAATTAAAATTTTCCTTTGTCAGCTATATGTGAAATATACTAAACTACAGGCAGTATTTTTTAAAATATAAATCTTTTTTCAGCAAGCCCTAAATATTTTCCAATAATGACAATTTTTTTAAATTTACTCTTGATTTCAGGTTTTCATTTCATAGAATTAAAATAATATATAACAGGAGTTACAATTGAAATTAATAACAAAGAACATTTTAGGCTTCGGCCTGATCTTGGTCCTATTGGTGATAACAGCCGTTATCTCCTTCATGGAATTAGGTAACGCATCAGATGGATTTGCTGAATACAGAGGACTCGCCCGCGATACTAATTTGGCCGGCAGATTACAGGCTAATATGTTGATGGTACGGATGAATGTTAAAGATTTCATAATAACCGGCAGTGAAGAAGACATTCAGCAATATAATGAATATTATGAAGAAATGTCCGGTTTTATGGAGGAAGCACAAAGTGAAATACAGAATCCTGAGAGAGCTGCCCTTGTAGACGCAGCGGATACTAAGGTTCGGGAGTATAGGACTTCATTCCAGGAAGTGGTTGAACACATGCATGATAGAGATCTGCTAGTCGCAATACTCAACGAAACAGGTCCCCATATGGAAAAAAACCTTACTGAAATAATGATATCTGCTGAAGCTGATAATGATACAACAGCCACATATATTGCGGCGCTGGCAATTAAAGATATGCTGCTTGTCCGTCTATATGTGATGAAATTTCTGGATGATAACAGTCAGGCTACAGCTGATAGAGCAGGTTCAGAAATGGCTAATTTTGAAAAGCAGCTGAATATTTTAGATAGGGACCTGAAAAACCAGACTAGTAGACAGCGTCTGGCTGATGCCGTCAAATATAAGAATGAGTATAAATCAAGTTATACAGAGCTTGTTAGTGTTATTTTTGAACGTAATGATATTATCGATAACAGGCTCGATGTTCTGGGGCCGGATGTTGCAGCAGATGTTGAAGACGTAAAACTTTCAATAAAAACCGATCAGGACATACTCGGACCCGAACTTCAGGCATCAAATGATAGAGCTGTATTGTTGGTTCTTTTAATAAGCATCATGGCTGTGGTTGTCGGAGTGCTTCTGGCAATTTTTATCACTGTAAGTATATTTAATCAGCTTGGAATTGACCCTGCCGAAATAGCTAAAATATCAGAAGAAATTGCAAAGGGGAATTTGGCAATAAAATTCGATCAAAACAAAAAGATCAGAGGCGTATATAGTTCCTTGTATACAATGGTTGAGAAACTGGTTGAAGTAGTAAGCAATGTAAATATTTCATCTGAGAATGTCTCAAGCGGCAGTCAGCAGCTGAGTGATACATCAACAGAAATGTCGCAGGGAGCAACCGAACAGGCTGCAAATGCCGAGGAAGTGTCTGCATCATTAGAACAGATGGGTGCAAATGTTCAGCAGAATGCTGATAACGCTGCTCAGACGGAGAAGATTGCAGGAAAAGCTGCTAAGGATGCTGCTGAGGGTGGGCAGGTTGTAATAGAAGCTGTAGAGGCTATGAATGAGATAGCGAAAAAGATTAACGTTATTGAAGAGATTGCAAGAAACACTAATCTGCTCTCTCTTAATGCTGCTATTGAAGCAGCCCGGGCAGGGGAACATGGTAAGGGTTTTGCTGTTGTCGCATCTGAAGTAGGAAAACTAGCGGCGAATAGTCAGAAAGCGGCTGCAGAAATATTGGCGCTGGCACAATCAACTGTATCAAAAGCTGATGTCGCAGGTGCAAAAATTCAGGCTATAGTTCCGGATATCCAGAGGACTGCAGACCTGGTAAGTGAAATAAATGCTTCAAGCGGTGAGATGAACTCCGGAATAGCTCAGATTAATCAGGCGATGGTACAGCTTGATCAGGTTATTCAACAGAATGCAGCTGCATCTGAAGAATCTTCTTCGATGTCTGAAGAATTAACCGCTCAAGCTCAACAATTAATGGAGCTTGTAAGCTTCTTCAAAATTGATGATTCAAACTCCGGCAGAAATATTAAAAAATCTTTGAAGGTATCTGCATCTCCAAAACAAGCGTCAGCGAAGCAAATAACTGCACCTAAATTGACTCAAAAGAAAACAGATGTGAATGTCAGCAAAGCTGACGATACATTTGACGATGATTTTGAAGAGTTTTAATAATGAATTTACACCAATATATAAGGAGGAATCATAATGTCTGAAGAATTGAATGAAAATCAATTTGTAACTTTTAAAATTGAAGAAGAAAAATATGCAATAAATGTTTTTAAAACACGAGAGATTCTTGAGGTTCCTGATATTACCAAGGTGCCCGGAATGCCGGAGATGATAAGAGGGGTTATCAACATCAGGGGTGAAGTGGTTCCGGTTCTTGATCTGAAGCAGAAATTTGGAGGAGTTAAAACCGAGTTCAAACAGGATACTGCCATTATTGTAACAGAACTTGAAAAAGACGGAGAGTCGATACCTGTCGGACTTCTGGTTGATGCAGCACATGAGGTTGTGACCCTGGAGTCTGATCAGATAGAACCGCCTCCGAAAATGGGAGTATTTATTGATAATAATTTTATTCTCGGTATGGGAAAAATTGATGAGACTTTCATTATAATTCTGAATATTGACAAGATATTATCCGATGAAGAAATAGAAATTATCAATAAAATTGATTAGCATTATTATAAGCTCTGATCTTCTGAAGAAGTTCAGAGCATTAAATTTATGCAATTAAGAAATACGGAAAAATTTAATGAATACATGGTTAGCGCCTTCACTCATAGCAGCTCTTAGCTCAATGATAGTAATGTCATTAATTTATATATATTTGTATTATCAGGAAAGAGAAGAAACTTTAAAATTCTTTCTGATTGCCTGGATCTATTTTGTTATCAGGCTTTCAGTAAGATTCTTATATATTTTCATTCCACAATATCAATTGCTTCTGGATATAATTTCAGCAACTTCTCTTCTAAATTCTCTTTGGTTATGTCTTGGTGTATATTCCCTTATTGGAGGAAAACTGAATAAAGCTATCCCCAAAATAATTTTCTATTCTCCAGTTGTACTCTTAATAATTTTTGGACTTATCCAGATTCAACAGATTGAGAATATAATAGTCTTTTTTATAAGTGGAAGTTTATATATTTTGAGTGGAATACAGTTGATTTTTTATAAAAAATCAAAATTAAAGTTGTTCAATATCATTGGAATTAATTATATCTTGTGGGGGCTCCATAAATACGACTATCCATTGTTTTATGATTCTATTAGATTCGCACCTATAGGGTATCTGCTTGCTGCACTTTTTTCATTCATTGCAGCTCTCAGCATTTTAATACTTTATTATGAGCTACAAAAAAAAGCATTTCATAAGAATGAAACTAGATTATCCGGAATATGTCAACATAGTTGAAGTGTGCTCTTTGAAATAAATATATATTCTAACTGGCTTTTTTCCGCTCTTTTTC
>JAEINU010000035.1 GCA_016342685.1 Bacteroidales bacterium | reverse complement strand
TAACAGGACTAAAAATGCACTGTAAACTTATGCTAGGATTTAATATTAACCTGTAAACTTTTTTTAGGACGAGTCAACAGGACCGTTATAAATAAGCCGCTAAAAATTCAGAAATAGAGCAATTCTGCTCTTTTTAAGTCAGTTCTTATTTATGGAAATTAAGTCGTTTTCTGACAGCTTTTACTTTTAGAGTGGTTTATTCTTTCTGACAATGAAAGTGTAATTTATTCGTGCTATTTGACACTGATTTTAACGAGATTAGTTTGGTAAGTATGATAGGAAATTGTTTTAGTTTTTCCAACGCACTTTTGTGTTTTGCACAAATGGGAAATTTGTTATAGGAAAACTATACAATTAAATTATATTTGTTTTTAGCATTTTAAAAAGAATAAATTTTTTATTTAAGTTTTCTAAAATAAAATCGTTTTACTATATGAACAAAAAAGCATTATCGAAAACAGTATTTCTTATCTTATTTATCCAAAATTTACTTTTTAGTCAGGAAAATAATTCTTTTAATAAATATCCCGAATTTGTTGGTGGTATGGCGGAATTGAATAGTTTTATTTCAGATAATTTTGAAATACCACCATCATCCATAAAATTATTTTCAAATGGTACTATTAATGTTACTACAATAATTGATAAAAATGGAAATATTGAACTTGTAGAAAAAAGTCAAACTAATGATAGTTTGCTTAATATATCCATTGCAGAGTTGATAGAAAAGATGCCCAAGTGGAATCCAGCAATAAAAAATGATTCTAGCATAGGTATCATAACAACTTTACCACTTAAAATTGATCTCTTGACCACTCCTGAAAAGAAAAATAGAATTTATTCTAATAGCTTTTTGGAGTTTAAACATTTTAAATCTGCTTCAATTAAATCTAATGAAAGTTTGGTTCGTATAAATGGTAAAATTAAAGGTGGAGATATTGTGATAAAATGTGAAGAGCAAGATTTTGAACTTGAACAGAAACTTTATGAAATTAAAAACAGGTTTGAGAATTCTGAAATGGAAATTAGGGAAAAGCGTGGTGTTGTGTTGAATGGAATAAATGCAGAAGTAGCTGTAGGAATGCTAAGTTTTAGTTCAGTTGCGAGTTCATTGTTAGGCGACATGGAAATAAAATTTTATAAAATTGAGAAAGATTCTAAGTTTTATTCAATATGTATCATAGAATTTGCTGAAGACGTTGATAAAAATTATAAGCAAAATGCAACAGTTATGTCTTCGATTAGATTCAATTAAAAATTAAGTTGAGTAATATTTTTTATTCATTTTCATGCAAATAATCATTTTGCTCTTGCGAGCAACTTGCCATAACTAAAACTAAAACTAAAACTAAAACAATTTAATGGTTCGTAGATATTAAGTACAAAACTGACAAGGTTGTTCTTGGCGGCCAATTTATAACAGCATTTCAAACTTAAGCCGGGTGTTTGGTGGTATTTTGACTAAAAATGGTATCTTTAGTTTTTTAACGGGGGACTGATAAGCAGGGCGTAAAATCCCGGCCAAAGCTTAAATGCGGACCGTTATAAATAATGCTTTTAAAAATCACAGATCATGCCTTTTCCGATTACAACAGGTAGAAAATTAGAATTTAAAGTAGAAGATATAGGAATTTCTTCTGAAAAATTATTACTGAAACATATTGTTAAATATTTAGGTGGTTTAGGTTTTGGACAAATAAGTCGGACTGATAATAAGTTAATTTTTCATAAAGGTGGTTTTATGATGCTTTTTAGAAGAAAGGACTTTGTTGATAATGGAAAAGTTAAAGTAAAAATAAAGAACAATAGAATTACTGTGAAAATTCAATCCTTGACAGTTGGAATGTTTTTATTTGCTTCAATTTTTTCTTTATTCATGCTATTTGATAATCCTGTAGAAAAGAATTATCCAGCTGCAATTTGGATATTTATTGTCATATTTGGTTTAAATTATATAATTAGGGCAGTTGCGGTTAATAATTTAGCAAATGATATTGAAGATTTAATTTTAAAACTCAACTGTGATAAGCATTCAACAAATACCAGTTTTTGGTGGCCAAAAGAGTAATTATTATTTGAATGTAGTTAATACAATTGGAAAAAATCAGTATCAGCACAATTTATAACCCAACATCACCAGAAATGCGGGCGTTTTGGCGGTTTGACAAAGTTTTGCTATCTTCGTTTTCGTTCAACGGTCTGACAAAGTAGAGTAATGGAAACCCGCACTACTGGTATGTTTAAATCGTTAAAAGTAATAGCGCAAAAAAACTTATTTTGCCCACCGCACATTAATAATTTTTAAAACCTTTCATCACGGTCTGATAAATTTTTTCGATTTGATACTTGGCTTTTGTGTGGATAATTTTGTGCATTCTGATAATTCTTTCAGTTTGATTGTTTAGCAGCAGTTTGAAAAAGTTTTTCGGTTTGATAATGTATTCTCAATTTGATAAAGAAAGGTTTTTTTCCAGTTCGACTGTTCTTTTTCTTTTTGATAATGTTTTAAGTTTTGATAATTCATGCCTTTAGACAAGTTATTTATTTAAGAAAAATAAGAGCTTTTTGATAATTACAGTTTTAGGTTTTAAAAATTATTTCCCGCCCACAAACTTGATACAGTTGTATTTCATAGTAAGCTTTTAAAAATAAAGTCTAATTCAGTTTGGTTCAATTTATATTGATAATTTAATACGTTCTGATAATGTTTTGTTTTAATGATTGAGAATCTGAATAAGGAATCGTCTGTATTTTATATCGTTTAATCTCAACTGTCTCAACGGTTTGATAATTTGTTTATTTAGGGCGCTACAACTTCTAACACGGCTTCAGAAAAAATGCGGGTGTTTTTGCGGTCTGACAAAGTTTTGTTACCTTCGTTTTGGTTCAACGGTTTGACAAAGTGGAGTAGTGGAAACCCGCACTCTTCCTAAGCCGGGACCGTTAGCAATAATGCCGCGATTTTTTCAAATAAACCCTTTTAGAGCTTCGTTTTTTACATAAATTTCAAAATAGAATTCATCTGCAAGTTTCTTAAGTTGTAATTTTCTTTTTGTTAAACTTTCAAAAAGTATATAATTTCTTCGTTGATAATTTTTACAAATACGAAATGGTATTTTCAAGTTTTAAGTTTCATCGGTCTGATAAATTTATATACTTGCAATTTCTATTTTAATTTATCGGTTTGATACAGGAATTTATTTAAGACATTTGTGGTTCTCTGATTATCCAAATGTTTGTCTAGTCTTAATTACTTGGTTATTCGTGCCATTTGGGTCTGTAAAAAACTACGCTTTGCCTTCGCACTTCGTTCTATTTTCAACTTCAGTAAGTCGAGTAGGGGTTTTAACATACTTTTTCAATTCGTTTAGGATAGTTTTTGCAATTAATGATCTTTTTCAACGGTGGATAAAGAAACAGGGTGGTTTTCTGACAAGTATACTAAGTTAATTGAAAATTATGTCAACAATCATAAAGTGTTGCGGCACAATATGCTAACCCAACATCACCAGATAATGCGGGGTTTTTGGCGGTCTGACAAAGTTTTGCTATCTTCGTTTTCGTTCAACGGTCTGACAAAGTGGAGCAGTGGAAACCCGCACTACTGGTATGTTTAAATCGTTACCAAAAATAATTTCTTATGAGATCATCAGTTGTAGTTTTGTTATTTCTATTTTTATTTAAGTTAGCTTTTTCTCAGTCCATCTGTGATAAGTTTTCTGATAAGTATATTCCTGTAGATTTAAATGAAGCATTATTATATCTTGAATGTAATTGGAATGAATCAGATAAAGAATCTTTTTCTAAAATGACAGAAAGAGAAGCTTCTGCTAATTATCACTTTGGGACTGGAATGTCAATAAGAAATAGTTGGGGTTTGTGGAACGGAGATACTGAAATTGTAAAGTATTTTCACAGTTTAGGTATATATCATCCTGATGACATCTCAGGTATTATAATCACTTCTTTTCATAGATACTTAAACAAAAAAGAACTTAAGCTTGATGACCAAGTGAATTATTATAAAACTTATTGGAAAAATCTTAAGAAGAAGAAACAAGAAAAAGAATTAGCAGGATTTAATCTTTTTAATATCAGTGATACAGTTGACTTTTTATATTCTTATGGTTTTATTTCTCAACAGCAGGAGAATTACTATGATAATGATTCTTGTTTTGCGAAAGCAATTCTTTTAGAAAAAGATTCTATTCAATTAATGCTAAAAGTAAAGCTTGTTGAAAGTTGTGATATGAATGGAATTATTTTATTTAAGTCTGATACTTATGAGCAAGTTGATGGTAAAATGAAGCTTAAAGAAAAAGACAAAACTGAAATTATGAAAGTTGGTGAAGTTAAATGGACAGAATATCAACTTTGGGAAGAACCATAACAAATTACATTTGGTAACACGGCTTCAGAAAAAATGCGGGTGTTTTTGCGGTCTGACAAAGTTTTGTTACCTTCGTTTTGGTTCAACGGTTTGACAAAGTGGAGTAGTGGAAACCCGCACTCTTCCTAAGCCGGGACCGTTAAAAGTAATAGCGCAAAAAAACTTATTTTGCCCACCGCACATTAATAATTTTTAAAACCTTTCATCACGGT
>JAEINU010000034.1 GCA_016342685.1 Bacteroidales bacterium | reverse complement strand
GAAGTTCGTGTTAATGATTTCAAATGTCTGAACACGATTTAATAGATTAACAAGAGAACAGGATTGAGAATAAGGAGATAATATTTTTTATTATCTTGTTAATCTTGAAATAAATTAATCTTGTTCAAGACAAATCTTGTCTATCAAGAAATCAAAAAAAATCTTGTTCAGACAATAATATAATCTTGTTCAAGACAATAAGAAACATGTTCAAGACAATAATTAAAAACGACTTGAAATGAAAAAAATAGATTACAGCAAAGATATTAATGAGTTGACTCATAAAATAATTGGTTGTGCTATGGAGGTACATAAAGCGTTAGGTAATGGCTTTCAAGAAGTCATATATCAAAGAGCTTTAGCCATTGAATTTTCATTTCAAGCTTTAGAATTTGAGAGAGAAAAAGAGATGGGTTTATTCTATCGAGATTATGATATTGGTACCAGAAGGGTTGACTTTTTTGTAGAAGAGTTAGTAATGGTAGAGATAAAAGCTATTGAGAAATTAGAAAATGTACATAAAGCTCAAGCCATAAATTATTGTGAAGCATATAACATTGCCGATGGTTTATTAATAAACTTTGGAGGTCAAAGTTTAGATTTCAAGAGAGTTTACAATAAAAAGCTGGTTGATCCTAAAATCACTAAAAATCCTGTTCAAGACAAATGATACTAAACGAAAACACCATAGAGATATCATTAATTGAGCAGCTAATTAGTCAAGGATACACCTACTATAATGGTGTAGATATTTCGCCAATTAGCGATAACCCACAGCGCGAAAACTTTGCTTCGGTCATTTTAGAAAATCACTTTAAAGACTCACTAAAAAAGTTAAACCCTACACTTCCCGAGTCGGCTCGTGTTGAAGCCTATCAAAAGGTAATCAACTTAGGCACCGAGGATATTATGGAGAACAACGAACGTTTCCATACCCTACTCACCAATGGCGTAACCGTAGAATACACCAAAGAAGGGCGTACCAAAGGGATTAATGTCAGTCTATTAGATGTTGCAAGTCCTGAAAACAATAGCTTTTGGGTAGTTAATCAGTTGGTAGTAAAAGAAAATAACAACGAAAAACGATTCGATGTCGTCATTTTTATCAATGGTTTGCCTTTGGTTTTTATCGAATTAAAGAGTGCTACCGACGAAAAAGCCACACTTCGCAAAGCCTACACACAAATACAGAATTATAAAAAGGCTGTTCCAAGCATATTTTACTACAATTCGCTATGTATTATTTCTGATGGTATCGATGCAGCCACATCAAGTGTTTCTGCCCCTTTCAGTCGTTATCTATGTTGGAAATCGCCCAAAGAAATAAAAGGAAAACTTAGAACTGAATTACAACTTCTCACAGAATACATGCTCAATAAGAAAACACTGATTGAGTTAATTCGCTACTGTACCGTTTTTGAACAAGAAGAAACGAAGGACGAAAACACAGGCTTGATTTCTCAGGTTAAAATAAAAAAAGTAGCTGCTTATCATCAATATTACTCAGTACAAAAAGCCGTCGACCAAACCTTAAGAGCTTGCTATAATTCCGATGATAACATACAAGAATTGGAATTATGCGCAGAACCTAGTCGCGTTTATCATACTAATCAAGATGAAAGTAAACTTGGCGACCGTAAGATTGGCGTAGTGTGGCATACTCAGGGTTCAGGAAAATCATTATCAATGGTATTCTATTGTGGACAAATAATCACCCACCCACAAATGGAGAACCCAACCATTGTAATGCTTACCGATAGAAATGATTTAGACGATCAACTATTTGGCACATTTGGCAATTGTGTAGGCTTATTACGCCAAACACCTGTACAAGCCAATAGCCGTGTGCATATAAAAGAATTACTAAAAGTATCTGGCGGTGGTGTCATTTTCACCACCATTCAAAAATTTTCACCTGCCGAAGGCAACGTTTTCGACACTCTTTCAGACCGTACCAATATTGTAGTTGTAGCCGATGAAGCACACCGTAGTCAATATGGGTTTACTGCACGTGTGGTAGAAACCGAAGAGGGTTCAGAAATCCGTTACGGAAATGCAAAATACTTGCGCGATGCGCTGCCTAATGCATCCTATATTGGTTTTACAGGCACACCAATCGAGAAAGAAGACAAATCAACACCTGCCGTTTTTGGCGATTATATCGATGTTTACGACATCAAACAAGCCGTAGACGATGGCGCAACAGTACCCATTAATTACGAATCTCGTTTGGTAAAAATTAAACTCGACGAAGCCACTTCAAACAAGCTCGACCAAGAAATCAACGATATTGCCGATGCTACCGAAGATCAAATAGAAAAAGCTAAGAAAAAAACAGCAACTATCGATGCTGTAGTTGGTCATCCCGACAGACTAAAAGATGTTGCTAAAGATATAGTGGCTCACTTCGAAGCTCGCCAAATCGTTTTCGAGGGCAAGGCTATGATTGTTGGCATGACACGCAATATTTGTGTAAAACTATACAATCAAATTATTGCTTTGCGACCAGAATGGCATAATACCGACTTAGATAAAGGCATAATTAAGGTGGTAATGACCAGTTCGTCGGACGACCCCGAACTATTTCAAGCACACCATACCACAAAACAACAACGAAAAGATTTAGCCACACGCATGAAAGACACCAACGACAATCTTAAATTGGTGATTGTTCGTGATATGTGGCTCACTGGTTTCGATGCACCTAGTTTACACACCTTGTATGTCGATAAAAAAATGCAAGGCGCTAATCTGATGCAAGCTATTGCTCGTGTAAACCGCGTTTATAAAGACAAACCAGGCGGCTTAATTGTCGATTATATCGGCATTGGTCAGGATTTAAGAAATGCAATGGCTACCTATCTTCAAAGCGGTGGCGAAGGTTCTCCTGTGGTAGATATAAAAGAAGCTATTGCTGGCATGTTAGAGAAACTTGAAATTATTGAGCAAATGTTTCACTCATATAATTATAAAGAGTATTTCAAAGTTGATACTGCTCAAAAACTACAAGTCTTACTTGGTGCACAAAACTTCATTTTATCAAGCGAAAACCTTAAAGAGCGTTTCCTAAAAGAGGTGACAATTTTATCCAAACTCTTTGCCATGTCTATACCTAGCCCCCATGCCGAAGCTATAAAAGACGTAGTGGCATTCTTTCAGGCGGTGAAAGCACGTATAAACAAATTTACGGGTAGCGGTGTAAAATCCGATTACGAGATAGAAACAGCTATCAAACAAATTGTAGACAAAGCACTTTCTAGCGATGGTGTAATTGATATTTTCGAAGCTGCTGGTATCGATGCGCCTTCGGTTAGTATTCTGTCAGACGAATTCTTGCTAGAAGTCAAAAATATGCAGCAAAAGAACCTTGCATTTGAACTGCTTAAAAAACTTTTAAGTGATGAAGTGAAAGTTCGTAAAACAAAAAACTTAGCTCAAGCAAAGAAGTTTTCCGAAATGTTAGAATCAGTTGTTAAACGTTATCACAACAATCAAATCGATTCAGCACAAGTCTTAGCAGAACTGTCGGAAATAGCCAAAGGAATGCGTTTGGAAGACCATAAAGCAGACGATCTTGGTTTAAGTTCAGCAGAATATGCTTTTTACAGTGTATTAAAGCAGAACGATTCAACTAGCTTTTTAGATGATGATAAAATGAAAGACTTAATCCATACAATTGTAGATGTAATTAGAAAAAATGCCACAGTTGATTGGAGTAAACGAGATGATGTAAGAGCTAAATTAAGACTTACAGTTAAGAAAATATTAATGCGATATGGCTACCCACCTGATTTAGCAAAACTAGAAGCCGACAGAGTTCTAGCACAAGGTGAATCTTTAGCAGAGATGTTCTCTTCTGAAAACCAATTTATTTATCAATAAGAAAATCTAAATAGATATTCATATTTCCTTATTTATCTAACATTTTTGATTACTTTCATATCTGTATTTTATAAATCAGATGCAAAAGAACCTCAAATAACAGTAAACAAGAGGTACAATTATCGTAACAGAAGGTACAAATTGAAGAACGATGGGTACAGTAGCCTATACGGCGGGTACAAATGGTCAAACAGTGGGGATTTATAGTGAAACGACGGGTACAAATGACCAAACGGTGGGTACAAACGAACAAACGATTACTTTTTAAGCATCTGTTGTTAGTATGTTTTTATTTTTTTTAATTATTAACTATAAATTCATCACAAATGGCTACAACCAAGCGTAAAACCGAAGATCAAATGATCGAACAGTACCGTGTTAGTTTAAGTAATGTTGAGAATCAACCAGAAATTGCTACAACAATGGCTGAATATGGTTATGATTTAACTGTTATCACTAAAGGACGTGAATTATTAGAAGCAACTACCACTGCTTTTAATTTCAACCAACAAGAAGACAACGAAACCATTCAAGCTCGTGCCGATTTTGATGCTAAAGTCGCTCTAATGACTGAAAAATACTCATCACATCGTAGAAAAGGGAAAGTAGCTTTCCGTAAAGACGAAGTAACACTTAAGCAACTAGGCTTGACAGGTACTTATTCGAGAGCATATGTAAAATGGATTTCTACAATGAAGACTTTCTACAACGGAGTTCGTTCAAATGCGGCTCATTTAGCTAAACTCTTAGTATTTAAAATCACCGAAGACGAAATTACAGCTTGCATAACTGAGATTAATGCGCTAG
>JAEINU010000033.1 GCA_016342685.1 Bacteroidales bacterium | reverse complement strand
CTTAATCCTGAAATAGATTTACGTTTTTTATTCATTTTCATCCTTTTTTGTGTAAACCTATTTTAGGACGAGTCATTTAAATCGTTAGTGTGCATGCCCCCAAATGAACACAATATTCTGCATAGCAAGCATAAAAATCAAAGGAACAGTGTTTGAATTTTAATAAACTTAAGAAAATGTAAGATTCTTATGATCTGAAATAGATTAGAATGACAAATTAAATGCTTTGTGAAAATGTAAATCTTTAAGTATATTTGTAGCAAAATTGTGTATTATGAATACGATAGAAATAAAGAATAATTTCCATAAGTTAATTGACAGGATTGACAATAATAATATTCTGTCAAAGTTTTATAGTATTTTAGAACAAGCATCAACATTAAAAGATGGACAACTCTGGAATAAATTAACAGAAGAAGAAAAGCATGAACTATTCCTAATCGATAACGAAACTGATAATAATCAAAATTTAATTTCTCATTCAACGATACAGGAAAAACATAAAAAATGGCTCGAGAAATAAAGTGGTCAAAACAAGCCGACAGAAAATTTGATAAGATATTAGATTACCTAGAGAAGGAGTGGGGCAGAAAAGTTACAAATGCCTTTATTAAAAGAACACATGAATTTCTTGATATATTAGCTGACTTTCCAGAAATAGGTTCTCTTGAAAATTCTGAAAGACAGATAAGAGGATTTGTACTAATTAAGCAAGTAACGGTATTTTATAAGAACAAGGGTAATATTATCGTGATACTAAATTTTTATGATAATAGACAAAGACCTAAAAGACGGAGATACTCAAGGCACGCACACTAACATCGGGTCATAAAACATGCGGGTTTTTGGTGGTTTGCGAGCTTTTTACTATCTTCAAACTTTATTAACGGGTGATAATGAAACAAGGCGAAATCCCGCACGATTTCATACCCGAAGACCGTTATAAACAAGCTGCAAAGAATCTTAAAATTGAATATTTTTACTCATTGTGATCAAGTAAATAATTTATGAACCTTATTTTTTCTTCAGATAATGAAATAAAGAATATTTTTAACTGTTGAAAATTAAAATTATTGAAATTGGTTCTGTAAATATGATGAAAATTGTTTTATTTTTTTCCAACGCGCATTTGTGCTATCGCACAAATTAGGATTTGAATAGAAGCACATTTGCTCCGCAAAAGAGCTTCTATTTTACATCTTTTATGAAAAAGCTAAATAGTTGTAAGTAAATAGCTTTTTGTTTTCATACTAATTTATTTTACATTTATTATTGTTTTTATAAGCTAATTTGAATAACCATATAAATTCAATAATATGAAAAGATTGTTAGGTGTAATAACATTATTTTTTTTATTTTCTAATTCTGTTCAATCGGTAAAAGAAATAACAAGTTTTGATATTGCAAGATGGTACCTTGATTCTGATTTGGTTATAATCTGCACAGTTAATCAAATAGATACAATAACTATTAATTCTTATGATTCTTTAAGAACTGATGATATACATGTTCATTATGATAATATTAGAGAAAAATATTCTATCACAATTGATTCTGTTATAAAAGGTGGTCAAGAAGATATTAGTACAATGGATTCGATTTTTACTCCTGTATTTGAAATTAATTATTCAAAGACACAGCAAATTAATAGGGAATTTACGGGATTTGACTTAAATGGTGATTCTACCTTTTTAGTTATGGTAAATTTCATAAATGACGATTACTCTGACGATACCTATTTTAGATTAAGCTTTCAGACAAAGCATTTAGTTATATTGACAAAAACAATATCGGGATACATTATTGATTATGAAACAGAGATTAATGATGACATCTTAACTTTAATAGAAGAAGTTAAGGCAAAAGGTAAATCATATTTTCCTTAAGTTAAAAAATGTAAATACACAGTTCATTGAACAGACCCCCTTGAAAAATGAACATACATTGAAAGTCATTTGACACAGTTCGAAACTAATTTGACAGAGATAGATGTTCATTTGACAGAGATAGATAAGGACTTGACAAGCATAGAAATTAATATGACACAGTTCGATATTAATTTAACACAAATAGTTAGTCATTTGACACAGTTAAAAAAGAACATGACAGACATAGACGACCATTTGACATAGTTCGATATGAGTTTGACACACATAGTTAGTAATTTGACAGAGATAGATAATCATTTGACAGAGATAGATAATCATTTGACACTGTTAGATGACAATGAAAAACCCTTAGCCATCGCATTTGTAAGCACATTTACAATTTTTCCAGTACTCGCACACAATCCAATTGTAAAAGAGCTTACAAAGCCAACCCTATTTTGCCTATCGGCAAGTTGGGAATCCCTCCCAAAAAAAATAAATCAATTTCAGCACTTCGTTGATAATAAACCACCAAACTGGGACAGGCAATAATAGCAGCCAGTTTATAACACATGTTCAACAGATAATGCGGGGGCTTGGTGGTTTGCAAGCTTTTTACTACATTTAAACTTTATTAACGGGGGATACTGAAACACGGCGAAAACCCGCACTACTGTTAACATGAAACCGTTATAAAGGCATATTTTTTTATGAGAAAATTGACAATTTTACTTCTAATTTGTGTAGTTTTTTCTTGTACTGACAAGAAAGACATAAAGGGAATTTGGGTTGAGAAAGACAATTTCAATTCACCTGAAATAATAAAATTTGAAGATTACTTATTTTATCCAGTTACAGCTACGCATCAAAAGCATATGTACAAATTGGATAATGACACATTTATTACTCAGCGTTTTGGGGAAATTGAAAAAATGAAATATAAACTCTCTGAGAATTCGCTTGAGTTTTTTAGCATTAAAACTGACACTTTGCTTGTTGCTTATGAGAAAGCATCTCCAAGTTTTATTGACTATATAAATGAAAAATTTAATCTTGATATTGAATTAATTAATTATAGTTCCAAAAACTTATATCCTCATTTTGAAAATAAGTTCTTATATCTTGATAGATCATCAAATAATGAAACAATACTATCTTATAATGGTAGCGAAATTCCTCTTGATAGTTTATTATATCTAACTTTCTTGGACACGACAGATTATATGCATCGTTCAAGTATTTATTTGTTTGCTGACAAGCAAGTGCCTGTTAACGATTTAAACAAGCTCAAAATTGAATTAAGAAAAGCAATGCAATACAGGTTATTTTATATTACAACTGTTAATCAAGGAGAACTTAATGGTACTTACTCTAAGATACCACCTATCGAATTTGAATATCCTGTAAGTTTTAATAAAAGTTTCTTTCCTCCTTTACCTCCTAAATTGGAATATCCTTCAAAAGCCGAGTTTTTTAAAAAGGCTGTTTTATTTGAAATTCAGAAAGATAATGTTTACTTAAATGATACTCTTTCTTCTTTTGGAAAATTCGAATCAACACTAAGAAAAAAACTTGAACTTGAAGAAAAACCAATTTTATACTTTTATGTTAACGAAGAATTTGATTTTGAAAGTTATATAAAACACTTAATTGACATTCGAAAAATATATTATTCTGTTAGGTCTCAGTTTTCTGAGAAGTTTTTCAATGAATCTGACTATTATCAATTATATAATAATCAACGAGATAGTGTTAATTCAATTATGCCTATGATAATTAGTGAAATTGAAATTGAAGAGTTAGAAAAAATAAAAAAATACGCCTTATAACACGGCTTCAGAAAAAATGCGGGTGTTTTTGCGGTCTGACAAAGTTTTGTTACCTTCGTTTTGGTTCAACGGTCTGACAAAGTGGAGTAGTGGAAACCCGCACTCTTCCTAAGCCGGAACCGTTACCAACCATACTTCAGAAAAAAACAAAGAAAAGTTCGCAAATTGAGAACTTTTTATTATCTTTGTAAAAAGAATTAAACCATGGAGAGAATATTTGCAAAAAGTACATTAAGACAATTTTGGGAAACAAATCCAAATTCAGAACAACATTTGAAAACATGGTATGATACAGCAATGAATTCAGATTGGAAAACACCCAATGACGTTAAAAAGACTTATTCAAATGCAAGTATTTTAAAGGAAAGCAGAATGGTGTTTAATATAAAAGGAAATGATTATAGATTAGTGGTAAAATTTAATTTTGAGAAACAATGGATTTTTATAAGATTTATTGGAACTCATAATGAGTATGACAAAATAAATGTTGAAACAGTTTAAAACATAAAGGATATGAATATAAAACTTATAAAAACAGAAGCTGATTATGAAAATGCATTGAAAAGTCTTGAAAAGATTTTTGATGCAAAGATCGGTACGCCAGAAAGTGATGAAGCTGATATTTTAGGATTACTAATAGATGAATATGAAAAAAAACATTATCCAATTGATGCTCCTGATCCGATTGAAGCTATAAAAATTCGAATGGAAGAGATGCATTTGAAACAAGTTGATTTAGTTAAAGAGATTGGTGGAAAAAGTCGTGTGTCAGAGATTCTTAATAAAAGAAGGAAACTGACAATTGAAATGATACGCAAATTAACAACGAGATTGAATTTGTCACCTGGGGTATTGATAAAAGACTATCATTTAACTCTATAAAACGTACGGTTGGTAACCCAACATCACCAGATAATGCGGGGGTTTTGGCGGTTTGACAAAGTTTTGCTATCTTCGTTTTCGTTCAACGGTCTGACAAAGTAGAGCAGTGGAAACCCGCACTACTGGTATGTTTAAATCGTTAGGTGTAAGGAGTGTGAAGGTCTCGTGCTAAAATAGGTTGACCCTTTTTTCATAAAAGAAAGCAGGTCAATATGAAAAGAAAAGAACAAGGTA
>JAEINU010000032.1 GCA_016342685.1 Bacteroidales bacterium | reverse complement strand
AGCAACCCGTTGGCAAATGCTGCAATCGGAAAGATTGATGATGCAATATCCAGAGTATCGGGTGAAAGATCCAAACTCGGTGCTGTACAGAACAGGTTGGATCATACCATCAACAACCTTGGTGTAACAATGGAAAATTTGACAGCTGCTGAAAGTCGAATCAGAGATGCGGATATGGCGAAGGAAATGATGGAATTCACGAAACTTCAGATCCTCAGTCAGAGTGCGAATGCCATGCTGTCGCAGGCCAATCAGCTTCCGAATAACGTATTACAGCTTTTAAGATAATTTTTGATTACATTCAATTAGGAGGCGGTCTGTCAAAGACCGTCTCGTTTTTTAAGTGGGGAGAATGATTTGAAAATTAAACCAAAAAAACAAAAAAATGAGAAAAAAACCCTATACCAAAAGAATCTTGAGGTTTTGAAAAAAACAGATGGCGTTTTGGCAAAAAAACTTGAGGAAACGATAATTCCAGAGAGTTACAAGGTTTTTAGTGTTGAACAATTTTCTAAAAATATCCTTTTTCAAGACAAGGGGTTTGAATATTATAACAATCAAAATCCATTGTATGATACTAAAAAGGAAATTGACTCTTTGGATACTAAAAATGCACAAATAGCGATCTTTTTAGGAATAGGCTTAGGTTATGAACTGTTTTATTATAACCAAAATATTGTTCAAAGGGAAAAAACAAAATTTGTTTGTGTGATTGAACGAGACGTTCAATTGTTTAAAATTGCTTTGTACATCAATGATTTTACACCGTTTTTTATAAGCCCTAAAGTTTCTTTTTTTGTTGGCGAAGATTCTGATCAATTATTTACTAAATTTGTAAAATTTATGGGCGATAATCAAAAATTTGTTTTAAGTAAGGCGATAAAGGCTGTTTATCACAGTTCATCCTTAAAATTGAATAAAGATTATTATATTAAAGCGCTCAAGGTCTTTAAGGAGGCCGCTATCAACAAGATTATGGATTTTGGTAACTCTCCATCGGATTCTTTGGTTGGAATTGAGAATATGTTGAGTAATCTTGATGAAATTATTAATAATCCAGGGATTATTTTACTGAAAAATAAATTTAAAGGAAAACCTGCCATTGTAGCTGCTACAGGTCCATCGTTGGATAAAAATAAACATTTATTGAAAGGTCTGGAAGAAAAAGCGTTAATTGTTGCACCGGAAGCTTCTTTGAAACCATTGTTAAAGAGTGGGATTAAACCCCATTTGATAACATCGTTGGAAAGAGTGCTGCCAGTTATTGATTTGATTAAAAATTTGAACAAAAAGGAAGTTGAAGACGTTTATTTTGCAGCGGCCCCTGTTATCGACAGAGAAGTGTACAAAGAATATCCTGGGAAAAAGTTAATAGTTTATAGAAACCTTGATCATTTTAAATGGTTGGGGATTGATAAAGGTATATTGGATATTAAAATTACGGCTGGAAATATGGCCTTTAAAGTATGTGAATATCTTGGGTGTGATCCGATTATTTTAATAGGACAGGATTTGGCAAATTCTGAAGATGGAATCACGCATGCAAAGGGTTTTGCATTATCAGAAGACGGTAGTGCTTCTAAAGCGGAAAAGTATAGAAACGAAACGCAAATTAGAGTTAAAGGAAATATAGATGAACTTGTTACGACAACCCCTACGTGGCTTAAGGCAATAAATGCCTACAGAAGAGATGTTGACGATTATAAAGGGAGATGTGTTAACAGTACAGAGGGGGGGGCCTATATAGAAGGAACGGAGGTTATTCCATTTCAAGAGGCAATTGAGAAATATGTTAAAGATGAGTATCATCCGATGTCTCTTATCAAAAAAAATCTTCATAAATTTGAGAGGGTTGATACTGATTTCGAGTTAAAAAAGATTAATAATTTAATTCAATCAACCAAAAGTGATATTGATTATCTGATTGAAAATCATAAGAAACAACTTAACAAACTGAATGACAATAAACAAAGGTTATTAAAAGCGATGGAAGAGGATAAAGCAATGGAAATGATTAAACCCGAATTGAATTCTCTCAATCAGTATTTCTTTCAACATAAAACCGAAGTAAATAAAGAAAGGAATTTTACAGTTCAATATTATCTTGCACATGTTTTCCAGTCCGTCAATATACAGAATATGATTACTTATTATGATATTCCAAATCATTATGATGATCCAGATCGAGCCAAAATTGCTCAGATTCTTTGGAATGAAAAGTGGTATGTTGATATGATCAATATTATAACAATAGCGAAGGAATCTTTAGTAAGGGCTGAAGAGATGCTGAAATCTGGGAAATGGGAAAGAAGTAATTTGAATGTTGAATTTCACAGAGGGCAAATGGAACCGTCAGAGTTTAAGCGTTTATTTCCTGAATATTGAAAATAGGAGTGATTGATTTGACAAAAAAAAGAATGAAAATAATCCCACACAAGGACATAGAGTTAAATGTAGAAAGAGAATCTTTGGTATCGTTTCTGTTTCTTCCAGAACAACTTGATGAGAATACTGGTGTCTTCTTTTATGTAAATGATTTAAATGATAAAGCTGAATCAGATTACAATAAAGCAGTATTATTTCCCGCAATTGCTGAAAAAACAAACTGTATAGTGGTTAGCGTAAACTATTTCGGATATCTACGAGGAGAAAGAATTGAATTTTCGGAAGCTTTTATAAATAATTTAAATCGAATTTATGCCTTAAGTTTTTCTTCTTCGGTTTTTAAGGCATTAAATAACGATAAAGAAGCCGTCGTTTTAATTGCCAATAATATTGTTAAAAAGGGAATTTCATCATTGGATGTGAGATGCCAGCCAATCCTTAAAACGGGTAAAAACGAATATCAATCCTGGGGTTTTTTGCCGGCTATTGATATTATAACTGTTCTTGGAAAAATTATCAAGGAATATTCAATAAATAAAAGCAGGATATTTGCTTATGGGAAGAATTATGGAGGCTATATTGCTCATTTGATGGGGAAATATGCGCCCAATACATTTACTGCAATTATTGAAAGAGACGCTTTTTGTAAAACAAAACTAAACCATATTGTAGGTGGAGAAGTGATGGAACCGGATAGTGAGATAAGACTTAATATCTCCGGATATGGTCAGGATTTTACAATCGCTTGTGCTTCAAATAACCCTTGGACGATTGAAGATGAGGATTCAAAGTTTTATTTTAGTGATTCACATAGAAAAATACGAAATCTCTTAGCTGAGAATCATCGACTACCTTCAAAAACGAAGTATTTTATGTATCATTCGGAAGATAATTTGCAAACCACTTTGGCTGAAAAGGAGAAACTCGTTTCATTATTGAAAGAAACCAATGAAGTGGTATTTAAGAAAGCTTCTGAACGAAACTTGTTTATGAAAATAAGTGATCTTGATTTTCTGGAAAAAGTTATTGATGAATATAATCTAAAGAATCTTGTATCAACAGCTGAAACCGATTTTGATAAAAATTCATCTTTAACTTTTGAATGTGGTGAAGTAAATTATGTTTTTGACTACTCTGATGAGAATAGGGTGATTGTTGAGAGGAAATAGGAGATGATATCTAAATGGGAACGATATTCTTAGTATTAGATGATGATTTACAGAAAGGAAAAAAAGTTCTTAAAAAATCAGATGGTTCTGATGAAAAGTATTATTTTGTTTGTTTGAGAAAATATGTTCTATTAAATCCTCAGACAATGGGGACGGTTCTTTTTGCTGAGAAAAATTAATCCTATGGATAAAATCCACCCAAAAACCATCAGATTTTGTCAACAATTGTAGATTAGAAAAAAAGTTGAAACCAATGTATACCTTATCTGTTTCAGCTTTTTTCGTTTATTTTTCAAACTGAATCAAAAGAGGTGTTTATCTTTCCACATCTTTCAGTATTTCCTTGAGTGTTTCTTTATCAAGGCCGGTGCCCTGTGCTATTTGGTCTATTGTCAATCCCATTTTGTGTAAATTGATAGCCGTTTCTTCTCTACCTTCTTCTCTACCTTCTTTTCTTAAAACATCAGCGATTGTCATATAATCAGTCCTCCATTCGGGAAGTTCTTTTTGTACGGTTTTTTCCAATTGGTCTTTGTTGATGTATTTTGCCGCTCTTGATAAATAACGGATAAAGAGTCTAAATACTTCCAGGCTTTCTTGTGTATTCTCTACACTTTTGTACAGTTTTATCAGATTTAAAATCTCTCTGAGTCTTTCTTCAAGGTCGATATCATTCATGAAGACGATTTTCATCGTCTTTAGCATGATTTGTGTCAGGAGTTCCCCTTTTATTTCATCAAAGTCTTTTACTTGTAAATTGAGCATCAGGTATTCATAATCTGGTACATGCTTTTTTATCGGGTCAGGGATCGTATCCAGCAGGTATGACAGTGTGTTTTCTCGGGTCCATTCTTTGTCGTTTGCATATACGACAAAAGGAATGATCAGTCGGAGCTTTTTGTTTTTCGTGAGTCTTTTTTGTTTGATGTCCAGATCCCAGATATTGTACATGTATCTCAGTAATTGCAGGGCTGTGTATTTGTAATCATAGCTTTTATGCTCAAAGAGTAGATAGATGTATGTTTTTTCTTTGTTGATCACGATTTCATATAAGATATCCGATTCGTTTTTCCGGTTCTTTTTGTCTATAAACGTATCTTTAGAGATTTTGAGTGTGTCAAAATCCATCGTCTGTGTTATTTCTTTCGGGAAATAGTTTTTGATAATGTCTTTTGCGGTTTCTTTTTTCGTCATCATTTGTCGAAAAAACAAATCATGAGCGTTGTTTTCTGGCATGCTCTTCCTCCTTAGTCTTTTTTAGTATGGTTAATTATATCATATTTTGGTGCAGTTGCAAGCAAAAAGCAATGGGGACGGTTCTGAAGCAATAGGGATGAAGCAATAGGGACGGTTCTTTTTGCTGAGAAAAGTGGTATATTAGATGAACAGATAATGATGTTTCATAAAATATA
>JAEINU010000031.1 GCA_016342685.1 Bacteroidales bacterium | reverse complement strand
TCTTAATCCTGAAATAGATTTACGTTTTTTATTCATTTTCATCCTTTTTTGTGTAAACCTATTTTAGGACGAGTCATGTGTTAACAATTGTGCGGGTTTGCGCCCTGTTTCATTGTCCCCCGCTAAACAACTTAACGAAGATAATATTTTGTCAGCAAACCACCAAAACCCCGCATTATTGTTGAACACGTGTTACAGCGAGTTTTTTATTGATTTCAAATATTCTATAATTTCGTCTTGTGTCTTTGTTATAATATAGGTTTGCATTAACAGTTTATTAATTTTTTTATCAAGTTTCTTCGCACAATCAAATTTTAAAAAAGTTGTATCAGGATTACTAACTTTAGCTTTAAATAATATTTCAAATGGAACATAGTCCATTCCTAATTCTTCTCTATAAGCACTATCTTTCTTAGTTAGATAATTAATTTTAGCAAGATAATTATCACATTTTATTTCGGATTGTTTAATTGAGATTAAGATATTTTTTAGTTGCTTTTTCTCATGTATATATTTCGAACAAGAAGTTTCATTGATGGTTCTTTCAATAAAAGTATCTAACTGTGATGTCGTGATTTTAATAGGAATTAAATTATCTTTAGCTAATACAGTATCATTAAAGACAACAACTGTCAATAAACTGTCTCTACGTTTCATTTCATATATTAAAGAGTCAACTATCGATATTCTATTAAGACTTAATTTATTATATGTATCAATATTGAGTACTTGTCGCTGGCATTCTCGATTCTCTTTCATTTTATTTTCTACTTTCTCCATATTGCAACTAAAAAATAAAACAATACCGAGAAATAGTCCTAATAGTTTTACCAGTCTAAGTGATAATTTTCTTTCAAACAATAAAAACTTCATATTTAGAATATTTAAACTTACTTAATAATTTTGAATTCTGAGCGCTAACGAAAAATTCGCTGTAACGGTCCCGGCTTAGGAAGAGTGCGGGTTTCCACTACTCCTCTTGGTCAAACCGTTGAACCAAAACGAAGGTAACAAAACTTTGTCAGACCGCAATAACTCCCGCATTTTTTCTGAAGCCGTGTTACCGCTTGTAGTTTTACCGTTTTACTAATAAGTCAAATAAAGGCTGATTAACATAATAATTTCCAGTTCCAATCTTTTCTTTTTTAAGTAAACCATCATCGGCTAATTTATTCAGATAGTTTGCTGCCGTTATTCTGGAAACTTTCAAATCATTAACAACAAACTCAATTTTTGTATAAGGGTGTTTAAATAAATTATTCAGTAAATCTTGACTGTAAAATTTATAATTCTCACGTAATTTATGTTTGTAATTCATCATTAATTCCCTAATCTGTATTATCAACTCGATAGTTTCCTTTGAAGTACTTTCAACTGCTCTGATCATAAATAATATCCATTCTTCCCAACTATTCTTCTCTCTTACTTCTTGCAATAGTTTATAATAATCAGCTTTATTCTGTATAATATACCGACTCAAATATAAAATTGGTAAGTTCTGTAATTTCTCAAGTATCAGATAAAGGATATTGATTATCCTACCTGTTCTTCCATTTCCATCATAAAAAGGATGAATACTTTCAAATTGAAAATGAATTAGTGCCATTTTCACTATGGGATCATAATTCCATATTTGAGGCTCATTTATAAACTTTTCCAGATTTGACATTAATCTAACTATATCATTAGAATCTTGAGGTGGAGTATAAATTACTTCTCCTGTCGCTGCATTTTTTAATTCTGTTCCTGGAAGCTTTCTAAATCCTGCTTTATTATCTTCTAATACTTCTTGAATTTTCAGAATTATTTTATTTGATAATATACCACTTTTAGATATTAATTCGAATCCACTTTTTAAGGCTGAAATATAGTTTTGTACTTCTTTTGCATTTAATGATTTAAATGAGTCAAGATTTAATTCCGTTTTATACAAGTCATCATGAGTCGTAATTATATTTTCTATTGCGGAACTATCTTTAGCTTCCTGCAAAGCAAGAGTATTTATCAGAATGCTTTGATTTGGAATCGTTGATGCAATTCCTTTTAATTCTGCCAATGCTGCATGAGCAGATGGTAAACTTTTTAATACAGATTTACTTTCAATATCAATTGACAAAGGTAATTCTTTCAACTTCCATTTTTCACTTTGAGTCATAATGTAAAGATTATTCTGTTTTCTATACAAAGAAAAGATCTTTTGTAAAGAATTCCAAGTTTCCTTTACATTACTAAATTATTATGTAAAGATTCTAAGTTTTTCTTTGCTTGCACTGAGAAACTATTTGCGGTAACGATTTAAACATACCAGTAGTGCGGGTTTCCATTACTCTACTTTGTCAGACCGTTGAACGAAAACGAAGATAGCAAAACTTTGTCAGACCGCCAAAACCCCGCATTTCTGGTGATGTTAGGTTAGCAATTGTAAGTTTTTTTATATGTCAATAGATATACTTACTTTTCCACCTAAACCTTTCTCAACAATGTCATAAAGTGTTTTTAAGGTTATGTTAGAACCATCATTTTCAACACGAGAAATAAACGTTCTCTTCTTGTTAATTATTTCTCCAAGTTCTCTTTGTGTAAGATGCCTTTCTTCTCTTGCCTTTCTTAACACTAAACCTATCTTAAAGCTTTCAGTTTCTCTTTCAAGCTCATCCCGTTTTTCGGTTCCAACTTTACCGTAAACATTATCCTTTATTTCTTTCCAGCTTTTAGTTTCCATTTTCTTTCTCCTTTTGATTGTAATATTCTTTCATTAAACCAATTGCTTTTTGTATTTCACCTTTTGGAGTTTTCTGTGTCTTTTTTTGAAAACCATTTAACAAAATAACCAATCTATTTCCATCAAAAAAGCAAAATACTCGCCAAATATTTGTTCCCAATTGCACTCTAACTTCATAAAGTCCATCTGTATTCTTTATATGTTTAAAGTATCTCGATGGGATTTGCTCCAGTATTTCAATCGCTTCAAGTATCTTGTAAATCTTATTCTGTACTTTCTCTGATTGTTTCAGAAGAAAATCTTCAAAATGATTCTTAAAAGCAACTATTTCTCTTATCTTTTTCACTTTTCAATTAGTTTAACGCAAAGGTAACTTAAAAGTTACACAACAACAAATTCTGGGAAGAAAAAAACTTATTTTTGCTAACGGTCTTCACATACCATGTAGTGCGGGTTTACACTGCTCTACTTTGTCAGACCGTTGAATGAAAACGAAGATAGCAAAACTTTGTCAGACCGCCAAAACCCCCGCATTACTGGTGATGTGATGTTACAGGCTTTACCGTTGATCCTTGGTTATTTCATCTAGGATTTCTAATATTTTTTCATTCTTTACTATTTGTAAACCTAAACATTCATTAGAAATTCCATTTTGTAATTTAAAATTGTAAATTGGAATTTCTCCATCTAAACTTGATTCAAAATACTTAAAAAGAATATTCTCATGCTTCTTTAAATCTTCCGCTATCTCAGTAATGTGAGTAGAAATGAAGAACAAACAACTCTTTATTTTTGAGAAAGCTGAAGTTATCAATAATGAAGCGTCAAAAGCATCCTTTACATTTGTCCCTCTAAATAGCTCATCAAATATCACAACAACTTTTTCGTTTTCTTGAATTATTAGAGCTGTTTCTTTCACTCGTTTCACTTCACTATAGTAATGACTATAGCCTTTATTTATGTTATCTGCAATGTTTATTGTTGATAGCAATCCATTAAAAATTGTTGTTTCCATTTCTTTAGCAGGAACAGGGAAGCCAATGTGGGATAAATAAATACATAAACCAATACTTTTGAGAAAAGTTGATTTTCCCGACATATTTGCTCCTGTTAAAAAACAAAGATTATTATTCTCTTCAAATTGAAAATTATTTGAAACTGGTTCTTTTATAAAAGGATGAAATATTTCATTAATTTTCAAACTAGGCTTTTCTGAGCTTGAATATTCAGGGAACGAAAATTGATTTTTTTGGGCAGCTTCTGAAATTGATAGAAAAGCATCTAATTTATATGTAAAATTAAGTATTTTCTTAATATTCTCTTTTTCAATTTTTCGTATCAAATAATCAAAATGATTTCTTTGTCTAAATGATAAGTTCTGTTTCTTATTAATAAATTGTTTTATTGACTTCTTTTCGAAAATTGATTTAAGTTCTTCAATTGAATTTTCAAAAAAATATGGAAGTTTTGTTTCTTCAATATCGAGTATAACTTCTTCCAAGTATCTAAGATATTTTCTTAATATTTCTATTCCTTTTGAAATTACATAATATTCATTCCTTGGCTTGAATTTATTCCCAATCCAGTCAAAAAAAGAATTAATAAAATTATCACGTAAAATAGCAGCATTATCATTCAGGTAATATTCAACAAAATCAATATCTCGTTCAATAATGTCGATTTTAAAAGAATTATCAACAATAAATTTTACAGTATCAATTCTATCTTTTAATAAAACAATATCGTTAATTGGATTTCTCATTAAATCCATTAACATGTCTTTCCCTTTATCAGTTTTAGTATAGTTAAAAAAACCAAAAATAGAGATATCGTCTTTCTTTTCTGGGAATATATTTAAATCTGTAAAAGTCTGTTTGTCAATATTAAATTTCACCATAGATTTCTGAATAGGTATTGCCTGTAACGATTTAAACATACCAGTAGTGCGGGTTTCCATTGCTCTACTTTGTCAGACCGTTGAACGAAAACGAAGATAGCAAAACTTTGTCAGACTGCCAAAACCCCCGCATTATCTGGTGATGTTGGGTTAGCGGTAGTTTATAAACAATACTCTAGCCCAAAATTAATATTCAAATCTTCCCTGTAATATTTATGATATGTAACAAATGATTTAAAAAATATATTTCTAATTCTAACTTTTGCTAATAATCCATAAGAATATCTATTTTCTTGATCGGAAACAGGGTAACTTGATGATAGTTCATATACGATCTCAGGATTAATAATAACACGATTTTCTATTGGAATAGATAACCCTATTGCCATTTTATCCACATCTGAATCCAACATATTCAAATATTTCAAATAAACTCTTTCATTAGAATTCAAATTTAATTTAAAATATAAAGTACTTGATAGGTATGGAGAAATGGAAACACACGAAAATGGTTCATTATTATCATAGTAATAAGAGTGATTTGTATTATAAAAATTTTGATTAAATTGATTTAAAACCAAATTACTTAATAACATTATTCGTTTATACTCAAATAACAAAGTACTATTGTATCCCAAAAATGCATTCCGTTCCTGGTAATTCCCCACATATGAACTTCCGAAGCAGATTTAAGCTAATTTATCTACTCCTCCAGCTCATATTAAATCCTTC
>JAEINU010000030.1 GCA_016342685.1 Bacteroidales bacterium | reverse complement strand
CCCTTTGGAATTCTTTCACACAATTATATTTCGGGATAAATGAGCTTAAATCTTAATTCCTGTGCGGGAGTCAACACCTCTTCGCCGGTTCATTGCAGATAACGGCCCGGGCATATGCGAAGTTGAAGCGCAGCTAAAGGAGTGTTTTGCCCAAAGAGCAAAACCGACTGTCTTGTTCTGCTTCTTTGCAAGCTTCAATTTGGGCGAAGGCCGAATGGCCGTAGCCGCATATGCCCTGTTATCTGCTTTGAACCAGCGTTCCAGACCGTACAACGGAGTTAGGTCTGGATTCTTCATTCTTAATACCTGAACATCTTCGCTAAAAAGATGTGATAATAACACGAACTGCTGTAAGCGTTTCTTATGTTTAAAATTCTTCATTTACTACAACCTTTTTCAAGAATATTTTTTCTATCCAAAACTTATAATTCGGAAGAATCAATATTAACGGAATAAGTATATATAAAGAATTTTCGACTCCATCTGGTATTAATAATACTGAAAAGATCCCTATTAGCATTGATATCAAATTAATAATTGAGTGGATTACTATATTCAGTTCGATCCTATCATATTTTAAATACAATCTAGACAACCCTATTCCTACAATAAATTTTGAAATATCCATATTATCATGACTTATCATAAACAATATGGAAGTTATTATTATTATCCAGTTTATCTTTATTTTTCTTAATATTCTAAATAATAATCTCCTAAAAAATAATTCTTCCATCACTGGCGCAACAATTATTAGGTATATAATCGATTGAAATTTATTCAGTATTTTCCCATTCAATATTCTATCAATTAAATCTGTAAGTATTTCAATTTTTTCATTATACAATTCTGGAAATATTATAAAAATTAATAGATAGGAAATCACAAAAAATACATAATTCGATTTGATTATTATTACAGAATCATTAATACATTCCTTTATAACCTTCCCTTCTTTAAAAAATCGAGTAATTATGAAAATAATTCCTAAAACGGCTATTATACTAAATATGCCTAACATAGCAAAAAACATCGTTTTTTGTTTCATATTAATATAATTCTTAATTGGAGAATTCATCAAAACGAGTAAAATGCTTAATATTAGAATTATTATTTCAAACTGTTTTAACTTTTTATTCATTATTTTTCTCTCAATTTTTTAATGCTCTATATATTATCTATCCTAATTGTATATTTTACCACTATAAATTTTATTTGCTGCCTCATGTATTTTTCGGCTTTTCAAACTAATATCCTTGCTATCTCTTCGCCCGTCGGCCGGAGGTCCGGGCGTCTTTTCTTCGCTGGTTCATTGCAGATAACGTTCCAGGCATATGCGAAGTTGAAGCATTACCAAAGGAGTGTTTTGCCCAAAGAGCAAAACCGACTGTCTTGTTCTGCTTCTTCGTAAGCTTCAATTTGGGCGAAGGCCGAATGGCCGTAGCCGCATATGCCTTGTTATGTGCTTTGTTTGACAATATATTTAGAAATTCAAAAAGTACACGGAAGTACTTTTTGAACATCTTCAACATTGTAGAATATTGTCAGAAAAAATTATAATCTCTTTTCCTTTCCTAACTTTATCTGCACTATAATTTATATTAAATTCCTTACAGACTCGATTCTTATATAATTTTTTAATAAATTCATCATTGTCGTAAGATAACACCCATTTAAGATGTTTTGATGAGTTAAGAAATGATGCTAATAAAATATGATCATCCTTTGTAAAATGATTAAGGTACAAATCTTTCGCCTTGTTCACATAGGGAGGATCTAAATATATGAAATAATTATTTTTCAAATCAATATTTGAAAGTAATTCAAAAGCATTCTTATTCTCAAGATGTATCCTATTTTTATACAATCCAATCTTATGTATTCTCTCAGTTAAACCTTCTCGATTAAATCTTGCATCTATTTTCCATTCACTTCTTTGTTCCATCCCTCCAATCGGCCCGCCATTTAAAATTCCTGAACGATTCGTCCTATTCAAAAAGAATGTTGCAAACCCTTTTTCAAAGATAGAGGCATTAGGATCTGTAAATATTTGCTTTTGTTTAACCCATTCTTCAACTGATAAATTTACCGCTTCAACTCTTTCTATAAAATCTTCTGAATTATTAATTATTGAATACCAAAAATAATAAATATGTTTATCAAGATCATTAATAACGATTGAATCTACATCTTCATTTATAAGTAAATTTAATGCAGCACCAGCCCCTCCGGCAAACGGCTCTACATATCTACATTGATGGATGCTATTTACTTCAAGTAATACAGAAAGATATTTTGATAAACCAGCTTTTCCTCCTGGGTACCTTAGCGGGCTATAATATCTTGACGGTTTGGTTATTATTTCCATTACAATTTATCAGGATTAAGTAAAATTTTCATTAACGGTTCTAACTTTGCCCATGCTATTCTTACTTCAGATTCAGATGAACCCCAATTTTCATTATGCTGAATCATATTCATTCTTTCGAGTGAATATTTTTCCGAATACTGACTTACTATTTGTTGAATTAATTGTCTTAGATTTGTATCAGTAATTAGATTACATTTATCAGATTTTAAATGATTTAACATTTCACTTAATGTAGGATTGTGTTTATTATTTTTTTGAATTGAATCATATTCTCCTTTTTGCTTTAAAAAAACAACCAAGGAACATTCAAGAAAGCTTCGTAAAAGATCATGAATTGCATTAGGATATTTGGAAACAGGTAAATCCTTCAATTCGTTGTATAAAATCCGAAGAGAGGAATTATTAATTTTGATTGGTATTTTCCCAGGTGAAAATATACTCTTTGGAATTTTATTACTCCTACTCTGTGCGGTATCATTAAATTGCTCTCTTTTGTCTTTTATAGAGATTTCTTTTACATCCTTACTTGTGAAGTTTCCTTTCTTAGAAAGATCTGGTTTCTTTTCTAAAGGAAATCTTTCCAAATATAGAGCGCGTTGCTTCCCAGTGTTATATTTTCTTGAATCAATAGAACCAGTCGCAACATCCTCAACTACATTTTTAATTCCTTTATTAAATTCTGACAATTTGATTTTACCCTTGATTTCTCCTTTGTCGTCGAAGTCAAAACCCAAGAATTTTCTAACGTCTGGATCACTATACATACGTTCTAAATTCGTAATCGGAAATTTACGCTCATCATGAACTAATTTCTCAATGCTCTCATTTTCATATGATACTGATTTTGCCATTTTATGAACTTCTAACATTTTTATAAATTTCAGAATGTCATGTTCTGGATATTCCGACATTAACTCTTTGATAGTTTTTCCATTATCTAATTGACTTTTATAAAAATATGCTTGCCTCAGTGGTTTCCAGGGCTTTCTTAGATTTATTGTATGTTTATTTGCAATTAATGTTGTAGCGGCTTCCCTTGATGGCGATATGACAACACTAATTTTCTCAATTTTTCGTGAACACTTCTTAATTTTCATTTCAAATGTTGGTATTATTTCCGGAGTAAGTATTGCTTTGAGTGCAGCAAACCCTTCTATTACCTTCAATAACAATTGTCTTTGTGTTTTCCTTAATTATGATAGGTAATTCATCAGGAAAAAATCCATATTTCTCAATACTTTTAACTAGTTCATAGGCATCTTCATTCATGAACAGATCTTGTAAAAGTGCTTTCTGGTTGGATGCAGTTAATGGTAGTCTTATATTTTGAACATCTAAGAAAACTTCATTAACATTAACTTCTTCTATAGGCCACATTTTTTACTCCTATTTTCTCTTCTATTTTATCATAATCTCGAGCCATGGATGGCGAGATCTTTAAAAAGATCTATTGTCAAACATTGCACATAACGTCCCAGGCATATGCGAAGTTGCACGGTCGGCGAATGCCGATTGGCACTGCTTTTGCGCCAATGTTCTTACCCTATTTCTATTCTACCATTAAGCAAAAGCTGTGACAAAGTGCAATTTGGGTGAAGGGCGATTAGCCCTTCCCGCATATGCCTTGTTATGTGCTTTGAGCCCGACATCCAGACCGTTCAACGGAGTTAGGTCTGGATTCTTTCTCTTCCTCATCTTATTAGGCGACTATTAATCACTCTGGAAAAATCATAAAAATAGCTAAACCTGCTCCAAATTTTTTATTATTTGAATCTTTCTCATTAATAAAATTGTTTTCCATTACTCTTTACTTTTCCCATTATTTTTTCATATAAATTAGCATCTTCCAATTCATTCTTCATAAAATACATATATGGAATACCAACACTTTTAATAATTAACCAATTACCTCTTATTTGCCATGTATCTAATAAATTCCAACTTATATAGGCATTAATATTTTCTCCTTCAATACCAAAACCTTTTTCATTAAAATAATATTTCAATTCTTTTTCTAATAATTTATTCTGTTTATGAATTGTTTTTATGCCTCCAACTGTTATTCTCTTATCAAAAATCCGTATTATAAATAGAGTTACTAATATTACACTCAAGATTATTCCTGTTACAATTGTGTATTTAGAAAAGTAAAGCGCTATAGTTGGTATGATTGCAAAATATTTTATATTTCTTTTTACAAATCGATTCTTTATTTTATCTGTTGATAAAGGAGATTCCCATATTGCTTTATAATCATCAAAATTCAATTTCAATTTGCTTTCATAATAGAACTCTTTTTTTACATTCATAATCCCTCCAATCTTCAATATTCAATATCATTTTTTATTTTTTCTGAAAATAAATTGTATATTAATAATGCCTCCTATCAATGACGCTAAAGATATAAAGAGAAATATATAAGCATACTTCATTTCAATATTTCCATATATATAATCTTCTGGGTTACTTTCATCTATTTTAATAATTATTCTATTATTTATTTTTTTAATATAGTCATCTGTGTTGATGCTCGAATAATATTCATCACCATCATATACATATTTAATATTTACAATATAGTAATAATGCACATTGGTACCACTTCGACCATTTGTAAAATATTCATTTTTATCAATTGTTACTATTTCAGCATATATTTCTCCCCAAGATTCAGCAATGCTTTGTCTATATAATAACTCTATTGGTATTGGCAAAAATAATAAAAACAAGCCAAATGGGATTATCATAATTATTAGCTCTTTCTTTTTCATTTTTATTCCTTTATTAAATATACATATTAGTTACCAATTTATTCAAATGACATATATTTTATCTCTTCGCCCGTCGGCCGGAGGTCCGGGCGTCTTCCTCTTGTCGGGCTCATTGCACATAACGTCCCAGGCATATACGAAGTTGAAGCGCAACTAAAGGAGTGTTTTGCCCAAAGAGCAAAACCGACTGAACCCCCTATGTGTCAAGATAGATGACAGTAAAACTTTTTAGAAAGGAGTCATCTATTTATGAAGTACAGTACGGGATTC
>JAEINU010000029.1 GCA_016342685.1 Bacteroidales bacterium | reverse complement strand
TTTGTGAAAAGTTGAAAAAAAAGATTTCTAAACATATATTTCTTTATTAGCACGGATTAATTCACTTACCGCTAACGTTCCTGTGTTAACAATTGTGCGGGTTTCCGCCGCGTTTCATTGTCCCCCGTTGAACAACTTAACGAAGATAATATTTTGTCACCAAACCACCAAAACCCCGCATTATTGTTGAACACATGTTATGGTTTGTTATTTTTTTTCAGTTCTATTATTCCAGTATTTGAATAATTTTCTTCAAACGCTTTTATCGTCATATCAAACTCAGCATAATCCATTTCTAATACATTAATAGAAACATATCGAGTCCAACTATTATCAGGTTGCAATGTCAAGTATTGTCCTGTTGGACTTAATTTCCAGCTTCCTTTAATGATAATTTCTTTGGGTATTTCTTTGTTTCCATAGTTTAGATTACCACCCTTAGTAATTATAAATCTTTCTTTTTCAAATTCTAAACTGAAATACTGATTTTCTAATTTGAACTTATTAGATTCACATGGAATTGGTTCGTTTATGGCATGCCAGTTACCTATCAATTTATTCTTTATGCTATCAAGTACGGAATTTGTTAAAAAAGGGATTTTCTCTAAACGTAAATTAACTAAAAGAGGTGGTTTGTGTATAAAACGCATTACTTCATAAGTATTAGCGTAATAAGATTTATTCTTTTGTTTATAAACATTGAAAATATAATTTTCACCAAAATTTCTATTAATTACGCCTAAGAATAAATGATTATTATAATTGTCAATTTTAAACTCTCCCCAATTTGTGCGTCTATATTTACTATGGATTCTTGTTATGATAACAAAATTACTATCTAAAAAATGAAAGTTTAATCCATAATTAATTGAGCTTGTGTCAGCTATAACTTTCCAATGAGTATTATAAAATGTAGAACTATCAGGAATAAGTGAAGCGTTTAATTCAGAATTTCGCATTTTTTCAAATACAAGTTCTTCTTTGCGATACTTTCCATTTTTAAAACTAAAAATTAATTTATTATTTTCAATTCGTCCTTTTAACGTTTGATTTTCAACTCTTATTTTAAGTTTATTTTTTCTTAACTTGTATTTTCCTTTACCTGTCTTTCCACCGATTCCTTTTACTATAACTTCTTTAGAATTCTTAAAGTCTAACAACATATAGGCTTCACTATAGGAAGTATCTATCTCTTCCACTTCCATTTCTTCAAGTATTAAAGAATCATAGCTATTAGACTGTGTATCTTTATTGTTATTTTTCTTTTTGGGAATGAATATATTCTTATTGTGAGAACTTATCCAAACGGATTCCAATTCTTGAGAAAAAGTATTTACTTGAAAAAGTATTAAAATTAGAAATAATAAATATGCTCGTTTCATAAAAAAAATTATTAACCATAACGGTCCCGTGTTAACAATAGTGCGGGTTTCCGCCTTGTTTCATTGTCCCCCGTTGAACAACTTAACGAAGATAATATTTTGTCAGCAAACCACCAAAACCCCGCATTTTTGTTGAACACGTGTTATAAGTTGGGCGAGAATGCAACCATGCTTATCAAGTTAAAATAAACTTATCCATGAAATGCAAATAATTTAGTATTTGGGAGGCAAAAAAAAATTATCAAATTTAACTATGTTAACTATTGATACAAATCTATAATTTTCCGAAAGTAATAGCGAAAACAAAACGTTTAAAACGACTTTGTTCGTAAATTCCATTGATTACACTTTTTAATTTCTTTTCAATCTTATTCTTTTTTATAAATTCATAAAACCCTTTTTTAATTTTAATCGTTTTGTATTTATCAAAAATAAATTTCATCTTTTTCTTATTAGTTTTTTGATAGTCATGTCCAAAATTATTTAGAAATTCAAGTATTAATAAATGATAACAACGAAGTACATTCCAATTTTTATCATTCTCGTTATCGGTCATTTCATTTATGTAAATAAATAGTTTATTAATTTTACTATAATCTTTCTTTGCTTTCTCATAAAATTCATCATAATCAATTACTCCACCGTTATTATTGCTAACATACTTAGCATAACTTGGTAATTCATTGGCATAAAAATGGTTAGATACAGAATTGTTTTCATAATCAAGTTCTTTTAAAATTCTTATATCACAAAATATATGCTTAAAGGTTTTGACGAATTTTAAATAGTAATTATCTTTTTTGTTTGCAACAGTTGAATCAAATGATAAAATTGATTTCTCCGTTTCAAGTATCCAAAAAATAAAAACTAAAATTCTATAAACGAAACTTCTTAAATAGTAATGTTTACTTTCCAACCACTTACTTTCTTCTATAGAATGCCAATTTTCAGAAATATTGAAGATAAAATTCCACAACCTATAGTTTACTTCTTCTGATGAATTTAATAATAGTGTTTTTGTTTTAGCAATTTCTTCTTGAATATTTTTTTGTTGTTTAAACATATATTCTCTTTTCAATTTATAGTTAAAAGAATATTTGTCATGCAATGACTTGATTAACCAACCTATAATAAAAATTAGAAAAGAAGTACCTGCACTAATAATTACCACTTTTAATTCTGTATCCAGATTTTTCCAAGCTTCTAACATTCTCATATTATTAAATTATACTAATTTTACGCTAACTCTCATCATCGCTTTCTTCAATGTCTTTGGTTGATTCCAGTTTTTCTTTATAAGTTTTTTTTCTCATCTCACTAACCTTTTCTAAAACATCAGGTATGATTGCAATTAGTGTACTTTTATCTGTTCCTAATTCCTTTGCAAGATTTTCAACCGTTTTAGTAATATTTTTTAAACCCGATGAGCTATTAGCTTCTATTTTATCTGATTCATTCTCAAGTATTAGATTAAATACTTTCTCTAAAAGTTCTGTTTGTTTTTCTTCGGATATATAAACATCTTCATTTTTTATATGAGTTGAAATATTTCTATAAGTACTCATTATTGAACCTTTAAAATTGTATTGGTCTCTAATAGTTATTTCTCTTCTTATTCTGCCTGCAGTTGATACAATTAAGTACATAATTGGAACCGTAATAGCAATTCTAATAATTGAACCAGCTATCAAGTTGTTGCCAAATAAACTTGTAAGAGAAGCGCAAGTAAATAAGTACATTAATGCTCCAGTTAATGCAATAGAATAGACAGTTAGTAGTATTGTAGACCACTTTATTGAATTTTCTTTATGTTTAGATAAAGTAAAGAACTTCTTACTTAAAGCTTCTTGTTCAACTGCATTGTAGTTTAGATTCATCTTGCTAAGAAGCTCATCCATTTCCTTTGTCTTCTTATCTATTAGCTGTTTGGTTTTACTTGAAAATAATTCAAGTTGGTTTTCATATTGCTTTATTAAATCTTCTATTTCATCTTTTACACCAGGATGCTCAATCAAATTATCATTTTCATCCTTTTCTTTGTAACCAAACAGTTCATTTTTATAGTCTAAAATTTGCCTATAAGCCGAATTTATTTTTTCACTAATTGCTTTAGAATCTCCATTACCTGTTAATAGCTTGGCATGATATTCTTGAATTTCATTTTTAAGTACTTCAATTGTAGAAGCAATTGATTCTTCGTTTTCAAATAACTCTGCATAATAACTGTCAAGCTTTTCTTTTTCCGAATTTATAGAGGAAATGATTTCACTCAATTTTGATTCTTGTTCTTCTTTAAAAGATGATATTTCAGACTCATTATTTGTTTTAAATTCATCTATCAATGCTTTTTCTGAATTGAAGTTTGATATTGAACCTGATATTTTTGATTCTATCTCTTTTTGAAATTTTAAAACATCCCGTCTAAACAATTGATACTTTAGCATTAAATTATCAAATGCTTTATTAATTTCCTTATTTGTCATTCTTGAAGCTGTCATAATCTATATTCTTTGGTGTTACAATTAAAAAGCAAAACGAATGTACAAATTATATGCGGTAAAGATTAAACAAGTCTAATTATTTTACCAACAAGTTATTAACTGTCAAATTATTACAAAAATTCTTATTTGCCCGAAAGGGCAAAAGCGCGCTGGCATACTAAATTATTTCTATCATACTTACCAATCCAAACTCAAATAAATTCCCTGTCAAACTGCTACAAATAAAATTAAAACTTTAACTATCAGAATGAGATACAATTTCCAACTTGCAAAAAATATCAAACAGTTAAAATAGATTCTTGATTTACGAACTTATCCAGATAGGATGAAATTTACAGAAATTTTTTATACGCCTTACTTATAACGGTCTTCACATACCATGTAGTGCGGGTTTCCACAGCTCTACTTTGTCAAACCGTTGAACAAAAACGAAGATAAGAAAACTTTGTCAAACCGCCAAAACCCCCGCATTACTGGTGATGTGATGTTAGGTTTAGTTTTTTACTTGAATATATATTTTGTTAATCTTTTATCTCCTGCTTTCTCAAGTATTCCTTCATCAACAGCATTCTTTAAATCTCTGCTCGCAGTTGCTGCCGATATTTCTTTATTATGCCGCAGATATTCCTGTCTTGAAAAATAATTATCTCCAACAATATCTTTGAATAGATTAATTCTATCAGTATTCTTAACAGTCATATTCTGAGTAGATAATAGATCTTCTAACGCGACATGAATTATGTCAAGCATAAATTCAATGAAAATTGTTGAACTTCCTTGACTATCTGACTTACCGAGTGAATTATAATAATCTTGTTGACGCTCTTTTACTAAAGTTTCAATTGGTAAAAATTCGAATACTGGCGAATACTCTTTCAGAATTAGTGTTTGCCATAATCTTCCTATTCTTCCATTTCCATCTAGAAAAGGATGAATAAATTCTAATTCATAATGAAACACACAACTCTTAATAAGTAGTAAATCATTATCATTCTTTAAATAACCAAACAAATCCTTTAGCAACGGATAAACCATTTCCCCGGATGGTGCCAAGTGAGCAATTTCTGATCCTTTTACGATTCCAACAGAAGTTCTTCTAAATTGTCCTGCATTATCCAACAAATCATGCATTAGTATCTCATGAGCTTTACATAAAGAATCTAATTTAAAAGTATCAAAAGAATCTAATTTTGAATAAACATTAATCGCATTTTTAACTTCTAAAATATCTTTCTTTGGTGCTAAAACCCTTTTATCATTTATCAAATCAGTTATTTGCTCAACTGTTAAAGTATTTCCTTCTATTTCAAGTGATGATTGAATTGTCTTTATTCTATTCCGCTTTCTCAGTTCTGTATGTGGTTTTATTAGTCGCGCAGCTTTAACTTCTCCAATTTTCTCAGATATTAAAGAAATTAAGTTGAGAATAGTGCTTGTTATTTCATATGGTGGTTTCATATCATAATTATTTTGATAGTATCATTTGATAGTATCAAAAATAACAAATACTATTTAATTAACAAAGAACTTCCCGAAAAATTGAACCTAACGATTTAAACATACCAGTAGTGCGGGTTTCCACTGCTCTACATTGTCAGACCGTTGAACGAAAACGAAGATAACAAAACTTTGTCAGACCGCCAAAACCCCCGCATTTCTGGTGATGTT
>JAEINU010000028.1 GCA_016342685.1 Bacteroidales bacterium | reverse complement strand
CAAAGAAGACAAAAAAAGCTTCTTGAGCCTGATAATAATTTCAAAGAACTGTGACATCTATCTTGACATATTCCGTCTTGTTCTACTTCTTCGCAAGCTTCAGTTTGGGTGAAGGCCGAATGGCCGAAACCGTATATGCCTTGTTAGCTGAAGTTCCCCCGCTCTTCGACCAGACCGCACGGCGGAGTCAAGGTCTGGTCTCTTCTTTTATAACTCAATTTATCATGGTGTGTTTCAATATACATCTTCATGTTTTCCAACACTAATTGGGATTATTTCATTATCTTTTATTATAAAATCTATCATAATTCTATATGACATATTGATTGAAATACTAAAATATTCTGATATTTTGCCTTCTAATTTATGGAGTCTCAATGAAGGATGTGATGGATTAACTTCTAACAATTTTAATGTTTTTTCATATTGATTTGTTACTTCTGGATGCTTTTTTATGAATTTTTTTGCTCTTTTTACATAACTTTCAGTAAATATTATTTTATACACTAGTTATTCTCTTAATATGTTCTTCAATTGATTCATCAAAAAAACGACCGGCTTCTATATCATCTTTTGATTCTTTGATGGCAGCATCTAATTCATATTCTCTTAATTGGTTATATTCATCGATTGATAGAACCACGTATTTATTCTTACCTCTTACTGAAATAATTGCTTCCCCAGTTTTAGATGTTATTTCTTCTATTATTGAAACACCTTTTACCTTCAAATCATTTGCAGTTACTATATTATTCATACTATTAACCTCTTTGTTAATAATACTATTAAATGTACTATTTATCAATGTTTATTTCGATATATTTCGCGAGGTAATATATCATGCTTGACATTTCAATATATGATTCATCAACATTGAGTGTAAGTTTCTTATTCACATCTTTCTCCACGTAACATTTTAATAAATATATACGTATAAAAAAACAATTATTACGTACATAATAATAACATGCTTACGTAATTAATAATCGAATTAATTATCTTTTTCCTTAAATACTTTATCTACTATAAAAAGCAGTTAAATCAAAAAAGATAAATAATCGTAATCAGAAACAAAATCTTTTCTTCGCCCGTCGGCCGGAGGTCCGGGCGTCTTCCTCTTAGCGGGGGAATTTCAGCTAACGTCCCAGGCATATGCGAAGTTGAAGTGAAACTAAAGGAGTGTTTTGCGAATGCGCAAAACCGACTGTCCTTGCTCTACTTCTTCGTAAGCTTCAATTTGGGCGAAGGCGCTTGACGCCGTAGCCGCATATGCCTTGTTAGATGCCGTTTCTGTCTTGGTTGGTTAAAGAAAAAATTTGTCAAATACACGGATGTATTTGACTGCGCAACCAATTTCTTTATATTTCACTACTCTTCCTCCGGAGTAGCCGAGAAAGCCTGGAAAAGACTTCTTTACTGGATAAGCCATTGCAGGTTGAAGCCAATGATAAGCGTTGGGAAAATGATTCGTAAGTATTTCTGGGGCATTCTTAATGCTATTCGCCTTAAATCAAATAACAGCATGTTGGAAGCAAAAAATGCCCGTATTCAGCGAATAAAGAAAGTTGCATGTGGATTTCGTAATAAAGAACGCTTCAAGAATGCTATTCTTTTTCATCTTGGAGGTCTTGAGCTTATGCCGTCTTCCACACGATAACCGGAAGCGCCAATATTCTTTCTGATATTTTTTATTAATCTTATAATTAATAAAAATCATAATCGCTATTGCTTGAGCAATTATAATAAGCTGTATTATCCAATAAGAATTTTCCACTTCTTCACCTTTTTTTATATTTTTCTAAATTCAATACATTTTATTAATGGTTCTACATATCTAAAAATAAATCGATAAATCTTTTACATATATATAAATCTCACAATCTTCCAATAGCTCGTCAGCCGAAAGTTAAGGTGATTTATTATCTCGTTTTACACCCAACTATGTAAAAATCATAATATTTTTATTTTCATCTCATTTCGTCTAATAATCATATAATGATCAGCAGTTTTACTTAAAAGATTATTAAATCTTCCTCCATGCCCGCCATGGACGGCGGGCTCTTCCTTAAAGAATTCCAACCAAGACAGAAATTGCATCTAACGTTCCAGGGATATATGACGTTTGCCCGTAGGGCAAATGTGCCGTAGGCCGCGAAGCGAATGCGCAGCGCATATATCCCTTGTTATATGGAGTACTTGAGCGTTCTCGTTTCATACCCAAAATACATGGACGTATTTTGGGCCTTAGTACTATTTAACACTCTTGTTCTCTTCAACTCTTAACCCTCTTCAACTTTCTTTTATTCTTTTTATTCTTTTTATTCTTTTTTGTTCTCTTCTACACTTTTTTATTCTCTTTTATTCCTTATCTCTTAAATCTCTTCTATTTCTTAAATCTTTTAACTTTTTATCTCTCACAATATCTTCTATCTTCAACAAATTTTCAAAAATCTTCTTGGAATTTTTAAAAATCACCCAACAAATATCGGTGTTTGCAGTAGAGTATCTCCTTAACTACTTTTCCCATTACTTCTTTCTCAAAATATTTCACAAACTCCATTCCATTTTTTTCAGCAACTCTAACTGAAGACTTATTATCATGTTTTGTATAAGTATAAAGTACTGGATAATCTAAAGTTCTAAATGCATAATCCATACATGCTTTTGCTGCTTCAGTGGCATACCCTTTATTACAATATTCTTTTTTAATATGATATCCAAGTTCAGGTAATTTTTCACCTTCAATATCTTGCATAGTTATTCCACAATCACCAAGAAAAACATTTTCCTCTTTTAGAATAACCGCCCAAAGCCCATGCCTATATATTTTGTAATTTTCAATATTACATTTAATCCAATCCTTAATTTTCTTATTGCTAAATGGCGCAGGATAAAATTTCATTGATTCTGGATCACTCAAAAACTTAGCTAATTCTTCTTGATCACTCATGACCAACTCTCTGAGAAATAGTCTTTCCGTCTCAATTATTCTTTTCATGATGATCTCCGATAAAATGACATATAACTCTTATTTATCCTATTCCTGAATTACCTTGTTAATAATTTTTTTACACAAAAAAATGAAGATTCATCTATCTTCTTCCTTTTCTCTTCAACACGAGCCAGGACGGCGAGTGCCAAATACCCGCCGCTCAAGTATTTCATATAACGGCCCCGGGTTAAGCGAAGCTGATGTGCAACCAAAGGAGTGTTTTGCGAATGCGCAAAACCGACTGTCCCTGCTCTTCTTCTTTGTAAGCTTCAGTTTGGGTGGAGGCCGAATGGCCGGAACCGCTTAACCTCGTGTTATAGGAAGTGTTTTGGCTCTTCAACCAGACCGCACGACGGAGTCAAGGTCTGGTTTCTTACAGACATTTCAATTTCCTCCCGATTATCAATTTAATAAGTAAATTGTTAATGTTAATAAAGCATACTATATTATTAAAGGATCTATAATCCATTCTTTATTATGATTATTTCTATAACTATCAAAAACAAAACAATCTGTTCTTGTATTTGAAGGAAATTCGAGTAATGGAATATAAAATGATTTTCTATCTGAATCAACCATTTTGATATTGAATATTTGCTTTATCAAACCTGACAAAGTATTAGTATCATTAATTAAAATAAATGGACTAAATCTTGTACAGTATATAATTATATTAGCTGCAACTGCATCTATAGCAGCCTGAAGATTCGCTGATGAAAAATACTGATCTCTATTATGCTTAGTTTCATTATATGCATTATACCAAGTCAATGACTTCGTTGGGTTGCTCACATCCCAGTTAGAAAATGGTTTTGAAGGAGAGAAATTGCTATAGTTACGTAATCCAATTTCATATTCGTCAAGATATGCAACTGAATTTAATTTAACATAATCTTGTGTTGTATACATTCTTCTATTTAATGGATTATAATTTGCTCTATTCAATAATGATCGCAATTGATTTTCAACTTCAGTGCAAGCTAATATCAGTAAATCTCTTATTTTGTGACTGTAGGCTTTTAAACCATCAAAAGAAGGTTCAATAAATAACAGAATTTCATCAAGTTTTTCAACCAATATTCTTAAAGCTTGCTCTTGAGAATGCTGCTCTCCTTGATCAATTTTTAAATTATTTTTTATTTCATTCCATACAAATAAAGACGGTCGCCAGATCCCCTCAACTGTGTGTCCGACTTCCAAATCAATTTCTTCTATATCTTCTGCTCCAAAACGATGCTTAATCCAGTCTATAAAAGGTTTTGTTTTTGCCTCTATGACTGTTAAACCAGTAGAAATGATATAATATGATTTTTGCCCATAGAAGTGTACATGATGGGTATCTGTTTCATAGCCATAACCATACTGTTGGGTTATATGTGTTGTCTTTTCCCAGTTTGGAATATTTGTTTTTGTATTTCTGTATGTATATGCTTTCAATATATACTTCTCCTCTTTTATAATTTGTTTTAATTTAATAAATTTATTCTATATCTTAATTTGTCATACTAGGATGCTCTTCATTGAATTTTTTTAAACTATCTGGAAAATGAAAATCTAATAGTGAGAACCATAGAGAACTTTCTGCTGATGTGGGTTTAATCTGCTGTTTATTTGGAGAACATTGAAGAAAAAGACAATCGATTGGTTTTGCAGAAATTTCATCAGTATTTTGATTGTGATGAAGTAAACAACCATTATCATTTTGATTAACGCTAAAATTTTTCTTTAAAAAAATACACCCATGCCTACCATCTCGTGATTGAAGATATTTTCTTGACTCATAATAATTCCATGGAGGAACTGATATCAATTCTCCCCGATCAGAAATAGTTTTAGGGAAAAATGCAATAAATGAACCGTTTTGAAATGCAACACGATCAAAATATTCATAAATAAACTGCTCAAAAGTTAACCCTCTTTTAAATACTAGGCTTTCACGAATCAAAACACCAGTCTGATACTTATCATATATTATTTTAATATTTTCATAAATTGCAAAACCTGGTCCAGTGCAACAGTGTGAATCACAATTTTCACAAATATTAGATGAGATTTCTTTTTGTTTTCTACTTTCAATTAAATCAATTAGTGGTTTCGGAATTTTCATACTATCTCCAATTTAAACATTTTTTATTTTAAAATAATCAACTCTTCGCCCGTCGGCCGGAGGTCCGGGCGTCTTCCTCTTAGCCAAAACATTTCCTATAACGTCCCAGGCATATGCGAAGTTGCACGGTCGGCGAATGCCGATTGGCACTGCCTTTTGCGCCAATGCTCTTACCCTATATCTATTCTACCATTAAGCAAAAGCTGTGACAAAGTGCAATTTGGGTGAAGGGCGATTAGCCCGTAACCGCATATGCCTTGTTATATGGAGTACTTGAGCGTTCTCGTTTCATACCCAAAATACATGGACGTATTTTGGGCCTTAGTACCATTTAACACTCTTGTTTTCTTCAACTCTTAACCCTCTTTCCTCTTCACTTTTCCCTCTTCACTTTTCCCTCTTCACTTTTCCCTCTACAAATCTACAAATCTCTTTTATTCATTTTTATTCTCTACTACACTTTTTTATTCTCTTATATTCCCCATCTTTTAGATCTCTTAGATCTCTTAGATCTCTAAGATCTCTTAGATCTCTTAGATCTCTTAGATCTCTTAGATCTCTTAGATCTCTTAGATCTCTTAGATCTCTTAGATC
>JAEINU010000027.1 GCA_016342685.1 Bacteroidales bacterium | reverse complement strand
TCTTAATCCTGAAATAGATTTACGTTTTTTATTCATTTTCATCCTTTTTTGTGTAAACCTATTTTAGGACGAGTCATCCTTATGTTTTAGTATTGTTATGCGCTTTTATCGTTTTAGATTTTGAAATTAAAAATTTTAAAAAGCTTATATTATGATATTTACACGTGATATATATTGACATTGCTATTAAGTAATCATTTATTCTAGATGAACTAAAGAAATTCTGATTGCTATTTCTATGCAGTGCTAACTGTTTTATAGCAAATTCTACAGTATTATTATGCCAACTTAAATTGTCATAATGCAAAAATGTAAATAGTCTATCCCTATATTTGTGAAATCTTTTTTGATATTTTATTGCTATATCACTCTTAAAATCCTTTTGCTGTAATGTGTTAATAAAATATCTAGCTTCTGAAATATGTTTTGCTAAAAATTGCTTACTAAATCCCTTTTTGTCAATTGTTTTAACAATACACTCCATTAATGATGAAAAACTCTCTGTTATACATTTTAATTCTTTATTGAATGGAGAACGGATTAAATCGTCATTTAAGTCCCTAATTAAATGTAATAAACATTTCTGATGAATACAATCAATGCCGTCATAAGCCGAATAAAAATCAGACACAAGAACTCCTTTAAAATCTTTTAATAAATCCCAAATAAATTTAGCTTCTCTATTTGGTTGATAGAAACATACGACATCAAATCCATTGGAAAGAACCCATATATATCCATTTTCAAATTTCATATTAATTGGTGTTTCATCAACGTAGATAACTTCACTTGTAATAACTCTTTTTTTTAATGCTTTGAATGTATTATAATAATATTCTGAAAATCGAATTTTGAAATCCTTTAACGATGTCAAACCTATTTCCAAATCAAAAAACTCTTTAAGATTATTTGCAATTTGCCTAAAACTCTCATTATTTACTATATGTTGATGTATAGTATAACACATAATAAAATGACCATATTTATATTTAAAATCCAAATATGTTTGAGGAATGTATGTTTTCTTGCAATTTTTGCAATTATATTTATTAGTTTGATACTGAATAACCCATCGTTTAATACCAACATCTCTAATCTGTAAATCAATAACTTTCTTTTTAAGTGTTGAATTTGTACGATACGAATTTGATTTACATTTAGGACATTTTATAGATTTTTTTTTAATAATTGTATTATACGGATATTTTCTTCGTTTTATTTTTCCTAGTACACGTTTTTTTGAAACATGATTTGACTTTACAATAGCATGTTCTTTCTGGTAATCAAAAGAGCTATGGTTATGAACTACTTCTATTTCAGGTAAAGAATATTGATTTGCCTTAAATCTGAAAGAAAATTGTTTCTTTATTAAACTTTCCGGCTTCACAGAATTATCATCTGGACTAACAATTTTTAAAATGTAGTCTTTTACAATAACAAGGGCTTTACAATCTTCTGCATTATAAGTTAATAATTCTACTTTGTATTTTTCATTTTGAGTTTCTTCCCATTTTTTTCTCCAAACAATTGACTGAAGTCCTGATGCTTTAGGGTTTGACCAATTAAATCCAATATATTTAGCAACATCCTTTAAGCTATAACTATAAATTGGAAAATAAACACTTGCCCGTATTGTTCCAAGGATATCAACTGCATTTATAAAAATCTTATCTAGTTGTTTTTGGTATTTGAGATTTAGTTTTGCTTTGTATTTATTCAGTGCTTTTATTTCATATTGTCCATAATGATACATAATAAAATCATTGTATGTCGATGTAAAATCAATAAAATTCCTAAAGAGTTCGAACTCTTCACTTGAACTATTCGCCCAAAACCTTTTATATTCTATCTTGTTCTCACACCTGACAATAATCCCAATGAGATAATAATAGTTCTCATATGGCAAACCTTCAATATCAACATATATTTCAATTTGTCCTGCAGTAAGTTCAGGATATTCATAAATATGAACTTTACCTTCTCTTAACGTTAGCGCTTGTAACTCTATTTTTCGCTTTTTATTTATTGCTTTTCTTTTTGCTCGATTTCTTCTTGGACGGAAAGTATATGACATTTGAGTTAAAGTAAATATTCCTTTCTCATTTTTCTTCTTTATATCATTCTTGGTAATTCCACTCACAAGAGATAGTAAATCTTGCTCTTGTGCTATTTTTAGACAATACTGATTGTACCCACATTCAGGACATTTTCTATTTCTAAATAGCTCAAGTTTCTGAATATTATCGATTTTACCCAATAATCTATTATGTTCTGGTTTATGTTCTTTTGAGTGTATTTTTGTTTGTTTTTGTTCTTTACCATAAACCCCTAGTACATAATTAGCAATATAAGATACTCTTTTAGTTAAATATGAAATTATAAAGGATAGAAAAAGCTTTTCTCGTTGAGATAACCGTTCTTGTGGAAAAACAAAAATCGGTACTGCTATTAAGGATTTTCTTAATTTATTTTCATCTATTTTGATAAAATCAATGAGTATGTTAAAATCATTTATAGAAAAATATACATCCCTGATTATATCATTTATAGAATACTCACTTATATTAAATATTCCTTTAAAACATTGTGCTTGATGCTTTTCCTTAAACTTTCGTTTATATTCTTGCTTTTTGTTTTCAAAATACAGTTCATAATCCTTTTTCTCTTCGTGACGCCCTGAATATTTTAAAAACCCTTTATAATCACATTCAATTAGTGCATATATTATTTCATTATTAAAACTCATTTATTGATTTGGGTAGTTTGAGTTAATTACGCACAACGATGGCAATATAAAATTTTGAGCATTTTGGAACACCAAGCTTTCAATCCCCTACACTGTTTGCTTATTGTTAATTTATTCATATTTACTACTTTTTGTCCATTTTTTTATATTGCGTGTTGTATACTGTCTATTTTATTACAACAAAATCTCTATAATTATTTTTATCTATCACTACTCCTTTTGCTTTATACGTTTCAATAAATTTTTGTGGAAATTTGGTCTTTCTATTTTTCCACTTAAATTCATATGCATATATTTCACCATTTACTTCTTCAACAAAATCAATTTCTTGCTGTTGTTTTGTTCTCCAGAAATACATATTTGCAAAAGTATCTTTATATAAATTCTGTTTTCGTCGTTCTGACACTAAAAAATTTTCCCACAAAGCCCCTTTGTCAAGTCTCAAATCAAGTTGATTAAAATTACCAATGATCATATTCCTGATACCATTATCGTAAAAATATATTTTTCTGTTTCGTTTTATCTCATTTCTTATGTTTCGACTAAAACTGTTAAGTCTAAAAATGATATAGCCTTTTTCTAATATTTCAATATATTTTTGAATTGTAATTTTATTAATACCAACTATTTGTGACAATTCACTGTAATTTACTTCGCTTCCCATTTGCAGGGCAAGTGCTTGTAATAATTTTTCAAGAACTTCTGGTTTTCGTATTTCTGAAAATGCTAATATATCTCTGTATAAATAACTATTTACAAGATTTTTCAGAGTTTCTCTTTCTTTTCCCTGATTATTAATTACTTCTGGATAAAACCCATATAACAAACGATTTTCAAATTGTTGTTCAGATTTTATAAACCCAATCTTTTTTTCATACTCTTCCCACGAAATTGGAAACATTTCATATTCCCATTTCCGTCCTGTTAATGGTTCATTTAATTCATTCCCTAAATCAAACGATGAAGAACCACTAACAAACACTTGAACATCCTTAAATTGGTCTGTTATAATTTTTAAAGTTAAACCTATTCCTTTTATTCGCTGAGCTTCATCAAGAAAAATAAATTTATTATCTGCTATTATAGTTCTGACTTGTTCTGTATTAGGATTTAATAATAAATTTCTTGTTGTAGGGTCATCAGCATCTAAAAACAAATAATCTGTTTCTTTTAAAACGTTCTTAATAAGTGTTGTTTTCCCTACTTGTCGTGCACCAACAACAACAATAGCTTTTCCACTATTAATCTTATTTTTTATTATTTCTTCTAAATTTCTTGGAAACATTTTTTATTTCAAAAGTACTATAATTTATTATAACATCCAATTGTTTTAACTTTTAGTCATTACACTATCTGAAGAACGCCTATATTTAGCTTGTGTACAACTTATTGTTATAACAAATATAGGTGAAATATACAGGAAATGTGTACTACATACATTAAAATATAGTATTTGTGGGAAAACTTATATTATGAGTTATATGAATGTTATTACAGATTTTGTATCTATACGGAGTTAATGTGTGATATTGTTAATCTAGAAGATAAAACTTTTTGGCAGCGAAGCTACTAAAGGATTTTATTTTTCAATATGCAGCTGAAAGCTGCAAAAAGCGGGCGAGCAAAAAATGTTTTTTTCTATCATACTTACCGAACCAACCTTCCAAAAATCATTGTCAAACAGCTAATAATAGATTTACTTTAATTATCAAACTGAAATACAATTTCCGACTTGAAAATATTATCAAACTGTTAAAAAAGATTCTTGATTTACTAACTTGTCAAAATAAAATGAAGTTTTCTGAAATTTTTCAACGCCTTATTTGTAACGGCTCCGACTTACCAGGAGTCTGCGAGTATTTACCACCACAGCTTTCCTGTTGTAAAAGCTTTTCGAAAATAACAATACTTTATCAGAAAGCAAAATAATACGAGCATATTCCTGGTGAAGTCGTGTTAGCGGTTGTTGTTTTTAAAAATACTTGTCACTCGTCTTCGTCAATCTAATTTCAACAACTTCATTTTCATGCTTAACAAAAATAATTTTCCCAAACTTTTTCAATTTGCTTTTCAAGAAAATGTCTTCAGAAACCAAATTGTCTTCAATTAAAAACTTTGTTTTTTCAGCAGTGTAAAATCCTTTTTCAAAAACTTCTTTCAGAGTCAGATTTTTGAAATAATTGTCATTAAGATTAATTTTCACAATACCACCTTTAGGGTTTCCATATATGTTCTTGTATTTTTCACTTTTAATAACTGCTAATTCTTCAATCATTGCCGTGTCAATGGCAAAATACTCAATATTAAAAGTTTGAAAAGTTTCAATAAAAAAGACAACTGTATCTTTAGGTACTGATTTTACACTTTGTCCATAAGCTGAAAAGCCCAAGAAAATTGAAAAAATAAAAAACTTAAGTTTCATTATAAATTGTTGCTTTTTAATTTAATGTCTAATATTTTTTGACTTATCGGAGCAATACTTAGCAAAACACTGTCACCAACTTTCAAGCTGTCAAAAAGTTCTTTATCAATCTCGATAGTACCATTATCTTTAAGCTCAACAACAAATTCTTCAAGTATCAAGTTGTTCGCTCTAATAGTAGTATCAAATGCGTATCTATCATCTGATTTTTTTGCTAATACAGTGTCAACCATTTGTTTTTTGGTTGCTTTTCTTAAATGCAAAATATAATTTTTCGCTTTCAGGTAGTTAACTATCAAAACGAAAACTGAAGCCACAATCATAAAGACATAAGGTGTCATTCGTACCAAATTATCAAACTTTTTCTCCTTATCAGATTCAATAATATTCAAAGCTACCAAAGCAAACAAAGAAATAACTGCAACAAAAAATATAAAAATAACTGTCTGGGAAATTATTGGCTTTATGAAGCTTAAAAGCACTTTCCTGTCATGTTTCGTTAAATTCATCAATTTCCGATTTTGAAAATTATTCTGACTAACGTTAAAAATTATAATTGGGACTCAGCGAGTTACCCAATCCTATTTCATCAGCCTTTATGTC
>JAEINU010000013.1 GCA_016342685.1 Bacteroidales bacterium | reverse complement strand
CAAATTCTTCCTATATCGAGTAGCTAAAATCTATGCATGAAAATTAATTACTCCACAGAAATATGAATTGATCCTTAATAAACTTAAACTATACAAAATAAAAAACCTGACTTTTGATAGCCAGGTTTTTTTATATATAATACTTAATAGATTAGTATCTATAATGATCTGCTTTATATGGCCCTTCAACAGGTATTCCAATATATTCAGATTGCTCTGGAGTAAGTTTTGTTAATTTAACTCCAATTTGTTCTAAATGCAAACGAGCAACTTCTTCATCCAAATGTTTAGGTAAACGATATACATCTGTTTTGTATTCTTTTTTCCAAAGTTCAAGCTGCGCTAATGTTTGATTTGTAAATGAATTACTCATCACAAATGATGGGTGACCAGTAGCGCATCCCAAGTTTACTAAACGACCTTCTGCTAATAAAAAGATAGCATGACCATCAGCAAATACATATTTATCAACTTGCGGTTTAATATTAACTTTCTCTACTCCAGAAAGATTTTCTAATTGCTCAACTTGGATTTCATTATCGAAATGGCCAATATTACAAACAATTGCTTGATCTTTCATTTTAGACATGTGTTCCGCTGTAACAACATCTTTATTTCCAGTTGTTGTAACAAATAGGTTTCCTTCATCTAAAGTTTCTTCGATTGGTTTTACTTCAAATCCTTCCATTGCTGCTTGCAAAGCACAAATTGGATCAATTTCTGTAACGATAACACGTGCACCATATGAACGCATCGATTTTGCTGAACCTTTACCAACATCACCGTAACCGCAAACAACAATAACCTTACCCGCTAACATTACATCTGTTGCACGTTTAATACCATCTGCTAAAGATTCACGACATCCGTATAAATTATCGAATTTAGATTTAGTAACTGAATCGTTTACATTAATTGCTGGGAAAAGTAATTCACCACGTTCCATCATTTGATATAAACGATGCACTCCAGTCGTGGTTTCTTCAGAAACTCCATGAATTTCTTTAACCATTCTATGCCATTTATCAGAATCTTTTGCTAAAGTTGCTTTTAAACTTTTAAAAAGTTCTTTTTCATCCACTGCATTTGGCTCAATATTTAAGAAAGCTGAATCATTTTCTGCTTTATAACCAATATGAATCATCATAGAAGCATCGCCTCCATCATCAACAATCATATTTGGCCCTTTACCTCCTGGGAAAGTTAATGCCTGGTCTGTACACCACCAGTACTCTTCAAGAGTTTCACCTTTCCATGCAAATACAGGAACTCCAGTTGCTGCTATTGCTGCTGCTGCGTGATCTTGCGTTGAAAAAATATTACAACTTGCCCATCTAACATCAGCTCCCAATTCTGTTAATGTTTCAATAAGAACTGCTGTTTGAATTGTCATATGCAAGGAACCCATTATTCTGGCACCTTTTAATGGTTTTTCAGCTCCATATTTTTGTCGAAGTGACATTAAACCCGGCATTTCTTTCTCTGCTATTTCAATTTCTTTCCTTCCCCAGTCTGCTAAACTTAGGTCCTTTACTTTATAAGATAAGCTATCAACCATTGTGTCCATTTTATTTTTTTATATTAAAGTTTCTATTTTTTTAGTTGTGGATCGCAAAATTACATTAAAAAATCTATATCACTCAAAACTATACTATTAAAATTGGGATTTTGTTCAATTAATCTAACAAAAATATCTTTCGTATTTCTGATTTATCAAGATCTAACTGCTTGGTAAGTTCATCTAAACCCGAAAATTTCTTTTCATCCCTGATTCTTTTTACAAAGGATACTGTTATTGTTTGATTATAAATCTTTTTATCAAAATCAAAAATATGAACTTCGATATTTTTATTTCTTAAATCCGAATCAATTGTTGGTCTTGTTCCAATATTCAACATGCCAAAAAAGGAGTCTCCATTTAATTTAACCCTCACGGCATATACACCATCTTGGGGTATTTGTTTGTATGGTTCAGGAATTTTAATATTTGCGGTTGGAAAACCAATTTTGCGCCCAATTTGATTACCCTCTACCACATTGCCACTAATAAAATATTCGTACCCCAAATATTTATTCGCAACATTGAGTTTCCCCTCATTCAGAAAGCCTCTTATTTTAGTGGAACTTATATTATCATCATTAACAGATTTTGCATCTAATTTCTCTATTGTAAATCCAAATCTGTTAGCACATTCACTTAAAAACTCATAACCTGCTTTCCTATCCTTACCAAACTGATGATTATAACCTACAACCAAATGTTTTACTCCGATCTTTTGAACAAGGTAGTTTTCTATAAATTCGCATGCGGTTAATTCTGAGAACTCCTTTGTAAATGGTAAAACAATTAAGTGATCGATTTGAGTCTTAGAAAGCAAATACTTCTTTTCATCAATATTACTCAATAGCCGAAGAGAATCGATATCTTTATTCAATACAATTCTTGGATGAGGCCACAAAGTCAGTACTACCGACTCTCCATCTTTTTCCCTAGCCAATTCATTTAAACGACTAAGTATACTATGGTGACCCTGGTGCACGCCATCAAAAACTCCAATGGTTAAAATTGGGTTTTTTATATTGAAATTATTTAAATCTGTATGTATAACCACAAAACAAAATTTAGAGCACAAAAATATGAAAAATAAAGTTCAAAATTTAGGATTCAATACATTCGAAAATAAAACTAAATACTCGTTTACTTATTGAGTTTTGGCAAAATAACGCTAATTTTGAACTCTAAATTTATAATCAACTGATAATCAAACCTAAATATTTAAGTTATGAAAAAATTAACTTTAATTCTTTCTTTGATTTTTATTCTTTCTTCGTGTAATACGGAGCCTGATTTTTTCACCGTTTCGGGTGAAATTAGTAATGCCAATGGAGAAAAGTTATACCTGGTAGAACTACAAACAAACAATATCCTAGTATTAGATTCTACTATTTTAAATGATAAGGGAACTTTTTCGTTTAAGGGACAAACAAGTGTTCCTAAATTTTATGCAATACGAACAAACAGTAACAATTACTTAACTTTAATAATTAATAATCTGGATCAAATTCATGTTACAGCAGATATTGATTATTTGGCTAAAAATGCAACAATTACTGGTTCTGAGCAAAGCGAAAACATATTAGTTCTAAGAACAAAACTAGAGGATAGCATAGAAAAGCTCGATTCCTTAGCTGCGTATTACCAATCTTTAATTGGATCCTGGAAAATAAATCAGGTAAAGGATTCTTTAAATATAGCTTCTCAGAAGATTATTGAAGAACACACCGATTATACCAAGGATTTCATTCTTGAGAACAAAAATTCCCTTTCGGGATTAATGGCTCTTTATCAACAAATAGCACCTCGCCGTTATGTTTTAAGTTTAAATGAGCATTTCGAGTATTTTAACATGGTTGATTCTGCTTTAACAAATAGCATTCCTGAATCTGATGCTGTAAAAGCACTGCATTCGCAAATTGAAGAATACAAGAGACAAAAAAATATTGATGACGAAATTAACACAGTAATTGGCATTGGAGCTACAGCGCCAGATATCGCCTTGCCAAATCCAGAAGGCGATACGATTACATTAAGTTCTTTACGAGGAAAATATGTTCTTATTGATTTTTGGGCCTCATGGTGTCGACCATGCAGAGTTGAGAATCCAAATCTTGTGAAAAGTTATAAGAAATATCACGATAAGGGATTTGAAATTTTTCAGGTTTCGTTGGATAAGAAAAAAGACGCATGGCTTAATGCAATAGAAAAAGATGAGCTCAATTGGCTGCACGTTAGCGACCTTCAATACTGGAATTCGACTCCCGCTAAGATTTATAAGGTTGAAGGAATACCTGCAAGTTTTTTAATTGACAAACAAGGAAGAATTATTGCTAAAAATTTACGTGGAGACATTCTTGAAGCAAAACTTTCAGAATTATTTAATTAACTTAGCCCATCAAATTAAAATTGGTCTGCTTTTATTAAGACCACTGCATTATTTAACATTAAAATAATTAAGCATGAAGCGCTTACTATATCTTTTTATTGGATTACTATTCTTTACAGCATGTGATATTTCAGATCAATTTATAATTGAAGGAAATATTGAAAATGGTCAGGAAAAAGAAATCACCCTTAGTGAATTGTTGGTTAACGGAACCAAAGAAATAAAAACAGTTAAAATTGACAAGGACGGTAATTTTAAAATAAAATCTTCGACAAACCTTCCTAGATTTTATCACTTGTCTGTTTCAAAAAGTAATTTCCTTACTTTATTAATTGAGCCAGGTGAAAAATTAAAGGTAAAAACTGAGATTAAAAATCTTAGTAAGGCTCAAATTAAAGGTTCCGAAGGTTCTATTTTAGTTCAGGATATAAACAATCAGTTATTCGAAACAAAACAACAACTAAAAGAAATTAATAAGAAAGCTGAATCGTTAAAGAATCCTACACAAGAAGAACTGAACAAGTTAAATGCTAATTACGCAAATATTGTTAATCAACAGAGGGATTCATCCATAGCTTTTATTGTTAGAAACTTAAACAGTCTAGCAAGTATTGTTGCATTGTATCAAAAATATGATGATGTGAACTATGTTCTTTATAAAAACAAGGATATTCAATATGTTAAAATCGTTTCTGAATCGCTAATCAAAAAATATCCAGAATCGGAACATGTAAAAACATTAATTGCTGATAAAGAGAATTTAATGGCAAAATATAATGAAGTTGTTTTAAACTCTCAAGTTAACAATATTGTTGGAGAGCAAGGCCGTGTAATAAATTTACCTGAGATATTTCTGCCAAACTCAAAAGGAGATAGCATTTCATTTACAAAAACAAAAGGCAAATACATCTTATTAAGTTTTTGGGCTGCCTGGAACGAAGATTGCACAAAAAGAAATCTTGTTCTTAAAGATGTTTATAAAAAATATCACTCAAAAGGATTTGAAATATACCAAGTTTCTTTGGATACAAAAATTGAGAATTGGGAAAAAGCAATCAAATTTGATCAATTGCCTTGGATTAATGTTATAGATCAAAACGGACGCATGTCTTATTATGCTAAGATATATAACATTCGAAAACTCCCAACAAGTTTTTTAATAAATCCATCGGGAGAAATTGCATTTGTTAATCCTTCAAAAGAACAGTTATTAAGCACCTTTAAATATAGTTTGAAATAGATTTTGACCGAAAGAAAAAACATATACTTTGCATCTGATGTTCATTTAGGACTCCCTGATTACAACAAGAGTCTTAAGCGAGAAAAGCTGTTTGTGCAATGGCTCGATGAAATTAAAGATGATGCAAAAGAAATTATCTTGCTTGGTGATATATTTGATTTCTGGTTTGAATATAAACGCGCTATTCCTAGAGGCTTTTCAAGATTTTTAGGTAAGTTATGTGAAATAACGGATTCAGGAATTCCAGTACATTTTTTTATTGGAAATCACGATATGTGGATTTTTGATTATTTACCTCAAGAAACAGGAATAATTTTACATAAAAAACCAATAACAAAAGAATATTCAGGGAAGAAGTTTTTCTTAGCTCATGGCGATGGTTTAGGACCTGGAGACAGAACATACAAAATGCTTAAACGAATATTTGCTAGTCGCCTTTCGCAGTGGTTATTTGCAAGATTTCACCCAAACTTAGGGATTTGGATCGCTAATTCATGGTCGACACATAGTAGATATTCACGAGAAACAAGACCTTTTGAAGGTGAAGATAAAGAATGGCTAATTTTGTATTCGAAAGATTTACTTAAAAAAGAAAACTTTGATTTTATGGTTTACGGTCACAGACATTACCCTCTTGATCTGAAATTAACTGAAACATCACGTTACATTAACCTGGGTGATTGGCTTGGACATTTTACATACGCTGTATTTGATGGTAATGACATGATGTTAAAGAAATACGTGGATAAAACAAATAAATAAGAATAAACTGCTATTTTTGCCGTTAAATATTGCATATCCCGAATGAAAAATAGTGTACACATATTAATCTTCTTAGCATCGATGTTATTCTTAATATCGTGTGGTGATGATACATGTAATTTAGAAACTGAAACCTTTTTAAAAGTTGAGCTTCATACCGCCGACACCAATCTGGTTAATGAAAAGTTCTTAGATAGTTTGTCAATATTCTCATCTGAATGGTCAGATAGTATTTACTACTCGGAGGAAAAAGATGACTCTAGTCTGTCTCTCATTTTATCTCCAAATTCTGAAATTACCGAATTTATTTTTACTTCAGAAACAGAAGAACAAAAAGATACTTTGAAAATATATCATCAAAATGAGACCGTTTTTCTTTCACCTGAATGTGGTTTTATTGTAAATTATAAGATAGATACATTTATAAGTACATATAATATTATTGATTCTTTAAAGCTGTTAAATGGCAATATATCAAGTAATAAAGATGGAGAAATACAAATATATTTTTAGCTTGCTTATCAGCCTTTTAGCATTCAGTTATTCTTTTGCACAAGATGATGAATTTTATGCTGATGAAAAAGTAAAAGAGCCCTTGCTATTAAAAGGAATTAAGTTTGGTGTTAATGTTGGTCGGTTTTCCGATTTTCAGTTTAAACCAGATCGAAGCTCCTATGAAGCATCGTTTGATTTTAATCTAAACAATAAATATTTTGGGGTTATAGAAGGAGGTTATTCAGAAATAGCGATTGAAAAGGATAAATATAATCTTAATTCGGAGGGTACTTTTATAAAAATTGGTTTCGATTATAATATGCTTAAAAAATGGCCAACAGACTTTCTTGGTATAGGACTTCGAATTGGACGGTCTGACTTTAGCCAGTCGGCCGATAATATTGAAATAGATTTAAATCACTGGGGAAATTACTCTTCTCCAAGCATTACAAAATCATTTGATGCATATTGGTTTGAGGCTTCTTTTGGCGTTAAAGGTGAGATTTTTAAAAACATTTACCTTGGTTGGGCTGGTATTGTTCGAGTTCAATTGTCTGGCGGTAAAGATGCGGATTTTCAACCATACGATATTCCAGGATATGGAACGGGTTCCAAATCCTTGCACTTAGCAGTAAACTACTATATCTATTATCAAATACCATTTAATAGAAAATAAACTAATTGTAATAATTCTTTAGCTTTTGCTGGAACACCTCCTTGTTAACATCGTTAATTTGCTTTACAACTAAATTTATTTGACTTATTCGATCCAATCGTGTTTGAATTGAAATAAATCGTTCATCGGCAAAAACAATCTTATCTACCTGATAACCTGCTTCGTTTAAGCTCATTGCAACGGCTGCATTAAAATTGTCAAATATAATTACAGAAGGCAATTGATTATCGGCGTATTGAGCAAAAGCTTTTAGCACCATCGATTTAATATACTTAATCTGTGTCTCTCCCAAATAATTAGCTCCAATAAGTATTTTAACCATATCAATTTGTGCTTTTTTACGACTTCTTGGATTTAATTTTAACTGCTCATAATCGGATTGACTGGTTTTTAGAAATAATTCGATAAACTCTTTTGGAACATCATTTAAATGTCCTAGAGTGTTACTTTTCTTTTTAAGCTCAAACTCTTTTGTTGCAATCTTTTGATCTACAGGAATATAATAAGTCCATTTTTTTGTTCTTTTATAAGACTCTGTCATTGGTTTCGGCTTCCAGTTACTCTCAGGTCTTTTCATTAAGGGTGCTGTTACATCTAAATAACCCGTTTCTAAAGAATACAATAAACAATTTACAAAATGAACCCAACCACCGCCAATCGAATTATGCAAAGCACTCCATAATGTTTTGTTCGACTCTAAGATTTGTTTGTCAGATATACTTGTATCAACTTCTGTTTGAAGTAATTTCTCCAGATAATCATTTTCCAATCGCGTAGGTAAATAAGTAAACGAAGAAGATCCATCTTCTGCCGCATTTGTATGGTGTAGCTCTTTAATATCTAAAATGTAGTTTGAATCATTCGCTAATGTAATATGAATTTGAAAATCCTTATCCCATTGCATCGTTTCAATATTCTGCGATTGTGCAAACTGGAAACTAACAAATAGATAAATACAAATAATTACAAGCTTTTTCATAACAATTTTGGGTTAAGTTTGATTATTTAAAATTACTGAAAAAAATAGTAATTGTATTTATTAAAAGTAAACAAACTCAATAATTATCATTCCTAACGAGTAAAACTGAGATCAGAAATCTCATCTCTTAATTTGATTCCCGCCTACGCGGGAATAACCTGGAACTAAAAAAGGCTCAACAAATTGTCGAGCCTTTTAATATATAGTAAATTATTTTTTAATCTTCATCAAGCATAATTTCTAACATCTTGATTGCTGCTACCGGAATTTTTGTCCCAGGACCAAATACACCTGCAACACCTGCGTTGTATAAGAAGTCATAATCTTGTGCCGGAATAACTCCACCAACAATAATCATAATATCTTCACGACCCAGTTTCTTTAATTCTTCCATTACCTGTGGTACAAGAGTTTTGTGACCTGCAGCCAATGAAGAAACACCAAGTACGTGAACATCATTTTCAACTGCCTGTTTTGCAGCTTCAGCTGGAGTTTGGAATAATGGTCCAATATCAACATCGAAACCTAAATCGGCATAACCTGTAGAAACAACTTTTGCTCCACGATCGTGACCATCTTGTCCCATTTTAGCAATCATAATACGTGGCTGGCGACCTTCTTTTTCAGCAAACTTTTCTACCAGCTCTTTTGCTTTATTATAAGTTGCATCATCTTTTGATTCTGACATATATACTCCTGAAATTGATCTTATAACAGCTTTATATCTTCCTGCAGTCTTTTCGCAAGCATCAGAGATTTCACCAAGAGAAGCACGTTTTTTAGCAGCATCAACGGCTAACTCAAGTAAGTTTCCCTTACCTGTAGCAGCACATTCTTCGATTTTTTTCAATGCAACTTGTGTTTCTTCTTCGTTACGTTCCGCACGTAATTTAGCTAAACGTTTTAACTGAGCTTCACGAACAGCAGTATTATCAACATCCAAAATATCAATTGGATCTTCTTTTTCTAATCTGTATTTGTTTACACCAACAATTGTATCCTTACCTGTATCGATTCGTGCTTGCTTACGCGCAGCAGCTTCTTCGATACGCATTTTTGGAATACCTGTCTCAATTGCTTTTGCCATACCACCAAGCTTCTCAACTTCTTCGATTAAGGTCCAGGCTTTATCAGCAATCTCTTGAGTTAATTTCTCAACATAATAAGAACCAGCCCAAGGATCAACCGCTTTACAAATTTGCGTTTCTTCCTGAATATAAATCTGAGTGTTACGAGCAATACGAGCAGAGAATTCTGTTGGTAATGCTATAGCCTCATCTAATGCATTCGTATGTAAGGATTGTGTGTGACCTAAAGTAGCTGCCATTGCTTCAACACAAGTACGAGCAACATTATTGAATGGATCTTGCTCTGTTAAACTCCAACCTGAAGTTTGTGAGTGCGTACGTAATGCCATCGATTTAGGATTCTTTGGATTAAATTGTTTTACCAATTTAGCCCAAATCATACGTCCAGCACGCATCTTTGCAATTTCCATAAAGTGATTCATTCCAACAGCCCAGAAGAATGATAAACGTGGTGCAAAAGTATCAATATCCATACCTGCATTAACACCTGTACGTAAATATTCTAACCCATCGGCTAAAGTATAAGCTAACTCAATATCAGCAGTAGCTCCAGCTTCTTGCATATGATAACCAGAAATACTAATTGAGTTAAACTTAGGCATATTTTTAGAAGTGTACTCAAAAATATCAGCAATAATCTTCATTGAGAATTCTGGAGGGTAAATATATGTATTACGAACCATGAATTCTTTCAAAATATCATTCTGAATAGTACCACTTAATTTTTCTAATGGAACTCCTTGCTCTAATCCAGCAACAATGTAAAATGCCAATACTGGAAGTACAGCACCATTCATTGTCATCGAAACAGACATCTTATCTAAAGGAATCTGATCGAAAAGAATTTTCATGTCTAAAATAGAATCTACCGCAACACCGGCTTTTCCAACATCACCAACAACACGCTCGTGATCTGAGTCGTATCCACGGTGAGTAGCAAGGTCGAATGCAATTGATAAACCTTTCTGACCAGCAGCTAAGTTTCTACGGTAAAATGCGTTTGATTCTTCAGCAGTTGAAAATCCTGCATATTGACGAATTGTCCAAGGACGCATTGCATACATTGCAGAATATGGTCCATGTAAAAAAGGAGCTAAACCTGCAGCATAATTTAAATGCTCCATGCCTTCTAAATCATCCTTAGTATATGCATTTTTAACATCAATCTGCTCTGGAGTTTTCCAATTCTCCTTTATATCGTTTTCTTTTTCCCAGTCTTTGGCTGAATCGTATTTCGACTTGGGAAGATCTAAATTTATATTATTAAAATTTGGTTTCATGTTTTATAAGATTTTTAGATTTGAGATTTGAGTATCAAGACTTTTTACTTTAAACTTTTATCTTTTTACTTGAATCTTTTATATTCCCAATTCGTTTTGAAATCCTTCAAGTGTATCAATTAAATTCGATTTCATATGAATAAAATGCTTTAATCCTTTAGCTTTTAATTCATCAATACTTTTAGGGTAACCTGCAACAACAGTTATTGCTTTATCTCCTAATTGCTCTAAAACAGCTGGAGCAGCTTCTGTATATTCATCATCTGAACTACAAACAACAACTATACTTGCTTTTTGATCTATTGCAGCTTTAACACCTTCTTCAACAGATTTGAAACCTAAATTATCGATAACTTCGAAACCTGCACAAGCAAAGAAACCGGAAGCAAATCCTGCTCTTGCCTTACGCATAGTTAAATCACCAATAGTCAATAAGAATACCTTTGGAGTTTCTTTTGTTCTTTCAGTTTTCAAACGCAATGTTTCCATTTGCTCTGAACCTCTGAATTCCTTAATTGGCTCTGCAATTGCATCGTCTCTTTTTGTTGAAGTACAACATTTTTCTTTAATGTTAGCTTCAACTTTTTCAAGGGCATTAGGATATTGGTTTGTTCCTAATAAAATCTCCCGACGAGTAGCAATACTCAAATTACGTTTATTTGCTGATTCAGTAACTTGATCCTGAATAAATCCTGCTTTGAATGCTTCAACATAACCACCTTTTGCTTCGATATCCTGGAATAATTTCCAAGCATGCTCAGCAAGTGAATGAGTTAGGTTTTCAATATAATATGAACCACCCGATGGATCTGCAATCTTATCAAAATAAGATTCCTCTTTCAGTAAGATTTGAGTATTTCGTGCAATACGATCAGAAAATTCTGTTGAACTTTCGAATGCTTTGTTAAATGGAGTAACAGATAACGAATCAACTCCTGCAATAGTCGCTGACATTGATTCTGTAGTTCCACGTAACATGTTTACATATGGATCGTAAATTGTTTGATTAAATTTCGATGTAGCAGCATGAACATTCATTTTTGCTACTTCTAAATTCTTAGGTTCGTAAGCTGCAACAATCTTAGACCAAAGCATACGTGCTGCTCTGAACTTAGCTATTTCCATAAAATAGTTTGTGCTTACACCAAAGTTGAATTTAATATTGTCAGCAACTGTATCAACATCTAATCCTTTTTCGGTTAAAAGATTTAAATATTGATTTCCCATTGCTAAAGCAAATGCTAATTCCTGAACAATTGTTGCGCCTGCATTGGTAAACATTTCACCGTTTACACCAATTGTTCTGAATTTTGGTAAATCTTTTGCTTTTTCGATTAATTCCTTTGCTGTATCAAAAACATCAGATTGAGCTTTACAGAAATTACCGTTTAACGTTAAATGAGCCATTGGATCAAAATCAACAGAACCTTTAATTTCGTTTTTATCGATATTTTCTGCTTCAATCTTAGCTTTTAAGAAATCAACAAAAGGATGAGCTGCAGTTGCATCAGTTACATTAACTTCGATGTCTGCAATGCTAATATCTTTTAACCATGTTTTGAACTCTTCGTTTGAATACTCACTTTTACAACAAGTTTCAAAACCCAAAGAATCAACACCTTTCATTAAAACATCAAGTGCTTTTTCGTTAGCTACTTTTGCATCGTTCGCATTGATATTCTGACGAATATACCAGCCGTTGCATTTTGCTTTGTTTCCACGTACATATGGAAATTCTCCAGGTACGTATTTTAGGTGATTCAAATTTTCTAAATGTTCAGCACGATAATACGGTTGAACACTAAAACCTTCAATGGTTCTCCAAACCAGTTTTTTGTCGAAATCTGCACCTTTTAGATCTATTGTGATCTTATCCTGCCACTCTTTCGTAGAGATTGGCGGAAATTCTTGGAACAACTTTTGTTTTGTTTTGTCTGCCATAACAAATTGTGAAATTTTTTAAAATTCTGTGCAAAATTAAGGCATTTCATGTTAAAAATCATGACTTTTAACATAAAATGACATGCTATAAAAAATTGAATGATTATTTAAAAATTGAATCTAAGCCAATAGTTCCTACTAATGATTTTAAATAAGCTTCTGTCTTTACTTTTTCGAGATTCTTACGAGCATATTTTAGTTTATCATCAATTTTTAACTCATCACTAATAGATTGATTAATTTCCTTTTCCTTAAACTTCTGAATGTAATCAATCTTCTTTTGCCAATTTTTAATCTCTCGTTCTTGTTTTAAATGAAGTCTTTTCTTGTACCATTCACTTGAAAGAACATATTCTCTTGTAAACAACTTTCTCAACTCAGGATCATCAATTCCTTTGTTCTCAAAATGTCCATAAGCCATAATATGGATAAGGACTTTCAATGGTGGAATAGCAGATTCAATACTTCCATCTTCAAAATACATTAATGCCGATTTTCGTTGGGCTTCAACTATATTGTTTATTCCATCAACAAAATCATCCATATCTTGTAATTCTGGCTTTAACATTTCATCGGTAAAAACACCCATTGGTTCTTCAAAAATTCTTCCAAAATGTCTAAAAATAAACGTTCGAGTAATTCGGTAACCTAATCGACTTGCTAATACTTTCTTTCCATTAAATTCGAAATCATTTAGTTTCTCCAGAGCGCCTTCTTGAATTAATCTTTTAGGATTTTTTTCTTCTTTACCCATTCGGCACCATAACTCAGGAATTAGGATACTTATATCATGATCGAACCTATTTTTTGAACCAACATGACCTGCGGCGGTAGAAAATCCATTGTATCCTGTTAAGATATATGACAACAGTGCATTATTCAAATCGCTTGTTGTAACTAACATATTGAATGGCCCTTTTGTAAGAGCTCCTTCCGATCCAGCTCCTGTTGTTGATGGAGATTTCCCGGTTAAGCTACATATGAAATCCATAAATAATTCTGGGAATTCCTGAAAATGAATTGGATTATATACACTCAAAGAACGAATTCCTGATTTTTTATCTGAAGGGTTGTTTCTTCTACCAGGCAGCATGTCAGTAATAGGAAAAACTACTGGTTTGTCTATCGGGATTTTACGAAAAAGACGTGTCCCAATTTTTGCCAAATAACCATCGATTGGATTTGAAAAATCAGGACTAGTTTGTAAATATCTTGGATTCTTTGATCTTGTATTATCATCTAAAACTCTAGGATGCGATGGTGAAATAAAAAATAAATCATTTTCGTCAGTAGCTCCCTTTTTTATTAGCGACTTAATAGGATAAGTGTACTTATCGAATTGAATAGCATCTTCGATTATTTCTTTTCCATCAGCTGGAGTCAGGGGTTCGTAGTTTGTTGTAAAATTATTCTTTTTGGAAAGATCTTCTTCTGCTTGTTTATCATAACCGCGTGTAATCGCTTCATCGGGTCTTTGAAAAAATAAATATTCGCAGTTTTCAACCAATTTTACACTTTCATTTTCTTGTTCATTGCTCAAATATTCTAATTGATTGCTTGGTACAGTTACAGTTGCAGAAATATCGTCTTCCATTTGCACTTTTGCAGCTGCCAAAAAATCGGGTCGTAAAGAGTGAACAAACCACGATTCATCCATTCCATATCCTACACGCAAATACGAAGTAATAATTTTTCTATTATCAAACATTAAGCAATGTCCTAAACGTCCATTAACCCTATCGACAGTAAACAACTCACGCCAATTATTCTCAATTCCTTGTGCATCATTAATTTTTTTGATCAAAAAAACCAATGCTTTTACGTGATCTGGAATTGATTCCAAAAAATCATTATACTCATCTGTATAACCTTCGAAAGGAGTTAATAAAGTAATTACAGATCCCAAAGTTCGTTCTACCCCCAATATCAAACGACTGCTATCCTTCTCTTTTTGTGGTTCTTTTATGATATTGCTGTAATCATATCCTAGAATTTCATCAACCTTTGCAAAATCCTTTTCTTTATTATCGATGAAAAAAGTACCATAAATAATTGCATTCAATAATGATTTTGAAATTTCAGATTTTCCGCCCCCAGAAACGGTACTTGGTTTGTGCAAAAACGATCCTTCTGAGTATGTAATAGCTAAATACCATGTTGGTGCAAAAGGATGTTTCTCCATATGAATCTTTTGTCCACTAGGCAATATGTAAAAATGATTTTTTAGAAGTTTAATTCTCTCAATCTTTCCATTGAATTCCCATTTCACACAATTCTCTTTTAAACTAAACTCTGCGTTCTCAGGAACATAGAAAATGTTTGGATGGACTTTATCGATACCATAACTTTCTGCTTGAAGATTCATTATACCTGAGTAAGATTTCTTGACATCAGTAAATGAATATTTATTCCCCAATTTATCGGCAATTTTTGAAGCAGAAAAAGAATCGCCCATGTTTATTCTAGAAAATGCTAAGGTCCCACCAGCATGCTCTTCTTCACATAAACCAAACATATTAGCTGCATAACTAATCTGTGTTTTTACTTCTTTCTTTGAATATCCAAAATAATTATCTGCAATTAAGGTAATGACAACTCCACTTTCATCACGACAAGTGATCTTGAATGGTTGCCCATCGTTATATAAGTCGTCTTTATCTTTCCAACACATTCCATCTTTACGTTGTTGATCTGTAGCATCATTAAAATTAGGTAATCCTATTTCACTCTTTTTAAGTTTGATTAATTGTGGAGCTAAAACTACACAACCCGTATGTCCGGTCCAATGTTCCAAATCTAACCCAGAATCATTTTTAAACAGATAAGGATCTCCCGCATTTCCAAATATAGATTCTACAAAATCAAGATTGCTAACCAATGATCCAGGAGCAAAAAATCGTATCTCCATACTTTTCTTTTCCATTACTCCCGGAATCTCTGGGCAAACTGTAGGTCTCAACAATAAGGATGTCCATACGTGCGCTTTATTTTCTTGAGCCGAAGTAAAAGGAAGAAGCATAAATTCTTCAGGTGGATTAAAAGCCGAATTAAGAAAATGTGCAAATGTAATCCTAGGCACAACTTTCTTATCGGGAGGAATAGGCAAGCCTCCTTCAACAATATGAAACGAACCTTTGGTTGTTCTTCTATCATGCAATGGGTTATGCAATACTCCCTGTCTTATTCTATAGGATTTAATAAGTTTGTTCTCGAATGTATTACCGTTAGGGGGCAAACTGATCTCTCTTCCAATACCCGCCTTATCTAAAACAAAAGAATCAAAAGGAATACGAAGTACTTTTTCAAACTTTAAATCACCTAAGTATCGATCAATAAACTTTTGTATACGCCTGTCTGCCGGGTTAATAATTTCCGTTGATAGTAAACGCATTTTTTCTTTATAATTATTCAATAAGCTTTCAGCCAGACTTACAAATTCTTTTTCCGACATTCCCTCATGTTTCTGCCCTGTGTCTCCCTCAAAAATAGGCTGCCCCATAGAAGCAAGCTTCATGTTAATATAACGAATAATATCTTTTCTCTTTTTTTCTGTAATTCTTGGGGTACTATGATAATTTAGACTCATAATAGTATTCTATTTAAGAAGTGTAAATAATTAGGATACAAATAAAAGCTTAATTCTATAATAACAAATTTAAGAATCATATGTTTTACGTAATCTCAATTCAATTTTATTATGTCTATAAACAAAAAATCCGATGAATATTCATCGGATTTTCAATGTTCTATTTCGTGTTAAATTACTCTGGCAGTATTAATTTTAGCTGTTTCAACTTGTCAGCTAAAAACAGTTTAACTTCTTCATCTTTTTCTACTCGTACTGCAACATCCAAATCATTTATAAAATCAGTGCGTTCTAATTCAACAATTGCATTAGCCGCTATTTTCCTAACTTCTGGAGAAGAATCCCTAAGCAATCCTACTATTTTCTTTTTTGCAGACCATGCTGAAATTTCAACCAATCCGTTTATTGCTTCAATCTTTTCTGTTTCGTTTCCCCATAAATTTGAATAGTATTTACTTTGTAATTCTTGAAGTTCATCAGTAAATAAAATTTCATTCTTATAAATTTCAGGACGAACAACTTTATTCGAATATGAAACCAATTCTTTATTTAATAAATGGCGAACCATTCTTGGAATCATCCAACGCATTCCCGGAGTAGTTTCTGGATGTCCAACAAATGAAGCTGTATTTCCTTTGCCTACTGCTGATGTAATAATAAAAGCTTTATTATTTGTCATGTTTGAAGGAGCTCCTTCAACTGTATGCACATCGCTTAACATAGTTGCTATACTTTCCGAATTATATTTAGCATTTTCCACAGGTATTAAAACTGGACCTTCGTAGTATTGCATAAAACTAATTTCACGATTAGCGAGTTCAGGAAAAATTTCGACTCCTTTTTCAGTTAAATCAAACTTCACTATTCCATGTCCTCGGTGATCATGCTCTATATCTGTTGCTTGCATTCCACTTAAATCGAGAGAAGGATAAGCTTCTGTTTGTGTTAAAATATAAGCTCCTGCGCAAATACCAATTACGCTTTTACCATGTTCAGAAACCAGTTCTTTAATTCTTTCCTGTCCCAAATCTCCCAAACGACCTGTTTCTGCTTTTCCAGATCCGCCAGGAAATAAAATAAGGTCAAAATCTAAAATATCATCTGACATGATAGTTGCAGCACTTATCACTTCCGGTTTAATATCAGAATCAATTCTTAAAGCTTCGTATGCATCCACAATACAACCCGGGCTATCACCATTCGTATCGAAAATCCCAACACGAATAATGTTTTTATTTTGTTCTGTTTTATGCTGTGTGCATGCAGATAAAATTGAGATACAAATAATAAGTAAATAGGTAAATCTTTTCATTGCTTATATGTTTTTAGTATTGAAAGTAGGAATAATCATCAGCCTGTTGGCTATCATCCCAATCTCCATATTGATCAGAAATACTATCCAAGGTTTTTATTAATTCAGGGACATCAAGCAAGGTAACCAACTTCATTCGAGTTTCCTTAAAGTGCGGCAAGCCTTTAAAATAGTTTGATAAATGTCGACGAATTTCATAAATCCCTCGTGGTTCCCCTTTCCACTCAATTGATTTTTCAAGATGCAGCTTTGCCAATTCAACCTTTTCTTTTATGGTTAAAGGTTTCATTACTTCGCCTTTTTCAAGATAATCTTTTATTTCCTTGAAAATCCATGGACGACCAACCGTAGCACGACCAATCATTATTCCATCAACTCCGTATTTATCAAACGCTTGCTTTGCCGATTCTCCATCTTTTATATCACCATTTCCTATGATAGGAATTTTCATTCGCTGATTATTCTTAACATCACCAATTAAAGTCCAATCGGCTTCGCCTTTGTACATTTGTTGACGCGTACGACCATGAATAGCTAACATATGAATTCCTGTATCTTGGAGTTGTTCAGCTAAATCTACAATAATCTTACTATCATCGTCCCAACCCAAGCGGGTTTTAACTGTTACAGGAGTTTTTACAGCATCAACAATAGCTTTGGTCATTTCAATCATTAATGGAATATTTCGCAACATTCCAGCTCCTGCTCCACGACCAGCAATCTTTTTTACTGGACAACCAAAGTTTATATCAATAAAATCTGGTTTGGCTTCTTCAGTCATTTTAGCTGCTTCAACCATAGAATCAATCTGATGACCATAGATCTGAATCGCAGCTGGCCTTTCAAAATCAAATAATTGAATCTTTTTAAAACTTTTCTTGCAATCGCGTATTAATCCTTCGGACGCAACAAACTCAGTATATACAACATCTGCACCATAATTTTTACACAAATATCGGAACGATGGATCTGTTACATCTTCCATTGGAGCCAAAAAAAGTGGCTTCTCTCCTAACTCTATATTCCCTATCTTTACCAATGTGTTTTAATTGATTAATTTTAGACGCAAATTTATATAATTTTAACTAATTCATTTTTCAAAATGAAAAATTCATTTTCGGATGCTAATCCTTTTACAAAACTTATATTTTCATTGTTCATCATATTGGTTTCTTTTTTAATCACTTTTATTATTGGTTTAATTGTTGCAATTCCTTTATTTCATATTGGTTTTTCTGAACTTTCAACGGTACTTTCTGATTATAACAATCCAAACAATATTATATTCTTAAAATACTTACAAACACTACAAGCTATTGGCTTATTTATAATTCCTGCATTTATAATTGGTTATTTATTTAGTAATAGCGCCACAAGTTACTTATGTTTTAAACGTAAAATTTCCGCAAACGCCCTTATTTTAACAATATTTATATTTCTAATTTCTATTCCAATAATAAGTTATCTAGGTGTTTTAAATAGTAACATGCAATTACCAGAATGGTTATCTGGAGTTGAAGTCTGGATGAAAGAAAAAGAAGAAAGCGCTAAGTTAATTACAACTGCTTTCTTAAGAATGGATAGTGTTGGTTCTTTGCTTTTTAATCTATTTATGATAGGTGCATTGCCTGCCATTGGAGAAGAACTAATATTCAGGGGTGTTTTTCAGAAGATAATCGGAGATTGGGCAAAAAATATGCATGTTGGAATTCTTGTTTCTGCATTTATATTTAGTGCAATGCATTTTCAATTTTACGGATTTTTTCCAAGGTTTATATTAGGAGTATTATTAGGGTATTTATTTTATTGGAGTGGATCAATTTGGGTTCCAATTCTTGGCCATTTTGTAAATAACTCGGTAGCCATAATTACTTACTTTTTTTATGCAGATGAAGCACTAGAGGGACTAGAATCTATAGGGCAAGAAACAGTTGCTTTTGTAGGAATTAGCATGGCAATAGTAAGCGCATCCTTATTTGCCTTTTATAAAGAATCCAGACGATTAGTTAAAAGTTAAATATTCGAGATTCATTATCTTTAAGTAAAGATATTTGACCAATCTCATTTTTACGATAAACATAAACAAGTCCATATTTTTGGGCTTCTTCTCTTTTTAAATCATCTGGGATATCACTAAATGATTCTTCTACCTCATTCCACACACTTAAGATAATTTCATCGGAATCATTCCGTAAATCGGCCAAACTAGTTAATGCTCTAGAGTGGTTTTTTTGAAGCATTTTTTGAAAATTATAGGATTCTATAAAATTATCGTAATGTACTTTTACTACTGCAATCGTGGGATTTGTTACAGGAGTATTTCCCCTCATTTTTCTTTTTGCTTCCCCCTCAATAATTTTTTTACCCCATTCAACAACATCTGCCTCCGTTCCCAAAGATGGTAATCTGTTATTTTCCTTTTCAATTCCGTAAAACTCCCTAACAGATTCTTGCATCTCTCCACGCACGATGGCCATATTAACCACCTGAATAAAATGCGATATATAAAGCTTCGCCTTTTTAATCTTTTTTAAATACTCTTTATTGTTTTTAATTTGAATTTCGTAGGTGGTTTTATGCTCTAAAATTGCATTTTTCCATTTAGGAAGAAAGGATCTGACGCGTTGAAAAGTTCCTTGCTTAAAGGCTAAATCCATTGGAGTTAATTTTTTACCTTTTTCTAAAGCTATCGTAAGCGCTTTTAGTCTTGAACTATCTGTGTTGGGTAATCTTCTGTAAGGCATAAGAACACGATTTAAAAAATTACGATTGTTAACAAGATGTTGATAAAGTGCGAATATACTAAAATATATGAAAAATACAAGTCTATTCGCAATTATTTTTTCTGATTTCAGGATTGATTTATAAGTTGTTACTATAAAAATTACATGCAATATGCATATATGCTAAAATCTATCAATTAATATAACTCTATACGAGCATATGATCTTTTTGTTTGTTTTTTTTAGATCAATTGTTTCAACAATGCTTTTTTTATTTACTAAAATTTCAGTCCTTTGTTTTTCTTAGTTCACTTGTTTAATATAAATATTAATCAAATTATTAATAATCAATCAAATCAATATAATATGTTTAAAAAAGATGTATACGTTGGACGTCGAAATAGACTAAAAGAAAAATTAAAAGGAGGATTAGTTCTTTTCTTAGGAAACACCGAGTCTGCTTTTAATTATCCTGATAATGCATATCATTTCAGACAAGATAGTAACTTTTTATATTTCTTTGGATTAGATGTTCCTGGCCTAGGTGGTTTAATTGACCTTGATTCTGGAAAAGAATACTTATTCGGAAATGATTTTAGCATTGATGATGTAATATGGATGGGACCTCAGCCAACAATTAAGGAATTAGCATCTGAGATTGGTGTTGAAAATACCGAGCCTTTAACACAATTAGGTAATTACCTGAGAAATGCAAACAATCAGAATAGACCAATTCATGTTCTACCATTTTACAGAGGAGATTCTATTGTTCAATTCAGTAATTTATTAGAAATAAATCATAACGAAACAGAAAACTATGTTTCTCTTGAATTAATTAAAGCTGTTGTTGATTTAAGATCAATAAAAGACAAATACGAAATTGAAGAGTTAATAAAAGCTTCTGCAATAGGTTATAAAATGCACACCACAGCCATGAAAATGGCAAAGCCAGACGTTTACGAACAAGAAATTGCCGGTACTGTGGAAGGTATAGCTTTAGCTCACGGTGGAGCGTTATCGTTCCCTATCATATTATCTCAAAATGGAGAAACATTGCATAACCATTATCATGGTAACATGCTACAAGAAGGTAAATTAATGCTAACAGATACTGGTGCAGAAACACCTTTGCATTATGCTAGTGACAATACAAGAACCGTTCCTGTAGGTGGTAAATTTTCTCAGAAACAGAAAGATATTTACAACATTGTATTAAATGCAAATAACCACGCAATATCATTAATTAAACCTGGAATTGCATATAGAGATATTCATTTAGAATCGGCAAGGATAATTGCTGAAGGATTAACCGATCTTGGAATCATGAAAGGAAATCCTGCAGATGCTGTTCGTGAAGGAGCACATGCACTATTTATGCCGCACGGATTAGGTCATATGATGGGACTTGACGTTCATGATATGGAAGGCTTAGGCGAAGATCATGTTGGTTACGATGATGAATTTAAACGTGCTACTCAGTTTGGATTAAGTGGTTTAAGACTTGGTCGTAAATTACAAGAAGGTTTTGTTCTTACATCTGAGCCTGGAATTTATTTTATTCCAGATTTAGTGAAAAAATGGAAAGCAGAAAATATTAATTCTAATTTTATTAATTTCGATAAAGTACTTTCTGAGTATATCGATTTTGGTGGAATTAGATTAGAAGATGATCTTTTAGTTACAGAAACTGGTCAGCAACTGATTGGAAAAAGAATTCCAATTACGGTTGAAGAAGTTGAAGAAACAATGAAATCGTAAGATATTATTCCAATAATAAAAACCTGCCAGTAACATAAACTGACAGGTTTTTTTTATGTGCTTTTTTAATTGAATTTTATGGTACGTGCTTATCCATAAAAGCATTTACTGTTTTGTTCCAGTTTTCCAATAAATTGTTTCTCATATTATTGAGTTCATCATTGGTCCTATTATAAGATTTAATTGCATTATTATAATCAGAAACTGCCTTGTTAAAATTATCTACGTCATCTTGTGTTTTCTCGGAATTGCGTTTGGCTTCAAATGCTGTACTTATCTTTTCAAATTTCTCCTTCTTTAGATAAAAATCCGTAAGAATAGGTGTTTTAGTTGATGCTTCTGTTTTATAAAAATTTAGCAATTGCTGGCATGATCTCTTTATACTTATATCTCCGGCATATCCCTTTATTTCAATAAGCTTTTTGTTTCCTTCATCAGAATCTTTCAACAAAGTACTTCTGTTTTGTTCAATTCCATTAACATCAGCTCTTGTCAATGCATCCATTAGATAAGCTTCCTGCTTATAACTTTTAAAAAAGATTAAATAAACTTTATTGTAATAGGTAATTACCTCACCAGCTTTTTCTAGATTTTGCGCTATTTTATTCTGACTATCTATAAGATTAATATCGTATTTCTCAGCAAACTTTTTCTGCTCATTATTTACCATTAAACTCGCTTGATCCATTTTTTCATTTGCTCGTTCTTTAGCCAATAAATATGCTTCCATTAAATCATATGACTGCTCAGCGATTTCCTCTAAATCCACTATTTCCGCATAATCCTCTGTTAACATTAGATAACTTAATCCTAAATATGAAACTACAGAGTCTCTTAAATCCGAATAACCTTCATAATCTGGCATTCGTTCTATTTTTCTTTTTGCTATTGCAGTTGTACTAATTAATTCTTTACGTTTTTTATCAATTTTACTCATTCGCTTACTATGAGCCGATGCTTTTATATAATCCCACATATTTTTTGAGATTAATTCGTGTTCCATACTTATATACTCCATATACGAAACCGGATTACTAAATTTCTGAGCACAAATTGGACTTACATTTATCAAACTAAAAACAACAAATAATGTAATCCAAACAAGGTTAATTTTTCTCATCTCCATTTTCTTGTTTTATTGTTATTAAATCATTTAGAATTTTTAAACATTCAACTATATATATATCATTACTAATATCTTCTATTATTTTTTTATTGATCTCCATTTTATTTTGATCTATTTCAATTAAATCTCTATCGAAATCATTAGATTTAACAATTAATCGATCTGAAATAGGGATGTTTAAACCCTCAATTGCTTGAAAGAGATACCCACTTTCCTCTATTCTATTTATTAAGCTATCCCTATATAAGGAGATTTTTTCAGGACTAGTCGTGAACCGTTTAAAGGTCTCTTCTAAACTTTTAATCATTTTAAAATTAGTGTTGAGCTCTGTTCTTTTTGCGCTTAATTTTTGTAATTCATCAATTGGAAAAGATGGAAGTGCATTGTAATAAACCTTTTTAATAATTGTGTCGTTTTTCAGAGCATATAAGTTTGATGCCTCTCCAACATTATAATAATCTAAAATATCTGGCAACACAACATCAGGTATCACACCTGTTTTTTGAAAACTCTTTTGGTTAACGCGATAAAACTTACTATTAGTAATTTTTAAATAACCTTGGGCTGATGTATTTTCTGTTTGATTAATACTATTAGAAGTATAACTTGTGTCATTCGGAATTATAACTTGTCCGGTTGCTTTTCCGTAGGTTGTACTTCCAACAATAATTGCTCTGTTATAGTCCTGTAAAACTGCTGCTAAAAATTCCGAGGCAGAAGCGCTTAATTTATTTACTAAGAGCACCAAGGGACCATCATAAATTGTACCCCGATTAATGTCCTTTATTAATCTTGGTTTTACATTCTTTTCTTTGTAAACACTTAACGGACCACTATCGATAAAAATTCCAGCTAAATCCATGGCCTCAGCCACAGAACCACCACCGTTATTTCTTACATCAAGTATTAATCCTTCAATCTGCTCTTTTTTTAATTTTAATATTTCTTTGGCTACATCATTAGCACACCCCAGAGTATATTCCTGCTCCCAATTGGTATAAAAACCAGGGAGGTTAATATATCCAATTTTTATTTCGCCATCCAAAATAAAGCTAGAAATTTTATTTTCCTCAATAAATAATTCTTCTTTATATAGTTTTACCGTTTTAATCTGACCATTATTTTTTCTAACCTTTAATTCTATTGTATTTAATTCTGCCGATTGCAGAATGGTATGCAAAGTGTACATATCAATACAAGAAATATCAACAAGAGTATTGTCCGGTTTTCTAATTTCTAAAATTATATCTCCACCATTTAATATATTTGATTTCCAGGCTGGTCCGCCAGGCACTAAATTTTCGATTCTTATTTCTCCATCTTCATCATCGGAAAAAGCTAAACCAAAAGATTTGGCCTTTTTAGATAGACTTATCTCAAAATTATCTTTTTCATCAGGAAGAAAAAACATGGTGTGAGGATCATATATGACCGCAATCTCATTTAAAAATATCGAAGTTAGAAAACTCTCAAAACCTGAAGGATGATTTAGTATGCGCTTAATTCTACATTTTTCTTTTAAAATTACCTTTTCCCTTAATTCTGATTCCTGATCTAAAAAACTTTTAAAATTACGTTCCGAATCAATGTCGTTTTGCACATCAACATAATCCAACATTTGATACTTTATATATTTTCTCCATCGATCCCTTAATGAACTCTTATCTAATTTCTTAGACAGAGTATCTTGAAAATTGAAAATAAAATCTTCCTTTTTATTATACTCTAATGATATTTTCGAAAGTAAATTAATTATTGAATCTGCTTGGCTTAATCTAACTCTATATGTTGCAAAAACAGAACTCAAAAAACCGCAATAAGCTAAATTGTCTTTTTTAACTAAACAAGTATTGAATTTTGCAAACTCTTTTTTATCATTCGAAGTAAAAATCAGATCGTAGGGATCTAAAGCATTAATATAATTCCTGCAAATTTTACGTGATAAATCATTATCAATATCATGTGGTTGATAATGATTCTTTTTAAGAACAACAAGCATAGTATTAACTTGTTGGCAACAGTCATCTTCTGATTGAGCATTAGCATTAGAAATTATCGAAAAAGCTAAAATTAAATTTAAGAGAAAAAATCGACTGTATATCATTTATTACTTTGAAGGTATTGAATTTATTACCGAAATATTATTCCTATTAAAAAATGAAAGTAATAAAATAAATCGAAAAGACATTCAAAGTACTAATTTTATTGGAATAAAAAATTTCGCTTTGATTCTAGCAAAACACTAATTCTTTGATTTATAGATAAATTTATAAGCATTATTTCTAATCCGCTTCTCTTGTTCTCAGGTGCGTTCGCTTTTACTTATTTTTCCCTGTTATTAATCCCGAATCAAGTTCAAAAATTAGTTTATAGTCCCCAATGCTCTACCATGGATTTTTTTAAAGCATCTTTCACACTATATACATAGTTGCAATTTGCATATCTAAGATTCTCCCTTGATATAAAAAGATCCGGAAATTTAAATTTCCGGATCTTTAATTCTAATGTTTTTTGCTATTTATTTTATTCTGCTTCCTTTATTGATGCACATAAATATTCGCGATTTAATTTTGCAATAAAATCGATTCCAATTCCTTTTGGACACTCAACTTCACAAGCTCCAGTATTAGTACAAGAACCAAAACCTAACTCATCCATTTTAGCAACCATGTTTAAAGCTCGGCGTTTTGCTTCTACTTTACCTTGAGGTAATAAGGCCAATTGCGAAACTTTTGCAGATACAAACAACATTGCCGATGAATTTTTACAAGCCGCTACACAAGCACCACAACCAATACAAGCCGCTGCATCAAAAGCCTTGTCGGCATCTATTTTGCTTACTAAATTTGCATTTGCATCTGGTGCCTGACCTGCATCAATGGACACAAATCCACCAGCTGCCATTATCTTATCAAATGCATTGCGATCAACCATTAAGTCTTTTAACACAGGAAAACTCTTTGCTCTCCAAGGCTCAACAGTAATTGTATCGCCATCTTTAAATGATCGCATGTGAACCTGACATGTTGCTGTTTCATTTCCCGGTCCGTGTGGATGCCCATTAATATATAAACTGCAACACCCACAAATTGCTTCGTGACAATCGTGCTCAAATGCAACAGGTTCTTTGTCTTCTTTAATTAATTTCTCGTTTAAGGAATCTAACATTTCCAGGAATGACATTTCTGCGTCGACTCCATCTAATTCGTATTTTTCAAATTTACCCTTGGCTTTAGCATTCGCTTGTTTCCAAATATTTAGTTTTATTTTCATTTTTTCAAGATTTTATATTATAGTTTCAAGTACTCAGACTTTGATCTTTATACTTATATCTTTTGTCTTACAATTACTTGTAACTTCTAACTTTTACTTCTACATTTTCGAACTTAAGTTCTTCCTTATGAAGTTTAGGCTCTTTATCTTCGCCAAGATATTCCCAAGCTGCAACAAAAGAATAATCTTTGTCAATACGCATTGCTTCTCCACCTTCGGTCATACTCTCTTCACGGAAATGAGCGCCACAAGATTCTTTTCTATTTAGTGCATCATTAACAATTAAAATAGCCAAATCAATAAAATCAGCCACTCTACTTGCTTTCTCAAGTTCTTGGTTAATCTCATCGGTTTTCCCAGGAATTTTTAAATCGCTCCAGAATTCTTTTTTAAGATCTGCAATCATTCCCAAAGCTTTCTTTAAACCTTCTTCGTTACGCTGCATACCTGAATAGGTCCACATAATATGTCCTAATCTTTTATGGAATGAAGTAGCAGTTTGAGTTCCGTTGATATTTAAAAATTTATCAAGTATTGCTTTAGCGTTATTCTCAGCCTCAACAAACTCAGGAGAATCAGTTGATGGCACTTTATTGGTAATTTCATCAGCCAAGTAATTTGATACTGTGTATGGAGCAATAAAATAACCATCACCGGCACCCTGCATTAATGAACTTGCACCTAATCGGTTTGCACCATGATCAGAGAAATTAGCCTCTCCAATTGCAAATAGTCCAGGAATAGTTGTCATAAGATTATAATCTACCCAAAGACCACCCATTGTATAGTGACCCGCAGGATATATCATCATTGGTGTTTCATAAGGTACTTCTCCAGTAATTTTTTCATACATATCGAAAAGGTTGCCATACTTACCTTTTATAACTTTTTTACCTTGTTTAGCAACAGCATCTCTAAAATCAAGATAAACTGCAAGCCCTGTTTTTCCAACTCCAAAACCATTATCACAACGCTCTTTTGATGCGCGAGATGCAACATCGCGAGGAACTAAATTACCAAATGCAGGATATCTTCTTTCTAAGAAGTAATCTCTTTCCTCATCTGGAATTTCACTTGGTTTACGTTTATCACCTTCAGCCTTTGGAACCCAAATACGACCATCATTTCTTAAGGATTCAGACATTAATGTTAACTTAGACTGATATTCATTTAATACCGGGATACACGTTGGGTGAATTTGAATAAAGCTAGGATTTCCGAACAATGCTCCTTTTCTAAATGCTTGCATTGCAGCAGAACCATTCGATTGTACTGCTAATGTTGAAAGATAATATATTGTTCCGTAACCACCAGTAGCTAATACAACTGCATGCGCTGCATGACGCTCTATTTCACCACTTACCAAATTACGAGTAATAATTCCACGTGCCTTACCATCAATTACGACTATATCAAGCATTTGTTGGCGACTATACATTGTAGCTTTTCCAAGCGCAACCTGACGTTTCAGTGCAGAATACCCTCCAAGAAGAACTTGCTGACCTGTTTGTCCTTGCGCATAATTTGTGCGAGAAACCTGCACTCCACCAAATGTTCTATTCGCCAAAGTTCCACCATACTCACGAGCAAAGGGAACTCCTTGTGCTGTAAGCTGATCAATTATGTCACTACTAACTTCTGCGGCACGATATACATTTGCTTCGCGAGCACGATAATCGCCACCTTTTATCATATCATAAAATAAGCGATAAGTACTATCACCATCGTTTTTATTATTTCTTGAAGCATTAATTCCGCCCTGTGCTGCAACTGAGTGTGCTCGACGAGCAGAATCCTGAAAACAAAAAACTTTTACATTGTAACCCATCTCTGCCAATGAAGCAGCAGCAGGAGCTCCTGCTATACCTGTTCCTACAACAATAATATCTAATTTCTTTCTATTATTTGGGCTAACTAATTTTTGTGTAGCCTTATATTTTGTCCACTTTTCAGCCAATGGGCCTTCTGGTATTTTAGCATCTAATTTACTCATAGTGTGTTTTTTACAATTTGTATTCTAAGATTTTTACACGAAGTACTTAAAAATAAAGTACAAAGGAATAACAGCAAATCCACCTGCAATTATAATTGCATAGATGTAACTTATCGTTTTTAATCTGCCAATCCATTTATTATTATTCCAACCGATTGTTTGGAATGCTGACCAAAAACCATGGGTAAGATGAAAAAATAGAAAAATTGCTCCTAATATATAAAGCACATTATACAACAAACATCCTTTGAACAAACCTGCAACTAAACTATACACATCATGCAGTTCGTGACCATCTGCTGAAACTGTTGCAACTGTTCCAAATTTAATTTTCCAAAAAAAGTTAGCTAAATGAATAACTAAGAAAACTAGAACCAAACCTCCTAGAATGAACATGTTTTTTGATGCCCATGAAACCTTTGTTTTGCTTACTACTTTATAAGCCTGAGGCCTAGCCATTCGGTTTTTAAGCGTAATGTAAGCTGCATAAATAATATGCATAATAAATCCTAATGCAAGAATGGGCTCAATAACTTTCATTAATGGATTGCTACTCATAAAATTAGCAGCCTCATTAAATAATTCGCCATCACCAAAAAGCAATAAAGAATTTATTATTAAATGGACACATAAAAACATCATGAGAAATAATCCCGTTATACTCATGAAAAATTTTTGTCCAATGGATGAAGTGAAAAATTTGCTCATAGAATTTAATTTTTATAGAACATTAGTTAAATTGCAAATCCGTTTGTAAAGATATGTACATAAACAAATATATTTGCTAAAATACGTAATTCCAATGTTTAGACGCACAATCATTTTAATTTAAAACAGTTCTAAGTTATGAAATATCCTCAGCTAAACAGCTCATTATTTGAAAGAAACAGAAAAAAACTCCTTAAGTGTTTAATTGCAAATTCGGTTGCCGTTATTCACTCAAACGATCAAATGCCACGTAATGGCGATCAGTATTTTTCGTTTCGTCAGAACTCCGATTTATTGTATTTAACCGGAATTGATCAAGAAAAAACGATTTTAACACTTTGCCCGAATCATCCAAATAAAGATTTACGCGAAATCCTATTTATTATTGAAAGCAATGAACAAATTGCTGTTTGGGAAGGACATAAATATTCTCAAGAAGAAGCAATTAAAACATCTGGAATTAAAACGATAAAATACATTTCTGAATTCGAGGCTACATTTCGTGAATTGGCAATAAATGCAGAAAATATTTATCTGAACTTAAATGAAAATTTAAAATTTAAGCCCGAGATAGAATCCGCAGACTTTAGATTCATGGGTGACTTGCAAAAAGAATTTCCAGCACATGAAGTTGAAAGACTTGCTCCAATAATGATGAATCTTCGTTTAAAAAAAGAACCCGAAGAAATAAAATTGATGCAAGAAGCATGTAGCATAACTCACAAAACATTTAACAGGATCTTAAAATTTGTGAAGCCGAATGTTACTGAATATCAGGTTGAAGCAGAAATTACTCATGAGTTTTTATGGAATCGAGCAACAGATCATGCTTATGCTCCAATAATAGCTTCCGGAAAAAGCGCATGTGTTTTGCATTATGTAGAGAACAATAAAATTTGTAACGATGGTGATCTTTTATTGATGGATTTTGGTGCAGAATATGCAAATTATGCTGCCGATTGTACAAGAACGATTCCTGTAAATGGGAAATTTACCGATCGCCAAAAAGAATGCTATGAGGCTGTTTTAAGTGTAATGAAAAAAGCAATAACCTGGCTAACACCGGGAACAACCATTAACAAAATTAATGAAAGAGTTGAAGAGTTAATTCAGAAAGAACATATTAAACTTGGTTTGTATTCTTTAAAAGATGTTGAAAATCAAGATCCTGAAAAACCCTTGGTGAAAAAATATTATCCACACGGAACATGTCATTTCATTGGTTTAGATGTACATGATGTTGGTGATCGAACCGTTGTTTTAGAAGACGGTATGATCTTAACCTGCGAACCAGGGATTTATATTCCAGAAGAAAATATCGGAATACGAATTGAAAATGACATCGTTGTAGGACAAAAACCTTTCGATTTAATGCAAGACATTCCAAGAGAAGTGGAAGAAATTGAAAAACTCATGAACACTTTTCATGAACAAAGTAAATAATAATTAGTATTTTTCCAGACTTTTATATTGAACTATTTGTTGATTAACACATTTATATACTATCTATTCACGAAAAATATAGCCTAATATGACATTTAATATCAACTGGGATAAAGACGGAGTTTATGTTAAGTTTAGAGGTGAAGTAACTGCCCAGGATCTTATAGATGCCAATAACTATGTAATTAGCAATGCAAATTTTGATACCATCAAATATCAGATTTTTGATTTCTTACATATCGATAAATTCAGCATTACATCATATGATATCTCAATAATTGGAACCATGGATAAATCTCAATCTGAATTTAAACAAGATATGCAAGTTGCTATTGTTACCGAAGATGATTATGTTGCTGAAATTACAAGAGAATATGATCATTTTATGACTGGTTCGAATTGGACAACAAAGGTTTTTCCTAAATTGGATGATGCTCGCTCGTGGGTAAAAAAATAATGAATACTTTTATTGAATTAAATAATAAACGAACTCACTTTTTAGATTTAGGAACTGGTTTTCCTATTGTCCTTTTACATGGATATATGGAGTCTATTGAGATTTGGGGTGAATTTGCACAAGAGCTTTCGAATAACTTTAGAGTTATTTGCATTGACATTCCGGGTCATGGAAAAAGTGAAGAGCTAGAGCAAAAACACTCCATTGAACAATTAACCAAAGTAACTTTTGATTTACTAAATGAATTAGACATTGCAAAATGTTTCATGATTGGTCATTCAATGGGAGGCTACATTGCATTGATGTTCCAAAAGCTTTTTCCTGAGAAATTACTCGGCTTTTCACTGTTCCATTCGCACCCTTTCGCCGACTCCGAAGAAACAAAAAAGAAAAGAATTCGCGAAATTCAATTTGTGAATGAAGGTAAAAAAGACCTTATAGCAACATTCAATATTCCCAATGCTTTTGCAAATGAAAATATAAACTCATTCCAAAACGATATTGAAAACGTAAAAAAAATTGCTTTAAAAACAAGTGAAAATGGAATAATTGCAACTCTACATGCAATGATAAATCGCCCCGACTTATCTATTGAATTAGAAGAAACTAAAATCCCTTTTTTATTTATTTTAGGAAAAAAGGATAATTACATCGATTACGATACAATTATCCAGAAAATTAAACTCCCCATTAATTCTGAATTGCATCTTCTTAAAAATTCAGGACACATGGGCTTTATTGAAGAAAAAGAAACATCTGTTAAAATCATATGTCAATTTATAAACACCCTTAGTTATGAATAAAGTAAGTATAGTAATTTTTATTTTGATAGGTATGTATTCTTGTACTCCCAAAATAGAGAATGTAGAAATTAATATCATCCCAAAACCATTAAACGTAGAAAAAATAAACGAGTCATTTACGTTCAATAAAAGAACGAAAATCGTAATCGAGCAAGGCAATATAGAATATGAAAAAGTTGCATTGTATCTCAAAAATGAGATTAAAGATTATTTTGGTTATGATTTAAGTATAAAATCGACCAATGACCATATTCATAAAAATGCAATTTTTCTTATTCATGAGTCAGATAGAAAATTCGAAAAAGAAGAATATCAGCTTGAAGTAGATACTAAAATAATAAAAATCTCTTCGTCTGCTGCAAATGGATCTTTTTATGGCGTTCAAACATTATTACAACTTTTCGAAGTAAATAAATCGGAGCAAAATATATCCTTTAGCAAAACTATTCCGGGAGTTAAAATCTCTGATAAACCAAGATTTGAATGGCGAGGAATGCATCTGGATGTATGTCGTCATTTTTACGATAAGGAGTTTGTTAAGAAATACATTGACCTATTAGCAATGCATAAAATGAATACGTTTCATTGGCATTTAACTGAAGATCAAGGATGGCGGATCGAAATAAAGAAATATTCAAAACTAACAGAAATTGGTTCGTATAGATCAGAAACGATGGTTGATAAAAACCGGGAAGAGTTTGATGGACAAGAACATAGTGATTTCTATTCCCAAGAAGATATAAAGGAAATTGTACAATATGCTTCGGATCGTTTTATTACAATTGTACCCGAAATTGAAATGCCAGGACATTCCTTAGCGGCACTTGCTGCTTATCCGGAATTTGGTTGCACTGGAGGACCATACGAGGTTTCAAAAGTGTGGGGCGTTTTTGATGATGTGTATTGTGCAGGGAATGATAAAACTTTTGAATTTCTTGAAAATGTATTGACAGAAGTTATTGAATTATTCCCAGGTGAGTATATCCATGTTGGAGGCGATGAATGTCCTAAAGCAGAATGGGAAGAGTGTCCAAAATGTCAACAAAGAATAAAAGATGAACATTTAAAAAATGAGTTCGAATTACAATCGTATTTTATTAAAAGAATAGAAAAATTTCTAATCTCACATAATAAAAAACTAATTGGTTGGGACGAAATTCTTGAAGGAGGTTTAGCACCTGAAGCAACGGTTATGTCTTGGAGAGGAAGTAAAGGAGGAATTGCCGCTGCAAAAATGGGACACGATGTGGTTATGTCGCCCAACAATGAATGTTATTTTGATCATTACCAAGGCAAACCCGAAGAAGAACCATTGGCAATTGGAGGATATACCGACCTGAAAGATGTTTACAACTACGAACCTATCCCAGCCGAATTATCGAGCGAAGAAGCTAAGCATATTCTGGGTGCACAAGCAAATGTATGGACAGAATGGATTGCCACCGAAGATCATTTGGAGTATATGGTTTTACCTCGAATGTGTGCTTTATCCGAAGTGATTTGGCAAAAACCTGAAAATAAAGATTTCGAAGTTTTTAAATCATCCTTAAACAAACACTTTTTACGCTTAGAGAATAAAGGATACAATTTCAAAGAATTGTAAAATAATTATCTTTCTGAGTTTGCAAGATGTTGGATAATATAATTCAGATCTTCGCCAACATATTGTTTATTTTTAGTAATGTAATTGTATATAATTTATAGTCAATTTTCAGATTCAACAAAAAAAGTGCAGGAAAATTTTCTATAAACCCCTTTAACTTGGCTCTAACATTCTTAAAAACTGAATTTTATGTGTAAATCCTTTTAAATTTGGTACTAAAAAAATATTTTTAAATTTGTAAACATTCGTTTTAAAAAAACGTAATAAACCTAACCTAACATTTCTTACGTACGATTACTATGCGACTAAATCTTAAAATCAGACATAAGATTCAATTCTTTATTCTATTCACTACAATTATTATTTATGCTTTTGCAATAGGTTATATTAGTATAAAAACTAAAAAAATGGCCTATGAAGATGCCGTAACTATTTCGGATACTTATGCCAAAGGAGCGGCGCATCAAGTACAAATATATTTGGAAAACTATTACTCCGCTACAAAAGATCTAAGCAATACGTTCAAAGTATACAAAGAGATTGAAGAAACTGATCGCCGTAAGGTAATAAGTCAGATTATGATTGAATCTTTATCTTCAAATAACGATTTCTTAGCTGTTTGGAGTACCTGGGAGCCCAATTCTATAGATAAGCTGGATGATCAATATAAAAATAAAAAGGGCAGCAGTATATTAGGCAACTACGGACATTTGTATTATAAAAATAATGGTGGGATAGTTCTTGACGAATCTATAGAATCAAATGCAGTAAGTGTATATTCTGGAGATTATTACCAGTTACCAAAGAAAACTGGAAACACAGTAATTCTTGAGCCATATTATTATTCGTACACAAAAAATAATTACGAAGAAGTTTTAGAAACAAGCATCGTTTCACCTATTATTGATGATAATAAATTTGTGGGTGTAATTGGAATTGATATTAAACTGAGTCAGTTTCAGGAAATAATCAATAATATAAAACCTTTTGAAAATAGTATTGCTTTTTTAGTTTCTAATGGTGGTTCATATGTTGCAAATCCTTCGCCTGAATTTATAGGAAAAAGGATTCAAGATTTATTTCCTGAAGAAGATAGCGAACAAGGTGTAACAAAACACATTAAAGAGGGGAAATATCTTTCGTATTCTGTTGTAGGCTTGGATGGATCGATGTATTACACTGCTTATGCGCCAATTAAAATTGGCTCGACAGGCACTCCTTGGGCTGTGGGAATAGCGGTCCCAATAGATCAAGTTATGTCTAAAGCCAACAGAAACTTTAAAGTATCAATTGGAGTTGGAATACTTGGCTTATTAATTCTAAGTCTGGTTATTTATATTATATCGAATAATATTACAAATCCAATTTTAAAAATCACTCAATATTTAAAAAATATTGCAAAAGGGTCTATCGATACCAACATGTTTGTACAAATTAAGTCGGGTGATGAAATTGAAGAAATGGGCAATGCTTTAAATAAATCTCTTACCGGTTTAATTGAAAAAACTGAATTTGCACAAGATATTGGGAACGGAAATTACGAGACCGATATCGAATTATTAAGTGAAGAAGATTTATTGGGTCAGTCTCTTATCGATATGAGAAATAAACTAAAAGCAGCCCAAAAAGAAGAATTAATTCGAAAGCACGAAGATGAAAAACGAACTTGGACAAACGAAGGTCTTGCCCTTTTTGGTGATGTGCTTAGACAAAGCCATGATAATATTAAGGAATTAGCATTTAATATTGTTATTAATTTAATTGAATATCTAAAAGCAAATCAAGGAGGACTGTTTCTTAAAAACAATGATGAAAAAAATCACATCTATTTTGAGCTTCTGGCAACTTACGCTTTCGATAGAAAAAAATACAATGAAAAGATAGTAGAGCTTGGCGAAGGATTAGTAGGTTCATGTGCAATTGAAAAACAAACAATCTACCTGACCGATGTACCAAGTGATTATATAAAAATAACATCAGGATTAGGTGGAGCAAACCCAAAATGTGTTCTTATTGTTCCATTAAAAATTGAAGAAGAAGTATTTGGTGTTATTGAGATTGCTTCTTTTAATACATTCGCAGATCACGAAATTGAATTTGTAGAAAAAATTGGCGAAAGTATTGCCTCTACTCTATCATCGGTAAAAGTGAGCCAACACACGTCACACCTTCTTGAAAGAACCCAACAACAAGCAGAAGAAATGGCTGCACAAGAAGAAGAAATGCGCCAAAATATGGAAGAACTTCAAGCAACTCAAGAAGAAGCTGCCAGGAAATCTGCCGAAATGGAAGGTTTTATTAAAGCTCTTGATTCGACAAGTTTTGTTGCCGAATACGATTTAAACGGAAAAATTATTTTTGTTAACGATTCCTATCTAAATCTATTTGGAATTGCAAGAGAAGAGGTAATAGGTACAAATCATTCAGACAATATAAATTTTACAGAGGCTCAAGAAAAAAAATACAAAGAGTTTTGGAACGATTTAAAAGGTGGTATTGTCAAGAAAGAAAAAACGCGAGTTAATATTAAGAATAGAAATTACTTATTTATGGAGTCTTATTCGCCAATTTATAATGAAGAAGGTCAAGTTTTTAAAGTACTTAAAATTGCAAACGATATTTCAGAATATATTGAGAAATAAAAAAGGGGAGCTCTTAGCTCCCCTTTTCATTCATTAAACTGACTAATTATTTACCGGATATTGACAATTGGCATTTACACCTCTTCCATATCCAGCACCCTGATTACCTCTACCACTCCTATGACCTTGGCGCATTCCTTTTCCACCTCTGTTTCCATGCATTCTGCGGCTATCAAAATAAACCTTTTGCTCATCGTTTAACTCATTACGTATTTCCTGACGATGTTTTGCACTTGTTTTCATTCGCTTATTTTGAAGCGTTGTCATCTGATCAATTACAGAATTAATCTCTTTCATATCTGCATTATCTGTTGACATTAGAGTTTGTTTTTTTGCTCTTAATTCATTTGTTTGATTTCGAAGAGTATTCATCTCTTTCATGTGATCAACTCTTAATGCTTTAATTTTTGTTTGTTGATCTTCTGTTAAATCAGGTATTTGCTGGCAAACCTCACTTCTGTTATATCCATTTCCCTGCTTTGAATAATTTCTTCCATTTTGAGCAATTGCATTTGCTCCTCCAATTAATAATACAGCCATTGTTAAAACTGCTACTTTTTTCATTGTTTTCATAATCCTAAATTTTTATGTGATACATTTTTTAATTCTTAATTCTGTGCTTTTGACACGGAGAATTTCAATTTATTACATATACAAATAAAAAAACTGCAAGCAACTCTAAATATATGACTTAGGCTGAGTTGAAATTTAAGAATCTTACAAAAAAAAGACGAGCACCCTAAAAGGATGCTCGTTCTAACCTAAAAACCCAAATTGTAAATTAAATTCAAAATTTAATTCTAACTTACCCTTAGATTTTAATATTTTTAAAAGGTTTAATCGACATTAGTTTGATTTAAAATAATTAATTGCTGTTTTTAATGTTGTGTCAATATCCTGAATAATTGGATAAAATCCATCGTTGTCAATAATGTTTCTAGCAATATTTGCTTTTAGTTTAGTATTAAGCAAATGCTTCGACTTGTTAAATCCTTTTGCTGATCTTGAAACTCCATTATCTTCAGCAAATTCAACAAATTGGTTGAGAATATTTACTGATTCGAGATAATCATTAATGGCTTTTGCATCTTTATATTTAATCAATTCGTTCCTATTTTTATTAACATATTCGAATGCAAAATTGTATAAACCCCCTTTTCTTATAGTTTCTGCGTAATAACGAGAATAACCTGTTGTATCGAGAGGTACAAATACGTCGGGCATAATTCCACCACCACCATATACAACGTTCCCCTCAGGAGTAACATACTTTAACGAATCAACAAAATGGATACTATCAGCTTGTGAAAATTCACCATTCTTATATCGTTCATTCAGATCGTTGTAATATTCAGTTTTATCATCGCCATATGGTTTTTGAATACTACGGCCAGTTGGAGTATAATATCTTGCAATGGTTAATCTTATTACAGATCCATCTGATAACTGATATGGCTCCTGCACCAAACCTTTTCCAAAAGACCTTCGTCCTATTATTTTTCCTCGATCATTATCTTGAATCGCACCCGATAAAATCTCACTTGCCGATGCTGCAAATTCATCCTGAAGCACTATCACTTCTAAATCTTTACATACACCGCGAGCTGTTGAAAATATTTCTTGTCGCGGACTAGCTTTTCCTTGTGTGTAAACAATTAATTTACCAGCTTCTAGAAATTGATCAACAATGTTGGTAGCAGCAATCATGTATCCACCCGTATTGCCCCGAAGATCCAGGATTAGCTTTTTAATATTACTTTTCTTTAACTTTTTTACGCCATCGACAAACTCATCAAAAGTTGTTTCTGCAAATCGATTAATTTTTATATATCCAATTTCTTCATTAATCATGTATGAAACATCAACACTATATAGAGGTATTTTATCTCGGATAATTTCAATTTCGATTAATTCAGGAACATTTTCACGCTCCAAACTAACTTTTACCATTGTTCCTTTTTCGCCTTTAAGCATCCCAACAATATCATTGCTTGACATGTTCTTACCTGCAATTAAAGAATCGTTCACACGAATAATTCTATCGCCTGCCAATACTCCTAATTTATCGGAAGGCCCACCAGTTATAACACTTATAATAATTACTGTATCTGTTTGATGATTAAAAACCACACCTATTCCCTCGAAATTTCCGCGCATATCCTCATTAACGCTTTGTATTTCACTTACTGGGATATATACCGAATGTGGATCAAGTTCACCGAGCAAAGCTGGGATTGCTGCTTCTTCAAGCTTACTTCTTAATATTGTATCAACATATCTATTTTCAATATAACTTACCACCCGACTCAATTTATTGTCGGGCTGAATAAGATGTGTGTAATTCTGATATGGATTTTTGTTTAATGACTTACCCAAAAACATTCCAATTACTAGAATCAGAGCAAATAAAATGGGTAAATATATTTTGTTAAATTTTCCTGACATAATATTAAATTTTCAAATGTTGTATTTCGACTTTGGCTCTTTCTAATAACCTTAAGCCGTCTTCGTTATGATATTTATCGCAAAAAACGACTCTCTTAATTCCAGATTGAATAATAAGTTTAGAGCATTCAACACATGGAGAAGTCGTTACGTAAAGAGTACTTCCTTCGGAACTATTGTTTGATTTTGCCACTTTAGTTATTGCATTTGCTTCGGCATGCAAAACATATGGTTTTGTACGATCATTTTCATCTTCACAGATATTCTCGAAACCCGATGGTGTTCCATTGTATCCATCAGAAATAATCATTTTGCCTTTTACAATAAGCGCTCCAACCTGACGCCGAGTGCAATATGAATTCTTTGCCCAAATTTGTGCCATCTCCAAATAACGCTTATCGTATTCGGTTTGTTTTTCATTGTATGGATGAATCGTATTTTCTTTACACATACTTGCAGGTTTTGTGATGTATAAATATATATAAAAAAACCCTCACAAAGAGGGTTCGTTCATTTTTAGTACCTGGAGCCGGGGTCGAACCGGCACGAACTTGCGTTCACTGGTGTTTGAGACCAGCGCGTCTACCAATTCCGCCATCCAGGCAATTTGTAAACTTAGAAGTGCAAAAATAGATTTATTTTTTTAATTGGCAAAAATAATAATGCCTATAATTCATGTTTGTTGCAAACTATATGGCAATATAATTCTTATAACCCAACTCTATTCCTAAGAACTTTTTTAAAAAGTATTTAACCTTGTTTTTCATAGACATTCTATTAATCGAAATATCGTGGTCGAACTTCCAGTTTTTCAGGTTAATACGATTTTTCATTACCTCGGGATGCATATCTTCAAATAATCTTAGAAAATCAACTGATGAATAATCAAACTCCTCCGTTTTTACAATATTATTATCTATCCATTCGTCGTTATGCCACAGTTTATTGAACTCTTCTTGTTTCTTTTGCATAAACTGCGGAGGTTTAACCCAACCATAATGATACACAAAAGCGTTAACAGGCTTTACATTCAATTTTTCATTTTGATTTTTTCTAAAACCCTGAGCATCACGATAAGAATATATATCCTTATTGTTCTTTATAACTCTAATTTCTTTATTATACCAACGTGGAGCTGCACCAACATAATCGTACGACCCGTAAAAATGAAGATACTTAAACAACAAGCCATCAACTTTTGAATTGTCCTTATATTGTTCCATAGCAGACCGAATAACAGGCAAGTATTTTTCATGTATCACCTCATCTCCTTGAATATAAAATGCCCAATCCGATTCTTCTGAAATTGCTCTAAAAGCTTTATTTGTTTCTTCCGCTAAAACACGCCCCCCTTCACGCAAACCGTCATCCCATACAGTTTCAATAATCCTTATTTTATCTTTATCGATTTCTTTAATTAGATTTAAAGTATTGTCTTCGGAGTTTCCAACAGCAACAACAAACTCGTCACAGATTGGCAAAATAGATTTTATAGCCTCAACAATTGGGTAATCATACACAAGGGCGTTTCGAATAAAACTAAATCCAGTAACTTTCATTTATAATTATATTTTTCTCAATTCACAATAACGCAAAAATACTTTTTATACATATGTCTGCCATAAAAAAACTTAAGTTTTCATCAATCCAACAGAAATTAATTATTTGAGAAATATTGATGATAAAATTTACCCAACGTTCGACAATAAATTGGGTTGAGTCATTAACTTGACAGTTTCAATTATTCCCTCAACATCAAAGCCACATTCTTTATGTAATTCTTGTGGTGTTCCATGATCAATAAATTTATCTGGAACTCCTAATCTTTTTACGATAGGATTGTAGCCATTATCGCTCATAAACTCCAATACGGCGCTACCAAAACCTCCAATAATAGTTCCATCCTCGATGGTAATTATTCTTTTAAAGTTTTTCCCAACCTCGTGCAACAGCTCTTCGTCGATTGGTTTTACAAAACGCATATCATAGTGGGCAACACTTATTCGTTTCTTAGACAGTTCTTTTGATGCTTCTTTTACAAAGTTACCAACATGACCTATAGAAAGAATTGCAATGTCTGTACCTTCTTTTATTAATCTTCCTTTTCCAATAGTTATTTCTTTAAACTCGGTTTTCCATTCGGGCATTACTCCTTTACCTCTAGGATAACGTATTGAAAATGGTCCATGATTCTTTAACTGTGCTGTATACATTAAATTTCGCAACTCTTCTTCATTCATTGGAGCAGAAACAATCATGTTTGGAATGCTTCTGAAATATGCCAAATCATATACTCCATGATGTGTAGCACCATCTTCACCAACCAATCCTCCACGGTCCAAACAAAGTACCACATTTAAATTCTGTAAGGCCACATCGTGAATAACCTGATCGTATGCTCGTTGCATGAACGAGGAATAAATATTACAAAATGGCAACATCCCTTCGATCGCTAATCCAGCAGAAAAAGTAACAGCATGTTGTTCTGCAATACCAACATCAAAGGTTCTTTCGGGCATCTCTTTCATCATAATATTAAGAGAACAACCTGTTGGCATAGCTGGCGTAATACCTACAATGTTTTCATTTTGTTTAGCCAACTCCACAATAGTATGTCCGAATACCTCTTGATATTTAAGGGGGACTATTTTATCTGATTTGATTTTCAAAATTTCTCCCGTTTCCTTATCAAATTTACCAGGAGCATGCCATGTAGTTTGGTTTAATTCAGCTTGCTTAAAACCTTTTCCTTTTTGAGTTACAACATGAAGTAACTTAGGTCCCTTTATATCTTTTAAATCGTTTAATATTTTAGCCAGATATACAACATCGTGACCGTCAACCGGACCAAAATATCTGAAATTTAACGCTTCGAATAAGTTACTTTGCTTTAGTAAGAAAGACTTAACGGCATTATCAATCTGTTGTGCGAGTTTTCTATAATTATGTCCAAGCTTATTTAGATGTCCTAATAGATTCCAAACATCATTTTTTAGCTTATTGTATGTTTTTGAAGTTGTTATGTCAAGTAAATATTCTTTAAGCGCTCCAACATTTGGATCTATCGCCATGTTATTATCATTCAGAATTACCAATAGGTTTGTATTTTCTATTCCTGCATGATTTAATCCTTCGAAAGCAAGACCTGCTGTCATGGAACCATCACCTATTACAGCAACCACCTGCTTATTGTCTTCTTTTTTAAAGACTGCGGCTCTTGCAATTCCTAATGCTGCTGAAATTGAAGTGGATGAATGTCCTACACCAAAAGCATCGTATTCGCTTTCGCTTGGCTTTGGAAAACCACTTAAACCATGATATTTCCTGTTGGTATGAAAGTCCTCTCTTCTTCCAGTTAGGATTTTATGCCCGTAGGCTTGGTGCCCAACATCCCAAACAATTTTATCGCGTGGAGTGTCAAAAACATAATGCAAAGCAACCGTTAATTCAACAACACCTAAACTAGCTCCAAAATGCCCCGGATTTGTTGATACAATATCAATAATAAACTGTCTAAGCTCTTCACTTACTTTAGGCAATTCAGTCAGATCCAATTTCTTAAGATCTTCTGGAAATATTATTTTATTTAGTAAATCTTCTGACATTTCACTCTTATAACCGTGACAAAGATATGATATTTTACTTTGTATTAACGCAACAAAGCTGTTCATATTTTATATCTTTGCTTTATTCTAATTTTGTTATATTTAACAAACAAAACTTAAAATAGTTGTTATGCAATTAAAAATCAAATCTTATCTGCCTTTCTTATTGATTTTAATATTAGTGGGCAGTTGTGTGCCTACGAAACAATTCGACGATTTACAACTTAAAAGTAATCAATGTGAAGAAGAACTAGATATTACTAAAAATGAAAATAAGAACTTAAATGTTGCAAATACCGAACTTAAATCTCAGTTAGATATAATGACAGAGAATATTAAGAATATGCATGCTGATAGTTTAGCCAGAGAAAATAAGTTGCATTCGCTTGATATCAAGTACGACAAACTCAATAGGCAATATAATGATATGCAAACAACACAAGATCAATTGCTAACTGGGAATATTTCTGAAACTAAAAAGTTATTGCAAGAAATTCAGAATACTCAGGCGAGTATAATTGAACAAGAAGATCAGCTTAGAAAATTAGAAGACAATTTAAGATCGGAACAATTTAAATTGGATAAGTACAAAACTGAGCTTGAAGAGAAGAGTGCTCGTTTAGTTGAACTGGAAAGCATTTTAAGTAAAAAGGATTCAGTTGTAAATGCCTTAAAGGAAACTGTTTCACGTGCCTTGATGGGATTTACAGACATGGGACTTGCTGTTGAAATGAAAAACGGTAAAGTGTATGTTTCGCTCGATGAGCAATTGCTTTTCAAGTCGGGAAGCACAAGTGTTGATCCTAAGGGAGTTAGCGCAATCAAGAAGCTTGCTGAAGTTTTAGCGGTAAATCCGGATATAAACATTATGGTTGAAGGCCATACCGATGATGTTCCTTATATTTCTAGTACAACGGTAAAAGATAATTGGGATTTAAGTGTTAAAAGAGCAACTGCAATTGTTCGTATTTTAATGACCAATTCAAAAATTGATGGGAACCGAATTATTGCTGCCGGACGAAGCAAATACCATCCGGTTATTAATTCAAAAGCACCCGATGCAAGAAAGAAAAATAGACGAACTGAAATAATTCTTACTCCTAAACTTGATGAACTATTTCAAATTCTCGAATCAAATTAAAAATACATGAGGCCGATAGATTCGGCCTTTTTTTAACCCCATGAAATACTTCAAACTAATTCGGTATATAAGTCTTTTAAAACTCTACAATATACTTCTTGCCTACTTTTGCTATTTTTTATCATCAATCTTAAAAAGAGTTATTGTTTGGAATTTTCCTTTTAGCTTAACTACAGAACCAACCAACCGCTGCAATCTTAACTGCCTAGAATGCCCTACTGGCAATAAATCGTCAAATGTAGAAAAAGGTGAAATGCCTTTTGAAGATTATAAAAAAATAATAGATCAAGTTAGAAAGTATATTACCTATCAAATGATCTATTTTCAGGGAGAACCATTTCTTAATAAAGAAATTTACAGAATGATAAAATATTCTGATGATAATAAAATATACACCAGCACATCAACTAACGGTCATTTTCTAACACAATTAAATTGCAAACAAATTGTTAATTCAGGATTAAAAAAAATAATTATCTCTCTAGATGGGGCTTCACAAGCAAGTTACGAAAAGTATCGGATTGGAGGAAACCTCAACACAGTTATTGATGGAATAAAAAACTTAGTAGAAGCAAAAGAAGAGCTTGGTTCAGCATATCCTCAAATTGTTGTTCAATTTCTGGTTTTTAATCACAATGAACATGAAATACCGAATATAAAGCACTTATGTAAGAATCTAGGAATAGATAAATTAGAATTTAAAACAGCACAAATCAGTTCCAAACAAAATTTCAATTTGGTTCCTAAAAACAAAAAATATTCGAGATATTCTTTAACAGACTCTAAATACGTTATTAAAAAGAAACTTAATAATAGATGCTTTCGTATTTGGAGCATTCTGGTAATTACCTGGAACGGTACAGTAATTCCTTGTTGTTTTGATAAAAACAATAATCACAAAATAGGTAACATTATTGACACAAATACGTTAAAACCTTGGAGCTCGGAAACATATAACCGTTTCCGCTTAAACGTATTAAAACACCGAAGTAATTATGAAATTTGTTGCAATTGCAACGAGTAGCTAAAAAAGCAAATTCTTTTATAGTTGCTTAACTTATTTTTTATAAATTACGTCAGTCGATTTTATTAAAACACAATGGTCATGCGAACCAAATTAGGATACCTGTTTATTTTCTTTTTTTCGTTATTTACATTCAATGGTCTTAGTCAAAATACCGATACGAGTTCTACCAATGCCCTTTTTGCTCTTTCCCTTGAAGACCTTATGGATGTTGAAATTGTTTCTGCATCAAAAAGGAATCAAAATATAACAGATGCACCATCTATTGTTTCTGTGATTACCGAAACACAAATTAGAGAAAGAGGTTATTCAAGTATTGCCGAAGCCCTAAATAGTGTTGCCGGATTTGATGTTATTACCGATTATTATCAACCAAATTTAGGAATACGAGGAATAAATGGTGGTTTAAGAAGCTGGTCGAGACTCGTAAAGGTTATGATCGATGGTCAAAATGTCTCTTTCCGATCAAGTTCCGATAATTTCCTAGATCCCTCCTTAATTCCATTAAATGTAGTGGAGAAAATAGAGATTATTCGTGGTCCCAATTCTGCAATATATGGCAAGAATGCTTTTCTTGGAGTTATAAATATTATCACAAAAAAAGGATCAGAAGTTGAAAATTCTATATCCCATTTTCTGGGAAATATTAACAATAATACAACATTTAATATAAGTACCGTATGGGGAGGAACAAATAAAAATCTTGACATTGTTTTCGCAAGCTCATATTCACAATTTGATTACTCTGGTATTACACCGAGTAATGTTCCGGGAAGTTCCATTTATAATTCAAATGAAAAGGCATTAAAAAATGAATCGAATCCGCTATCGGTATATTTAAAACTTAAGTATAAAACAGATTCTTCTGGAATAATAACTCTTGACTTTAATCAGCAACACATAAATTCTACAGCAGAGTTTCTGGACTGGGGCACACTAACTCATAATAATCGCTTAAGCTTATTTAAGGGATACGAAAGAATATCCTACTCAAATACTTTTTTTAACAATTTTGAAACAAATTTATCGTTCGCCCATACCATGGGAAAACCTATTAAAAATGAAATATTAGATAATGATTCTGATCCAACAGAATGGATCGAACGCGAAGTAAGTTACACAAGTTATGATTTTGGATTTAATTCGACTTATGCTTTCGACAATATTAATAATTTCTCGTTTGGAATAGATTATACGACTGACATTCACGATCATCAAAAATTTTACACAGTAAATAGCACAGGTATTAGAACTCTCAATCCTGGAGGAACAGAAGGTTATGAGAATTTTAACAATTTAGGCATCTACATGCAAATGATTTTTAATGCCGCAGAGTTTTTCGCTTTTGATTATTTAGAAAACCTAACACTAACAGCAGGATATCGATTTGATTATCATAATATTTATGGAGATGTCCTAAACTACAGACTTGCAGCTGTTTATCATATAGCCGATAAGTTAAGTACAAAGTTAATGTATGGTACATCTTTTAATGCTCCATCTTCAGTTCAATTATATTCAAACTACATTTCGCCGGGAGGCATTGTTGGAAATCCGAATTTAAGACCAGAAAGAGCAAAAACCCTAGAATGGGCTTTAGTTGGAAAACTTCTTAAAGACATCAACTTTAATACAAATGTCTATTATACAGAGATAGACGATAAGATTGAATATCTTTTACCTTACGGTGATATACCAAATATTTCTGCGAAAAATGTTTCAAATATTTATTCAGCAGGAATAGAAGCTGAATTAAATGCAAATATTGGAAACAATACGGCTTACCTTAACTATTCGTACGAAAGAAGTATTCTCGAAAAGAATGACCCAATACTAGATCAAATTAGGATTAAAACTGCATTATATCCTAGCCACATGATTAAATTTGGGAATATTCTTTATCTGCCTAGATTTTATTCAAGCATTAATATTGAGGGAAGATATATAAGTTCCAGAATTGCAAGTGATCAGAATAATTTCATTTATGATCCAATTGAATATTCAATAAACAGATATGAAATAGATCCCTATTTCATTTTGGATGTAATGATATCATCAACAGATATTAAAATAGTTAAAAACAGCAAAACAAAACTTAGTCTAAAAATACAAAATGTGTTAGATACAGAATTTAACTATCCTGGGTTTAACAACTATGATATTCCGGGCTTAGGACGAACCTTTTATTTTAAGTTTACCCAATATATATAGGACATGAAGAAAAGACTAAAAGACAAACTTATTCTGTTTATTTCTTTGGTTCTGATTAGTACCATTGCTTGTGAACAACTGGATGAAGATTATAACAAATCATCATTTAAAAATCCTATTAGGATTGGTGTAATAGCAAATGTTTCAATTGGCAGAGAAATTGCAGAGAACATATTCTTTGCCGTTAAAATGGCTGCCGATGAGATAAATCAAAAAGGAGGTATTGATATTGATGGCGAAAAAAGAAAGTTTGAATTAATTTTTAAAGATTCTGAAGGAAATCCGAAAACGGGTATTAAAATTGTTAATGAATTGATAGAAAGAAAGGTGGATATTATCATCGGTCCGACAACCTCGGCTGTTGCTGTTGAAATGACTCAATTGTGCATAGATAATAATATACTAATGATGACGTATTCTGCAACAATTCCAGAGATTTCAATATTAGAAGATGAAGATTTAATTTGGAGAACATGCCCATCAGATGCTTTTAGTGGACGAATAATGGCACAATATTCGATTGATTCATTACAATATATGAATGGAGCAATATTATACAGAAATGATAATTTTGGAGTTTCGATGGCTAATATTATTCAAGAACGATTTGAGTCTTTGGGTGGGTCAATTGTTGCAAAGTCTTATTATCCAACAAATGGTGTCGACATAAGCAACTATAATTATGACGATGAAATAAACTATTTATTAGAGTATGAACCCCAAATAATTTTTTTAGCAATATTCGAAGAAGAGGTTTCCAAAATAACTCAAGACCTTTGGTACTCAAATTTTTATCAAGACTACAATACAAAACCAACACTTTTTTTAACTGAAGGAGCATTTCCAAAGGAACTTTTATCGAATGGGCAACCTGAAGTTCTAGAAACCATAATTGGTATATCAAGCTCAACAACAAATACTCAAAACTATAGTGCTTATAAAAGCAATTATGCTGAAAAATACGGATTCGATCCCGCAACATATTCTGAACATGCTTACGATGCCTTATATTCAATTGCTTATGCAATACAAAAAGCACAATCGGTTAATCCCGAAGATTTAAAACAGAAGTTACGAAATGTTACCAAAGATACTTCGCCAAATCATGAGGATATTATTATTAATGTAAACGAATTTGACAAAGCAATTGTGCTTATAAACTCAGGTGTTGAGATTAATTATAATGGAGCCTCGGGTAAAATAGATTTTGATGAAAATGGCGACCCAAATTCAACATTTGTAATTTGGGGTTTAGAAAATGATAAATACAAAGAGATTTCTTATTACAATAGATAACAAGTGATTAAAAAAAGAAATACACATATAATATTGAATGGTCTTAAGTTAAAACTTATTTTAACTTTTTTCTTTGCTATATGTGCGTTTCAAAGTTATTCACAAGCAAACATTTATGTGTTAAAAGCTGTTTATTTAGAAAAGTTCTCGCGATTTGTTACTTGGCCTGAAGAATCAGAAATGGACAATCTAGATAAACCATTTGTTATTGCTGTAATGGGTAAAACGCCATTACATAAGAATCTTGAACAAATATATGCTATAAAAAAAATCAATAATAAACGAGTAGAAATTAAGAAGATTTATAATCTTTACGAAATTAAAGATTGTCATATTTTAGTTGTGGCAGAATCTGAAAGGAAAAATCTTCAAAACATTTTAGCCCTTACGGAACGATTACCAGTATTAACGATTAGCGATTCGCCGAAATTTGCAGAAAACGGAGTTCTAATTAATTTCTTTGAAGAAAAAAATAAGTTGCGTTTTGAGATAAATGAATCGGCTGTTCTTAAATCTCCTTTGCAAATGAGTTTTTATTTAATGAATTCGGCACGAATTGTACAACCAGTAAAAAATAATTAATGAAGTTCTTTCACGATATATCAATAAAAAATAAAATAATAAGTATAATACTTTTTGTAAGTACTATTACAATGCTAATAGGATTTACAATTGTAGGTATTAGCGACATAAAGAGCTTAAGAAATGAAATGCATCTTAATACTTTGATGAATATTAAGCTTATTGGCGAATATTCTGTTGCCCCTTTAACTTTTGATGATAATGTTGGAGCCGAAAATATCCTATCTAAATTATCGACAATTCCTGGCGTAGTTTCTGGTGTTTTATATGATAGAAATGGGATTTTATTTTCCTCGTATAAACGTTCCGAAGATATTTTCATCCCACCCTTATACGAAAATCCGGATGCATTAGAAGAATCATTCTCGATTTTTACAAAAGAGGCCCTTGTAATTGAACACCCTATTGTTTACAATAATTTTAAGTATGGAATAATTGTTATACATACAGATACCACCTTGTTAATGGCAAAAATACAGGACTATATACTTATTATTGTAGGAATTCTGTTGGGTATGATAGTTCTTGCTTATTTCTTAGCTAATCGATTCCAAAAGCCAATTTCGCAGCCTATTTTGGATCTTGCACAATTAACAAGAAAAATATCTGGCGAAGGAAACTATTCAATTCAAATAGAAAAAAAATCTAACGACGAAATTGGAATTCTTTACGATGATTTTAATAATATGCTCAAACAAATACTAAAACGTGAAGAAGAACGTGATATTGCAGAGAAGAAGCTTTTAAAATCAAAAGAAAGAGCCGAAGAAAGTGATCATCTTAAATCTGCCTTTCTTGCAAATATGTCGCATGAAATTCGAACTCCCATGAATGCAATTCTGGGATTTACTGAATTACTGACAATGCCTGATTCTGAAGTTACACCGGGTGAAAAAGAAAATTTTGTTAAGCTTATAAATAATAGTGGCAACAACCTCCTTCATTTGATTGATGATATTATTGATATATCAAAAATCGAGGCAAACCAACTGAAAATAATACAAAGAGATTGCAATTTAAAAGATACCCTAAACGAAATACTTCAATCCTTTTCTGAAATTAAAAAACAGAAGGAAAAAGAAAAAGTTGATATCCGACTTAATGACAATACTCCTGATGAAGATATAACTATAAAAACAGATTCTTTAAGGTTGAATCAAATTCTTACAAACCTGATTGGCAATGCATTAAAATTTACCGAAGATGGTTTTATAGAGTTTGGCTACGAAATTAAAAACTCCAATGAACTTTTATTTTATGTAAAAGATACAGGATTGGGAATGGATCAGAACAAAAAAGATTTGGTTTTTGACCGTTTTACGAAAATTGAGGATGACTCCTCCAGATTATATCGTGGCGCAGGATTAGGATTAGCGATAAGTAAAAGCTTAGTTGAATTACTTGGTGGTAAAATATGGGTTGAATCATCTCCTTCAATCGGTTCTACATTCTATTTTACGATTCCATTTAACAAGGTAAAATCTCTGACAAATAGTTCTCATTTACCAGTCTCTAACGATAAATATGATTGGAAAGATAAAACTATATTGGTTGCTGAAGATGAACCCGCAAATTATATTTACATTGAAGAAGTTCTGAAAATAACAAAGGCGAAAATATTAAAGGCTGTTAACGGATTAGAAGCTGTTAGAATTGTGCAAGAGAACAATAAAATTGATGTTATAATAATGGATATCAAAATGCCAGAGATGGATGGCTATGAAGCCACCCGACGCATTAAATTCATAAACAAAGATATACCTGTTATTTCGCAATCGGCTTATGCTATGCCAAGTGACATTGATAAAGGCTTTGAATCTGGAATGGACGACTATCTGATAAAACCAGTTAAACCGAAGGTACTTTTATCTATAATAAATAAACAATTAACCAAATTGTCTCCTACGGGATAAATTCATATCTTGGTATTTGAAAATCAAAAAATATCTGAGGTGAAAAAAATATTTAAATTTTATATTCCGGGAGTAATTCTCCTAACAATAGTTATTCTTTTTATACAACCAAATCCTTATTTTCGAAATGCGATAATCTATACTACTGCAGGGATTTCAGATCATGAAATTTTTGAAAATAGAACCATTAATACTGGAGAACCACAAAGCTGGAAAACCTCACTCAATTACAATAAATATATATTATCTGAGGAAGATAATTCTTTATTAAAAAAATATGAAAGTATCGCATTTGTAGCTATAAAAGATACCCAGATCGTTTTTGAGAGTTATTGGGATGGTTACTCACAAGAATCTTTTTCAAGTTCTTTTTCAATGGCTAAAAGCTTTGTTAGTTTGCTAATTGGAATTGCAATAGACGATGGTTTAATTTCCTCGGTGAATGATCCTGTTTCGAAATATATTCCAGAATTTAATGCGAGAGAATATAACATAACGATTCGTGATTTATTAACAATGAGTTCAGGATTGGAATGGAACGAAAGCTATTTTAATCCGTTTTCGGTAACAACAAAAGCTTATTATGGGAAAAATTTGAATAAACTCGTTCTAAAAGCTAAATCGATACAAGCACCTGCACAGAAATTTGATTATATAACAGCCAATCCACAACTTTTAAGTATGATTCTTAAAAAAGTTACCGGACTGTCATTAAGTGAATATGCCTCAGAGAAGCTTTGGAAGCCTTTAGGGGCAGAAAGCATAGCTACATGGAGCCTAGATATGAAAGGTGGAGATGAGAAGGCATTTTGCTGTTTTAATTCGAACGCACGTGATTTTGCGAAATTAGGCCAGTTGGTTTTAAATAAAGGCTCTTGGAATGGATCACAAGTTGTATCGGAATCGTATTTAAACGAGTCTTTCGCGCCAGCTTCTCATGTTCGTGATAAAAATAATAAGCCGGTGGATTTTTATGGTTATCAATGGTGGATTTGTCACTACAACGATTTAATGGTGTATTATGCTCGTGGAATATTAGGTCAGTATATCATTTGTATTCCTGAAAAAAATATTGTTATTGTTAGACTCGGACACAAGAGAAATAATCAAAAATTGAAGCATCATCCCTTGGATTTGTACTCTTGGATAGATCTTGGAATAAAAATTTGCGATTAAAGTCAATTTTTTATAGCAGATAATCAGCGCAATACATTTAAAGGCTAAAAAAAATATAAAATTTGTGTTAGAAGGGTTGTTTAATTAAATAAAAGCCCTTACTTTTGGCATCGCAAAACACAAAACAAGTGTCTAAAATTCCTCAGTAGCTCAGTTGGTTAGAGCACCTGACTGTTAATCAGGGGGTCGTAGGTTCAAATCCTACCTGGGGAGCAAAAACCTTCAGAATATTCTGAAGGTTTTTTTGTATCATAAAGTCTTATACTTAAATCGGATCACGGATCACATTGAAAAGTTGGTGGATTAAATAAAAATATAATCTTTGTAGTCATAAAACCAATATGACTATGAATCCACAAGAACCACAATATAGTATCCTTATCAAAGCCTTATTGCCTGAAGAAATCTTTGATTATTTTGAAATTACAAAAGTAAAAGTTGAGACTAAAGACTGGACTTTATTCTTTAAGAATACATGTTGTAGTTAATAATCTTGAATAACATTAAATTCAAACGGCACTTCTATCATTTCTGAATACTCTACACCAACCTCTAACATATCATCATCTTCTTCCAGATAATTCCATATTACAACTACTTTTTTACCACGATCGTGAATAATTTTCTCAAGGGTATAAAGCACCTCAAGTAACATAGTAGCAGTAGAAGAATTAAAATATTCCAATCTTATCTCAAATTTGGTTTCTTCGTTTGAATTGGCTTCATATTCTTGCAACCAATAAATAATAGGATCGAAAAAACGTTTAACCTCTTCGGGGAATGACTTCCCAAATATTAAAAACTTTCCTAGGTCTTTATCAAAGTTTACACCGGGCGTTTCTTGAGTTGCAGCTATAATTAAAGGTTCCATAGGTTAGTTGTTTAAGAAAGTATCTAGTTTTGTGAGTAAATATTTGAGTCTTATGGGTTTAAGAATGTAATCGTCGCAACCTACTTCAGTAGCTTTTTCCCGGGCATCTTCAATATTAAGTGCTGTTTGTGCTATTATTGGTACATTAGGATTAATTTTCTTAATCTCCTTTGTAGTTTCGAAGCCGTCTAATTTCGGCATATTTATATCCATAAGTATTAAATCAATCTTTTCGGTTTCCTTAAAAATACTTACTGCTTCTTCTCCATCCTTTGCTCGTAAAATTTTCACTTTTGTTGGTTTTAAAGCTTCAACTAAAAAAATATAATTCATCTCTGTATCTTCAGCAATTAAAATTACTTTATTACTCCAATCATAAGAATCATCTTTTTGCTGTGTCTTCTTTGTTAATTCCAGTTTAACACCAATAACAAGAATATCATCCAATTGAATTTCCTTACCCTTCCAATCTTCAAATTTTTTATCTAAGATTTTTTTCTGTTCTGGTAACGATTCCTTATGAATATCAAGCATTAATTGTTGGAAATTCCTCGACATAAACTTTCGCCCTTTGGGGCCGCCAATTTGATCGTAATATCCATCGGAGAACATATAAATAAGATCGTTTTCATTTATATCAATTTCGTGATTTGTAAATGAAACATCGGCCTTTTTATGAATTCCCACCGGCATTCTATCGCCTTTAATTATTTTAAGCTCATTGTTCTGAATCAAATATAATGGATTATGAGCCCCTGCGTATTGTAATTTATGATTCTCGGGATCGATAATGCAAATTGCCATATCTATACCATCCTTTGATTCGTCAGGATCTCCCGTTTGATGCAAAGATTCAATAATGTATGTTCGAAGCTGATTCAAAATTTCATTTGCTTGCAATGAATACACATGTTTATTTTCAATTATCTTCGTAAGAATCTCATTTAAAAATGCAATTCCCAACATGCTCATGAATGCTCCTGGTACGCCATGTCCTGTACAATCGGCCGCTGTAATGATAATTTTATCGTCTTTATTCATCATCCAATAAAAATCGCCACTTACAATATCTCTAGGTTTATAAAGTATAAAATGATCGGGAAGATTTCTTTTAATATAACTTTCGGGAGGCAATAAAGCGCTTTGAATTCGCTTGGCATAACGAATACTATCTGTAATGGCCGTTTTTTGTGTATTCGCTAAATCTCTTTGCTTTTCTATTTCTTCTTTCTGGATATTTATTTTTTGATTTTGTTCGGCAAGCTTTTCATTCACTCTCTTTTTTGCCTTATACTGTCTGTATATCAACATTGAAAATAAAAGTATAAATACAAAAATTGCAGAAACTCCATATCTAATTAATTTCTCATTCTCAAGTTGAGCCTCTTTTTCGCGTATTGCAAGTTCTTTAAGGTTAAGTTCCAACTCTTGCTGTTTTGAAATCTCCTCTGTTTCTTTTAACGTTTGTTGTGTTTCAACTAATTGGTCCGACTTTTTCGATAATTCCTGTTCGGTTTTTATTTTGTCGGTTTGTGCTGTATGGACTTCTTGTTTACTCCGTTTTTCAATCTCTTTAATCTGCTCCAACTTAATATGCTTATCGACGGATGCAAATAATTCGAAATATTTTAATGTGTTTTCTGAGTCATTCTCTATTTCGTAATTTTCTGCCAGCATTCCATAACACGTTCGAATATGCTTTAAATTATTTAACTCTTGGGCATATTGCAAAGCATTCTTTAAAACAGAAATGGCTTCGGCGCTTTGATTTAAATTTTTGAGCGCTCCTGCTTTATTAATAAGTCCTGTGTAAATTCCTTGTGTTTGTTTAAGTTGCTGGGCTATTCTTAATCCATTATCAAAACTTGAAAGTGCTAACTGATAATCCTCTTTGTCGGAATAAATTAAGCCAATATTAAAATATAAAGACTTAATCCCATTCTTGTTTTTATTTAATTGATTTATCTCAAGCGATTTGGAGAAGTAATTAATTGCCTCGTCGAATAGCTCATTTTCCCAAAATACATATGCTATTTTATTTAGAAAATTTGCCTGCTGAATAGAATTCTTGTTTTCTTTATATTTTTCAACTTCGGATTTATATTTTTCGATTTCATCAATTACTTCTGAATCGAGATTTTGAGCAAATCCCGATTGAATAAAAATTAAAAGTATGATTAGTGTTCGGATTATTTTATTCATAAACTGACTTTTAGAAAAGTCTACTCAATATAAAAATCTATCGTTTTCTCGCTTACATTTCCTAATTTATCACCAGATTTAACTTTTATAGAATATAATTTATCTGTTGTAAATCCTTTTATAAGACTAGTATATGGCTTAAATGCCGCGCCATTTACTGAATATGAAATTTTCTCGAAACCAACAGACGAATCGGTTGATGACAAAAATAGCACAACATGGTTTGGAAATACTTCATATGTTTTTCCATCTATATTCTTCGATTTATTTGATAATATACTGAATCTAAAGAATATCTCAGGCCCAACATTATCTTCCACACAAGTAAAGGTGTTGGTGCTTGAATTGTCAACAAAGTCATATCCAGAATAAGTAATCACATGAACCCCATCATTACCAATACTAAATGCTTTTTCATAATCTACAATACTTTCGTTATCTAGACTATATTCTAACCTGCTAAATCCTGATGCATCGTCTTTGGCAGCTAGTTTAATCTTTGTGTCTTTAGTAATGTAAGTTGTATCTTTCGAATTAAAATTAGGTCCCTGAAAATAATGCCCTAGAGTAGGTCCAGATAAATCAACATAAGAGATGGCCGATTTATTTGTCATAATGGCCGTTATTTTCTGATTATTTACATTATCGGTAACAAATGTTTGTATTTTTAGTTTTCCTGATTTCGATAAAAAGAAAGGTTTAGTATATTCCATAAACTCGCCGCCGTTAATTGAGTATCTAATTTCTTTAACTCCAGCTTTATTATCCATTGCCGTTAGCTTTACTTTACTTCTTCCGGAAGAGTATTCTTTGCCATTTGCAATAAATGTATTTCCAATGAATTCATCAACAATTAATGGTGCTGACTTATCTAAATAAAAATCATATACTTTGTGAGCTTCAACATTCCCAGCGTTATCGGTAGAATAATAAGTTATGCTATGTTCACCTTCTTTTAAGCCTGAAATTACAATTGGAGTATTATAGTTATACACTGTTCCTCCGTTAAGAGAAAATACTGTTTTCTTTACCTTTGAGTTATTATCACTAGCTTCTAATACGATTTTTGATCGTGGAGATATTATATTTTCATGCAGATCTGTATCGACAGAAAGCTTTGTGCTAGGTTTTGTTATATCTATTTTAATTTTTATTGATTTTGGTGATTCTGCATTTCCTACATGATCAACAGAATAATATTTAATCTCGTATAAAACTTCTTTATCGAGCTTTAAATTATCGGTTATTTCAACATAACCAGCGCCATTCATAGAATAGTAGGTTTTCTCAACTCCCGAAGTAGCATCAGATGATGAAAACTTAAGATCGATAATTTCTCCAAAGTAATAAATATTTGCAGATTTGAAATACTTCTTTTTATCGAACGAAAACTTCGTGATTGGCGCCCTACTATCGGAGTACATTTGATAAATAATATCTTCTAAAGGATATATAACTTTTTTTGTAACCGTATCTACCTTTGATGGCGATCGAAATGTATTGTACCCCTCAGTATCAAGATACATTGGGTTTGCATACTTTTTTGAATCTGGTGCTGGATTTAACAAAAATGATTCGGCTTCGTCATCGTCAGAGGTAGCTATCCTGAAATAAATTGGTAAATCTTTATTTACATATAACTTCCCTTCCGGCGAGCGATATATTTTCTTTTTATGAGTTAATTGTTCCTGAGAAAACGCTGAATTTGTAATAAAAATAAATGAAAAAATAAAAAGAAAAGTAAAGTTTAATACTCTCATAGTTTTTAGGTGTTTACTTTAATAATTTTAATACTTATACGGCTTTATTTAAAAAGGTTTTATAATTTATACTAAAACACTGTTATAATGGTTATATTTTCTGTTACTAATAACTGCTTATCTAATAATTGTTACGATTCCGGATAATCTCTCAGCCCCATTTTTAAGATTAATAATATAATAATATGAGTCCATTGGAAGTTCCTTCCCATTCTCGGTGCCATCCCAGAATTGCGACTCTTCGTATCCCTTCGAGTAAAATACTCGTTTACCCCATCGATTAAATATCTCAATTTCAACATTAGGATAAAGTCCACCCATATTGATTTCCCATTTTTCGTTAAATGAATCTCCATTAGGAGTTACAACTGTTGGGATATTAATACAAAAATCTCGTATACTTCGAACTGTAAAGGACGTATCTATTTCACAAAGATTTACATCATTAATGTAAAGATCATATATCCCTGATCGAATATCATATAAGTTTTCTTCGGGATTTCCATCGCCCCAATAAATTTGATATGGTTGAATACCTCCCACGAGATTTAACTCAATATAACCATCTTGTATGTCTGGACATGTAGGTCTTCTTATAACCGGTGTTACAATTAATTTTTCAGGTTCAATAATTTCAATCGTGGTATCGATTCCACAATTATTTATATCGGTTACCTTAATGTTATAATTTCCTTCTGTAAGCATTTGTGCATTTGGCTCGGTTACACCATTCGACCATAGGTACGAATAATCTGGAGTGCCTCCAAAAATAGAAAGGCTAATGTATCCATCGCCAAAACTGTAACATGTAATATCTTGTTTTGTTACAGTGACTTCCAATGGGTCGGGTTGTGTTAAATCAATACTTGTTATGTCTTCGCAGTTATTTCCATCGACAACAGTTACTAAATAATTTCCAGGATCTAAATCCAAAGCCTCATTTATAGTTAGCAATGGATCGTGACTCCAGATATAATTATATGGCGAAATTCCTCCGGAAGGATTAGCTTCTATAATACCATTATTAAATCCAAAACAAGTAATGTTATTTGAAGTAATGTTTGGAATAATTTCTTCGGGTTCATTAATATCAATGGTATCCGATGCAGTACAATTCTCTGTATCTACCACTGTAACATAATAAGTTCCAGAAGCAAGACTATGAATAGAATCAGTGTTTTCGCCGTTGGACCAATTGATGTTGTATCCACCATTTCCTCCTGTAATATCTATTTTTATTGTACCATTATTGTATCCATAACAAGTAGAATTTGTTTCAAACGGCTTAATTTTTAAAAGATCTGGTTCTGTTATTAAAATAGTATCAAATATTTCACACGATGCTGTATCTCTTACAATAACATAATACTCATCTGCTTGCAGATTTTCAATTAAAGGAACATCTCCAAAACTATCGCCACTTAAATTCGACCATACATATGTATAATCGGTACCATTTCCTCCAAACACATCAAGAGATATCCAACCATTTGAATCACCAAAACAGGTAACATTTGATGAGTCTGGATCCAAATAGAATGGACCAGGCTCTTCAATTTCTGCAGAATCGGTACCTGTACAACCTCTGTAATCGCTTACTGTAACATAATATTTACCTCCAGATATTCCAGTTTGATCTTCGTCTGTTACAACCAATCCACTTCCACCAACAGTTGTCCAATTATATGTATATGCAAAGAAATCGTTTCCTCCGATTACGGTTAAATCTATAGTTCCACTTGCATCTCCAGCACAAATGATATTTGTTTTATTATGACCGACAGTGATAGAGTCTGGTTCAATGATTTCAGCACCAGAAGATGCTCTACAGTTATCTCCTGTTGTAATTGTTACAGTGTATTCCCCAGCAGTTAAATTTTCAATTCTAGAAGTTGTTTCTCCAGTATCCCATTCATACGAAATTGCTGGAGTAGTAACTTCTACCCAACCATCGTTTTCGCCATAACATCTTACATTATTAACATCAATATTAATATTCGGTTGATTTGGTTCAACAACTGTAAAAGAAGTATCCTTACGACAGAATTTATAATCATACACCGTAACGTCAAAATCTCCACCACTTACATTTGCAATAAATGGAGTGGTTGCTATTTCTACTCCACCTAGTGACCATATGTATGTGTACTTTCCATTTCCTCCAATCGGATCAACTTCGACATAACCATCACCCATTCCAAAACAAGAGAGATCTGATAAACTATCTAATCCTGCGAATAACTCATCAGGCTCTTCGATTAAAACTGTATCCAATTTTATACAACCCTGATTATCGGTAACAGTAACGATATATTCCCCACGTACCAATCCATCTGCAATTGAATCTGTTTGATTAAGAGGGTCGTTCCAAAGGAAGGTAAAGTTATTTATTGTATTCCTAGCCTCGATTGTAGCAGTACCATCCGAATCCAAATAACATGTTACACTATCTACATCAACAAACTTTGTATCTGCTGTTGGATGAACTGTTATTGAATCGGTAATTATTGTTCCATCGGCACAACCAATAGCTGTTCCCTTTGGTGTTATACTATAACGAACAAGCAATGGAGTTGCAGGCCATGCTGTTGCATTATGCAAGGAATCTACAATCGAATTACCATCAATTAATCCAGTTATTCCAGTACTATTACCTGTTAATCCTAAGTCAGCAATTGAATTGTAATCGAATGTAACAATACCTGTAGTTAATACACTTGGAGTTGTTAAGTCTATTTGAGTATATGTATCATTACAAATTGTATCCCGAATAACATCTACAATAACACGAGGCGTTGGATCAATCCAAATGTCAATTGTAATAATTTCTGCAGCATCGGTACATTCATTCTCGTCGATAGCATTAATAGACCATGGGCTAATTACAAATTGCACTAATTGTTTAGAATCACTTGTATTTATAAGGGTTTGTGCGATTGCCGATCCAATAAGCTGACCCGTTGTAACACTATTTGTTTCACCGTTAATGTTTGGATTATCAGCAACTGTCCATGTATACCTTATTCCATTCGTTGTTGTATTTGGACTGGTAACTACAATATTTGTAATATCTCCATCGCAAAGAGTATCATTTACTGCATTAATTTGGATAGTTGGTTCAACCCAAATATCAATTGTTATAACTTCTCCAGCATCAGTACATTCATTAATATTAATTGCATTAACTGCCCAAGGAGTAATTGTATACGTCGCTTTTTGAGCTACCAATCCGCTATTTGTAAGAGATTGTATTATAGCTGTATTAATATTTTGCCCCTGACCAATACTATTTGTTGCTCCGGTAATATTTGCATCTTGCACAACACTCCATGTATATCTTATTCCGTTTGTTGTTGTATTTGGACTTGTTACAAGAATGTTTGTAAAATCAGTATTACAAATTGTATCATTAACTGCATTAATTTCAACGGTAGGTTCTACCCAAATAATAACTGTATCGGCAGTACCACCACAGAAAGTTGAAACTGGTCCTGTTGGGAATATTCGATAAACTACTGAATCGGCAAATAATGAAGGATTTATAAGGGTTTGTTGAATTGTTGTATCGTCTACTAATGTTCCATCTGCTCCCAAAATTGTTGTTGTTGCAAAATTTAATACTTCAACAAAATAGGTTGTTCCAACCACATCACTGTTAAGATCTATAAAAGTTGTACTACCGCTACAAATCGTATCTATTTGTGGTGTAGCTGTTGCAACTGGGTTTGGATTAACCGTTAAGGTTGCCGAAGACAGACTTATTTTAAAATTACCATATTGATCATAAATAAATACTCTGTAGCGATAACCATTCATACTAAGATCAGTAGGATCAATTAAAAGAGTATCTGATGTTGTACCTGAATAAATTCCTCCATCAGAGATATTGTTCCACCCTACCCCCCTAAATTCTTGCCATTGATAAGTTAATGGTTGAGGACCACTAGCCACTACTGAAAATTCAGCACTTTCTCCGTCACAAACAGCAGTATCTTTTGGTTGAACCTGAATTCTTGGTCTACAATGACCAAATCCAAAATGATTTCCTGTGTTAGAAATTCCTCCCGAAAAATTATTCCTGTATGCAATAGAACCGATCGCATTGTTATGACTACCATCAACTAACCAATCTCCTCCAGCTGGACGTTTAATAATTCGAGTAATTTCCTGTAAAGGAGATAAAAAACCTGAGCCATCAAGATTAATATTATAATCATTACTGGAAAAACCATTGTTAGATGTTAAACTCCAGTATCCATCATCAAACGCTTCATATACTTCAACACTATCTTTAGCTAATGGGAAACCTGCATCTGGTATTGGAAGGCCAACATCACCAGGATCAGCCACTACAAATTCCGATAGAACAGATCCTCCAATTTGTATCGAATTTGTATTTAGATTTAATGGATTATAATTTGCATCAGATCCAATAGGAAACAAATAGTTTTCTGCAGCATTTATTCCACGTTCAAATTTACCAATTACCCTACTTCCCGTAACCGAAGTATAATTAAGCGAAGCCGCTGATTGATTTGTAAGAAATAAAGTATTTGCACCTGTTTCGATATTACCCTGTGCTATTGAAAGTGTTCCTGCCACATCGGCATTATTCGATAAGATTATCCTATTTGTTGCTGAAGTACCTCCTAAATTATTAATAGTAAGATTATAAAACTGTTCTCCCCCAACACTTGTTATGATTTGGTTTTTATTACCGAGGAAATAAACAGAACTAAATCCTGCATTAAAAATACCTGTGTTGATCCAGTTTCCTTGCAAATTATACACCCCATTACCACCAGTAGTACCAATATTAATATAATGACCTCTTAATCCGATTGTGCCATTGTTTAAAATAGAACCAGCAGTATTTTCCAAAGTATCACCTTGAACAAAAGTTCCACCGCTTACAGAAATTGCTGCACCATTATTATTAATAACCTGTGCTTTTAACGAACCCGATTGCATAAACCATAAAATACAAGCAAGCACAATCGAAATCTTTACCAAAGATCTGATTGCTTTTAAAGCACTTGATTTTATATGTTTATTCTTCCTATTCAAATCGTTCTGTTTCTGTTTCTTCTTTCAGTTTATACTGTCATCCCCAACTTGATTGGGGATCTTGCAATAGTTTCGTTTAACACATGCGAGATTCCCTTTTGCAAGGGAATGACAACCTAATTATTGTCATTCTGAGCTTGTCGAAGAATGTTTTATCATTTTTCTTTAATTTCTAGTAATGATATATCAAAAACCAAAGCTGTATAAGGCGGTACTTTTTCCGCGACCCCAACAGAACCATATGCCAAAGCAGATGGTATAAAAATTCTCCATTTTGAACCCACGGGCATTAATTGAATGGATTCGCTTAATCCAGGAATTAGTTTTGATACAACATTTGTAATAGCTTGATTTTTTTGATAAGTATCTTCGAATAAAGTTCCATCTGGAAAAACTCCTTTAGCATGAAAAACAATATTGCTATTTGAATTTGGTCTATTTCCAGTTCCTTTTTCTATAATAATATAATTTACTCCGCTAGGTAATACACCAACCCCAGCTTTTCCTTTTAAAGACGCAAATAACTGATCTTCCATCTGTTTGTTTTTCTCGTATTGATTTGAAAGCTGATATGCTGAAATGATTGGAGCAATAGTTGAATCAGTAACAGCTAATGTTTTGTTTTGTATTACGTCATCCATTCCCTGTAAAAACAGGTTTGCATTAACAATCTGAAAATTATTGTTAACAAGCCATTGACCCAGAAATGCACCAAGAGCATATTGTAAGCTATCTGATTGATTTGCCAGTCTAATTTCTTGCACATTCTCTTGCTCTGATTTTTGCTCTTGAGCAAAACTTACAATGCTTATCAGAATTACTGAAAGAGTTAATGTTATTGTTTTCATAATTTAACTTTTCTTCTTATATATAAATTATTTTACTCTTTGTACAATCATCTGTTTTTGTCCATATAAATAACCTTGAGTACCTCCACTTGTATACCAACGGATTTCAATAGATTGAGCATCTGCCAATCCAGTTACATATCCGACAATAGAAACAGGTGTAACTTCCGTACTTTGTTCGTTTTCATGAATAACCTCTGAACTTGCTATTTGAATTCCATTACTAAATACAGAAAAATAAGTCTCCCCAGAATTAGTGGTATTTAAAGTTGTACCTGTAAAAAACACCAAGTAATCTCCAGCGCCTGGTGTAACAGTCATCCCAGTTGCTAACACGTATGAACCGTTTGTTGTCGATATTGTACCAGATGTTGTTACCTGATTTACCGCTATATTATTCGATATAGTAACAGAACCGGCTCCATTTGTTATATCTATACCATTACCAGCGGTTAGGGTTGACTTAGACAAAGTGTTACCAGTAGAATTACCAATAAGTAACTGCCCATCTATATATGTATTTTGTCCGGTCCCACCATTTGAAACAAGAAGTGTTCCTGTTACTTTAGAAGTTAAATCAATTGACCCCGCAAGCATTGTGTTGGTAACTTTTGCATTTCCAATTGCTGTAACACCTGTGTTATTTACAGTTACATCACCGCTCATTACTCTTGCTGTAGCTGTTCCTGTTCCATTTCCAATAAAAATATTCCCACTTGGTAATACTGCAGTGTAATTCGATTTAGCATCCCATACTGGATTTCCAGCTCCATCAGTGGTTAAGATTTGGTCTGCAGCTGCATCGGCTATTTTTGCAGTTGTTACAGCATTGTCTGCAATAGTAGTAGCATTTCCTAGAGAAGTAACGTCTCCTGTAAGATTTGCGTTCGTTGTAACAGTGGCAGCATTGCCTGTAACAGACCCCGCAATAGGATTCGTAACTGTAAGATCTGTTAAGGTTCCTACACTAGTTAGACTACTATTAATTACAGTCGCATTTAATGTGTTTCCTGTGAGTGTTCCTGCTGCTGAGGTAACTATAATATCAGCAGTGCCATCGAAAGCTATACCATTAATATCACGAGCAGTTGCAAGTGCTGTTGCGGTTGCCGCATTTCCTGTAGTACTTTGATTAAGCACCGGCACGTCTGCAACTTGAATAGCTGACATGGAAACATTCGCTCCATCGCCACGTAAAAATTGATTTGTCGTTGTAGCACCCGCTAATGCATTGATAGCTGCTTGTTGTGTTGTTTGTCCTGTTCCTCCATTTGCTATTGCTACTGTTCCTGTAACATTTGAAGCTGTACCAGATATATTACCTGTTACATCTCCTACTAGATCTGCCGTCACTTGGTTAAAAACAACGTTATCTGTTGTAGCTAATGTTTGATTTAATCCATCAAGGTTTTCAAATTCTGTATTGTCAATTGATCCATCTGCAATTTTTGTTGCATCAATTGCAGCACCAGCTTTAATCTCACCATCATCTATATTAGAAATGGTGTTATTATCTGCATCTATAGTCTTGTTTGTTAAAGTTTCATTTCCCGACAATGTAACCAAAGTTCCTGTCGTTGGTAAGGTAACATTCGTTGCTGCTGTTGTTGTTAAAGTTAGAGCATTTGCCCCTGCTGTTGTAAATGCTTCTGCTGTATTAATATTACCTCCTAGAGTAATTGTATTTCCAGTATTATCAACTCCTGTTCCTCCATTAGCGCCTGCCACTATTCCTGTTACATTCGAAGCAGTACCAGTTGTATTTTGGTTCAAAGTAGGAACATCTCCTACTTGAATTGCTGACATACTTACATTTGTACCATCTCCTCGTAAGAATTGATTCACTGTAACTGACCCAGCTAATGCATTGATAGCTGCTTGTTGAGTCGTTTGTCCTGTACCTCCATTTGCTATTGCAACTGTTCCTGTAACATTTGAAGCTGTACCAGATATATTACCTGTTACATCTCCTACTAGATCTGCCGTCACTTGGTTAAAAACAACGTTATCTGTTGTAGCTAATGTTTGATTTAAACCATCAAGGTTTTCAAATTCTGTATTGTCAATAGAACCATTGGACAATTTTGTTGCTGCAATCGCTGCTCCTGCATTGACATCTACATTAACAATTGTCCCATCTGTAATCTCTACTGACTCTATTTCATCG
>JAEINU010000026.1 GCA_016342685.1 Bacteroidales bacterium | reverse complement strand
AGAACAAAATCTAAATTAAAAAATAATCAAAAAAAGGTCAACCTATTTCAGTATAATACACATATGAACTTCCGAAGTAGATTTCAGCTAATTTATCTACTCCTCCAGCTCATATTAAATCCTTCTGCTAGCGATAAAATTTTAAGCTTTTTTTGTTTTTAAAGCAGATTAATTGTTGGGAAAGTATTATGAATGATAGGATTGAGAATAAATTTTACTAATTTTACCGTTAGTCAGAATAATTAATTAAAAGTGCGAAATAGGAATGAAAGAGCTGAATAAATATACTTATGATGAGATTGTTAGAATGAATTCTGATTCTTCATTAGATACTGATAGTAAATCAAAAATTGTAACTTATTTAAATGAATTAAGAACCCAAATTGATAATTTAGAGTTTATTGATAAAATAGGATTAAAATTAGAAAATAATCTTAATGGACTAGTTCTTAAAAGAAGTAATTCAGGCAAGCGAATTGATTTTTTAGCAGTATTTATAGGTTTTTTATCTATTCCTATTTTAGGATTGGCGTTAGGGAAATTTATTCATTTAGTTTTTTATGATACTTTAACATTGAAAAATTTTATTCCTATTGGTATTTTATTGATAATAGGGGGAGTATTATTAGCTTTATTTTTGAAAGGTTGGGATAGGAGATTCAAATTTGCAGGTTTTTCATTTGAGAAGAATAGTTCTTATTTCAAATTGAAGCAAATGTCAAATTTTACTATAAAAGAAACTACCTTTCATATTGACTCCAAATTATCATTGAATAAAAACGGAAAAAAAGTTACAATTGTTTTATCTGAAAACGAGATAGAAAATTCTCTATTTGATTTACCAGAATTAAGCAGAATTCAAAATGAAACGCTTACAGCTTTAATAAGTAAATTTAATTAATAACTACCGCTAACCCAACATCACCAGAAATGCGGGGGTTTTGGCGGTCTGACAAAGTTTTGCTATCTTCGTTTTCGTTCAACGGTCTGACAAAGTGGAGCAGTGGAAACCCGCACTACTGGTATGTTTAAATCGTTACCAAAAATAATTTCTTATGAGATCATCAGTTGTAGTTTTGTTATTTCTATTTTTATTTAAGTTAGCTTTTTCTCAGTCCATCTGTGATAAGTTTTCTGATAAGTATATTCCTGTAGATTTAAATGAAGCATTATTATATCTTGAATGTAATTGGAATGAATCAGATAAAGAATCTTTTTCTAAAATGACAGAAAGAGAAGCTTCTGCTAATTATCACTTTGGGACTGGAATGTCAATAAGAAATAGTTGGGGTTTGTGGAACGGAGATACTGAAATTGTAAAGTATTTTCACAGTTTAGGTATATATCATCCTGATGACATCTCAGGTATTATAATCACTTCTTTTCATAGATACTTAAACAAAAAAGAACTTAAGCTTGATGACCAAGTGAATTATTATAAAACTTATTGGAAAAATCTTAAGAAGAAGAAACAAGAAAAAGAATTAGCAGGATTTAATCTTTTTAATATCAGTGATACAGTTGACTTTTTATATTCTTATGGTTTTATTTCTCAACAGCAGGAGAATTACTATGATAATGATTCTTGTTTTGCGAAAGCAATTCTTTTAGAAAAAGATTCTATTCAATTAATGCTAAAAGTAAAGCTTGTTGAAAGTTGTGATATGAATGGAATTATTTTATTTAAGTCTGATACTTATGAGCAAGTTGATGGTAAAATGAAGCTTAAAGAAAAAGACAAAACTGAAATTATGAAAGTTGGTGAAGTTAAATGGACAGAATATCAACTTTGGGAAGAACCATAACAAATTACATTTGGTAACACGGCTTCAGAAAAAATGCGGGTGTTTTTGCGGTCTGACAAAGTTTTGTTACCTTCGTTTTGGTTCAACGGTTTGACAAAGTGGAGTAGTGGAAACCCGCACTCTTCCTAAGCCGAGACCGTTACAAATAAGGCGCCTAAAAATAATTCAGCAAAATTCATTTTATTTTGCAAGTTCGTAAATCAAGAATATTAATTAGCGTTGATAATTTTTGCAAGTTAGACACTTAATCTCGGTTTGATAGTTTTAGTATTTTCTATTTGTAGTGATTTGATAGTTAATTTATCAAGGTTGGTTCAGTAGTAAAGATAGAAAAAATATTTTTTGCCCGCCCGCTTTTGCAGCTTTCAGCTGCATTTGTGTTTTGCTAAGCACATTTACTATACTTCACAAATAAGCCTTAATTGTAAAGTGTATTTAATTGTTATATTTGTTATATTTGTTGTTCAACAAATTTTAGTCAATTAAACAATGAAATACTTAACAACTATATTATTTATAATTACACTTTTAATTAAAGGAAGTTGCTGTGAGTGTATACCTACAATAACTATTGAACAAGGTTATTTTATATTTGATTTTGTTGCTACAGGAAAGGTTATTAAGGTTTATAATCAAACTAAAGATAATTATCGAATAGATTTTGAGATTGATAAATTGATTAAAGGAGATAGTATTACATCATTAACAGTTTATAGTACACCAGAAGGTTATTTTACCGTAGATAATGGTGATACTTTAATGTATTGGACAAGTATTGATAGGTATTTACATGAAACTGAAAGGTGGATAATTTTTGCATCAAAAGACAGTTTGGGTGAATATGGTTTTGGTTATTGTGCACCTTCAAGAGAATTGACAAGTCCACACGTAATTGAATCTATTAATAATATTATTGAAATTGAAAACTACTTTTTTCGAAGTTATGAGCTTGATCTCCCATATCTTTTGACGCAAGATTTTAAAGTAATAGACACAATCTTAATAAATAATCTTAACTATAATGAAGAATCTTATTTAACAGTTAAAGTTGATGAAAATGGATTTTTAATTCAAAATTTCAATGCTAATGTGACAGATTCTAAAAAACAAGTATTGGAATATTTAAGAAGATTTGAGCCTTTTAGGCCAGCATATATAAATGGAAATAAAATAAAAGTTGAGTATTTTTTGAATTTAAAAAGTAAATAATCCCTTCCTTAAAAAATATTTTTTGATTTTTCATAGATAACTAATCTACCAACTGGACAATATTTTTCTATTCCGCCCAATTTGTAACACAACATCACCAGATAATGCGGGGGTTTTGGCGGTTTGACAAAGTTTTGCTATCTTCGTTTTCGTTCAACGGTCTGACAATGTAGAGCAATGGAAACCCGCACTACTGGTATGTTTAAATCGTTACCAATAATATTATTTTATGAAAAGTGCAGTCGGAATTTTTTTCATTTTATTTTTGCTTTTCTTTTATAGCGGAAAAGCACAGAATGATAATTCTGGTTTTTTAGATAATTTGACAAGTTTTGATAAATTTTTGTCTGAAAATGACAGTTTGAAAGTGATTGTTGATATGTCAATTTGTACAGGAACACATCAAGAAAAATTGGTATTTACAAAGCAAAATGACACTGTATTTATTCAAGGTAATGTTCATGCTGATTATTATGAAAATCTTGTTTTGAAAAAAAATCCTTATTTAATTCTGGAAAAGGACACTTTAAATTTTGAGAATTTATTTTTGAAGCGAATAGACAAGAATATTGAAAAGCGAAAGACAAGTTCTTTTATCTATGAAATATATAATACAAAAGGTGATACTTTGAGACTATTCTGTGATGGTTTAATAGATATGATTGGTATTTCAATACATCATTTCAATATTATGAATCGTCTATATCCAAATGAAGAAATATATATTCCTGATGAGATTCTGCAAAAGCCTGAAGATAATGAAGAAGAATTTCCAGAATTTGAATTAGAAATAAAATAATACAATTGGTAACCCAACATCACCAGATAATGCGGGGTTTTTGGCGGTTTGACAAAGTTTTGCTATCTTCGTTTTCGTTCAACGGTCTGACAATGTAGAGTAATGGAAACCCGCACTACTGGTATGTTTAAATCGTTATACACAAGCAGCAGACATGCAAATTTGAAACTTAGAGACTAAATGATTTTACAAACACAATGTAATAAATGCAGTAAATTAATACGATTTCATTCTTTTGCGACTGATAGATTTGAATTGTCAAATTTTAAGAAGATAAAGCAGCTTGATTTAAAATGTAAAAAATGTGGCTCTGAGGATAAATATGATATAAACAAGATTTATTCAAAATTCAAATTAATTAAGTTAATCTCAGTTTCAATGATGCTGACTTATTTCATCCTATTAATTATTATTACTCCGAGATATTTCGATAAAATCTGGGAACTACCTTCGTTGGGGATAGTTGTTCTTGCATCTCTACTCCTGTCTCCTTTTGTGATTTTCATTATGATTAACCATAACATAGAAACTTCACAGAGAAGGTTTAATTCTAGTAGATTATAGCTATGAGAAGACTACAATATTTTATTGATAGCTTAGAAGATTTTGAACTTCTTGCGTTTTATAAATATCGTTTTGAATCATTTATGAAAGGTTCGCAAGAAAAAATTTTGAAAGAACTCGATAAGAGAGACTTTTCATTAGATTCAATCGATACACTTATTGTAAAAAATAAAAAGCCTGAAAGTGAAATAAAAGATGAATACTGCCCAAGGTGCTACTCGAAACATTTTTATCTTGCTTCTGAGAAAGATAATATAACAATAAGTTATGCTACAGTAGAAATAAATAACAGATTTAAAACTTGCTTAGTTTGCTTGTATAGTCAAGAAAAAGCTGAATTTAAGAAAGAGAGAAGAAGCATTTGGAATATTTTTGGAGCTTTGAAACTTATAAGTAAACGAGAGAAATAAATAATAATAATAATTTCAAGTACAGTATACAAGTAATTAAAAACAAGCAATATGAAGAGTAAAATACTTAAATTGACAATCTATTTGTTCTTTAGTTTTTTGACAGTTAATTCATTTTCTCAAACATTAAATGAAATTGACTTTTCAAGTTTTTCTTATTACAACGTTGACTCTGTTAATTACAAAATGACAGGTATTTTAAATACTGGAGAAACTGTTATTATCAATTTGACAGAGAGTTTTTACATTGATGATGCAAAATTTTTAATAAGTAAAGAGTTAGGTGTTGTTGAAAAAAATAAAGCAGAATTGGTTTCATTAGTAATGAGACTTCACCATTTGTTATTAAATGATAAACTACATACGAATTTTAGAAAACTACATAAAGATTATGAGTTTCTCGATGAAGATGTTAGTAGATACGGAGTGACAGCAATTGACAATTTTGGAGTGATTCTTCAGGAGATTAATATGGAAACCTTGGTTTTAATTATTTATAAAGAATGGACTTATTAAAACATCAATCGCCAGTGTATAACAATGCATCATACAGCATAAGGGTTTTAGGCGTTTTAAGTTAGTTTTTTGCAAGTAATCAGCTCCGCCAAATCTCCGATTTGACTCCTAAATAAAAAATGCTAAATTTGTGTCTAATCGCATATTTGGCTCACAGCTATTTTGACAGGTAAACTTTTCAAAATCCCTTACAGCTGCATATGCTCGCCGTTAGCATTAATTTTTTATTTCATATGACGAACATTTATAGTTTTCAAATAGTTACAGATGCAAAACAGGAATTGTATGATAAAGTTTCCAGTATTTTGAATCTGAAACCTAAGATTCATCAAAATAAGAAATTCAATAATTATAATGCCTGGGAATATGAAGTAATTGTTGATGAAAATGATAAATATTATGATTTTATTAATGAGTTTTTAGATATACTTGAACCCAAATTCAAAATGCTCGAAGAAATTGGTATAAAAAGAAGTGAAATTACATTCTGTTATTTATACGAATACGACAATCAGTGCAATATGGAATTTAGTCCTAAGTTGACAAAGAGAATAGGAGAAAATCAAATTACGTTATGTATCTCATGTTGGGATAGCGGAAAACATTAAATATTATGAGTTCAAAAATACCTACAATTAAACAAGCCGCTTGGATTTCAGTGATACCGCAGATTATCTTAATGACTGTTTTAGTTTTCATTTTCTATTATTTTCAATTTGAAGAATATCTAATTAATGGAGTTGTAGCTTATTTGATAATATCATTTTTACTTAGAACACAAATTCCTAAATCACATAGACATGGAATGTCACTTGTAAAACAGAAACAATTTGAAAACGCAATTTCATATTTTGAGAAAAGTTTAGAGTTTTTTGAAAGTAATGAATGGATTGACAAGTATAGATTTATTGTTTTACTAAGTTCTTCGAAAATAACATATCGTGAAATGGCATTTGTGAATATTGCATTTTGCTATAGTCAAATTGGGAAAGGTGAAAAAGCGAGAGAATATTATAATATTGCACTTGAAAATTACCCTGACAGTGAAATTGCTAAAACCGCACTAAATTTGATGGATTCAGAAACAAAAAACAAATGCTAACACGGCTTCAGAAAAAATGCGGGGGTTTTTGCGGTCTGACAAAGTTTTGGTATCTTCGTTTTGGTTCAACGGTTTGACAAAGTGGAGTAGTGGAAACCCGCACTCTTCCTAAGCCGGGACCGTTAGCAAT
>JAEINU010000002.1 GCA_016342685.1 Bacteroidales bacterium | reverse complement strand
TAGTCATAAATATTTGTGTAATTATAACTACAAATATCTATTTTTTATTTCTCTCCACAACTTTATAAAGTGATCCATATTAGAACATCTTCAATATCATCTCCTTTCAAATACTGATCTAAGAATTTAAGAATCCTTCCATAAGCTTCTATCTCATTTTCTTTCTTACGGAATCCATGTCCTTCATCATCAAAAACAACATATTCAACAGGAACACCATTGGCTTTAGCGGACTCTACAATCTCATCCGATTCAACTTTTAAAACTCTAGGATCATTCGCACCTTGCAATACCATAAAAGGTTTGGTTATATTTTCGGCATGGAATAAGGGCGATATTTTGTATAAATAAGCAGAATCAACAGAAGGATCACCTAGCTCTTTGTATAGAGCTTTTCGTTGTGCTTCCCACCAGCTAGGAATGCTTTTTAAAGTGCGTAACCAATTGGTAACACCAAAAATATTTACACCTACTACAAATTCATCAGGAGTAAAAGTTAAGGCAGCAGCAGTCATGTATCCACCATATGAGCCGCCAATAATTCCAATTTTTTCTGTATCAACCCAGCCTGTTTCAGCCAAATAGTTCTTTGCATAAATACAATCTTTTAAGTCATGATCTCCATGTTTGCGGTCATCTAGAGCATAAAATGTTTTACCATAACCGCTACTACCACGATTATTAACTGCAATTATTGCATATCCATGATTCACAAAATATTGGATTGATGCTCTGTAACCAACTCTTGATTGTCCACCCGGACCACCATGTACCCATACTAATGCAGGAACCTTATTTTTTGCTGATGCATTAATAGGTTTGTATAGAATTGCTGGAATCTCTAAATCGTCGAAAGACTTATAACGTACAACCACTGATTCAACTAAATCATTTGGATTAATTTCTTTGTTTAAAGTGTTGGTAAGTTTTTTTGAATCTCCATTTTCAAAATTATATACATATAAATTTCTTGGAGTTCTTGAACTTGCAACATAAAAAGCCATTAAATTCTCACTTCTTGCGATGTTAACAGATGAAATATTCATGCCAGGAAAATCAGGGAAAGCAACTTCCATTCCAGACTTCATGTCAAATACTTTAACTACTGTTTGTGCATCCTGATTTATTCCAACTACTCTATACTTTTCATTGTGTGAATGATATGCATACATTACGTCCCAGTCTGTTTGATACACAGTTTCAGATTCCTGAGTTTCAAGATTCATACTTAATAAATAAGTAAATTCACTATTTTCGTCTGTTAAGTAATATAAATATTTACTATCTAGGCTAAATTCAAGTGGACGAAAAACTGTTTCTTCAATATCTTTCAGTTTTGTTAGCTCTTCAGTTTCTCTATTGTAAAGAAACATTTTAGTATAGCTTCGAGTTACGGGTTTGGTCAAGGTAATCAGATTTTTATCATTGGAAATTGTACCAACAAAATAACCATCTTTATTTTCATAGATTAATTTTGGTTCCAATGTTTCAATATCAACTTCATATAAATCCATGTATTTAGGATCTCTATTATTCATTTGAATAAAGAAACTTTTTAAATCGTGACTCCAACCTGCAAAAGATGCCCGTGCATTTTCGTAGGGTATAATATCGTTTATGGTACCATCTGTTTCGCGAATATAAAGGTGATAAATTTCGTTTCCACCTTTATCAGAGCTTATAAGTACTCTGTCATCATTAGGAAAATAACCAATTGTATAGGTCGATTCTTTTCGCTTAGTTAACTGAGTAGCAGTGTCACCTTCTAAGCCAATTTCGTAGGTGTTGTAAATTCCAGATTTGTTACTGCTAAATATGATTTTTGATTCGTTAGGTGAAAATGAACTACCTGAAACACTTATGTTATTCATAAATTGCTCAATAGTATATTGCTCAATTTCTTTTTTTACTGATTGATTTGTACAAGCAAACAATAAAAAAGGTACTATTAATAAGAATAAGATTCTTTTCATGATTATATTTTTTAGTGTTAGTATTTTAAAAAGTGAAACTAATATACGTTATTTTAAGAAGGGAGTCAATATTATTCGTATTAACACCATGGCGTTACAGTCTGGTTATTAATCAATTTGATTTTTTTTAATTAAAATCTTCTAATTTGTTTTGAAAATTCAAAAAGTATTCATTTATTTGCATCCGCATTTAATCATAATGCATTTCGGGGTGTAGCGTAGCCCGGTTATCGCGCCTGCTTTGGGAGCAGGAGGTCGCAGGTTCGAATCCTGCCACCCCGACTAAAGAAGAGAGATTTTCAAATGAAGATCTCTCTTCTTTTTTATGTGGTTAATACATCAAGAGATTAAACAAAAGTGAATTGTAAATGTGTTATAGAATATATTACTATATAGGAAATAATTCACCAAGATTTTCAAAAATTAAATTCAGAAGGTAAAATGATTACAGTTGCAGATTTAAAAATCCAGTTTGGTAAAAGAATATTGTTTCAGGATGTAAATATGAAATTCACAGCAGGGAACTGCTATGGTGTGATAGGAGCAAATGGAGCTGGAAAATCAACCCTTTTAAAAGCTATATCAGGTGAAATGGATCCTACCTCTGGACATATTAAATTAGGCCCGGGAGAGAGACTTTCTGTTTTAAGTCAGGATCACTTTGCTTTTGATGAATTTACTGTACTGAATACAGTAATGAAAGGACACTCTCAGTTATGGGATATAATGCAGGAGAAAGATGCATTGTATGCTAAACCTGATTTTTCTGACGAAGATGGGCTTAAAGCTGCCGATTTGGAAGGTAGATTTGCCGATATGGAGGGCTGGAATGCAGAAAGTGATGCGGCAAGTTTGTTGAGTGATCTTGGTATTAAAGAAGAGTTTCATTACACTTTAATGAAAGATATGAGTGGTAAACAAAAAGTGAGAGTGTTATTAGCTCAAGCCCTTTTTGGAAAACCCGATAATTTATTACTTGATGAGCCAACAAATGATCTTGATTTAGATACTGTACGTTGGTTAGAATATTATCTTTCTAATTATGAAAGTACTGTTTTAGTAGTATCTCACGATAGACACTTTTTAGATGCAATAAGTACACATACGGTTGATATTGATTTTAACAAAATTCAAATGTTTGCCGGAAACTATAGCTTTTGGTATGAAAGTAGTCAATTAGCATTGCGCCAGTTGCAAAAGCAAAAGCAAAAGGCTGAAGAAAAGAAAAAGGAATTGCAAGAGTTTATTGCTCGATTTAGTGCCAATGTTGCAAAGTCGAAACAAACAACAAGTCGAAAGAAAATGATTGAGAAGTTGAATGTTGATGATATTCAACCCTCAACAAGAAAGTATCCTGGTATTATTTTTACTCCGGAACGTGAAGCTGGCGATAAAATACTTGATGTAAACGGCTTAAGTGCTAGTGTCGACGGTAAAATTCTATTTAGAGATGTGGAATTTTACGCAAATAAAGGCGATAAAATCATATTTCTGTCGAAGGATACAAGGGCAATGTCAGTATTTTTTGAAATAATTAATGGAAAGCAAAAGGCTGATTCGGGTTCTTACCAATGGGGACAAACCATTACTTCTGCATATTTACCAATTGATAATACAGAATATTTTAGATCAGAATTAAGTTTGTTTGATTGGTTATGTCAGTTTTCAAATGATACATCCGATCTTTATATTCGTGGATATTTGGGAAAAATGCTATTTGCTGGCGAAGAAATTCACAAACGTGTTGATGTATTGTCGGGAGGAGAAAAAATGCGTTGTATGTTTTCAAAAATGATGCTTGCAGATGCAAATGCTCTGGTATTTGATACGCCAACGAACCATCTTGATTTGGAATCTATTCAGGCTCTTAATAATAATTTAACGAAATACCCCGGAAATATTTTTGTTTCATCTCATGACCACGAGTTTATTCAGACGGTTTGTAATAGAATAATAGAGCTTACTCCAAACGGAATTATCGATAAGTTAATGGATTACGATGATTATATTTCAGATGAAAGAATCATGGTTCAACGAGAAAAAATGTATAAGGTATAATTAAAGGTAATTAGTTGTAAGATTATTTGAGTTGAAATCAGCCAAAATCAAAAAAAGATTAATTCCGATTGTATCTAAGAGAAAGTAATTCATACCTTTGCACCAATTATGGAATTAGGAAAAATAAACAAGCTTTATATAGCAAGATTTACAGATAATGGTTTGTATCTGGTAAATTCAGAAAACGAAGAAGTTCTTTTACCAAACGCTTATGTTACTGCAGATTTGGAGATCGGAGAACAAATGGAAGTTTTCTTATACACCGACTCGGAAGATCGTATTGTTGCAACAACTTTAAAGCCATATGTTCAATTCGAAGAGTTTGCTTATTTGCAGGTAAAAGATGCAAATAAGTTTGGAGCTTTTATGGATTGGGGTTTACCAAAGGATTTAATGGTGCCATTTGATGAGCAAACCGTTAAAATGGAAAATGATAATTGGTATCTTGTCTTTTTACTTCTTGATGAGGAAACCGATCGTTTAATAGGATCATGTAAAATAAATGAATTTGTTTTCACCGATAATATAGATCTTAAAGAAGGTGATGAGGTAGATTTATTACTTTATGATTTAACTGATTTGGGAATGAATGCAATTGTAAACAATATGTATAAGGGATTAATATTTGAATCGGACATACATAAAATTGTTAATCCTGGTGAAAAAATAAAGGGATTCGTAAAAAAGGTACGTGAGGATGGAAAACTAGATATTAGTTTGGAACCTATCGGTTATAAGAATAGCATTGATAAAAATTCGGAACGTATACTTGCAGCTTTAAAGAAAAATGAAGGTTATATCGAATTAACAGACAAAAGTAATCCAGAAAAAATTAATGCTTTGGTTGGTTTAAGTAAAAAAGCGTTTAAACGATCTCTGGGAAATCTTTACAAGCAAAAGTTGATTAATATTACTCCTGAAGGGATAAACTTATTGCAAAAAGATTAAGTTAAATTTATCCTACGGACGAATATTTATTATCTATTTAAGACGAAATTGTATTATAAGACAATACAGATATTTAGACTTTAATTCTGAAATTTTCCATTATTAATAGTACCTTCATCGACATTATTGATTCTTACAACAAAAATAGGTTGTAAGGAAATACTTAACAATAATTAAGAATTGGAAAAATCAGATACTGAATTACATGTAAATAGGCCAAAGCCAATGGCTTTAAATATTGATGTAATTCCATACAAACGTAGAATGGATCCGCAAATTGCTATTGATGCACTTATTGATGGATACAATGTTCTAATTGTAGATTATTATAGCAGTGGACTTACAGTATTGAGCGAGTTAAAGAATTACCTTAAACGCAAATATTCAGATCAATCATTTCAGGGGCAACGAGACTTTCGTTCAGCATTTAGAGAACTTTCACATCGATTATTACTAAAGTTAAGCAATCATAAAATAGTAGTAAGGAAAGCACCACAAATAGGGTGGTTAGATGTGCTTTATCCAGAGATAAAAGAGTTTTTATTGCCATTTCCTCAGATTCAAGGTTTAAATAGTTCTTGGCAGTGGTTCGAGAAAGGCATCTTTATTCCGGTTTTGAAAAAGAAGATACACCCATGGTTTGGAGTTTATTTTCCAACTCGTTTCGAGCATTTAGAACTTTTCGATAACTGGATAAAAAAATATAAAGGAGAGAAAAAAAACGCAATAGATATTGGTATTGGTAGTGGAGTATTATCCTTTCAAATATTAAAACAAGGTTTCGAAAAAGTTTATGGAACAGATTCTAATCCAAATGCAATTGTTGGTTTAAAAGAGTATTTGGAAATGGGTAACTTAAAATCTAAAATAGACCTATTTCATGGCGATTTATTTGCAAATTGTAATGTTAAAACAGAACTAATTGTGTTTAACCCACCTTGGATTCCAGATTCTCAGGCTTCAGATGGAATAGATAAAGCAATATATTATGAAGCAGAGTTGTTTTCCAGATTTTTTGAAGAAGCAACAAAACATCTTGAACCTAATGGAAGAGTTGTTCTTTTATTTTCAAACCTTGCTCAAATAACTAAAGTTGGAGAAAATCATCCTATCGAAATAGAATTATCTGAAGGAGGGCGATTTGAAAAAGAGTTACTCGTTCAAAAGAAAGTTAGGGCTGCATCTAAGAATACTCAAAGAAATCAGAACTGGCGTTCTTCCGAAATAGTTGAATTATGGGTTCTTAAAATGTTGACGAATAAATAGAATGAAGCCTCTAATTTTAAGTAAGTATGAATCTCTTAGGTTCTTTTATGAAAAATCTGATTAATTAAAAAAGAAAGAGCTAACTTTGTCCAAATTAAAAAAATAAACAATTTACTACACTTGAGCCTTTAATTTACTACAATAGGCTTGTAAACTAAATAACTAGAACAAAATTTTACATTTCAATACTTAAATTAAATATGCAATTCCAATCGTTAAATATCATTGACCCTATTTTAAAAGCAATAGAAGAAGAAGAATATACCACACCAACACCAATTCAAGAAGAATCTATTCCCTTAATCTTAAAAGGAAATGATTTATTGGGTTGTGCACAAACAGGAACAGGAAAAACAGCCGCTTTTGCAATTCCTATTCTTCAATTATTAAGTGCAAATAAAGCGTATGTTAAAAAAAGAAAAATAAGAAGTTTAATTGTTACTCCAACAAGAGAATTGGCAATCCAAATCGGAGATAGCTTTAAAGCTTATGGTAGACATACCGATTTGCGATGTACCGTGATTTTTGGTGGTGTAAATCAAAATAAACAAACATCATCCTTACAAGGTGGTGTTGATATTGTTGTGGCAACTCCGGGTAGATTATTGGATCTTATTAATCAGAGATTTATTTCTTTGCGAGATGTTGAAATTTTTGTATTGGACGAAGCCGACCGTATGCTCGATATGGGTTTTATTCATGATGTAAAAAAAATGCTGGAACTTCTTCCAAAACGAAGACAATCCCTTTTCTTTTCTGCAACTATGCCTCCAGCTATTGTAAAGTTATCAAGTACGATTTTATATAAACCATCAGAAGTTACTGTTACGCCCGTATCCTCGACAGTTGATATTATTAAGCAACAAATTTATTTTGTTGATAAGGAAAATAAAAAGAATTTGTTGATTGAGATTTTAAAGGATGAAAGTATAAAAACAGCGTTAATATTTGCTCGAACAAAATACGGAGCCGATAAATTGGCAAAAATGCTTTCTAAAAAGAAAATCAAGGCTGAAGCTATTCACGGGGATAAATCTCAAAATGCACGACAACGAGCGTTAACAAATTTTAAAGAACAAACTACCCGAATTTTAGTAGCTACAGATATTGCAGCACGGGGAATTGATGTGGATGATTTGGAATATGTAATTAACTACGAAATACCCAATATTGCAGAAACATATGTTCATCGAATAGGACGAACAGGTAGAGCGGGAGCAAAGGGAACTGCGATCTCTTTTTGCGATGCAAGCGAAAAAGCTTATTTGAAAGATATTGAAAAGTTGATTTCGAAAAGGATTGATGTTGTTAATGATCATGAGTTTCCTTTAATGAATCATGTTGTTGAAGAGCCTCCAAAACCTCAGTTTAAAAAGAAAAAACCTAGTTATTCGAGATCTAATTATAGTGGGAATAAGAAACCAAGAAGACAGTTTGGAAAACCTAAATCTTCATAGTAGATTTAAAGAATCTATAATATCAATATGAAAGCTGTTACTGCTAAAGAACTAAAACAAGAATTGGGTCGACGTACTCCAAACGAGCTACTTGATTTATGTTTGCGTTTAGCGCGATTTAAAAAGGAAAACAAGGAACTGCTTACATATCTCTTATTTGAATCATCCGATGAATTTTCGTATGTCGAAAATGTAAAAACAGAGATCGATCAACAGTTTGATTTAGTAAATAAGAAAACACCTTATTTAATTAAGAAGAGTATTCGTAAAATACTTCAAAATACAAAAAAGTACATTAGATATTCGCTTAAGAAAGAAACAGAAGTGGAGTTACTAATCTATTTTTGCACTAAATTGAAGAATTTTAAACCATCGATGCACAGAAATGTGAGACTCCAAAATATGTATATAAAGCAGATTGAAATGATAAGTAAAAAAATAGAAGCTTTACATGAAGATTTGCAATTTGACTTTGGAGAAGAGTTGAGAGCATTGAGTAATTAAAATTATTGTTTTGAAAGATATATTACTTATAACACCTCCATTTACACAGTTAAATACACCTTATCCAGCAACTGCATATTTAAAGGGTTTTTTGAACACAAAAAATATAAATTCTCTTCAGATTGATCTGGGTATAGAGGTTATTCTTGAGATTTTTTCGAAGAAAGGCTTACAAGAGCTATTCTTGTTTGCTGGTAAAAATAAGAAAGTAATATCTGAAAATTCACAAAGAATTTATGCTTTAAGGAACGATTATATAAAAACTATTGATGGTGTGATTTCTTTTCTACAGGGAAAGAATCAAACAATAGCAAGACAAATATGTTCTGATAATTATCTACCACAAGCATCTCGATTTAATCAAACTGAAGATTTGGATTGGGCTTTTGGAGTTATGGGTATTCAAGATAAGGCCAAACATTTAGCAACTTTATTTCTCGAAGATTTATCCGATTTTATAATAGAATGTATCGACCTAAATTTTGGATTTAGCAGATATGCCGAGAGATTAGGACGGAGTGCAAATTCCTTTGAAGAATTATATGGGCATTTGCAAAACAAGCTAACTTACATCGATAATATTACCTTGTCAATATTCGATAAGTATCTTAAAATAAATCAGCCCAAATTAGTATGTATTTCAGTTCCTTTTCCAGGGAATTTATACAGTGCATTTCGCAGTGCTGAGCATATTAAGAAGAACTATCCAGAAATTAAGGTTTCGATGGGAGGTGGTTTTCCAACCACCGAATTAAGATCACTTTCCGATCCTCGTGTTTTCGATTATTTCGATTTCATTACATTGGATGATGGTGAACTACCCATTGAATTGTTGTTTTCAAATATTTTAAATCCAAACTCAAATAATTCAAATTTCGAGAAGTTTAAAAGAACTTTTTTACGAGAAAAAGGAATTGTTACGTATAATGATTTATCTGAAAAAGAAGATTATAAACAGTCCGATTTGGTTTGCCCAGATTATTCAGATCTTTTGCTCGATCATTATATTTCGGTAATTGAAATTGCCAATCCAATGCATAGCTTATGGAGTGATGGGCGTTGGAATAAACTCACAATGGCTCACGGATGCTATTGGGGTAAATGTACATTTTGTGATATTTCTTTAGATTATATTAAGTCGTATGAGCCAATTGCAGCAAAGCACTTAGTAGATAGAATGGAGCGGATTGTTTCTCAAACAGGCGAAACTGGATTTCATTTTGTTGATGAAGCAGCACCCCCAAATCTAATGAAAGCTTTGGCACTGGAAATCATTAAAAGAGGATTGAATGTAAGTTGGTGGACAAATGTGCGTTTTGAAAAAAGTTTCACGCGTGATTTTTGTCAACTCCTAAAAGCTTCTGGGTGTATTGCTGTTTCTGGAGGTTTGGAGGTTGCATCCGATCGATTGTTAAAATTGATTAATAAAGGGGTTACCGTTGAACAAGTAGCGAAGGTTACAAGCAATTTTACCGATTCAGGAATAATGGTTCATGCTTATTTAATGTATGGCTTCCCAAGTCAAACGCTTCAGGAAACAATCGATAGTTTAGAAATGGTTCGCCAAATGTTCGAACTAGGAATTATACAATCGGGTTTTTGGCATCAATTTGCATTAACAGCACATAGTGGTGTAGGATTAAACCCAGAAAAATATGGTATTGTTCCTGTATTTAAAGAGATTTCCTTTGCAAATAACGATATTCAGTTCAAAGACAAAACAGGTATCGATCACTCGATGTTTAGTTTTGGCTTAAAAAAATCAATCTACAATTATATGCACGGTTTAGGTTTTGAATATCCTGTTCAAGATTGGTTCGACACAAAAAATGCAGGATTTAAGATTCCTAAAACAAGCATTCAAAAAGATTTTATATCACGATCGATAGAGATGGTTGATGCTTTTTCTACAAAACCTTTATCCAAAATAGTATATGTTGGAGCTGAACCTGATTTTACATCTTTTTCGAAATCTAAAAAAGGTAATACCTGGCAAAAACTCAGAATAGTCTTTCATAAAAAGGACGAGCAAGTTGAGATTACCCTCGATGAGGACAAAGGAGAATGGCTTGTAAATATTTTAAAGACATTAACTTTAGATCAAAATGAATTCGTCACATTTGAACAATTAAAAGCAGACTACGAAAATTATTTTCCCAATTTTGAACTGTTTTGGTATTCAAAGCCAATAAATTTAATTAGAACTAAGGGCTTAATTATTCTTTTTTAACTACAAATCTCAAATATATTCTTCTAATTCTTTGATCTAGGTAATCATATGAATTAGATGTATTACATTTGCAAAAAAAATATCATTAATGAGTACATTCGAAAATTTAAATATAACAAAGCAGCTACAAAATGCTGTTGCCGATTTAGGATTTGATTCACCAACACCAATACAAGAGGAATCGTTTTCAATTATTCGATCTGGTAAAGATATTGTGGGGATTGCGCAAACGGGTACAGGTAAAACTTTGGCTTACATGCTACCTATATTAACCGATTTAAAATATGCAGAACAGATTAATCCAAGAGTATTAATATTGGTTCCAACACGAGAACTTGTTTTGCAAGTTGTTAATCAGGTTGAAAGCTTTGCAAAATACATGAACATTCGTGTATTAGGAGTTTATGGAGGAACGAATATAAATACGCAAAAAAAGGCTGTAGCTCTAGGTACAGATATTCTGGTTGCAACTCCTGGTCGATTATATGATTTAGCTGTTACAGGTGTTTTACAATTGAAAGATATTAAGAAGCTTGTTATCGATGAGGTTGATGTTATGCTCGATTTAGGCTTTCGACCACAAATAACAAATATTTTTGATCACCTGAAAGAACGCAGACAAAATATTATGTTTTCTGCAACAATGACTGATGATGTTGATGCCTTAATTGATGATTTTTTTATTAAACCTACAAAAATATCAATAGCCATTAGTGGTACTCCATTAGATAATATTGCACAACAAGCTTATAATGTAAAAAACTTCCATACTAAAATAAACCTACTAAGTCATTTATTAAGAGATAAAGAAGAATTTCGTAAGGTATTGGTTTTTGTTTCTAGCAAGAAACACGCCGATAAAGTTTTTGAATCTATTGGGGAATTCTATGGTTCTGAGGCATGTATTATACATTCAAATAAGACTCAAAATTATAGAATACGATCAATAAAACAATTCGACGAGGGATTAAACCGAATTTTAATTGCTACGGATGTAATGGCTCGTGGCCTTGATTTAGATAAAATTAGCCATGTAATTAATTTTGATACCCCTCATTTTCCGGAAAATTATATGCACCGTATTGGTCGAACTGGTAGAGCCGAGGAACTTGGAAAAACAATTTTGTTTTACACCGAAAAGGAAGAGGCTTATAAGCGATCTATAGAACGATTAATGGATTACGATATTCCATTAATTGATTTTCCAATGGAGGTTGAGAAATCTAGCGAGTTGTTACTTGAAGAACAGCCACAATTAATCGATGCAAAAAATCCACATCGAAACAGTTCTGAAGAAGTTCGCGGACCTGCCTTTCACGAGAAGAAAGATAAGAATAAGAAAACAAATCAAGGAGGTTCTTATTTGCGAAAGGCAAAAAAATATAAAAGGCGACAAACGAGAGGTGATAAAAACTTCAATCAACGCAATAAAAAGAAATAATACCTTTAGCAAAAAGTATTTCGATAAAATACGCAGCTAGTTAATACGCTCGTATTTCGGTGTAAATTTTTCATTATTTGCAGATTAGTGATTATTTTTTATCTTTGGATCAAATCTAATCATCTAAATTGTTATATATATGAAACATTTGATAATAGTATCGGTATTTCTTATCATTTCTTCAAGTTTAAGCTGGAGTATTGAACCTTTCTTCAAAATGATGGAAAAAGAAGCTTCTATTTCCGAAGTGAGCAATGAAATTAAAGAAGCTCTTAAAGCTGCCGAATTTGAAATATTAGGGGAGTACAATGTTGCCGATAACGAAAATTTCCATGTTATAGTTTTTACCAATTCAAAACTTAAAGAAATTGCATTAAGTTATCCTGAAAGAGGAGCATTGGCAATTGCTCAGAAAGTAAGCCTGATTCAAAAAAATGGTATTACAACTGTTAGTTTGCTAAACCCAATGTATATGTTTCATGCGTATTTTCAGAAAGATTTTAATAAAAAATCAAATGAACTTACTACAGAGATAAAGGCTATTAAGAACGTTTTTTCAGAAATTGGTGGCAGTTTTACACCTTTTGGCGGTGATGTGTCAATTGATGATTTGCACAAATATCAATATATGATGGGCATGCCAGAATTTTCAGATCCGGTAAAACTATATACTTTCTCAAGTTTTGATGATGGAGTTAAAACGATTAGAGAAAACTTAGATTCAAAGCTTAGAAATACAATTAAAGTATATGAGATAGTATATCCCGATAAAAAAGTCGCTGTGTTTGGAATTGGATTGTTGGATGCAAAAGAAGGAGAAAAACATTTTCTCTCTATAATTGGCGAAGATCATTTATCTGCTATGCCATATGAGATCATTTTGCAAGAAAATAAAGTTACAATGTTACACGGTAGATTTCGTTTTGCATTATATTGGCCAGAGCTTTCTATGTCTACTTTCACTAAAATCATGAGTACGCCTGGCGATGTGGAAGACTTTATGGAAGTTGTTGTTGAGTAATATTATATAAGCATATTTCTAAAGGCAATACCGTTTTGTATTGCCTTTTTTTGTTTTATAAATACATGAATTGTATTTTTAATCGTTATGAATGCATAGACTCTGGTATGAATAATATAATAAATAATCAAATCTTTAATAAATTTCCGAAACTCGAAAGCGAAAGAATGCTTTTTAGGGAATTTCAAATCTCAGATGCGAATGATTTATTCCTGATTCGATCAAATAATCAGGTTATGAAATTTATGGATACAGAAAAGCATGAAACCATAAATTATTCTATTAATTTAATTCATCAGGTTCAGAATCTTTTAAATCACAAACAGGAATAAATTGGGCTATTGTAGAAAAATCAAGTAATGTTTTTCTAGGTTATTTTGGATTTTGGAGAATAATGAAAGAGCATTGCAGAGCTGAGATTGGATTTGCACTAAAACCAGAATATTGGGGCAAAGGTTTTATGACAGAATCACTACTTCAATTTGTTAATTTTGGATTTAACAATTTGCAAGTACATAGCATTGAGGCAAACGTGAATCCATTGAATGAGAAATCCATGTTAATTCTTGAAAAGGTTGGATTTAAGAAAGAAGCGTACTTTCGAGAGAATTATTTATTTAATGGAAGATTTATAGATAGTGCTATTTTTTCTCTGATAGAGCCTAATAAATAATTTTAGGTAAAAATTTTATTAATTATTGATTATTAACACTAATTTTATCTTTTTAAATTGTTTTGAAAAAATCACATTTAACTTATAGTTTTAATAAAAAATAAATGCTTTCTTGATATACAACTAATAAAAGTTGAATACCTTTGTAATAAACAACGTAAAAGTTATTTAAAGATTTAGTTGTCAATATTCTAGCTGTGTTTTTCGATTGGATATGAAAAAGTTTTTAATAATTCAAACCGCTTATATTGGAGATGTTATTTTATCAACACCTGTAATCGAAAAATTGCATAGCTTTTATCCAGAAGCCCAAATTGATTTTCTGGTAAGAAAAGGGAATCAGAATTTACTTGAAAGCCACCCATATATAACCAATCTATTAACTTGGAATAAAAAACAAGGCAAACAAAAAAATCTTATTCGTTTAATAAAACTTATTCGGGATAAGAAATACGATACAGTTATAAATTTACAAAGATTTACTTCGACAGGATTAATGACTATTTTTTCGGGAAGTAAAGATAAAATTGGCTTCAATAAAAATCCACTTTCCTTTTTATTTACTTATAAAGTTCAGCATGAAATAGGAAATGGTAAACATGAGGTTGAAAGAAATATAGAACTTATTTCTCATTTAACCGATAATAGTCTTGTTTTACCAAAGTTATACCCTTCAGAACTTGATTACAAAAATGTTTCTCACTATAAAGAGGGGCCTTATATTTGCATCGCACCTAATTCAGTTTGGTTTACAAAGCAATATCCAAAAAATAAATGGATTGAATTAATAAATAGTATTGATTCAAAATATCAAATATATTTGATTGGTGGAGTTGAAGATAAAATCTTATGTGATGAAATAGTTGAAGAATCAGAGCATAAAAAAGTGCAGAATTTGTGTGCAAAGCATTCTTTGATCGAAACATCGGCATTAATTGCAGATGCAACTATGAATTATTCTAACGATTCTGCGCCTATGCACATGGCCTCGGCTATGAATGCACCTACAATGGCAATATTTTGCTCAACAATTCCCAAATTTGGATTTGGTCCTTTATCCGATAATTCAAAAAGCATAGAAACAAAAGAAGATCTGGATTGTCGACCATGTGGTTTACATGGATATAGAAAATGTCCTAAAGGTCACTTTAAATGTTCGAACATTACTATTGATCAGCTTAAGTTTTAATATGATAAAAATATCTGCCGCAATAATTACTTATAATGAGGAAAAAAATATTGAAAGATGTTTAAGTTCTTTAGATGGTATTGCAGATGAAATTGTTGTTCTAGATTCAAATTCAACAGATAATACACAAAATATATGTTCGAAATTTAATGTTCTTTTTTTTGAAAGGGCATTTACTGATTATTCAGACCAGAAAAATTCGGCAATTGATAAGTGTAATCACGATATTATTCTTTCTCTAGATGCCGACGAGGAATTAAGTGATGAACTTAGAAAGAATATTATAAGGATTAAAAATAATTGGGAGTACGATGCATATGTTTTTAATCGTATGACTAATTATTGTGGCAAGTGGATAAAACATACAGGATGGTATCCCGACAAACAACTACGACTTTGGGATAAAAGGATGGGTATGTGGAATGGTGCTAAAATTCACGAGAAACTTGAGTTAAATAAGGACGCAAAAATTGGAAAGGCAAAAGGAGATATTTTGCATTACTCTTTTTATACAATCCATCAGCATATTGCACAAATAAATAAATTCTCAGAATTAAAAGCCGAAACACAATTTAAGAAAGGAAAGAAAACAAATTGTTTTAAAATTGTTTTTAGTCCTGCAATAAAATTCTTTAAGCATTTTATTCTTAAACGCGGTTTTCTTGACGGTTATTATGGTTTTGTAATAAGCATTAATTCAGCTCATTCTGCATTTCTTAAGCAAATAAAAATACGAGAGAAATTTAATGAGAGATAAGGTTATTTGTTTTTTTAACAGTACCCAAGCATGGGGTGGTGGTGAAAAATGGCACTGCGATATAGCTACGCGCTTGCACGAAAAAGGATATAAGGTAATTGCAATAACAAATAGTAAAAGCGAGTTAAATAGTCGCCTTTTAGAATCTGGAATAAAAGTTTATCAAATTTCAATTTCAAACTTAAGTTTCTTAAATCCCTTTAAACGAAAAAGAATCACAAATATCTTAAAGGAAGAACAAGTATCAACTTTGATTATTAACCTACCGGCCGATTTAAAAATAGTTGCTCCGATTGCAAAAAAAGGAGGTGTACTAAAAACAATATATCGACGAGGAAGTGCAATTCCAATAAAAAATAAACTTTCTAACAGAATATTATTTGGAAATTATATTGATGAAATTATTGCGAATTCTAATACCACAAAAGAAACCATTCTGCATAATAATCCTTTATTAATAGATAAAAATAAAATCAAAGTAATCTTTAATGGTATCATTCCAAAAGATAAAAATGTGGAAGTTACGAATCGAATAAAATTCCAAAGAATTGATGATGAAATAATTATTGGAAATGCTGGTAGGTTTGTTAAACAAAAGAATCAAGAGTTTCTAATTCATTTAGCAGTAAAACTACAAGCAGCAAATATAAAGTTCAAGCTACTTTTAGCAGGCGAGGGTAAATTAAAATCAAAATTAGCTGATCTAGCAAAATCATTAAATATTGATGATAAAGTTATTTTCACTGGTTTTGTTGATAATATATCAGACTTTATGGAAAGCATTGATATTTTTATTTTACCTTCTTTTTGGGAGGGGTTTGGTTATGTTCTAGTCGAAGCAATGTACTGTAAAAAGCCTGTAATAGCATTTAATCTTAGTAGCAATCCGGAGATCATCGACGATAATAAAACAGGTTTTTTGGTTGAGAAGAATAATTTTGAAGATGTTATTGCAAAAATAAATTTGCTTTCTAAAGATAAGGATCTAAGAATAAAAATGGGCGAAGCAGGTGACAAAAGAGTAAACCAACTTTTTGTAATCGATAGGGTTGTTGGCGAAGTGGAGAAGCTTTTAGTTTAGATTTTTGTCTTTCTCTTTACAAATTTAATATCTATTAGGACCTTTCTTTTATAAAATAAAGAAAGGATAAATGAATAATATGTTATGAATACTGCTAAATAGCTACCAATAACTTTTTTTACAATCATTCTGATCTGTTATCTTATTTCTAATTTCTTTTCTTCACTAAGATTCACTAACTTATAATTTCTTATTTTGATTAATTTCAAATTGGAATTTGAATAAAAATAATTAAGGATATACAGGTCTTTAATGCTTAAATAATATATTTTAGCTTCAAAATTAAGGTAGTTTATTATGATCTTTAGACTCGCAAAAAAGTTAAAACCACCTCAAAAATGGCAAATGCCTGTAATTATTATGCTGGGTATCTTTATTGGATTGGGAGTGTACTCAATATACGTTTCAAAAGTGTGGTCGTATTTATCAGAAGATCCTAGAGCTTGCGTAAACTGTCATATTATGGCTCCCCAATATGCTACATGGGGGCATAGTTCTCATAGAGAAACGGCTACTTGTAACGATTGTCATGTACCTCATGATAATGTGGCTCGCAAATATTATTTCAAAGCGAAAGATGGAATGAATCACGCAACAAAGTTTACACTAAGGATGGAGCGTCAAGTAATTTTTATTGGTGAAGAGGGTAAAGGTGTTGTGCAAGAAAACTGCGTTAGATGTCATTCAAATCTACTCGATCAAACAAAATTGATTACTCAAACGAAAGGTAATTTTCAAGTTCATAATACCGATAGAGAATGTTGGGAATGTCACAGGGAAGTGCCACACGGAAGAGTAAATAGTTTATCGAGCGTTCCAAATGCTACGGTTCCTGTTCTTGAAAGTCCGGTACCCGAATGGTTAAAAGAAATAACAAAATAATAAAAAATAAATACTGAATTATGAAGTCAATTAACGAACATGTAAAACAAAAACCATGGTTAGCCTGGTTATTTTTTTTAACAACAGTAGTTGTAGTATTTATGTTAGGTTTGCTTGCATCTTCGGTTATAGAGAGAAGGGCTGAAGCCGTTTTTGCATATACTCCACAGGTTGAATTGTCGGAATGGGAACCTCGCAACGAAGTATGGGGTGAGAATTATCCACGGGAGTTTCAATCATATTATCAAACCGAAGATACTTTGTTTCGATCAAAGTATAATGGTAGTGCAATGATCGATATGTTGGAAGTTGACCCACGTTTAGTTGTGCTTTGGGCAGGATATGGCTTCTCAAAGGATTATAGTCAAGGTCGCGGACATTATTATGCTGTTGGCGATTTGAATAAATCATTACGAACAGGCGCACCAAAAACAAAAGATGATGGACCAATGCCATCTACTTGTTGGACATGTAAAAGTCCAGATGTGCCAAGAGTTATGAATAAATTAATGGAAGAACATGGCGCTGAAGAAGGATTAGCAGAGTTTTATCGTGGTAAATGGGCTAAGCTTGGGGCTGAAATAGTAAATCCTATTGGCTGTGCCGATTGTCATGATCCTGAAAACATGAATCTTCGTATTACTCGTCCTGCATTAATTGAAGCATTTCAGCGCCAAGGGAAAGATATCACGAAAGCAAGTCATCAGGAAATGAGATCTTTGGTTTGTGCGCAATGTCATGTTGAGTATTATTTTGATAAGAACAAATTTGAAGGAAGTAATTATCTTACTTTTCCTTGGGATAACGGAATGACCTGTGAAGATGCTGAAGAGTATTACGATGAAATTGAATTCAAAGACTGGACACATAAGTTGAGTAAAGCTCCAATGTTAAAAGCGCAGCATCCTGGATATGAAGTTTATATGACTGGTGTTCACGCCGATCGGGGTGTTTCTTGTGCCGATTGTCATATGCCTTATAAAAGTGAAGGTGGTGTAAAATATACCGATCATAAAATTCAGAGTCCTATAAATAATGTAGCTAATTCATGTCAGGTTTGTCATCGCGAAGAAACAAGTAAATTAGTTGCTAATGTATTTGAACGACAAGATAGAATTATTGAAAACAGAGATAAATTAGAAGAACTAATTGTACGAGCCCATGTTGAAGCTAAATTTGCTTGGGATAAAGGAGCAACAGAAGCTCAAATGAAAGATATCTTAATGGATATTCGCCATTCTCAATGGAGATGGGATTATGCTGCTGCTAGTCATGGTGGTTCGTTTCATTCACCTGTAGAAACAGGCCGAATTATTTCTACTGGGATAACAATTGCTCAGGAAGGAAGAATTAAACTCGCTCGTTTATTAGCCGATTTAGGATACAACAAAGAAGTTCCTTATCCAGATATTGCAACTAAAGCAAAAGCTCAAGAATACATTGGATTGGATGTGAAAAAAATGAAAAAAGAAAAGAAAGAATTCTTAAGTACAATTGTTCCAAAATGGTTGGAAGAAGCAATGGAAAGAGAAGATTCCTGGGAAGTAAAGAGCTTATAACTAAAGAATAATATAACAATATTTGAACCCATAACTTAATAAAAGTTATGGGTTTTCTTTTTGCATTTTTTTGTCATTTTATTTAGAGAAATATGTATAAAGACATCATCTCGAGGACAAGGAAACTGAAAAATATATTTTTTGTTAAGCAAATAAGACATATTTAACAACTTTGATTGAACAAACCCCAATGTTTATTGTCTTTATATATTCGTTAAATTTTAGATAACTAAACGATATCAATAATTAAAAAAAAGATAAAAAAGAATGATCAATTTCGAATAATATTTGTTAGGAAGTTGAGTCTTTTTTTGAATATATAAATAGAATTAGTCTAAATAAAAATAAACAAACCAGAATTATGTTTAAAGAATACGATCCGATAGAAGATAAGATGTTCAACATAATTGATGATAAAGGTGTCGTGGTGAATAAAAAATGGATGCCTAAGTTATCAGATGAACAAATTGTTAAAGCATACAAGGATATGCTTTTTGCAAGAACAGCGGATTTGCAAATTGTTTCTTATCAACGACAAGGTAGAATTTATACGTACCCACCTAATTATGGACAAGAAGCAATAGCGGGTGCGGTAGGTGCTATTATGAGAGATGAAGATTGGTTAGTTCCGGCATTTCGCGAAATGGGCGCTTATCTTGCCAAAGGAGTTACATTAAAGGAAATTTTCTTGTATTTCATGGGATACGAAGATGGCTCTTTATTTAAGGGAGCAAAAAACATTTTACCTATGTCAGTTCCAATTGCATCTCAATACCTTCACGCAGCAGGGATTGGATACGAAATAAAGTATAACAAAAAAGACCAAGTAGTATATGCATTTGTGGGTGATGGTGGAACTTCGGAAGGAGATTTTCATGAAGCATTAAACTTTGCCGGAGTTTGGAATGTTCCTGTTGTTTTTATTGTTCAGAATAATCAATATGGAATATCAACTCCTTTTAAAGTGCAGACAGCTTCCAAGAATATTGCTATAAAATCTGTTGCTTACGGTATTGAAGGAATAAAGGTGGATGGTAACGATTATTTTGCAATGTATGCTGCAGTTGAAAATGTGACAAAGCTTGCTAAAGAAGGTAAAGGGCCATTTTTAATTGAAGCGGTTACTTATCGTAAAGGAGCACATACAACTTCTGATGATCCTACAAAATACAGAACAAAAGAAGAAGAAGAAGATTGGGATAAGAAAGATCCATTAGATCGTTTAAGAGCATTTCTAATTGCTAAAAAACTTTGGACTGTTAAGGAAGAAGAAAAACTTGTTTCTCAATACAAAAAAGAGGTAGATAGGCAGTTTGAAGAAGCTGAGAATTATCCAGCATATCCGCTTGATGATGCATTTCAGTTTTTATATGAAGAAATGCCAGACGATTTAAAAAAGCAAAAATTTGAACATGAGAAGTTTCTACAATGGAAGGAGACAAGAAAATGAAAATAATGAACATGGTTAATGCACTGAATGATGCATTTGATATAGAATTAAAAGATGATAAAAATGTTGTAATCTACGGTGAAGATGTTGGGGTTGAAGGCGGTGTTTTTAGGGTAACTGAAGGTTTACAAAAGAAATATGGTAAAGAACGAGTTTTCGACTCTCCTTTAGCTGAATCAGCAATTGTTGGTACCGCAGTTGGAATGGCCGCTGCAGGATTACGCCCTGTAGTTGAAATGCAATTTTCAGGTTTTGCTTACCCAGCATTTAATCAGATAATTTCGCATGCAGCACGTATGCGAAATAGGTCAAGAGGAAGATATCAAACACCTATTGTTATTAGAATGCCTTATGGTGGTGGAATTAATGCTTTAGAGCATCACTCTGAAAGTATGGAAGCTATTTATGGACATATGCCAGGTGTTAAGGTTGTTATTCCATCAACTCCACACGATGCTAAGGGACTAATGATTTCTGCAATTGAAAGTAACGATACTGTTATTTTTATGGAGCCCAAAAGAATTTATCGCGCTATAAAACAGGAAGTTTCTGAAGATAAATTTTCTATACCTATAGGTAAAGCAAATGTAATTAGTTCTGGAACAGATATTACTGTAGTAGCTTATGGATCAATGGTTCGAGAAGTCCAAAAGGCAATGGTTTTAGCTAAAGAAGCTGGAATTTCAGTAGAATTAATCGATTTACGTTCGATTTATCCTATTGATAGAGATACCATTGCTGCTTCTGTTAAGAAAACAGGGAGAATTGTTACGGTAACAGAGAGTCCTAAGAGTTTTGGTGTTGCATCAGAGATTACTCAAATTGTAAACGAAGAAGCATTCCTTAATTTGGAAGCTCCACCTGCAAGAGTAACAGGATTCGATACAATTGTTCCTTTACCAAAGGGTGAGCATCATTATTTGATTTCACCTGAGAAGATATTTTACGAAATTGAAAAAACTGTTAAATACTAGTACGATGAAATATATATTTAAATTTCCAGATATTGGTGAAGGTCTCGATGAAGGTACTATTGTTGAATGGCTTGTGAAAAAAGGACAGCATGTTGAGTCGGGTGATTCTTTGGTTACAATGGAGACTGATAAAGTTGTTGCTGATATTCCATCACCAAAAACAGGAACTTTGGTTACTTTATTTGGTAAGGAAGGCGAAACAATTCATGTTGGCGATGCTTTAGTTGAGATTGAAATTGAAGGCGTAGAAGGCGAAGCAGCAATTGCAGAAGTTGAAAAAGGTTCAGACATGGAAGCCATTGAAGAAGAAGGAGCTGGTGTTGTCGGTACATTAGAAATTGCAGGGAATAGTGCAATTTTATCTTCTAGTAACGAAGGTGTTGATGATGCTGTTGAAGATAAGCGCGAAGTAAAAACAAAATCATTAGCAACTCCTGTATCTCGTGCTGTAGCTAAAGATCTAGGTGTCGATATAAATAATGTTAAAGGTACTGGTCCAGCTGGTAGAGTCATGAAAGATGACATTTTAAGATATGCCGAAAGCGGAAGCAAACCAAAAGTATCAAGTTCTTCTGCAAGTGTAGGAAGTGTTGAGCAATTAGTTGAAGTAGAGCCATTATCTCAAATGCGAAAAACAATCGCTAAAAATATGATTCAATCGAAACATAATGCTGCTCATATGACGGTATTTGAGGAAGTTGAGATTAGCGAGCTGGATCGTATCCGCAAAAAGTATAAAGATCAATATGCAGCGGATGGAACAAAACTAACATACCTTGCTTTTATTATTAAAGCCACTGCCTTATCCTTAAAGAAATTCAAATCATTGAATTCGGAGATGGATATGGAAAATAGCAATATGATTTATAAAAAGTATTATAACATCGGAATTGCTATTGATACAGAGAAAGGCTTGGTTGTTCCAGTTATTAAAAATGCCGATAAATTAAGTATTGTAGAGATTGCGGCCGAAATTCAGAATTTATCTGAAAAGGCACGAACAGGTAAACTTGCAATGAGTGACTTTAAAGATGGTACTTTTACGATAACAAGTTATGGATCAATTGGTGGTTTATTTGCTGTTCCTGTAATTAATTATCCACAAGCGGGTATTTTAGGAATAGGGCGAATTAGTAAGCAACCTGTTGTTAAAGACGATAAATTGGATATTGGTTTGGTTCTTCCATTGTCACTTGCAGTTGATCATAGAATTGCGGATGGTGGAGATGCAACACGATTCATTAATTCAATTATGGGATATCTTGCAGAGCCTGTAACATTAATTTTCTAATTGTAAATAAAAAAATAAGATATGAAGTACGATTTAATAATAATAGGTTCAGGTCCTGCAGGTTATGTAGCAGCTATTCGAGCTGGTCAAGTAGGCTTGCGAACTGCCATTATTGAAAAGGAAAGTATTGGCGGAATGTGTCTGAATTGGGGATGTATTCCATCAAAAGCTGTTATCGAAAGCGCCAAGCTTTATAATAGAATATTGAAGGATGCTTCTGATTTTGGAATCGATGGAATCGATAATAAGAAAGTATCGTTTGATTTTAATAAGGCGACAGAAAGAGCGAACAAGATTGTAGGTAAGCTAACTAATGGTATTGAGTTTTTATTAAAAAAGAATGGTGTTGAGATTATTAAAGGTGAAGCTGAAATAACTTCTGAGAAAACGGTTACTGTGAATAATAGAAGTCTCGATGCTGAGAATATAATTATCTCAACAGGAACATATTTTCCTAAAATCAAATCAAAAGAAAAGAATTTAGTTGTTGAATTAAAAGATTTATTTGCTGATAGAAAATTACCTAAGAACATTGTGGTTTATGGTATTAATTCAACAGCGATTGAGATGGCTCAGTTCTTTGCTTTAATCGGAAAAAAAGTAACACTAGTTGTTCCGGGCAAGCGTATTATGCCAATGGCTGATGAGTATTTGGCTAATTATATGATCAAAACTCTAAAAAAACATAAAGTCAATATTATTTTCGAAACAGAGATTATCTCTACTGATAAAATTTATAGTGATAAGAAATTGCACTTAAAGGATCAAGTGGTTGATTGTGATATGATTTTAAATGCACAAACTCGAAAAGCAGTTGTTCCAAAATCAAAACCTACTCTTGAACTTGAAGATGGTTTTGTAAGAATTGATGATAATTGTATGACATCCGTAGATGGAATTTATGCTATTGGTGATGTAAATGGGAAAAGCAAATTTGCCCATATAGCTTCAGCTCAAGGATTATTTGTTGTAAACAGATTAAAAGGAGTAACGACAGAACTGGATCTTAAAAAGTATCCATTAAATATGTATACTGTTCCGGAAATTGCACAAATAGGAAGAACAGAAGCTGAATTAAAAGAAGCTAAAGTGGATTATAAAGTTAGTGAATTCCCATTATCCGCAAATGGAAAAGCAATGACAGAAGGAACCGACGAAGGATTTATTCGTATATTGTCTGAAGTTAAATATGGCGAAGTTTTGGGTGTTCAGATTGCTGCAGCAAATGCAACTGATTTAATTGCTGAAGCAACAGCGTTTATGCAGGTAGAATCAACAGTTTACGATGTTGCAAAAACAATTCATGCACATCCAACAATTTCGGAAGTATTTATGGAAGCCAGTCAGGAAGCTGTTGATAAAGCAATACATAAATAATTGAACGAATGACAATTGAAGTACAAAAATATGATTTGCAAGATTACTCGATTTTCGAATCAAGTAAGGAGTATGATTATTATTTATGGCATCCGGAGGATAGATACATAATACTTGGAAGAGCAAATAATCCGGAAGCTTCTTTAGAAACAGATTTAGTAGAAGCTGATCAGGTGAAGGTTTACAAGCGGCCTTCTGGTGGAGAAACGGTTATTTTAACACCAAACACCTTGGTTATTTCTGTAAAAGTTAAAATAGGAAATGAGTTAAATACACAAAAATATTTTAAAGAGATAAACGATAAAATTATGGATGCTCTTTCTACTTTAGGAGTTAAAGATTTATCGATGAAAGGAATTTCGGATATTTCCATCGGAGATAAAAAGATTCTTGGTTCATCAATATATTTAAGAAAGAAAACCTTGTTTTATCATGCAGTATTAAATATCAGTGAATCGATTGAAGTTATTTCTAAGTATTTGAAGCATCCAACTAAAGAACCAGATTATAGAAAAGGTAGAAGTCATAAAGAATTTGTTACTTCGTTGCTAACAGAAGGATATAAGTTAAGTGTTAAGGATTTAATCCCAGCACTAAATACTAGTTTGAGTTTAGATTAAACTAATGGTATACCAATTAAAAAAGCGGAATCAATTATTGATTCCGCTTTTTTAATATTTCTATGTCATCCCCAACTTGATTGGGGATCGTTATTTTTAAGTATTTAACTAAGAGATTCCCTTTTTCAAGGGAATGACAGATAGATAAATATCTTTAATTTATTGCCTCACTCAAAGTCTTTTTAAAGATTTCCAAATCTTCTTCACCTGGAATATATTTTAACTTTTCGCTTGCAACAATATCAAATCCTGATTTTTCGAAAAATGCATTTATTTCTGCCATTGTTTTTCCACCCCATCCATAAGATCCAAACGAAATAGCTTTTCTTCCTTTTGGTGCAAGTCCACTCATGTATGTAAGGAATCCAGCAACAGAAGGCATCATTGTTGAATTTAGAGTTGGAGAACCAACACAAATATATTCTGTATCGATTAATTCAGTCATAATATCAGAAATATGATTGTGCTGAAGATTACGTAAAGAAACCTTATAACCTTTTTCTTCAAATACTTCTAAAACAGAATTAGCCATAATTTCAGTTGATTTCCACATGGTATCGTAAACAATAACAGCTTTCTTCTCAATTTCGTTTTGACACCATTTCTGATACAATGGAATAATTTTATCGATATGACTTCTCCAAATTACACCATGACTAGGAGCAATCATCTTAATATCAAGAGTTGCAGCTGCATCCAATTCCTTCTGAACTTGTTTGCCATAAGGAAGAACAATGTTTGCATAGTATTTTTTTGCTTCTTCCATTACAATATCTAATGGGCATTCGTCATCGAATCTTGCTGATGATGCATAATGTTGTCCAAGAGAATCGTTCGAGAAAAGAATTTTTTCTTCTGGCATATAAGCAATCATATTGTCTGGCCAATGCACCATTGGAGTTAAGAAAAACTCTAATGATCTTTTCCCTAAAGAAACACTATCGCCAGTTTTTACAATTTTAAAATTCCAATCTTCCTTAAAATGGGCTTTTAAACCAGTATCACCTTTTGGGCAAGTTATGATTGTTGCATTTGGTGCATATTTCATTATTTCCGGTATGGAACCAGAATGGTCCATCTCAACATGGTTAGATACGATATAATCAATTTTCGAAGGATCAATTATTTGCTTAATTCTTGAAATCAGTTTATCTGAGAAATTAGGTTTTACAGTATCAATTAATGTTACCTTTTCATCAATAATTAAGTAAGCGTTATAAGTTGTTCCACGTTGTGTAAGATATCCGTGAAAATTCCTTACATCCCAATCAATTGCTCCAACCCAGTATATTCCCGGTTTTATTTCTTCTGTTTTCATATTTTTTTAATTCAGTATTCAGTATTCAGTATTCAGTAATCAGTCCTCAATCCACAAATTACAGGTTTATCTGAATTTTTCAGGGTTATTCATCATGTAATTTAATAGCTTACCGACTTCTTCTGAGCTAGTTATTAATTCCTTGTATTTATCTTTATTTATATATTTGTTTGATAATGAAAAATCAAGCCAAACTTGTGTTTCTGAGTTCTCAGAATCGCAGTCACTTAATTTACTAATAAAATGTTTCGGATAGATTCTTTTTCTATAAGCTTCACCAATATTTGCACATACAGATCGTGAAGATCTTCTAATCTGATCAGTTAATGAATATTTTTCTTCAGAAGGAAATGTTTTAGTAATTTTAAATATTTCCATTGCAACCTTAAAAGCTTTTTGATATACAATCAGTTCTCTAAATCCCATATTATTATTTACTTACTGCTTTCTGTTGACTCTATACTGCTGACTGATTCTTTACACTTTGGGCAAATACCCTTTAAATAAATATGTTGTTCGTCTATTGAATAAGTTTTAAGATCTGGCAAATTTAAATTATTTTCCGATAAATTAAAGTCATAAATCTCACCACACTTTTTACATTTAAAATGTCCATGATTAGATATGTCAGCATCAAATCGTGTTTCATTATCTTCAATATTGATAATCAGCACAATTCCTTTTTCGTGAAACAACTTCAGAGTATTATACACTGTAGTTTTCGATAATGTAGGAATTTCACCAACTAATTCCTGGTGAATTTTATCTACTGTAGGATGCGTTTTGTTATTCAATAAATAATCAAAAACTTTAATTCTTTGATAAGATGGTTTTATTCCTTTGCCACTAAGATACTCATCCACTTTGCCAATATCTTTCATAATTCTCTCCTAAACTTTTACTAATCAGTTTAATTATCGATTAATTCTTTTTTCTTTAATAAGAATAATGCTAGCTTAAATGATGCTATAATTACAAGCGGCCAGCTTAAAAACCAAAGTATTGAACTTAAATATTCCATGATCTAGGGTTTAATATTTATCTATTGTTGTTTCAATTTCTTGTCTGTCGATCTTTTTGTTAGTTAAAGATTTCCATGCGTATGCTATATAAGCAATGATAAATGGAACCATTAACGAAACATAACTCATTGCTGTTAAAGTATAATGGCTTGATGAGCTGTTTTCAATGGTTAAAGAGCTTTGTAAATCGAATGTTGATGGATAAAAAGATGTATTGTTATATCCAGCAATTAAAAACAAAACTAGTACTGTAGTCATTGTTCCAGCTCCAGTGTACCAAATGCCATAAATCGATTTCTTAACAAATCCCATAAAAATTCCATTTAATACCAATACAACTCCAATAAGGAAAAGAATTAATAGCAATGGCATTTGTATAAGATTATGCAAATATTTAAACGATTCCATAAAAACTTCCTTAGTATCAGGATTTACAGCAAAGCCATCTTTGGTTAAGATTAATCCAACAAAAAGCAAGAAGAATACGAGGAACGGAATGGTATTGTATAAAAGATGTTTTCTTGATTTCTCAAAAATACTTTCATCTTTAATAGAGTTCATAAAATACAGTAAACCCAAAATACGAGCTAAGAAAAATACAGATAATCCTAAAGCAAGGTTGGTAATGTTCAAAGCAGCTTCAAGTCCACGAGTTGTATTTTCCCATTGTGAAATTATATTGCTTTCACCACCTCCTGCTATTCTCATCTTATCAACAGAGAATTCAGATCCTGTAAAAAATGTTCCAACAGCTGCGCCAATAAGAATTGTACTTAAAACACCATTTATCAATAAAAAGGTATCGTACGTTTTTTGTCCTAAGAAGTTTTCGGGTTTTGTTCTAAACTCATATGATACAGCTTGAATAATAAAACTAAATAGTATTATTGTCCAAACCCAGTATGCTCCGCCAAAACTCGTTGAATAAAATAATGGGAACGAAGCAAAAAATGCTCCACCAAAAGTTACAAGAGTTGTAAATGTTAAATCCCATTTTTTACCAATTGTATTTATAAGCATCGATCGTTCTGTTTCGTCGCCTGCAATTTGCCTTATTAATGTTTGGCCACCTTGTACAAACATCATAAATACTAAAATTGCTCCTAATACTGCTATGATTAGCCACCAATATTGCTGAAGTGCTAAATGTGATAAATTTTCAAACATAATTATAAGTCTTTAGGTCCCGATTTTATTTGATAAAGCATAATTCTTACTTCGGCTATTAAAAGCACTGTAAAAAGAATTGCAAACATGGCAAACGTAATCATCACCGAAGATGTACTTAGATGAGATGTTGACATAGAAACAGGAAGTATATCTTGAATTGTCCATGGCTGTCGGCCAACTTCGGCAACAATCCATCCAAGTTCAGATGCAATATAAGTTAATGGAATACTCCATAATAGAGCCCGAAGTAACCATTTTTTATCTTTCAGTTTATCATTAAAAACATTATACAAAGTCACAATAAAGATTAAAATAAATAGGAATCCTAAGCCAACCATTAAATGAAAACTATAGAAAGTTAGTGGAACATTTGGAACCATATCCTCAGGCTTTTCTATATATCCATATCCAAAATCTTTATAATTTTCTTCAAATATTTCTAATGATTTTGCTGCTTCAATTTCATTTCCTTCCTTTTTATAATCATTGTATTTTCTAAGGTGCTCAATAGAAAGCTTTCCGTTTTCCATTCTTTCGGAAACAGCAGGAATGTTTTGTTCTGAATTTCCATAAACCAGGTCGTTAACACCAGGAACAAATGCGTTTACATCTCTTTCGGCTAAAGCAGAAAGTAAATTTGGAATTTTTAACGAAAATACAAATGGATCTTTCTCATCGTTTGGTTCTTTATTGGGGGTTAAAACTCCAATAGCAACAAGACCCGCATTCGATTCACCATCGTATAAACCTTCCATTGCAGCAAGTTTCATTGGTTGTTGTTGAGCTACATCATATGCAGAATTATCGCCGGTTGCAGCAACAAATATCGAAGCAACCAATCCGAATACAGCTGCTATTAAAATACTTTTTCGAGCAAAAACAATATGTCGTCCTTTTAATATATACCAAGCAGAAATACCAATAACAAACATTGCACCCACAATATAACTTGAAGTAATCGTATGTAAGAACTTATGAACTGCAGTAGGTGAGAACAAAATAGCCCAGAAATCCTGCATCTCATTTCGCGCAGTTTCTGGATTAAAATGCATTCCAACAGGATTTTGCATCCATGCATTAGCAACTAAAATCCACAAAGCAGAAAGGTTTGAACCAAACGCAACAAACCATGATGATAACATATGGAATTTCTTACTAACCTTATTCCATCCAAAAAACATTACCGCAATAAAAGTCGATTCTAAGAAAAAGGCCATAATTCCTTCAATCGCAAGTGGAGCTCCAAAAATATCGCCAACAAACCATGAATAATTAGACCAGTTAGTACCAAACTCAAATTCCAATATAATTCCAGTCGCAACTCCTATGGCAAAATTAATTCCAAAGAGTTTCATCCAAAATCGTGTTATTACTTCCCATTCCTTTTTGCCGGTTCTGTAATAAATTGTGTGCATAAAAGCCACAATAAACGATAGTCCTAAAGTTAAAGGAACAAATAGCCAATGATAAATTGCGGTTAAGGCAAATTGAGCTCTTGACCAATCTACCAACGATAAATCAATTTGGTTCATCATTCTGTTTTGTTAAGTTATTAATAATATATTCTGATTTCTCTTTTTCGTTAAGCTCTTTAGATTTTAGAAAATCCTTAAAGAAGAATACTTTTAGAATAGCAAACATGATAAATAACTTTATAAGAATTATGAACCAAAGTTTTCTGCTCGATTTACTTTGGTTTTTAAATCCATCTACATAAAAGTTAAATATTTTTTTAAAAACTGTCATGTTTATTCTTTATTCGAGTATTACACAAAGGTAACACTTTAGATTTTTAATTAATTACAAGAAGTTAAGTTACAAAAAAGATTTAATCATTAAAACGACTTGTTAAAAAGAAAATAAGCCTGACTCTATAGCCAGGCTTATAAATGATATTGTTTTTTAGTTTACTTCAACAATAACTTCGTTGCTCTGCCATAAACCATGCTTAGTGCAAAAAGCTTGGGCTGTTAACTTAAGGTTCTTTTGTGGTATAATATAAAAATCAATTTCTTGATTTCCTGAAACACCACCAAGTGCACCTTCAGTAAAGTTAGCTTGGGCAAGCATTTTTTCTCCATTCCATAATTGTACCCACGAGATAAAATGATCTGGTACATCAGGATGTTGATACTCATCACCAACTTTTACTTTTACTTTAAATTTTTCTTCTTTTTTCGCACTTTTTTCACAATGTACAAAAGCGGAATGTCTATCTATATAATCCTTTTTCGATTCTCTATCAATTTGCGAGATATCTTCGTATTTATTAATTTTCATATTATCTGGTTTATTGTTATTTAGGTTTCGATTTGAATGTTAGTTTTGATGTGTAGCTAAATATTCAGAAACACCTTCGTGAGTTGCTGTCATTGCATCAGCGCCTTCTTTCCAATCGGCTGGGCAAACTTCGCCGTGTTTTTCGAAATGTTGCAATGCATCAACTGTTCTAATTGCTTCATCAATGCTTCGTCCTAAAGGAAGATCATTAATAACTGAATGACGAACAACTCCGTTTTTGTCGATTAAGAATAATCCACGATATGCAACAGGAGCTCCATTAAATTTAACAGTTCCATCTTCATTATAATCATATTCTCCAGCTAAAACACCGTAGTTTTCTGCTATAGTTTTCGATAAATCTGATACTATTGGATATTCAACTCCTTTAATACCTCCTTTATTTAAATCGGTTTGTAACCATGCTAAGTGTGAGAATTCTGAATCGATTGAACAGCCAACTACAGCGACATTTCGTTTTTCGAATTCAGCAATTTTTCTTTGAAATGCCAATAACTCAGTAGGGCATACAAAAGTGAAGTCTAAAGGATAAAAGAAAAAGATTACATCCTTTTTACCTTCGAATTGCTCTAACGAGAAATTTTCTACAATTTGATTTCCTTTTACTACTGCTGTTGCCTTAAATGCAGGCGCTTTTTTACCAATTAAAGTTTCCATTTTTTTGTTTTTATAATTATTAAATTCTTTTCTTTATGTAGATTACAAAAATGTAACGAGTACAAAAGTATAATAAAAACAAAAAACTGACAAGCTTATTTTGTGTTTTTTTCAACAAAACTTTACTCTTTAAAAGAAAATAAATCTAAGTTTTTGATTTTTAGAATGGTATTGTGGTAGTTTATTCGAATAAATTTTTATACAGATGATAATTGTTATTGAAAATAATATATTTGAATTGTATTTTTAGCCAATAAACAAAAATCATGGATTTAAAGTATATAATAAATCAATATTTTCCTTCAAAACGAGTTAGCGATGTTTCAATATTTGGTAATGGGCATATAAACTCAACTTACAAAGTAAAACTTGATGGTATTTCCCAAGAGTATATTCTGCAAAGAATAAATACCAATGTATTTACTTCTCCCAATGATTTAATTCAAAATCATTTAAAGATTCAAAGTCATCTTTATTCGCAAAAACAGAATATTGAAGTTCCTGAATTAGTAGGACGAAATTCAAAATCTCATTTATATATTGATGAGGATGGCGAAGCTTGGAGAATGATGAATTTTATTAAGGATTCCTATTCTATTGAAGTTCTTGAAAATGAAAATCAGGCCTTTGAAGCTGGAAAAGGATACGGATGGTTTTTAGGTGCTTGTTCGCAGCTTGATACATCAGAATTTAAAGAAGCAATAAAGGATTTCCATAAATTGTCGAATCGAATTAATCAATTAAATGATGCGATTAAATCTAATGTTGTTAATAGGTTAGTGTCGGTTCAAGATATTATAGATTTTTATTTAAAAAGAGTAAAATCCTTACTCGAAATTGAAAAACTGATTGGCAATTCAGAAATTCCGCTTAGAGTTGTCCATAACGATACGAAGATCAATAATTTATTATTTAAAGATGAAAAGGCAATTGCTGTTATTGATCTAGATACAGTTGGACCTGGTGTTGTGTTGAACGATTTTGGGGATGCTGTTCGAACTTTAACAAATACGGCGGCTGAAGATGAACAAAATCTGGAATTGGTAAATTTTAATATTGAAGCATTTGAGTCTTTTGCAAAAGGATATTTGCAACAAACAAGGTCAATCTTAAATCAGAAGGAGAAGGAATTGCTTTTTAAATCGCCAATTCTTATGACCTATATTATGGGAATTCGATTTCTAGCAGATTTTTTGAACGGAGATATATATTATAAAACAAATTTTGATAATCATAATCTAGTGCGGAGTTTGGTTCAAAAACGCCTAATTGAACAAATGGAGCAGAATCAGGATAAAATGAAACAGATAATTAAAGATATAAATTAAGAAAGAATAAGTTAAACCTAACAATTATACCATGAAAAAAATTATATTAATTTTTAATTTAATTGCTTTAAGTATTCTAGGAATTACTTCTTGCAGTATCTCAGATAAAGGAGATAACAACTCATTAGGAGCGCAACAAATCTTCGAGGAGCCTGCTCGTGTAGAAGGGCAAAAAGATGTTATTGAATTGCGTTGCGAACCTATCGATACAGTTCGTATGGCAATTATAGGACTTGGAATGCGTGGTTCTGGAGCTGTTTATCGTTACAATTTTATCGAAGGTGCAAAAGTTGTTGCATTGTGCGATGTTGTTCCAGAGAATGTTAAAAGAGCACAGGAAATACTAAGAGAAGCAGGCAAACCCCTTGCCGATGAATATACAGACTCTTTATCTTGGAAAGAAATTTGTGAACGAGACGATATTGATTTAATTTATGTGTGTACACATTGGGATTTACATACTCCAATAGCTGTTTATGCAATGGAACATGGTAAACATGTTGCAACAGAAGTTCCTGCGGCACTTACAATTGATGAATGTTGGCAATTGGTTAATACTGCTGAAAAAACACAAAAACATTGCATGCAGTTAGAGAATTGCAACTACGATTTTTTCGAAATGGCAACTTTAAATATGGCTCAAAAAGGATTGTTTGGAGAGATTATTCATGGCGAAGGTGCATACATTCACGATTTACGCTGGTTAAATTTTAAAGAAGATGGTGGATATTGGAATATGTGGCGTTTAAAACATCTCGAAGAAGAAGATGGTAATACATATCCAACACATGGTTTTGGACCAATTTGTCATATAATGAATATTCATCGTGGCGATAAAATGAATTACCTTACTTCAATGTCAACTAATCAGTTTGGAATGTCGGCGTATGCAAAAGAAAAGTTTGGCGAAGAATCCGATTATGCAAAAGCTGATTATAAAAAAGGAGATATGAATACCACATTGGTTAAAACCCAAAATGGAAAAACCATAATGATTCAGCATGATGTTACAAGTCCAAGACCATATAGTAGAATTCATTTGGTAAGTGGAACAAAAGGTTTTGCTCGAAAGTGGCCTAAAAAAGGAATTGCTTTAGATCCAGATGCACACAGCTTCTTATCGGATGAAGAAATGGAGAAATTGTTAAAGGAATATGAGCATCCAATTACAAAGGAAGTTGGCGCAAAAGCTAAAGAAGTTGGCGGACACGGTGGAATGGATTTTATAATGGATTATCGTTTAATCTATTGTTTAAGAAATGGATTGCCGTTAGATCAGGATGTTTACGATGCTGCGGAATGGTCGGCGATTATTGAATTGTCGAGATTTTCAGTTGAGCATGAGAGTATGCCGATTAAAGTTCCTGATTTTACCAGAGGAGCTTGGAAGAAATTGAATACAGTAACTTATTATACCGATTAAATTATGTTTGTAAAATGAAAAGGTGCTGTCATAAATTGGCAGCACCTTTTTTATATTGTATTTAGTTATTGCCTTACTTTTGCTACTTCTGTATAAATGGCGAGTCCAATACACGCCTTTGTTCCTTCATATATACTTTTGTTTTTATCTGTCGAAACGAGTGTAATTTCAATAGAAATAAGCTCTGTTCTATCTAAGGATAAGTTAATTGAATTTATATAATTATCATATTTGTTATCGTAGATTACATCACCATTTATTGAACTGATTAATTTAAAACGAAGTGGGTAATATTCATCCTCAGTGCAGCATTGAACAATCATTTCCTTTTGTCCGTACATTACAACTTCATAAGTTATTGTTTTGCCAACAAGTAAGTTATGGCTTCTTGATAAGCTGCTTAGTTTGAATCCATCAGTATCTTCAACTTTACAATTCTTCGATTTGTGAAATTCATGACAATTTTGTCCAAACGATGAATGTGTAAATCCCAGCAAAGAGATGATAAGGCTAATAACTATAAGATTAATCTTCATATGATTTATATTTTATTCAATCTAACAAACTTGTTTTTTTAATTCAATTACTCTTTTTCAAAATAAATGGCCATCCCGATACAAACTTTATCACCTTTAAGCTTTTTTTTCTTCGTCTCAACACTTATTTCAATGGACATTAATTCTGTATGATCTAAAAGTAGATTTAAATTATTAATATAATTATTGTATTTATTATCATATATAATATTCCCATTTTCAGAACTTCGAATCTTAAATCGCACAGGATTATAATCTTCCTCAGTGCAACATTGAATTATTATTTCGTACTCGCCGTATAAAATAACTTCATAAGTAACTGTTTTTCCTACCTCTAAATAATAACTCTTAGATAAACTACTCAGTTTGTATCTATCTTTATATTGTGTTTGACAATCTCCAGTTTTATGAAACTCACTGCAATTTTGAGCTTTCAATGAGCCAGAGAATATAATTATCAGCGTAATAATTAGTCCGGTAATTTTCATATCTCTATCATTTACCTGAAGAATTATTTATTGTTAACTATTTCAGTTCTAATTCTATTAATTGATTCTTTAAGTTGATAAAATTCTGCTTCTTCCATTTTTAACTTTGGACCACCTTTAAATCGAATCTTTCCATCTGTTGTTCTTATCATCTCCCTTTTAGTTCCCTCAGTCATTTTCACCTTATCGTAAATGGATTGAATCTCCAATAGGGGAGTTAAGATAGCAGCAATATTTCTATTGCTTTTTCTTAGTTCACATGATTTAACAAGATTTACAAAGGCAAATTTTTGCTCTGCAACTTTCTGTATTAAAGCGCTGTTTTCCTCATATTTTGCTAAGTTTACCGCAATATAAATACATTCTATATATGCGCCTGAAATAATTAGAGTCATAATGTTTGTATTATTATTCTTCTCTAATTCATTCATTATCTCATAATAATATACATTGGTAAAATGATATATAGAATCAAAATTATCTATGTTATTGGTAAAATCATTAACTAGATTTTCTTTAATTTGAGATGATATTAATAAATAATTACTTAAATCACCAATTACTTCAAGATAATTCAAAACCTTGGTTCTTTTAGAAAAGAAAGCAGCGTAAGCCATATCTGCCATATAAATTCCTAAATTTAAATTTCTCGATTTTGTATCAATATAAGTTGGTAAATTTTCTTCCGGATTTAGTAATGTTTTATTAAAAGACAAGTTTCCTCCATCAATTACTTCAATAAGTTCACCAGGCGTTGGATATAGATAATAAACTTCACCGGTCTGCTGAGAATAACAGAATTGAAACATGAAGAAAAAAGCTAAAATGAGGAAAGTTGGCTTGAAATTCATTGCTAGTTGTTTTGATTTTAATAGTTTAAAAATAGTAAAAAATATGTGAAATGGAAAATAAGAATTCCTTTTTGGGTATTAATACTCAGTTTGATTTTTAAAAATTAGAATAAATATGTAAATAAGTTTATTGTTATTTAATATGTATAAATTAATAAAAGATGATATTTAATTGACAAACAGATTAGAATAGTCTATTTTTATAATTAGGTGATATTAATTATCTGTTTATTAGCCTTATGTATGTAATAAGAATAATCTGAAAATCATGAAATTTAAAATAGTGCTTTTGAATATTAGAGAAATTGAAAATAAGTTAAATCAACGAACAAACGCAAAAAAGTAAAAAGATCTATATTTTAAAAGAGCAATTTCTTGAATAAAACGATTAAGTAGGTAGAATTACCTACAAATTATATAGTACGCATTATATAATTAAAGAACCTAACCTAAACCAGAGTTTAAAATGTGTTGTTATATTTTTAATAAAGGTGTTAGCTATGGATAAAAATTCATATAAAGTATTGTTAATTGTTGGTAATCGGTCTGATGAAAAATTATTTATCGATCAGACTCTGGATAAGTCTGTATTTTCTTTTCATATTCAAAGGGAATCAACATTATCAAATGGATTAAAAAGATTAAAAAAGGCATCTTTTGATATCGTATTTACAGAGTTAAACTTTTCTGATTGTAAAGGAATTAATACAATTGAAAAATTACAAGATCAACATCCATACATCCCAATAATTGTTTTATCAAAAGTTGATAATTTAAAGGAAGCTGTGGAGTCAATAAAGGTTGGTGCCCAAGATTATATTTTATTAAACTCTCTGGAACCTAAAAGCCTAATAAACATTATAAAAAACTCATGTAAACGAAAAAGAAATGAGAACGACCTCTGCAATAGTGTTGATCGGTTTAAAAGTATGACCGAAAATATTCAAGATGGTTTGGCAATTATCGAAAATAATGAGATAATATACATAAACTCAAGACTAACAGAAATTACAGGATATACTCTTGAGGAATTTAGATTAATAAATACAGGTGAGTATAATCAAAAAACTCAAATTAAGGATTGTTTTAAACAATTAAGTAGTACCGGGAATTATTACGGAGATGAATCGTTCTGGATTAAAAGAAAAAATGGGCGAAGATGTTACTTAAGAAATCGTTCAACAATTAAAAAGAAAAATGGAGAGAGCGAAATCAAATATATTGCAACAACAGATATAACAGAGAAGTGGAGAAGTGGAATACTAAAAGAGTTTGTGAATAAAGTCTCATCATCGGGAAAAATTGTTGAAAATAAACGACTATTATTTAAAGTTATTTACAAAGAAATTAAAAAGATCTTTGGTGATAAATACATTAGTTTAGGACTAGTAGATGGAAAAGATAAATTAAATCTATTACATGTAGAAAATAAAGAGATACAAGTTGATCATATTCAAGAGAAAGATAGTTTGTGCTATACTTTATTGAATAATGGAGGGGCTAAATATTATGGTGAACAACAATTATTGCAATCTTTTAAAAATGTAAATACACCAAACTATGACAAAATACCAAAATCTTGGTTGGGTGCAACATTATATAAAAACGATCAAAAGCATGGTGTTATAATAATTAAAGATTTCGAAAACGATAATGCTTTTAATGAGGATGATTTAGAGTTATTGGATTTTATAGCTCAGCAAATTACACATGCAATTCAGAAAAATACTTACGAAGAAAAAATTAAACAGCTTTCTCTTTCTGTTGAACAGAGCCCAGCCTGTGTTATAATTGCAAATTACGATGGTAAAATAGAATATGTTAACGATACATTTACAAAGATAACGGGTTATACAAAAGAAGAGTCTTTAGGACGAAATCCAAATTTTTTGAAATCCGGATTGACAACTCCAAAAACACACGAGATTTTATGGAAAACTATTAAAAAAGGAGAAGTATGGAGAGGAATCTTTATTAATCGAAAAAAAACAGGAGAAATATATTACGAAGAAGCAAAAATATCACCTTTATCGAATAATGATGGGGAGATTAATCATTTCGTGGCAATAAAAGAAGATATAACAGATCGTATTAATAAAGAAAAAGAACTAATAGCTGCTAAGGATAAAGCCGAAGAATCGGAGAATAAGATAAAAAATTTATTGCAGGAGATGCAGTTGAAAAATACTGAGATTTCAGTCTTGTTAGATGGTGCAAAGAAAATATTGGAAATATCAACTTTCAGTGAAACAGCTAAGTTGTTATTTAATTCATGCAAAAATATTACAGGTGCAAATGCAGGTTATGTAGCTTTGTTATCTGAAAATAATGAGGAAAATAAAGTTCTTTTTTTGGATGGTGGGAAAGGTAATTTTGCTGCTGATGTAAATTTATCAATGCCCATAAGAGGATTAAAAGAAAAGGTTTACAAAGAAAAAAAAGCTATTTATGAAAATGACTTTGGAAATTCTAATTGGTTAGATTTAATTCCAAACGATCATATTGTTCTTAAGAACATACTTTTTGTTCCACTAATAATAAATAATAATGCAGTTGGTTTAATAGCGCTTTCAAATAAACCTTCCGATTTTACCGATGACGATTTAAGAATAGTTTCAGCATTTGGAGAACTCGCTTCTCTGGCTCTTTTTAATTCTAAAAATATTGATGAACTAAAAATAGCAAAAGAAAAGGCAGAAGAAAGCGATCAATTAAAATCATCTTTTTTGGCGAATATGTCGCATGAAGTTCGAACGCCAATGAATGGGATCATGGGATTTTCACAATTTCTTAAAGCACCCGATTTAGATCAGGAAAATAAACTCAGGTATATAAATATTATAAATGATAGTTGTCAGCAATTATTAAGGATTATTGAAGATATTCTAGAAATATCAAAGTTGGAAACTGGGCAAATTGAGCTAACTTTTGAAGAATTTAAAATAAGCGAAATAGTTAATGGAGTATATATTAATCATGTCGATTTATGTGAAAAGAAAGGAATAAGACTTTCTTTAAATAATGAAATTTCAATTGAGAGAGTGCTTCTTTCCGATAAAATGAAAATTATTCAAATACTAAATAACCTGTTAAACAATGCACTTAAATTTACTCACGAAGGGAAAATTGAAATAGGAGCAATTGATAGAAATGATCATGTTGAAATATATGTTCAAGATACTGGTATAGGTATAGAAAATGAGATAAAAGAAAAGATCTTTGAACGATTTCGACAGGCAGAAACAACCATGTCTAGAACATACGGAGGTACAGGTTTAGGACTGGCAATTGCAAAAGGTTACATTGAATTAATGAATGGTGAAATTTGGGTTGATTCAAATATTGGTTCCGGCTCTTCATTTTATTTTAAATTACCCTTTAAAAAAGTCAATAAATTACAAAAAGAATTGGAACAAAATGAAACGATAGATCCAGATATAAAGTATAATGAAGCAATGGTGCTCGTGGCCGAAGATGAGGAAATTAATTTTCAGTATATAAAAAGGGTTTTTAACGGATTAGGAATTGATCAAGTTATACGCGCACATAATGGTCAGGAAGCAGTCGATATTTGTAACGAAAGAAGCAATATTAGTTTAATAATGATGGACTTAAAAATGCCAATATTAAATGGTTTTGAGGCAACGAAAAGAATAAAATTGTTAAACAATAAAATACCAATAGTGGCGCAAACAGCTTTAGCTATTCCAGGAGATAAACAAAAGGCACTTGATGCTGGTTGTGACGATTATATATCAAAACCAATTGATTACGACCATTTATTAAACCTAATCGAGAAATATATTTCTCTCGATTAGCAAAAATAGACATAAATGCATATAGATAACAATCTGAGTAATATTCTCGATAAAATTAATGATGGTGTTATTATTATTAATGATAATAATATTATCGAATATAATAATGCGCTTGCAGCTATTTTATTAAATGAAGAAAACAATATAATAAACACAAAATTTAAATACGATGTTATTGATTCTGGATATACAGAGCTGCATTTCAAAAATGAAAATGATTCCGAAACATTTTTAGAATTTACCTCTGAAAAAATCATCTGGAATAAAAAATCTTCGCGATTAATTGTACTTAAAGATATTACAGAAACTAAATTAATCGAAAAAGAACTTTTAAAAAGAAGTGAAATTTTTCAATCCTTTCATGATTTTTCCCCACTTTGTCTTCAATCAATAAATGTAAATGGAGTACTCGATGATGTAAATCCTACATGGTTAAATACATTGGGATATAAAAGAAACGAAGTAATTGGGAAGCCATTTAAAAATTTCTTGCATAAAGATTTTTATGAATTATTTGATTTAAAGTTCGAAGAGTTTAAGAAAAGGGGATTTATTAAAAATGTAAATTACAAGCTAATAAGAAAAGATAACAAGTATATAGATATAGAACTTGAAGGTACGATTGGTTATAGTTCTACTGATAAATTAGATAAAACATATTGTGTATTCAAAGATGTAACCAAACAAAATGAGACAGAAAAAAAATTAAAACAAAAAATAGATATTTTAAATGAGGCAGAGGACGTATCAAATATTGGTCATTGGGAACTAGACATCATTCGAAACAAATTCTTTTGGTCGAATTCTATTTATAAAATTTTTGAGCTTGACAAAGCTAAAGATCCTATTTTAAGTTTCGAGGACTTCTTACGAATGGTTCACCCTGACGATAGAGCTCTAGTACAAAACGAGTATCTAAATTCAATAAAGAGTTATGAGTCTAAGCTTATTGAACATAGGGTTATAACCAAGAATAAAAAGATTAAAGTAATTCAGGAAAAGTTTAAAACAGAATACAACAAAAAAGGTCATCCCGTAAGATCTTTCGGAATGATTTTAGATATAACAGAACAAAAAGATTCGCAAAAAAAGTTAATAGAAAGCGAAGAATTATATCGAGAACTATTTGATTCAGAATCTGATGCTCTATTTTTAATCGAAAATAAAACAGGGCAAATTCTTGAGGCAAATAAAGCAGCTTCAGATTTATATGGGTATACCCACGAAGAGTTGTTGCGTATGAGAAATGATGATCTTTCTGCTCAACCCGAAGCAACCAGAAAGGTTACCGAGGATTCTCCTATTGTAAAAGAAAGTGTTGTTTTTATACCCCTACGGTATCACCAAAATAATAAAGGAGAAGTTTTTCCAGTTGAAATTACTGGCCGATTTTTTAATTGGAAAAATAAAGATGTTCATATCGCAGCAATCCGAAATATTGAACTTCGCTTGAAAACGGATGAAGCTTTGCACGAATCGCAAAGAACATTATCTGTTTTAATGAGCAATTTACCAGGAATGGCATATCGTTGTCTCTATGATAAGAATTACACAATGATTTTTGTTAGTGAAGGTTGCAAACAGCTAAGTGGTTACGAATCTGGAGACATGCGTAATAATAAAAATGTATCATACAATGAGATTGTGCATCCCGATTTTAAGGAAGATTTGAGAAGGAATATTAAGAATGCATTAAGCGAAAAAACACAATTTCAAGTTGAGTATAAGATTATTACAAAAGGTGGAAAAGAAAAGTGGGTTTGGGAAAAAGGTGTGGGGATTTTTTCTGAAAGTGGTAAGATAGAGGCTTTAGAAGGTTTCATAACCGACATTTCCGATTTAAAACATACACAGAAAGAATTAATCAAAGCCAAAGAAGCAGCAGAGCGGAGCGACCGTCTTAAATCGTCTTTTTTAGCAAATATGAGCCACGAAATAAGAACTCCTATGAATGGTATTGTGGGTTTTTCTAAATTGTTACTTAAAGATGATCTTACAAAAGAACAACGAAAGAAATATACAGATATAATTAATAATGGAAGTCAGCAATTACTTACAATAATTGGAGATATACTCGATGTTTCTAAAATAGAAACAGGAAATATTGAAACATATAAAACGGAATTTTCAGTTGTTGACTTAATTGAAACCATATATGAAACATTTATTGAGCAGTCTGTAAAAAAGGAAGTTACATTAATTCGTAAGATAGATATTCCTCACGAAAAACAATTAATTTATACCGATAAAACAAAACTTCAGCAAGTTATTGTTAACCTGTTAAATAATGCTTTTAAATTTACTGATACAGGAAACATAACCCTTTCGTCTTCTTATCGAAACAATAAATATGAATTTCTTGTTTCAGATACCGGGTTAGGAATAAGCTCAAGTAAACTAGATACAGTTTTTGATCGTTTTAATAAGGGGGAAGTTGACTTAACTTATAAATATAGTGGAACAGGATTAGGATTGTCTATATCGAAAGCATTTGTACAAATGCTAAATGGAAAAATATGGGTTGAATCTGATCTCGGAAAAGGATCTAAGTTTTATTTTACGCTTCCTTTCGAAGAAAAGGAAAGGGATGCTAAGAATATTGATCTCGAAGATGAAAGAATAGTTATAGATAGTATAAAGAATCGAAATTTAAAAAAACATAAAATATTAATAGCTGAAGATGAGCAGATAAATTTCGAATATTTGAAACGAGTTTTGGAGGAACTGGGAATAACAAATGTAATTTATGCAAAGGATGGAGTTGAGGCAATTAACTTATTCAAAACGAATCAGGATATTGATTTAATTTTGATGGATCTAAAAATGCCAAACCTATCGGGTTTCGATGCTATTGTTGAAATAAGGAAGCAAAACAAAACGGTTCCAATAATTGCACAAACAGCACTTGCTACAGCCGAAGACAAAATAAAAGCAATTAATTCAGGTTGTAATAATTTTATTACAAAACCTATTAATTACGTTGATTTGATTGAATTAATTAAAACTTATATAAAGTAAGTTTTTTTTTACTAAAAGGATCAGAATATGGAAAACACAATAAAAACAATCTTCTACAACTATAAAGAAGATTATATAAATAAAATAGGTGGTGAGTTAAATAATATTGGGTATAAGTTAGAATACGAAATTGTGAATGATTTATCCATTATTAAATCGGAAATAATGAAATCCGGGTGGGATATTGTTGTGTTCGACAAAAAAGAAACAAGTGCAACATTAGAAGAAATATTAGATTTTATAACTGATATAAATAGTAAAGTAAGACTACTAATTAGCATTGAAAAATTAGATTCGAGTTTAATACAATTAATTTTAAAGAACAGAAATAGCGATATTATTCTTAAAACCGATTTAAATCAAACTTGTTTAGCATTAATAAGAACCCAAGAAAAACTAAATGAGATAAAACAATTTGATTTTACTAAAAAAGAATTAATGCGCAGCCAGCAATCACAAATAGAGCATGAGCATTTTTTAAATCAAGTAATTGAATCAACAACCAATCCAATATTTTATAAGGGAACCAATGGGCGATACCTGGGATGTAATAAAGCTTTTGCTAGATATCTGGGATTAGAAAAGGAAGATATTATTGGAAGGAATGTTTTCGATATTTCTCCAAAAGAATTTGCACAAAAATATTTTGAAATGGATCAGGCTTTTTTTAAAGATCCAAAAACACAGCAGTATGAGTATAGGGCAGAGCATGCCGATGGTCATCAAATGGATGTGATTTTTTACAAAACGGCAATTCACGATGACGACAACAATGTAGTTGGACTGTTAGGGCATATGTTCGATATATCCGATCGAAAAAAGCTTGAACAAGAAGTTTATAGGGAAAAAGAGGCTGCAGAATTAATACTTGATACAGCTAATAAGATGTATATTATGCTTGATTTAGAAGGAAATATAACAAGTATAAATAATAAAGCATCAGAAATATTGCAATATGAGAAAAGCACTATTTTAGGTAAAAATTGGTTCCAAGAATTTATTCTTAAGGATGATAGAGAAAGTGTTCGGAAAGTATTTCAGCATATTCTTGAAGGTAATTCTATTAAAGAAGAGAAAGTTAAAGGTCGAGTTGTTACATCCCTAAAAGAAACACGAATTATTTTATGGACAAATAGGGCAATTAAGAATGTTGAGGGAGAGATTATTGGAACTCTTAGTTCTGGAGAAGATATTACGAATAAAAATAATCTAGAATTGGATCTTGAAGAAAGTCAAAGGAAATATAAGTCTCTCGTTGATAATATGCAAGAAGGTTTAAGTATTGTTGATTTAGACGAGAACATATTGTTTTGTAATCCTGCTTTCGATAAAATTTTTGGTTTTGAGTCAGGTGGAATGGTTGGTAAAAACCTAAAAGATTATGTTCAATCACAAGACCATTCAAATATGGTTCGTGAGACAAACAAACGCAAAGAGAATAAAACATCGCAGTATAAAATTGGAATAATTAGAAAAGATAATAAGAATAGGATTTTAAGTATTTCATCAACACCATGGAAAAATTCAGATGGTAAAGTTGTTGGTGCTATTGGACTTATAATGGATATTACAGCTCAAGAATATTCAACTAAAAGGTTAGAGAAAAAGATACAATTAGAACATTCCATTATAAATATTTCGTCGCAATTTATTAGTCCTGAAAATTTTCACATAAAATTAGACAATACTCTAAATGAATTAAAGAATATTATTGAGGCCGAACGCTACGGTGTATTTACAGTTCATAACAATAACCTTAAATTAACCAATCGGAAATTTTTCGATGGGATAGAAGGTTTTGGTATCGATTTAGAAGATATACCCTATCATAAGTTTAAATATAGTTTGGGTATTTTGGAATCGTTCGATTTTATTTTTTATGATGATATTGATAGCTTACCGCTCGAAGCTTCGCCAGAAAAGGAATTGCTGCAAAGATTCAAAATTCATAATTTTCTTGCAATTCCATTTTATTCTGAGTTAGAGCTATCGGGTTTATTAATAATAAGTAACATCTTTGAAGTGAATGATTGGAACGTTGAAGATTTATCAATGTTAAGAACAATAACTGAAATTATTGGACACACAATAAGTCGAAATAAAGCAGAAAAAAAGGTAAAGCAGTTAAACCTCGATTTAATAACTAAGAATAAAGAATTAGAACAAATAGTGTATGTTACATCACATGATATTCGTTCTCCTGTTGTAAATATTCTAGGTTTTAGCGATGAAATGATGAAAGCATTAAATAAGCTTGCTGTAAAAATATTTGATGAATCGAATACAATAAGCAATTCCGAAGATATAAAATTCTTATTGGAAAAGGATGTACCACAAATTTTAAATTTTATTAAAGTAAGTGGGCAGAAAATAGATAAGTTACTTTTTGCATTACTTAAACTTTCTAGGTTAGGAAGAGCTGCAATAAATAAGGTTGATGTTGATATGAATCAATTGGTAAAAACGGTTCTTAGTACATTCGAATATAAGATTAAGCAAGAAAATGTTGTTGTTAACATAGAACCACTACCGAATTGTTATTCCGATGAAGTTTCTATAAATCAAGTCTTTTCTAATTTAATCGATAACTCAATAAAATATGGTGATCCTTCCAGAGAAACGCATATTAACATTTCTGCAACCGAATCTGATGATAATGTAACTTATTGCATATCAGACAATGGTATAGGAATTTGTGAAACCGAAATGGGAAAGATATTTGACGTATTTTATCGAATAAATCCTGATAATCAGCAAGGAGATGGAATTGGACTTTCGCTTATTAAAAAAACAATCGATCGCCTTAATGGGAAAATTTATGTTGGTTCAGAGATTGATAAAGGAACTAAGTTCTATATTACTCTTGAAAAACAGGAAAATTAAATTATAAAATTCGTTTAAAGTTTAGTAAATTTAGGGAACGTTTATTTAAAAAATTATGTCATTAAATATAAAAAATAATCATACGATACTTGTTGTAGAAGACGATACAGGTCTTCAGTATCTTATTAAAAATAAACTCGAAGACGAAAATTATAATATACTAACAGCAGTCTCTGGTCTAGAAGCAATAGAGTATATTAGAAATGAGAATATATTTCTAATGTTACTCGATTATAAGCTATCCGATATTACAGGAAAAGAGCTGTTGCAGAATTTAAGCAATGAAAATTTGGAGGTGCCATTTATCTTTATGACAGGATTCGGAGATGAACGAATTGCAGTCGAGATAATGAAATTAGGGGCGAAAGAGTATTTAGTAAAAAGTGGTGAATTTTTAAATCAGATACCCTTAGTTGTTAAGCGAATTGTTAAGGAAATAGAGAGCGATAGCAGACTAATAAGAATGCAGAAAGAGCTCGAAGGCCTGAATAATATGAAATCACATTTTTTAAATATGATTAGTCAGGAAATTAGAACTCCATTAACAGGTATAACGGGAGCTCTTCATTTATTAAGAAATCAAGAGTTCTCATCAACCATTAAAGAACTTCTCGAGACTTTACAAAATTCGGTTTATCGTCTCGATGATTTTGCAAATAAAACAATTCTTTCAACCCAATTAAGTTCTGGAAAATTCGAATTAAATATAACAGATATCAATGCTAAAGAATTAGTACAGTATTGTTATTTAGAATTAACCAACGAGGTACTCGAAAAGCACATTGAGATTAACGAAGATATTGATCCCGATTTAATTATTAAGGGTGATAAAGATCTATTATATAAAGCCTTTTTATATATAATTGAAAATGCCGTTGTAAATACAAAAATTGGAACTGCTGTAGACATTACTTTTGAGAAACAAGGAGATATAATAAAATCAACCATTTCGGATAATGGCGATACAGTTATTGAAAATCCTGAAGAGTTTTTATTAAATCCATTTCAAGCTTTAGAATCGGATGTTATGAGTAATTTTGGTTTAAGTTTATTTATTATTAATCAGATTGTTGAGTTGCATAGTGGAAAAATAGAAATAAAAAATAGACCCAATGCAGGTATGATAATAGAAGTAATAATTAACCAATCCGAATTAATAAAAGTTAATAATGAATAAAATATTAATAGAATATATAATTCGTTTATTTTCAATAATATCTAATATTTATTCGGCAATACCTCGGGCAAATGTAAAGGATTTTATTTCGGCTTTTTTAAAGAAAGAATTTAGTCACGAAGCAGTTAAAGAATTTTTAGTACAATTCGACACCAACTACAATAAATACCAACAAGTAAAATCAGAAAGCAGCGAATCTTTAAGTGATATTCTTATTAGTTTAACCAGAGAGGTTAACGATAAGTTACCAAAATGGGAACGCTTTATGTTGTTAATTAGGCTGTTACTTTTTAATAATTTTTTATTAAGATATCCATTTCATAAAGCCGATAATAGAATCCGATTATCTGATTTACTTAAACAAATTTCTAATGAGCTTAATATTGAAGAAAAAGAGTTTGAGAATTGTAAATCGTTTGTCGAGGAAAAACTATATAACTTAAACGATAAGCAAAACTTACTGCTGCTTTGCGAGAAAAAACCATTTAATATTGATATTAATATACTTGAAAAACAGGGGTTTAAAGGGCAGCTGTATTTTCTTATTGTAAAAAGTATTAATCTAATAATATTCTATTACAAAGGCAGTCAGAATATTACCTTGAATAATCAAATTATTTTCCCTGAAAATATTTATGTTTTCCCAAGTGGGTCATCCATAAAAGGAGATAATATTGAGCCAATATTTTACAATCAAATATTAAGGAAATTCTTAACAGAAGATTTAACACATTTATGCTTTCAAGCAAATGATATTGATTTTAGATTTAAGAATAGTAAAAACGGAATTCACGATTTAAATGTATCAATTGAGTCGGGACAATTAGTTGGTGTTATTGGACGAAGTGGAGTAGGTAAATCAACTCTGTTAAGTTTGTTAAACGGAAGTATGACACCACAAAAAGGCTCCGTTACAATTAATAGTTTCGATATTGCTAAGGATAAAAATAAACTAGAGGGTATCATTGGATATATTCCTCAGGATGATCTTTTAATTGAAGAATTGTCGGTTTTTAAGAACTTATATTTAAATGCTAAACTTTGTTTTGGAGATTTAACCAACGAAGAAATAAAACAAAAAGTAGAACGATTATTAAAGGATCTTGACCTATTCGATGTAAAAGAATTAAGAGTAGGAACACCATTAAATAAGTATATAAGTGGCGGGCAGCGAAAAAGATTAAACATTGCACTCGAATTAATACGAGAGCCCTACATACTTTTTGCCGATGAACCTACATCAGGGCTCTCTTCTTCCGATTCCGAAGAAATCATGCATTTGTTTTCTGAACAAACAATAAAAGGAAGAATTGTGGTAATGAATATACATCAGCCATCTTCCGAAACTTTTAAATCGTTCGATAAAATCCTATTATTAGATAAAGAAGGATATCCCGTATATTTTGGAAATCCGGTAGAGTCTATCTCATATTTTAATAATCTTGGCGAAAGCTTTGTAACAGTAGCTGATAGTTGTCAAAAGTGTGGAAATGTAAATCCTGAATCGATCTTTAAAATTCTTGAAGAAAGAAAAGTAAATAAAAAAGGAGAATTTGTTGCATTCAGAAAAGTAAACCCAGAGCAATGGCACGAGCAATATAAAATTCAGCTGTCAAAAACTAAAAACAATAAACCTATTGAGGATAAAATTCCCGATATTAAATTTAAGCGACCTAGCGTTATTAAGCAATTTCTAATATTTAGTGAACGTAATTTCCTTTCTAAATTTGCAAATAAGCAATATGTTCTTTTGGCATTTTTAATTACGCCTGTGTTGTCAATTATTTTGTCCTTTTTATGTAAGCACACAAGTTCCGATTTCGATCATTATGTGCTTTTTGGGAATGAAAACATTCCAGCATATTTATTTATGGGAGTTATTGTAGCATTATTTGTTGGATTAATTATTAGTGCCGAAGATATTTATAGAGATAGAAAAATTCTAAAGCGCGAAGCATTTTTACGACTTAATAAATTAAGTTATCTAAAATCAAAAATCTTATTCCTTTTTGTTCTTAGTGCAATACAATCGTTCTTATTTGTTTTGTTAGGAAATTGGATATTAGGAATCGAAGGTATGTTATTTTACTATTGGATAATTTTGTTTTCGACTTTTTCCTTTGCGAATGTGGTTGGTCTTGTTATATCATCATTGTTCAATTCTATTGTTGTAATTTATATACTTGTTCCATTATTTATAGTTCCACAAATATTATTAAGTGGAACCATGGTTCAATATGATAAGTTAAATACAAAAGTTGTTAATAATGAATTTGTTCCAATAGTTGGCGATATTATGGGATCACGATGGGCATATGAAGCATTAGTTGTGGCTCAATTTAAAGATAATAAATATCAGAAATTATATTTCGATTTTGATAAGAAGGATAGTTACGCACGGTTTAATGTATTGTTCTTAATTCCGGAATTAAAAGAGTCTAAAGATGATTTATATGAAGCTCTTAAGAACGATAACCTTGATGATTTCGAGAACGAGTATAATTTGTTAATTAGCGAACTAAAAAAACTTAGCTTGATTAATCCATTTAAAGAGTTAAATGACTTTTCATATAAAAAACTAACGTACAACGAATTACATTTGGTTGAAGGCTATTTGAATACAATTAATTCAAAATTCATTAAACTTATTAACGATATTTCTTATAAAAAGGATAGTGTAACACATTCATTAATTAGCAAGTTGGGAGACATAAAAAGCTATAATGAGTTTAAAAACAATAATTCTGTTAAAAGCTTATCCGATTTGGTTTTAAAAAGACAAAGCTTTAAGCCTTTTGTAAGATTAGAAAACAAAATAATTAGAAAAATTGAACCAATATATCACTTGCCAGATTCGAAATTGGGAAGAGCACATTTCTTTGCTTCTGAGAAGAGAATTGGTTCTTTACTTATAGATACTGTTGCTTTTAATCTTATTATTCTCTGGTTAATGACATTTATGCTTTGTATTTTATTAACCATTATTTTTTATAGAAAATTTTGAAATTACATAATCTTTAAAATTACTGACTCATGAACATGAAACTATTTTTAATTTTAGGCTTTTTTACAATTATTGCTTTTACCCAATGTAAAACTGAACGTAAAGCTAATGAACAAGAAGCTATTAAAGAGGACATAACGCAAGGGTTTGGCGAAAATGAACAAGTAATATATATGCTACCATCTCCCGATGAAATCTTTTCTGAAATCTTTATGGATGGTGAAGAGCTTAAGCCTGAATTTGTTAATCCGGCAAGCAATGCTTCAAATTATGTCGATATTAAATCTCAGGCAATAAACCTAGGAGTGTATATTAGCGATTTCGCATATTTAAGTGCAATTGACGATAGTGCTGATGAACTTGAATATTTACGAATTATTAGAGAACTTACCGATAAAGTAAACTTATATGGCGTGGTTAATGAGGATGTAATAGATCGTATAAATGAAAATTTAATGGTTAAAGATTCCTTAAATAAAATATCACAGGAACTGTATTATAAGATGTCTCAGATTCTCGAAAATTCTGATAGAAATAACATATTAGTATTAATATCTACAGGGTCGATTGTAGAAGCTCTATATCTGGCAGTAAATAATATAGATTTTGATAATTCAGGAGAAGCAGTTCAGAAAATATTTGAGCAAAAATTCGTATTTGATAATTATTATGAATTTGCCTTACAATATTCCGATGATATTTATGTTAAAACAGTTCTAAACGAACTAGCAGTAATTAAAGATATGTTCGATCATTTTAGTTATAATGAATCGGATATTAATGTAAGTAAAAGCGATGATAACATAATTATTATTGAAGGAGGAAAGGAGATTATTGTTACCAAAGAGGCTTATTTAGGTTTTAGAGAGAATATTACAAACCTAAGAACATTGTTAGTAAGTATTTCTAAGTCGATAAATTAGTTTTATTGGTTTCTTGTATATTTGATTGATAATAGTAAAAAAAAATTGTTATGGTTCATTTTAAAAAGATATATTTCATTCTTATAGCAGTATTAATTTCTGGATTGGCTTATGGTCAGAGATGCGATGGTTATCACAAAACTGGCGATTGTCGAATCTACAGAATGGATGGTTTTGAAAACTACGGACAGGCACGAAGTGCATTAATCGAAGTTAAAAAAATAGCAACATTTAAGGCTGTATTTTATGGTCAAAGAGATTATAAAGTTGTTCTGTGCACCGATTATGGTTATTACCCTATTCATTACGTTATAAGCAATGCCGATACTAAAGAAATTCTTTACGACAACAAAGAAGATGATTATGTTGAATCTGTTGGGTTTACTATCGATAAAACGCAAAATCTTATATTTGAAATAACCCTGTTAGCAGAAAATATTAAACCCAAAGATGCATTTGATTTAAGAGTTTGTACAGGAGTTAATATTTATTGGAGAAAAGTTCCCAGAATGGGATTTTAAGCAAATCTTATATGCTAAAGTATATATTAATATTACTTGTTTTTGCGGTTGCAACAAGTGTTCAGTCGCAAAATCTGGTATCAAACTATAGTTTTGAAGAATTTGTCGATTGCCCTGATGAAGTAACTATTTATTCAGAGAAAACACTTATCCCACATTGGTATTTACCAACAAGAGGAACCTCCGACTACTTTAATGCTTGTACCATACATCAGGTAAATGTCCCCGATAATGTAATGGGCAGTATGTTGGCTCTTGATGGCAATGCATATGCAGGCTTGGTTTTAATTGAAAGACCTCCATCCGAAGTTAAAATGAAAAAGCCGCTTAATTACCGAGAATATTTGCAAACAGAATTAAAAGAACCCTTGAAAGCAGGGAGATTGTACAGCTTTACGTTTTATTTCTCAATAGCTTCATATTCAACCTATGCGGTTAATCGAATAGGAATGCATGTTTCAAAATCAAAAGAAAGTAATCGTTTAAAATCGAAAGTATTACAACTAAATCCTCAGATTGAATTAGATACTCTAACTGTAAGTTTTGAACGCGACTACTGGCATCAGGTGTGCGATACATTAAGAGCAAAAGGTGGGGAGAAATACATTACCATAGGAAACTTTTACGATGATTATAATACAGCGATCGAAAAACTGGATTATTCTATATATAGAGGAACTATTCAGCAAACAATTAAAGAAAATAAAATAGCTTACTATTATATCGATGTTGTTTCTGTTACTGAAATTCCAGATTCGTCTAGTGCCATTTGTAACGATCGATTCCTAATTAATAATAGAGACTAAATTTCATTCTCTTAAACTACAAGTAAAAAACAGTCTTGTTTAGTAAAGATTTAATATTAAAGTCGTTTCCATTTTATTCCCTTTTTGCTCTTTTACGTAATCCGTTATTAAAACATTTTTATTATTAAATTATTAGTATTAAATTCGATCTACAATTTAGAAAAGAGAAAAATTAAAATGTTCTGAAGTGGATATTAAGAGGAGAAGAGATATACTATTCCCAATTATTGTAGGATTTGGTCTAAGTGTTTTGGTAATATTTATTTTTGCTAAAAGAGTTCCGCGAGTTAGTCTGCAAAAAAATGAGGAGTTGGAGTTGAATAATAGTGCAGAAATTTATTATTCTGATATAAATGATAATGGTAATACCGAGAAAATACATTATTATCATTATGATAAGGTATTTCAACCAACATTATATATATACGATTCATTTGATAATTTTAAAGCTTTATGGAATTTTTCAGAAGCTCCATTAAATGATTATAATGTTTATTTTGAGGATTTTAACAGCGACGGCATTAAAGAAACATTTGTATTTACACACAACCAAGATTCTATTTATTTATATGTTCTCGATAATGAGAAAGGTGGCGATTTTGTAAAGTCGAGGTTATTTGTCGCAAAAATTGAAAATGATTCCATCGATTTTAATATTGATCAGATTGGTTTTTGTGATTTGAACTCCGATAAAAACAAGGAATTTATATTTTATATTAATACTGGAATTCCTTTATTATCAAGTAATATTTTTTCTTACGATATTGTTAATGATAGCTTGTGTAAATCTGTTGATATTCATGCTCAAATAACAAAGCCATTTATTCTAGATGATTTAAACTTAGATAATAATCCCGAAATCTACATCTCAACAAAATCTGTAAATATTAGAGGAAATAGTGCACAGTCGCAATTCATAGCCTTTAATCATAATTTAGAATATCTATTTAGGCCAATATCTTTTGTAGGTAACTCTTCAAATGTAACTGTTGCCAAACTGCAATCAAATAATGAAAATAGAATCGCAGTTTTGAATAGTAGTGTTGTCGATAACATAAGTTTCAATAACCTAATGCTTTATAATTCTAATGGCATAAAACTTGAAGAAAAGTTAATTAAGCATAATAATAAATTACGAATAATTAACTACGATAATAATGAACTTCTAGTGTTTTCAGGATATGAGTTTTTAAAGTTCAATAATAATCTGATAAAAGAAAGTGATTATAAATTTTCGAGGAAACTATCTGCCGAATTAATATTTATTGACGACATCGATGGAGATAATAAGAAAGAGTTTATTTTAAAGAATAATAAGGCGTTATTTATTTTAGATGAGAATTTTACAAATCAAATTAGAATTAATATTCAAGAAAATGGGAATACAAATTCTGTCGTATACAGAGAAGGTGGGAAAGCAAAGGGTTTTGCATTACAAATTGATAATAAATGGTATATGTTGGAATATATAAAAAATGAGACCTTTTTTAATAGCTACTTATTTTATATATCAGTATTTATAATTATTATACTTTCAGTTGTCTTTTTATTAAATTTTGTGTCTAAAAGAATTGATATAAGAAAAATCCTTTTTGCACAGAGTAACGAAGAAGAGCTATATAAAGAACTTGAAAAGAATCTTGAAGTAGGAATCACTGGAGTACGATCAAATCTCTATCAGGTTGCAAATGAAGATAACGTTAATGTAGAAAGTGAAAAAATTAATAAGTATACCGAACAATTAAAGAAAATAAGTAAAAACAGGCCTTCCGAATTTGAAAAAAACATTAAAAATATAATTGAAACAATAGAACTAACTATTAAAAAAATTCGGTTCTTTCCCAGTGATGGTTGGGAAAAATTGAATGAAAAGTTGAGAGAAGATCTATTAAGTATTATAAAGGAGCAATTAGTGCGAATTAAAAAGCATATTAATTCGGATAATGATGTTAATATTCAGATTATAAAACATAAAGATTATATTAATATACTAATTGAGGTCGATAATATATTACTTGAAAAGGAAATTTTAGAGCCAAACGATCTATTAGAAAAAAGCATTGAAGAGAAAAAAGGAAGCATAGAAATAATTCATTTTGCTGAAATACAAACCATAATTAATACAATAATACCTTTAAAGAATAAAGATCAAGATAAGAGTGTAAATAAGGATCATATACGTATAATTATTGCTGAGGATCATGATGTTTCATTGTTTGGACTTATGTCTTTGTTTAAAACAAAGAAAGATATCGAAGTGGTTGGAATGGCCAAGAATGGTATGGAAGTATTAAAAATGCTGGAAACAAAAGAAACAGATATCATAATAACGGATATATCAATGCCCGGAATGGATGGAATTGAATTATCTGAAAAAATTAAAGCAAACTATCCTCACATTAAGGTTATCGTATTTACTATGTATTTAGAGAATTGGTTTATTGAGCAATTAATCAATAATGGAGCAATGGGATTTGTTTCTAAAAATTCGAAAATTATTGAGTTAGTTGGAGCTGTGAGAAATGTATATGAAGGTACTAATTACTATTGTCCTCAGTTCAAATCAAAGTTTGGTTTTAATGGAAAAAATAATGAGTCAAAGTTAGATTCATTAACAAAGAATGAACATAAAATAATGCAATGTTTTGCTAATAATATGAGTAAAAAGCAAATTGCAAAAGAACTGCTTGTAAGTCAGGAATCCTTAGAATCTTTAGTAGCCAATATTTTATTGAAATTAAATGCTGGAGATGAGGATGAAATTGTTAGAATTGCGAAAAAACAAAAATATATTCTCGAATAATTCATATATTTAACTTTATTTTATTGTTTTGATCTAAATTTGTATGCAAATTATGCATAAATTTATGGTGGATTTAGAGAATAAAGTAAAAGGATATATTCAGAATAAAGAGTTTGGCAAGGCATTGGATCTGTTAAACGAAGCTGTTGAGAAATATTCTGAAGATTCCCGATGGTTAACAATAAGAGGGGATTTGCATTATGCAGAACAAAAATTCTCTTTTGCGTTAAACGATTATAATAAGGCTTTAAAGGCAGATAAGGATAATAAACTTATTAAGTCAAAGGTTGAAATGATAAAAGAAATATTAAAATTTGAAGCTTTAGATATTTTCGAATCAACAAATTTAAATAATGACCCTTGGTTAGATTAATACTATGCAATTAAACTATCATTCAACATCTCAGGATCAGGGTTTTATGAGCCGAATTTTTCTTTTCCTTAAAAGAAACTATTGGTTATATTCTCTCGAAGTTCTATTAGTGTTTTTATTAGTTCTACCACCTTACCATTGGAATGAGATTAAAGTTATTATTCTAATTGTAACTTCTATTTTGATACGCGACATTACAATTCTTAGGCTAAGTTATAAGCACCTTGGTAAATTTGTTGCCAAAGGGAATGAAGTTTCTATTGGTATTATATATGGAAGTAAAATTCAGAAAGAATTAAACGAATGGCTTCCTGAACTTGATCTTGAAATACGGTATAGTTTTGGAATACCAGTTTTGTATATTATCAAGGGGAATGAAGCTTTGTTTAAACAATATTCGTTTGGTGTATGGTCAGTGCAGAAAATGACAGAGTTTGTAGATTCATTTTACGACTACAAAAAAGAACAAGCTTTGTGGAAAATGTTTAAAGGGCAAGAATAATCTATTCATGAATAATTTGACTTCTTACTTTCTCGAAAATTTAAATTTTATCCATAAATCCTGGAATACATTTCTTACAAAAGAGATTATTCTTGAGTTAGTTAATATCGAAAATCAAATAGGTTTATCCAGAAATAATTTTACTCCAAAGTCTCAAAATGTATTGAGATTTCTTTCTAAGCCATTAAGCGAAGTTAAGATTGTTATTTTGGGGCAAGATCCTTATCCTCAAGAGGGCGTTGCAACGGGGAGAGCTTTTGAAGTTGGAACTCTTAACTCGTGGAATGATAAATTTAGTAATGTATCCTTAAAGAATATTATCCGATCAATTTATTTTGCTTATAACAATAAATATCTAAAGTATAGTGAAATAAAGAAGGAAATTGGTTTGAATTTCCCTTTAGTTAAACCAGATCAATTATTTGTAGAATGGGAAAAGCAGGGAGTTTTGTTACTTAATACATCCTTTACATGTAAAATTGGGGTTTCAAACAGCCATGAGAAATATTGGAGAAACTTTACAAATCTACTTTTAAATTATATAGCTGTAGCAAATAAAGATATTAAATGGTTTTTATGGGGAAATAATGCCAAAGCTATTGTTAATGGAATTAAGATTGAAAAGAAAATTGAATCAATGCACCCAATGATGTGTTATAATAAAGAAGGGCGCAACGATGATTTTCTATTTGGTGAAATAAACTGCTTTAAAGAATCCTTAACAATAATTAATTGGTTAGGATAATTTACTTAGTACATATTCTTCAATCATAGCATCGTATAATGTAATTATATCCATTAAAATGCTATTTCTAGTATTAAATATTTGTGTTTCAATACACCTTACAGGTAAAACCTTTAGCGAAGTGCCACTAATAAAAGCAGAATCCATTTCTGAAATTTCCGAACTATGAATTTTCTTTTCAATGATATTTATATTGTATTGATTACAGACACTAATGATATTATTTCTGGTGATTCCCATTAAAATATCATTTTCTGGAGGAGTGAAAATTGTATTGTTTTTAATAAAAAAAATATTTGATCGACTACCTTCGGTTATATATCCTGCATCGTTCTGAAGCAAAACTTCAAATAGCTTTTTTTTGGTAATAGACTTATCTGCTTTAGCTCTTGCTTTAGTATTTAAAATTTTAGCATTTGGATTTGTTCTTGTGACTTTGCAAATACCAATATTTACACCTTCTAGAATTTCAAATTTTGTTGGAAAGTAATGCGGGGTGAAATAAATGAGAAGTTCTTTTTCCGATTTATTATTGGAATTGTATAAAGCAACAATTTTTATTTTTCCATTTAAAACTTTATTTTTTTTAATTAACTGCTCAATTAAGATTTCAATATCGCAGTAACTCAGATCGATATTTAGGTTTGATATATCAGCAGAATGAAATAATCTGTTTAAATGATTCTCTAAAAATAATGGAATTGTATTTTCAATTCTAATTACTTCATATATTGATGTACCTTCTTTTAAAATCTTTTCATCGAAATTGGAGCTTTCCAACAACTTAAAATTATGAATATAATAGTCATTAATGGATTCCATTTGCGTATAATTTTTAAGGTTTAAATGTAATAATACTAACTAGAAATACGTATTATTTAAGGATGTTTTAAAGTACGTTTTTTACATTATGAAGCATCATATGTTCGTTATAGGACAATGATGTACAGATACGTGCAAGTATAATTGAATAAATATAACGGGCTGTATAATGTAATGAGTAGATTATTAGAATTATATGAGCTTTGGTATAAAACTTGAATAAAAAGAATTACTCAAAAATCTATATCGCTTATGATTGAATTAAAGAGATTGCATAAATCATATATAACTGGAAATAATAAACTACATGTATTAAAGGGACTAGATTTAACAATTGAACAAGGCGAATTAGTTTCAATAATGGGTTCTTCGGGTTCAGGAAAATCTACATTACTTAATATTCTTGGGATTTTAGATTCATACGATCAAGGTTCGTACAAATTAAATGGTACATTAATGAGTAACCTAACTGAGAAGAAGGCTGCTCATTATCGAAATAATTTACTTGGATTTGTTTTTCAATCATTTAATCTGATTTCTTTTAAAAATGCTGTCGAGAATGTTGCTCTTCCTTTATATTATCAGGGAGTGAGTCGGAAAAAAAGAAACAAAATAGCATTGGATTATTTAGATAAAATGGGGTTAAAAGATTGGGCGGAACATATGCCAAGCGAGCTGTCGGGTGGTCAAAAACAACGTGTTGCAATTGCACGAGCAATGATTAGTAAACCTAAAGTGATTCTTGCAGATGAACCAACGGGAGCTTTGGATTCTGCAACTTCAATTGAAGTAATGGAATTATTTCGAGAAATCAATAAAGATGGAATAACAATGATTATTGTTACTCATGAACAAGATATCTCTGAAAAAACAGACAGAATCATTCATTTAAAAGATGGTATAATTGAGTTTGAACATAATACAAAAAAACTAGTTTATGTTTGATATTGATAAGTGGCAAGAGATATTTGCAACAATAAGGAAGAATAAACTTCGCACTTTTCTTACTGGTTTTAGTGTAGCTTGGGGAATATTTATGCTTATTATATTGTTAGGATCGGGCCGAGGATTAGAAAATGGAGTAAGAATTCAGTTCGAACGAGATGCTACAAATAGTATTTGGATATATCGGGGACAAACCAGTATGCCTTATAAGGGATTAAAGCCTGGAAGAAGAATACAATTTACCAATGAAGATTACGATTATTCTAAACGAGAGATTAAAAATATCGAAAATCTATCTGCTCGTTTAAGTGTTTTTCGACAAAGAAATATTTCATACAAAAGCGAATATGGAAATTACGATATTGTAGCTGTTCATCCGGGGACAAAGGTTTTGGAAAATGTAGAAATTATTGAAGGGCGCTTTATAAATGATATTGATGTTAAAGCTAGTCGAAAGGTTGTTGCAATAAGTACTGATGTTAAGAAGGCTTTGTTTAAAGAAGAAGATTTCCTTGGGAAATACATTAAAATAAATAATATTCCCTTTAAAGTTATTGGATTATATGAAGATAGCTCCGAACGTGATAATCAGCGTGTATATATCTCAGTTTCAACAGCACAAAAAGTATTTACTGGCGGAAACGAAATTCATAATCTTGCTTTTACAACTGGCGATGCAACAATGGAAGAGAGTATGAAAATTGAAAATGATATTAGAAGTAAATACTCTATTCGACATAAGTTTGATAAAAGTGATCAACGCGCACTGTTCATTAATAATAATGTTGAAGAATATGAAAAGTTTCAGAATTTATTTTCAGGAATCCGTCTTTTTGTATGGATAATAGGCATAGGAACCATAATTGCGGGTATAGTTGGTGTTAGCAACATAATGTTAATTGTTGTGAAAGAAAGAACAAAGGAAATAGGAATAAGAAAGGCTATAGGAGCTACTCCGGGATCAATAATTGGATTGGTTTTATTAGAATCGATATTGATTACTGCATTTGCAGGTTATGTTGGTCTGGTTCTCGGTGTAGGCTTATTAGAATTAATATCGCCTCATATTCAATCCGAATTTTTTACAAATCCGGAAGCCGATTTTAGAATAGCAGTAAGTGCAACCATTTTATTAATAGTTTCTGGTGCTATTGCTGGATTTGTACCTGCAAGAAAAGCGGCTAGTATTAAGCCAATAGAAGCATTAAGAGATGAGTAGTTTTCAGATTATCAAAAATTATTGAAATGATTGATGTAGATAAATGGAAAGAGATAATTAATACCTTGAAAAGTAATAAGGTTAGAACTTTTTTTACTGCTTTTGGAGTTTTTTGGGGAATATTTATGCTCATAATAATGCTTGGTTCTGGGAATGGTTTGCAAAATGCTATTTATCAAAATATGGGAGATTTTGCAACCAATAGTTGCTTTATGTGGACACAACAAACCAGTGTTGCATATAAAGGTTTTCCTCGTGGAAGATCTTATCGTTTTAATAATGGAGATACAAAAGCCCTATTAGAGAAAATACCGGAACTAAAAGATTTGTCTCCACGATTACAAGGACGAGGCGGTGATGGATCTAATAATGCCGTACGTGGAAGAAAAACAGGTGCTTTTACTATCTTCGGTGATTACCCCGCATGGAATAGAATTGATCCTATAAAAATTACTTCAGGAAGATTTATAAATGAGCTCGATATAAAGAATAATAGGAAAGTTGTTGTAATTGGTAAAAGAGTAGTTGAAGTCCTTTTTGAACCTGAAGAAAATCCTTTAGAACAATATATAAAAATTAGTGGGGTGTATTTTAAAGTTGTTGGTGTATTTAAATCTAAAAAGGGAGGGCAGCAAGCTGAACGTGAAGAACAAAATGTTCATATGCCATTTACTACATTACAAAGAATCTATAATTTTGGAGAGGATGTTGGCTGGTATGCAATGACAGCAAGTGAAGAAATCCCGGTAGGAATTGTTGAAGAAAAAGCAAAAGAGATATTAAAAAGAAGACACTCAATTGCACCTGATGATGAAAGAGCAGTTGGAGGTTTCAATGTATCAAAGGAGTTTAAGAAAATGCGAGGCTTATTTGCTGGAATAAATGGACTAATATGGATTGTAGGGATAGGAACACTGCTTGCTGGAGTAATTGGGGTGAGTAATATTATGCTTGTAATTGTAAAGGAACGAACAAAAGAGATAGGTATACAACGCGCTATTGGTGCAACTCCTGCAAATATTATATTGCAAATAATTAATGAGGCAGTTTTTTTAACTTCTATTGCTGGTGCTATTGGACTTGTATGCGGATTCTGGTTGATCGAACTCATTAATTTTATATTAGAATCGAGTAACTCAAGTGCTGAAATGTTTAAAAACCCAGAAGTGGACTTTAGTATTGCTATTTCAGCGCTGATAATATTAATATTCGCAGGAATTTTTGCAGGATTAATACCAGCAAAAAGAGCTGTGAGCATAAAACCTATTGATGCTTTAAGAACTGAATAATTTATAATAATCAAAATAAATATGAAAAAAGTATTTAGAATCATTCTGTTAATAGTTATAATTGGTGTCTTTATTGCAACGATTTATTTCTTATATCAAAAATCAAAAAAGGAACCTATTATTTTCGAAACCGAAAATGCATTTATAACCGATATAATTAAGAAAACTGTAGCCACAGGATCGGTTGTGCCTCGTAAAGAAATTGAAATTAAACCTCAAGTCTCTGGAATTATTGAAGATGTTTATATCGAACCAGGTGATGTAGTGAAAAATGGAGATTTAATTGCTAAAGTTCGAATCATTCCTAATATGATCAGTTTAAATAATGCAGAAGCACGTCTTGATCAAGCAAAAATAGATTTTGAAGATGCTAAATTAGTGCACGAAAGACAAAAGAAAATTTTTGATGAAGGAGTTATTCCTGCCGCAGAATTTCAGCAGTATGAAATTGCTTTAAATAGATCAAAGTCTGAGTTAAATTCGGCAGAAAATAATTTACAACTTATAAAAGAAGGTGTTACAAAGGATTCCAAATCTTCGACAAATACGCTTATAAGATCAACAATTGAAGGTATGGTTTTAGATGTTCCGGTTGAACAAGGGAACTCTGTAATTGAAAGTAATACCTTTAATGCAGGAACTACAATAGCAGTCGTAGCTGATATGGGAGAAATGATTTTTGAAGGAAAGGTTGATGAAACTGAAGTTGGAAAAATAAAAACTGGAATGAATCTTCTGCTTACTATAGGTGCGATTGAAGAAACGAAGTTTAATGCTTATTTAGAGTATATTTCTCCAAAAGGTGTTGAAGAGAATGGAGCTATACAGTTTGAAATAAAAGCGGCAGTTGAATTACAAAAGGATTTCTTTATTCGTGCAGGATATAGTGCTAATGCAGATATTGTTTTAGCACGGAAAGATAGTGTTTTGGCTCTTGCTGAAAGCTTGCTGATTTTTGATGAAGATTCAGTGTTTGTTGAAATTGAAACTGCTCCACAAGTTTATGATAAGAGATTGGTTAAGATTGGATTATCAGATGGAATTAACATTGAAGTATTATCAGGCATAACAAAAGATGATAAAATTAAAATACCATTGTAGGAGTTAATTATTGATTATAGGAGCCCGTGATTTTATCTCGGGCTTTTTTTTACCCAAAATAGCAATTCAAAGAAGTGTTCAAATTTTGAACTTTGCTAAATATTATTACATTTGTTTACATAACAAAAATATTTACAAAAGAAACCAATTTTTATGCAACAATTAAATGATTTCTTTCAAAGTTTACATAGTATATTAGGCGGACACCAGTGGTTCGTATTTTTTTTGGTTGGAACAGGATTATTCTTTACACTTTATTTAAAATTCCCACAGTTAAGATATTTTAAACATGCTATAAAAATAGTTAGTGGAAAATTTGATAAAAAAGAAGATGAAGGAGATACTTCTCATTTTCAAGCATTAACAACTGCACTTTCAGGTACTGTTGGAACAGGTAATATTGCTGGAGTGGCTTTTGCGATTTTCATGGGAGGTCCGGCAGCATTGTTTTGGATGCTTGTTACTGCATTCTTTGGAATGACAACCAAATTTGTTGAAGTTACATTGTCTCATAAGTACCGTGATTTTGACGAGAAAGGAATGGTTGCAGGTGGTCCAATGTATTATATGAAGAAAAGATTAAACATCAATCTAAAAAGCGGAAAAATTATTAAAACTGGGAAATGGTTAGGGATTTTTTTTGCTGCTGCAACAATTCTTTCTTCGTTTGGATCGGGAAGTATGCCGCAAATTAACAGTATTACCAATTCTGTTCTAGCAACTTTTGGAATTGATCGAATAATAACTGGCGCAGTATTAGCCGTATTATTGGGCTTTGTAATTATTGGTGGAATAAAAAGGATTGCTAAGGTAACTGAGCGATTGGTTCCTGGTATGGCATTGGTATATCTAATTGGAGCTTTTGCTGTTATTATTACAAACTATCAGAATATTATTCCTTCTTTCGGAGCAATATTTTCAAATATATTTACAGGACAAGCTGCTATAGGTGGATTTTTGGGAGCAAGTTTTGCTTTTATGTTTAATCAGGGTGTAAATCGTGGATTATTTTCTAATGAAGCAGGTCAGGGTTCCGCTCCAATTGCTCACTCTGCAGCACGTGCACACGAACCTGTTTCTGAAGGTATGGTAGCAATTCTAGAACCATTTATCGATACAATTATTATATGTACAATTACAGGTTTAGTGCTATTGTCTTCTGGTGTTTGGAACGAAAAATTCGATAATCAGTTCCAAAAAACGGATATGATTGTATTTGCAGATCCATATAATGGTGAAGTTAAAGAAGATCAAAAAGCTATTTTAAATCATTTGCTAAATGAAAGTTTTTTACCTGTTTTTACTGGTGATCTTAAAGTCATTGATGGTGAAATTCAAAATGAATTAACGATAATACATGCTCGATCCATTGCGGAAAATATAAAAGTTTATTTAAACGGTGAATTATATAGTGGTGCTGTAAATGTGGCTGATGGCAGAATAGCGGATGGAGAAAATAATGTATCATTCCAAGGAGAATCATTAATTCATAGTGCTCCACTAACTGCGAAGGCATTTACAAGGAGTTTCTTTGGGGAGTGGGGTAAATATATAGTTTCGATTGGATTGTTGCTATTTGCCTTCTCAACTGCTATATCATGGTCGTATTATGGAGATAGATCAGTTACTTTCTTATTTGGTGCTAAATATGTGGTTTATTACAGATTATTGTATGTTGTAGGATTCTTCTTTGCAGGATTTACAGATACAACGATTATATGGAATTTATCCTTATTAACGGTTGTTTTCATGGCTATTCCGAATTTGTTGGGAATCTTATTACTGAGGAAAGAAGTAAGATCTACAATAAGAAATTATTGGGTTACTTTTAAGAAAGAAAACCCTGATGTTAAAATTCCTGAAAAGGTATAGGAAATATTATTGGCATATAAAAAAATCATCCTTTAAATTAAAGGATGATTTTTTTATGGTTTGAATCCAAATATTAGAATATCATCAACTTGTTCATGTTTATTACTCATCCATTTTTTTAAACTTAGATCAATTAGGTCTTTTTGGATAATTAGTGGTTTTTTATAAATATCAAGTAACAAGTGTTTAAATCGTCGAGACTGATACTTCTTTCCTTCACTTCCGCCAAATTGATCAGCGAAACCATCAGAAAATAAATAGAACATATCTCCATCTTCGTATTCAATTTCATTATTAAGAAACGGAATCTCAATAGGAGTAACACCTATCGGATTGCGAGTTGGTTTGTATTCAATAAGTTTATTTTTACGTAAAAGGTAAAGAGGAGCATTCGCACCAGCATATTGTATAATTTTTTCATCGTGATTAATTACACAAAGGGCAATATCCATTCCATTATTGTGTGAATAATCTTCGTCAGTTTGGTTAAGTGTTTCCTTCAATTCATATCGTAAAACTTCTAAAGCTTGATTTGCCTTTTTAATTTCTTTTTGTCGTACAATTTCATTTAAAAGAGAAATTCCAATTACACTCATAAATGCACCCGAAACACCATGTCCTGTGCAATCAGCAGCAGCTATTATTGTAAAATTATTTATTCTTTTTGCCCAATAAAAGTCACCACTAACTATATCTTTAGGAACGTAATAAATAAAGTGTTTTGGGATGATTTTGTCTAAAAGCAATTGCTCAGTTAATAATGCTGTTTGTAAACTTTTTGCATATTGAATACTATCTGTGATTTGCGCTTTTTGAAACATTAATTTATCTCGTTGAGATGTATTAATGATTTTCTCTTCACGATAACTCCTTACTAAAACAGAGACAACAAAATAAATCAGGATAAATGAAAATAGAAATGTAATCGAAACATCATAAAACCGGATAAAGTCACTTTCATAGGGAATAATTAAATGAGGATAAAGTTTTTCAATTGTAAAAAGAGAAACAAGATTTAATAGGAAAAAGGTAATAACAATAACTCTGATTTTCTTTTCTGTAATAATAACAAACAAAACTAGCCCAACAAGATAAACAAAAACAACAGGACCATCTGATCCTGCATTAAAAAACCACACAACAGAAAGTACTATTAGTGAGTATAGTATGTAGGGAATTACAAGTGATTTATAAATCTTTTTTTTTCGTGATAAAAAATAAAATGAAAATAGAATGATACTTGAAATAAATGTAAATATAGTAAGCTCAATATTTAAGCGTAGGGCGATATTTGTAATTGTGGCAAAGCAGGCAGCCAATGCAGAGAACAGACTTACTGAATTAAAGAAACGATGTTCAAGACTGTAATTCTCACGATTTCCAAATAATAAATCAGTATAACTGTATGGTTCTTGAAGATTCGATTCTGATATTTTGCCTATCATTTTTTTTGACTAAAAATAATGCTGGAAAAGCTTTAATTTCCAGCAGTAAGTTTAGCTAATTTAAATAAATTTAATAAGATTTCAAATCAAAAATGTTTGATTTGTTGATAGATAACGTATTTAATGGTGTGAAATGGTAGTTTTTGTATATAAGTTGTTTTTATCGTTTATCGAGAAGAACAATGTTTTCCACATGAAAGGTATGCGGAAACATATCAACCGGTTGAACTTTAGTAACTTTGTAATATTCATCTAATAAATTAATATCTCTTGCCTGTGTAGCCGGATTGCAACTAACATAAACAATTTTATTTGGTGATGCTTTAATAATTGTTTCTATAACATCTTTGTGCATACCAGCGCGAGGAGGGTCTGTAATAATTACATCTGGAGCTCCATGTTCATCTATAAACGAAGTGTTTAATAAATCCTTCATATCTCCAGCATAAAAATCTGTGTTTGAGATACTGTTAATTTCAGAATTAATTTTAGCATCTTCAATAGCCTCGGGCACATATTCAATTCCGATTACCTTTTTAGCTTTTCTTGCTACAAAATTAGCAATAGTACCTGTTCCTGTATATAAATCATAAACAATTTCATTTCCGGAAAGATTAGCAAAATCTCTGGTTTTTGAATAAAGATTATAGGCTTGTTCAGAATTTGTTTGATAAAACGATTTAGGCCCAATCTTAAACTTTAAATCTTCCATTTGCTCATAAATGAAATCATTTCCTTTAAATAATATTACATTTTGATCTGTAATAGAATCATTCGCCTTAGCATTAACGATATACATTAAAGAAGTAATCTCGGGAAATTTTTCGCTAATATGATTTAATAAGCTCTTAATTATTTCTTCATCATTGCGATAAAAAACGGCAATAACCATTAAATCTTTTGTTGTTGATGTTCTAATTATCAGATTACGCAAAAGCCCTTCCTGATTTCTAATATCAAAATACGAAAGATTATGATCAGTAGCATATTTTTTAAATTCAAGACGAATCGAATTCGATGGTTCATCTTGTAAATAACATTTTTTTATGTCTACAATTTTATCCCAGATTTTAGGAACATGAAACCCAAGTGCATTATTTCGATCCAATTCATCTTGCGTGTCAATTTCATCTTTAGTTAACCAGCGCTTATTCGAAAATGTAAATTCAAGTTTATTTCTATAAAACTGGGTTTTTTCTGATGGAAGTATAGTATCAATCTCAGGCAGTTCGACTTTAGCTATTCTCTCTAAATTATCAATAACCTGCTGATTTTTATATTTTAATTGTTCGTTGTAAGGTAAATTCTGCCATTTACAACCTCCACAAACTCCGAAATGCTCACAAAATGCTTCAACTCTAATGTCAGAGTATTTATGGAATTTAACAGGGATCCCTTCCATAAAACTTTTTCTCTTTTTTATAACCTGAACATCAACAATATCGCCAGGAACAACTCCTGTAATAAATACAACTTTACCATCGGTTTTTGCAATTGCCTTGCCTTCTGCTACCACATCAATTATCTCAATTTCTTCAAGAAATGGCAATGATTTTCTTTTTCTACCCACTTTTCAGATTTTTTAAATTTTTTACAAAGATATAATTAAAAGTTTATGCTTAATTATTATTAAGTATTTAGCTAGTTGCTAAAATGTTATTTTTTAAATTTTATCTTTGCGAAAATTATTTTAAGTATGATTTCAGTAGATCAGTTAACGATTGAATTTGGCGGTTTCCAATTATTTAGGGATGTTTCTTTTGTAGTAAATCCAAAAGATCGAATTGGTTTGGTTGGGAAGAATGGTGCAGGGAAATCAACTTTACTAAAAGTTTTCATGGGCATTCAGCCATCCACAAAGGGTTCGGTTACTATTCCTCCAGATATAAGTTTAGGTTATTTACCTCAAAATATGGTTTGTAGAGATAGTCGGACAGTATTTGATGAATCTAGGGAAGCATTTTCGGAGGTTTTGAAACTTGACGAAGAAATAAAAAATATAAACTCTCAATTATCAGATAGAACCGATTACGAATCGTCGGAATATCTTAAATTAATTCACAAATTAACTGATGCAAGCGATCGATACCAAATTTTGGGAGGAGGATCTATTGAAGCAAATATTGAACAAACATTGTTAGGTTTGGGCTTTAAGCCTACCGATTTTGAGCGTCAAACATCAGAGTTTAGTGGTGGTTGGAGAATGCGTATTGAATTAGCAAAAATCTTACTTCAAAAACCCAAAGTTTTATTATTGGATGAGCCAACAAATCACCTCGATATTGAGGCTATTCAATGGTTCGAAGATTTTTTGAAAGATTATCCGGGAGCAGTTGTTTTAATCTCCCACGATAGAGCTTTTTTAGATAATATTACAAAGCGAACTGTAGAAATTTCTTTAGGAAAGATTTATGATTACAATGCTGCTTATTCGAAATTCGAGATTTTAAGAAAAGATCGAAGAGAACAGCAAATGGCAGCATACAAAAATCAAAAAAAGATAATTGATGAAACCGAAGATTTTATCGAAAGATTTAGATACAAAGCAACAAAAGCTGTTCAGGTACAATCAAGAATAAAACAACTTGATAAGATTGAACGTATTGAAGTTGATGAAGAGGATAGTTCCGCAATGAGTATCAAATTTCCTCCTGCACCTCGTTCTGGAGATTTGGTAATACGTGCTAAGGATCTAACTAAAAATTATGGTGATCTTACTGTATTTAGGGATATTGATTTAACAGTAACACGTGGCGAAAAAATTGCTTTTGTGGGACGAAATGGAGAAGGTAAATCCACTTTATCGAAAATAATTGTAGGTGAACTTGATTATAGTGGTGAATTTAAAATAGGTCATAATGTTTCGGTTGGGTATTTTGCTCAAAATCAAGATGAACTGTTAGAAGAAAATAAAACTGTTTTTCAAACGATTGATGATATTGCTGTTGGTGATGTTCGCCTAAAAATAAGAGACATATTAGGAGCATTTTTATTTGGAGGCGAAGACATTGATAAAAAAGTAAAGGTTCTTTCTGGAGGTGAGAGATCTAGGTTAGCAATGGCAAAACTGTTGCTCAAACCATATAATTTATTAATACTTGATGAGCCAACAAATCATTTAGATTTAAGATCTAAAGATATTCTTAAAAAAGCCTTAAAGAATTATGAAGGCACTTTAGTTATTGTTTCGCACGATAGGGAGTTTCTCGACGACTTGGTTGAAAAGGTTTATGAGTTTAGGGATCAGAAAATAAAAGAACATCTAGGTGGTATATATGAGTTCTTGAGAAACAGAAAGTTGGAAAATTTGAAAGAGATTGAACGTAAAGAAAAACAATCTTCTAAATCAAAAGAAAAACAGAATTCTGAGAATAAACAATCATATATCGAAAGGAAAGAGATTGATAAACAGATAAGGAAAGCGGAAAGTAATGTAGCACAATCCGAAACGAAAATCGAAAATCTGGAATTGGAGATGGAACGAATTAGTGAAATTCTATCAAATCCCGAGAAAATGAATGAGGATCCATCTTTATTTGCAAAATATGATGAACTCAAAAAACAACTCGAACAAGAAATGCATTCTTGGGAAGAACTTACCGAAGTTGTTGATGAATTGAAACAACAAAGAATTTAGGTATATTTATATACTTTTACTCAAAATATATGTTACGATCGATTAAGTATATTTCTTTCATTTTATTCGTACTGTTTTTTGTTGGATGTTCAAGTTCACAAAAAGGCACTACTCCACGTAATCTTGAAATGATATATAATCCTTCAAGTTCTTTGCTTCATCCAAATTTTCAGGTGTATAATACTTCAGATAGCACTTCTGTTTTGGCAGGAAAAATACTTACAAAAGAACTGCTCTTTAACAATGTAAGTAGTAATGATTTATTAACTTCAAGAATAAAAATTGCATATAATTTATTCAATTTAGAAAAGAAGGAACGTATCACAGATAGTTTAACAAGTTTCTTTAGTTTTGAAAAAGATTTAAACGAAAGGTACATTTATATTGAAATTCCCGTTAAAGCAAAAATGGGGAATAAATATATTCTTGAAATAATTACAATTGATCAAAATAGAAATAGCCAATATTATTCATTTTTAAAAGTAGATAGAACAGCTAATGTCACTCATCAAAATTTTTTAATTAAAGATTCGACTGAGATTGAGCTAAATGTAAATCCTGAGAAATTTATAAACTCTGCATTTAGAATAAGTCATTATAATACTAGTGTTGATTCTTTAAATGTTTTTTATTTTAAGAAATCAAAAAAAACTCCATTTCCCGCAAACATAAACGATTCAATTTCATATAATTTCACAAATCCCGATTCCAGTTGGGTTTGTTATTTAGATTCAATACCCTATAAAGACTATAATTTGGAAGGGATTTATTATTTCACAAAAGAAAATAAGGCAATAAATGGTATTGCACTTAAACAATTTGGTAAGTATTTTCCAAAAGTTATAACACCAAACGATTTAATAGAACCACTGGTATATTTTAATTATGAGGATACAATATCCTATCAGGATTCAATAGGGAAACATACAAAGTTGCAGGTTGATAATTTCTGGCTTAGTAAGGTAAGTAATATTGAAAGATCAAGAGATTTAGTAAAAATATTTTATAAGCGGGTCGAATATGCTAACCAATATTTTACATCTTTTGTAGAAGGTTGGCAAACCGATCGTGGAATGATATATATTATTTACGGATTGCCAGATTACATTTTTAAATCGGACAATGAAGAAAAATGGATTTATGCTCCGGTTGATTTAGGACCAGGAATAAGTTTTACATTTAGCTATTACGAAAATACATTTAGTTTAAATCATTATATACTAAAACGAGATAAAATAAAAGATTCAGGTTGGGATTCAACCATAAGATTGTGGAAAAATGGTGAAATTATTTATTATCAAAAATGATTAGGATGAAAGAAAAGAAGGATTTTATATTTGGAATAAGAGCAATTATTGAGGCAATTAATTCTGGTAAGCAGATAGATAAGTTAATGATTCGGAGTGGTTTAAAAGGGGAGTTAATTCAGGAGCTAATGCCTTTAGTAAGAGAGTTTCAAATTCCTTTTCAATATGTTCCTAATGAGAGAATTAATCGAGTAACGATGAAAAATCATCAAGGAGTACTTGCTTTCATTTCTCCAATCGAATTTCAGAACATAGAGAATATACTCCCGTCGTTATATGAGAGAGGGAGAAACCCTTTATTTGTTGTTTTAGATAAAGTTACTGATGTGCGGAATTTTGGTGCAATAACACGAACCGCTGAGTGTGCAGGTGCAGATGCTATTATTATTCCAGAAAAAGGATCGGCTCAAATATCTGGCGATGCTGTTAAAACATCTGCTGGAGCTCTTTTAAACATCCCTGTTTGTAGGGTTAAAAGTTTAACAGCAACTATTAAGTTTTTACAAGAGAGTGGAATCCAGATTGTGGCTGCAACGGAAAAGGCAACCGATATGTATTATAAAACCGACTTTTCAATTCCAACTGCTATATTAATGGGTGCAGAAGATAAGGGTGTTGATATGGAATATTTACGAATTGCCGATCAGATGGTTAAAATTCCAATACTAGGAGAAATAGAATCATTAAATGTTTCTGTAGCAGCATCTATATTAATTTACGAAGCTGTTAAGCAAAGAATAAACTAAATCGACTTTAAGGCTTATTTAAGTTTGATAATATACTCTTTCTGTAAATTATTCTAGTGCTTATAAGTGATGCAAAGCTCATACATATAAACGCTAGAATTATTGAGATTATAAAGGTTTTACTGGAAACATTAATATGCTGAGCGTAGTTGTTTAACCATTTATTAATTAGCCAGACAGATATAGGAATACTTATTATTAATGCTAAAAATAGAATTTTTAATTGATCTTTTATAAATAGAATGTTGATATAAAATTCGTTAGCTCCTGAAAATTTTCTTAGAAGTAATTCTTTTGTTCTCGATTTTAAACTTAAAAGATAAACGTTTATTAAACTAATAAATGATATTAATATTGTTAAGAAAGTTCCTGTTTGTATTGCTTTAAGTAGTTTGTAATCTGACTTATAAAACTGTTTGATATTGTCTTTAACAAACGCTGCTGATAGTATTTGACCCTTTGTTATATTCTTATATTTAGTTTTTATTGAGTTGAGAGCTTCGATTTGTTGATCAGTTTTTAATCTAACAAATAAGAATTTATGTTCAGATTCTGATAATTGAATACCTAAAGGTTCTGACTTTTGCTTTATGCCTTGAATATCAAAATTATTACAAATTTCTTCTATAATTATTGCTCGTTCTTCAGATAGACAAACGGGCATAGGTGTACCTTTGTTAATTCCTAATTGTTGAGCAGCAGCTTCATTAATAATTATAGCCTTTTTATTTCGGAAGAGATTATCATTTAAATAATTTTTCCTAAGGTCAATTTTCATCGTTCTGAAGTAATTTTTATCTGCAAATAATAAATTTAGAATAACATTCTGATCGGTATTCTTATATTTTGGTACATGCTTCTTCATCATACGATTATTGGGGATTGGAAAATATGCACCTGAAACATTTTCAACAAATGGGAGCTTCTTGATCTCATCAACAAAAGGGAAATAAAATTCTTTTAGCTCTTTTTTCGTGAAATCAATTTGTAAAAGATTTTCAATATCAAAACCAGAATCTTTTATCGATGCATAGTTTAATTGTTTTCTAATGGTAATCGAAAAACTTAAAAGTCCTATAAATAAAATAATCTGAAATGTAAGTATAGCTTTCTGCAGGAAACCAATACTTTTTATTGAGATAAACGATGAATGAAATAGCTCAAAGGGATTTAATCTAGAGATATAAAAAGTAATGTATCCGCCAGATGAGAACGAAGCAAAAAGTAAAATTACAACTACGGCTGCTATAAATTTGTAATTTTCATAAATTGTTGGATATAAATTAACCTCGAAGAATTTATTCCATATAGGAATAAGTAAATAGGTAACAAACAAAGCAATTATTACGTTTGTCGATAGGTAAATAAGAGAGCTAATTAATTGCTCGGTTCTAATGTTTTTTATTGAAGCACCTAATGTTTTTTTTATGGCAATATCTTTTATTAATGTTTTAGTATCGAAAATGGAATATATTATATAATAGTTAATTGAGACTAAAAATATAATTAAAGCAATAATCGATAAGATATAAATATGTTCGATATTGCCTTCTTTTTTTGGATTGTAGTTGAGAAAATCAGATCTGAAATAGATGTCATTAAATGATTGTAATGCGTATTTGCTTATCATTATTGTACCGAAATCATATCGAAATTCAGGCATCTTATTTTGCATCTTGTCAATATCTGCATCGGGATTAATTAATAAATAAGTTTCCTCTGGAAATACATTGCTAAGCTTTTTATAACAATCTTTTACCCGTATGATGAAATCGGGTTTTAAAGTTGAATTTTCTGGAAAATCTTTAATAATTGCTTTTACTTTTAATAGAATGGTGTCTTGCGTTGTTTTTAATGTTAAAATTTCTCCAATAGGATTTTGATTTCCAAAATATATTTTTGATTTAGATTCGGTAATTAAAACATTATAATCGTCGGTTAGTAAATCGCTTGGATCACCTTTAATTACTGGGAAAGTGAAAATGTCTGTTATTTCAGATTCAGTAATTATTACATTAGGTTCTTCTTGTAGAAAAGTATGGTTCATTACTGTGATTTTACTAAAAAATCGATATAGGCTGGCTATTTTCTGAACCTCGGGATATTCATCGTTTAATTTAGTAATAACCTCTTCTTCCCAATAAGATAATGCGTAATTTGATTCGGAACCTTCGGGATGATAATTGCAAAGTAATCTGTAGATGCTGTCTTTTTTAGTATGTTGTTTATCAAAACCTGTTTGATTTATAATAAATAGCAATATTAAAAATGATAATGATAAACCAATGCTTAATCCTAGTGTATTGAAAATGGAGTAAAATTTCTGTTTATGTATTTTTCTTATGGAAAATAAAATGTAGTGTTTTAGCATCTGTAATTTTTCTCTGGATTATTAAATCAAAAATAATTGAAGAATGAAATTACATAAAAAGAATGATTTAATAAAGTAACAGAATTGTTTAATCGCTTGGCAAAAGAGGCTAGGCAAGTTTTAGAGTAAATATAAATGATGATCCTGTTTTAAGTTTGCTTTCAACCCATATTTCTCCACCATTGGTTTCGATAAATTCTTTGCAGATAATCAGACCTAAACCTGAGCCTTTTTCTCTATTTGTTCCTGGATTGGAGAAGCTTTGGCTAATATCGAAAAGTTTCTGAATATTTTTTTCTGAGATCCCAACACCCTGGTCTTTAATTTTAATTTGAACATTTGGTAAATCTATTTCTGATGATATTTCAAAACTTGAATCTGGATACGAGAATTTTATGGCATTTAGAATAAGATTTCGGAAAACGGTACTAATCATATTAAAATCAGCAAATACAGTCGTTTCATCAGATATGTAAACATTAACTTTAATATTTTTTTCTTGCAATTTTGTTTTAAATATTAGCAATATACCATCAACTAATTCTTTTAAGTTAAATTTTTCAGGATTTGGTTTTATACTTTCTGTTTGAGTTCTGGACCATTCAAGAAGATTTTCAAGTAATAAATACAATTGTTTCGACGATAAATTCATTTTCTTTAGTAAATCGTGCATGTCGTTTGGCTGCTGATTGTTAAAATCTTCGGCTAAAAATTCAGTTTGTGTTAAGAAACCTCCAATAGCACCCTTTAAATCATGTGAAATAATTGAAAAGAATTTATCTTTTGTGGTATTTAAATTATCGAGAATCTTACTTTGTTCAGTAATTTTATCATTCTTGATTGAAAGTAGTTTAAATGCTTTTTTCTTCGATCGGCTTTGTATATAAAGTAGAATTAATAAAACTATAAATACAAAAAAAGCTAAAGAAAGGATTATGATAATCTTTTGATTAAATTCGTTTTGTTTATTTAGAAGCTCAATTTCTTTTTGTTTTTCGTTCGATTCATATTGAATTTCTAATTCTGCAATTTCTTTTTTTGTTTCTTGATCTAATCTTTCTTTTTTTAGATCGGTAAAAAGTTCGAAATAATATAATGCTTTCTGAAATTCAATTTTCTGTTTATACATATCATATAAACATTTATAATTAATCTCTAAGGTATATTGATCGTTAATGTTTTTACAAATTTCAATGCTTCGTTGAAAATGACTTAAAGCCTTATCGTATTTATTAAGAACACTGTATACTTCACCAATATTTAGCAAAGACGTTGCAATTCCTGATCTATTATTTAAAGCTTTCTCAATTTCATAAGAACGTTTATAATAATCTAAAGCTTTATAATAATCTTTCATATGAAAATACAAAACACCAATATTGTTTAATGTGTTGCAAATACCAGTAGAATCGTTTAATTCTTCTTTAATATTTAGGCTTTTAATATAATATTCAATGGATTGTTCGTATTTCTCAATATATCTGTATACTATACCTAAATTGTTGTAAGCAGTCGCAATACCGTCAATATCTTCCTGTTGTACATTTGTTTCAAGATAGTTTTCGAAGTATTCTATTGATTTATCAATATCGTCAAAATAGAAGTAGAGTTCTCCTAAGAAGGAACAGGCCAGATCTTTATATTTTAAATTGCCTTCCTCGTCTGCTAATGTAAGTAACTGACTTGCATATTTAATTGCGTCTTCCACAGAATTATTCATGTACTCGCGAGTAACTTGTCGAAGAATTTCCATTTTTTCAACACCTTCGGTCTTATTTAAAGATGCTAGTAAACTATCTGTTTTACTATTGTTGGAAAACGTCAATAACGAAATTGTCAATAGGAATCCTAATATCGTAAAAAATCTATTCATTTAGAATATTTGCCAAAATATTTATATGGAGTTAAAGATATGAATTAATCTAAAACTATCAGAAGTTTTGGATGTTAAACTTTAGAAGGATTTATTAGTTTTTTGGCATGGTAAAGGTAAACGAAGATCCTTTATTTAATTCACTTTCAATATGGATAATACCTTTATTTTTCTCGATAAATTCTTTACAAAGTATTAAACCTAATCCCGAACCTTTTTCATCTGAAGTGCCTGGAGTTGTTAAATGCGCATCTATCTTAAAAAGTTTTTCTTGATCAGCTTTTTTCATTCCTACTCCATTATCGGTTATAGAAATACTTATGGAGGATTCATTTTGGTTCGATCTAATACTGATGGTTTCTCCGATTGGTGAAAACTTAATGGCATTACTTAGTAAATTTCGGATTACAGTTGTAATCATATTTTCGTCGATATAAGCTTCTATATCTTCTAACTTAACATTAATTTTTAATTGTTTGTTTTCAATATTTACAAGTAAAGCGTCAAGGGTATCATTAACCATTTTTTTAATCGAAGTATGTTTTGGTTCGAAAGGAATATTTCCGGTTTGCGATCTTGACCATTGTAAAAGATTTTCGAGTAAATTATATAACTGTTTCGATGCTTGGTTCATAACATCAATAAAATCTTTACTTTCCTTTTCCGAAAAAACCTCAAAATTCGACGATAAAACATCAGTAAGATTTAAAAAGCCAGCAATTGGATTTCTCAAGTCGTGTGCAATTATTGAAAAGAATTTGTCTTTACTGGCATTTAATTCACGAAGCTGTTTTCTGTGTTTTTCGAGTTCTTCATTTTGTAAACTAATTGTTTTCTTGGCTTTTTTTAGATCAATCATCTTGCCAAAAAGTTCAATGGTTCTCTCCCTATTTTTCTGACTTGTTTTTTCTATTATTATTTGATGTTTCTCGATTTCTTTTTGTTGATGTTCCAGTTTATCATTTTGCAAACTAATTGTCTTTTTTGCTTTTTTTAGATCAATCATTTTGCCAAAAAGTTCAATTGTTCTTTCTCTGAATTTTTCGTTTGTTTCTTCGAGCTTTTTTTGTTGTTTGTCAATGTCGACACGTTGTAATTCCAATTCACGAAATTGTTCGAAAATGATATCTTGGGCTTTTTCTAAGCTGGCAATTTTTTTTATTAAAACCTTATTTTCAGCTTGTGAATTCTTTAAATCGTTGATGTTATTATCGGAAGTTTGTTCAGTTAAGACATTGCAATCTTCTTCTTCCTTATTTGTGGGAGTTAATTTTTGTTTGAATGAATTTCTAAAATTCAGTATCGACATACGGTAAAATTCTCGGGGGTTTGAACGCTTAATAAACTATACGGGTTAAAAGAGTAAATGTTTCTTTTCAGTATTTCTCCATTTGGCTTGATAATCGTAATTAACAAAGTAAATTTTAAGATCTGCCTGATAATCGTATTTGGTAAAATATATTTTTTTAGCGGCTTGATAATCATAATCCGTAAAATACCATAATCCGGTATTATTCTTAGCTTGGTAGTCGTAACTAACTTTATAAACTAATAAATCTGCTTGGTAATCATGGTCGGTAACAAAAACCTTAACATCTGCCTGATAATCATTTGATACAGAATAAATTTTCTGTGAATATAATTTTGAAAACGAGAATGTTAAACAGATTAATATGAAAATTAACTTCTTCATTATAATAACTTTAGATTGATATTCTTTTAAAATCATCACCAGTTGGATTTTGAAAAACTCTTAATTCAAATTCAGGTACAACAGCAAATATATGATCAAAAATGTCGGCTTGTACTTGCTCATACTTTTCCCAAGCCTGATCTTTACTAAATGCATAAATTTGAATTGGCAAACCATTTTCTGTTGGTTGTAAGTGTCTTACAATAAGAGTGTAATTGGGATTTGATCCAAAAATTTTAGGATGATTATTAAGATAGGTTTCAATGTATTTTCTAAAAACGCCAATATTAGTCAGATTTCTTCTGCTCACCTTGTCGTTATCGTCAATTTCTAATTCTGAGTTGTATTTCTCAATATCAGTTTGTTTCTCAATAATATACTTCTGTATCAGTTTTATCTTTTTAAATTTTTCTAGCATTTCGTGATCACAGAATTTCACACTTTTTAAGTCTATAAACAGTGATCTTGCAATTCTTCTTCCTCCAGATTCTTCCATTCCCTTCCAATTTTGGAACGATTCTGAAATTAAAGCATAAGTAGGAATAGTAACAATTGTTTTATCGAAGTTTTGAACTTTAACAGTATTCAAGGTTATTTCCATTACCGTGCCATCTGCATTTTTACTTGGCATGCTAATCCAGTCTCCTGGTTTTACCATTTGATTAGCAGACAGTTGAATGCCGGAAACAAATCCAAGAATTGTATCTTTAAAAACTAAAATCAATATGGCAGCAATAGCACCTAAACTTGCAAATAAGGCTCCAGGTGATTTTCCCAGAATAACTGATAAAATAAAAATAATTCCAAAGGCATATATAATTATTTTTATACTTTGAATGTATCCTTTAATTGGCCGTTCATTCGAAATAGGTAATGTTTGATATGCATCGTGCAGTGAGTTTAAAAAAGCATCAATAATTAGCATTCCAACAAATATCATATAAATGTACGCTGCTGATTGTACCATAGAAGCGGCTTTTGGAAAATCAATCAGTCCTGTTTTTGCAAAATAATATATTATTATTGCGGGTATAATTTGAGAAATCCTTCTTAAAACTTTAGGTTGAAATATAATATCATCCCAAGTGTATTTTGTGCGTTTAACTAAATTGTGAATTATTCTAAATAGAATTTTATTTGTAATTAAATAAGATAAGAATGATAATAGTATGATTAACAGGATTATAATGCTCGATTTTGTTAATGTTGCAAGATAATCAGACATTCCTAATTTCAAAAACCATTCTTTTAAGATTAATCCAAAGTTCGAATTCATAGTCTATATTTGTGTTTTGATTTTTACAAAGAACGTAAATTTAACAACTAAATTAATTCAAAAAAAATTATGAGATACATAACTATACTTTTAATTTCACTTATTAGCATTTCTGCTACCTCAAAGGAAGATTATGATAAATATTTTACACAGAATTCTTTACGGGTCGATTTTATTTTTGCTGGTGATGCAAATTCGGAAACAATCTATTTAGATAATTTAAAAAAGGAGCCTTTTTGGGGAGGGAGTAAAGTAAACTTATTAGACGACCTAAATTATGGAGAATACAAGTATGAAGTAATTCATAAAGAAAGTAATCAACTTATTTTTTCGAGAGGTTTTTGCACGATGTTCGAAGAGTGGCAAACAACTGCTGAAGCTGAAAAAGTTAAAAAAAGTTTTATGCAAACAGTTACTTTACCATATCCTAAAGATGAAATTCAATTAAAATTATATAGTCGAAATTACGAAGGACAGTTTGAACTGATATTCGAAACAGATATTAATCCAAGTGATTATTTTATTAATCCGGAAACAGTAAAATTCGAATTTGAAAAGAAACTCGATAATGGAGATCCTGCAAATAAGGTCGATTTGGTTTTTCTTGCCGAGGGTTATACAAAAGAAGAAATGGGAAAATTTGAAGAAGATGCACAGAGCTTAATCGATTATATGTTTACAATAAAGCCTTTCGATAAATATAAATCTCATTTCAATATTTGGTTGGTAAAATCTATTTCCGAAGATTCAGGAACTGATATTCCCGGAAAATCTATTTATAAAAAAACGGCATTGAATAGCAATTTTTATACATTCGATAGCGAACGATATTTAACAACAATGGATGTTTTTAGTGTGAGAGATGCTGCGTCTGTTGTTCCATACGACGATATTTGTATTTTAGTAAATACAGAAAAATACGGAGGTGGTGGAGTTTACAATCATTATTGTATTTCTAGTGTCGATAACATTCATACTAATAAGGTTTTTATTCACGAATTTGGACATTCGTTTGCAGGATTAGGCGATGAGTATTATAATTCCTCAACCTCATACAACGATTTTTTCAACTTAAAAATTGAACCATGGCAACCTAATTTAACTACATTGGTTGATTTTAATAATAAATGGGAAAAAATGATTGATAAAAAAACACCAGTTCCTACACCACGTGACAGTGAATATGAGAGTACTGTTGGTGTTTTCGAAGGAGGGGGATATGTAAATAAGGATATGTATAGTCCATATATGGATTGTAGAATGAAGAGTAACAAACCTGATGGTTTTTGCCCAGTATGTCAAGAAGCTATCAGTAAAATGATATTGTTTAAATCAGAATGATTTGATTTGGTGGTAGAAAAAAAAGATCCGAAACGGTATGTTTCGGATCTTTTTTTTAAATCTTGATTATTCTTTTCTTTTATGTTTTTTAGCAATAAAGTAGTAGGTTACCAATCCAATACCTCCAAACAAGAAAATCATTGATAAATATGCAATCTCGTCATTTAAATGAGTGTATTCGCTAAGTATTTCTCCCATTAAGAATCCAATTGCAATTCCAATAAAGAAAATGCCATATTTTAAACTTGGAGAAACATTCGATTCGCTATTAAATATAGCTGCTGTTTGACCTTTCTCTATTAAAGCCAATCTTTCCTTTCTTCTAACATATAAATGAAATATTCCATAAACTGCTGCGAAAAAAGCTATTCCGATTAAAAATTCAAAGTCCATAATAATTTGTTTTAATTTAACATTGTTTTATTGCTATGACGCCATGTTTTCTAATCTGGTTACACTTTGATTTGAAAAAGATGTAAATTGTAGTTTTTAATAAAATTTTGTAACCTGATAATAGTTTTTGCGTCATACCTTAAAAATACAGGATTGAAGGAAGATAAATATTATATCGATAGAATATTAAATGGCGATGTAAATGCTTTTAGTTTGTTGGTGGACAAACACAAAAACCTTGTGTTCACTATTGCTCTGCGAATGTTAAAAAATTCTGAAGATGCGGAAGAATTGTCTCAGGATACATTTGTTAAAGCTTACAATTCACTAAAAGAGTTTAAATTTGAATCAAAATTTTCAACTTGGCTATATCGTATTACATATAATGGAGCAATTTCAAGATTAAGAAAAAAACAAATAGAAATAACTAATATTGAGAGCGGCACTATTGTTGATAGCGATGTGATTTCAAGTTATAATGCTATTAACGAATTAAAAAGAAACGAGCAAAAAAAATATATAAATCAAGTAATTGAAAATCTCAGAGAAGAAGATGCTTTTTTAATAACAATGTATTATTTGAATGAAAGTTCAATTGAAGAAATTAGCGAAATAACAGGATTCTCAATCTCTAATGTTAAAGTAAAATTGTTTCGAGCAAGAAAAAGGTTTTACAATGAATTAAAAGTTATTTTAAAAGAAGAAGTAACAACAATATTATGAACAATAATAAATTAGACATAGACACTTATATGCATAAGTTAGTTAAAATGAGCCAGATAGGTGAGCCGTCCGTCGACTTTACAAAGAACGTAATGAGTCAAATACTTAAGGATCCTTCTGTTAAGCTTAGTTTTATTTCCAAAGATGATAAACGAAGTAATTTTTGGTTATTTATTGCTGTAGCTATTATGGCTGTTGGATATTCTGTTTATTATTATGTGCGAAATGGATTTAATCTTGATACGAGTACGAACGTGATTGGTGAACCAGAACGTTTTAAAATTTTTACAGATTTTTTCTCAAATTTATTTAACGAATTAAGTTTCTCTCCTTATATTTTTGTGGCCTTGTTAGGGGTTGTTTTTTTGGTAGTTATGGATAAGACGATTGTTAAGTATTTATATTCAATTTAGCTAAACTGGAACTATTTAAACTGAAGGTCGTATAGATGTACGATCTTTTTTTTTTTAGTTTTGATAACTAATCTTTAGATTTGACGGAATTAGTTTAACAAATTGCTATATAAATTGAGCACCTTTCAACGCAAAAATCTTATAGAAGGTATTCGTAATCAGGATAAAACTGTGTTAAAACAGTTGTATGCTGATTATTTCCCTACAATTAAGCGTTTTATTCTCGATAATAGTGGATGCGAACAAGACGCCAAAGATGTTTTTCAGGAAGGTATCATAATCACCTATCGTAAGATAAAAAACGGAACATTTGAATTAACTTCTTCGTTTAAATCATATATATACTCTGTTTGTCGATTTATTTGGATGAAACAATTATCTAAAAAGAAAGAAGATAATAATAATCAGAACATATATGCCGAATATGAGGTAGTGGAAGATGTTTCAGTTGATGAATACGAACAAAATGAACAATATAAATTATATCAAACACATTTTAAAAGATTAAGTACCGATTGTCAAAAAATAATGAAACTATTTCTGGAAAAGGTTTCTTTAAAGGAAATAGCCGAAATAATGGGGATAGAAAGTGTTCAGTTTGTAAAGCGTAAAAAATACAAATGTAAAGAGCAGCTTATAAGATATATTAAAAGTGATCCAAAATTTACTAAGTGGTGATGACGCATATGATTGAATTAATAGAGGCATATTTAGAAGGAGAGTTATCAGTTAGGGAAAAAATAGATTTTGAAGAACATCTTAAAAATGACCCTGAATTGATGAAGGAGTTTGTACTTAGAAGAGCTATTAACGAAGCTATTTCCGAATCCGATATTCTTGATCTTAGGAATACTTTAAGTGAAATTAGTTTGCCAGAAACCAAGGCTAAAAAATTACATAGAAATCCATTTGTATTATCATCGGTTGCTGCAGCTGTTATAGTATTGTTTGTTATATCATGGTCGGCTTTCTTTGCTGGAAATGAAGTTTCCTCTAGTGAAGTTTTTAATACGTATTATTCAAAGTATCCTGTATTAACGTGTAATAGATCCTTATCTGAATCTAACGAAAACTTAAAGGATAAAACCTTGGTTAATGCTTTCGACGCTTATGAAAAAGAATTTTACATAGAAGCTAAAGACTATTTTAATCAGGTATTAATTATGGATTACTCCAACAATATGGCTCGATTTTATGCTTCCATTTGTGAAATAGAATTAAACAATTTGAAAAAATCAGAAAAGCTACTCAAGGATTTATTGTACAAGAATAATCATATTTTTTGGGAACAAGCACATTGGTACTTGGCGCTTGTTTATATAAAGCAAGAAAAATTTGATAAAGCGACTGAATTATTAAATCAGATAATTGAAAACGAAATGGTACATAAATCCGAATCAAAAAAGATTCTTAAATCACTTCATTGATTTTTTATGCTTCAGAACGAAATAGAAAGCAATTCCTGCAAGAAATAAGCCTATAATGGAAAGTAGTGCCATAACTTTAGCTCTGGACTTAAATAAGGCGCTGTTATTGCCAATAACAACATACCCAGACCAAAAGTAAGGATGAGCTCTTAGTTGATCTGCATCTTCAATAAATTTTATTTTAGATAATCTAAGTGCCTCAGATTTTGATTTCCCTTTTATCAGATTCTCGTAAAAATTGGTCATTAACTTAACTCCGGATTTGTCTTCGACAGACCAAAGGGTCATGATAATTGAAGGGCAACCGGAATAAATAAAACCTCTAGCCATGCTCATTACACCTTCGCCGCGTTGCATTTTGCCTGTTCCACTATTACATGAACTTAATACAGCCATTCGACTATTCAGTTTCATGTTATAAAGTTCGTAGGTGTTTAGAAATCCATCCTCTATACTATCGTTGGTTTGTGTAAATGCCATTTTAGAATACATTGGATTCTGATCGTCCATAATTGTGTGCATCGCTAGATGTAAAATATCATAGTTATGTGCAACTTTCTTAAAATTAGATTCGCTGGCATCTTTATTTAAGTATTTATCTCCATTTATTAATTCTGTAACTTTATTAACCTCATCTGTTATTCCCTTCAAAGGGTATAATTTTTCTCGATATTGTTGTCTGGTCGAGAACATACTTGTTTGAATATCTTCTATTTGTTCGTAAGAAGGGGCAAAGGCACCTATGCTTTTTGGTGCTGTTTTTGAATGATTATTATTGATAATGAAAGTAGCCGAATGATAATAACTGATTGTGTTACTGAAAATAAAGAAAGGTAATTTTTTATAATTTATTTGTTTAAACTCCTTATTATCTGTAATTAGCACCTCGAAAGGCAAATAAGCCAAAATGCCATCTGGAATTATTATTAAATCATTTGATTGAATCTCTCCCTTTAAACGATTAAATAATAAATCGTATACAAAATAGGATGATTCCTGAAATTGAGCAAAATCTTTATATCCATGATGAGCAAAGTTATTATTAGATATTGCCTGAATAACCTTGTTAACATGAAAGTTAAATGATGAATCTATAATAGTTTTATATAAATCGACTTCCGTTCTATTTATTAAAAAAGTGTAGATATTATTGTCCGAAATGAAAAACTCTATAACTGTTTCATTTTTGGATATTTTTTCTTGTAAATCAGAAACTGTTATAGAATTATTATGATGTTTAAAGTTGTGATAATCTCTGAAATTGTTTTCAAGATAATCTAAAAGAGTCGAATATTTTTGTTTTTCTTCAAATAAGTATTTGTTCCAGAAGCTAAGATTTTTTTGATTTGGATTTCTTAGTTTTATTTCCTCGTAAATTAATTCTTCGTATGTCCAAATACTTTTTTCTAATTGCTTTTCTCGTGTTAATAAAGAATCGGGAATACCAGCTATATTTAAGGCATTTGTGTTCTTCATCGATTCATTCAAAATTGCCGATTTTCCAGATTCGCTATATGTAAATGCTTTTTCTAAATATTTTTTATTGCCAGTTAAATTATACAGTTCGTAACTTGTTTTTAATGCATTTGAGAAGGTTTCAAATTCATTCTCGGCTAAAAACAGTTTACTTTCTTCGCTTATATAGCCCGATCTTATTTCATTAAAAACCGCAACAACTTTTTCATAAGTCAATAAGCTTAGTTTATAGGATTCAATATCAGAATTTTTAAATGCCCTTTGCGATAATGCATTGGCTTTATTTTTAAGCGAATTTAGTAAGTGTGTTTTAGAAAAAACAGCTGTTAATTTAGGATTTTGATCAAAGTTCGTTGCATTAAATTCGTTTGAAATTGAGATTAATGATTTTTGAAAATAATGCAAAGAACTATCAATTCTATTTTGATTTAAATAGTATTCTCCCAGAGCATTATAACATGTAGATACATCAGGATGTTTTTCTCCAAAATTGTCCTTGTAAATTGACAAGGCTTCTTGAAAATATGATTTTGCTAGTACTGTTTTATTTTCAATTCCCAAGAAAATAGAATAATACATAAGTTGTTGAGCAATATGAATGCTGGTGCTTGGATTATTTTCTTTAGCTGTTTTAATTGCAAGCTTATAATAATTATTTGCCGATTTGGTATTATTTATATTTTGATAACACATTGCAAGGTTACCATAGGTTATATATGAATTTTTTTTTGCTTTTAATTTTAAACTTTTTTTGTAATTCTGTATTGCCTTCTGGTATTCTGTTTTTTTTCTATAGACGTTTGCTAAATTATTTAAAGAAGATGCTAATTGATTTCTGAAATTAATTGAGTCCGTAATAAATATTTCTATTGCCCGATTATGATAAGCTTGTGCTTTCTTATAATCTTGTTGTATATAGAATATATTGGCCTTATTACCATAAATAAAAGCAAGGAGAGATTGTTGCTTTTCTAATTTATAAATAGCCTCGGCTTTATCGTAACAGTTTATAGCTTCGTTATACCTGCCTAAAATTTTATTTATTATTCCAAGGTTCTGATAAGAATATGCTAGCTGTATTTTATTTTTTATTCCTATATTTTCATATAAAGTTATTGCATTTTTTGTATAAAATAGAGCACTATCTAATTCTCCGTGCTTACCAAACGACAGGCCCAAATTATAGTAATTTTTTGCTTTACCTATTGAATTGTTCGTATAGGCAGCAGATGAGTCTTGCCCAAATGAATTATTAATTCCCGAGATTATAATTAATAGTATAAAATATATATTTTTAAAATGCATAATTTCCAACCTATATTCAATTTATACTCAAAAAAACGGAAAAAGTTTAAAAAAAATACCAAGTCTAAATATCACAAGGTCAGTATTTAATAATTTTTATATTATTATTTTTTAAAAAAAAATAAGAAATGGGGGTCACCTTTTTCTGATTTCAGGAATTAATAGTTGAAAGCAGATAAAAAATAAAAATAAAATATAAAAAATAAATACTATGAAAACATTAAGGAGCATTTTTAGATTAGAAGAAACAAAAAAATCAATCGGTAATTTTTCAGGTAATATAGATTTTAATTCGATGTTAACTGTTAGAGGCGGACAAGATGAGGATTTATGGGCACCTCCAATTCCTGTAACACCTCCACCTCCACCAAAAAATTAGATTACTAACGGTTAGGGGTATTAAAAGAGAAGTTAATAAATAGACTCCTAAAATTAAAACAGAGTGAACTTTTGATTAAAGACATTAGATGATATTTATTCAGAATTATAAAACTTTAAATAGTAATTACAGGATTAAGAAATAAAAAGGAATAAAGAATTTTTCAGGTATCATTGATATTATTCCAATGATCAAAATAAATGGAGAACAAGAAGATGTTAATGATCTCCAAAAAAATAAGCCTGAAATGAACAATGGTTAAATTAGTACTCCCTTTCGATTCAAATATGCGTTTAAAACAGAAATGATCAGCTCGGTGCCAGCTGAGCCGATCATTTTAACTTTCGGAAACGATGCAAATTTAGCTTATAATCTCTTATTAAATAATCTGTTACAGATTATTCAATTCAAGTGTTTGGGTAAAAAATAAAAAATTTAATGATGGATAATTTTGAGGTAATTGAAAAATACATCGATGGTGAATTAGAAGGCTCCGAGCTAATTAATTTTGAGAAGTTGCTTTCAACCGACGATGATATAAAGCACAATTATAATTTGAGTTTAGAAATAAACAACTCAATAAAAGAAGATGATGTAATTGCGCTTCGTGAAACTATGAATTATATGTACAATGAGGAGGAAACGAAAGTTCGTAGGATTCCTACGGTATTTGCAAAACGTAAAGTTTATTACGCTGCAGCTTCAATTGCATTATTAGTTGCAACAGGTGGAATTGTTCAGAAGTTGGCTCATCCAGATCTTGATAATAACGCTGTGTATGAAAAATACTATGCTCCGTACGATGCAACCGTGACATATAGATCTGGCAATACAGAAGTTGATCGTATTCTGCTCAAAGCCTTAGAACGTTATGAAGATAGAGACTTTGAAAATGCTTTAGTTCTTTTTGAAGAAGTTGTGAGTTCGCATGGTGATGACATGTCAGTAAAATTATATACTGGTATAAGTTATATGGAAGAGGAAAAATATCAAAAAGCAAGTACATCCTTTAGTAAGATAATTGTAAATAACGACAATTTGTTTATAGAACAAGCAAAGTGGTATTTGTCAATGTGTTATATTAAAACAGGAAGTGACAATGACGCTGTATATTTACTAAAAGAATTAATTAATGAACAAAGCACTTATACAGATAAGGCGAATAAAGTGTTAAGAGATATTGAGAATTGATCTATTTGATAAAAATGGATGAATCCGATTGAGACTCGATAAAGCAATGCGAAATATGGACTTGATTCATGTTCTTATTTCTATCGAAGAGAGCCCCACTCATTCAATAAGAAAAGTTTAAAAACTTTTGGAATCATCTGAATATAAATAATAAAGTTTAGCAGATGAAAAATAGTATTAAAAATGCAAGTAGCATAAGTCTGAAAGAAAAAAACGTTGAAAAATACGAATATGAACGTTTAAGCTTTCTTTCTCACATATCGCATGGGATAAGAACTCCATTAAATGCTATTATGGGATTTTCTAAGTTGTTAGTTTTAAAAGAACTTGTGAATCACAAGCAAATGAAATACATCCAAGGAATTTTAAATGGTGGTAACTTATTAATGCAGTTTGTCGATAATTTGATGGACCTCTCGCAATTCGAAGCAGATAATTACAAAGTAAGAATTAAATCTTGTGATTTAAATGAATTAATCTGGGATTATACCGAAGATTTTTACAATCATAAAATTGAAAATAATGATACTGACATAAGTTTAATGTTGGTTTGGGATTCTAAAGTTAAAGACCTTGAATTGGAAACAGATTCTATTTTGTTTAAAAAAGCAATTCAAAGACTTGTAAATATCGTAAGTAAAAAATATCCGATAAATGAATATGAATTAGGATATAGAATTATTGATGACATTAGTGTGAGTGTTTTCATAAGACCAACAGCCGAGAAATTAAATCTTGATGACTTAGCAAATGAACCTGACTTATATTCTGCTGCTGATAATGATTCTTTTGATTTTTTTAATTTCAAAGTATTGTCTGAAGCTGTTGAAAGGATGCAAGGTAAATTATGCACCAACTCTGAGAAGCAAGAATATTCTTTTTGTATACCAATAAAATTTAATAAGTAAAATAGTTAATATAAATACCTGTGAGATATGAATAGTTATAACATAAATGTACTAACAGAGAATGGTAAAACAACTATAGATTGCAATAAAATATTATATATTGAATCTAGTCTTCAATTTACTAGAGTTACCTTAATAAATAATCAAACCATAGAGTTATTACTTACAATGCAAGAAATAGAATACGTTTTGCTGGAACAAGGTTTCTTTAAATTTAATAATCGATTACTTGTTAATTTGAAATGTATTCAGGTGGTTTTCCCATCTAATGCTTCTAAAGTAATAATGGAAAACGGGAAAGAGATATTTGTAAATTACAATAAACGCGAAGAGTTATTTGAAAATCTTCGCGAAGTATATGAGTTACATGAGTTAGTTTAGAATAAAGGTTTGTTATTGTTAGTTTAGTTAGTACCATCTCCATGTTAAAATCCTGGAGATGGTAAATTGTTAACCTTATAAATGATGAAGTATGGAAAGCGTAGCAATTAGTAGTAAATTAGAGGGTCTTACGGATGTTAAGCCAATTATTTATTTAAAATCAATAGGTAATTTTTCAATGGCTTATTATTCAAATGGGGAGGAGAAATTAATTGAAAATGATTTAGATCTTATACAAGAAAAGCTTCCTCTTCAGAAATTTTTCAGAATTAGTGAGTCATTTATTGTTAATATTGATCATCTTAAAAAAATTCGAGTTAGCTCAAATAAGAATGTTCTACTCCATAATGGAATAGAGTTAGAGCTTGATTTTAAAAGATATCCAGAATTGAAATGGTTCTTGAGAAACAGATATTGCGTTTAATACTAATTACGACACCCGGTTTTTTTTATTAAAAATGATTTCGACAAATTATATGATCGATAAGAAGATAATAGTTAATTCAAACAACGATAATTTATTGCATGTAAAAAAACTTCGCGAAATTGTTTATTTGGAGTCAGTCGGACGAAAGACAAAAACATATTGTTGCGAAGGTGAAGAATATTTGGTGAAGAAATGTCTAACGCAGATTGAAGAGAAGCTCCCAGATGAAAAGTTTTTTAAAATACATAAATCCATAATTATTAATGTGGATTTTTTGCAGGGAATAAATGTAAATGCGGAGAAATCCGTGTTACTTCATGACGGAATAGAACTGAAAATTGCTCACAGGAAATATAAAGATTTTATAGAATTTGTTAAAAACAAATTTGACTTTTGGTAATTACATAATTTGCCATCTTACATTCAGAAACCTCGATAAATTTAATTTGTCGAGGTTTTTTTGTATAGGAGCTTGTTAATAAGTTTAGTCAAAAAATATAGTACGAAAAATAAAATGCAGGATACGCAAATACTTTTTTATTATACGCAAATGCTTTTTAAAGCTTTGATTACCTAACAGCCATTTTGTAATAGTAATAAATGTTTCTAATTTCAAGTTTTACTTATAATAATTAGAAAGAAAAAGTTTTGAAAAATTCATTGTTTTTTATATTGCAAAAACTTCTTAAAAAGTATGATATTAAGGTGAATGAGAGTGAACTTAAATTTCAGTTATTAAGTCACCCATCTTATCCAAGTTTACATTCTTTAACAGGAGTTTTAGATCATTTTAAAGTTGAAAATGTTGCACTCGAAGTTCCAAAAACGGAAGAATTAATAAAACATTTACCAGAATCATTTATAGCACATATCAAAAATAAAAGTATAGATGAGATAGTTTTGGTGTCTTTGAAAGTCCAAAATGTAATTTTATATTATAATAATAAATCAGAATCCATAAGTATAAAAGATTTTATGATTTTATGGACAGGTGTATTAGTTGTTATTGAAAAAGATAAAGAATATAAAAAAACCAAAGGGTCTTGCGCAATTTGGTTAAAACAGGCTTTTGTGTTTTTTGCTTTAATTGCAGTTGTTGGTTTATTTGTAATAAATAAACCTGAATCATTTCACGTATTACACTTTATACTTTCACTTGTAGGTTTGGGAATGAGTGTTGTAATTATAAAACATGAACTGGGTTTTGATTCTATAGTAGCCGATAAATTTTGTTCAGGAAACATAGAAAAGATCAATTGTGATGATGTCTTGAAATCAAAAGGGTCTAAGTTTTTTAATTTCCTTAATTTTAGTGATATAGGAATAATCTATTTTGTTTCCTTAATTCTTTCTTGGATATTATTATCAGATAATAATTCCTGCAATCTTATAATAGCAATTTCACTTTTGGCAATTCCATTTACATTTTACTCAATATTATATCAATATTTTGTTGTGAAGAAGTGGTGTACTCTTTGTTTAAGTATTATTTTGATTTTATGGTTGCAAGCAGGATCTCTTTATTATGCTGATTTAACAAATTTATTTGCAGAATATAGTTTACAAGAAGCATTTGTAGTTGTATGTTGTTTTTTAGTTGTTACTGGATTTTGGCAATCCTTTTTGCCTAAACTTAAGAAGGAGAGTGAGTTAAAAAATATAAAATTGGAGTTCGCTAAGTTTAAGCGAAATTATTTTATATATGAAGCATTAAATGCTAAATCAAATCAAATCGATACAAAAGTCGACGAAATAAGTGAAATATCTTTTGGAAATCTTAAGGGGAAATTGAAAATCATTATAGTAACCAATCCTCTATGTGGACATTGTAAAGAAGTTCATCATTTATTTGAGGAAATATTAAAGCTAAATAATAATGAAATAAGCTTGACTATTAGATTTAACATACACCTTGATAGGAAAAGTTATGATACGCTAATAGCATTAAAGTTAATTGATCTTTTTAATGTTAATAAAGAACTATGCTTACAAGCAATGCATGACATATATGGAAAATTAACACCCGATAAATGGCTAACAAAATGGGGTGAGGTTTACGAACCCGAATACATTAAGGTTTTAAATATTGAAAAACAATGGTGTCTAAAGAAGAAAATCAATTTTACACCTGAGATAATTGTTAATGAAAGGCCTTTCCCAAAAGAATATAATAGAATGGATCTATTATATTTTATTGATGATATACTTGAAGATTAAGTTAGAATGGACTAAAAATATTTTTCGCGAAAAGTAAACTGAAAACTTGACGGTTTTAAAATGTTCAAGAATAATTAACCCAAAATTTTAAGAAAATGAGAGATTTAAAAAAATTAGAAGGAGCTAAAATGCTTAGTAAAACAGAACAAAGAACAATAAATGGTGGAAAAGCATATCCATGTGAGACAGATGAGGATTGTCCTGGAGTTTTAGTTTGTGCTCCTGCTGGTGTATGTTGGGATCCGACACCTCATGCATAAGCCAAGATTTTTGAGGAGGTTGAAAAGCCTCCTTATCTCTATTTGTTTAAATGGATCTATTATATTTTATTGATGATATACTAGAAGATTAAGTTAAGAATGCACTAAAGTATTTGCTAAAAATTATTTTGATAAATATTTTATCAAGATTTTCTTCTTCTGTTGAAAACTTTAATCAAAAAAAAACATACGGAAAGTGACAAGACATAAACGCAAGTGTTCAAATCTTTTACTAAATGTCTAATTCTTAATTCTAACACATTTTTAGAATTTTGTGAGCTCATGTTTTGTAATTATTTTCATGCTCCTTTATACAGGGACATTCTAATATATAACCTAAAGCTTATAGTAAAATAATGAAAAAATATTTTATTACATTTTTTTGTATTCTATTAATACATTCTGCCAAGGCTCAGAATTACGATATAAAAAAATTAAAAACCATTTCTACTATTTGGGGAGAAACATATCTTTTTCATCCATCAATTATAAGAATGGATAGAAGTGTTGAATGGGAAAAACAACTTGTTGAATTTTTACCGCAAATAAAAAGTATAAATACAGATAAAGAATTTATTAAAGCAATAAATTCCTCATTACTATCTAGCTTAGAGGATCCATTTACTTGTGTTCAAAGTACATATGGTGATGAAAAGAAAGAAAGAAATCTAATTGAATTAAATAATTTATTCGATTATATTAAGATTACAGAAGAGATGCTTTCGGATGTTGGCAGTTTAGACTATTTCAACAAAGCAGTTGTTGACAGAAGTTCGGATAAGTCATTAGTAATAGATTTGCGAATTCAAAATGAACTAGCTATTGATGCGCATACAAATACATTTTTCGATTATTTAATTTCAATGATTATATCAGAGCCAATCACTTTAGGCTTAAACGTTACTCGTGAGCATTTCGGATGGGATGAGTATAATGATTGGTGGTTTTATGAACAAAGGTGGAAACTAGCAAGTAACGATAAGCAATTAAAAGATAATGGGAAGCTAAAACCATTTAAGGAGTATTCTCAAGAAATGATGCAATACCTTCCTGAATTTAAATTTAATGAATTTGTTACCATTGAAAGACCCGTATACTTTGTAACAAACAATAGTTTCCTTTCATACTACCATTCTCTTCTTAATGACTTAAAGTTGACAAGATCAAATTCTTTTGTTATTAATGAGAATTCAGGGAAGATCTTTAATTCTCAGTTTTCCTTATTTAAGAAGTACCAATTCGAGAATCTTGAATTTATTTTAAATCCGGGTTCATTAATTAATGAATCAGTTTCAGATTTTCCATTCAATTCCGAATCTTCAGTTATTAATAACGAAAGAATTCTGAAATTTATTCAATCGGAACCTAAAGTTCTAAATGAAATTAGGCAATTTCCATTTGAAATATTGCCTTCTAAATATAGTTCTTCTAATAAAGAGATTACACAGGAAGAGAAAATATTGGGAGTAATAAAAACATGGACTATAGTAAAGTACTTTTATGTATATAAAGATTTGTTAACAACAAATTGGGAGAGTTCTTTGGAAAAGTATTTAGTGTCAGCACAAAAAACAAAATCTGATAAAGAATATTACGAGTTAATTCAGGAGATGATGTCTTGTTTAAATGATTCTCATGTATCTACTTTTCATCCATCAATTTTAGACTATTCAAAGATCTTTGTTACACCTATAAACTTCGAATGGATTGATGGTAAGGTTTTAGTGACAGGAATAGACAGTTCTATAAACGCCGATATCAATATTGGCGATGAGCTATTATCAATTGATGGATTATCAATTAGTGAAATCCTAGAAAAAGAGAAACGGAAAATTTCTTCGAGTAATAAACAAGGCCTTATTGCAACCGTAATTAATCCTGGTTATTTTATTGGAGCTTCTGGAAGCTTAATGAAACTAGGAATTAGCGATGGAAAAAAGCAAAGGAATATTGAGTTGCCTCGTACTACATATATTTTTCAGTTTATGGGATTTGGTGAAAATAGAGATGCTCACAAAATATTTAAAAGCAATATAGGATATCTTAATTTGGCTTTGATAACAGAGGCTTCTGAGCTTGAAACAAAATTGCTGAGCATGAAAAATACAGAAGGTTTAGTAATTGATCTTCGTAACTCTTATCCTACAGCTGATTATGGGAAATTCTTACAAATGCTCTGTTCTGAAAAAATAAATGCACGAATTGATGAAGTGCCTATAGTTTCAGCACAAAACTCAAATATTAAACAAATAGAAATTACTGAAATTGTTCCAGACACATCTTTTTCATACAATAAACCAATTGTTGTATTGATAGATAAAACAATGATTAGTCGTCCCGAAGATATTGCCATTGCTTTAAAAGCTTTGCCAAATACAATTTTTGTTGGAGAGCAAACACAAGGTACCGATGGCGAGATTGCAAAAATTCATTTACCTGGTGGAGGAGAGACATCATTTACAGGTCAGCGTATACAATTTGGAAATGGAGATGTATTCCAAGGTATAGGAATTATACCCGATGTTGTGGTGTCCCGCACAGCTGAAGGAGTAAAGAGGAATGAGGATGAAATCCTTACTAAAGGATTGGAAGTATTAAGGAAACAATAAAGTAATATGCAAAAATTAAAAAGGAGTAAACCTTATAAGGCTATTATGCCCGAGGAAACCATAAAGTGGTGCAAAACAATTCTGGAAGACTTAGGATTAGAAACTTTTGAAGACTTATATAATTCGCATGAAAATAACGATATGAGTTTTTGGTATTGTCGCGTTGGGTTTAAACAATTTCCTAATTATTCAGCAGGAGGTAAAGGGCAGGATAAGAAATATGCTTTAGCAAGTGGTTATGGTGAGTTAATTGAAAGACTCCAAAACAATCTGTTAATCCCTTTAGCTGAAGATAGAAAATATTCACATGCTCCCGACGAGAAGTATTTTTCATTAAAAGAGATTGTTGCGAATAATCTTGAAATTCTATCATCAATATTTCAAACAAGCAATGAATCAGACTTAGAAAAGAGTATATTGAATATTTATGGTGATAAGATTTTAACTTTACCATATTTTGATATTCTTGCCGATACCATTCATTATCTACCCGTAGGTATTACCGAGAATTTTATTAATATGTACAATGGAAATTGTGCGGGAAATAATAATAATGAGGCAATTATACATGGAGTGTGTGAAATAATTGAGCGCTATGCCATTCGAGAAATCTATAAAAATGAATATCGTTTACCCGATATCCCAATCGATTATTTTAAAGATTTTGAGATTTATGATCGGATAAAATATCTTGAATCGGAAAAAAACATAAGTGTTATTATAAAGGATTGTTCAATTGGAGAAAAATTACCTGTTATAGGAGTAATTTTAATAGATAGAACAAACAATAAATACTCATTTCAATTAGGTTCAGATCCTTCTCCGGTAACAGCTTTAGAAAGATGTTTTACAGAGGTTTTTCAAGATGGAAGAAATTTTGCACATTTTACACATATTGGAATAGACCCATTTAAAGAGGACGGATTTTACGATCGATCTACTCTTAAAGCACAGAACTATGTTTATACGAACGATTTTGCTCGAGGGAAATGGCCTAACAGTATATTCTTGCCTTCGAAAAAGGAATTTAAGGGTTTTGATTATATAGATTCTGAATCGGACGAGAAAGATTTGAAATACTTATTGGATTTGTTAGAAGAGAATAAAAGGAAAATATTTATAAGAGATGTCTCATTCTTAGGGTTCCCTTCTTTTAATGTATTTATACCGGGTATGAGCGAATACGTAATTACAGATCCAGAAAAATATGCAGTGCGTCAAAAAGAATTTATGAAGAATATTCCCGTGCTAAAGAATATAAACGGATACGATAAAGAAAAGGTGCAGGGGCTTGCCGAAATACTCGATAATCTGGTAAAAGATCCAGAACCATTTATTCCTTTTAATATTTCACTGTTTTTTAAAAATATTAGCGATGAAATAGGAACTGATTTAAATAATGAGCTTTTTCTATTCTTGTTGTATTATCGAATAGAAGACTATGGAAAAGCTTCTATTTATATTAATCGCTATTTAAGTGAATCTGGCATTTCTGAGGAAGAATTAAATGCTTATTATTTATGTATTCGCGATTTAGTGTCGCTTAAACATCAAAATATCCAAGAACACAGTATATGCAAACTGTTATATAAGGTGTATACTTCGGAATTGGTTGATGAAGTTTTTGAGGATATGTCGGAGCCTTCTAATATTTTTCAGCACTTTGATTTGCCTTCATGTCCCAACTGCAATACCTGTGTTGTGAAACAAAAATGCTCATTAAATGGCTTGGTAGATATTTCTCAGAAATTTTCTCAAAAGATTAGAGAAGCAAGTATAGATCAAGAAAAATTAAATGGATTTATGTATCAATTAAAAGAAGAATGTTGTGAATATACTGCTTAACAATTATTGTAATTTAACCTGCGAATATTGCTTTGCCAATCATGTATTGGAAAAAGATCGTATAAATATGTCTTTGCAATCATTTCATAAAGTTATTGAATTTGCAAAGCGATCAAACCTTGAAACCATCAATCTTATTGGTGGAGAACCAACTTTGCATCCTAACTTTAATGAGATAATAGATAAAATTGATCAGCAAAATTTTATTAACTCCATAATGTTATTTACAAATGGTGTTTTTAAAAGAAAGCAGCATGATAGGTTGTTAGAGTACTCTAAAACTTCCAATCTAAAGATGCTTATTAATTATAATGATTTCAGAGGTACAAAAGTAATGGATATTATGAATAATAATATTAAAGAACTTAGAGATCATGCTGAAATTACATTGGGAATAAATTTTTATAAAAAGGATCAGGATTTCGATTATATAATTAAGGCAAGTAAGGAAAATGGATTAAAATACATTAGATGGTCATTAGTTGTTCCTAATACAGAATTAAAGGCAGAAATAGATGTTCGGAATTATTATCTCGACAATAAAGATATGATTTTGAGATTTCTAAAGGCATGTCTCGAAAACGAATTAATTCCTCATGTAGATTGCAACAACATTCCATTGTGTTTATTAAATGATGAAGAACTGCGTGTATTTGCTTTTTCATCTGAATTGAATCTAAAGACATCTGTTTGTGAAACCGTAATCGACATTCTACCAAATCTTAAAGTTATCAGATGTTTTGCATTTAGTGAATATGAAGTTGACCTTGAGGATTTTAAAGACGTCGAAGAGTTGTCGGATCATTTTACTAGAGCTGTAGATGATAAATTTAATGGCGTTACATTATTTGAAGATTGTAAAGACTGTAAGTCATTTCATTATAGGTCAAAAAGTTGTGCCTGCCTAAAATTTAAAGAACCAATTACAAAAATAGTATGATTAATAAAATTCAAATAACTAATTATTGCGGATTTTCATGCTCCAATTGTTTTAGTTGTGAGTCAGAATTAGAGAATCAATTGCATGTTTCTATTGAAGATTTTGTATACATGCTGGATTTTGTAAAAGGAAATAGGTTTCTGATCCTCGGAGGAGGAGATCCGATGTTACATCCACAATTCGATAAGATTCTTGAAATTGTTAATAGAAATGAGGATTTACATTTTATAATGGAAACCCATCTACTTTATAATAAAAAACAGATAGATTTTTTGATTGAAAAATTCAATAGGGGTTCTTATACTGTAATGTTAAATACAACAACACAGTACAGTAATAAAAAAGACATTTTACTGGAAAATATTAGCCTGCTTAAAGCAAAAGGAAAAGTCATTAAAGGGAAGGTAATAATTGAGCAAGACACTGACATGGATAGCCTTTTTGAGATTATTTCTGAATCAAAATTGAAAAGAATATCATGGGAATTGGGATTGAATGTGGATTGTAAAGAATGGACAGATAAGCAAATAGAGGAATATTATACCAAGATAAAGGACAAGGCAATAAGTTTAATCAATTTTGGTCTTGAAAAAGATATTGTTACTCAAAACGAATGCGGTAATATACCCTTATGTTTCTTAAATGCCGAGGACATTCGGACAATGGCTTATAGTTCCAATATGCAGCAAGGAAATATTTACAATTTTGTTTGTGAACCCAGTATAGTATTTACACCAGATATGCAGGCTTTTAGATGTAAAAACATTGGTGAGTACGTAGATATTCGTGATTTGAAGAATTTTAATCAGTTGTATAGATTCTTCGTAAACGAACTCGACAATAAGCTATATAAAAACAATATGCTATCTGCCTGTGGTAAATGTTTAATCAAAGACAAAAATAGAAAATGTGGTTGTTTAATATTTAAAGAAGCCTAATTAATGAGCCATCTAATTCCTAAATATTTATCCGAAGCAATGGAGCAAAAGCTTTTCGAAATAGAAAATGCTATTCGAATAAATATACCTAAATATGATAGGGTTGGAGTTCTGGATGGTAAATCTGGGATCGCATTATTTTATTATTGGCTTTACAGATACACTAATAAAGACGAATATATTGATATTTGTATTGATATTGTATATGAGGAGGTTGAAAAAATAGGCAAGTCGAGAATGGATACTTACTTCTTCAATGGATTGGCAGGAATTGTATGGTTAGTGGAGTATCTAATTAACAAGAATGTATTCGAAAAAAGTGACTCGATACTTAATTCAACAAGGCATATTTTATTGAGTAACGCAGACACTGCGCTTCATCATAATAATTATGAATTAATGTCTGGCGCTATTGGTTACATGATGCCTTTTATTCAAAGTAAGGATGAAAAAGAATTGGGGCATTTTGTTAATAAACTATTCGAAAAAGCAGAATCCAATAATAAGACCTTAAAGTGGAAGTCGATTGATTTTAACGATAATTCCGAAATGTATTGTTTTGGTTTAGCTCACGGAATGTCTGGTATCGTGAGAGTGACCTCTAAACTAATAAATCAAGAACTTATAGATAACAAATATATTAAGAATTTAGAGGAGGTAAGTAATTTTTATTCTGATACAATAGAAAAACAATTCTCGAAAAATTCTCTGCTTCCAAACTGGATTAAATCTAAAACTATAGATAATGAAATTGGAAGATTAGCTTGGTGTCATGGAGATTTGGGCGCTGGGATAGGTTTCCTGAACTCAGGGTTGGATACAGGAAGTGAGCAGTTACTTAATATGGGAAACAAACTTTTAAGTAAAACTGCAAGGCGTAAAGATCTAAAACTAGAAAATATTATAGATACCTGTTTGTGTCATGGGACGGCTGGATTTTCACACATATATTATAAAGCTTATTGTCGCACCCAAATAGAATCATACCTGGAAACAAGTTTGTATTGGTTTGATAAAACCCTAAAAATGGCAAAACATAACAATACATATGCTGGGTATTTATTCCATGTAGGTGAACAAGGGTGGACAAAATCAATAAATATATTAAATGGCATAGCAGGCACGGGGTTAACGATACTATCGATGTTGCATTCAGAAAATATAGATTGGGATGAATGCTTATTGCTAAATTAAAAATACAGAAGAAAACAAAAATATAAACAAGAAATAAAATATTGGGAGGAGTCTTTTATAGACTGTTTAACACAATCTGCTTAACACAAGAAGCAGTATAATTTATTAATTTTTAAATCTAAAATTATGAAAAGAAAACAATTAAACAAAAAGTTAGAGATTTCAACAGAAGCGTTAACAAATTTAGAACAAGAACAAGTAAAAGGTGCAGCTGCAGGATGTTATAATACTACATCTGCAATGAGAGTTCATAGTTACTGTGTGCCAGCAACAAAACTTAGTGTTGCAAGTAGCTTCGAATAAACATTTATTTTTTATTAACCTAGACAGTAAATAATAAAACTCCTCCCAATTTATAGATATGAGTACATCTTCTTTAAATGAGCTTTATAGATTGCGATCGTTTTTTAATCGATTAGGGTTAGTTATTATCGAAACTGATATTACATCAGAACATTCATTATTTCATTCTGCGAATGTTGAATTTGGAAATATTGGACTTAGGAATTTAGGATTAAATTGCAATGGCAATGGCACAAAATACCTAGATGCCTTATTAAGTGCTTACGGAGAGTTGGTAGAAAGGATTCAGAATAATAGTTTCTTTGGTGGAAGCCATCTTTTTGAAGATGTTCGAAATTTATGGAAATTTAAGGATGAAAAATTTCAGGGTAAGATAAAAGAAGTTGGAATTGATTTAATTCAGTCAAATAACAAAACCAAAAGATTAACAAGTATAGACAAACTAAGTTGTGATGGTGTCAATATCCTTCAAACTATTTTTGGTATTAAGGAAGTAGATGATCTAGAAGAGCTTATTGAAAGCAAGTATAAAACTAATAAGGTAGAAGTTCAGGATTTTATTAAGACTTCGGATTCCAGCATAGTACAATTGCCTTTAGCTATAATGCAAAATTTCTCATCTGTAAATGGAATGTGTTCGGGCAAAACAAAAGCCGATGCATTAATAAGAGGGATTAGCGAAGTAATCGAAAAGCATTCGATATGGCGAATATATTTTGAAGAAGAAGGGTTAGAGACTATTGCAAGAGAAAAATATCATTTCTTAAAAGTATATAATAAAATAAAGGAGCTTGAAATGAATAATTATTCGATTCGTTTTTTCGATTGCTCTTTTAAAACTAAATTACCCATAGTTGGAACTTTGATAATAAACAGAAACAATAATACTTATGCTTTTTCGGTAAGTTGCCATCCTCATTTTGAAACTGCGTTAGAAAGAGGCTTAGTAAAAGTATTTAAAATTGACCGATCCGATAAATTTAATTCAATTGATTTTGATGAGGATATTATAGTAAAAAAAGAATATTTTAGATCTATCACCGATGGTTCTGGAAAATGGCCTTCTTATATTTTTGATTCCAAACCAGAGAACTTACTAATTGAAGAGAACTTCATAAATTCAACTTTGGCAAAAGAACAATTATCTTATTTAATTGATTCATTATTGCCTGAAAAAGAGGTGTATATTAGAGATGTTTCATCGAATGAGATGATGTCTTTTTATGTTTATATTCCTACAATGAGCGAAATAGTTTTTCGCACTAACATACACGATTATTGGTCTACCCAAGAAAAACTAAATTCTGCTGCAAACTTATTTCATAAGGGAATTCGGAACTTAAGTTTCAGTACAAATATAAATGGCGACGAGCTTTACGAAGATGATTTTCGATTGGCTTATTTATATCAAAATAACAATTCTTTTTTATCTTTAGATCTATTAATCGTTAAAGCATTAATTAGTATTACAAATCAGAATTATGTGCATGCAGAATTGTTTTTTTATGAATTCATAAAGAAGAACGGTTCTTCAAAGTTCATTAAAGAATTGCCCTCACCAATAGTATTTCTGGATTTTACTCAGTCAATTAATAAAGGGAATAGTATAAATCAAACAACAGAATTACTTATAAAATATTACTGTGCTGAAGATATTATGTTGATTCGAGATATTTTCATTGAGAAAATCTTGCCTAAAAATATTTTTAAAATACCCACTTGTTATAATTGTTCTGTTTGTCCAGCAGAAGAAAACTGTCATTTGTTTGATGCAATGAAAGTTTATTGGAGCATTCAAAATAGTTATTCAAATCTAAGAAATTAAAAAACTTACAAAATGGCAATAAACAAACCATACAAAGACGCCGAACCTTTACACACCATAAATAGAATAAGAAATATCTTAGAAACGCTAGATATTTTTACTACTGAAACACATTATTTTTCGGAGAGCAATCATTTTTATTCATCTCGATTAAGAATAGAAAACGATAATCTGGGAAAGTTAAACATTGGAACAAATGGAAAAGGAATGACTCCGGAGCTATCATTGGCAAGTGCATATGGCGAGTTAATGGAGAGAATACAGAATTATGGTTTGTTTGCAAATACGCATTATGCTTTTGGGAAGGAATCAGAAAACACATCCTTAAAATCGAACAATGTGCAATTTACATATATTCCCGATGAGGCATATAATGCACTAAGTGAATTATTCGATAAAGTACCAGATGTTTTTAGAGGGATTTTTAATACGGAAGATGAGGTTAATCTTTTACAACTATTGAATAAAGATCTTAAAGATTCTAACATATTATCTGTCCCATTTTATAATGTAAACAAGGATAAAATTGAACAACTTCCAATTTCAATGATTTCTCATTTTTGTTCTACAAATGGAATGTGTGCAGGCAATACGTACGAAGAAGCTTTGGTTCAAGGTACATGCGAGATATTGGAAAGGCATGTTATTAAGCAAATTTATTTTCATGATATTACTCCACCGGATATTCCTTTAGGTTATTTTAAGGGATCAAAGATTTATGATGATATTGTGAAATTAGAACAAGATTATCCTTACAAGATAATTGTTAAAGATTGTTCTTTAGGAGAAGGTTGGCCTGTTATTGGAGTCTTAATGATTAATCAGGAAACTTTAAAATATAAATTCAAGCTTGGAGCAGATACTAATCCTGCAATTGCAGTAGAAAGATGTTTGACCGAAATTTATCAGGGGGCAGGTAATTCTCCAACAAACTGCGATTTCTCTTTAAGTATTGATCCTTTCAAAACAAAAAAGGATCGAATTGATAACTACTATAAAACAATTATTGATGGGTCAGGCTATTATCCAAAAAGTATTTTCAATACTAATGTAAGTTATGAGTTTAAAAGGTATTATCAGAGTGATGCTCTGAACAGTTCAGAAGATCTACTAAGCTTATCAGAATTTATTATTAAAAAAGGATTTCAAATTTATATTCGTGATAATTCTTTCCTCGATTTTCCGGCCTTTTACGTTTACATTCCGGGAATGAGCGAACTTAATTATGTGTTTTCTAATTCCGAAGAGCGCATTAATTCAATGAATCTTTTTAATGGAGTTGATAATTTATTAAAAATTAAAAGTCTAGAAACTAAAAAGCAGGAAGAATTAATTCATTGTATCGAAAGAATTGAATTGTCTGAGATGCATAGCGAGTTTAACCCCTCACAATTCTTTTTGTATAATATTAGTGAAGAGCTAGAAGAACTTTTACCGAGTATTTTTAAAGTGATGTTGTACTATAGATTTGGTGATATAAGTAAAAGTTACAGCTCAATATGCGAATTTATTGATACAATACACGATAGTAGGAGAGAAGAATACACATATTATTTTACTGTACGAACTTATTTAAGGATGCTATTAGATGAATTTGATAGCGAAAAAATACTGAAACAGCTACCTTTTTATCATGGTGATGAAGCTTTTGAGGTTATCGAAGATTTTGCCAATCCAGATAATATTTTTCAGTATTTCCCGGTTCCAGATTGTTTTGATTGTGCTTCATGCGAGATAAAAGAATCGTGTAAATACTTTGATGTTATGGAAATTGCAGGTAGAATCAGACAAAGGAATTATACTAACACCCTCGATCAAATGAATTTGTCAAAGTTGTTTAGTAAAGTTTATGTATAATTTATTATAATAGCATGCAAATAATACTTAATCATTTACCTCCGGCAAGTTCACAAATAAGCTCAGCAGCGAATTCTGTTCTTTCATCGGTATTAAAAAAGAATGGCTTTCAATCAAAAATTATTTATTGGAACTATATTTTTGACGATTTGCTCGAAGAGTTTTTCAAGAACAAAGGAGAGTTTGAAAGTCTTTTTCCTTTTTATTATTTACTTGCTGTAAAATATCAAGATTTAGAATTGATTAGTCGCCTGAAAATTAACTTATATCAGCAGAAAATCTCTTTGCGATTATTGGATGAGGATATTTACAACAGAAATCTTTCTTCTTTAGAAACAGTAGTTAAAAATAAAATAATTGAAACTTTAAATTCATATATACATAAGTCGGAAAAATGTGTTTTTGGCTTTTCTTTTAAGTTATACCAATGGATTCCGGCACTTTTTGTTATAGATACAATAAAAGAAATTCTTCCCGACTCTATAATTATTTTTGGTGGCGTTGACGACACTGAATTAGCAGATTCTTTGTTGCATAATTTTAAAACAATTGATTATATCATTAGAGGTGAAGGTGAGCTGGCTTTGCTTAAATTATGCAATAGCATTAAAAATGAGCAAGTTGTTAAAGATATAGAAGGATTAGTATTTAGAGATGGAGAGCTTAATATAAAAAATCAACTTTTACATCATTCTGTGTATAAAAGTGAAAATTATATTTATCCCGATCAAAGTGATTTAGTTTCTCAGTATTCGGATGTAGATAACGTTTTTCTTACTTTGGATACAATTAGAGGATGTAAATGGAATCAATGTAGATTCTGTGTTTTAAATAAAGGATATATATACATCGAAAGAGATCCAGCAGATGTAATTCAGGAAATAGAATTTAATTATACTCAATTTAAAATAAGTAAGTTCACATTTACCGACAACGATATTATTGGTAAAAACCAAGAGCGCTTAGATATATTGTTGGACTTATTAATTGATTTAAGCAATAAATATAAAGTGAAATTTGTTTTTGCAGCCGAGGTTTTACATTTAGATGTTAGCAAACAACAAATTGCGAAACTAGCGGAGGCTGGTTTTGCAGATATTCAAATTGGTCACGAAGCACTTACCGATCGTCTTTTAGTGAAAATGAATAAAAAGACACGGTTTGCTCATAATTTGTTTTTTATTAAGCACGCATTGAGGTCAAATATTTCGTTAGGAGTTAATTTAATTGCAGGTGTTCCCGACGAAAGCTGGGAAGATTTATGGGAAACTTCTCAGAATATGCATTTCATGAGATTTTATCTCTCCGAAAAACTATTTACCCAAGAAATTATTCCATTCTATTTATATAAAGATTCGCCGTATTATACCAAGGTTCAGGAGTTGGATAGAAAGGAGTATACGTGCAATAAGGTTTATGAGTATTTACCAAAAGACTTAATTAATCCTAAAGAACGGTTCACGTACTTTGGATTTCATAAAAATTCTGATAAACAATCGGTTTGGGAAGATATTTCTAAAATCCAGCAGTTTTATCTAAACGCGAATTTCTCATATTCTATTGAAAAAGACAAAAGCAATAATTACATATATAAAGAAACGGTTAATAATCAGCCTTATTGCGAATTAGAATTAGACCCAATTCACATTGCTATTATAAAGCAAGTCGATCTAAAAGTTATGTCCATTGATGAGTTGTTTGAACTGCTGGAGGCAAAATTTGACGATTTAACATTAGTTGGTTTAAAAGAATTTATTCAAGACTTAATGGAAAACTATTTGATTTTCGCAGACGATAATCATAAGTACATTACGTCGGTTATTGGTATCGACCCAAATATTTAGAAATACATAAATGGAACAAGCAACAATTAATAGAAAATATAAAGCAGAAAAACCTCTAAAAACAATTAATAAGATTCGCAATTTGCTTGATGAAATTGGCATTTCTGTTATCGAAGAACATTACGATAATAATGAAGGGAACTTATATTCATGTCGGTTAAGAATTGTTAATAACAATCTTTATAATCAGGATTTAGGAACCAACGGTAAAGGTATTACTCCTGAGTATTCTTTGGCAAGTGCATACGGAGAATTAATGGAGCGATTACAGAATTCACTTGTTTTTCATGGGAATCATCATGCATATTTTTCTAAAAGAGAAAATAGTAATTTATACGAACGATTAGAAAAACAGAATGCCCTTTTGGATTATTCATATTTTCCTGATGAGGTGTTACATGATGGAGAATTGTTTGCTGTAAGTTTTGGTAAATACCTTAGAAAAATATTTCGAAACAATAATCAAGAAGAAATTAGCGATTTTATTAAACAATATTTTCATTCCCAAAAACATATAGGAGTTCAGTTATATAATGTGAACGACCAAGAAATTCAGGTTCTTCCTTATAGTCTTGTAAGAATGATGTGCACTTCAAATGGAATGTGCGCAGGAAATACTCCACATGAAGCATTAATGCAAGGTTTGGGTGAGTGTCTAGAGAGATTTGCAATTGCCCAAATTTTCATGAATGAACCTAGTTTGCCAAGTATTCCTTTTGATTATTTTAGTAAAACAGCTGTTTATCAAGAATTAATCAGATTGCAAGAAGAAGAAGACATATCGGTTATTATTAAGGACTGTTCAATGGGAATAGGAATACCCGTAATTCTTTTGGTAATTCTCAATCGAAAATTGAATAAATATTTTGTTTGTGCTGGAGCCGATCCTTCTCCTGTTATAGCTTTGGAACGCTGTTTAACAGAACTGTACCAAGGCGAGGTAGAATTTAAAATGAATAATTTTAGTTTTAATGATCAAATATTTTGTTCGGATAGCAAAGAAAGTTCGGAATATAAAATCGTAAGATCATATTACGATAATATGATTAATGGGAAGGGACATTGGCCCAATTCAATATTTAGCAATTCGGAATCTGCAGTCCCAAACTGGAAACAATTTAATACTGAGAAAGAAAACTTTGATTATTATACCAATCTTATTATAAAATTGGGCTACGATATTTTCATTAGAGATTGCTCCAATCTGGGTTTTAATACATACCAAATTTATATTCCTGGAATATCCGAAATATATTATATCAATGATATTAATGATCTTAGAAAACTATTACAAAGCTCATCAAAACTGAGCAGCTTGAATAAAATATCAAAACTTAACGCTACAGAAAAGAAAGATGTTTTTGATAGTATTAGCAGAGTTCAAAATATAAATACACCTCATACATTTTCTATTCGAGATGTATTGCCACCTATAAATCCTGAGCGATTGGAAAAGCTTGATGTAAATAAGCTTAACTATCTATTGCCTTATTCTTTCAAAAATTATGAATTATCTAAAGTGCAATTGGAGGAACATCTACAAGATGGGAATCTTTTAAACGAAGAAGAACGATTGTCTAAAAAAGTATTGATAGATTACTTGGATATCTTGTCTCAAAATAAGTCACATGAAATGGCAATAGAAACACTATCTAAGTTTTTATCTAAAAAGATGATAGACAAATTAGAAGATGAATTGAAAATCATGAATGGATTTTTTGATGATGAGAAAAGCTTATTAAAATGCTACGATTGCTATAGTTGCAGTCTGATTGATGATTGCAAAATTGTTGAGCTTGCTTCAATAAGCAGTAAAATTAATGCAAAGCAAAAAAAGAATATCATCAATCAGGAATTAGTTGCTCAATTAATTAGTTAAAAGGAATGAAATATCAATCATTTGAAAGTTTCATATTAAGAACGCCCGCATACGCATTTTCATTTTATAAGAAGATTCAGAACTTAGATTGGGAAGAGATAATCGAACTGTTTAAAGATCCTTATATTCGGGAAAGTATTTATCTTGCTTCTCCTATCTTACACGGAAAACTAACGCATTTTGATTCAGATAAACTAGAGCAAAAAGAAAAAACAAGAATTTTATTTTCTTTTTTTAAGTATCTAATAAGGTTGTCAACAAAACCAATTCCTTTCGGATTGTTTGCTGGCAGCAGTTGCAGTAATGATTGGGGAAATAATACAAAATATAAAATAAAGGGTACAGAGAGTTTTCATAAGAAAATAAAATTAACTTGTCAAACTATAGAGTTAATAATTAATAAGATAGAAGAATCTTTAATATGCCCCAATAAACTCATTTATTATACAAATAATACCCTATATCAGTTGCCTTTTGGCGATTATCGTTATATAAGAATTAAATACGGATCGAGCGGAAAAAGCTCCGATATTATCAATCTTCAGGGATCAGAATTTCTCGATAAAGTTATAAGATTAGCTTCGAATGGAATTACAAGCGAAGAGCTATTTAATACGCTAATTAAAGAACCTGAAATCAAGGAAGAAGCAGCAGTTGGATTCATTAAATCATTAATCAAAAGTCAAATATTAATTAGTGATATTAAATTAAAGCTTGTTACAAACGATAATTTAAATGATTTATTAGAATCAGTAAAAGAATACAAACTAGAGCGTTTTACGCATGATACTTCTTTTATTACAGAGCTAAATAAACTTTCTGGATTTAAGCAAGATTTAACATCATTATTAAATGTAGAAGATAAAATGAATAAGATGTTAAATGGTTTTAATGAAAAGAGATTCCATGCAGATTTATTCATAAAACCCGAAATAAACACCTTAAATAAATCTGTTATTAATGATGTTTTGCCAAAAGCATTTAAAGTACTTTCGAGATTGGTTAGTGTAAATAGTACACCCATAGTTACGTTTAAAGAAAAAATGATAGAGAGATATGGGAATAAAGAAATACGTTTGGTAGATGCTCTTGATCCTGTAATAGGAGTTGGATATAATGAGAACAGAAACCTTAGTCGGAAAGAATCTTTATTTGAAGGGATAAATTGGAGTTCAAATACATCTGATGTTGTATTAAGTTCTATCGATCAGTTTCTTATTAAGAAAATTACAAAGGCGCCTTTAATTAATAATATTGAATGTCAACTTACAGATAATGATTTAGCGCAATTAACAGAACGAAAATATTTATTACCAGACACATTTTCAGTTTTTCTTTCCGTGTTAGATTCTCAAAACGAAAAATATTTATTTAAAGTAGCTAGCAGCATTACCGCAGCAGGTCATATTTCCAGATTCTCACATTTAGACACAGAAATTGACAATTTGTTAAAATCGATATTCGAACATGAGAAGCAAATAGAGGAAAATTCAATTGTGGCAGAAGTTATTCATCTACCTACACAGGAAATAGGGAATGTTATTTTAAGAACCTCGACCCGAGAATACGAGATACCTTATCTTTCGAAACATTCTAATAATAGTAATCATATTAACATTAATGATTTATTGGTAAGTGTCGATTCAAATAATGATTTAATTCTTCGATCGAAAACACTTAATAAAAGAATTATTCCTAAAATATCGACAGGGTACAATTACATGATGACGGAATTCCCAATTTTTCGATTTTTATGCGATCTTCAATCAGGAAAAGATCATTTAACGGGTATGGAGTTTATGTGGGGCGATTATTTCAGTACATTTTCATTTTTACCTCGAATATCGTATCAGAACATTGTTTTTTCGCCTGCTCAATGGAGATTTAAAGAAAATGATTTACAAATTTTATTAAACATATTAAATAATTTATCTGATAAAAAGCAAATTGAAGACTTCATTAAAGAAAAGCATATACCTCGTTATATTCTTTTTTCAGAAAATGAAAGTGATTTAATGTTGGATCTGGAGTCGGATAATTCACTTAATTTATTAAAATCATTAATAAAGGGGAAGAAAGAAATCTTATTAAAAGAATCGCTCTTTTCCGAAACAAATCCAATGATTCAAGAATACGATTACGTAAACGAGTATATAATTCCCATAAAAAAGAAACACGAGCAATGAAACAAATCTATATTCCAGGAGAAGAATGGGTAAGCTTAAAGCTTTATATGGGTGAATTATTTGCAAATGACTTTCTTGTTAACGATTTATTTCCCTTAATCGAGGAATTTAAAAATAAAGAATTAATTGAGAAATGGTATTTTTTAAGATATCGAGATCCTAAATTTCATTTACGAATACGAATAAAATTAACCGATGCCAATGATTATGGACAAATAATTAAAGACATAAAAATTTTGCTAAGAGAGTACATCGATAAAGGTATAATTTGGGATATTCAATTTGGGAATTATACACGCGAATTAGAACGATACGGAATAGAAAGTATTGAGTTGGTTGAAAGTATTTTTTCATTAAACAGCGAATTAGCAATTTTTCTTTTGGGAACGATTGAAAATTCAAAATTTAACGATTTCGCCTGGCGATTCACAACAAAGTACATCGACCAGATATTAAACACATGCGGTTTTTCGAATGAAATGAAATTAACCTTTCTAACCGGAATAAGAGATTATTTTGAAACAGAATTTAATATAAAAGATGAGCAGCAACATCAAATAAAACAAAAATATAGATCGTATCGGAAAGATATTGAGTTTTTTATGAGTGCATCTGTCGAAAATATTTTTCCTGATCCAGAAATGAAAAACACAGTAGAAAAGTATTTTAATCACTTAGAAAAATTATTATCAGAACTTATTGTTAAGCTTAAAATAGATAAGAATGTTCCCTTATCGGGAATAATTCATATGCATTTCAATAGGTTTTTCGATAACGAGCCTCGGCGATACGAATTAATGATATATAGTTTCTTAACTATATACTATAATTCAGAGCTTAAAAAAACTGTTTACAAAGAAAAAAATAAATACAAACATGAAAAAAATAATTGCAATTCTTAGGAGTGAGCTGTCTGTTTACTTTTGCAAACAAATAAATCAAATATACGATATTATTTTAGTCGATGATTTTGAAGCAAAGCAAACCGAGATAGATTTAAATAATTGCACTTTGTTATTAACCGATTGTCATGTGTTTTTTAATAATAATCCTGCGATTTTTGAAGAGAAACCTTTTATCTTTCTTAATACATTAAACAGTTTTAATAGTCGCCCTTATTATCACTCTAATTTTATTGGAGCTGTATCTTTTGATTCTTTATTTTCATTTAAAAAAACAGGAATCTGCAATTCATTCTTCAATAATTTTTATTATTCCGAGAACACTCATTTGCTTGATAAAAAGGATTTAGCAATTCGTTTCGATTCCAAAAAATTCGAAAATACACCACCAAATATTTTATTTGTTCCCGAGAAATGCAACGATAATTATAGATTGATTTATCAGCTTATAGAGTTTTTCAATTACCATGATTTATTCAATCTAACAATTTGCGAAACAGAAAATAGAGACGATTATAAACATTTACTTAATGATAATATTAATATAGTAAGTTCTGATTTACAAGATATAGAACATGATTTTGATGTTATAATAACTTCGGGTAAAAGAATATTCGAGTGCTTGTCTTATGGTAAACCAATTTTTATAATTGGGGAAAAAGGCTATGGGGGCTTACTTTTAGCAGAGAATTTTGATTATTTGATTTCGAATAACTTCGAAGGAAGACTTGGTGCTGTTAATGGAGAACAGTTTCTTTCAGAGGTGTTTTATAACGATTTAATTTCTTTAATCGACATTAATTGGAAAAAGGAGGGCGTCGAATTAATATATAAAGTTAAACAAACCATACATAGCCTTCACAATAGTTTTATGAACTACTTAAATGAAAAGCATCTTGTAAGTAGTTCAATGTCAGACAATAAATTGTTTTTAAGTTTAAGGCCGACCATAAGTAGTGCCATAACAACACAAAGCCTGAACGATGACAAGCTAATACTTCGATCTATGCCTTATCATAAATTTAACGGAACCATGGATAAAGATATTTATGAATTTCTCGAAGAGTTTGATGGGCAAAAAACAGTTAAAGAATATCAAATGGAAAATGAGTTGGAAGAGGATGAGTTAATAGGGTTTTTAAAAAACTTGTTCAAACGAAAACTCACCAATTTTAAATGTTCTAATAATTAAACGATTAAGTATATGTTAATCAAGCGAATTAAAGAGTTTATTGATATTACTATATTTTATTTGGTCACGAATAATGAGGATCTAACCGAAGTTCTGGATAAGATAAATGAACACTATAAAATCAATTGTTTCGAGCTTGTTTTAATGCTTGAAACAAGCGAACTTAAAAATGAAGCCTTAGAATTAGTAAAGAAATATCCTTTTATTGATCTTAAAATTATATTAAGCGATAATGAAAATCCTATAAATATTTCATTTGTTGCCAAAAATATTGGTAAATATTCAAGTAAGAAAAATGTTTGTTTTTGCCAATCTGTGCCAAGTGTAGATGCACTTGTGAATGCTCGTATTTTATTAAAACAGGAAAAAAAATCTATTGTTAAAATAATAGATTCTTCTGATTTTTATAACGGACGTTCTTCCGTGGAAGAACTTAATATTACTGGTAATTTCGATGCAGAGTGGTCGTTTTTATTCAGAAAAAAAGATGTATTACTTGTCGAAGATGAAATCTATAATGAAAGCAATTTTATACTATGTTTAACAAACATTGAAAGACGGTTGCATTTGAGTAATTATAAAACATTTATTCATACTTCGAATAATGTATATCTAAATACAAAAACCAAAATTCAAATTCAAAAAGTAAATACAGAAAAGCTTAAGGAAATAGTATACCCTCAAAAAAAATCGGGCAATAATATTCGTCTCGACCAAGAGATAATAAAATTAATCTATCCAACAGAAACATATTTAGTTAAAAAAGAACAATGCAATACATATCTCAACTCTTTTAGTAAATCAAGCTTGCAATTAGCTTCTTTAGATAAAAATTATCGAGCATTGGCATTGGTTCCGGCATATAACGAAATTGAGCGGATAGAAAGTTTTCTAGAGCATATAAAAGATCATTGCGATGGAGTTATTCTTTTGGATGATGGCAGTTCAGATAGTACTTATACTTCTGCAAATCATGATATTATTAAGCTTAAAGTTTCTAAAAAAAGAACCGAGTTTAACGATTTAGAAAACCGAAACATTCTTTTAAAATTGGCTTCTTTTTTTAACTGTGAATGGTTTTATTTTATAGATGTTGATGAAAGATTCGACGAGCGTTTTGATACTGTTTTTGATTATGTCGATAATTCTAAAATAGATACAATCGCTTTTAATTTTGTTAACTTATGGAATAACGAATCTCAGTATAGAACCGATATGTTCGATACAAATAGGACAATGCTTTCTGGGGTATTTTACCGATGGAGAATGTTCCGGAATGTTGGAAATCTACAACTTTATTCCGATAATAAACTTCATTTCAGTACAACGCCATATGTTAATAATGAATTGCATTCCGGAATTGTGCTAAAGCACTTTGGTTATCTCGATAAGCAAAAAAGAGAAAAGAAATATTCTTTTTACAAGAAAGAGGATAAACAAGAAATTCTGGATTATGAATTTATATTAGATAATACAATTGAATTAGAGAATGTCTCTAATTTAGAACAATCTAATATTAATAGTTTAATAAGCTAAGCTGAAGTAAGTATGAATGTAATATTCTCTCCACATATCGATGATGCAATTTTATCAATAGGAGGACACATTCTGAATTTGATTAGAAAGGGTAAGGAACTTAAAGTTATTTACATCTTTTCTAAAAGTAATTGGATAAATCCGCAGTCGGATTATTATAATGAAATAATTCGTTCGGGTAAGAATATTATGGAGGTTCGAAAAGCAGAAGAAAAGGCGGTAATAAATAGCTGTAAATATAACGTAGAGTTTTGGGATTTTGAAAGTTGTGAGTCTGAGCCCGACAAGGGTGATTATAACCTTATCTATAATAGGATTGATAAAGAAATAAACTCAGAAGATACTTTTTATTTTCCGATGGGAATTATGCACCCCGATCATATTGCAATTCAGAGAATAGCTTTCGAAATAGCAAATATAAAAACCTTTAACTTGCTTATATACGAAGATATGCCATACTTTCCTTTCGATAACAATTTGAACAAAAGATTGGAGATATATAGAGATTTATCGGAAAATGAAATTGTGGAGGATATAGATATTCAGGAGAAACTCAAGCTAATTAATTGCTACAAATCACAGCTTGATCTTGCGTGGATAGAGACAATTTCTGATTATGCAAATTCTTTCGACAGAGAATTGCATAAAGAAAGATTGTGGAAAATATGTTCAAATGACGAATAGTTCAATAAAGAGGGATGAGGTTGATAACTTTAATCAAAAAATAGTTAACGGAAATGCGTAAAAACTTAACGAAAGCGATGTGAAACTATACGAAATGTTCAATTTCTATTTCTTTATCTCTTTTTGACTTTGACTGGTTCTATTTTGGTGATAATTTCACGCATAAATTTGTATGTGGTGAATGTAATGGAAGAATTCGAAAAGAGAGTCAGTTATTTATACTTTATTAATGAGTTTTTTAGAATATGATATACAAAGTTTTATTTTTAAGTGCTATATGGTGTTTATTTATACAACAACCGTTTAATAAATCAGAACAGAGTAAGGGGTCATATTTTGATAGTATATATAGTGCAGAAGAATTTATAATTTGCCAAGATTACAAAAGTGCATTGAAGATTTATTCTGATTTATTTGAAAATTACGATTCGCCGCGTGTATTTGACTATTACAATGCTGCGCTGTGCGCTGTTTATTGTAATAATAATAAGTCCTTTTTGATTTTTGTGCAACAGTGTATTGAAAAAGGATTTCGTTTTGATTTTATAGAATCAATTTTAAAAGATAAGTTGGGTTTGAGTTAGATTGGTTCTATTTAGGAGTTGGAAATGGGAGGGTTTTACCAAAATGATTTTTTCAAGAAAGTGAGTTTATAATGATGAATGTTAAAAAGATATTATCATGAGCAGAATATATAGTGTTTTAGTTCTTCTATTTATAGTTATTTCAACAAGTAGAGCACAATCAATACCCGATAGTATAAGTACTAACGATAAAATATATTATTTAAGTGAGGTATGGAGTGAGATCAAGTACAATTTTGTAAACATGGATCAAGTTACATTTGATCCAGATAGCTTGTACAAAACTTACATTCCTAAAGTACAAGAATCGAAAAATGATTTCGAATACTATCAAGTTTTGAAACAATTTGTAGCCTCTTTTGGAGATGGACATACCGCCGTTGTAGATCAATCTCAGTTCTATTTGTGGAAAGATTATTTTTCTATGAATTTAAGCAATGTAGGTGAGAAGGTTTATATAGTGAGGGTATTAAAAGATCCAATATTAGATTCAACGTGGGTTGGTGCCGAGGTTATTAAAATATCAGGAGTTCGGACCAAAAGATTTTTACAAGATTCTATATTTCCTTACATATCAGCATCAACAAAGCAACATCTATGGATGCAAGGGGTTCAAAAGATTCATCAGGATCTTAAATGGAAAGATTTTAAAGCCACAATTGTTAAAACTACAGGCGATACCGTAAAAATACAATTGCCTAGAAATGGGGAAGCTACAAGAACTCCTGAAGATGACTATTGGGGAATGAAGTTTCCTAAAAGAAGAAAGATGGTTGATCTTGAAAAATTGGAAGGAGATATTTCGTATTTAAATATTAGAAGTTTCTATCCCGAAAATATTGCAATTCAAGATATTAGTAAATACTTGCCTGAGATTTATGAGTCAAATGGATTGATTATTGATTTGCGCAGAAATGGGGGAGGAAGTACAAATGCAGCTTGGTATTTACAATCACTTTTATCGAAGGAGAAAAGTTTTCTTAATTATGGATGGGAAACACGAGTAAATGATGGAGTAAAAAAAGCAAATTCTAACTGGAAAGAAGAATATCAGGGATACCTTGAGAATAGAGAAGTCCATTATGTAGAACCGGATACCATCGAAGTTCCAGATTCTATTAGGCGTATTGATATACCTGTTGTTGTATTAATTGGTCGGTATACTTTCTCTGCGGCAGAAGATTTTCTTGTAAATATGTATGAGGTACCCGACCGACCTTTGTTTATTGGTCAGGAAACAGCTGGTTCTACTGGTTCGCCTCTGGTAGTGCCGAATTTGCCTAATGGTGGTTACTGCCGAATTTGTACACGCAGAATCTGTTATCCATACAGTGGAAAAAGGTTTGTAAATCACGGAGTTATTCCTGATGTTATTGTGAATGAAACCATTGGTAATATTATTAAGAGTAATGATGTGGTTTTAGAAAAAGCAATTGAAATATTAAAAGATAAATAGCTAATAAAGATTTATCTTTAATAAGAAAATAAAATATCTAAATTAGGCAATCTATAATATAAAAATATAAACTAACATGCCATTTCCTTATTTTCAACAACTTGATGCTATGGATTGCGGTCCTTCTTGTTTACGAATGATTGCAAAATATTACGGCAAAAACTATTCCTTGCAAACTTTGCGAGATAAAAGTTATATTACCCGTGAGGGTGTTTCCATGCTTGGTATAAGCGATGCTGCAGAAGCAATTGGTTTTCGATCAATGGGTGTTAGGATCGCTTTTGAAAAGTTATTAGATGAGGCTCCTTTGCCTTGTATTGCTCATTGGAACGAGAATCATTTTATAGTTGTATACAAAATCACTAAAAAAAGAAATGGAAAAATAATTGTTCATGTTTCCGACCCCGCAAGAGGATTAATTAATTTTACAAAAGAAGAATTCCTATCCGGTTGGGAAAAAACTAAAGCGGAAGGAGAAGACAAAGGATTGTGTCTGCTGTTGGAACCTACACCCGATTTTTATCAAACCGAGGATGAAAAAATTAATAAATCAGGATTTAAGTTTTTATTTTCCTATTTACGTCCATACAAGAAAATAATAATACAGTTATTTCTAGGTCTCCTATTAGGAAGTTTATTACAGTTAATATTTCCATTTTTAACACAAAGCATAGTCGATAAGGGTATAAACACGCAAGATCTAAACTTTGTTACTTTAATTATTATTGCTCAGTTGGTTTTGATTTTCTCGCGTACTTTGGTTGAGTTTATACGAAGTTGGATTTTACTGCATTTGGGAACCAGAATTAATATTTCATTAATATCAGATTTCTTGACAAAGCTTATGAAATTGCCTGTTTCGTTTTTTGATACGAAAATGATTGGTGATTTAATTCAAAGAATAGGAGATCATAAGCGAATCGAGAATTTCTTAACATCATCGACATTAAATATTCTATTTTCATTTTTCACTTTAGTAATTTTTGGAGCAGTATTACTTGTTTATAATGTCAATATCTTTCTCATTTTCTTGTTAGGTAGTGCACTGTATACATTTTGGGTATTAGTTTTTATGAAAAAGCGCCGCGATATAGATAACCGACGTTTCGCCCAAATGTCCGATAATCAAAGCAATGTAATTCAGTTAATTACTGGAATGCAAGAAATAAAACTGAATAACTGCGAAAAACAAAAGCGTTGGGAGTGGGAAAATATTCAGGCTAAGTTGTTTAAAGTAAATATGTCAAGTTTGTCGTTAAATCAATATCAACAGGCGGGAGGTGTATTTATAAACGAAATTAAGAATGTAATTATCACATTTATTGCCGCCAAAGCTGTTATCGATGGTAACATGACATTGGGTATGATGTTGGCAGTTCAATATATGATTGGGCAATTAAATAGTCCAATAAATCAAATGATAAGCTTTTTGCAGGATACACAGGATGCAAAAATCAGTTTAGAACGTTTGGGGGAAATACATAAAAAAGAAGACGAGGAGTCAGATTTAGAACCTAAAATTGATATTCTTCCTGAGCATAGAGATTTGAATTTAGAGAATTTATCTTTTCAATACGAGGGGCCGCATTCTCCATTTGTTTTGGATGACGTAGATTTGAATATTCCCGAAAAGAAAATTACTGCAATTGTAGGAACGAGCGGAAGTGGTAAAACAACCTTGGTTAAGTTATTACTCGGTTTTTATAATCCAACAAAAGGCAAGATTAATTTGGGTGATTTGTATTTAAATAATGTTAGCAACAGAATGTGGAGAGATAAATGTGGTGTTGTAATGCAAGATGGTTTTATTTTCTCAGATTCAATTGCCAATAATATATCAGTTTCCGATGAGATTGCTGATCGAAAAAAATTATTGCACGCGGTAAAAGTTGCAAACATACAGGAATTTATAGAATCATTACCACTAGGATATAATACAAAGATTGGTCAGAATGGTGTGGGCTTAAGTCAGGGGCAAAAGCAAAGAATACTAATAGCACGCGCTGTATATAAAAATCCCGAATTTATATTTCTTGATGAGGCAACAAATGCTTTAGATGCAAACAATGAACGAATTATTATGGATAATCTGGATGAGTTCTTTAAAGGAAAAACTGTTGTTGTTGTTGCACACAGATTAAGCACTGTTAAAAATGCAGATCAAATTGTGGTTCTCGAAAAGGGCAAGGTTGTAGAAAAGGGAACTCATGTTGAGTTAACAAAGTTAAAAGGCTCGTATTACGAGTTGGTTAAAAATCAATTGGAATTAGGTAACTAAGAAATTTCTTTTTGTGTTATGGAATTAAAAAACGAAGAAATAGAACGAATCGAATTGCGATCAAGTACGGTACAGGAAATATTAACTCGCCCTCCTAAATGGATTATTCGTTGGGGAATTACTATTGTTTTCTTTGTTGTTAGTATAATAATTATTGGGAGTGCTTTTTTTAGATATCCTGATATTGTCTCGGCAGAGATTATATTAACTACAGAAAACCCTCCAGCACCTGTTTTGACAAAATCTACAGGTAAAATTCAAAATTTGTTGGTTGCAAATAATGATTTAGTGTCAAAAAATCAAGTGCTAGCAGTAATAGAAAATCCTGCAAAATATGTGGATGTAAAGGAGCTTGAATTGAAATTAGACGATTTTATTTTACCTAATAATTTCAATCTTATTGTTAATAGTTTTAAAAGTGGTTATACTTTAGGTAGTGTGCAGTCTATCTATGCTAATCTTATAAAATATATCGATGAGTATAATAGAATTCTTAAACTCGACTATCACAGTAAAAAGATTGTTTTGTACAAACAGGAGTTAAAAAAGTATGATATTTATTCTAGGAACCTTATAATTCAGAGTAATTTATTGGAGGAAGAATCTTTTTTAACTGAAAAACAGTATAAAAGAGATTCTAACTTACATTCTCAAGGTTTATTATCCGATGCCGATGTCGAAAAATCAAAGTCACTTTTAATTTCCAAGCAATATAATTATGAGCAAATTAAGATTTCAATTACCAATGTTGAGTTACAAATAGAAAGTTTAAATCAAAATATTTTAGAACTCGAATTACAGAAAGAAAAGCAATTATCTGATCAGTCTTTATTAATCGAAGAATCCATTGAGAATCTAAAATCGGCAATTGGCACATGGAAATATCAGTTTGTTTTAACAGCAGCTACAGAAGGTAAAGTAACTTTCAATCAATATTGGAACGAAAATCAATCGGTCATAGCAGGAGAAACTGTTATGACGATTATTCCGGCAGATGAGGGAGAGATTATTGGAAAGGTTAAACTGAATTTTCAGGGTGCAGGAAAAGTTAAGAACGGACAACAGGCAAATATCCAATTTGCAAATTATCCTTACATGGAATTTGGGATGGTTCAGGGACATGTTAGTTCAATTTCACTGGCTCCAAGTAATGATTTTTATACTGTTGAGATTAAGCTGAATAATGGGCTAACCACATTTTATGGCATAGACCTTGAATTTAAGCAAGAAATGAATGGTAGTGCCGAAATTATTACAGAAGATTTGAGTCTTTTAAGAAGAATAGTACGACCATTGAATCTTATTTTAAAGAAAAATACTAAGTTTGGGCAAAAAAACAATTAGATGTTAAAATTTCCTTTTGGTATTTATAATTTCAAAATAAAATCTTACGATACAGACCATAACGGCAAATTAACTTTGCCAACAATATTTCACCTTTTACAAGAATGTGCATGGGAAAATGCCCAAGCAAATGAATTTGGCTTTGAAGATTTAGAGAAGCAAAATGCATTTTGGGTGTTGTCTAAAATTTATATCGAGATTAATGAATATCCCGAGTGGAAAGATGATATAGAAATAAAAACTTGGCCCAAAGGCATAGATGGTTTATTTGCTATTCGCGATTTTCAGATATTTAATCAAGGTAAGATTGTTGCTAGAGCAACAAGTTATTGGCTAATACTAGATCAGAGTACAAAACGCCCAAAGCGTTTAGAGCAATTCAATTTTATTCATGAGAATTTCTTCAAAGAAAATGCTATTGCGAAAGTGCTTGGAAAGGTACCATTCCAAGGTGATTTAGCAGAATTGGATAAAAGGAAAGTCTATTATAGCGATCTCGATGTAAATAAGCATGTAAACAATGCAACTTATGTTAGATGGATTCTAGACTCATATTTTTCGGAAGAAAATATAAATATAAGCGAATTTGAAATAAATTTTCTCACTGAATTAAAACTGAACGATATCTTTACCGTAAATAAAAGCTTTGAAGAGTGTGTGTATTATTATATTCTTAAGAATAAGGCAAATAAAGATGTTTGTAAAGTAAAAATGAAATAGGGAAGAAATATATTTCTGTCATTCTGAGCTTGTCGAAAAATCTTCATAACGATTAGAGATATTTCGACAGGCTCAATATGACAATAAAAAAGTTGAGGTTTAATAACAACCTTTTTTATTTATTTAGAATGGCAAATCATCAGATTCACTATCAGGAGGCAAACTATCCATTTGGGGTGGAGGAGGCATATCGCCCGGGAAATTACTCTGACTTAAATCCTGTGCTTTTTCAATTCTCCAAGCATCTAGATTCGTAAAGTAATTTACTTTCCCCTCTTTTTCCCACTTATTACCTCTAATATTAAAGCTAATTTTTACTTCTGCATTTACTTCAATATTATCAACCAAGTTACATCTATCTTGTGTTAGTTGGAATTTAATATGATCGGTAAATTCCATTCCACCATTCGATTCAGTTTTCTCTATTACAAATTCACGTTTCTTAAAACGATCGCTAACTTGAATAGTATTGTATTTTTCTATCAGTTTACCTGTGATTTCGAAACTCATACCTTAAATTATTCCTCTGTTACAACTATTTTTTCAATTTTATCACCTTGCTGTATAGCATCAATCACTTCAAGACCTTCAAATACTTTTCCAAATACAGTGTGATTTCTGTCTAAATGTGCTGTGTTCTCACGGCTATGGCAAACGAAGAACTGAGATCCACCAGTATCTCTTCCAGCGTGAGCCATTGAAAGAACCCCGCGGTCGTGATATTGATTCTCGCCATCTAACTCACATTTAATGTTGTAACCCGGACCACCCATTCCTGTTCCATCAGGACATCCTCCTTGGATTACAAAGTTAGGAATTACTCTATGGAAAGTTAATCCATCGTAAAATCCTTCTTTCGATAGTTTTAAAAAATTCTCAACAGTACCTGGAGCATCATTCTCAAAGAACTCGACTTTCATAGTACCTTTTTCTGTTATAATATCTGCTTTTTTCATATAAAGATTTATTAGTTTTCCAAAATAAAAAGCAAGCGTATGATTACGCTTGCTTTAATAAATTATATAATTATTATTGAGCAGGAGTTTCAGGAGTTCCCATTACCTCAATAAGTTCAACTTCGAATGTTAATGCCATGTTAGGACCTACTTTACCTCCAGGTCTTACATTCTCTCCATAAGCTAATTCTGTAGGAATATAGAACTTATATTTAGCACCTTCTTTCATTAACTGCAATCCTTCTGTCCAACCTTTTATAACTCTGTTTAATTGGAATTCTGCTGGCTTATCTCTTTCTACTGAACTATCGAATACAGTTCCGTCAAGTAATGTTCCATGATAATGACATTTTACCATATCAGTCGCAGATGGAGTTTTTCCAGTACCTTCTTGAAGAATTTCGTATTGTAAACCACTTGCAGTTTCAATAATACCCTTTTTCTTCTTATTCTTTTTAAGGAACTTTTGACCTTCTTCTAGGTTCTCAACTTTTTTAAGTTCCATTTTCTTTACTTGTTCTTCTTTCAATTTGGTAAAATATTTACGCAATATTAATTGAACATCTTCTAGAGAAACTAATAATTCTTCTTCATTAAAATTCTCAATAAGTCCAGCTTTAAATATGTCTCCGTCAATTTCTTCAAATCCTTGTCTCTTAAGAGATGTTGCTACATCAACACCAATAGCATAAGTAACAGAGTCAAGTTGAGTTTTTAATTCAACTTTTGTAGTTTCCTTTTTTTCGCAAGAAACCAAAATTGCCGCTCCAGCAATAATCAATAGTAAATTCTTAATCTTCATAGTATTATACTTTTTAAAATAATTTTTATGGTTGATGTGCAAAGTTGCTTATTTTATTTGAAATTGACAATATGTATTATATTTAAAAAAAGTTAAAATTTTTCGTCTTCAGTTTTTTCAGCTCTTAAGATATGTCTTTTCCCTTCTGGCCCCTTTAATCTTTTAACTATAAAACCAGCTTCTCTAAGATTATTCTTAACAATTCCCTTGCTGCTATATGTAGTTAAAATGCCTTTGTTATTTAAAACGGTATAAACTTTTTGGAAAATTGAAAGATTCCATAACTCTGGTTGTTTCTCTGGGGCAAATGCATCAAAATATATGATATCATATTTGTTATCGAAATCATATTTTGTAAAATCTCCTAAAACTTTTTTGAAAGTAAAAAGTTCATTAATTGCAATATCCTTATTCCATTCACATTCATGAAACAGATTAAATATACTTTTGTTTTCTGGAGATAATAGTTCAGGATAGTTTAATTGATTTGCAATATTTTTCTGAATTGGGAATTTTTCGATGCATATATAATTAACCGTTATATTGCTTTTCTGGCTTTGTATATAGGTAAGAAAAGCATTTAGTCCGGTTCCAAACCCAACTTCAAAAATGTTTACCGTTTTTAAATTACTATATAGCAAGCCTTCGTTAATAAATATATGTAATGATTCATTAATGGCACCAAAGGTTGAGTGATAGTGTTCATCGAATTTTTCTGTATAAAGAGTGGTCGATTTATCTTTTGTAGTAATTATTTTGGTCATTTATTTATCTCATTATTAATACTTAATCTATTTAATTATTTTTAATCTAGATTAGTTTAATTAAGGAATAAAATTAAAGTAATTAATAATTTAAAACAATTCTATGTTGACATATCAATTCATGATGATTAAAAGTTTTGGGGCTTTTAGTTCTTATTGATTATCAATAAGTGCTAGTTTTTGTTTGTTACTCTTATTTGTTATTGTGAAAAGTATTTCATTATTTGCAAGTGAGAAAAATTTATTATTAACCTTTTATCACATTATCATGAGAAAAACGATTATTGCTGCTATTGCAGTTACTGGCATTGTTATGTTTACAAGTTGCCAAAAGAATGAGTCAGAAGTACTAAATCCAGAAACAACAGATTGTGTAGTAAGCTATGAAGATGGAAATTTCATCGAAGGCCAATATGTTGTTATTTTGGATGAATCAGTTAAGTTTGATTTAGGTTCAAAGGCAGATTATGCATCGCGCATCAAAGAAATTAAATCCTTTGCTACAAGTCTATTAAGTTCAAAAAGTGTTACAAGTTTCGAAATTAAAAATGCATATGCTGAGGTTTATAAAGGCTTTAGTGTTAAAGTGAATGCTGACGAGGTACTCAAATTGGAAAAAGATTCAAGAGTAAAAAGTGTTCATCAAGATCGTATGTTTATTCTTAAAAAGCCTGTTCCAGAGCCACCAGTAGAAGGAGTTCCTTGGGGAATCGAACGTGTTGGTTATGGAAGTGGAATTGGTAAAACAGCATGGATTATTGATACTGGAATTGATTTAGATCATCCCGATCTTAATGTTGATGTGGCCAGAGGTTACGATTTTATCAATGGAGATGCTTTAGCAGATGATGACAACGGACATGGTTCTCATTGCGCTGGTACAGTTGCAGCTATTGATAATGAGATTGGTGTAATTGGAGTTGCGGCTGGAGCAACTGTAGTTCCGGTAAAAGTATTAAATAGAAGAGGAAGTGGAGCATATTCCGAAATTATTGCTGGAATTGATTTTGTTGGAGCTAATGCTTCACCTGGTGACGCTGTCAATATGAGTTTAGGTGGTGGTGTTTATGAGCCAATAGACGATGCTGTTTATGCAGCCTCTCAAAATGGAATCTACTTTGCATTAGCTGCAGGAAACGAAACTGATGATGCTAATAATCATTCTCCTGCTAGAGTTAATGGACCAAATATTTGGACTATCTCAGCTATGGATAGTAATGATTATTTTGCGTCGTTTTCAAATTATGGGAATCCTCCTGTGGATTTTTGCGAGCCTGGTGTTAGTATCTATTCAACTTATAAAGGTGGTGCTTATGCTACAATGAGTGGAACTTCTATGGCAGCTCCTCACATGTGCGGAATATTATTAATGACAAACGGAAATCCAAAGACGGATGGGTATGTAAATGGTGATCCAGATGGAAACCCAGATCCAATAGGAACAATTTAATATTAAAAAACTATATAAATCACTGAGGAGCTGTTGTATACAGCTCCTTTTTTGTAGAATAAATTTTGATAGAATAAAAATAAATAATTTTTTTTTGATCAATGATTTTTTAAAAATGAATTAAAAATATTTATTTGTAGAATTAAACGCAATTATCAATTTGTTTCTTAGGTCATTATAATGGGAAAAATCAGAAGTGATTTGAACCATTGTCTCTATATGTTGTTCTAAGATAAAATTCGAAATATTAATAAAATACTATGGCAAGTTATTCTATCAAAGAATTGGAGAAATTATCGGGCATTAAAGCGCATACAATTAGAATTTGGGAAAAAAGATACGGAATATTAAAGCCTGATCGTACAGATACAAATATTAGATATTACTGTGACAATGATTTAAAGCGATTATTAAACATTGTAATATTAAATAGATTTGGCATTAAGATTTCAAAAATAGCAAAGTTTTCTGATACTGAAATGTCTAATAAAGTAATGGAATTGTCAGCAGATACTTCTAGCCCTGAAAGTAGTATTGAGAATTTAGTCATTGCAATGGTCGAGTTGGATGAGTTTAAATTTGATAAGATACTATCTCGTTATATAATGCACGATGGTTTTGAGAATGCTGTAATTAAAGTTATTTTCCCCTTCTTTAACCAGATAGGAATATTATGGCAAACGGGATCAATAAATCCGGTTCATGAGCATTTTGTTTCAAATTTATTTCGTCAAAAGTTAATGGTAGCTATTGATAATGTAAATGTAGCAGATTCTAAAAATGTAGAAAAAGTTGTGATGTTTTTACCAGAAGGTGAGTATCACGAACTTGCATTATTATTTTATAATTATTTAGTTAAAAAAACAGGCAAATTGGTTTATTATTTAGGAAGTTCTGTTCCATTTGAAGATCTTAAACAGATTGTTAGTATGGTGAATCCTAATTATTTATTTTTATCAATAACATCATCATTAAATTTAAATGGTGTGGGTAAGTACATAAAAAGAATGTCGGAAACCTTTCCGTCTCAAAAAGTTTTTGTTACAGGTTTGCAAATTAAAGAATCAAATTCCATTTTTCCTTCAAATGTTGTGAAAGTATCATCACCACTGGATATTGGGACATATTTTAAAAATTAACTATTTTAAAAATATAAATGTAATAGTCTATCCTGCTTAGTTTTAAGCGGGATTTTTGTTTATTTAAGTGTTAGTTTGTTAACACAATCATTAAACAAAAAAAAGACATTAATATTTAATTTAGAAGTTAGGGGTAAAAAGGTAACAGAATGCCTAAATATCAATGTTTTTTGTTCTATTTCTTATTTAGAATAGGCGTTTTTTTGGATGGGGGTGGAGTTCAATTATTTGCTAAATAGGTATTTACTGTCGTATATTTGTTTAAGAATATTATTAAAACATACAACTATGACAGCAGTAGAATTTAATCATCAACTTATAAGTTTAGAAACTAAACTTTCAAGGTTCGCAATGAGTTTGACTTCTGATAAAGAAGCTGCTCAGGATCTCTTACAGGAAACCTATTTTAAAGCATTGTCTCACAGAGATAAATTTATTGGATACTCTAATCTAAAAGCATGGGCGTTTACTATTATGAAAAATACGTTCATTAATAATTATCGTAAACAGCAAAAGGAAAATACGCATAGTGATACTACTAAAAATATGTATTTTCTTAATATGTCAAATAGTTCATTCTCAAGCACGCCTGATAATGAATATAACACTCAGGAGATTCTTAAGCAGATTGATAGTTTGCAGGACGACTTCAAGGATCCTTTTAAAATGTTTTTAGCAGGATATAAATATAAAGAAATCGCCGAAGAACTTGATTTAAAAATTGGAACAGTGAAAAGTAGAATATTCTTTACTCGAAAGAAACTAATGAAAAGTTTAAAAGATTTTCAATAAACTAACTATAAAAAATTAAAATAAAAGAGCTTTTTGGTTTATCCAAAAAGCTCTTTTATTTTATTAGCTCGGTAGCTGAAAATTTCTTCGATTTTTTTTCTAATAAATATTTTATGTAAAAATCTACCAATAAATCCTAAAGGCATTTCATAAAATAAGATATCTCTCATTTCAATACCATTTTCGGTTTCTTTAAAGTGATGTTCGTGATGCCAAATTTTGTAAGGGCCATTTATTTGGTTGTCAATAAAGTATTTGTTTTCTTTTACTTGAGTTATCTCAGTTGTCCATTTTAATGTTATATGAAACAATGGACTTATAGTATATGAAACAATCATTCCAGGGTACATTTCTCCAGCATCTGATCTAAAAAGTATCTTAAAACTAAGGTCTTTAGGAGTGATTAATTTTAGATTTTCGGGTTTAGAGAAAAAATTCCACGCTTTTGTTAAGTTAAGAGGGATTTTTTGACTGCGCTTTATACTATACATTTAATTATTATTGTTTTGATTCGTAACAATAAAAATAGACTTTTGTTTTAGAGTATAAAAATACCAGTTATTAAATGTAGAGAATACTAAACTAACTATATTTAACAAAGGAAAAAGAAGTTCCCGTAATTACTAGCTATTTATTTTCAAATGACTTTAAGAATTGATCTAAAAGTACTTTAGCATTCTCAATATCTTTATTTGCAACATATAAATTAGCTTCGCTACCAAAACTAACACCAAATCCAGCTGCTTTCGAAGAATTCATGTCATTTCTAACTAGTGAAGATATTTGGTTGTCTTCTAAAATTTCCTTTAAAACATTTGCATTAATCTCTGAACCTGTGAATAGCAAGGTTAAATCATTTTTATCGGTCATCTCTTATAAAACTATGATTAATAATATAAATATCTTTTGATTTTTTGTGTAGCTGTTTTTTCAAACGGAATAATTTGTGGAACAACAGCATAAATCCTTGAAAACTTATTAACTCTTGAGTTAACATATTCCTGTAATTCGATCATTAACTCTTCCGATTTATTTTTAGCAAATGTAACAGCTTCTTCTTTTAGATATTGAAACTGTTTTTCCAGTTCTTCTGTATTAAAGTGAACTAATGCTATCAGTTTACCTTTTTGCTGAACAACAACAGATTCCAAAACATACTTGAAATTATTTATAACTGATTCAATTTCTTCAGGATAAATATTTTCACCACTAGAACCAACAATCATATTCTTTATTCTACCTTTAAGAAATAAGAAGTTATCTTTATCAAAATAACCTAGATCTCCTGTTTTTAACCATCCATCTAGTGTAATTGCTTCTTTTGTTAATTCAGGTTCTTTATAATAACCTTTCATGATATTGTCTCCTTTTGCCCACACTTCACCTTCTCCGGTTTTGGGATCAGGATTGTTTATTTTAACCTCAATTCCTTTCATTATAGGTCCTATTGCTCTATATTTTACAGTACTTGCATTAGCACCAGAGAGTAAAGGAGCAGATTCGGTTAATCCATAACCAATAGCATAAGGAAACTTGGCTTCACGTAAGAATTTTTCAACAACAGGATCTAAAGCAGCACCTCCAATACCAAAAAATTCAAGTTTGCCTCCAAATGTTTCATATAACTTTTTACCAGCAAGTCTGTTTAAAATCTTTCGAATAACTGGTATTTTATATAATGCAGATAAAACTTTGCTTTTTGTAAAAGTAGGTAATACCTTATTTCTATAAATTTTTTCAATTACCATAGGCACACTTAGTATGTGTGTTGGTTCTACTTTTTGCATTGCTGGAATCAATGCATTTGGAGTAGGGGGTTTTTCAAGATAATATACAGAAGCACCTTGAAGGATAGGAATTACTAATCCTAATGTATTTTCGTAGGTATGCGATAAAGGTAAAATAGATAAAAATCGGTGATGTGATTTTACATGTTCAATTGATAAAACTTGTATTGCATCAAAAACAATGTTTTTATGAGTTAACATTACTCCTTTTGATTTACCTGTAGTTCCCGATGTATAAATGATTGATGCAAGATCATCCTCTTGGATTTCTGAAAGTTCTTGGTTAGTTACAGCGTTATTAGAGCTAGAAGCCTTTAATATTTCGAACTCATCAACTATAATAATGGAATCCAATAAAGACGTAAAATTTTCAATTTTCGGATACATTAATTTCGATATGAAAATGGACTTTGTTTCGGAATGCTCAATAATATTTTTGATTTCATTTTCATGAAAATCAGGTAGTAATGGCACCGCAACAGCTCCAATTGACGTAATGGCAAAAAATGCAATTCCCCAATTAGGCATATTTCTACTTAAGATGGCAACTTTATCACCTTTATTTATATTTTGTGCTTTTAGCAATGCAATTGTATTACTAATCTCTACTTGTAGATTTTTATACGTGTTGGGCTCCTGATTTACATACGATAAGGCCTTGTTATCTGAGTATAAACCAAAGCTGTTTTCCAGCAAACTAGGTAGTGTCTGTAATTTAAGTTTTGTCATGTTCCTTAATCTAAGTTAAGTCAAATATAAAAGTTGTGAATATTTAATATTCACATATGCAGATAGTTTAGTATCGTCAAAAATAGTATATATTATTAATAATAGAAACTATGCGCTTACTAGTTATTAACAATCTTGTCGAGAAAGTGTTTAGTCGAAAAGTAAAATAGCTCACTTTAAAGAGATTAGAGTGAGCTAGTAGTGGAGCTGGCGGGAGTCGAACCCGCGTCCGAATAAGAAATTAAAATATTTTCTACATGTTTATCTCTTTATTAATTTTCGAGAATAGTCTGGCAAAGAGCAGCCGAACTAAACCTTATCTTCTTTAATTTCGCATAGCCATCGAAGTGCTAACTACACTAGTTTAACTTTTACGATGCTCCATATTCAAAATGCCGCTAAACAGGGCTTTTTGAGAAACAGCTTGTCCATCATACCTAGATGAAGGATTAAGTTTAATTCACTGAGTGAGATTAAGCAGCAAGCGCGTAGTTATTTTCGCCGTTTATAAAGTTGAGCTCTGAGATTTACGAGCCAAAACACAAAGCTCGACATGCTAATATTCCAATTTACCTTACCGTCAAAACCAAAACAACCCCAAATTGGAGGAGCAAAGTTACAAAATGATTCGTTGATTTTGTTATTGTTTGATAAAAAAAATTAATTTTAGACTTTCTTTAAAATTAAAAATATTAGATATGGCAAAAAGGCTTCAAATTGGTGTTTTACGAGAAACAAAAAACCCACCAGATAAACGTGTACCTGTTACTCCATCGCAGGTTGTTAAATTAACTGAAAGATTTCCTAACGTTGATATTTATGTTCAACCAAGTGATATACGCTGTTATCATGATGAAGAATATCAATATCTTGACTTAAATATGAAAGAAGATTTAAGTGAATGTGAAATATTATTAGGAGTAAAAGAAGTAGACCCTAAAACATTAATCGCCGATAAAACTTACATGTTTTTCTCTCATGTTGCAAAAAAGCAACCATATAATCGTGGTTTGTTGCAAGAAGTGATTAAGAAAAAAATAAGATTAATCGATTATGAGTATTTAACTGATTTCAATGAACAAAGAATTGTTGCATTTGGTCGTTGGGCAGGAATCGTAGGTGCTTATAATGGATTACGAGCAAGAGGTATTAGAACTGATAACTTTGAATTAAAACCAGCTCATCAATGTAAAGACATGGATGAAATGTATGCTGGCTTAAAAAAGATTAAACTTGAAAAGAAGAAAATTCTGGTTACTGGAGGAGGTCGTGTTGCTATGGGGGCAATGGAAACTTTAAGTCAATTAAATATTCGTGAAGTTTCAGCTAATGAATTCCTAACTCAAGAATTTGACGAACCTGTTCTTTGTAGAATTGATCCGGAACATTATGTAGCTCATAAAGGAGGAATGAAATTTGATTTGCATCATTTTTTCAAACATCCAGGTGAGTACGAATCGGCTTTTAAACCATTTACAAAAGTTACTGATATATTTATAGCATGTCATTTTTGGGATCCGAAATCTCCAAATTTCATAACAAAAGAAGATTATTTAGATCCTGAATTCAAAATAACTGTAATTGCCGATGTAAGTTGTGATGTTGATGGTCCAATAGCTTCAACTGTAAAGGCTTCAACAATAGCAGAACCATTTTTTGGATATAATCCAGTTACTGGATTGGCGGAACCTCCATTCGTTAGTTCTAAAAATATAACTGTAATGTCGGTTGATAACTTACCAGGAGAACTTCCGAGAAATGCATCTTCCGATTTTGGAGCCAATCTAATAGATAAGGTTTATCCTTCATTATTTGGCAGCGATGATTCAGGGATTGTTAAGAGAGCAACAATTGCAAAAGACGGAGAGCTTACTGAGAGATATGCGTATTTGAAAGATTATTTAGCAGGGAAAGAATAATTGTAAATATAGTTAACGGAAAAGGTCTTACTTTTAATTGATTAAGATCTTTTCTGTTTTTAGTTCTTGTGTCTTAAGTCAATTTTTAAATTAATTTCAAAAGTTTCTAGATTGTCATTAATTGTTAGGGTATAATTATTTGATCCATAAAATAGATCCAATCTTTTTTTTGCATTCTGAAGGCCAATTCCAACATTCTGATTTTGTTTACTCGTTTTGTTAAAACTTTTGCTATTGCAGATAATGAAATGGAGAATTTTGTTCTTAATACTTAAGTCCATTTTTATCCACTTATTTTTAATAGCCTTACTTGTTCCATGTTTAAATGCATTCTCAACAAAAGTAAATAACAGAAGAGGAATGATTAATGTGTTTTCATTATCTTTGGGGAACGAAGATTCAATTGTAATATTCGAATATCTCATTCTTTCCAATTCGATATAGTCATTTATAATTTTTATTTCATTTTGTAATTGTGTCAATGCATTATTGCAATCATACAATGTATATCTCAAGATACTGGAAATTCTTTCTATTGATTTTGGTAAGATTGGGTTTTTGCTTTCGAGAGAAAGAAAATAAATATTATTTAATGTATTAAACAAAAAGTGAGGATGCAATTGCATTGTAAGGGCGCTAAGTTTTGTGTCTGATATTTCTTTTTTTAAGTTTTCCTTTTCGAAATAACTACTAAAATATTCTTTTAGGTATTTTACCGAAGCAAAAAATTGCATTTGAAAATATAGGATGGTACCAACAACAGCAATGTGAGAAGGGGTAAAGGCTATTTTTTTAAAACTAGATAGACTTTCAGGGATGTATTTTGGAATGAAAATATAAATGCTCATTAAATCATCGATAACAGCAAGTATAATTAATGTACAAGGAGATATTATTAGAAAGGTTAAAACTTTCTTTTTTAATAATAATCGAGGAATTAAATAATATGTAAAAAGATACGTGCTTGGAATTAGATATATATGCTCATATAGTAATGAAATAAACTGAAGTCTTAATAATTCCGTTGAAAAGGAAAAATAGTAGAATAAAGTATAAAAGAAGGGAAATGCGATTGTAAAACATATCCAATACAATAGATGCAAGGCGATCCTATTTGCATTAAAAGTAATATCTTTCATAGAATATTATTTCACATTATTTAGTGTGTCCATAGCAACAATTTTATAGCTTCTTCCAACAGGGATTTTTTTGTTGTCAATTTCAACAACTGTTTTCGTAAATGCTCTTACAGCTTCTATATTTATGATAAATGATTTATGAATCCGAATAAATAGATCTTGCGGTAATCTTGTTATAAAACTATTTAGACTACTTTTAGTAATAATATTTTCTTTAAAAGTATATATTTTAATATATTCTCTCATCCCTTCTATGTATAGAATTTCCGAAGGGTTAATTTTGTAAGTTTTGTTAGTGTCTTTTATGAAAATATCATCAATATTTTTCTTGCTATTCTCTATTGGTTGGCTGCTGATAGGTTGTTGAAAATTAGATGATTCCAGAAATTTATTGATTGCTTTAAAAAAACGATCTAAAGTAACAGGTTTTAAGAGAAAATCTATTACATCAAGATTAAAGCCATCGATTGCATATTCTTTAAATGCCGATGTAATAATAATTTTAGGTTTTTTCACTAATGATTTTAAAAAATCAATTCCGTTTATTTCAGGCATCTGGATATCAAGAAATAACAAATCAATATCCGTATTTTGAAGTATAACTGCAGCTGAAATTGCATCTTCACATTCCGAAATTACTTCAAATTGTTTAAAATGGCTTAAGTGGTTTTTAATTAGCTTCCTAGCTAATGGTTCGTCATCTATAATTAAACACTTAATTTTCATTTAAGTTGATTTTTAATTTATAAAAACTGCATTGAGGAATGATTGAGTTTAATCAAACGTTTAAAAACCCTTCATCGTTTAATTAAGAATCTCAAAACATATTTCGATATAATAAAATATTATCTATTTCTAGTGCATTGTTAATCTAAAAAAAAAAGGATTGGTAAAAAATTAAATGCACTTATAGTAAATAAATAGCTTTTATATTGTTGCAAACATAGAAAAAATAAGAAATAAAACTAATTATATTAAATGAACGCCAAATAAAATTATCCAAAAGTATAAAAAAAGTCTACAAAAAGCACATAATAAACTATAAGTGTTATGAAAAGTGTGTTTCTGTAATATTTATGTGTCTTAAATGTATCTATAAACACCGTAAGATTGTCGTAAGTGTGGATATGTGCTATAAAAGGATTCTAAGCTAGATTTAATTTTTTTCTCAGGTGTACTCTAAATATTTTAGCCATGTGAGTATTGTGAAGAATTATGTGATTTTAATTAATTATGACAGCGATGTTTCCCGATTTTGGCACCGAGAACAATACGGTGACATAATTAATTATGTATATAGTTCCGATCAAATTAATTCCTAAAAATTAACCATTAAAATTTTTATCTATGAAAAAAGTAACAATTTTTCTTGCATTCTTGCTGTTTGTTGGTTTTCAAGCGGCGGCACAGATGCAAATTACGGGTACCGTAACCGGCGTTGAAGACGGTTTATCTATACCTGGAGTATCGGTTGTAGTAAAAGGTAACGCTACTATTGGTACTACTACTGACATAGATGGTAAGTACTCTTTAACTATACCTAACAGCGCTGAAGTATTAGAATTCAGTTTTGTTGGTATGAAGAAGACAGAGGTTGCTATCAATGGTCAATCAGTAATTGATGTACAAATGGAAGCAGATGTTCTAGAAATGGAACAAGTAGTAGTAACTGCTTTTGGTATTAAAAGAGAAAAGAGAGAGGTAGCTTATCAAACAGAGCGAGTTACAGGTGAAGAATTATTACAAGCTTCTCCAGACAGAGCTGCTTCAGCTTTAGCTGGTAAGGTTGCAGGTTTGCAGATTAACGTTCAGGATAACGGTGTTAATCCTAATAGCCAGATTTTATTAAGAGGTATGCGTTCTATCTCTAAAAGTAATAGTGCATTAATTGTAATTGATGGTTCTGTTGCTTCAACAGGTGCATTTGATGATTTAAATCCAAATGACATTGAAACTATTAACATCCTTAAAGGTGCAAATGCTGCTGTGCTTTACGGTTCTAGTGGTAGTAATGGTGCTGTTATCGTTACAACTAAATCTGGTAAAGGTGCAGATAAATTTACTGTTGGTATTAACTCAGCTTACACAATAACTGAGGTAGCTTATATGCCAGACTTCCAGTCCGAATATGGTACAGGTTGGGAAGGTGAATACAACCCTATTGAAAATACAAACTGGGGACCTCGTTATGATGGTCAATTACGTCAGATTGGACCTTCTTTTGCTTCTGATTATGGTGTAGCAAATCAAATGGTTCCTTATGCTCCTGTAGAAAATAATCTTTTAGATTTTTTTGAAAAAGGAAGTAACCTAACGAATACAATCTATATGCAAGGTGGAACCGATGATAGTAAGTTTTATGCGTCATTTGGCGACAAAAGAACTGAAGGTATCGTTCCTAATGATGAGTATAGAAGAAATACTTTAAGAATCAATGCCAGTAAAAAAATTGGTAAAATTGAAATGGCTGTTAAATTTAACTATTTAACTGATAAGACTGATGTTGCTGGTAGTACAATTGGTCATCAAGATCGTCCATTGTATTGGTTTGTTTTAAATACATCAGGAAATGTTCCATTATCTAAATATAGTAATTGGGAAGACCCATTAAGCTATGGTTATGCTGATAACTATTACAATGGATATTATCAAAATCCTTATTGGGCAATTGGAACTAACAGAAATGTTGATTATTCTAATCGTGTAACTGGAAACTTTAGCATAAACTATGAAATTACTGAGAATATCAATTTCATAGCAAGAGGATCTATGAATAATACTTGGGGTAATGGTAAGAATTGGAGAGCTGCTCAAACATACAGTGCAGATTATAAATCTTCTATGGATGCTATTAGTTCTTTTGTTGAAGATACTCAGTATAAAACTGAATCATATATAGCTGATGCGATTGCAACTGGAAGCTTTGATTTTTATGAGGACTTTAATTTAAAAGCTATTGTTGGTGGTACTACAACTTCTTATAAGTACTACTTCAACTATATTAGAGCAAATAACTTAAGTATTCCTGGTTTTTATGATATTTCTAACGGAACTGGAACTCCAGAAACGTTCGTAAATGAAGAACAAAAAAGAACTTTTGGATATTATGGTGATTTCACATTCTCTTATAAAAATTATGTTTTCTTAAACTTAACAGGTCGTTACGACTGGACATCTACTTTAGGAACTGATGATAGAAGTTATTTCTATCCAGGAGTAAACGTATCGTTTGTTGCATCTGATGCATTTGAAGTACTAAAAACAGGTGATATTTTAACTTTTGCAAAGGTAACTTTTGGTAATTCTACTGTTTATAATGATCTTGGAATATATCAAATGAATGAGAGATTTTACCAAGAAGATGGATTCCCATATGCAGATATTAACTCATTTTATCAAGCAAGAACTGCAGTAGATGCTAATATTACCAAAGAAAAATTAAATACTACTGAGGTTGGTTTAAACTTAGGTTTCTTGCAAGGACGAGCTTCTTTGGATTTTGCTTGGTTTAAAACTATAACTTCAGATTTAATTACTTCTACTACACCTTCGAATGCATCTGGTGCTGTAGCATATTTAACTAATATTGGTGAACTAGAAAGTACTGGTTTTGAATTAACTTTATCAGGAACTGTAGTTAAAACAAAAGATTTTGAATGGGAATTAAGTGCAAATTATTTCGCAAACGAAACTGTTGTTAATGAGATTTATGATGGTTTAGACGAGGTTTCTGTATACAATACTGGTCAATTTGGTATTTATGCTGTTAAAGGCGAGGCATTTCCTCAACTTAAAGCAAATGATTACGCAAGAGATCCTCAAGGAAGAATCATCATTGATCCTGTAAGTGGTAATCCAACAACTCAAGATGGACTTAAAAACATGGGTAAAACTACTCCTGATTATATACTTGGATTAACTTCATCATTCAAGTATAAAGGATTAACCTTATCTGGAACTATGGATTACAGAACAGGACATGTTTATTATGAACAAGGTTCAGATGTAATGGAATTTACTGGAAGATCAATTGCTAGTGTTTCTGCAAACAGACAAGATTTTGTAGTTCCTAATTCAGTGATTGAAACAAGCCCAGGGGTTTATGTGGAAAATACAAACATTCCTATTTCTGGAGGTAACCAATCATATTGGACAGATACTTATTCAGAAGTAAAATCTAATTATGTAAAAGATGCTACAGCTCTTAAAGTAAGAGAATTATCTTTAAGCTACGAGTTACCTAAATCTATTTTAGGAAAAACACCTCTTACAAAAGCTGTAATTGGTATAGTTGCAACAAATCCATGGACATGGTTACCTGAAGAAAACAGATTTGGTGATCCTGAATTTAAGACACAAACAAGTAGAGGTGGTGCTAATGTATCTGCTAATGCTGTTGGTTTAGGTGGATATATGGAGGCTCCGCCAATTAAAACTTATGGATTTAAAATTAACATCGAATTCTAAAAACGATAAAAAATAAGAATATGAAAAATATATTTAAATACATAAACGTGCTAATAGCGGTATTACTATTAGCATCGTGTGATGCTTATTTGGATGTGAATAACGATCCAAATAACCCAACGAGTGTATCTCCAGATTTAATTCTGCCAGCAGGTTTAAAATATACAGCAGAAATTATACAATGTTCTGATGGAGGTGGTAGAACTGCAAGTCATGTAGGTAACTATATGATGGCAAACTGGAGTCAAACAGATGGTTTCTCTTGGTATACTGATGAAGCAAAATATTTAGTTACTTCTTCTTTTTATCAAAGAATTTTTGAGCAGTCATTTTATGATGCTTTAAAACAATATCAATTATTGGTTAATTTAGATCCAATTTATGATAACTATAAAGCTATAGGTGAAATAATGAAAGCTTACCATTTTCAATTATTAGTTGATTTTTATGGTGATATTCCTTATTCTGAAGCTTTATTAAGAGGAGAAAATCCAACTCCAAAATATGATAACGCTCAAACAATTTACGAAGATTTAATCGTTAAATTAACAGGAGCTATCAACACAATTAATAACGTTCCTGCGAATGGTATTGCTGTTGGTACGGATGATGTAATGTTTGGTGGTGATATGGATTCTTGGAAGAAATTCGCAAATACTGTTAAATTGAGAATTTTAACTCGTCAGATGAGTATGGCAGGAAGAGAAGTATATATCCAAACTGAAATGGATGCAATTGTTGCTGAAGGTTCAGGTTTCATTACTGAAAATGTTGGAATTAACCCTGGTTATGTTGATAGTGACGAAGGAAAACAAAATCCACTATGGGATATGATGTATAAAGATGCTGCAGGAACAGTAACATCGAATCATCAAGCAACTTGTGCAACGGAATATGTTATTTCTTATTTAGAAGGAACAAACGATCCAAGAATTGATTTTATTTATGAAGAGCCAGAGAGTGGTCATAAAGGAATTCCTCAAGGTTTACTTGTATATCCTGATGAAACCACTGAAGAGTTTGTATCTAATATTGGAACTGGAATTTTAAAAAGCGGTGATATGGATGCAGTGATCATGACTTTAGCAGAATCTTATTTAAACCAAGCAGAAGCAGTTGAAAATTCATTCTTAGCTGGAAATGCTAAAGCTTTATATGAAAGTGGTATTCAAGCTTCATTTGATTATTTAGAAGCTGGAAGTGCAAGTTCTTATTATGGACAAGCTATTGAAAATGTTTCATGGAATGCTTCTACAAATAAAACTGCAGCTATTGTTACTCAAAAATGGATTGCTCTTAACGGAATTAACGCAGAACAATCATGGTTTGATTATAATAGAACAGGATTTCCACAAGGATTAGCAGTTTCTCTACAGGCTTCAACGCCAGATAGACCTGTTAGATTAGCATATCCTTCTAGTGAAATTTCTGCAAATGGAGGAAATGTTCCTTCACAACCAGATGTATTTACAACAAAAGTATTTTGGGGAAATTAAACTGTAAAAGAATAACATTATGAAAAAGATAAAATATATAATTGTATTTTTATTAAGCATTGGGTTGCTAAACTCTTGCCTAATTGATAACGATACAGATTTGGATAAAAATGATGCCGGTAGTAATTTTGTGAGTTTTGAAAGCAATATCGGAACATTAGCAGCAATTGCAGACGGTGCAGAGTATGAGTTTTATTTAAAATTAGAACTTACAGGGCCAACTTCAAAGAATGTAACCCAAGATTTAACTGTTACTATTGTTGCCGATGACGCATCTACTGCAGTTGAAGGAGTTCATTATAGAATTGATAATCCTACAATTACATTGGAAGCAGTAAATAATTATTTGGCAAAAGTAAATGTTACTATGTTAACTGACGGCATTGTTACTCCTTTAGATGCTTCTCCTATTTTAATTTTGAAATTAACAAATGCAACCGGAAATGCAACTGTAATTCCAAATGGAAAAGTCGCTACATTAAATATGAATTATGCTTGTCCTTCATTTTTGGAAGGTACGTATGATGTAGTTCATACTAGAGAAGATGGAGCTGCATCAGCATTTAGTGGTGAAAAAGTTACTAATATTGGTATAGGTGAATACATAACTAAAACTGTTGGAATATGGAGTCCTCCATTACAACCACAAGGAATGAGATTTTTTGATATTTGTAATGTGATTACTGTTCCTCTTCAGGATCTATATCAATGGTATCCTAATGAAAATTATAGTCATGAAGCAGGTTTTGTTGATGAAAGTACAGGTGTAATTACAATCTATTATACTATCGGATTTACTGCAGGAGATAAAACGTTTACAGCAGTTTACACACCAGTAAAATAGGTTAGTATTTTTGTTTAAATTTAAAAAGAGATATAATGAAAAAATTTATTAAACATAATCTAGTAATTGGACTAGCTCTATTGGTTGTTAGTTTTGTATCTTGCAACACAGCAGATCAAGATGCGGAATCAATAGTAGAAGTCAATGATAGCTATCCAGTAGCAAGTTTTACAACAGACTTTACTGGGAACGTAGCATCAGAAGGTGATACAATTGAGTATCATGTATCTATTAATAAGCCAATAAGTGTTGATCTTACTTTTACTGCAACTGTTGTTGGTGGCGATGCTGATGCTTCTGATATAGAGGCTATATCAGGTACTATAGCAGCTTATGAAACAGAAACAAATGTATCTGTTGTATTAACTCAAGATTGGGCTGCTGATGATGCAGAGACTGCAGAAATTGAATTCGGAATTGCATCTTTAGGTATGAAATATCTTGTACACCCTAGTACTGTAAATCCTGTGTTGAATTTAACAGTTGCTAATTATGTGCCAGACGTATTAACAATTTCTTGCGATTGGGAAAAAGATATAGAAATAAGTTCTAATGAACCTTATCATGAGGATTATACTTATATCGAACATGCCAGTTCAAATATGGATTTTGATCTATTTGTTTTTGATCAAGATGATAACAAAGTAGCTAGTGCTGAAACAGGTGCTTGTCCAGAAGTTATCTCTGTATCTGGAGCAGATATGCCTAATGGTACTTATTATGTTGTTAGCTTCCTATGGGCAAGTGATTTTACACATTGGGATACAGATGGTGATGCATCAACTGTTGAAACAGAAACAGTTAATCACACAGATGTACCTTTTACTACTACTTTTTCAGAGCAAGGTGTATTTAATGAGATCAGTGTTAATCAGGGTGGTGTAATAACAAATACAGCTGACCCAGATTATGATAATGATGGTGTTGTGGATTTTAGAACTGTAGCAATTTTCACAGTTACAGATGGTATCGTAAGTGTTCTAGATGCAGGTGGAACAGGTGTTGGAGGAGGAAAAAGTTTTCCTACAAATTTAAATCATAGAAAGTAAATTATAAGAATTACTTAATTAAAAGAGGTTATCCGAAAGGATAACCTCTTTTTTTATGTGTTTTAAACCTAACTAGAAAACGTTTATCAATAGAATGTTAAGAAATAGACGGGGAGAGAATTCTCGATCATAAATTATAACAATAATCTGATAATTGGATTTCTAAAACAATAAGGGATACGGAGATTGGTATATTAATTACTTTATAGATGCTTAATATCGTTACTAGGAATATTGTGAAATATAGTTTCTTAGTTAAGGTTATTTAATTAAAATATATATTTGCTTGAAATATATTAAAGGAGTATAATTTTATTTTAACCCTTTTATAGTTTCCTCAGGATTTTCTGATTTGAAAATATAGCTTCCAGATACTAAAACATCACATCCAGCCTCAACTAATGTTTTTGCATTGGTGTTATCAACACCACCATCAATTTCAATTAAAGCACTGGAATTTGTATCTATAATTAATTGCTTTAATTCTTTAATTTTATTAATAGAATTTGGAATAAATTTTTGTCCTCCAAACCCTGGATTAACAGACATGATTAATACTAGATCAAGATCTGCAATAATATCTTTTAATAAATGAACAGGAGTATGAGGATTCAAACTAACACCCGCTTTCATTCCTTTCGATTTGATATTTTGAACGGTTCTATGTAAATGATTGCATGTTTCATAATGAACAGTTAAAATATCTGCTCCTGCATTCTGAAAATCTTCAATGTATCTATCTGGATCTACAATCATTAAATGAACATCCAAAGGTTTTTTAGCATGTTTCTTTACTGTTTTAATGATTGGTGTTCCGTAAGATATATTTGGAACAAAAACGCCATCCATTATATCAAGGTGAAACCAATCAGCTTCACTATTATTTATCATTTCGATATCTCGTTGTAAATTTCCAAAATCTGCAGAAAGAAGCGATGGGGATATTAAATGTTTCATGTTTAGTTTTTTTTGCAAAATTAAATAAAAAAAGGAAACCGCTTGATTTCCTCTCTAATTATATTTGATTTAACCCAGATAGGTTTTTAATATCCTGCTTCGGGTCGCATGTTTAAGTCTTTTTATCGCTTTTTCTTTTATCTGTCGGACCCTTTCGCGAGTTAAATTAAATTCTTCACCAATTTCTTCAAGGGTATATGGATGTTTGCCATTTAAACCAAAATATAATCTAATTATACTAGCCTCGCGTTCAGTTAAAGATGATAAAGCTCTTTCAATTTCTTTTCTTAAAGAGTCATTTAGTAAGCTTCCGTCAGGACTTGGATTGTCCTTACTTAATAAAACTTCGTACATGTCTCCATCCTCACCATCTGTTAATGGGGCATCCATAGAAACATGTCTTCCAGCACTTTTCATGGCTTCTTTAATATCATTTGGAGCCAACTCAATTGCATTTGAAATTTCATCAATAGAAGGTTCTCTTTCGAACCTTTGTTCAAGTTCAGATAAGGCTTTATTAATTTTATTAATAGATCCTATTTTATTAAGAGGTAATCGAACTATCCTTGCTTGTTCTGCTAGAGCTTGTAAAATAGATTGCCTTATCCACCATACTGCGTAAGAAATAAATTTAAATCCACGGGTTTCGTCGAATCGTTTAGCTGCTTTTATTAAGCCAAGATTACCTTCATTAATTAAGTCGGGTAAGCTTAAACCCTGATTCTGATATTGCTTCGATACAGAAACAACAAAGCGAAGATTTGCTTTAATTAATTTTTCTAAGGCTAAGTTATCACCTTTACGCACTTTTCTGGCAAGTTCAACTTCTTGGTCAGCAGAAAGTAAATCTACCTTACCTATCTCATGAAGATATTTATCTAAAGAGGCAGTTTCTCGATTAGTAACTTGTTTTATGATTTTTAACTGTCTCATTCTTACGGTTAGTAATGTTGTTAAAAAACAATTTTCAGGGAAATATGTAAATATAATACTACTCAAATATGTAAATAAAAAACAACACATTAAAACTTTTTTTGGTAATAATTTGAAAAAAAGAAGAATAAAAATGAATTTTTGCCAAAAAACATGGACTTTTTTTTGGTTATTGTTGGGAAATCTGTATAATTGCATAGAATTTCCATTATAAAGTTAACAACGAAACTCCTACGGTAAAAATACATCAATCAATTTACTGTCTTATCAAATGAAAAATAGTTCAAATATTTAATGTAAAATATTATCTTTAATTAATTTCCATATATAAAATATGTACGATATTCTTGAATTGAATAAAAAGCTTGTTTCTGAACTAAGAGATATTGCTAAAGATCTGCAGATTAAAAAAGTAGAGTCACTAAAAAAACAAGATCTAATTTATAAGATCCTAGATCAGCAGGCTATAAATGCTACTTCCGAAGTAAAAACTGAAAAGAAAGTTCCTGTAAAAAAACGTCCTGTTGAACGAACTCGAATTAAAATTCAAAGTCAACCTAAAGTTGCTGATTCTAAAGAAATTGAGCCAAAGAAGGAAGATTCAAGAGAGAAAGTTTCTATAAAACCAGAAACAGAGAAAAGAGTACAAAAACCTGTTGAACATAATGAAGCGAACCGTTCTAAAACAGAAACCCCGGTTCGGTCAGAAAATAATGAGGTAAGAAAGCCATTTGAAAAAGACGGACCTAGAAAGAGACCTGAACAACGTTTTTCTAAAGATAACAATGGTAATCCGAAGAGACCTTATGATAAAAGGAATAACGATAAATCATACGAATTTGACGGAATAATTACAAATAATGGAGTTCTTGAGATCATGCCTGATGGATATGGATTTTTGAGATCTTCGGAATATAATTATTTAAATTCTCCTGATGATATTTATGTATCTCAATCTCAAATAAAATTATTTGGATTAAAAACGGGAGATACAGTAGAAGGAACAATTCGTCCTCCAAAAGAAGGTGAGAAGTATTTTCCTTTAATTAAAGTTGAGAAAATTAACGGAAGAACTCCTGATTTTATACGTGATAGAGTTCCTTTTGATTATTTAACACCATTATTTCCAGAAGAAAAATTTACACTTAACAATAACCAAAACGACAAACTGTCTACTCGAGTAATAGATATGTTTTCTCCAATTGGTAAAGGTCAGCGTGGATTAATTGTTGCTCAGCCAAAAACTGGTAAAACAGTATTACTAAAGGATATTGCAAATGCAATTGCTGCAAATCATCCTGAAGTTTACATGATTGTTTTACTAATTGATGAGAGACCTGAGGAAGTAACAGACATGGCAAGGAACGTAAATGCTGAGGTAATATCATCAACTTTTGATGAGCCAGCAGATCGCCATGTTCGTGTTGCGAATATTGTTTTAGAAAAAGCAAAGCGATTAGTAGAGTGTGGTCATGATGTTGTAATTCTTTTAGATTCAATAACTCGATTAGCTCGTGCTTACAATACAGTTTCTCCAGCTTCTGGTAAAGTATTATCTGGAGGAGTTGATGCAAATGCTCTTCATAAACCAAAAAGATTCTTTGGTGCAGCGCGTAATATTGAAGAAGGTGGTTCTTTAACAATTATTTCAACTGCTTTAACTGATACTGGTTCTAAAATGGATGAAGTTATCTTCGAAGAATTTAAAGGAACAGGTAATATGGAATTACAGCTTGATCGTAAACTTTCGAATAAACGAATATATCCTGCTGTTGATATTACTGCTTCGAGTACACGTCGCGAAGATCTATTAATAGAGAAGGGAATGCTTAATAAAATTTGGGTGTTACGTAACTATTTAACTGATATGAATTCGGTTGAAGCAATGCAGTTTTTACGCGATAGATTGGTTAAAACGAAAACAAACGAAGAGTTTATTATTTCGATGAATGACTAAATGTTTCACAACACAAAATATATGAAAATGCGGATATTTATCCGCATTTTTTATTTGTGTACTAAGGAGATAAGTCTATTTGAAATTAAAATGAATAAGTTTAGTATTGGGATATTTTCCCATATAAGAATATCATAAATGAGATTTTTATTCTATTTTTGTAGTTCCAAAAAATTAAAGTTAATTATCTTTTAATAAATAAATTAAGGAGTTAAAAATGTCAAAAAACAAGAAATTTATAACTTGCGACGGTAACTATGCAGCTGCTCATGTGGCTTATATGTTTAGTGAAGTTGCAGCAATTTATCCTATCACTCCTTCGTCAACAATGGCAGAATATGTTGATGAGTGGGCATCAAACGGACGAAAAAATATCTTTGGCGACCAAGTAAAAGTTGTTGAAATGCAATCAGAAGGTGGCGCAGCAGGAGCTGTTCACGGTTCATTACAAGCTGGTGCATTAACTTCTACTTTCACAGCTTCTCAGGGATTATTATTGATGATTCCTAATATGTATAAGATTTCTGGTGAATTATTACCAGGAGTATTTCACGTAAGTGCAAGAAGTTTAGCTGCTCAGGCATTATCAATTTTTGGTGATCACAGTGATGTTATGAGTGCTCGCCAAACTGGTTTCGCAATGTTAGCAACTGGTAGTGTTCAGGAGATTATGGATCTTGCAGGTATTGCTCACTTAGTTTCTATAAAATCAAGAATTCCATTTGTACATTTCTTCGATGGTTTTAGAACTTCTCACGAAATTCAAAAAGTTGAGTATTTAGAAAATGAAGATTTAGCTAAATTGTTAGATTTTGATGCAGTTCAAAGATTTAGAGATAATGCTTTAAATCCAGAGCACCCTGTAACACGGGGTACTGCACAAAATCCAGATATATACTTCCAGTCTCGCGAAGCAGCTAACAAATTTTACGATCCAATTCCTGATATGGTTGAAGAATATATGCAGGAAATTAAAAAATTAACTGGACGAGAATATCATCCATTTACTTATTATGGTGCTGAAGATGCTGAAAATATTATTGTAGCAATGGGATCTATTACTTCTACAATTCAGGAAGTAATAGATTATAAAAATGCTCAAGGTGAGAAAGTTGGTTTGATTTCTGTTCATTTATACAGACCATTCTCAGAAAAATATTTCTTGAAAGCTCTTCCTAAATCAGTAAAAAGAATCTCTGTATTAGATAGAACAAAAGAACCAGGAGCTAATGGAGAACCATTATATCTTGATATAAGAGAATTATTCTACGGAAAAGAAAATGCTCCAATAGTTGTTGGTGGTCGTTACGGATTAAGTTCAAAAGACACTACTCCATCTCAAATTATCTCAGTTTATGATAATTTAGCAATGGCAGAACCTAAGAATCATTTTACTGTGGGTATTGTTGATGACGTTAAATTCTTGTCATTACCAATTTTACCTGAGATTAGTGTTGTTCCTAAAGGAACTTTCGAAGGTAAATTCTATGGTTTAGGTGCTGATGGTACTGTTGGTGCAAATAAAAACTCTATTAAGATTATTGGTGATTCTACAGATAAATATGCACAAGCTTATTTTGCATATGATTCAAAAAAATCGGGTGGTATTACTACATCTAATCTTCGTTTTGGTGATTCTCCAATTCGTTCGCCATACTTAGTTGGAACTCCTGATTTCGTTGCTTGCCATGTTCCATCATATCTTAATAAATATGATATGTTAAGAGGAATTAAGCAAGGTGGTACTTTCTTATTAAATAGTATTTGGGATGCTGAAGAAACTAAAAATCATCTTCCAGATGCAATGAAGAAAACTTTAGCTGAAAAAGAAATCAAAGTATATATCATTAATGCAACTAAGATTGCTGAAGAAATTGGTTTAGGAAACAGAACCAATACAATTCTACAATCTGCTTTCTTTAAGATTTCGGAAGTAATTCCTTACGAAACTGCTGTTGATCAAATGAAGAAAGCTATCGTAAAATCTTACGGTAGAAAAGGTGAAGATGTTGTTAATATGAACAATGCTGCTGTTGATCGCGGTGGTGCTGTTGAAGAGGTAATTATTCCTTCTGAATGGAAAAACATCGAAATTAAAGCAAAAACTGACGATAGAGATATTCCAGATTTCATTAAAAATGTTGTGGAACCAATCAATGCACAACAAGGTGATGATTTACCTGTAAGTGCTTTTGCTGGAAGAGAAGATGGTACATTCCCTGCTGGAACAACAGAATATGAAAAACGTGGTATCGCGGTTAGTGTTCCTGAATGGATTGCTGATAACTGTATTCAGTGTAACCAATGTGCTTATGTTTGTCCTCACGCAGCTATTCGTCCATTCTTATTAACAGAAGACGAAGTTGCTAATGCTCCTGAAGGAACTAATGTTATAACAGGAACTGGTGGTACAAAGGAATATAAATTCAGAATGCAAGTTAGTCCACTTGATTGTTCAGGTTGTGGTAACTGTGCAGATGTGTGTCCTGCTAAAGAAAAAGCTTTAGTAATGGAACACTTGGATACTCAAATGGAAGAAGCTCCACGTTGGGATTATATGCATAAAAAAGTAGGTTATAAAGATGCTGTTTTACCAAAAGAGAAAAGTGTTAAAAATAGCCAATTTGCTCAGCCATTATTTGAGTTCAGTGGAGCATGTGCTGGTTGTGGTGAAACTCCATACATTAAAACTATTACACAATTATTTGGTGATCGTATGATGGTTGCTAATGCAACTGGTTGTTCATCAATTTATGGTGGTTCTGCTCCATCTACTCCATATTGTACAAATAATGAAGGTAAAGGTCCAGCTTGGGCAAACTCATTATTCGAAGATAATGCTGAGTTTGGTTTAGGAATGCACGTTGGTGTTGAGAAACTACGTACTCGCATTGGAGAAAAAATGAACGCTGCAATGAATGATGTTGCTGCTGATACTCAAGCTGCATTTAAAGAGTGGATTGAAAATATGTACGAGGCTGAGGGATCAAAAACTGCATCTGCAAAAGTTATTGAAGCTTGTAAGAAAGAAAATAATCAAGTAGCAAAAGATATCTTAGCTCTTGAGCCATACTTAATCAAAAAATCACAATGGATTTTCGGTGGTGACGGTTGGGCTTATGACATCGGATATGGTGGTTTAGATCATGTACTTGGTTCAGGTCAGGATGTAAATGTTCTTGTTGTTGATACTGAAGTTTATTCAAATACTGGTGGACAAGCATCTAAATCGACTCCAGTTGGCGCTGTTGCTAAATTTGCTGCTGCAGGTATGCAAACTAGGAAGAAAGACTTAGGTATGATGGCCATGTCTTATGGTTATGTTTATGTTGCACAGGTTGCAATGGGAGCAAGCCAAAGCCAATACTTTAAAGCGCTTAAGGAAGCTGAAGCTTATCCAGGACCATCGTTGATTATTGCTTATGCTCCTTGTATTAATCACGGATTAAAACTAGGAATGGGTAAAACTCAACAAGAAACTAAATTGGCTGTTGAAGCTGGTTACTGGCATACTTATCGTTACAATCCATTATTGGAAGCTGAAGGTCAGAATCCGTTTGTATTAGATTCTAAAGAACCAGATTGGAGTAAATTCCAAGATTTCTTGAAGAGCGAGGTGCGTTATACATCACTTCAGAAATCATTCCCTGAAAATGCAGAAGTTCTGTTTGAAAGAGCAGAGAAAGATGCAAAATGGAGATATAATAGTTATAAGAGATTATCTAGTTAAGATAAATATAACTCAAATTTGAAAGGCAGGATTTTTATCCTGCCTTTTTTTGTTGATTTATTGTTGTAGGTCTCTTATTTTTATAATTTTTGAAGTAATTATATAATCTGTCACTAAATTTTTTGTTGAGTATATTTCAACAACATAAAAGCTAGTGTAGTCATCAATTGTTAGTTCATTTAATTTATTAGGATATATATTATATGGTGATTCTACTAAACACCATTCATTTTGAAATCTGAATATAACAGATATATTATTTCTACTGGTTCTATATGTGTTACTTATGCAATTTGGATTTATTTTACCTAATTCATGCATCTCATACATGTTTTGCTCCGAATTATAAAAGGACATAACTGAACTAAAAACAAATGAGGACTTATTTTTTACGTAATATGCCGTAGGTTGAATAACTTTAATGGTTTTTTTTGTTTCATTCTCTCCTCCGCTATTTTTGACAGTTAAAGTAGCAGTATAGGTGCCTGCATATTTATAAAGGTGTGAAGGATTATCTTCTATTGAAGTGGAACTGTCACCAAAATCCCAAAAGGAATCTTCAAAATTAGTAGATAGATTAGTAAAATTTACACCACAAGGAGCATTTAAATCATAACTTTCAAATTCAAAATCGCACTTTGGAGGAGTTTCATCTTTAGAGCAATATGTAAAGATGAATAGCACAAGTAAAATAAAAGGATAAATTTTTCTCATTTTTATTAATTTTTATGAAATGTTAGAAAATGAAATTACTTAATAATACTTTATTTTCAAAGAAAATGAGGATGAACAAAAGATTTTGTTTAAAGATAATGTTTGAATATTAAATATTAATTGAACTAAATAATTAAATTCTTGTTATTAATGAAAAGAAACGAAAGTTAAACTAAAACCCGAATCGTATGGCAGACTTAAGTATCACCTATATGGGATTAAAGCTAAAAAACCCTGTAATTGCAGGTTCAAGCAATTTAGCAATGAAAATTGAAAATGTAAAGGCAATGGAGGAAGCGGGGGTAGGAGCCATTGTTTACAAATCATTATTTGAAGAGCAAGTAAATTTTGAGTCTGCTGATTTTGATGAAAGTATGGCTGCATATAATGACCGACATGCTGAATCAACTAGGATGTATCCTGAAATGCAACATGCTGGACCAAAGGAGTTTTTAATGCAGCTTAAAAAGATTAAAGAGGTTGCAACAGTTCCAATCATAGCTAGTATTAATGCTTTGTATACAGAAACTTGGGTTGAATATGCTAAGTTAATAGAGAAAACAGGGGTTGATGCACTGGAAATAAATTTATTTAAAGCACCTAAAAAATTCCAAGAGTCAGCTCAGGAGTCTGAAGAGTTTAAACTGAAAATAATAAAATCAGTAAAAAAGGCTGTAAAGATACCGGTTGCAGTAAAGCTGAGTCCTTTCTATAGTAGTATGTTAAATTTTATTTCTGAGATTGATAAAATTGGCGTTAAGGGTTTTGTATTATTTAATAAACTTTTTGAGCCGGAAATTGATATTAATTCTGAAAAGCCTATTTTTCCATTTAATTTAAGCAGTAAAGGTGATCATCGTTTACCACTTCGATTTGCTGGATTGTTGCACGGTAATATAAAAGCTAATATTTGTAGTTCTGGAGGAATATTTGATGGTGATGATGCTATAAAAATGTTATTAGCAGGGGCAGATGCGGTTCAGGTTGTAAGTACATTGTATAAAAACAAGATAGGTCAAATATCAAAAATTGTGGGGCGTATTGAAGAATGGATGGATGAAAAAGGATATAAAACAATTGATGACTTTAGAGGTAAGTTGTCTCGAAAGAATTGCAAAGATCCATATGTTTATTTAAGAGCGCAATATGTGGATATAATTTTAAATAGTGCGGATGAACTTTTAAAAAAACATCCGGTAATATAGATAGATTACATAATTTGAAACTAAAAAGAAGCAGAAACTAACTGCTTCTTTTTTTATGCTATTCGATTTCTCTCGTTAAATAGCCAGAGTAGTCTTTTATCTTAGGTCGATAATCACCTTCAAATAAATTGGATGAGATAATAAAATCTGCGGTGGATCGGTTACATGCCATAGGAACATTGTAAAGAACAGCTATTCGAAGAAGAGCTTTTACATCTACGTCGTGAGGTTGAGGTTGCATGGGATCCCAAAAGAAAATAATAGTATCGATATTTCCTTCGGATATTAATGCTCCCATTTGTTGATCGCCACCTAATGGTCCCGATTTAAGTTTTGTAATTTTTTTTAAGGTTTTATTTGAATTTGTAATTTTTTTAATTAAAAATTCTTCAACCAAACTACCTGTTGTACCTGTACAAATAAGTTCGTTTTTGATCAATATCTCCCAATTAATATTTACCCAATCGAGTAGGTCTTTTTTTCTATTGTCATGGGCAACTAATGCTATTTTTTTAACAATGTTTTTCATTCAATAAATATAAGTTAAATAAGATTAATTCATTATTGATAAATAAAAATACCCAGAAAATATTGAAAGGTTACAATATCTTCTGGGTATTATATATTATGATTTTCAGACTATTTCAATCTTACAATTACATCTCCTTTCGAAACGGTATCCCCATGTTTGAAGAAAATTTCGTCAACTTCACCATCAAATTCCGAAACAATTTCGTCGTATGTATAACCACTTTCAATATAACAAATTCTTTGTCCTTTTTTCACTTCGTTTCCAAGTTCTATAGATTGCTCTTCAATAAAGTAATTTAAGTTATAATAAATTTTACCCATATATGGAGAGGCAATGTCTTTTTTATTGGGATCAGCTTTTAAATGAAAAGAATCAGGTGAAGGTTTGTTAGCTTCTTCTTTCAGTTTTTGAATTTCGTCATTAAAACGTTTTTTTGCGATACCCGATTTATAATCTCTGTATTGTCTTTCGTGCATAGCAAATTCAAAAAGCTCTTCGTCATCTTCACCAGTTTCCCAACCATTCTCTTCCATTTCTTTTCGAAATTTATCTAAATCGTCTGGGAAATTCTCTTGAGGAACGCCAGTGTAAAATTCCTTTCCTTGATCTTGAGCAATTTTAATAATTTCAGGAGCTAAAGTGCCAGGTAATTTACCTGCTTTACCAAGAATCATATCCCATGCATTATTATCAATCATAGAGAATTTTTCCTTTCCCTGAATGTCTTGCATTACATTCAAGAGAGCAATGTTTTTAACGTACTGACTAAATGGTGTTACTAATGGTGGATTTCCTAATTTTGGCCAAATATTTACAACCTCGTCAAATAGTTTTACGAGTAAATCATCTTCGGTAAGAAGTTCTTTTCCTTGCGCTTCAAGTGTTTGATTTAATCCTTGATGAACACCCTTAAGATCTGCCATCATACTTCCCATCATACCTCCAGGCAATCCAGATTGAACAAGTAAAGAAGACATGTATCTATTCTTAGGATTAATAAAATATCCCAAGAAATCATCCATGAATTTTTGACTCAAAGCTCTCGCTTTCATATAGGCTTTCATGTTAATTTCAGGAACTTTAAAACCTGCATCTTTTAACATGGCTTGAATCGTTATAACATCAGGATGAACCATTCCCCATGATAAAGGTTCCATTGCAACGTCAACATAATCAACTCCTGCTCTTGCAACTTCTAACATAGATGCAACAGAAAATCCTGGTCCGGAATGACCGTGATACTGAACGATAATATGTGGATATTTTGTTTTAATTTCTCGTACAAGATTTCCAAGCATTACTGGGCGCCCAACACCAGCCATATCTTTCAAGCAAATTTCGTCTGTTCCATATTCTACAGCTTTATCAACAACACTCATGAAATATTCAACGGTATGAATTTCTGAATGTGTTATACTTAAAGTTGCTTGAGAAATCATTCCCGCTTCTTTGGCATATTTTATTGAAAGTTCCAGGTTTCTGTGATCATTTAAACCACAAAATGATCTTGCAATATCAACACCTTGAGCTTTTTTTACTTTGTACATTAATTTGCGAACATCCGCAGGAACAGGAAACATTCTTATCCCGTTTAGAGCTCTTTCAAGCATATGTGTTTGGATTCCTGCATCGTTAAATGGTTTCGTCCATTCACGTACCGCTTTATTTGGATTTTCACCATAAAGCAGATTTACTTGCTCAAAGGCACCTCCGTTTGTTTCAATTCTGGAAAAACATCCCATATCTATAATTACAGGAGCAATTTCCTTCAACTGATCTATTCTGGGAACATATTTCCCTGAAGATTGCCACATATCTCGATAAACCAAACTGAATTTAATTTCTTTACTCATAATTTTATGTCTCTTAATTTCTTTAATAATTGTACAGGTTGATAATTAAAATAAATTTCCCTAAACAAAAGAAAGAAATTAATAACTGCCTTAATATGTTATAAAACTTAATACTATTTTTATATATAGAATGATCAGTTATTCAATTGTTTACGTTTACATGTTGTAAATCATAAGAGTTACAGTTTATGAGTATTAATAAATAATTGAAATACTGAAATTGAATGCAATTACATCTTAAAAGCATTCATTTTATTTATATTTATTCTAGATAATTTTTTTACCTTTGCAGCCATAAAACTTGATAGATTTGGGACGGATTTTGGCAATTGATTACGGAAAAAAGAGGGTGGGTGTAGCTGTTACCGATCCTTTGCAAATAATTGCAAACGGATTAACTACGGTAAATACAAAAGATATTTGGGAGTTCTTAGCCGATTATTTTAAAAAAGAAACCGTTGACTGCATTGCAGTAGGGTATCCTAAGCAATTGAACAATCAGGCATCTGATTCGGTTAGGTACATTAATCCATTTCTAGGAAGGTTAAGAAAACTTTATCCTGAGATTGATGTAAAACTTGTAGATGAGAGATTTACATCTAAAATTGCTTTTCAAACAATGATCGATGCAGGTTTAAAAAAGAAAGCACGACAAAACAAAGGATTAGTCGATACGATTAGTGCAACAATAATATTACAATCATATTTAGAACAAAGATCAAAATATTAATAGAATGATTTATCCAATAGTTATATATGGAAGTCCTGTTTTACGAAAAGTAGCAGTTGATATTGAAAAAGATTATCCGAATTTAGAAAAGTTTCTAAAAGATATGTGGGATACAATGTACGTATCCGATGGAGTGGGGCTGGCTGCACCACAAGTGGGGAAATCAATTAGGTTATTTGTAATTGATGGATCTCCTTTTGAAGAAGATGAACCTAAATTAAAAGATTTTAAGAAAGCATTTATTAATGCTAAAATTTTAGAGAAAAGCGACGAGGAAATAGGGATGAATGAGGGGTGTCTGAGTATACCTTTATTGCGTGAAGATGTTAATCGTCCCAAAAAGATTCGAATAGAGTATTATGATGAGAATTTTGAATTTCACGATGAATGGTTTGATGGAATGATTGCCAGAGTGATTCAGCATGAGTACGATCATTTACAGGGTATAATGTTTACCGACAAAGTGGCGCCAATAAAGAAACGTCTGTTAAAAGGTAAATTGCAAGCAATAACAAAAGGTAGGTTTAAAGTTGATTATAAAGTTAGATTACCCAAATAGAAAAATACATATTTCATAAAAAAGCCTTTCGGAATTCCGAAAGGCTTTTTCTTTTTATACTGGAAATTAAACTATTCAAAATGCTTCAAGTCTATTAATAAAATTATTTGAACAGATTTATTTATAATATGTTACTAAATTTGTTAAAAAGAACTTCTCTGAAAACTCACTAAATCTTTATAAAATGAAAATTCTACAAATGAACAATCGAGTGAATGCGCGAACATTGTTTGTGCAAATTTTTATTGTTGTATTTATGTTATTATCAACAGATCTTTTAGCAAAAAAAGAAGAGCCAAAAAAAACTGAAGATCCTATAAATTCAGATATGTTATCGGGTTTAAAGTTTCGAAGTATTGGGCCTTCATACGCTTCAGGTAGGATAGCCGACTTTGCTATTAACCCTAAAAATCATTCTGAGTGGTTTGTTGGCGTAGCTTCTGGTAATATCTGGAAAACATTAAATAACGGAATAACATTTAGTCCAGTATTTGAAAATTATGGTTCTTATTCGATTGGAAGTTTGGCTATTGATCCGAACAATACAAGTGTTGTTTGGGCTGGTACAGGTGAGAATAATCATCAGCGAGCTTTGTCATATGGCGATGGAATATATAAATCAGTCGATGGTGGAGATTCATGGACAAACATGGGGCTAAAAGAATCTCGTCATATTGGAATGATTGCAATTAATAATACAAACTCAAATATTGTTTATGTTGCAGCAGAAGGATCTACATGGGGACCAGGAGGAGAAAGAGGATTGTATAAAACAATAGACGGTGGTAAAAACTGGATTAAGGTTTTAAATATAAGCGAGAATACAGGAGTGAATAATGTAATTCTTGATCCAAAAAATCCTGAAGTGATTTATGTAACAACAGAACAACGTCGTCGTCATGTGCACACAAAGATAGGTGGCGGACCAGAATCTGGTGTTCAAAAATCTACTGATGGAGGTCAAAACTGGAGAAAGATAGAAAAAGGTTTACCCAGTGTTCATAAAGGAGGCATGGGTATTGCGATTTCTCCTGTTAATCCCGATTACTTATATTTAATTGTTGAAGCAGCTGAAGATAATGGTGGTTTTTATAGATCAACCGATAGAGGTGAGTCGTGGACTAAAATGAGTACCCATTCTTCTAGTGGACAGTATTACAATGAAATTTATTGTGATCCTATTGATGTAAATAAAGTATTTTCTGTTGAAACATATTCGCATGTTACATATGATGGCGGTAAAACTTGGAAACAACTGGGATTAAGTGAACGACATGTCGATGATCATGCATTATGGATAGATCCAACAGATACAAAACATTGGATTATTGGTGGTGACGGTGGAGTCTATATTACATATGACGATGGTCAGAATTATCGTCAGGTTTCAAATTTACCTGTAACGCAATTTTATCGTGTTGGTGTCGATAACGATTACCCATTTTATAATGTAACAGGTGGTACTCAAGATAACAATAGTTGTGTTGGTCCTTCAAAAACAATAAGCTCTGGAGGTGTTACAAGTGATGATTGGACAGTAACTATTGGCGGTGATGGTTTTTGGTCACAAATTGACCCAGAAGATCCAAATATCATATATAATGAATATCAGTATGGAAATGTATACAGATTCGATAAAAAGAGCCAAGAATCGATTTTTATTAAACCTCAGCCAGGTAAGGGCGAACTAACCCATAAATGGAATTGGAATGCACCAGTAATTATTAGTCCTCATAAAAATACTCGTTTGTATATGGCAGCCGAAGTTGTTTTTAAAAGCGACGATAGAGGAAACTCATGGGAAGTTATTAGTGATGATTTAACAGCACAAATAGATCGAAATACATGGCCAGTTATGGGTAAGTATTGGAGTCCCGACGCTGTTGTTAAAGATATTTCAACATCCCAGTTTGGAATGATTATCTCATTGGTTGAGTCGCCATTAAAAGAGGGATTAATTTATGCAGGAACCGACGATGGGGTTATTTCAGTAACTGAAGACGATGGAACAACATGGAGAAAAATAATATCTTTCCCTGAAATTCCTTCTAACACATACGTTAGTGATATTCATGCTTCAAGATATGATGAAAATGTAGTTTTTGCCTCTTTTGATAATAGAAAAAGAGATGATTTTAAACCCTATTTATTAAAAAGTTCTGATAAAGGAAAAACATGGAAAGCAATCTCAACTGGATTTGACGAAAACGGTACAATTCATACAATTGAGCAAGATTATGTAGATAAAGATTTATTGTTTGCTGGAACCGAATTTGGGGTTTATTTTTCCTATAATGGAGGATCAAAATGGGTTAAGTTAAATTCAGGATTGCCAACTGTTGCTGTACGAGATATGGTAATTCAGAAAAGGGAGAGTGATTTGGTAATAGCTACATTTGGTCGAGGATTTTACATTCTTGATGATTATTCAGCTTTACGTCAAGTAAAACCTGAATTAATTGAGAAAGAAGCTCATGTATTTCCTATTAAAGATGCATTAGCATATATGCAAACAGGTAAAAAATACGGACAAGGAGCGACATATTACACCGCTAAGAATCCAGATTTTGGTGCAGTATTTACATATTATTTAAAGGAAGTACCTAAAACAGATAAAGAAATTCGTAAAGAAAAGGAAGAAGAGCTTTTTAAGGATGCAAAACCAATTCATCAGCCAACTTGGAAAGAATTAGAAGATGAAGCGAAAGAGATTGCGCCATATTTGATTTTTACAATAAAGGATGAAAGTGGAGCTATAATTAAAAAAATAAATAAAACCCCAAGTAAAGGAATAAATAGAGTTGTTTGGGATTTGCAATATTCTGGAGATTTTCCATTAAATCTAACAAAAGATAAATTTGATCCACTGAAAGAAAGTAATGGTTTCTGGATGGTTTTACCTGGAAATTATTCGGTATCAGTTTCGATGTACCAAAAAGGTGATACTAAGAAGTTAATCGCTGATCAGAACTTTGTAGTTAAGCCTTTAAATAACACAACCTTACCAGCAATAGACCGAAAAGCGATGGTTGAGTTCCAAAGAAAATTTGCTGAAATTACACGAGTTATGGTAGGTGCTATCGAGTTTAATGAGGAGCTCATAGAAAAAGTTGCCTATTTGAAGCAAACTATTGTTAGCACTCCACAAGCAGATCATACATTACTTGTTAAGGCAGAAGGAATTGAGAAAGAGTTAGAAAATATATTATTTAAATTTGAAGGTAGCACACCAAAAGCAAGCGATGAGGAAATTCCTCCTCGACAAGTTCCTTTAACAAATAGGTTACAATATGTAATTTGGGGACAATCGGGTTCTACATCTTCAATAACAGAAACTAGTAAATTGGCATACGAAATAATTCATGAAGAATTACCGGTGTTAATTTTAAGATTAAAGAAATTGTCTACTATCGATATTAAGAATCTTGAACAAGATCTTGAGGATATTAAGGCACCTTGGACTCCCGGCAGGATTCCTGAAATGAATTAATGAACAAACAATAAAGTTGATTGTATTAAAACCAGGAATGAATTTTTCCTGGTTTTTTCCATTTTGACAAACGTATAAATACCAGTGATGAATGCCCGTAATTATTAAATTAATAAAGGAACCTTAATCATGTCAAAGCGTATATTTGCATGTGATTAATTAGTAAAATTTTAATTAAATAATTTCAGAGGAGAAAGAAATGAAAAAAATAGGTGTAGCATTAGTGGTAATTGTACTTTTAGCAGTTTTAAGTTCTTGTCATTCAAATCATAGTTGTCCTGCATATTCTGATAACTCAGAAACAACGGAACAAAATGTTTAATTTCTGATTTTTTTTTTTTAGATTTGATAAAAACAAATCAATGTAAATAACATAACTAAACCATCATGAAAAGATTTATCGTAGCAGTTGTATTTTCACTATTTGTTGTAGCAGTTTTAAGCTCTTGCAAGAGCAAAGATTGTCCAGCATATGGTCAGGTAGAAGTTGAAAATGTTGAAGTTAATTCGTAGATTTTACTCCAAAATATAAGAAAATAATAATTTTCTGAGTAACCTACTGTTAGTCTGTCTCGAAAAATGTTAATTTTACTTTTGAGACAGTTTTTTATTATATGAGATTTAGATTCTACTTTTTAGTTATCCAATTTATGCTTTTTGCAAATATCTTATTTTCACAAGAAGGTATTTCAGACGTCCCAAATATTTTTTATCGTAACGAGAAAACTGTAGCATTTAATCTATCTACAAACGGATGGGGGTTAGGCTATAGATATGGTAGTCGAATTAATTATTTGGAAAAGAGGCTATACGAAGCTGAGTTTTCAATAATTAAACATTCAAAAGAAATAAAATCCACATCATTTAGATCGGAATCATTTGTATTTGGTAAGTTAAATTCTGTTTATGACTTAAGGTTTGGCTATGGTAAACAAAACGAAATGTTTAGTAAGGCTGATATTGGTAGTGTTGCAATACGTTATTTTTATACCTTTGGGCCATCGGTAGCATTTCTTAAACCAATTTATTACGATATTGAACCAAGAGATACTACAATGGATGTGAAAGAGCAAAGATTTAATGCTGATATACATGATTCGGGTAATATTCGGGGTAAATCATCTTTCTTTAAAGGTTTCGACGAAATAAAAATTGTTCCTGGAGCATTTGTTAAAGCAGGTATAAATGTTGAATTTAGCCAATCAGAAACATTGATACATGCATTAGAGGCCGGTGTTATGGTTCAGGCATACACAAATAGCCTTGAAATAATGGATGTTGATGATAATCAGCAATTCTTTTTTACCCTTTTTGTGTGTTATCGATTTGGTAAAGTTGTTAATGCACAAGAGGTATCCGATAATTATTTCGAGAAGAGAAAACGGAAATTTAGAATTTTCAGATAGATTCAACAAATTGCCATATTTATATGTTGTAAAGTATCTAGATATATTCTTCATAATTTCTTGAAGAATATGTTTATAATATTTAATTTTGATCTTTGAATTTAATGATCATTTAAACATTAGAGAAATGTCAAAAATAAAGGTTGCTATTAACGGTTTTGGGAGAATAGGCCGTAATGTATTCAAGATTATTTTAGAAAGAGATAACCTGGAAATAATTGGGATTAATGATTTAACAGACACAAAAACATTAGCCCATTTATTAAAGTACGATTCTACTCAGGGTCGTTTTAATGGCGAAGTATCTTTCGATGAGGATGGAATTATTGTAAATGGTAAAAAAATCAAAGTATCATCTGAAAGAAGTCCAATAAATATTCCTTGGGCAGTTACTCCAGATGTGGTAGTTGAATCTACTGGTATTTTCAGATCTCGTGAAAGCGAAAAAGGAGGTTATGGAGATCATTTAAAGAATGGTGCTAAAAAAGTTTTACTTACAGTTCCAGCCAAAGATCAGATTGACAATATGATTGTTTTAGGTGTAAACGATGAAAATTTACGTCCCGAAGATCAATGTGTGTCAAATGCATCTTGTACTACTAACTGTTTAGCGCCAATCGTTAAAGTATTACACGATAATTTTGGTTTAGAGAATGGTTTCATGACAACAGTGCATTCATACACGAATGATCAAATGATCTTAGATGCACCACATTCTGATTTGCGTAGAGCTCGCTCAGCAGCTGTTTCGCAAATACCAACTACAACTGGTGCTGCATCGGCAGTAGGTAAAATATTACCTGAATTAAAAGGAAAACTTGATGGAATGGCAATTCGTGTTCCAACACCAACAGGATCTCTTGTCGATTTAGTTGCGAATTTAAAACGCGAAGTTACAATTGAAGAGGTTAATGCTGCTATGAAAAAAGCTGCAGAAGGACCAATGAAAGGCATTTTGGAATATACCGAAGATCCAATTGTTTCGGTTGATATTATCCAAAATCCTCATTCTTCAATCTTTGATGCTTTAAGCACAATGGTATTGGGGAAAACAGTTAAAGTGCTTTCATGGTACGATAACGAGTGGGGTTATTCTAGTCGAGTAGTTGATTTAATAGAAAAATTATTCTAAGATATTTTTTATTAAAAAGAGAAGCCTAAGAAACAGAAGTTTTCTTAGGCTTTTTTTATGGGTGAAATTTTAGGGTTAATATAGTTCAATTAATTTAAAAGGAACATCAATTATAGATTGATAATGTTTCCCTAGCTCAAGTACAGCCTCATCATCTTCTTCATAATGCCAATTTATTTTGCAATTCATTCCTTTACCTTTATAAAGCTGGATTAATTGGAAAAATTCTAAAATAAACTTTGATGATCCACTATTAATGTATTCTAGTTGAACATGAACTAAAGTTTCGTTTTGTGGTTTATTGAAATATTCTTTAGTCCATATAAACAGATTTGTATAAAATTCTTCTGGATTTTCAGGAATTGATCTTCCGATAATCTTTAATATTCCAGATTGAGCGTCGAAATTTATAAAAGGTGTTTTTGCCGATTTTTCGATAATCAATTCGTTCATAATCTATTTAGTGTTATTCGTAACGTAATGAAATTATAGGGTCTAGTTTTGAGGCTTTAATTGCTGGAATTAAACCAGATACCAATCCAACAAATAGGCAAATAACTACCCCTCCAAGTATCCAAGCCCATGGAATAATAAATATTCCACCAGTTACTAAAGATACGATATTTCCGATAAGAATCCCCAAAATAATGCCAAAAAAACCACCCAGCTGACCAATAAGTATCGATTCGTAAAGAAACTGTCTTCGTATTATTGATGACTTAGCTCCAATCGCTTTTCTAATACCGATTTCTTTAGTTCTTTCGGTTACAGAAACAAGCATAATATTCATTAGGCCAATTGCAGCACCAAATAATGTTATTATTCCAATTAAGGTGGCAGCAAAAGTTACATAACTTATATTCTCGATAAGTAAATTAGCTAAATTATCGCTCGATTCGATAGAGAAATTATTATCCTCAAAACTCCTCAATTTTCTAATAACTCTAAATAATCCGGTAGCTTCATTAATGCCCGATTTTAATAACTTTGAATCGTAAGGTAAAACGGAAATTCTAAAATTCATATTCGGACGAGAAAAATATTGTCTTACACTTGTTATGGGTAAAACACAAATCTTATCACCCTGAGAACCAAAACTCGAACCTTTTTCCTTTAAGATTCCAATTATCTTGTATTTACCGTTTCCAATACTTATTATTTTTTCTAAAGGTTCTTCTCCATCGTCAAATAGATCTTTTATTAAATTAGAACCTATTACCACAACATGAGCATTTGCTTCAATTTCGGTAATAGAGAAATTCCTGCCTTTTTGTATTTCGTAACCTGAGTTAATTAGGTAATTTTCATCAGAGCCAACTACAGGAATGTTGGGATTGGTTTTTTTTGATTTGTATTTAACCGTTGCTATTTCCGATGCAAAGGTTGATATGGAAACTTGCGCAGGAAATTTGAAATCTTCTTTAAAGTTCTTTGCATCTCTATATTCGATATTTTTATATCTTTCTACACGCCCGCCCACTCGAACTCTATTATCTCTATTAACAATATTAAAAGTATTTGCGCCCATACTCCTAAATTGATTATTAATAGAACCTTTTATTGAATCGATGGCTGTTAAAATCCCTACTAAAGCCATAATTCCAAATGCTATAATGAATACAGTCAAAACTGTTCTTAACAGATTTGAACGGATCGAACTAATTGCAATCCTTAGATTCTCTTTAAATAGGTTTTTTGAAATCATAATTCATTAATTATTATCAAAAATACTATAAGAAGTTTATATATAATTTAAAATGGTCTTTTTTTTCGAAAAGAAATTAATTAATAAAGATTGACCTTGGTCTCTTTAATTCGTAAATTTACCTTAGACACATTTAAATAATATCTCAAAAGGGAGAGATGAATTTATGATACGATCCGTTAAGTTAAATATTTATGGACAAGTTCAAGGAGTTGGTTTCCGTTATAGTGCTCTTCAAAAAGCAAATGAAATTGGAGTATGCGGTTTTGTAAAAAATAGAACCGATGGCAGTGTATATATGGAAATTGAAGCGGAGCCTGAATTAATCGAGGAGTTTATTTATTGGTGTAAACATGATCCATCCTGGTCTAGAGTCGACGAAGTGGTAGTGGTCGATATTCCTTTTAATCATTATACAAATTTTGGAGTAAAGTAAAATGGAAGCTCTTTTTTATAATAAATTGGAAAACGGCGAAGTTCAGTGTCAATTGTGTCCGCATAACTGTATTATAAAAGAAGACAATAATGGTGTTTGTAAAGTTAGAACAAATGATCATGGAATTTTAGTTGCTCAAAATTACGGACTTGTATCTTCTATTGGTTTCGATCCAATTGAGAAAAAGCCCTTGTATCATTTTTATCCAGGATCGGAAATTCTTTCAGTTGGAAGTATTGGTTGTAATTTAAAGTGTAAGTTTTGTCAAAATTGGGAAATATCACAGTCTAGTGTCGATGATTTATCAAGAGATAGTAAAATGTATTCTCCTGAAATGATTGTTGAATTGGCTAAATCAAGAGAGGAAAATGTTGGGATTGCTTTTACATATAACGAGCCCACTGTTTTTTACGAATTTATGCTCGATACCGCAAAATTGGCCAAGAAAAATGGATTAAATAATGTGATGATATCTAATGGATATATTAATTCTAAACCATTAGAAGAGTTGATGCCATATATCGATGCTTTTAATATTGATCTAAAATCCTTTTCGGAATATTTTTTTACAGAGTATACAAAATCTCAGCTTGAACCGGTTAAAGAAACATTAAAGGCAATTGTTGAGGCTCAAAAACATCTAGAAATTACAAATCTGGTTATTCCTTCTTTAAACGATGATCCAGAGGAATATAGCAAAATGATCAACTGGTTATATGCTAATCTTGGAGAGAACATTGTTTTGCATATTTCAAGGTATTTTCCAACATACAAGTTATCTATAGAGGCTACTTCAATAGAGAAAATGATTAAACTTGGTCAAATAGCTAAAGAAAAGTTAAAGTATGTTTATCTTGGAAATATGTTATTGGAGGAAGGGAATAATACATATTGTTCTAATTGCAAGGAACTTGTTGTAAAAAGAAGTGGCTATTCATCTAAATCGGTTTCAATAAACAGTGAAGGTAATTGTATGAATTGTGGGAATCATATTTTAAATTTTATCAAGAAATGAAAATTAGAAAGCCAGCTGTTGCCGGGCGTTTTTATCCAGCAAGCAAAGAATCCATTGTTGAACAAATTGAAACAATCCGAAATAAAGAGTTACAAAATATAGATACTAGCTTAAAAGATAGATTCTTAATTGGAGGTGTAGTTCCACATGCAGGTTATATGTTCTCAGCATTTCAGGCAGTTCATTTTTTCGAAATATTAAAACAATCCAAGATAAAATACGATACAATAGTTATTGTAAATCCAAATCATACTGGAATAGGAAACGAAATAGCGTTTGATTCTAATGATATTTGGGAAACACCACTTGGAAAGGTCGATTTGGATACTGAGTTTGGTAAGAAACTAGGAATCTCAATTTCGGAAATCGAGCAAAAAAGAGAACATTCATGCGAAGTTATGATTCCGTTTCTTCAATATTTTTTAGACTATGATTTTAAAATCGCCCCTATAACATTAACTTACCAAACATATAAAAACGCTAAACTCCTTGCCGGAAAAATTCATAAAGCGGCACAAAAATTAAATAGAAAGATACTTATTATTGCATCTTCTGACTTTTCACATTTTTTATCACCCGAAAAAGGACGAAAAATGGATGAGTATGTTTTAAGGAATATTATCTTGCTGGATTCTTCTCAAATTGAAAAGGAAGTTGTTTCCAAGAATATTAGTGTATGTGGCTATGGGCCAATTATGACTTTAATTGAATACTCAAAGTTAATTGCAAAAAAACCGAAAGTTGATTTGCTCAAAATGGGACATTCAGGTGAGATTATCCCTTCAAGCGAGGTTGTCGACTATATTTCCATTCTTTTTTCCGAATTAAATACCAAATAATTTTAAATACTAATTGCGAACATTATCTTTGGATTTTCAATAAATAATATATGTTAGGTAATATAATTGAATGGCTCGAATCTCACTTGTTGAGTTGTTCCTATAAAAAGTATTTAGGGATCGAATGTCCGGGATGTGGAATGCAAAGAGCTTTTATTGAATTACTGAAAGGTAATTTATATGAAAGCATTATTCTTTATCCAGCGTTGATACCAACCATATTTTTAATGTTTTATCTTATTTTGCATTTAGTATTTAAATTCAGAAATGGTGCAAACGTTTTAAAAATTGCCTTTATTATCAATGTTAGTATAATGGTTTTAAACTATATTTATAAATTATTAACTTAAACAATAAATTTTCATGGAAAACACAACTACTCCAGCAAATCAACAAGTAAATCAGAGTGTACAACAACAATTACCAAACGCAACCGCTATTTTAGTATTAGGAATATTATCAATAGTAACATGTTGGTGTATTGGAATCCCGGGATTAGTAATGGGAATTATTGCAATTGTATTATCAAGGAAGAGTAAGTTATTATATATTGAAAACCCTATGCAATATACTGAAGGTTCTTATAAGAATATGAATGCTGGACGAGTCTGTGCAATTATAGGAACAGTTCTATCAAGTATTTATTTAACATTTGTAATTATTAAATGGGTTATCTTAGGTGCAGCTATAGGAACTATGTTTACTGAAATTCCTTGGGATTCTTTCTAGAACCCATTTTGAAAATATAATGGATGACTGTTATAGAATTTGTCATCCATTTTTTATTTATATTGAGAAATAATTAATTTGAAACATGGATTTATCAAAAAGGATAGAATCATTCGTAAAGTTAGGCGAGTTTTTAATAAATTTCTCTTTAGGGGATATGAATGATAAGCATTCTAAAGCCTTAAATGAGATTATTTTAAACGATAATATTTTTAATCCGTGGTTTACAAAAGAGAATATTCTTCACTCTATAAAAGCTATAGGAGAATCACTAAAACTGGGGAAAGTAGAGTGTTGGGTAAATAAATATCCAAGTGCTTCAAATAATCCTAAATCCAAAAAAGTTGGCGTAATAACTGCTGGAAATATTCCTTTGGTAGGTTTTAGTGATTTTATTAGTGTATTAATTTCTGGTCATATCTTTAAAGGAAAGCTCTCTTCAAAAGATAATAGATTGTTAAAGTTTATCTCCGATTATTTAATTGATTTAAATTCGGAATTTAAAAATTACATAATTTTTACTGAAGATAAACTTGAAGATTTTGATGCAGTAATTGCAACCGGGAGCAATAATACAGCAAGGTACTTTGAGTACTATTTTGGTAAATATCCGCATATAATTCGGAAAAATAGAAGTTCGGCTGCGGTGTTAACCGGCGACGAAACTAGTGCCGATATTAAGAAGTTAGGTGTTGATATATTTAGTTATTTTGGATTGGGTTGCAGAAATGTATCCAAGCTATTTATTCCAAAAGATTACTGTTTCGATAACTTTTTCGAGAATATAGAATCTTTTAAAAACGTTTATATGCATAACAAATATGCAAATAATTACGATTACAATAAGTCCGTTTATTTAATGAATCAGATTCAGCATTTCGATAATGGATTCTTAATTTTAAAGGAAGATGAGAATTTTTCTTCTCCGATTGGGGTTGTGTTTTTTCAGTATTACAATAATATTCAGAAAGTAAACGAATTGCTTAACTTGAATAGTGAGTTAATTCAGTGTGTAGTTTCCAGATCAGAATTAATTAAAAACTCATTGTATTTTGGAAAAGCACAAGAGCCGGAGTTATGGGATTATGCCGATAATATTGATACAATGAAATTTTTACTAGAATTATAATACTTCTTAATGAAAAGTCTAATAGTAATAGTAGGACCAACAGGGATCGGAAAAACGGACTTAAGCATTGACATTGCAAAGGAATATAAAACCGAAATAATCTCTTCAGATTCCCGACAGGTTTATAAAGAACTTAAAATAGGAACAGCCGTTCCATCATTTGATCAATTAAATCAGGTAAAACATCACTTTATTGGAAATGTCTCAATTTACGATTACTACAATGCAAGCATGTTTGAGTTTGAGGTAATCGATATATTAAATGGATTGTTTAAAAATCACCATCAGGTTATAATGACAGGCGGATCTGGTATGTATATAAATGCAGTTTGCGATGGTATAGATGACTTGCCTACCATTGATCAGAAACTTCGTGATGATTTAATAAAAACACACAAAGAGGAAGGCATTGAAAGTTTGAGAATGCAATTAAAAATGCTAGATCCTGTATCGTATGAAAAAATCGATTTAAAAAATCCAAAAAGAATGCTTAAGGCTATTGAGGTATCAATTCAAACGGGAAAGCCTTATTCTTCTTTTTTATCGAAAACGAAGAAAGAAAGAGATTTTAAGATCATAAAGATTGGATTAGAAAGAGATCGAGCAGAATTATACGATAGAATAAATTTAAGGGTAGATCAAATGCTTGAAGAAGGTTTGGTCGAAGAGGCTCGTATGTTTTATAAAGACCGAAATTTGAATTCTTTAAATACCGTGGGATATAAAGAATTATTTGAACATTTTGACGGTTTGATAAGTTTAGATAAGGCAATAGAATTAATAAAACGAGATTCCAGACATTATGCTAAGAAGCAAATATCGTGGTTTGGTCGCGATAAAGATCTAACATGGTTTCATCCTGAGAATAAAGATCAAATTATAAATTACATAAATTCACAAATTAGTTGAGCGAAAAAATAGATAAATATATAATTCGTGTTTATGGTCTCATTATTAATTCAAATAATGAGATTCTTATTAGCGACGAATATCAAGTGAATACTAGAATGACAAAATTTCCAGGAGGAGGAATGGAGTTTGGCGAAGGAACAATTGATTGTTTAAAACGTGAAGCGATAGAGGAGTTTGGGCAAGAGGTAGATGTGTTAGATCATTTCTATACCACTGATTATTTTCAGCCAACCGAATTTTACAATAAAGGCCAATTGGTTAGTGTTTATTACTTTGCGCAATTTAAAGGTGAGATTAAATTTACGATTTCTGATAAACCTTTTAACTTTATTAAAGAGGTAAATGGAGCACAATCATTTCGGTGGGAAAAGATATCTAGATTAAATAGTGCTCATTTTACTTTTCCTATTGATCAAAAGATAGTTAATTTGCTAAAAGAGAAATATTAAAAGTAGAAATGATAAAGTTTAGTGCAATTATTCCGGTTTTTAACCGTCCCGACGAGCTAACAGAATTGTTAGAAAGTTTAAAAAATCAAACATATAAGAATTTTGAAGTTGTTGTAGTTGAAGATGGATCTGTTCTAAAGAGCGATGAAATTGTGAAGACTTATCAGGAGTTTTTAGATATTAAGTATTTCTTTAAAGATAATTCTGGTCCTGGACAATCGCGAAATTATGGTTCAGAAAGAGCTATAGGTGATTATCATGTGTTTTTTGATAGTGATTGTATTATACCTGAAAAATATTTTGAAATTGTAGATAATAGATTAACGGAGCATCCTGTAGATGCATATGGCGGCCCAGATATGGCTCATCCTAGTTTTACAGCTATTCAGAAATCTATAAATTATTCAATGACATCTTTTTTTACCACGGGAGGAATTCGTGGAGGAATGAAAGATGAAAAGAAATTTCATCCCAGAAGTTTCAATATGGGATTTTCAAAAGCGGTTTATGAGAAAACAAAAGGTTTTTCAAAAATGCGATTTGGCGAAGATGTTGATATGAGCTTACGAATAATTGAAAACGGGTTCTCTACAACCTTAATAAAAGATGCAGCTGTTTATCATAAACGAAGGGTAGATTACAGAAAGTTTTTTAAACAGGTATTTAATTCAGGAATAGCTCGAATAAACTTATATAAGCGTCATCCAGAATCATTAAAAATCGTTCATTTCTTACCTGCAAGTTTCACAATTGGATTGTTGCTTCTGATTATCTTGAGCGTATTTCGTGTTTATTTCTTGGCCCCAATTGGTCTTTTTATTTTAATAATATTTTTAGATTCACTGAGGCTTAATAAAAACATTAGAGTAGCTTCTTTGTCAATAGTGTCGAGCTTTATACAACTAATTGCTTATGGTATTGGCTTTATTAAATCTTTTTATAAAAGATTAGTTTTAAGGCAAGATGAGTTCCATGCCTACAAAAAGAATTTCTATAAGTAATTTCAAATGTCATTCCCGTGCAAACGGGAATCTCTACATTGATTTTTCTGAATAAAAAAATGATCCCCAATCAAGTTGGGGATGACATCTACGATTGAAAAGTAGATTATCCATTAAATTTTCTCATCAATTTTATAATTATTTCTATCGCTTGAACTTCTCGAAACAAGTTCGCCAAGAAATCCAACTAAGAATAATTGGGTCCCAATTATCATTGTAGTTAATGATATGTAGAAATAAGGACTAGAAGTTACTAAGGGAGCTTTAATTCCATGCCAGATAGAATATAGTTTTTCTGCTCCAAGCCATCCTGCTGCAATAAAACCAGCAATAAACATAAGTGTTCCTAATGTTCCAAAAAATTGCATTGGTTTTTTTCCAAATCTGGAAATAAAAGAAATAGTAAGTAGGTCAAACATTCCACGAGCACGTCCAAATCCAAATTTAGAAATACCAAACTTGCGAGCTTGATGTTGAACCACTTTTTCGCCTATAGCTTTAAATCCAGCTGCTTTTGCAAGAACAGGCATGTATCTGTGCATATCGCCATAAACTTCGATGCTTTTTACAAGATCGTATCGGTAGGCTTTAAGTCCGCAATTAAAATCGTGAAGTTTAATGCCGGTAACCATTCTAACTAAGCGATTGTAAATTTTGCTAGGGAACCGTTTTGAAAACGGATCGTGTCTTTTTTTCTTCCATCCAGAAACCAAATCATAACCATCCTTCATAATCATTCGATGCAATTCGGTTGCTTCTTCTGGGCTATCTTGTAAATCAGCATCCATTGTAATTACAACATCTCCCTCGACTTCCTGAAAACCGGTGTGCAAGGCTGCTGATTTTCCATAGTTTCTTTGAAACTTTACACCTTTTAGAGTTGGATATTTCTTCTTTAGTTCAGTTACCACTTGCCATGATTTATCGCGGCTTCCATCATCAACCATAACAACTTCATAAGAGAAGCTATTTTCTATCATTACCTTATTGATCCATTCCATTAATTCAGGTAATGATTCTTCTTCGTTGTATAAAGGTACTACAATTGAAATATCCATTTTGGTGTAGAGTTTGTTGTAAATTGATTTTTTAAGATTCTGAAGGGTAATTTTAAATTAATTGGTCATACTCAATTATACCAGTATGACCAATTTATAGTTTATTTATTTTATTCTTCTTCTTTTATATCTTGCATTGCATTTTGAAAAGAATCATCTTCTTTTTTAATAAATGCAGAAGTTATAAGAGCAAGGATAAATCCAAATATCATTGTCCAAATAAATCCCATAATAGTCATTACAACTGGAGACATAAATTTCTTAGACATTTCAATACCCATTTCAATTTGTTCATCGCTCATTCCTCTGCTTAGCATTTTTTCTTCGCTAACTGCTAATATTTTATCAACAATATCAGGGTCGATAATAGTAAAAAATACATAATTATAAATTGTACTCAAAATAGCTGCAACAAGAAGTATTATTGTGCTGTACCCAAGAGCTTTCGAGTAAGTAATAGAGCCGTTTAGGGCGTTATCTCTGTAAGTTTTAGTTCCATAAATAAAACCTGCTATAATAATTAAGTAAGCTAAATAATTTAATCCCGATTTTAAATTTAATTCAAGTACAAATAATAGTACAGAGTAGATAATTAAAGCCAGACCAGTAATAAGCCCGTGGGTTAACCCACTCTTCCATAAAGTTGATTTTTCTTCCATTATTTTATAAGTTAAGTTAAGTGCAAAACAAATATATCAGTTTTTCCAGAAATAAATGCCGATTTATTTGAAAAGATTTGATATTTTACTACTTTTGTGCCCCCGGGCAAGTCTTATACGACCAGCTCCCGTTGAACTCCCCCAGGACTGGAAGGTAGCAAGGGTAGACGGTTGTAGCGGTGCGATGTAAGTAGCTTGCCCGCTTTTTATTTTTTGAACTTACCTTTTTTTAAATCCCATTTTATTTGTAATTTTCTTATTTATTGATGTTTATACTCTTGTTTTTTGACTCTTGTTTTTGTATTTTGGAGTCAAATAAATACAATTAATGAGTTATAGAATAAATCTTTCTTCGGAAGAGGAACTAGAAATAAGAAATGTAATTCGTGAAAGCCAACATAAAAAGAACATTTTAAAGCGAGCATATTGTATCTTGCTTAAAAATGAGGGGCAAAAAAACGAAAATATCATAAAACTTTTAGATATACATGAAGATACTGTAGCTGATTGGTCTAAGATATATATAGTAAAGGGATTGAATGGCTTGTTAAATTATAAATATTCTGAAAGACGAAAGTCAAAGCTTAATCCATATAGAAATCAGATTAAAAGAATGGCTTCAGCTAAAAAAATAAAAACTATTGAGCAATTACAATTAAAAGTTAAAGATAAGATTGGAATTGAAGTAGAGTATAGTTGGTTTTACCGTTATTGTAAGAAATATGGTATTTATAAAATTTTAAAAGAAACAAAATGATTAAACCAAAGATTATATCGGGTGGACAAACAGGAGTTGATCAAGGAGCTCTTGATTTTGCTCTTGATTATAATTTTGATTGTGGAGGATTTTGCCCAAAAGGGAGATTGTGTGAGATGGGAATAATCCCTTTTAAGTATCCTCTTATAGAGATCGATTCGGAAGATTTTGTGGAAAGAACAAGAAAAAATGTTTTAGAATCTGATGCAAGCATTATTGTTAAAGACGAATCAGAGTTTAAAGACGGCACGTTAAATGCAATAATGTTTTGTAAACAATTTTCTAAACCTTATTTAATTTACGACGTTAATTTTGATCCTATAAATTATGAGATGTTTCAGGAATGGCTAAATAAAAATAAAATAAAAGTATTAAACATAGCAGGAAATAGAGCCAGTCGGAGTCCGGGAATAAAAGGGAAGGCCTACTTATTATTAGAGAAACTTTTTAATCTTTCAGGAAAATAGTCAAATCTACTTCTTTAAATATTATATTTTTATACTCAAAAAAATGCCTTATTTTCGCATCGAATTTTGATTATTAATTAAATAAAATCATAACATGAAATTTTTTATTGATACAGCGAATCTTGATCAGATAAAAGAAGCACAAGACTTAGGTGTTTTAGACGGAGTAACTACGAATCCATCTTTAATGGCAAAAGAAGGAATTAGTGGAGAAGAAAATATTATAAATCATTATAAAAATATTTGTGAAATAGTTGATGGCGATGTTAGTGCTGAGGTTATTTCTACAGATTTTGAAGGAATGATTAAAGAAGGTGAAATTTTAGCTGCATTGCATCCACAGATTGTTGTTAAAGTTCCAATGATTAAAGATGGAATTAAAGCAATAAAATATTTAACTGGTAAAGGAATTAGAACAAACTGTACTTTGGTTTTTTCTGTTGGACAAGCTTTGTTAGCTGCTAAAGCAGGTGCAACTTATGTTTCTCCATTTATTGGTAGATTAGATGATATTTCGACAGATGGAGTTGAATTAATTGCTCAAATAGTTGAGATGTATAGCTATTATGGATTCGAAACAGAGGTTCTTGCGGCATCTATCCGTCATACAATGCATATTGTACAATGTATGGAAGCTGGTGCAGATGTTGCAACTTGTCCGTTAAGCGCAATTTTGGGTCTTTTAAAACACCCATTAACTGATATTGGACTACAACAATTCTTAGCTGATTATAAAAAAGTAAATGGATAATATATAATATTGTTTCATATGAAAAAGGATTGCCATTTGGCAATCCTTTTTTTGTTGTATAGCTTTATTTCACTGAATTATACGCTATTTATATAATAGTTTGTTACATTTGCATTTGATTTTTAAGAAAAAACATAATGTTATTAAGCGTTCATCCAGACAATCCGAACCCACGGGAGATTTCTCAAGCAGTTGCTGCTTTAAAAAATAATGGACTAATTATTTATCCAACCGATACAGTTTATGGTTTAGCTTGGGATATACATAGTCCAAAAGCCTTTGATAAAATTGTAAGGATAAAGGGAAAAAATGCGCTAAAAGAAAATTTTTCGATTGTTTGTAGCGAGCTTAGTCATATTTCACAATTCGCATTACACATAAGTAATCCTATTTTTAAACTACTTAAAAGAAATTTACCAGGACCTTTTACTTTTATTCTTAACGCTAATAATAATGTTCCTCGATTTTATAAATCGAAAAAGAAAACAGTAGGTGTTCGAATTCCCGACAACAATATAGCGATCGAATTAGTAAATGCATTGGGGCATCCATTTATGACAACCTCATTGCATAGCGAGGATGAAATTCTTGATTATATGACAGATCCTGAGTTGATTTTTGATAAATTTGATCATCAGGTTGATCATGTGATTGATGGAGGCTTTGGAAATAACGAAGCTTCAACAGTTATTGATTGTACTGGCGACGAAATAGAAATTATTCGTCAAGGTATAGGCGATTTGGTATATTAAGTTTTTGATTCTAGTTTTATCCAATTAAAAAGTCCGTAAATCGCATTCACTAAAAATGCAATCCACATAATTAATACGGCAATATCAGTTCCTCCATTTTTCATAGCAATGGCCCATAAAAATATAGAAACGATATCGACTAAGATCCACAATATCCATTGTTCAACAAACACAAAAACCATTAGTATCATTGCAATTACTGACATTACCGTTGAGGCGGAGTCTAAAAATGGAAGGTTTCCTCCAAGTCTTTTAAGTATATAAGCATATGTTATTGTGGCAACAGCTGTAATACATAACCAAAAAAGTCTTTGTTTGTTTGTCATGTAAACAACCTTAATATCTTCGGTTTTCTTATCTGACGTTCGTTTACGCCAAATATAGAATCCAATAAATTGCATTGGAAAGAAGTAAAACATATTTAACATTACCTCGCCAAAGTATTTTTGAGTATAAGCTACAAATGCATATGTGGTTACAGCAATTATTCCAAAGAAATAATTTAGAATCTTCCCTTTGGCAACCAGAACAACATTCCATATTCCGGCTAGCGAAGCTATAATTCCTATCGGAGAATCTTTCCAGTAAATTGAAAGACTGACAATAAGGATTGTTGAAATTACGAGCCATAGTTTTTCATATAAATCCCAATCATTAAAGAAATTTCTTATGATAGATTTATATTTTATCATGTATCGTTATTATTATTTTTTCCAGAAAGCTGGTGAAAATAGAATTAAAACGGTAAAAAGCTCTAATCTTCCAATGAGCATTAAAAAGGATAAAAACCATTTTCCAATATCAGGAAAATGAGCGTAATTTTCAATTGGTCCAACCATACCTATTCCAGGACCTATATTCCCCAATGTTGCGGCAACAGCTCCCAATGATGTTTCCAGGTCATAACCCAGAGCGGATATTAAAGCTGTACTTACAATGGTTATAAGCATATATATAACTACAAATGCTAGTATATTAGAGATGATTGGTGCTGGAACACTTTTACCATTTATTCGTACTGGAATAATTGCATTTGGGTGAATAATTCTTTTAAGTTCTTGGTAGCTATTCTTTAAAAGTAAAGTAATACGAACAATTTTTATACTACCACCGGTTGAACCTGCTGATCCACCAAAAAACATTAGTGCGAATATCATTACAATAACAAAGGGTGTCCATTGCAGATAATCAGCCGTAGCAAATCCTGTTGTTGTAATAATTGAAACAACCTGAAATGCTGAATCTCTGAAAGATTTTTCCAATCCAAAGCCATCAAAATGCCAAAGTGTAAAAGTGATTACGAAGGTAAAAAACAAAATAAAACCTAAATAGTATCTAAATTCTTCGTTCTTAAATACTTTCCTAAATTTAAAATGCAATGCAAAATACGACAGGGTAAAGTTCGTACCAGCTAAAAACATAAAAATAATAATTACATAATGAATAAATGGAGAATTAAAGTGAGCAATACTTGCTTGTTTTGTAGAATATCCTCCTGTTGCCATTGTTGTAAAAGAATGGTTAATTGCATCAAACCAGTTCATGCCACCCAACTTAAGCAATATTACTTCGGCTAATGTAAATAAAACATATATACCCCAAAGTCGTTTGGCTGTTTCTTTTATTCTTGGATGTAATTTATCTGGTGTTGGTCCAGGAACTTCGGCAACAAATAGCTGCATACCACCAATTCCAAATATTGGAAGAATTGCAATTGATAAAACAATTATTCCCATACCGCCTAACCATTGCGTTAAGCTTCTCCAAAAAAGTAATCCATGTGGTATTGATTCTATATCATTTAATATGGAAGCTCCGGTAGTTGTAAAACCTGAAATTGTTTCAAAAAAGGCATCGGCATAGGATGGAATAGCTCCACTAATTACAAATGGTAATGCTCCAAAAACAGAAAATATAATCCATACAAGGCTTACAATTATATAACCCTCACGTTTACCAATATTCTTTTCAGCATTTCGGGTCAATAACTTAAGACTAAACCCAATTGCAAAACAAATTATTGTGGTTATTAAAAGGGCGTTAAAATCGTATTGTTTATATATTAAGCTAACTAGGGCAGATATGCCTATAAATACTCCTTCAATAAGGAGTAATAAGCCCATAACCTGAATAATGATTTTTTTGTTAATCATTTTAATTGAAGAAATTATCTAGTGTTTTTACTGCCGAAGGAAGTGCGAATACAACAACTCGGTCATCGGCTTTTATATGAGTGTCTCCTTTGGCTATATATCCTTTATTACCCCTAATAATACCACCAACAAGTGCATCTTTTGGGAATTCTATGTTTCTTAAACTTCGTTTTGTAATTTTTGAGTTTTCTTTCGCAACAAATTCGAGTACATCGGCATCAGATCCAGTTAAACATTTCATTGTTTCAACTTCAGCGCTCATTGTAAATTTATAAATTTTACCAGCTGTTGTAAGTTTTTTATTGATGATGGTATCAATTTTCATGCTTTCGCCAAGATCAATATAATCAATGTTTTCAATTTCTGCAACCGTTTTCTTCACACCTATTTTTTTTGCGAGCATGCACGATAAGATATTTGTTTCAGAGTTGCCGGTTACAGCAATAAAGGTATCCATATTTGCTAAACCTTCTTCTTTTAGTAGATCAATATTTCTTCCATCTCCATGAATAACAAGCGTATTTGATAATTGATCTGCTAAAAGGATACTTTTTTCTTTATCTATTTCAATGAGTTTAATATTGAATCTGTTTTCTAAAGATTTTGCAACTCGTTTACCAATTCTGCTACCTCCAAGAATCATAACATTTTTAATGTCGATTTTCTTTTTTCCTGAATATTTCAGTACATCTTTTATTCCAGCCTTGCTAGTTACTACGTACACTAAATCATTCAATTTGAATTGATCGCTTCCTCTTGGAATAATTGTTTTGCCATTTCGGGCAATTGCAACAGCTCTGAACTCAATTTCTTTGTCTTTGGTTACTTCAATTAAGGTTTTATCTAGAACAGGAGCATTTTCGTTAAGCTTTAAAACGTATAATGATAATTTTCCTCCAGAAAAATCTACTGATTCGAAGGCTTCTGCCTGTCCAAGTAAATTAACAATCTCGCGTGCAGCAATTCTTTCTGGATAAATAAGATAGTCAATTCCTAAACCGGTAAAATGAGAAATGTTTTCAGGTTCTATATATTCGTTATTATCGACTCGTGCAATCGTTTTTTTTGCACCAAGTTTCTTGGCGATCATTGCAGCATTAATATTTGTTTCTTCCGATTGCGTTACAGAAATAAACAAATCTGCTTTCTTTATTTTTGCTTCTTTCAGTACTTCAAATGATGTGGCTGATCCTGTTATTGTAAGTATGTCTAGGTTAGAATCTATACTTCTTAAGTTTTCTTCATCAGGATCAATAACCATGATATCATGAAATTCGTTGCTTAACATTTTTGCTAAATGAGTACCAACTTCACCAGCTCCGGCGATAATAATTTTCATTCTTTAGCGATTTGATTTTTGTTAAATCCTTTCGGAATACTTGGTAATGGTAAATATTAAATATTTGACAAAATAATGTAATCTATTTCGAAATATCTATAATTATACAGTTTTTTTTATGAATTGATTTAAATTGGATTTAAAGTTGAATATTAAATGCTCCTTGATCGGGAATGCTATAGTATTTCACATTTTCTAATTTGCATTCATTTTCCCAAATGCGAATTTTGTAATTGGAGTTCGACGAATCAAATATAAGTGTATTGAAGTCGAAAAACTTCTTTAGTTCATTGATTTTTATGTTGGCATTTTGAGATAATATTAAATAATCTGATTTTAATTTATGTTTGGATTTAAATTTTCGAATTGATGAATTTCTAATATTTATTATTCTTGTATTATTAATTGTATAGTATTCAAAGAAATTATTTGTGTTTGCAAGATCTGCACTAAAAAATCTTTTAATGCCTAACCTTCTCCAAAGAGGTAAAATGTTATATTTTATTGTGTTTTCTGAGTTCTGCTTTTCAATATCGGTATATAAATGGCTGTAATTTCCGTTAATTAAGTTTAAGGCGCTATATTTAGGTATATTATAGATAATTAACATCGATTTGTTCGAATTTACAATAGGTATGGAGATATTATAAATAATAAAGAAAATCAATGTTAGAAAACTGTATTTAATAAATCGAATTTGTTTTTTTAGAATAAAAAAGGAAAAGAAAAGTACCGTGCTAATAAGAATTAAAATCTCACTATTATCAATAATTAATGAATCAAATTTTGAAAAGGGCAGGCTTTCGATCAATTCTACATTTTTATTTAAGATAAACGTGAAAAAGTTTAAGATCTTGGCAATGTATATTGCAATATTTGATGAAAACGAAAAACAGAATAGTAGAATAGCTCCATAAATAATAATACTTACAATAGGTATAATGATAATATTTGATAGTATAAAATAAACAGGAAACTGTTCAAAATAGTGAATGGTAATGGGAAAAGTTGCAATTTGTGCAGCAATAGCAACTGTAATTAATTGCCAAATGTAATCAGTTATTTTTAGCTTTGGAGATAGTAAGGAATAAATTTTGGGCTGAAAGAAAACAATGCTAATTACAGCTAAATAAGAAAGTTGAAATCCAACATCCATTATAGAATAGGGGTTGTATAAAAGCATAATAAAAGCGGATGCACAAAGAGTATTATAAATATTTACTTGTCGTGTAAATACTCGTCCAATACAAATAAATGTAAACATTATTGTTGATCTTATAACTGAATTAGATAAACCTGTAAGGCATGCATAAAAGCCTAAAATCAGGATTATTATTACAGCTTGCACTATTTTTCCATACTTAAATCGCTCAAGGAAGAATAGAAGCTTACTAAGGATTATAAAAATTATTCCGACATGCAAGCCAGAAACGGCCAAAACGTGCATTGCACCACTTGTTGAGAAACTTTCTTTTAGCTCTGGTGTAAGATCTGCTTTGAATCCTAGTGTTAGCGCTGAAAGAACAGCAAATTCGTCACCAGTAATATTATTTGTTTTATATATGTTGAGAAGTTTGTTTCTCAGTTGGTTACTGAATATTTTAAGTTTGGAGCCGCAGTTGTGATTTATTAGTTTAAACTGATTTGTTTTAATAAAGGCTTGATAATAAATCTCTTTATACTTTAAGTAGTTTTTGTAGTTAAATGTATATGGGTTCCCACTATGTTTCACAGGAACTAGGATTGATTTAGTAATTATTTGATCACCTATACTTAAGGATTGAGAGTTACTATCTTTCTGGAAATATGCAATAAATTTCGTTTTGGGATTAATCCACTTGGTGGAGTCTTTAAGAGCACTAATATTCAATATTGCTTTATATGATTTTTCTTTTTCTACAGGATTTTCAGCAACCGTGGCAATTACCGTGTATTCTTTATTTGAAAAATAAAATACTCTTTTTTGTTTTTCTTGCACTAATTGTGCTCCCGAAACAAATATTGCTAGAAAGATTAATACACTCCAGAATCTATTGTTTAGATAATTTTGTGCATGATTGAGGAGTTTAAGTACAAATATTAAAGTGAGTAAAACAAAAAAGATAATAATAAAGCTGATATCTATTTTGGAAAAATTTATTTTAAAAATTATGCCCAAAATAAACGGAAGTACAAATTTTATAAATGGAGTTTGATGTAAAAATTTTTCAAACATTTTTCTTCATAACAAGGTCTCATATTAAAATTAATCATTTTTTATTAAATGCCAATAATAAGGAATAAAAAAAGGGAGACTTTTTAAAGTCTCCCTTTTAAATATGTATTCGTTATGATTATTACTGAATCATAATTTTAGAAACTTTTTTACTGCTATTGTTATTAACACTTACATAATAAATGCCAGCATTCATTTGGGTAAGATCAATATCAGTTCTGTTTTCGGTAATGTTTGTTTTGTAAATTAATTTTCCGATAACATCATAAACCTCAACAAATAATTCTTCGTTATTTACATTGTTAAGTTCTAAAGTAACTAAACCATTACTTGGGTTAGGATATAATTTAATTGAGTTTAATGCTAAATTATCACTAATACCTGTAACAACTACAAAATCTGAAAGTGATCTAGGATATACTTGAGGAGTACCTTTGTAAGCTCCTGCAAGTGCTGTAATGTCCAGTGTTTCTTCAGGGATTGCAGTTCCAATATAATCGGCTGTAGAGAAATTAGTTCTTAAGGCGATTTGATCGCTACCATTATTAAGAGTATAGTTCGTGCCTGATTCGAAGGTTCCAGTTTCTGTCATAGTAACATCTTCAAGTTTGATTAACTCTGCATCGTAATCAGCATAGTTACTTACTAATTCAGTAATAGTAACAGCTTGCGCTGTGATTGTATTTCCTGAAGAAATAGCAGCTCCTGGATCTTCTTTAAGAACAAATTGCATATTTCCGTTAAAAGCACTAAAAGTACCAATTAAATTCTGAACATTATCTCCAATATTATAAGCGGTCGTTATTGCATTATTACCATTGTAGATAAGAATAGCAGCTGTACCATCTTGAATATAAAAGTTTGGTGAAGTTGCATATGTAAAAGTTACTTCGCCTGTTAATTTGTAAATTCCTGTATTTGTTTCGCTATATAGTGCTCTTAATGAAGCTATATCAGTAACTTCACTTACAGTTTCAGCAGTAATAGTTACAACCCAATTCTTAGTAGAAGCATCTTCTGCAGTTACTATATAAGTTTGTGGAGTTGTAAAATCTTTAGCAACAGTTGTATCAGAAATAGAAGCTAAATCAGAAATTGTAAATGTTGGTTTTAAGCTAGTAATATTAGTTCCATATTCAACGGTTGCTGTAATGGTACCATCACCAATAACAGCATCACCAACAATGCCAGCAACTGTTAAGCTTGTAACATCTTTATTTGGGCTTTGAGTAGTTGCAACAGTAACAGTTACTGTCCAATCCTGATAAGAAGCATCTTCTGCTGTAACAGTATATGTAACAGGAGAAGAAAAATCATTTTCTGTTGTTCCACTTACTTGATCTGTTGCTCCAACTTTTGCACTTGCACCTTCAGAAAGTGTGAATGTAGCAGTTAAAGCTGTTGCAGGAGTTCCAAGTTTCACTTCAATATCAACAGTGTGATTTACATCATCAATATCTGCAGCTCCTGTAGTTAAACCAACAAAATCGAACGTTAAAATATCATTGCCTGTCTTAAGGCCGTAATTTCCAATATCGCTAGAGTATTTAGCTTCTCTTACAATCCATTCAGAATTTTCGTTGCTTGTTCCTGCGGATTCAGCCCAGTTAGTATTACCAATTATTCTACCTGTTTTTCTTACTAAAGTATTTTCATCTGTTGCATTTGTTGTATCGCCTACAGCCCATGGGCCAGCTCCATCTGCAGTTAATTCAATACCTATAACATCAATAAGTACATCAGCTTTAAATATTCCCATGGCATCATTACCACTATAGAATACAACTTTATTACCTTGTCCATCGCCATAAGTAAGTATAAGATCAGCTTCGGCTTTAATGTTATCTGCAGCATCGCTACCTGCAACTACATAAACATCACCTGCATTTAAACTACCGGTTAATGGTAATACATATTCAACTCCATCAACTCCCCATCCTGTACCATTATGTGATTGTTTTACAGTATAATTGCTTAAATCAATAGTAGATCCTGTTGGGTTATAAATTTCAAACGCTTTTTCATTTCCTGATTCAATATATTCAGAGAAGAACAGATCAGCAGCAGGTGCTTCAGTTACATCAAAAGTTGCACTTGTAGCGTCTGTAATTGCTCCATCTGTAGCGGTTAATGTTACGCCTGTACCTACGTCAGAGAAAGAAATTGCATCAAAAGTAGCAAGACCAGCAACTGCTGCTTCTGTTTGTGTACCAACTAAGGTAGCACCTGTAGCAGTAATTGTGATATCTGATGTATAATCTGTATCGATGTTTCCGTTAGCATCAACAGCTTTAACAATAACTGCTGGAGTAATCATAGCATCAACATATACATTGGTAGGTTCAACTGAGAAATTTAATTCTGTAGCAACAACATCAATGGTAATATCATTACCTACGATATCACCACCAGTTAGAGTAGTTGAAAATTCAGAACTAATTCCGATGGTTTCAAAACCATGTTGGTCAGCATCAATCATTAATTGAATTACATTGCCTTCAACAGCATTTGGATCAAGAACTAATTCTAGTATTGCGTTTACACTACTTCCGTCGGGAACAGTAATTTCGCCTTCGGTAAATGTAAATGCGATTGAATCACCACCAATAATTGGTTCTCCTGTAAAAGCAACTTTGCTGCCATCAATCATAAACCAACCATCAGCAATATCATCTGTATTTAGGTCTAATGTCATATTAGGACCATAGAAAAGAACAATCTGGCTAACGTTTGTTGGTAAACCATCGGCAGTACCAGCATCGTTAATATCAAATGAGAATACTCCAAATGCTTCACCTTCAGTGTCACCATCAACAACTGCAATAGTAGCAGCAGCTACTTGAGTTATAGGAGCAGCAACTTCAGAATCCGTATCAGGAACAACACTACTAACTTCAATCGTATAGTCTTCGGTTGTTACTCCATCTTCTGCAGTACCAGTTAAAAAATAACCATCAGCAAGGTCAGTTGCAACAGCACCTCCGTCTGAAACATAAACTTCGAAACTTCCGTATTGAGGAGCGGTGATATTGCCTTTGAAAGTAGCTAAATCAGTTCCGTTAGAAACATTAGAAATTGTTCCAGGAGTTCCTTCCACAACAGTATATTCAGTTGATGTAACTGTAGCATCTGTTAAAGCAGCGTTTTTAGTAATGGTATAAGTTGCTTTGGTTATTCCATCAGCAGCTGTAACAATAACTTTATAACCTGTTTGTACATCTGTTGTTGCAAGAGTTGTTCCATCTGCTAAATAAGTGTCAAAAGTAGCAGTGTCGGCAGCTTCAATGTTAGCTTCAAATGCATCTAATGTAGCACTGAAAGGAATATCAGTTATAGTTAAACCTCCTTGGTCAACAGTATAAACTGTAGAACCAACAGTGTCGGTTGCTGAAAGGATATCAGCAAGGGATCTTGGATTTATTCTATATGTTCCATCTTCATAATCGCCAACTCCGGTAATTGTAACATCATCTCCAACAGTTAACGAGATATTGTATAATCTAAAATCAACATTATCTCCAATTTTGAATGTTGTTGTACTTGCATCATCAGTAGCAGTATAGGAATAATTAGCATCGATATCAAGAGTAATCTCAGCATTTACGATTTTGATTAACTGTCCTTCCCAGCTTTCTCCAGGGTCAGTATCAGCAGCTATTGTTTCCTCAATTTCGGAACCATTAATTACAGATGGACCATAAGGAGTTTGCCCTGATGTAACACTTCCTATTAAGCTAGGACTTACTAACTCAGAAAGATTACTATATGACGTTAAAGTAGCAGTAAATGTAATTTCATCGCCAACTGCAACTAATGCGTCAAAACTTGAATTGTAAACTAAAATTCCATTGTAAGCACCTTCAGCATCGGCAACCCAAACACCATTATAAGCATCGTTTGCGGAGACAATACCGTGGAAGGTAGCATTAATGTCATTACTTATTGTTCCTCCAGGATTAGTTAGGTTTGTATATTGAATTGGTGTAATACCTGCATACAAATCAACATTTGAATTGGCATCTGCAATGTTGTCTAAAGTTCCATCTCCAGTAATTGTTGCAGATGCACCACTTAAATGAACAATCTTATCATCAGTACCATCAATTGTAGCAGAAGTAAAAGTAATCGCAGCTGTTCCTGTAAGATTAAAATCAGCAGGATCAACAACTGTCATTGAACTTTCGTAAGTCACTTCAATTGCATCATTGCTAATGGCGTAAGCACTTACCATTGGAATGTAACCAAGTTCGGTAGTGAAAGTAGCATTTCCTCCAGTATTTTCTTGAGCTGCATTATCGTAAACAGATCCAAAAGCAACATAATAATCAGTACCGTTTGTTAAATCACTTGTTGGATCGATAGTAATTACAAATGGATCAGTATTACTATATGTTGCAGTAAAAGCAATATCAGCACCACTAGCATCTGTTTCTTTTAGTGTAATTAAAGCAGGTAAATCAGCATCAACTACTTCTACAGCACCTGATGTGTAAATTGCTTCATCAAAAGTAATGGTAATATCAGATCCAATAAGTACATTGGATGCTCCATTAACAGGTGAGAAAGTTGCTTGAGGAGGGGTGTCGCCTGCATTCAAGTCATTTGCTAAGACTTGAGCATTTGCTGCTCCTGGGGTACCTTCTGTATTTGCTAATTGAACCCAATTAGTACTAAAATCAGTTCCTGTAGATAAAGCATCTATTCTTTCATATGTTTTTGATTTTGTTAGTGTTGAGGTAGAATTCCCCATGTAATCAACAACTGTTGCAGAAGCATTTACAAGTTCAAAATATTCATCTCCATTTATTGAAGGAGCCCCAGATGAACTATTATTCGTTGTAAAATAATGTCCACTATAACCAGTATAAGCATCTTGAAATTGTGCTAAAGTTCCCCTACAAACAATAACATATTCACCAGGATTTAATGTATAAGGTGAAGCCATGTCTGTTGTTATTGTGCTACTGAAAGTTATTGTCTGAGTAGCCCCATATTGATTTAAACTCCAATCCAAAAGGTTTTGAGCAGCATCACCTGCGTTGTATATTTCAACATACTCTGCAAGATAAGAACTTGGGTCTGTAACCTCAGTTATAATAATGTTTGCTTGCCCATAACTACTTTGCCAACCAGCAAATAGGAATAGGGCTAATAAAAATTTAAGTAAATGTTTTTTCATAATTTTTAAATTAAAGGTTTGTATTATTTTTTTAGTTAATTGCAAAATTAAAATTCCAATTCTATTTAATGTCTAAAAGGGCGAGTAAGTTATTATTAAATTTTGTTTTTATCAATTAATGTATCCCTTTATTTACAAACTAGATTTTGCCATTTACCTAAATAGAAATATTTTACAAAAATATGCCTGAAAATGGAAAAAAAAGCCAAAAAATACATAAAAAAGCATTTAAATTTCCATAAGCATTTAAATTGATTTTTTCATGAAAAACAGAACAGAAAAATGATTACTTGTTTAGCAAATGCAAAAACTGATTTTAATCATTCAGCTTCTTAAATGCTTTTTTGTAAGTTTGCAGTTCAAAAAAAGGAATCAAATTGTTATTAAGAATTTCAAATTATGTCAGACATGTTAAATACAATATTCAACCACAAATCAATTCGAAAATATAAAAGCGATCCAATTTCTGAAAAGGATTTGCAGGAAATTTTAGAAGCTGGAACACGTGCTTCCACAACTGGTAACATGCAAATCTACTCTATTATTGTTACTCGCGATGAGGATATGAAAAAGCGATTGGCGCCTACGCATTTTAATCAACCTATTGCTACACAAGCTCCTGTTTTGTTAACTTTTTGTGCCGATATTAACCGATTTAACAAATGGTGTGAGCAACGTAATGCAGAGCCGGGATATGATAATTTTTTATGGTTTACAAATGCAGTTATTGACGCTATGTTGGTAGCGCAGAATTGTTGTGTTGCTGCTGAAGATAAAGGTTTGGGAATTTGTTATCTGGGTACAACAACATATACAGCCGATAAAATTATTGATATCTTAGAATTGCCAAAAGGTGTAATTCCGATAACAACGGTTGTTGTTGGTCATCCCGATGAGAATCCTGGTTTAACCGATCGTTTACCATTAGAAGGTATTGTGCATTACGAAACCTATAAGGATTATTCTAAAGAAGATATTGATAATATTTATTCGGAAAAAGAATCTCTGGAATCTACTAAGCAATTGTTAGAGGAAAATCAAAAAGAGAATTTGGCGCAAATATTTACGGATAATAGATATAAAAAAGCTGATAATCTGCATTTTTCAGGTGTTTTCTTCGATGTTTTAAAGAAACAAGGATTTTTTAATCAGTAAGATACTTTAAGTTCAAGAAAAAAGGCATACTTCAATTTGAAGTATGCCTTTTTTATAATACATAAGGTTAGAGGCTAGAAACTTTCATAATGAAAGCAAATAGTTACTTGTTATTAAAATCTTATGGATACCTGCATACCAAACAAGTAACTTTCAAGTTATCTAGTTATATTTGCTAAAAATTGATGCTTTGAGAGTTTTTGTCCGCATTTTCTTAATTCTTAGTTTCTTGTTTTGTGTTTCTTTATCGAAAGGGCAAAATCACCTTTATAAACTAAAGCTTGAATCGAAGGAAAATCTGTGTAAAGAAATTATTAAATCATATGAAAATATTGAGACCGATAGTTTAGGAATTTTACAAGACCTAAAAAAAATAATTGATGATTTTCAATTGGAAGGATATTGGGCTGCAAGCATTGATACATTAAGATTCGAAACTCAAAATGTTTACGCAAGTATATATCAAGGCAAGCAATATGAATGGGGAAGTGTCGACTTTTCAAATCTTGAAAAAGAAATTATCGAAGATTTAAATCTAAATCAAATCAATAAAAAGAATAATGTTTCTGAAATTGAGTTATTGCAGAAAACTAAAAGCGAAATTCTAACATATTTTGAGAACTCTGGTTATCCTTTTGTTCAGGTTTATTTCGAAACAATAGATTTAAATGATTCTACTTTTAATGCAAAACTTCAGATCGAAAAAGGAGAGTCTTACATTATCGATAGTGTAATTGTAAAAGGCGATGCTAAAATTTCAAGTGTTTATATAAGGAAGGCTCTACAGATTCAAGAAAATCAATTTTTTAATCAGCAGAAAATAAACAATATAAGTTCTCAAGTTAGTAATATTCGATTTCTCTCGGAAATTAAACCAGCCGAAATTGAATTTAAACAAAACGGTGTCGATTTATATTTGTATTTAGAAGATAAAAAGGCCAATATGTTTAATGGTATTATTGGCTTCTTGCCTGAGAATGAGGAAACCGGAAAGCTTTTAATAACAGGCGATTTAAAATTAGATTTAGTTAATCCTTTTGGAAAGGGTGAGGAGGTGTCTCTAAATTGGGAAAAATTGGAGTCGTCGACACAAAAGTTGAATGTAGGTTTTAATTATCCTTATTTATTTAAATCAAACTTTGGTTTGGATGCCGCTTTCGGTTTGTATAAAAAGGATTCAACGTTTCTTTCCTTAAATTTCGATTTGGGACTGCGTTTTTTTCTAAATAATAATGATTATATAAAAGGATATTACAGATATAAAAATTCATCGAGAATAGGAGAAGAGAATTCTCTTGTTTCTGATATAAAATTTGCAGATGTTAAATCAAATATATTTGGTGCAGCCTATTACTTAAATACCTTGGATTATAGAATGAATCCACGTAAAGGGATAGAGGTTAAATTGTTAGGCGGTGTAGGTGTTAAAAAACTCTTTAATACAAATAATACAATTGACAGCTTGAATATCGATAATAGAACATTAGAAATTGAGTCTGAGTTGGATCTAAATATATATATTCCAATTTACAATAATTTTGTTTTTCATTTTGGAAACAGAACACGATATATGGATCAATTTTCGGATGAGGAGACCTTGTTTTTTGAAAATGAACTCTATCGATTTGGTGGGGCAAAAACTTTAAAAGGATTTGATGAGAATATCTTTTCTGCATCAATCTATTCTTTGCAAAATATTGAAGTAAAATATTTATTTGAGCGTAATTCTTCTTTTTATGTGTTTTGGAATGGAGCTTATTATTATCAAAATATTGAGCAAAATACAGCAGAGGATTTTCCTTGGGGCGTTGGGGTAGGAATGGACTTTGATACAAAAGCCGGAATATTTTCTTTAAGTTACGCAGTTGGTAAACAATTCGATAATCCTATTGAAATTCGAACTGCTAAAATTCATTTTGGATATATTTCTAGATTTTAGCTTTACAGTAGTTATTTATAAAGTATGCTATTATTCCACACTTGATTCGGAATCTCTAATGTGGAAATTGAGATCCCCGATCGAGTCGGGGATGACTTAAATTGAATTTTTAAAGAAATTAGACAGACCTTTTTCCCAGTCATCTAAAAAATCATTTACTTCATCAATAAATTCCTGAGGTTTTCTAGTTCTGTTTATCGTAGCGTGTATAATTAATTTATCTCTTTCGGGCGGGAAGCTTGTTGTAATTGTCCAAGCAAGGGCATTGGGACATGATGTTAATGCAAATCGAACACCACCATTTATCTTATCGTAACTTAAATCAAATTCACCCCATAAAGTTCCGATCAATGCATCATCTCCTTTTTGTTCCATTACAAAGTTAGTTTCTGTAATTTTTTCCAAATTTTCAATGGTGATGTTTTCTTGAATCCAATCTGGAGTAGTTTGTATGTCGATAATTTTAAAGAATTCCATTTTTTACTTTTTAAATTAGATTCTCGTTAAATAATTATTTGTCTTAAAGGTCATTTTGAAACACTTCGATAAATTCAGTGTGCCAATTTGTATACGTAGAACTTTGTCACATTGAGTTTATTGAAGTGTAGTTAGAAAATAATATTTTCAATAATTATAGTTTTTAATTTTCCAATATCGTTTTATATTCTTTCATTACATAATTATTCATCCATTTGTAATATGTCTGAATTTTATCTTTCTCCATTAAATTGATTCTCCAATTGGACAGTTCCTTTTCAGTTTTCTGAAAAATATTTTGTTCAATTGGTTCAATTTTTTGAAGAATTCCAGTATTTTCATTGTTAACTAGAGCTGTAACATTAAGATATTTATAACCAGAACTTCTATTTATAGGATAGCATTGATCTTTAAGTTTTAAAATAGCATCGCAAAGAGGCGCTTTGCCATTTTTTTCAGCAATTAACATTTTTGGTAAGTTTTTACCTCCTTTTACCCAAGTTGGAACAGCAACTGCAGTAAAAGGAAATCCTATAACGGTCCACATGGTTGTGAATTCAGGAGCTTCACCCTTTTTAACACCATGAATTACAATTGCAGATACAGAGCCGTTTCTGCAAATCAAATCACCTGAATTAACAAATGTTTGCTTATCAGAGCTATTCTCAGCAAGTTTTCTGTAATCGGTTTTTAGTAATGAATGGTAGAAAGATCGACTAAAATCTGTGATTATTGTTTGATAATTTAAATTATTCGTAGCAAAAGCATTCGCAAATAAGTCTTGGGCACTTTCGTAACGGATGTATCCATACCCTTTATCTTTCTCGCCAGTAAAAGCAAAATTTGTTCTTACTAGATAACCGTTAGGAGCAACTCTTGGGTCATTGGCATCAAACTTTACGAATCTATTGTTGTCTGTTTCGTAATATGCTGCTCCACCTTTTGCATCAATTACACCAAAGCTTGCTGCAACACCCTTTGGTATTTGTAGATTGTTTAAAAAATCTTCGAAGTCTTCTAATGATGAACATTGTTGTAATGCCATTTTCATAACATATCCTTCGCGATCTCTGTAATCTCCATTGTAATCCAGATTAACATCAAAAAGGGCAGCATTCATAATTGAAAAACCTGTGGAGTTCGTTCCTCCCCAAACCTGCTCACCTTTAATGTCTTCAGAGTTAACTAAACCTATGTAATTGTATTTGCCATCGGTAAAATACATTAGTTTGTTATCGTTAAAATCCGAATCGCGATGCTTCCATAAAATTGGTCGGCCATCTTTGGTGTATTTTCCAGATACCACTGCTGTTGTACAGGCAAATAGATTATTTGCAGAAATTGCAATTAGAAAAAATGTCGAGATAAGTATTCTTTTCATAATCTTTAATTTTAAACTTTTAACTACTCAGATACTTTATAAATAGAATTTGCCTGCGATGTAGCAGTAATAATCATATCGTTTATACAAACATGTTCTGGTCTGGTTACAACATACAAAATCGCATCGGCAATATCATAAGCATATAAAGGTGTAAAACCTTTATAGACCTTATCTGCTTTTTCTTTATCCCCTTTAAATCTAACCAACGAGAATTCTGTTTCTACCATTCCGGGATTAATTGCAGTAACTTTAATTTTATGTTTGAGCATATCTATACGCATTCCTTTTGAAATTGCGTCTACAGCATGTTTAGTGCCACAATAAACATTACCATTTTCATAAGCTTCTTTTCCAGCTGTTGATCCAATATTTACGATGTGTCCACGATTTTTTTCGACCATTAACGGAGAAATTTTCCGCGAAACATATAATAATCCCTTAATGTTTGTATCAATCATTCGTTCCCAATCATCTATGTCTCCAACGTTAATGTGGTTTAAGCCAACCGCTAATCCTGCATTGTTAACTAAAACTTCAATGTCTCTCCATTCCTTAGGAAGGCTGTCAATTGCAGTAAAAACCTCTTCTTTATTTCTAACATCAAAATTTAAGATGTATACTTTGTTTTTAGATTTTGATTTGATCTCTTTTTCAAGATCTTCCAACAATTCGAGTCTTCTACCTGTTATAATAAGGTCAAAGTTATTTTCTGATAAGGTTAAGGCAGTTGCCCTACCTATTCCTGATGTTGCACCTGTTATAAATGCTATTCTATTCATGATAATTTATTTTAATGAAATGAGCAGATAAAAATAAATAAAAATTATAGAAAGAAATATTTTAAAAATTACAAATAAAAATGTTTAAAAATACGATTGAGTCAATTCTTGTTAATTAATACATTATCAGTTAAATACGAGGGTGTTGGAATTGGCGGACTTAATTGTTGGGAATTTGTTAATTGAATATTGAAATTTTCTAGCCAAGACACCTTATATTTGCTAAGTCTTTAACCAACTATTATTTATTTCAAAAGTTATTAAAATGGAAGTAACATTAAAAACTGCCGAACAATTAGGTTTATTACCTGAAGAATTTGAAAAAATCAAAGAAAATCTAGGACGTACTCCAAACTTTACTGAGTTAAGTATCTATTCTGTAATGTGGTCTGAACACGCGTCATATAAAAATTCAATAAAGTGGTTAAAGACCTTACCTAGAACGGGCAAACAATTGCTAGTTGAGGCTGGTGAAGAAAATGCCGGTCTTGTTGATATAGGAGATGGATTAGCTTGTGCTTTTAAAATAGAATCACACAATCATCCATCAGCTGTAGAGCCATATCAAGGAGCAGCAACAGGAGTAGGTGGTATCAATCGTGATATTTTTACAATGGGTGCCAGACCGGTTGCTCAATTAAATTCCTTGCGTTTTGGCGATATAAAAGAAGCTCGCACAAAATGGCATTTAAAAGGTGCTGTAAAAGGAATTGGCGATTATGGAAATGCTTTTGGAATACCGGTTTTAGGTGGCGAAGTAATGTTCGATAAATGCTATAATACAAATCCATTGGTAAATGCAATGTCGGTAGGTATTATGGAAAAAGGGGATTTGATCTCAGCGGTAGCAAAAGGAGTTGGAAATCCTGTATATATAGTTGGCTCGTCAACAGGAAAAGATGGAATCCATGGAGCAACATTTGCTTCTGCCGATTTAAACGAAAATTCGGCCGATGATTTACCATCAGTTCAAGTAGGAGATCCTTTTATGGAAAAACTTTTACTTGAAGCTACTTTAGAACTTAATAAGAGTGGTGCTGTAGTTGGTATGCAAGATATGGGTGCAGCTGGTATTATCTGTTCTACATCAGAAATGTCTGAAAAAGGTGCTCATGGAATGAAAATCAATTTAGATAGTGTTCCATTGCGTCAGCAAGATATGATTCCATTCGAGATTTTGCTTTCAGAATCACAGGAAAGAATGCTTGTTGTGGTTGAAAAAGGAAAAGAAGAAATAGTTGAAAATATATTTGATAAGTGGGATTTACATTGTGAGATTATTGGTGAAGTTATCGAAGAAGACAAGCTTTACTTTTACATGCACGATGAATTAGTTGCCGAAGTTCCTGCATCTACATTAGTTCTTGGCGGAGGAGCTCCTATTTACGATCGTGAATATAAAGAGCCTGCTTATTATAAGGAGTATAAAAAGTTTAATATAGATAATGTTCCAGAACCAACAGATTATGTTGAAACAGCATTAAAATTATTGCAAAGCCCAAATATTGCATCAAAAAAATGGGTAATCGAACAGTACGATACAATGGTTGGTACTGGTAATATGACTACAAATTTTCCTTCAGATGCTGGTATTTATAATATAAAAGATACAAATAGAGCATTAGCAATGACCGTTGATTGTAATTCACGTTACGTTAAGGCCGATCCAGAAATTGGAACTTCAATTGCAGTATCAGAAGCTGCTCGAAATATTGTTTGTTCGGGAGGAACTCCATTAGCAATAACTAATTGCTTGAATTTTGGAAATCCATACAATCCTGAAGCATATTGGCAATTTATTGGTGCTATTAAAGGAATGAGTCATGCATGTAAGAAATTTAACACTCCTGTTACTGGAGGTAATGTAAGCTTTTACAATCAAATGCAGGTTGATGGACGAATTGAGCCAATTAACCCAACTCCAACAATTGGAATGATTGGTTTAATCGAAGATAAAAATGATCAAATGAGTATTGCTTTTAAAAATAAAGGTGATATGATTTATTTAATTGGTAAATCAAGAGATGATATTAACTCATCCGAATACCTTAATTTTATTCATAATATTGAGGAATCACCAGTACCTCATTTCGATTTAGAAGAAGAGCATACCATACAAGATGCAATTAAGAAATTAATCAAGAAAAACTTAGTGCTTTCAGCTCATGATGTTGCCGATGGTGGTTTATTTACAACTTTATTTGAGTCGGCAATGGTAAAATCGTATGGTTTTGATGTTACACCAGATGTTTCGGTTAGAAAAGATGCTTTCTTATTTGGCGAGGCTCAGAGTAGGGTTGTGGTAACAGTTTCTCCTTCGAACGAAGATAACTTTATTGATTTTATGATTGAAAGTAAAGTTCCATTTTCAGCTTTAGGTCATGTGACAAAATCAGAGCTTCGTATCGACGATAACTCTTATGGTTTTATTAGTGATATTAAAAAACTTAATGAAAGTGCATTGGAGAAATACCTGAACGAAGATTGATGCTAACACCATATAAAAATAATGAGTCGGGCAAAAAAGAACAAGTTGCAAGCATGTTCAATAATATTGCCCGACGTTATGATTTTCTGAATCATTTTCTTTCACTTGGAATAGATAAAATTTGGAGAAGAAAAACGATAAAATCTCTAAATGGGATTCCTAAAAATTCCATTTTATTGGATGTTGCTTCAGGAACAGGAGATTTGGCAATAGCTGCATTAAAACAAAAGCCTAAACAAATAATAGGTATAGATATCTCTCAGGAGATGCTAAATGTTGGTATCGATAAGATTAAGAAAAAGAAACTCGATCATATAATATCTTTACAGAAAGGCGATTCAGAAAATATTAAGTTCGAAGACAATCATTTCGATGCTATCACAGTTGCTTTTGGAGTTCGTAATTTTGAAAATTTGAGCAATGGTTTATCCGAAATGAATAGAGTTCTTAGACCAGAAGGCAAGATAGCAATTCTAGAATTCTCAAAACCAAAACAGTTTCCTGTAAAGCAGATTTATAATTTCTATTTTAAAAGAATGTTGCCGTTTATCGGACGAGTAATATCAAAAGATTATGCGGCATATACCTATTTATACGATTCTGTGAATCAATTCCCAGAGGGAAGTCAGTTTATTGCAGAATTAGAAAAAGTAGGGTTTAAAGACTGTAAATCAAGGAAGCTATCGTTCGGAATAGCATCAATTTATAGTGCAAATAAGTAAAATTTATTTATTTAAATAATATAAGAATCAATTTATCGTTAAGTAAATCAAATCTGTTAATTTGAAGAAACTTCTTACCATATTATTAATTCTTATTGTTTCGCAAAAGATATTTGCGCAGAAGGAAATAGTTTTAAATTATCAGAAAGTTGATAATAAAAGGCTTCATTTTGGATTTACAATTGGATTTAATACGATGGATTATAAAATAACCCCATCCATGAATACTTTTGGGGCAGATTCTTCGATGTTAATTCCAGAAATTAATAATTTATCACCTGGCTTTCATGTGAGCGTAATATCTGATTTACGGTTAAATGAGCATTTTAATCTGAGATTTTTACCAGGAATATCTCTTGGTCAACGAAATATCTTATTTTACGATCTGAATGGGAATGTAGTTTCCGAAATGGAGATCGAATCTACATATATCGATCTTCCATTGTCGATTAAATATAAAGCAACACGAATAAATAATACAAGACCATATTTGATTGCAGGTATTAATGTGAGAAATGATATGGCAAGGAATAAAGAGTTTACTGAAGATACCTACATTAAAATGAAACCATTTGATATTTATGGCGAGATTGGTGTTGGTATTGATTTCTACTCCGCTTATTTCAAATTCTCAACAGAAATAAAATATTCGGTGGGAACATTTAATAATATATCTTCAGAGGCAGCAGAAGAAGCTCCTCAATATGCAAATTCTATTGATAAATTAAATTCACGAATGTTTATGATATCCTTGCATTTTGAATAGTTATGCATTTCTTCGAAATTCAGAACAAACAATTGCAGTAGCAACTGATATATTTAAAGATTCTGATGTTTTAAAATCAATTGGATAGTTTGGAATAAATAACTTTTTATTAATAAATGGTTTCCATTCATCTGATATTCCATGAGATTCGCTTCCCATCATAATAAAACCCTTTTGTGGAAGATCTTCTTTATATATATTTTCACCTTCTAAAAATGTCCCATAAATATTAAAGTCTTCAAAATCATTGGCTTGATTAAAGAGTATTTTGAAATCAACGTAATGAACTTTAGTTCGAAATATAGCTCCCATGGTAGATTGAACAACCTTAGGGTTAAATAAATCTACACTCTCCTTGGAGCAAAAAATATTTTCAATTCCAAACCAGTCTGCGATTCGAATTATAGTACCCAAATTTCCAGGATCATTAATATTATCAAGAACTATACTAAGCTTAGTTTTTATTTCGTTAATCGAAAAAGAAATGTTTTTTTGAGTAACAATTGCGAAAACCTTGTTTGGAGTAGATAAGGAACTTATTTTCAATAATTCACCTTGAGATATTTCAGTTAAAGGAATTGATAGTGATAAATTCGATTCATTTTTGCTAATCCATTCATTTGTAGCGAATAAATCAGTAATTTGAAAGTCAGACTTTAATAATTCATCAACTAATTTCTCTCCTTCAACAAAAAAACACTCTTGGATATCTCGGTATTTCTTTTTTTTAATGGAATTAATGAATTTAATTTTATTTTTGCTTAGCATTTTTGAATGTACTTTTCCAAAGTTGGATGTAAATATATAAAATAAGAGTTGAAAAATAATAGATTTAAAAATATTACACAATTACATAAATTAGGACTAATTGTGGTTTTGTTTTCTGTAATCTTTTTTTCTTGTAGTCCTGTGAAATATGTGCCAAACGATGAGTATTTATTAGATCGTTATAGGATTAAAATAACAGAAGGGAAAATAAAGAAGGAAGATCTGAAAAATTATGTGCGTCAAAAACCTAACAAGCGAATTCTTGGTATCCGCTTCCATCTTGGGATGTATAATCTTTCTAATAAGAATAAGGAAAAAGGATTTAGTAATTGGTTAAGAACTATTGGAGAAGAACCAGTTATATTCGACGAGTTCTTAACGAATAAGTCGAAACAACAATTAAAATCATATTTAAATAATAAAGGTTATTACAATTCTGTTGTAACAGATACAGTTCAATATCGTAAGCGGAGAGCACGCATATTGTATAAAGTTGAAGCGAATACTCCATATACTATAAAACAAGTTAGTTACATATGCAACGATTCAAACTTAGCCCCAATAATTCTGCCTGACACTTCAAATTCATTAATTAATAGTGGAGATAATTTCGATTTAGATATTCTTCAGGAAGAGAGAAAAAGAATCGAAGTAAAACTGAAAAATAAGGGATATTATAACTTTAATAAAGAGTATATCAATTTTCAGGCTGATAGTTCAGCTCGTAATCTCAATGTGGCTTTGAATCTAAATATTCGTAAAGCACATAAGAAAACACCAGATGGAGTTGTTTATATAGAGCATAAGAAGTTTAAAATAAGAAAAATATATGTATTTACAAATTTCGATCAAAAAGTCGCATTAAAACAAAAAGAGTTTTATTATGATGATATTGATACCACATATGCAAACGGCATTTATTTTATTTCAAAGGGGCAGGATAATCTTAATAGAAGGGTTATTCATCAATCTAATTTTATTGAATCGGGGGATTTTTACTCTTTAGATAATTTAGATAAAACATATAAACATTTAAATTCATTACGGATATTTAAGATTATTAATATACATTTTAACGAAGTAGATTCAGTAAGTGATAGTACCGATGTTAAATTTTTGGATTGCAATATTCAGTTGACAAAATATTATTTACAGTCGTATACGGTTGAACTTCAGGGAACAAATTCGTATGGAAACATAGGTGCAGGAGGTAGTTTTTTATATCAACATCGAAGTTTATTTGGAGGTGCCGAAATTACCGATTTTAGAATCAATGGTTCAATTGAAACAATTGATGAACAAAGTTGGGGTGGTAACCATTATACAACAGAAATAGGTGCGAATGTAACGGTAAGTATTCCAAAATTTATTTTGCCAATATTTAAAGCTGAAAAGTTTAGCAAGAAATTTAGCCCTAAGACGCAAATTTCAGGAGGGTATAATTTTCAAGATAGAATAGAGTATCGAAGATCAATAGCAAATCTTTCATATGGATATAGTTGGGATGGAAATAAATATTTAAAACATTTTGTAAAATTTGTAGAACTGAATGCTGTTAACGTAGATGCTACACCAAGCTTTAAAAGTTACATAGATTCCACATACCTTAAAAGCAGTTATGAGAATCATCTTGTTTCTGTAACTAATTATTCACTGACATTTAATAATCAAGATATTAAAAAGAGTAGAGATTTCTATTTCTTTAAGATGAATACAGAGTTTTCGGGTAATGTGTTATCTGTGGCAAGTGAACTATCAGGGAGTAAAAAAGTAGATGGGAGTTATGAAATTTTTGGCATCCCATTTTCTCAATACTTTAAAGTAGATTTCGATTTTCGATACTACGATATTGTTGATAAAACCAATACCATTGTATATCGATTGTTTGTCGGGGCAGGTATTCCTTATGGAAACTCAACTGTTTTACCTTTTGAAAAGATGTATTTCGCCGGTGGAGCGAATAGTATTCGAGCATGGAATGTAAGGAGTGTTGGACCGGGTTCTTATTCCGGAGGTTCTCAAACACGATTCCCAAATCAAAGTGGAGATTTAAAGTTAGAAGCAAACCTTGAATATCGATTTAAATTATTTTGGTTGTTAGAAGGAGCTTTTTTTATCGATGCAGGAAATGTTTGGAGTCTTAAATCGGATGAGTTTGAGGGAGGTTTATTTCGAAAAAATGAGTTTTATAAGGAATTTGCGGTTGGTTCAGGCTTTGGTACCCGTTTCGATTTTTCCTTTTTAATATTCAGATTAGATTTAGGAGTTAAATTGAGAGATCCAGCATTAGAAGTAGGGCAGAGGTGGATTGTAGGTAACCGTTCGCTAAATTGGCAAGATGACTTCACTATAAATATTGGTATTGGTTATCCGTTCTAAAATCTTTCAAGTTACTTCAAGTTAAAATTCAAATTATTTCTTAAATTTGTAATTAACGTTTAACAAAGATTAAATCAAGTACTATGTCAAAAAAATTTAGGTCAGGAGTATTGTTCGGAGAAGAAGTTTCGCATCTTTTCGAATATGCCAAAGAAAAGCAATTTGCGATTCCAGCAGCTAATGTTATTGGTACGAACTCTATAAATGCAGTCTTAGAAACTGCACGTGAAGTTAATTCACCTGTTATTATACAATTTTCAAATAGTGGAGCTGCTTTTGTTGCTGGCAAGGGGCTGTCAAATGAGAATCAGGCAGCTAGCATTGCAGGAGCCATATCAGGTGCACAACATGTGCATAATTTAGCAAAATATTACGATGTTCCAGTTGTTCTTCATACTGATCATTGTGCAAAGAAACTTATCCCATGGGTAGATGGATTAATTGATGCTGGTGTTGAGTTTTATGAAAAAAACAAGCAACCTCTCTTTAGTTCTCATATGTTGGATTTAAGTGAAGAATCTTTGGAAGAAAATATTGAGATTTCAGCATCAGTTTTAAAAAGAATGCATGAACTAGGAATGACCTTAGAAATAGAATTAGGTGTTACTGGAGGTGAAGAAGATGGAGTTGATAATACAAATGTTGATACATCGAAGCTATACACACAACCCGAGGAAGTGGCATATGCTTATGAAAATTTAATGAAAATAAGTCCTAACTTTACTGTTGCAGCATCGTTTGGTAATGTACATGGTGTTTATAAGCCAGGTAATGTAGTATTAAGCCCAATAATATTAAAAAATTCACAAGAACTAATACAACAGAAATTTGCGACAAAAGAAAAGCCGGTAAACTTTGTTTTTCATGGAGGATCAGGCTCAGAAAAAGATAAAATTACTGAAGCAATTAGTTATGGTGCAATAAAAATGAATATTGATACCGATCTTCAATGGGCTTCGTGGAAAGGAATCTTGGATTATTATAATGAAAAACAAGGATTTCTTCAGGGCCAAATTGGAAACCCAAATGATCCAGATGGACCGAATAAAAAATTCTACGATCCAAGAGTGTGGTTGCGCGAAACGGAAAAGAGTTTTATAAAAAGATTATACGAAGCATTTAAAGATCTGAATGCCGAGAATAGAAATTAAAAACTCGTTTATAAATTTTCTATTAGCCGTTTTGATATTTATCAAAACGGCTTTTTATTTTCCCCGAAACTATATTTTGCAATTCAAGTCTATTTTTGTAAAATTGTCAATTAGTGAATAAAAAAGATAAATAATGGCAAAAATTGATATTCCCAAAAGAGATAGCTTTACAAGTAAATTTGGAATTATTGCAGCTGCTGCAGGATCTGCAATTGGTTTAGGTAATATTTGGAAATTTCCGTATATCGCTGGTGAAAATGGGGGAGGTGCTTTTATTATTATATATCTTGTATTTATTATTCTTATTGGAGTTCCGGTAATGATGTCGGAATTTATTATAGGTAGAAAAGCAAAGCAAAATGTTTTCGGAGCTTTTAAACAATTAACTTCTCACGGGTTTTGGAAAATAATTGGAATAATGGGAGTTTTGGCGGCTTTTCTAATTTTATCATTTTATGGAACAGTTGCCAGTTGGACAATTGAATATTTGATTTTAGCTGTTAAAAACAGCTTTTCAGGGAAATCAGCTGATGAATTAGCGACTATGTTTGATACGTTTAGTCAAAGTGCTATAAAACCTGTTATTTGGCAAATTTTATTTATGGTCTTGACTGCGTATATAGTTATAGGTGGTATAAAAAAAGGAATCGAGAAATATACTAAAATCCTTATGCCACTGTTAGTTGTTATAATAATATACCTTGATATTACAGCCATAACTTTAAAAGGAGGAATGGAAGGATTTCGTTTTTTATTCTATCCTGATTTTTCTGTTTTAACAAGTGAGAGTATTATTGATGCCTTAGGTCATGCATTTTTTACATTAAGTTTAGGTATGGGTGTTTTAATTACGTATGCTTCATATTTTCAAAAAGATACAAATATCACTACTACAAGTGCATCAGTTGCTGGAGCAGATACAATTATTGCGTTATTAGCAGGATTAGCTATTTTTCCAGCAGTTTTTGCTTTCAATGCAGAACCAGCTGCTGGGCCTGGCCTTGTTTTTATGACATTACCCAATATTTTTGAGTTAATGCCAGGTGGATATATTTTCTCAATCTTATTTTTCCTGTTACTAGCTGTTGCTGCATTAACATCATCAATATCAATAATGGAAGTTGTTGTTGCATTTGTTTCAGAAGAGAAAGGTATTTCAAGAAAAAAAGCAACAATTTTCACTGCAATAGCAATAACTATTACGGGTATATTGTGTACGCTTTCAATTGGACCATTAAGTCATCTTAAGATAGCAGGATATAACATATTTGACATATTTGATATACTTGCATCGAATATATTATTACCGCTTGGAGGAATGTTTATTTCCATATTTATAGGTTGGAAAATGAAAAAACATATCATAACGGATGAACTTTCAAATTATGGAACAATACGGATTAAATTAGTAAAATTATTCATGTTTTTAGTTCGATACCTAGCTCCAATTGCTATATCTGTAGTGTTTATTCATGGATTGTGGGATCTATTAATAAATTAAACTTCATTTAATAGTTAAATTTATGGCACTAGTAAATATTATTCTGTGTTTTAAAATAGTATTGTCCGAACAAATTTTATTAAATTTAATTTATGATAAAGAAAAGATTCAAGGAATATTTTAATTTTACAAGAAGGGAGCGCAATGGATTGTTTGTGCTTCTTTTAATATTATTTATATTGATTTTTGTAAATGCGTATGTAAATAATAAAACATATGGGAGTATAGTTCAAATCGATAAGAAATTTCAGGAAGATGTTGAAAATTTCGAAAAATCATTGGAGTTAATTGAAAGTAAAGAAATACAAAAAGTCAATTCGTATAATAAAAACAAAAAATATAAGAAAGCTTCCTGGAAAATAGTAGAAAATCCTTTTGATTTTGATCCAAATACAATTAAAAAAACTCAGCTAAAAAAACTTGGGTTTAGTAACTCTCAAATAAAAGTTTTATTGAACTATAGAAAAACAGGGGGAGTTTTTTATGAAAAAGAAGATTTATTAAAAATATATGGAATAAAAGAAAGACAATATAAGCATCTTGAGGCTTATATAAAGATTAAAAAGGAGTTAAAAGAAAAGCCTGATTATGTTTCTCAAAAAGAAACTCTTATACAAGTAGAAATAAATTCTGCAAATACCGAAGAAATTATAGAATTAAAGGGCGTGGGAGATTCTTACGCAAAAAGAATCTTAAAATATAGAGATTTATTAGGTGGTTATATAGATAAAAACCAATTGCTCGAAGTTTATGGAATGGATTCGAGCAGATTTTTCATGTTTTCTGAACAAATTGTTATTAATGATAGTTTAATAATTAAAATGAATGTGAATAAGGTAAAGTTTAAAACCTTACTAAAACATCCCTATTTAAATAAATATCAGGTCCAATCTATTATGAAATATAGAGAGTTAATTGGTAAATTTGAGCGAATTGAACAAATTTACGAGAACAACCTTTTATCAAAAGAAGATTATTTTAAAATTGAACCCTACATTACAATAATTGATTAAATTTTTGTTGACATTTGTAGTAAAATGATGTATATTTATTAAAAAGATAAAATATCTATAACTTCCTCACGGTCAATGATTAGCATTATAGGATAGAAGATGAAAGAAAAAGAAAGTGATTTTTATTTTATTTTTATTGAATAAACTTTGAAAAGTGAAATAGAATTTAATATTTTTGCGGCTCAATAAAAAAAAGAATTAGTTATGATAGTAGTACCATTAAAAGAAGGTGAGAATATTGAAAGAGCTTTAAAAAAGTTCAAAAGAAAGTTTGAAAAAACTGGTGTAGTTAAAGAACTAAGAGAGAGACAAGCTTTTACAAAGCCTTCTATTAAGAAAAGAGAGCAGATGAAAAAGGCTATCTACGTTCTACAAATGCAGCAGAAAGAAGAATAGTACTAAAGGGTTTTTTTATTTATACCGAAACGGTATTTAATACAATTTAAAACTCCCTATATGTATAAAGATTTTTTTCTAAAATATTTACAATTCGAAAAACGTGTTTCTCAGAACACATTAAGGTCATATACAAATGACCTTAATCAGTTTATAGACTTTGCTAAAGAAAATTTTCAAGTAGAAGATTATGATTTTGTAGATGAAAAGCTTGTTAGAGAATGGATTGTAAGTTTGATGGAGAGAGGTTTTTCATCTGTTACAGTCAATAGAAAAATTTCAACACTTAAAACTTATTTTAGATTTCTTTTGCGAGAAAATAGAATATTATTTAATCCAATGGATAAGGTAATATCTCCAAAGGTTTCTAAAAAGCTACCTTCGTTTGTAGAAGAAAAACAAATTAACAAACTTCTTGACGAATTTTCTTTTGGAGAAGATTATAGAGGTGTACGCAATAAAACAATTATTGAGATGTTTTATAATTCTGGAATCAGATTATCAGAGTTAATCGGTATTTTGAATTCCGACATGGATTTAAATAATAATTCAATAAAAGTTTTAGGGAAAAGAAATAAAGAGAGAATTCTTCCTTTAAATTTAGAATTTGTAAAAAAAATAAAGGATTATCTTGTGAAAAGAGATGCGGAATTCGAAAATGTTGATAATAATTATTTTTTTCTTACCGATAAGGGTAACAAATTATACGAAAAGTTTGTATATAATATAGTAAACAAATATTTAAGTTTGGTTACAACGATTGAGAAAAAAAGTCCTCACGTATTGAGACATACTTTTGCTACACATATGCTAAATAATGGTGCTGATCTTAATTCAATTAAAGAATTATTAGGTCATTCCAGCTTAGCCGCAACGCAGATATATACGCACAATACATTTGAGAAATTAAAATCTATTTATAAACAAGCTCATCCTAGAGCATAAAATTCGGAGGTTAACTATGGACATTAAAATTCATTCAATTCATTTTGATGCAGACAAAAAACTTGTCGATTTTATTGATGCTAAAGTTAAAAAGCTTATTCAATTTCATGAAGGTATAATTGGTACTGAAGTTTTTTTACGACTTGAAAACGACCAAAGTGACGAGAATAAGGTTGCTGAAATAAGACTAGATATTCCTGGAAGCGATATTTTTGCAAAGAAAAAAACAAAAAGTTTTGAAGAGTCAACCGATAACGTTATCGAAGCTTTAAAGCGCCAATTGGCAAAACACAAAGAAAAACAAAGAGGTGTTTAAAAAAAACTCAAAAAACGCAAAAAATAGTATGTTATTTTTTGCGTTTAAAATAAAATATTTATACATTTGCGAACCGATTTTGGAAAGTAATTTCTAAAATCGGCGTTCTTTTATAATTGCCGATGTAGCTCAGTTGGTCAGAGCAGCTGATTTGTAATCAGCAGGTCGACGGTTCGAATCCGCCTATCGGCTCAATGTATTGAAATGTTTTTGGGGAGATACCAAAGTGGCCAACTGGGGCAGACTGTAACTCTGCTGGCGTACGCCTTCGTAGGTTCGAATCCTGCTCTCCCCACAAATAAGAACAATGATTAGCGGGAGTAGCTCAGTTGGTAGAGCATTAGCCTTCCAAGCTAAGGGTCGCGGATTCGAGTTCCGTCTCCCGCTCTAATCCTTGCCGATGTAGCTCAGGGGTAGAGTGCTTCCTTGGTAAGGAAGAGGTCATGGGTTCAATTCCCATCATTGGCTCAATGTTGAAAGTTTTAAATTATTAAATTATATTATAAATTATCTAATTATCTAACATTTATAGTTATGGCTAAAGAAAAATTTGATAGGTCCAAAGAACATGTTAATATTGGTACTATTGGACACGTTGATCATGGTAAAACAACTCTTACGGCTGCTATCACTACTGTTTTAGCTAAAAAAGGATTATCTGAAGTAAGAGATTTTGATTCAATTGATAACGCTCCTGAAGAAAAGGAAAGAGGTATTACAATTAACTCAGCTCACGTTGAGTACACAACAGAAACGCGTCATTATGCACACGTTGACTGTCCTGGTCACGCGGATTACGTGAAGAATATGGTAACTGGTGCTGCTCAAATGGATGGTGCTATTATCGTTGTTGCTGGTACTGATGGTCCTATGCCACAAACCAGAGAGCATATCTTATTAGCTCGTCAGGTAAATGTACCTTACTTGGTGGTTTTCATAAATAAAGTTGACTTAGTAGACGATCCTGAATTATTAGAATTAGTTGAAATGGAGATACGTGATCTATTAAGCTTCTATGAATTTGATGGTGATAATGTTCCTGTAATTCATGGATCTGCATTAGGTGCACTTAATGGTGAAGCTAAGTGGGAAGATAAAGTAATGGAACTTATGGATGCTGTTGATAGCTATATTCCAATACCTCCTCGTGATATGGAAAAACCATTCTTAATGCCTGTTGAAGATGTATTCTCGATTACTGGTCGTGGTACTGTTGCAACTGGTAGAATTGAAACTGGTGTTGTAAATACTGGTGACGAATTAGCAATGATTGGTTTAGGTGCTGAAGGTAAAAAGACTGTATGTACTGGAGTAGAAATGTTCCGTAAGATTCTTGATAGAGGTGAAGCTGGTGATAACGTTGGTTTACTACTTCGTGGTGTTGATAAAGAAGCTATTAAAAGAGGTATGGTTCTTGCTAAGCCAGGTTCTATTATGCCTGCTACTAAATTCAAAGCAGAGGTTTATATCTTGAAAAAAGAAGAAGGTGGACGTCATACTCCGTTTCATAATAAATATCGTCCTCAGTTCTATGTGAGAACTCTTGACGTAACAGGTGAGATTTTCTTACCAGAAGGAACTGAGATGGTTATGCCTGGTGATAACGTTACAATTACTGTACAATTAATTACTCCAGTAGCAATTAACAAAGGTTTACGTTTTGCAATCCGTGAAGGTGGTAGAACAGTTGGTGCTGGTCAGGTAACTGAACTTATAGAAGAATAGATTATAATAAAAAAGGATGATTCGGTTTTTCCGAATCACCTTTTATACGGGTGTAGCTCAGCTGGTAGAGCAGTGGTCTCCAAAACCAAAGGTCGTGAGTTCGATTCTTACCACCCGTGCAAATTAAAAATAAATCATGAAGCTTAAATTATACTTTCAAGAAGCATTTAACGAATTAATACATAAAGTATCTTGGCCAACTTGGTCTGAGTTGCAAAACAGTGCATTAGTCGTTATGGTAGCTTCCTTAATCATTGCACTCGTAATATTTGCAATGGATTATAGTTTTCAAAATTTAATGGACTTTATTTACAGTATGTTTTATTAATTGAAAAGGAATGATGGCTGAAGTTGATAAGAAGTGGTACGTTCTCCGTGCTATTGGCGGAAAAGAAAAGAGAGTGAAGGAATACATAGAGAGCGAAATATCACGACTCGAATTGCAAGAGTTTATTTCTCAGGTGTTAATTCCTACAGAAAAAGTTTACCAAATTAGGAATGGAAAAAAAATTAGCAAAGAGCGAAATTTTTTTCCTGGTTACGTTCTAATAGAAGCAAACTTAGTAGGAGAAATGACACATATCCTGAAAGGTATACCGAATGTAATTGGCTTCCTAGAGTCGGAAGGAAGAGACAATCCAACTCCTTTGCGTCAGTCTGAAGTAAATCGAATTTTGGGTAAGGTCGATGAGCTTGCCGAAAGCGATGAAGAAATCAACGTTCCTTTTTATGTTGGTGAAACAGTAAAAGTAGTCGATGGACCATTTAATAGTTTTAATGGTATTATCGAAGAAGTTAACGATGAGAAGAAAAAACTGAAAGTAATGGTGAAAATTTTCGGAAGAAAAACACCATTAGAATTAAGTTTTATGCAGGTTGAAAAAGAGTAAATTAAAAGAACAATTTTAGATTATGGCTAAAGAAGTTGCTGGATTAATTAAGTTGCAAATTCGAGGTGGCGCGGCAAACCCATCTCCACCGGTAGGACCTGCTTTGGGTGCTAAAGGTGTAAACATCATGGAGTTCTGTAAGCAGTTTAATGCTCGTACTCAGGATAGAGCCGGTAAGGTTATTCCTGTTGTTATTACGGTGTATTCTGATAAATCTTTTGATTTTATTACAAAAACTCCTCCTGTAGCTGTACAGTTGCTTGAAGCGGCAAAACTTAAATCTGGATCTGCTGAATCTAACAGAATCAAAGTTGCTACGGTAACTTGGGATCAAGTTAGAATTATTGCAGAGGAAAAGATGCAAGATTTAAACGCTTTTAAAGTTGAGTCAGCTATGAAAATGGTGGCAGGAACTGCACGAAGTATGGGTATCAACGTAAAAGGTGATTTCCCTGGTAATAAATAATCTATAATATCTCGAGAGAAGAAGTTATGACTAAACTTACTAAAAATAAAAAAATTGCACTTGAAAAAATCGAAATAGGTAAAGAATATACCTTAGAAGAAGCTGCAAGTCTTGTTAAAGAAATTTCTACAACAAAATTTGATGCTTCTGTTGATGTAAATGTGCGATTAGGAATTGACCCCAGAAAATCTAATCAAATGGTTAGAGGCATTGTTACATTGCCTCACGGAACGGGTAAAGTGTTTAAAGTATTGGTACTTTGTACTCCTGATAAGGAAGAAGAGGCTAAAGCTGCAGGTGCTGACTATGTTGGATTAGACGAGTATGTAGACAAAATTAAAAAAGGATGGACAGATGTTGATGTAATTATCACAATGCCTCCTGTAATGGCTAAAGTTGGACAACTAGGACGTATTTTAGGACCAAGAGGATTGATGCCAAACCCAAAAACTGGTACAGTTACTATGGAAGTAGGAAAAGCTGTAGAAGAAGTAAAAAAGGGTAAAATTGACTTTAAAGTTGATAAATATGGCATTATTCATTCTGCAGTAGGAAAAGTATCATTTGAACCTAAGAAATTAGTTGATAATGTTCAAGAGTTTGTAGGGATGGTTAATAAATTAAAACCAGCTGCTGCAAAAGGAACATATATGTTAAGTGTATACCTTTCTAGCACAATGAGTCCAGGAATAAAAATAGATATGAAATCTATTTAAGGTCCATAAAACGAGTAAAATTTATTAATTATGAAACGTGAAGAGAAAGATATCATAGTTAACAACCTAGTTGATCAATTAAACGAAACTACTCATTTTTATCTTGCTGATGCAAGTGAACTGGATGCTGTTGCAACAAGTTTACTTAGAAGAAAATGTTTCGAAAGTAAGATTCAAATGTTGGTTGTTAAGAATACCCTTTTAAAAAGAGCTCTTGAGCAAACTGAATATCAAGTTGAAGAGTTATATGATATTTTAAAAGGGTCTACTGCGATAATGTTTACTGAAACAGGAAATGCTCCCGCTAAATTGATCAAAGAATTCCGAAAGAAATTCGAAAAACCAGTTTTAAAAGGTGCATATGTTGAAGAATCCATTTATATTGGTGATGATCAATTAGATGCGTTAGTAAATGTTAAGTCTAAGGACGAATTACTTGGTGATCTTATTGCATTGTTACAATCGCCAGTTAAGAAGGTTTTATCGCAATTACAATCAGGAGGTAATATCCTGTCGGGTGTTGTAAAGACACTTTCAGATAAAAAAGAATAAGTAAAATAATTAGAATTAATTTTTAAAAAAAATAAGGAAAAATGGCAGATTTAAAAGCGTTTGCAGAACAGTTGGTTAATTTAACTGTTAAAGAGGTTAATGAATTAGCAGACATATTAAAAGACGAATATGGTATTGAGCCTGCGGCTGCAGCTGTTGCTGTTGCTGGTCCTGCAGCTGGTGGAGACGCTGCAGAAGCTGAAAAAACTGAATTTGATGTAATTTTAAAAGCGCCAGGTGGAGCAAAATTACAAATTGTAAAATTAGTTAAGGAATTAACTGGTTTAGGTTTAAAAGAAGCAAAAGAAGTTGTTGATGCTGCACCAAAAGCTATTAAAGAAGGTGTATCGAAAGAGGAAGCTGATTCACTTAAACAACAATTAGAAGAAGCAGGAGCAGAAGTTGAACTTAAATAGGATTGACCTAACATACTAACTTTCAGGGTTTAGGATTCCATCATTGGAATTCTAAGCCTTTTTATTATATAAAGTGTTTGAGTTCAATTAATTTATTAAGTCGATGGCTTCAAATATATTAAACAAAAGAATTAGTTTCGCGGCAATTAAAAGTCAGTTAGATTATCCTGATTTTTTAGAAATTCAATTAAGATCTTACAGAGATTTCTTTCAACAAAATTCAACTTTAGAGGAAAGAAAGAACGAAGGATTGTATAACGTATTTAGTGAAAATTTTCCAATTACTGATACACGTAACAATTTTGTTCTTGAATTTTTGGATTATTATATTGATCCTCCAAGATATTCCTTAGACGAATGTATAGAAAGAGGTTTAACATTTAGTGTTCCTTTAAAAGCGAAACTTAAATTGTATTGTACAGATCCGGAACATGAGGATTTCGATACAGTTATTCAGGATGTATATCTTGGAACAGTTCCTTACATGACAGATAGGGGTACATTTGTTGTTAATGGTGCTGAGCGGGTTATTGTTTCACAATTACACCGTTCACCTGGTGTATTCTTTGGACAAAGTTTACATGCTAATGGGACAAAATTATATTCAGCAAGAATAATTCCTTTCCGTGGTTCATGGATCGAGTTTGCGACAGACATTAATAGTGTTATGTATGCATATATTGATCGTAAAAAGAAATTACCGGTAACCACTTTATTAAGGGCAATAGGGTACGAAAGTGATAAAGATATTTTAGAGATATTTGACTTAGCTGATGAAGTTAAAGTTTCTAAATCTGGATTAAAAAAATATGTTGGACGAAAGTTAGCTGCTCGTGTTCTTAAATCATGGGTAGAGGATTTCGTTGACGAAGATACTGGAGAAGTTGTTTCTATTGAAAGAAACGAAGTTATTATAGATAGAGAAACTGTTATTGAAAATGATCATGTTGATCAAATTGTTGATTCTGGAAGTAAAACAATTTTACTTCATAAAGAAGATACAAATTTAATTGATTTTGCAATAATCTATAATACATTACAAAAAGATCCTTGTAACTCAGAAAAAGAAGCTGTTCTACATATTTATAGACAGTTAAGGAATTCTGAGCCGCCTGATGAGGCTACAGCACGTGATGTTATTGATAAATTATTCTTCTCTGATAAAAGGTATGACCTTGGAGACGTTGGTAGATTTAGGTTAAATAAGAAACTTAAGCTCGAAACACCTGTTGATACAAAGGTTCTTACAAAAGAAGATATTATTCAAATTATAAAATATTTAATTGAGCTAATTAACTCAAAAACTGACGTTGATGATATTGATCACCTTAGTAATCGTAGAGTACGTACTGTTGGTGAGCAATTATCAAATCAGTTTGGTGTAGGTTTGGCCAGAATGGCTAGAACTATCCGTGAAAGAATGAATGTACGGGATAATGAAGTTTTTACTCCAATTGATTTAATTAATTCTAAAACATTATCCTCTGTTATCAATTCATTTTTTGGGACAAACCAGTTATCTCAATTTATGGATCAGACAAACCCATTGGGTGAAATGACTCATAAAAGACGTATGTCAGCTTTAGGACCTGGTGGATTATCCAGAGAAAGAGCTGGTTTTGAGGTTCGTGACGTTCACTATACTCACTATGGTCGTCTTTGTCCAATTGAAACTCCTGAGGGACCAAACATTGGTTTGATTTCTTCTTTATGCGTATTTGCTAAAATAAATAAGCTCGGTTTCATAGAAACTCCATATAGGAAGGTTGATACAGGACAAGTTGATTTAAGTGAAGATGGTGTTATTTACCTTAGTGCAGAGGAAGAAGAGGGAATAACAATTGCTCAAGCAAATGCCCCAATAGATGATGATGGTAAGTTCGTTAATCCAAAAATTAAAGCTAGATTAGATGCGGATTATCCATTATCTACGCCTGATCAAGTAGAGTTAATGGATGTAGCGCCTAATCAAATTGCTTCTATTGCAGCATCCCTTATTCCATTCTTGGAACATGATGATGCCAACCGTGCATTGATGGGATCTAACATGATGCGTCAGGCAGTTCCATTGTTGCAGCCTCAAGCTCCAATAGTTGGAACAGGTCTTGAAGAACATGTAATTAGTGACGCAAGAATTCAAGTTAGTGCAGAAGGTAATGGAGTTGTGGAATATGTTGACTCAGAAGAGATCGTAATTAGATACGAAAGAACTGAAGAAGAAAGATTTGTAAGTTTTGATGATGATATCGTTCGATATAAACTTATAAAGTTTGGAAAAACGAATCAAAACACATGTATCAATCTTAAACCAATTGTTAGAAAAGGTCAAAAAATTGTTACAGGACAAGTTTTGACAGATGGTTACGGAACGGATCAGGGAGAATTAGCCCTTGGACGTAACCTGAAGGTTGCTTTTATGCCTTGGAAAGGTTATAATTTTGAGGATGCAATTGTTCTTTCGGAAAATGTTGTTAAGAATGATGTGTTTACTTCAATTCATATTGATGAATATACGTTAGATGTTAGGGATACTAAACGAGGTTTGGAAGAACTAACAGCAGATATTCCTAATGTTAGCGAAGAAGCGACTAAAGATCTTGACGAAAACGGATTAATTAGAATTGGTGCACATGTTAAGCCTGGAGATATTCTTATAGGTAAGATTACACCAAAAGGAGAATCAGATCCATCACCTGAGGAAAAGCTGTTAAGAGCTATCTTTGGAGATAAAGCTGGTGATGTTAAAGATGCATCATTAAAAGCCTCTCCTTCACTAAAAGGTGTTGTTATCAATAAAAAACTCTTTTCAAGAGCTAATAAGGATAAAAAATCCAAGAATAGCGATAAAATTGAATTAGAAGCTATTGATAAGGAATTCGGATTATTGAAAGATCAATTAACGAATAAATTAATAGATAAACTTTTCATACTTGTAAATGGTAAAACATCGCAAGGGGTAAAAGATTACTATAATGTAGATATAATTCCAAAAGGTACAAAGTTTACCATAAAAATGCTTCAAGAAATTGATTTCATGAACGTTAATCCTGGTAAATGGACTACGGATAAAGCTAAGAATGATATAATTAAAAAGTTATTACATAATTATATCATTAGATGTAAGGAAATTGATTCTGGATTAAAGCGAAAGAAATACAATGTAACTATTGGTGATGAGCTTCCAACAGGTATAATTCAAATGGCAAAAGTTTATATTGCCAAGAAAAGAAAAATAACTGTAGGTGATAAAATGGCTGGTCGCCACGGTAATAAAGGTATTGTTGCGAGAATTGTTCGTGCCGAAGATATGCCATTCTTAGAAGATGGGACGCCAGTTGATATCGTTCTTAACCCTTTAGGAGTGCCATCAAGGATGAACCTTGGGCAGATTTATGAAACTGTTTTAGGATGGGCTGGTCAGAAATTAGGGATGAAATTTGCTACCCCAATATTTGATGGAGCAACATTAGAACAGATTACAAGTTATACAGATAAAGCTGAAGTGCCTGCTTATGGTAAAACATATTTACATGATGGAGGAACAGGTGAAAGATTTGATCAACCTGCAACTGTTGGTGTTATTTATATGTTGAAATTAGGCCATATGGTTGAGGACAAAATGCATGCTCGTTCAATTGGACCGTATTCATTAATTACTCAACAACCATTAGGTGGTAAAGCACAATTTGGAGGTCAGCGTTTTGGTGAAATGGAGGTATGGGCACTAGAAGCATTTGGTGCATCTAATATTCTTCAGGAAATCTTAACGGTTAAATCTGATGATGTTAATGGTAGAGCTCGAGCTTATGAAGCAATCGTTAAAGGTGAAAGTATGCCAATGCCTGGAATACCTGAATCTCTAAATGTATTACTACATGAGTTGAGAGGCTTAGGACTAAGTGTAAATCTTGATTAGACACTATAATACAGAATGTTGAGAGAAATCTCAACATTCTTTACGTTTTTTATATTTTCATACATTTAATATTCAATATATGTCATTCAGAAGAGATAATAAGGTAAAAAACAGTTTTACAAAAATCTCTATAGGTTTAGCTTCTCCAGAAGAAATATTAGAACGTTCAAGCGGCGAAGTGCTTAAACCTGAGACGATAAATTACAGGACTTATAAACCTGAGCGTGACGGTTTATTCTGTGAAAGGATTTTTGGTCCTGTTAAAGATTATGAATGTCATTGCGGAAAATACAAACGAATCCGGTATAAAGGAATTGTTTGTGACCGTTGTGGAGTTGAAGTAACTGAGAAAAAAGTTCGTCGTGAAAGAATGGGCCATATTTCTCTTGTAGTTCCTGTAGCTCATATTTGGTACTTTAAATCATTACCAAACAAAATTGGGTATTTATTAGGATTACCTACTAAAAAGTTAGATTCAATAATTTACTATGAAAGATATGTTGTAATTAATCCTGGTATAAAAGCCGAAGAAGGTGTTAATTATTTAGATTTCTTAACAGAAGAAGAGTATCTTGATATTTTAGAATCTTTACCAAAAGAAAATCAATATTTAGATGATACTGATCCAAATAAATTCATTGCAGATATGGGAGCTGAGGCTCTTTATAAACTTCTAGCAAGAGTTGACTTGGACGAATTATCATTTTCACTTCGTCATAAAGCAAACACTGAGACTTCTCAGCAACGTAAAAACGAAGCATTAAAAAGATTGCAAGTTGTTGAAGCATTTAGGGCTTCTAAAGGAATAAACCGCCCAGAATGGATGGTTGTTAAAGTTGTACCTGTAATTCCACCAGAATTACGTCCTTTAGTTCCTTTAGATGGGGGTAGATTTGCTACTTCTGATTTAAATGACCTTTATAGAAGAGTTATTATTAGGAATAATCGATTAAAGCGATTAATTGAAATTAAAGCTCCTGAAGTAATTTTACGTAACGAAAAACGTATGTTGCAGGAAGCTGTAGATTCATTATTTGATAATTCTCGAAAATCAAATGCTGTTAAAACAGATTCAAATAGAGCTTTAAAATCATTAAGCGATAGTTTAAAAGGTAAACAAGGGCGTTTTCGTCAAAATTTACTTGGTAAACGTGTTGATTATTCTGCTCGTTCTGTAATTGTTGTTGGTCCAGAGTTAGGATTACATGAGTGCGGTATACCAAAGGATATGGCTGCGGAACTTTACAAGCCTTTTGTTATTAGAAAATTAATTGAAAGAGGTATTGTAAAAACAGTAAAATCTGCTAAAAAAATTGTTGATAGAAAGGATCCTGTAGTTTGGGATATTTTAGAGAATATTCTTAAGGGACATCCTGTTATGCTTAACCGTGCGCCTACATTGCACCGTTTAGGTATTCAAGCGTTTCAACCAAAATTAATTGAGGGGAAAGCTATTCAGTTGCACCCATTAGTTTGTACTGCATTTAATGCGGATTTTGATGGTGACCAAATGGCTGTGCATTTACCTCTTGGTAATGCTGCAATTTTGGAAGCTCAAATGTTAATGCTTGGGTCTCATAATATTCTAAATCCAGCTAATGGAGCTCCAATTACTGTGCCTTCTCAGGATATGGTTCTTGGATTATATTATATTACGAAACAAAGAGATGGAGTAAAAGGCGAAGGTCTTCGATTTTATTCTCCAGAAGAAGTTACTATTGCATATAATGAAGGTGCTATTGCATTGCATGCCAAGATTAAAGTTAAAGTTAACGACGTAGTTGATGGCGAGTATGTTAATCATTTGATTGATACTAGTGTTGGACGGGTTATTTTTAATCAACATGTACCTAAAGAAGTTGGTTACATCAATGAAGTTTTAACTAAAAAATCATTGAGAGATATTATTGGTAATGTTCTTAAGAAAACTGGTACTGATATTACTGCAAAATTCCTTGATGATATCAAAGCTTTAGGATACTTCTCCGCATTTAAAGGTGGACTATCCTTTAACTTAGATGATGTAATTATTCCAAAAGAAAAACAGATTCTTGTTGATGATGGGTATGCTCAAGTTGAAGAAGTATTGAATAACTATAATATGGGTTTCATTACAAACAATGAGAGATACAATCAGATTATTGATATTTGGACGCATATTAATGCAAAGTTGACTCAAACCTTAATGACTAATTTAGCTAAAGATAATCAAGGGTTTAACTCTGTTTATATGATGTTAGATTCTGGAGCGAGGGGTTCAAAAGAACAAATTCGTCAGTTATCTGGAATGAGGGGATTGATGGCAAAACCACAAAAATCTGGAGCTTCGGGTTCTGAGATTATTGAAAATCCAATTCTTTCGAATTTTAAGGAGGGATTATCTGTACTTGAGTACTTTATTTCTACTCACGGTGCTCGTAAAGGTTTGGCCGATACCGCATTGAAAACTGCTGATGCTGGTTATTTAACACGTCGTTTAGTTGACGTTTCACAAGATGTTATTATTAAAGAACCTGATTGTGGAACATTAAGAGGACTAATTGCAACGGCAATTAAGAAAAATGAAGAAATTGTTGAAACTCTGTATGAAAGAATACTAGGTAGAACAACAGTTCACGATATTTATCATCCGTTAACAGGAGAGTTAATTGTTGGTAACGGTATTGAGATTACTGAAGAAATAGGTAAAGTAATAGAAGATTCTCCAATCGAACAAGTTGAGATCAGGTCGGTATTAACTTGTGAATCTAAAGATGGAGTTTGTGCAAAATGTTATGGTAGAAACCTTGCAACTGGTAAAATGGTTCAAAAAGGAGAAGCTGTTGGTGTTATTGCTGCTCAGTCTATTGGAGAGCCTGGTACGCAGTTAACATTACGTACATTCCACGTTGGGGGTACTGCATCTAATATTGCAGCCGATTCAAGTGTGATTGCTAAATATGAAGGTAAGATTGAAATTGATGAGTTACGTACAGTTACTAAGTTAGAAGATGGAAAAAAGGTTGATATAGTAATTGGACGACTTGCCGAACTTCGTATTATCGATAAAAACACAGGTATTGTACTTGCAAATCATAATATACCTTATGGATCAAAATTGTTTATTAAACCTGGTTCGGAAGTTAAAAAGAATGATTTAATTTGTGAATGGGATCCTTACAATGCTTTAATTATTTCAGAAGCAAATGCAAAATTGGTTTTTGAAAATCTTATTGAAGGTATTACTTTTAAAGAAGAATCAGATGAACAGACTGGTTTTAGGGAAAAAGTAATTATTGAATCTAGAGATAAGAAAAAGAATCCAACTGCACAGTTAATAACTGAAGGTGGTGAGGTAATTAAAACATACAATTTACCTGTAAGTGCGCATATAGTTGTTGGTGATGATCAACTAGTTAAAACTGGTGAGATTTTAGCAAAGATTCCAAGAGCTGTTGGTAAGTCTGGTGATATCACTGGTGGTTTGCCTCGTGTTACGGAGTTATTTGAAGCTAGAAATCCTTCTAATCCAGCTGTTGTCTCTGAAATTGACGGTGAAGTTGAATTTGGAAAAATTAAGCGTGGTAATAGAGAGATTATTGTTAAATCGAAGACTGGAGAAATTAAAAAATATTTAGTTTCATTATCAAAACAAATCTTGGTTCAAGAGAATGATTATGTAAGAGCAGGAATATCACTTTCCGATGGAGCTGTTACACCATCTGATATACTTGCAATTAAAGGTCCTACAAAGGTTCAAGAATACATTGTAAATGAGGTGCAAGAAGTATATCGTTTGCAGGGTGTGAAAATCAATGATAAACACTTTGAGGTTATTGTTCGTCAGATGATGCGTAAAGTATTTATTGAAGATCCAGGTGATACTAAATTCTTGGAAAAACAAGTTGTTGATAAGTGGGCATTTATGAATGAAAATGATTGGATCTACGACAAAAAAGTAATTGTAGAGCCAGGAGATTCTCAAAATTATAAAGCAGGACAAATAATTACTGCACGTAAATTGCGAGATGAAAATTCTATTCTTAAACGTAAAGATTTACAAGCTATTGAAGCAAGGGATGCAGTTCCTTCAACTTCTAGTCAGGTATTACAAGGTATAACAAAGGCTGCACTTCAAACGAAGAGTTTCATGTCGGCTGCTTCTTTCCAAGAAACTACTAAGGTTCTTAATGAAGCTGCTATTAATGGTAAAATTGACCATCTTGAAGGTTTGAAGGAAAATGTTATTGTTGGTCATAAAATACCAGCAGGAACAGGTCTGCGTGAATATGAAAAAATTATCGTTGGTTCTCGTGAAGAATATGATAATTTAGTTTCTTCTAAAGAACGCGAATAGTTTATTTATAAAAGAATAATTATAATGGAAGACGAAAAAAGAGCTCAACAAAAGGGACAAATCAATATTGATTTGAAGGAAGATGTTGCTCAAGGAACATACTCAAATTTAGCAGTAATTACTCATTCAAGCGCAGAGTTTGTATTAGATTTTGTAAGAGTAATGCCAGGAGTACCTAAAGCTGAAGTTAAATCAAGAATTATTCTTACTCCTGAACATGCTAAACGATTCTTAAATGCATTACAAGATAATGTTGAAAAGTATGAAAAAATGCATGGGCCAATTAGAAAATCTGAAGGCGGTGGTCCAATGATGCCAATGAGTTTTGGCGGGCCAACAGCTCAAGCTTAAGATAATTTTATAATGTAAAAAAAGGTGAATCATTTGATTCACCTTTTTTTGTTTCTATAGAATGAATATCTTCCAAATGATATAATAAATTCCGGATCCAGATAGTATAATTAAACCAATCCAAGACAAAGTTCGTAACCACAATTTAGGTTGGTATTCTTTTGGTACATTTTTGCTAGTAACAACTTTTAGATTTAGATATCCTAATACAGGAGCAGTAAGAAATGATAATGTAGTTGCTAAATCTACCATAAAACTCATCCCTTTTAAGAAGAATGAGATTATTACCATGGTTCCGGTCAAAAGCAAACCTAACCAAAACCAAGATAACCAGTTCCAAGTATCATCATTATTCTTTTTAAGATTTGGGAATAGTAATTCTGTTGCAGGTTTTAATACTCTGGGATATGCATCAAGACAGGTAAGTGTTGTACTCGACATGGTTGCCAGAGCAGCAATAGCAATAATTATAAATGCCCAAGATCCTAAATTTGATGTAAAAAGGTGAATTAATTGTCCAGCGAATGTTGTTCCATTAGATGAAAAGGAATTGCCAGATCCATACATAACTAATGCGCCTAACGACAAAAAACATATTGACAATATTGCGGTGCCGATGTAACCTACATTAAAATCAAGAAGGGATTCTTTAACAGTTGGAATATGTTTACTTTCTTTTCTTTTTGCAATTGTCCAAAAAGAATGCCAAACCGAAATGTCAATGGCAGAGGGCATCCATCCAGCAAAAGCAATTAATAACGCTATATCTGAAAATTCCCAATTAAAGGTTTTTGTAAAATTGGGGTTAGGATTAAAACCTTTTGTGAATGCTGAAATAACTGCTATAATAGTTGATAATGCTAACAATACTATAATAATTTTTATTATTTTATCGAGAAAAGAATATTTACCTACTGATACAATTAAAGTAGCAATTCCTAATATAATTGCTGCCCATGTAACAACATTAAAAGTATCTGGAAATACGTTAGAGAACAATCCAGCCGTAACAACGGTAATGGCAGCTTGTAAAGTAAACATTGTCGATATTGTAAGAATTAGATATAAAATTAGAGCACCTTTTCCGAGTCTTTTATATCCATGTAGTAAACTTTCTCCTGTAGCCGAAGCATATCGTGGTCCAAATTCAAAGAAAGGATATTTAAAAAGATTTATTACTAATATTAGCCCAACTAGTTGGAAACCATAAATTGCTCCAGCTCTTGTCGATTGAACAAGGTGTGAAACACCAATTGCAGCTCCAGCCCATAATAAACCCGGGCCTAAGGATTTTAATAGATTACGCATTTGTATATTGATAATTTATAAGATAAGCGTAAAGGTAAAAAGAGAAACTTAGATTTGTTTAAATAGTGTTAAATATTTTAAAAATTAATTCAGCAAACATTTTCCGATCTTCTAATAGCTCTTTTTTTCAAAAAGTATTTCAAACCATTTTTTATAATAAAAAGAATTGACTATTCAAAGTTAATAATATATAGATATTTATATAATTATTAGTAAGTTTGGTTTCTTGTTTTCTTAGGCACTTATTTTTATATTTGCCACCTTGAAAAACAACAATATTTTAGACTGTAGTTGATTTGTTATTAATATTAATTAATAACGAGTTGGTTTATAGTGGGTTTTAATTGTTCTTTTTTTAGAATGACAAAAACAAGAAAGTATTTTAATTATTAACTTAAATAAATAATCAATGAAAATTCTAATTTGCTTAAGTAATGTTCCGGATACAACCACGAAAGCTAAGTTTGTAAACGAAAACACAGCTTTTGATACTACAGGAGTACAATGGATTATCAATCCATGGGATGAACTTGCATTGACCAGAGCTATAGAACTTAAATCAGATGCAGCAAATTCAATTGAAAATATTACAGTTATTACAGTAGGAGGAAAAGACGCTGAACCTACAATGAGAAAAGCTTTAGCTATTGGTGCTGACGATGCAGTAAGAATTGATGCTGAGCCAACAGATGCATATTATGTTGCAGCTCAAATAGCAGAATACTTAAAAAGCAATCCTTTTGATTTAATTTTTAGTGGAATCGAATCCGCAGACTATAATGGTTCTGCAGTTGGAGGAATGGTAGCAGAATTCTTAAATGCTCCTTCTGTATCTGCAGTTTCAGGAATAAATTTTGATAGCGGACAAGTGAAAATCACTCGCGATATTGATGGTGGAAATGAAGATGTTTCTGTTGAATTACCTGCTGTATTAACAGTACAAAAAGGTATTGCAAAAGAACCTATGATTGCTGCAATGCGTGGTATTATGATGGCTCGTAAAAAACCTTTGAACGTTGTTGCTCCAGTTGAAGTTGAAGCACTTACAGAAATTGCTAATTTCGAAATGCCACAAGCTAAACCAGCATGTAAAATGATCGAACCTGAGAACGTAAAAGAATTAGTAGACTTACTTCAGAACGAAGCTAAGGTTATCTAAATCAGGGATCATTAAAAATTAAATTAATTAAGAATTAAACAAAATTAGATATGTCAGTATTAGTATTTACAGAAAACTGGGACGGAAAATTCAAGAAGATGTCTTTTGAATTAGTTTCATACGCAAGTAAAATTGCTGAAATGTTGAATACCCAAACAGTTGCCTTATCAATAGGTGATGTTCAGGAAGATGAACTTAAAACTCTTGGGAATTATGCAGCAGATAAAATCGTATCTGTAAACAACGATAAATTAAAGAATCTAGATAATCAGGCTTATACTTCAGTTATTGCTCAGGTAGCAGAAAAAGAAGGAGCTAAGGTGGTTATAATTGCTCAAAATAATATGGGTAAAGCATTAGCTCCAAGATTATCGGTAAAAATGAAAGCCGGTTTAGGTGCAGGTGTTAGTAAATTGCCATCAAGTGTTGAGCCATTTACAATTTTCAAAAAAGTATATTCAGGAAAAGCTTATTCAAATGTTGTTATTAAGTCTGATGTTAAGATTTTAACTTTAGCTCAAAACTCTTTTGAATTTGAAGAAAATAAAAAATCTCCTGCAATTGAGAATTTTGAAGCTACTATTGAAGATGTTAAAACAAATGTTTCTAACGTTCAAAAGCAAACAGGTAAAATATTATTAAACGATGCTGAAATAGTTGTTTCGGGTGGTCGTGGTATGAAAGCATCTGATCAATGGGCGCCAATCGAAGAATTGGCTGAATTATTAGGAGCTGCTACAGCTTGTTCTCGTCCTGTTTCTGACGAAGGTTGGAGACCTCACGAAGAGCATACCGGACAAACAGGAAAAAATATTGCTCCAAATTTATATATCGCAGCAGGTATTTCAGGTGCAATTCAGCATTTGGCTGGTATTAGTTCATCGAAATGTATTGTAGCAATAAATACAGATAAAGATGCTCCGATATTTGAAGCAGCTGATTATGGTATAGTAGGTGATGCTGCTAAGGTTTTACCAGACTTTATTCAGGCGGTTAAGGATATAAAATAATCAATCGATTAATGAATATAACAAAGACAAAAGTTTAATTAAATTTCTTTTGTCTTTGTCATTTTAATAAAAAGGTGGTTTTGTCTAAATATCAATTCTTTAAATAAATTATACAGACTCTAAATAGTTTCTAATAGTTTTTTTTATGATGATAAATATTTATTTTGGCACCGATTTTTAAAAAAGATTTACTTAAAACTAGAAGACTATGATAAATAGTATAATATTTATTTTATTATGGATTGGTGCTATAGCATTTTTTACTTGGAATATTAAAAAGATTTCAAGAAATATTAAGCTTGGTAAAGACCTTGACATAAAAGATAATAAGAAAAAAAGATGGGGACTTGTTCTTAAAGTTGCTGTTGGTCAATCCAAAATGTTGAGATTACCTATTTCAGGTGTCTTGCACATTTTAGTATATGCCGGATTTATTTTGGTTAACATCGAGATGTTGGAAACAATGATCGATGGTGTTGCTGGTACACACAGAATATTAGCTCCGATTTTTGGATTTTTATATCCAATTGCGGTTAGCTCATTTGAATTTTTTGCACTATTTGTAATGATTGGCTGTATCGCATTTCTTATCAGAAGAAATATTTTAAAACTTGATCGTTTTTGGAAACCAGAAATGAAATGGTGGCCACGTTTGGATGCAAACCTAATTTTGATTGCTGAAGTTGTTTTAATGACATCAATCTTTTTTATGAATGCATCAGATTATATTCTTCAAACACGCGGTGTTGCGCATTATCACGAAACTGGATCTTTCTTTTTAAGTTCATTTTTTGTGCCAATGTTACAGAATCTTCCATCAGAAACATTAATGCTTATTGAAAGAACTTGCTGGTGGTTGCATATTGTGGGTATCATGATTTTCTTAAATTATATACCTTACTCAAAACATTTCCATGTATTTTTATCATTCTTTAACGTATTTTATTCAAAATTAGAACCCGTTGGGAAATTAGCTAATATGCCATCGATAACTACCGAAGTAAAGAGTATGTTAACGGGTGAAGAGCCGCCAATGGATGAGAACGCCGAAGAAATTGCTTTTGGAGCACAGGATGTAAAACAACTTACATGGAAGCATTTAATGGATGCGTATACCTGCACCGAGTGTGGACGTTGTACAAGTGTTTGCCCTGCAAATATTACAGGTAAAAAGCTTTCTCCTCGTAAAATTATGATGGATATACGCGATCGTATCGAGCTTACAGGAAAAAATATTGATAAGAATGGTGTTGATTTTTCTGATGATAAGTCATTGTTTGATTCAATTTCTGCTGAAGAATTATGGGCTTGCACAACATGTAATGCATGTGTAAATGCTTGTCCGGTTAATATAGATCAAGTATCGTCAATTCTTGAGTTAAGAAGATATATTGTTATGGAACAAGCAGCTGCTCCTGGTGAGCTAAATGCAATATTCAGCAATATAGAGAATAATGGTGCTCCTTGGCAGTTCTCTCAAGATGACCGTATGCTTTGGGCTGATGAACTTTATATAAACGAAAAATAGTTAAAAGTTCAAGGTTGAAAGTTAAAAGATGAATTCTAAGAAACTTAAAACCTGAAACTTGAAACTTTAAACTAAATTATTATGTCAGAAAACAAACGTAAAATAGAAGTACCTGTAATGGCAGATCTTTTTGCTAAAGGCGAAAAACCAGAATATTTACTTTGGGTTGGAAGCGCAGGAGCATTCGATGATAGATATAAAAAAGTTACTCGTGCATTTATAAAGATCTTAACTCATTTAAATGTAAGTTATGCTGTTTTGGGTGTTGAAGAATCTTCAAGCGGAGATGTTGCACGTCGTGCTGGAAATGAAATGTTGTTTCAGATGCAAGCCATGACAAATATCGAAATCATGAATTCATACGAAGTAAAAAAGATTATTACTTGCGATCCTCATGCTTTCAATACTTTCAAAAATGAGTATCCTGAGTACGAAGGAAACTATGAAGTGCTTCATCATACACAGTTTTTACAACAGCAAATTAGCGAAGGTAAATTAAAGATTGATAGTGAGTTGTTTAAAGGTAAAACTTTAACATATCACGATCCTTGTTACCTAGGGCGTGCGAATGGAGAATATGATGCTCCAAGAGAAGTGTTAGATGCAATTCCATCTACCAAAGTAGAAATGAAACGGAACAAAAGTAACGCATTGTGCTGTGGTGCAGGTGGTGGACAAATGTTCAAAGAAGCTGAAAAAGGCGATAAGGAAGTATTTATTGAACGCACAGAAGATGCTCTTGCTACGAATCCTGATATTATTGTAACAGCTTGTCCATATTGTATGGTAATGATGACAGATGGATTAAAATATAAGAACAAGGAAGAAGAAATAAAAAACTTCGATATTGCTGAATTAATAGAACAAACGTTAGAACTATAATTAAAATTAAAATAAAATGGAAAAGGATTTAACCATAAAGGGTGGTGAATTTTTATTAAAGAAAACTGAAGCCAACGGAATTTTTATACCAGAAGAATTTGACGAAGAACAGCAGATGATTGCACAAACATGTGATGATTTTCTTGAGACTGAAATTTTTCCTATTCTTGATAGAATTGATTCTCAGGAAGAAGGTTTAATGAGAACTGTTCTTGAAAAAGCTGGAGAATTAGGACTTTTAGGTGTTTCTATACCTGAAGAGTATGATGGTTTTGGACAATCATTTGTAACATCTATGTTATCAAGTGAAAGAATGGGTGCTGGTAATTCGTTTGCTGTTGCATTTTCTGCTCATACAGGAATTGGATCTTTGCCAATCGCTTATTATGGAAATCATGAGCAAAAACAAAAATATTTAACAAAACTTGCTACTGGTGAATGGGCTGGTGCATATTGTTTAACTGAGCCAGGAGCTGGTTCTGACGCTAACTCTGGTAAAACAAAAGCAGTTCTTAGCGAAGATGGTAAGCATTATATATTGAATGGTCAGAAAATGTGGATCACCAATGGTGGTTTTGCTGATGTTCAAACAGTATTTGCGAAAATTGATAACGATCGTGTTTATAGTGCATTTATAGTAGAACGTGCATGGGATGGTATTACTTTAAACCCTGAAGAAAAGAAAATGGGTATTAAAGGATCATCTACACGTCAGATTTTTTATAATGATGTAAAAGTTCCTGTTGAGAATTTATTAGGAAAACGAGGAGAAGGTTTCAGAATAGCATTGAATATTCTTCATATGGGACGTATCAAGTTAGGTGGAAACGTACTTGGTGCTGCTAAAAGAGCAATATCTCAATCTGTTAATTATGCAAACGAGCGTAAGCAGTTTGGTACTTTAATTGCTAATTTCGGATCTATCAAACACAAGTTAGGTGAGCAAGCTATTAAGACTTTTACTACAGAATCTGCAGTTTACAGAGTAAGTAAAGATATTGATGATGCAATTGAAATTAATAAAGCTAAAGAAGGTTGTGATTACGGTAGAGCTGTAATGGGCGCATTCGGTGAGTATGGTGCTGAAGCAGCTATTATGAAAGTTTTTGGTTCTGAAGCATTAGATTATGTTGTTGATGAAACTGTTCAGATAATGGGTGGAATGGGTTTTTCTGCTGAAATGCCTGCTGACAGAGCATACAGAGATTCTCGTATCAATCGTATTTTTGAAGGAACAAATGAGGTAAACAGACTTATTGTTGCTGATACTATCATTAAAAGAGGACAAAAGAATCACATTGCATTATTCGAAAAAGCAAAAGAAATTGTTGCTGGATTAGATAATCTAACTGATACTTTTGAATCTAAAGGTTATTACGAAGATAAATCTTTCTTTGTAGAGAACTTCAAAAATGTTGGAATGATGCTAATGGAAGCTGCTGTTAATAAGTTTGACAGAAAATTAGTACAAGAGCAAGAAGTTCAGAATAGTATTTCTGATATCTTAATGAATGCATATGTAGCTGAATCAACTATGTTACGTGTACAGAAAGCGGAAGCAACTCAACCTGCTGATGTAATTAAGATTTACAAAGACATGCTTGATGTTTATATCTTTGAAACTGCTTCTTTAATTAATAAACATGCATTAGACGCTATTCATTCAATTGAGGATAATGAGTTAACTGAGAAATTAGTGAAAGGTGTTCAAGTTTATACTAAAGTGTCTGGTGTAAATACTAAAGATGCTAGAAGAAGAATTGCTGATAAACTAATCGAAGAAAATAAGTATTGTTTTTAATTAATACTTAAATATTTTTTAAAGCCCCAATTCTTATGGATTGGGGCTTTTTTATTTTTGGAGTGGTTTGAAAGCTTAATAATTTCGATTAATTTTATGTTTTAAATTTTAGATGATGAGTATCAATAATAATTTTAAGAATGGAATTGTAATTATTGGCGCAGGAAACGTTGCTACTCATTTGTCCTTGAGTTTAAAAAAGAATAACTTCTCCATAAGCTGTATTTATAGTAAAACACTTCACTCTGCCGAAAAATTAGCAGGAAAGCTTAATACCGATTTTACAAATGATTTAGATAAAATACCTAAAAATGCCGATTTATATGTTCTCTCAATTAAGGACGAAAATATATTGAGTGTAGTTAATAATCTTAATATAGAAAATGGCATTGTGGTTCATACTGCAGGAAGTATTTCAGTTGATGTATTTAAAAATCATTTTAAGGATTATGGTGTTTTTTATCCTTTACAAACCTTCTCGAAATCACGAGAATTAGATTTTTCTAATATTCCTATATGTATAGAAGCAAGTAATCAAGACGTGAAAAATAAACTTTTTTATTTAGCTAACTGTTTATGTAAGAGTGTTTATAAAATTGATTCTGAAAAAAGGAAAGTATTGCATTTGGCCGCAGTTTATGCTAGTAATTTTGCAAATCATATGTTTGCTGTAGCAGCTGATATATTAGATCAAGCTGATATTTCGTTTGATTTATTAAAACCATTGATTAAAGAAACTGTTCTAAAGGCAATAGAATCCGATCCTCAGAAAGCACAAACAGGTCCCGCTGTTCGAAACGATCAAAATGTGATAAAAAATCACCTGCAAATGTTAAATGATAATCAGGAATTCGAGAAAATATATAGATTTGTGAGTGAAAGCATATTTAAATTAAATCAGGAAAAGAATAAATAAAATGGCAAATTTTAAAGAAGATTTACAAAATATAAAAGCATTTGTTTTTGATGTCGATGGGGTATTTACCGATGGTCAAATTTATCTTGATCCAAGTGGTGAGTTCGTTCGCTCCGTGAACATGAAGGATGGTTATGCAGTTGCTCATGCATTAAAACAAGGTTATACAATTGGAATTATTTCTGGTGGTAGCTCAGAAGCAACAAAAAAGCGATTTCAATATTTAGGTATAACAGATATTTATATGGGGTCGAGAGATAAAAAGAACGATTTGGAAGATTTCTATTTTAAGTACGGACTAAAACCAGAAGAGATCCTTTATATGGGCGATGATTTGCCTGATTTTGACGTAATGCAAGTGGTAGGATTGGCTACATGCCCTTCAGATGCTGCTGAAGAAATTAAATCAATATCAAATTATATTTCAACTTTTCCTGGAGGAAGAGGTTGTGTGCGTGATGTAATCGAACAAGTATTGCGTTTGCAGGGGAAATGGAGCAAGTTTTTAAATTCAAAACAATAATCATAATATGATTAATTTCTTACGTTTAATTCGATATAAAAATCTGTTAATTATAATATTAACGCAATATTTAATGCGTTGGAGCATAATTAAACCCATTTTAGAAGTTTATAATTTTAAATTGCAGTTTTCCGAATTAAATTTCCTTTTCCTTGTGTTAGCTACAGTTTTTATAACTGCAGCAGGTTATGTGATAAACGATTATTTCGATACAAAAACGGATTTGGTTAACCGTCCGGATACCGTAATTGTTGGGAGAGTTTTAAATCGACGATGGGCTATTTTATTGCATGTAATTTTAAATACAATAGGAATTAGTTTAGGCGTGTATATCTCATTTTATATTGGGATACCATTACTTTCTATCGTTTTTGTTCTTATCACAGGAATACTTTGGTTTTATTCAACCACCTATAAACGCCAGTTGTTAATTGGAAATATTATTGTTGCAATTTTAACAGCTTTGGTTCCATTAATGGTTGTTCTTTTTGAAATACCTTTGTTGAATAAAGAATATGGTCTGTTAATGCACGAAATGCGTACTAATTTTGTGCATATTATATTGTGGGTTAGCGCATTTTCACTGTTTGCTTTTCTTTTAACTATGATAAGGGAAATAATTAAAGATGTTGAAGATTTTGAAGGAGATAGTGCGTATGGAAGAAAAACAATGCCAATTGTATTAGGTGTTTTAAATACAAAAATCGTAATCACAACTTTTATAATTACAACATTATTCTCCTTATTGTATTTAAACTTTAGATTCTTAAACGATTTATTTACCTTAATCTATTTTATAGTATTTCTCATAATCCCATTGTTATTTTTATTATATAAAATATTTGTAGCAAATAATAAGAAGGATTATCATCGAGCAAGTAATTTGTCCAAGCTAATAATGTTGGCTGGAATATTATATTCTCTTGTTGCGAATTATATCATATTGCAAAACTTTTAAAATCAAAATCTTATGTTTATTCCAAACATTGATGATTATAAGATTATTCTTGCGTCTCAATCTCCCAGAAGACACTATTTATTGAAAGAAATAGGACTGGAGTTCGAAATAAAATTGAAAGAGTTTGTTGACGAATCGTATCCTGAAGAACTTATAAAGGAAGAAATACCACTATATATTGCTCAAAAGAAAGCAAATGTTTTTCATGGAGATATAGATGAGAATGAGATTGTAATTACAGCTGATACAATTGTTTGGCTCAATGGCAAGATCTTGCAAAAGCCAAAAGATCCAGATGATGCTATGAGGATTTTGCAGGAGCTATCAGGGAAGTGCCATCAGGTTTATACAGGTGTTTGTTTTAAATCAAAATATAAGAAATTTGCATTTACAGCTTGCACCGATGTGTATTTTAAAAAGCTTACCTATGCAGAAATTGACTACTATATTCAGCATTTTCAGCCAATGGATAAAGCTGGGGCATATGGAATTCAGGAGTGGATTGGTTATATTGGTGTTGAGAAGATTAATGGATCTTTTTTCAATGTTATGGGTTTACCCATTCAAAAATTATATTCAGAATTAGACGATTTTATTAACGATAAAGATATTTAAAAATGAAAAAAATAATTACTCTCGTTGTTTTAGTAATCGGACTTGCAAACGTAAATTTTGCAGACGAAGGGATGTGGATACCATTGCTTTTGGAAAAGTATAATATTGAAGATATGCAAGCAAAGGGTTTTAAATTGTCTGCAGAAGATATTTACAGTATAAATCAAGATTGCTTGATGGATGCAGTTGTAATTTTCGGTCGTGGTTGCACTGGAGAAGTTGTTTCGGATAAAGGATTGTTGCTAACAAATCATCATTGTGGTTATGGTGCAATTCAAAAGCACAGCTCGATCGAAAACGATTATTTAACCGAAGGATTCTGGGCAATGAATATGAGAGAGGAATTACCGAACGAAAATCTGTCGGTTAAGTTTCTAAAAAGCATTGAAGATGTTACAGAAAAAGTGTTAAAGGATGTAAGTGATGATTTAACAGAAGATGTGCGTCAGGAGATTATTAAAACGAATATTGATACATTAAAGAAATTAAGTACTGCTGACACACATTATAGCGCTGTGATTAAGCCATTTTTTTACGGAAATCAATATTACATGTTTATATACGAAGAATATAAAGATGTTCGACTGGTAGGAGCACCTCCATCGGCAATTGGTAAATTTGGTGGTGATACCGACAATTGGATGTTTCCTCGTCATACAGGTGATTTTTCTATATTTCGAATTTATGCCGACAAGGACAATAAACCTGCTGAATATTCAGAAGAAAATGTTCCGTACAAACCTAAGCGTTTCTTGCCAATATCTGTAAAAGGAATTAACGAGGGTGATTTTACCTGGGTAATGGGATATCCTGGAAGTACTCAGGAATACTTAATTTCTGATGCTATCGAGCAAATAGCAAATATTCGCAATCCAAATAGGATTGAGGTTCGTGATGCACGATTGGAGGTGATGAATAAATATGCGGATATGAATGATACGATTCGTATAAAATATGCAAGTAAAAATGCTGGAGCAAGTAATTCATGGAAACGCTGGAAAGGAGAAATAGTAGGTTTAGAGAGGCTTAAAACAGTGGAGAAAAAGAAAGCTCTGGAAGCGAAATTTCAAAATTGGGCAAAATTGAATAGTAAAACGGAGTATTATAAAATTATACCGCAACTTTCGGAATTGTATTCAGAGATAGAAGAATATGCTATTGCATATGATTACTGGAGAGAATCAATTCGATCTATTGAAGTAATTAGATTTGCATCAATGTTCGATAAAGTTATTAAAACAATAAAAGACGAGGGGTCAGAAGAAGATTTAGAAAAAGAGCTTAAGAAATTACAATCGGAGCTTGATAAATTCTTTAAAGATTATGTTAAGGATATAGATCAGGAAATATTTATGAAACTTGTGCCAATGTATTATAATAAAGTAAATAGTACATACAAACCCAATGTGCAAGGATTAAATATCGATGAGATCTCTGGATTTGCAGATAATTTGTATTCAGAATCTTTATTTTTAAATCAATCAAAATGCAATAGTTTAGTTCAAGATTTTAATAAGGAGACTATAAAAGTTGTAGAGAACGATCCAGTTTACAAATTTTATAAAAGTTTTGCAGATATATATAAGAATGAAGTTAAGCCAAAATATGACTCTTTAAATTACGAAACAAAAAGACTTTACAGAGCTTACTTAAAAGGTTTGCAAGAAATGAATTCTGATAAAATCTATTATCCAGATGCTAACTTTACAATGAGAGTGTCTTATGGTAATGTTGAAGGCTTTTCTCCTCGCGATGGGGTCGATTATAAGTATTATACAACAATTGATGGTGTAATTGAAAAGGATAATCCTCAGATATATGATTACGATGTGCCACAAAAGCTAAAAGATATTTACAAGGCAAAGGATTTTGGTATTTATCAGCAAGACGGCTCAGTTCCTGTATGTTTTATTGCAACAAATCATACTACCGGAGGAAATTCAGGAAGTCCCGTTTTGGATGCTGAAGGAAACCTAATAGGATTAAATTTTGATCGTGCATGGGATGGAATCATGAGTGATATGATGTTTGATCCAGAACGGAGTCGGAATGTAACACTAGACATAAGGTATCTGCTCTTTATTGTAGATAAATTTGCAGGTGCAGGGCATCTGGTCGATGAAATGAAAATTATTAAATAAGAAAAAGGCGCTTTAGGCGCCTTTTTTATTTATAAAAACAATCAAATTACCAATAAATGAACTGAAGTATTTCAAATCATCATTGTATTATTCTATAGAAATACTATTTCTAATTTATCGAAATTCATAATAAATATGTCAGCAAGTATATTAATGCACTTAAGTGATTAATAATAAATATATTGCACTTTGATTACAAAGCAATACGTGACTTATATCATGTTTTATCGTAATAAATATCATGGTCTCTCGTATTATTGAATTCTATATTTAATTCTGAGAATCAAATGATTAAATATAAATTGAGTGTTATTTAATTAACACTGTGAAAAAAATAACAATTAATTAATAAAACGAGATCAAAATGCCAGAAATTAAAGAATTAATTAAGCAATTAGCTGACAAGCATGGAAGAACAAGAGAAAGCTTGCTTCCAATTTTGCAAGGCGTTATTACAGAAGAGAGATTTATCTCTGATGCTGCAATGGCCGAAGTTGCCAGAGAGCTAGATATGTCCGCAGCCCTAGTCTATGGTACTGCAACATTCTATTCTTTCCTTGATACTAAACCTCGTGGAAAGTATGTTATTCGTGTTTGCAAAACTATTACCTGCGATATGAAAGGTAAAAGACAAATTCTTCAAACTCTTGAAGATGTTCTTAAAGTTAAAGCCGGTGAAACAACTAAAGACAATAAATTTACTTTATTAGAAGCAAATTGTCTAGGTTGGTGTCATAAAGGACCAGCTATGCTTATCAACGAAGAAGCATATACAGAGCTTACTCCTGAGAAAGTTAGTGAGATCATTGGTGAATACATGAAAAAATAAATAGTTGTTAATCAGTAAAGGAGATAATAATTATGCCAGATAAAAAACTTAAAAGAGTAGACCTTATATTTAGTGACGATTGCAATTGCAAAGATGTTCTAGCCGCTGGTCTAAAAAAATCAAACGAAGAAATTCTAAAGGAAATCTTAGATTCAGGTTTAAGAGGACGTGGTGGAGCCGGTTTTCCAACTGGGTTAAAATGGAAATTTACTTCTCAGGAAGCTTCAGAAGAAAAATATGTTGTTTGTAACGCTGACGAAGGCGAGCCAGGGACATTTAAAGATAGAGAAATTCTTACTAGAGTACCAATGAAGGTATTTGGTGGAATGGCTATTTGTGGTAAAGTAATCGGCGCAAAACATGGTTATGTTTATTTACGCGGCGAATACCAATTTTTAAGAGCTGATTTAGAAAAGGTTCTTGAAGAGTTTCATGCAAATATTAAAGCAGAAGGATTTGATTTTCAAATTCATATTCTAATGGGTTCAGGGGCTTATATTTGTGGAGAAGAAAGTGCTTTATTTGAATCAATGGAAGGTAAACGTGGTGAGCCAAGAAATAAACCTCCATACCCAACAATTGCTGGATTTAGAAGTAAGCCTACTGTAATTAATAATGTAGAGACTTTAGTTTATGCATTCATGATTACACGAATTGGTGCTGATAAATTCCAAGAATTAGGAACTGCAGATTCTAGAGGATCTAAAGTATTCTCAATTTCTGGTGATACTCCAATTGCAGGAATTTATGAACTTGAATTAGGTATGTCATTAGAAGATTTCGTTGAAGAATTTGGCGATGGTGATACTAAAGCTGTTCAGGTTGGTGGTGCTTCAGGATTTTGTGTTCCTAGAAAAAAATTCAAAGATACCATTATCGGTTTCGAGGGAGTTCCAACAGGAGGTTCTATGATGCTTTTCAATAGTTCTCGTTCAATGTACAATGTATTGAAGAACTACGTTCAATTCTTCGAAGAAGAATCTTGTGGTCAATGTACTCCATGTCGTGTAGGTTGTCAACAACTAATCAAAGGTATTGAAGCAGTTAAAAAAGGTGAAAAATCAATAACTTATTTAAATACTTTGCAAAAATTGGCTGACACAATGAAAGTTACTTCTAAATGTGGTTTAGGTCAATCAGTAGCAAATTCATTCTCTTCTATCGTTGACAATTTCAAAGAAGAAATGATTTACTAATATTAATTGTAAAAAATAAAATTATATAAAACATGGCTAATACAGTAAACTTAAAAATAGACGGAATCGATGTGAGCGTTGAGGCTGGTAAAACTGTTCTTGATGCTGCAAAGGAATTAAATATACACATTCCTACTCTTTGTCATCACGAAGATTTGTGTGTAGCCGGAAACTGTAGAGTTTGCGTTGTTGAACAAGAAGGTGTTAAGAATCTTGTTGCTTCATGTGCAATGCCTGCTCAAGAGGGAATGGTTATTCATACAAATACTCATAAAGTAAGAAATGCTCGCAAGCATGTTGTTGAGTTACTACTTTCTGAACATAATGCTGATTGTACAAAGTGTTATAAAAATACAAAATGTGAATTACAGGATCTTGCAAGTGAAATGGTTATAAGCGAACCAATGTTCATGGATCTTGTTCCTGAGAAAAATTATACTATTGACAACTTTTCTCCATCAATCATAAAAGATGATAGTAAATGTATTCGTTGTCAGCGTTGTGTAAGAACTTGTCATGAGCTACAGCACGTAAGCGCATTAGGCGTAGCATACAAAGGAAACGAAATGAAGATTTCTACTTTCTTCGAAAATCCAATGTATGATGTAGTTTGCACTAATTGTGGTCAGTGTGTAATTCGCTGTCCTACTGGTGCTTTAATTGAAAAAACCTACTTGGATGAAGTTTGGGATGCTATTTATGATCCAAATAAACATGTTATTGTTCAAACAGCTCCAGCTACTCGTATCGCATTAGGTGAAGATCTTGGTATGGAAGCAGGAAGTATTGTTACTGGTAAAATGGCTGCTTCTTTAAGAAGACTTGGTTTTGATTCTGTTCTTGATACAGATTTCTCTGCCGATTTAACTATCATGGAAGAAGGTACAGAGCTACTTACAAGACTTAAAAGAGCATTGGTTGATAAAGACCCAACTGTAAAAGTGCCAATGTTTACATCTTGTTCTCCAGGTTGGATTAAGTTCATTGAACATATGTATCCAGAGTATTTAGATAATCTATCTACTTGTAAGTCGCCACAACAAATGTTTGGTGCTTTAGCAAAAACGTATTACGCAGAGAAAAGAGGTATTGATCCATCTACAATTGTAAGTGTATCTATTATGCCTTGTACTGCTAAGAAATTTGAAGCTGCTCGTCCTGAGATGCGCGATAGTGGATTTCAAGATGTTGATTATGGTATTACTACTCGTGAATTAGCTGTTATGATTAAACAAGCTGGTATTGATTTTGGATCGATCCCAGATGAGAAATTTGATAGCATTATGGGTAAATCAACTGGTGCTGCTGTTATTTTTGGAGCTACTGGTGGTGTAATGGAAGCTGCTCTTCGTACTGCTTATGAAATCGTAACAGGACGTGAAGTTCCTTTCGAAAACTTAAATATTACAGCAGTTCGTGGTATGGAAGGTGTTCGTGAAGCTTCTGTAAAAATTGAAAATGTATTACCAGCTTGGAGTTTCTTAGAAGGTGTTGAGTTAAAAACAGCTGTTGCGCATGGTTTAACAAATGCACATCAAATAATGGATGCTATTAAGAAAGGCGAAGCTAATTACCACTTTGTTGAGGTAATGGGTTGTCCTGGTGGTTGTGTTGGTGGCGGTGGTCAGCCAATTCCTACTACTCCTGAAATTCGTCAGAAACGTACTGATGCAATTTATCGTGAAGATGAAGGAATGGAAATTCGTAAATCTCATGAGAATCCAGAAGTACAGCAAATTTATAAAGAATTTCTTGGAGAGCCTCTTGGTCATAAATCACATGAGTTATTGCATACTCATTACACGAAAAGAAAAAGAGTTTAATACAATCTCACTATATATTAAAAGGATAGCATTTCGCTATCCTTTTTTTTTATGTCCTTTTGTTGACTCAATATCTGGTTTATGCTTTACTCTTATTCATCTTCTTAATTATTATAGCTTCAGAATTTCTTCAGAATTGATACTTTAATTTGTAGTAAATATTAATCTAACTTAATCAATTATGAAAAAGATATTATTAGTTGCTTTTCTTGCTATTGTTTCAATTGGTTTCTATTCATGCGATGAAGATGATCCAAAAATAGATGATAAACTTGAGGTTAAAAGCGAGACATTGTCAATGGGAGCAGGATATGCAAACGATATTTATTATAGCTTAAGTAATGGAGTTGTTTCAGAGGTTTCTAGAACAACTTGGGATATTGCTTTTAATGTTGATGCAATGAGCTCTTCAATTTTGATTAATGAAGGTGCTGGAGTTGTCTTAAAAGAGTTTCCAACAGATGCTGGATGGCAATGGGTAGATGCAATTGATACTACTGGATATTCCGAATGGACTTCATTATATAATGGCGATGAGAAATGGGAAGATGGTGCCTTTGGTGCAAATGCAACTTCCGATGAATTAAATTACGGATGGGGTAATTACAACATGGTATCTCATAATGTTGAGGGTGTTGCTTTATATGTAATTAAATTACGAAATGGTGATTATAAGCAAATTTTCATTGAGGTGAAACAGTCTGTTGCACAGACTTATATTTTTAAATATGCAAATATCGATGGATCAGATCAGCAGTCGGTAACAATAGATGTTTCCGATTCGGATGCGAATTTTGTTTATTATGATTTAGAATCGAAATTGAGAGTTGATAGAGAACCAGATGCAGCAACTTGGGATTTACTATTTACTAAATACATAGATAATTCAATTTCATACAATGTAAGTGGTGTTTTACAAAATATGGATATTCATGCAATTGATGAAGATGACGTTTTAGATTTAACATTGGTTGATTATCTGGATACAGATTTTGATGATGATATTACTGAAATTGGTTATGATTGGAAAGATATTGATATGACAACTTATGAGTGGATTATTGACGATGATAGAATGTATTTTGTAAAAGACAAAAACGATAAAATATATAAAATCGTTTTCACCAGTTTTGGTGGACAAACAGATGGTAATATTGGATTTGATATTACGGCATTGTAAAGCAGTTTAGAAAGTATTAATAAAAAAGACATCTTATCTTGTCATTCTGAGCTTGTCGAAGAATCTCTTCTATTTTAATGAGATATTTTGACAAGTTCAATATGGCATTGTTTATTTAATATCTAATTTTTGAGCATCTTCCTTTACTTTATAAAATATTTAGATTTCTTATGATTCGATGTACATTCATATTCTTATTGTCATTCATTGCATTTAAAGGTCTTTGCCAAGATCATACCATAACTGTAGTTGATTTTAAAAGCAACGAAACCATTCCATTTGCTCATGTTTGTTTTGAAGAAATCGATAGTGATTCAAAATATTACATGGTAACAAATAAGGATGGTGTTGCAAATATTCCAGGCAATAGAGAAATGATCGTTGCTGTTTCTTATGTGGGTTATAAGGCGCAGATTGATACAATTCAGTCCGGGAAAAATCATATCATTAAATTATATCCAAAAGTTTTTGATATAGATCAGGTTGTTGTAACAGCTAATTTCACCCCACAAAAAGCCGATAAATCAATATACAATGTTAAAGTAATTGATCGTCGGGAAATAGAGCTGAAAGCAGCGACAAATCTCTCTGATATTATGGCAAATGTGGTGAATGTTAAATTGAATCATGATCCTGCTTTAGGAACGAGTTTGCGATTAAAAGGTCTTTCGGGGAATAATGTCAAAATATTGGTTGATGGAGTTCCTGTTATTGGAAGAGTAGGGGGAAACATCGATTTAAGTCAATTGAATTTGTATAATATCGATCATATCGAAATGGTTGAAGGCCCACTATCTGTTATATATGGAAGTAATGCTTTAGCCGGTGCTATAAATATAATTACGAAGGAAAACGAATATTCGCGATTTACTGCCAGAGCAAATGCCTATTACGAAACTGTTGGAACTTATAATATTGATGGAGGAATTTCTTCGCGAAAAGGGAAACATAGTTTTTCGCTTTCGGGAGGAAGAAATTTCTTTGGTGGTTTTTCTGATGGTAGCAATGTAGTAAATAACTATTTCAATATTGAAGAACGATATAGCGAATGGAAACCAAAGGAGCAATACAATGCCGATTTCTATTACACGCTTTCCAATAAGAGAAATAAAATAAAATATCAAGCTTCTTACATGAGAGAACGATTACAATCAAAAGGAAGTTTGCAACCACCACAATATTCTACTGCTTTCGACGATTGGTTTTATTCTACACGGATATCAAATAGAATTGAATATACGCAAAAATTAGGCTTGGAATATACTTTAAATATGTTGGGGTCATATTCTTATTATCAACGCCGAAATGCAACTTATTTTAACGATTTGGAGCAATTGAACTCAACTCTATCGGAAGAGGATACTACAAAATTTAATTCCTTTATTTATCGAGTTTTGATTGGAAATTCGAATCCTGATAAAAGATTGAACTTTATTTCTGGTATTGATTTGAATTATGAGTTTGCAACTGGAGAGAAGATACTTGATAATGAGCAGCAAATTGGCGATTACGCTTTCTTCACAAGTTTAATGTTTAAAGCTACCAATAAGTTGAGTGTTCAGCCAGGGGTGAGATTTGCTTATAATACGCAATACAATGTGCCACTTGTTCCATCTATAAATGTTAAATGGGATTTATTATCGCGAATTACCATGAGAGCATCTTATGCCAGAGGATATAGAGCACCATCTTTAAAAGAATTGTATATTTATTTTGTTGATATAAATCACAATATTCAACCCAATGAGAATCTAAAAGCCGAAAATGGGAATAATTACGATTTTGCTTTACGATTTAATACAGAAAAAGACAAGAAATTGCATTACTCACATCTTGAGTTAGGTTTGTTTTACAACGATATGCGAAATATTATTTATTTGGCAAAACGACAATTGCCCGACACAAAAGATCCTATTTATCAGTATATAAATATTTTAAATTATAATACTCTGGGTGGTCAGTTGTCTTTTCAGTACAATTATTATCCATATATGAACTTTGGATTGAGTATTGGAGAAACCGGAACATATTCATCGTTTGATAATAAGAAACAGAAACTGGATGATTATAAGTTCTCTCCAGATTTAAATGTGAGTGTCTCGAATAATATTCAAAAATTGAAGTTAACAGTTTCCTTGAATTATAAGTATACTGGAAAATCATATTTGTATGATGTAAACGAAGATGATGATATAAATATCACAACTTTAGATGATTATCATAATATGGATTTAACCTTAATTCGTAAGTTTTACCATAACCGATTAACAGTTTCGGCAGGTGTAAAGAATATTTTCAACAATACTTCAATTGATGTAATTGGTGGTGGAACAGGAACTGCTCATACAAGTGGAGATAGTAGCCCTATAGGATATGGACGCTTTTATTTTACTCGATTGTCATATAATATTTTTAAATAGTATGAAAACAATTTTTTATATAGCTCTTTTATTGATTTGTATTTTATTTTCAAGCTGTTTCGAAGATGATGAACGTGTTGTTCCAATTGAAATAGACGAAATTGAAATTCCATACTCTATGTATGAATATCAAACATATTATAGTATTTCAGATAAATCGATTGTTTCGTACCATAACTACGAAGAGTGGGATTTGGGTTTTGAATCATCCGAGAGTGGATTTCATATCATTTTAAACTCTGCTCGTTTCATGTATGCAGGTAATACTTTTCAAACAGATTTCAATTCTGTAAATATGAGTAGTGTAGTTGAAATGGTTTTTGATCATTCTTCGGGAGATTTAGATTCTACTGTATTAAATGAATGGGTAGACTTAATAGATGTTGAAAATCCTGTCTTTAATAAAAATGTATATATTATCGATAGAGGAAAAAATGAACTAGGCGAGGATTTTGGCTCTAAAAAGATTGTTTTTGAAAAAATGGAAAGCGATACCTTTTACATTCATTATGCCAATCTGGATAATACGGAAGAGTCATATTTTAAAATCCCTAAAAATGAAAATGTAAATTTTGTATTGTTTTCTTTTGATAATTTAGGAGAAATTAAAGTTTCTGAACCAGAGAAGAGTAGTTGGGATATTTGCTTTACAAAATATTCTACTATTATTCCTGATGACGATGGTGTACCAAATGATTATTTGGTTCGTGGAGTTTTTTTAAATCCATATAAAAATATCGAAGTGGCGTTGGATACTCTTAATTATTATTATGAAATTACTTCAGGTATGATTAACGAATATGATTATTCATCGAAACAGGATGCTATTGGATACGATTGGAAAGTTTTTAATAATGATTCATACACGATAAGGGATTATAATTCATACATATTAAAAAATGTGCAGGGTGTGAATTATAAACTTCGGTTTACACAGTTTTATAACGATGCTGGAATTAAAGGTTATCCGGCATTTGAACTTTTGGAATTATAAACGTAAAAAATGTAAATTATGAATACAATTTCAATGATTGGGGCGGTTGTTGTAACACTCGCATTAATTTCATATTCAGTTGGTGTTATTAGTGAGCAGCGAAAACACAAACTCGTTAAGACAGTATTGATATTTGTGACCGTAGGAATTATTCTTGACGTTACCGCAACAATTTGTATGATTCTAGGATCGTCGAATTCACCATTTACATTTCACGGATTTCTTGGTTACTCAGCTTTGCTGGCAATGTTAATTGATGTTATTCTAATCTGGGGATTTTATAAAAAGAATGGATCAGAAATCGAAGTTCCAAAAAAGCTTCATAGATATACTTTATTTGCTTACTTATGGTGGGTAATAGCATATATTACGGGCAGTATGCTTGTAATGATAAAGTAGAATTATTCGTTTAACAGTTCTTGTCAATTAAAGTGTTGATTCTTGTCAATGAAGCTTAAACTACCTGATTATTAATTGATTTTGGGATTGTATTTTCGTAACTTGATGAAACAAAATTCTAGTTATGAAACTACCGCGTTCATATTATAATTTATTATCTTTTATTGGAACTGCAATTGCAGGTATTAGTCTATTTATGATGCTATACCTTTTTATAATTGCAATTGTATTCGAGAGGAGTAGTTCGTATTTAGGTTTGTTTATTTACATTATAATACCTGTTTTCTTATTAATCGGACTCGCACTTATTCCACTTGGAATGCTTTTCGAGCTTCGAAAACGAAAAAAAAGAGGTAAGGATTATCTAGAGAAAGCCTGGCCCATAATTGATCTTAATATTTCTAAATATAGAAATGCAATCATTATTTTTGGTATTGGTTCGTTGTTCTTTTTATTTCTGACAGGTTTAGGGAGTTACGAAGCATTTCATTATACCGAATCGGTTGAGTTTTGTGGTACGCTTTGTCATGAGGTTATGGAACCAGAATATGTTGCATATCAAAATTCATCACACTCACGTGTTGCTTGCGTCGATTGTCATGTTGGTTCAGGAGCAGATTGGTTTGTGCGATCTAAATTATCGGGTGTAAGGCAGGTTTATGCTGTGTTGAGAGATGATTTTTCGAGACCCATTGAAACTCCCATATTAAATTTGCGACCAGCTCGGGAAACCTGCGAAGAATGTCATTGGCCACAGAAATTTTATGAGAGGCAATTACGACATTCCAAACATTATTTAACCGATAGTTTGAATACCGAGTGGAACATAAGTATGCAAATGAAAATTGGTCCAACACATAGTTCTCTTGGACTTTCGGAGGGAATACATTGGCATATAAATCCAAATGTAAAAATAGAATACATAGCAAAGCGAGATAAAAGGAAGAAAATACCTTGGGTAAAGTATACAAATCTGGAAACAGGCGAAGTAACTATTTATCAAGATTCCATAAAGCCTTTAAAAACTGATAAAATTGAATCATCGGTTCCACGAAATATGGATTGTATGGATTGTCATAACCGACCATCGCATCATTATTTAACTCCACAAGAGTTTATCGATTATGCCATTGCTTCTGGTGATATTCCAAACGATTTGCCATTTATTAAGAAAGTTTCTATGGATTTGTTTATCGATCCATACGAAAGTATAGATACGCTTAATACAGAAATAGAGAGATATGTAAGTAGTTTTTATTCAAATTACGAATCATTGGATAAAGAGCTTCTGATTGCTCAAATAGATAGCGCAATAAATGGTATAAAAAAGGCAGCTAGCACAAATATATTCCCAGAGATGGGCGTTAGCTGGGACGAATATCCTGATCATATTGGGCATAAAACATACAATGGGTGTTTCAGATGTCATAGCGACAATCATGTAAGTAAGGACGGGCGAACAATCAGTAAAGATTGTAATTTGTGCCATTCGGTTGTGAAGCAGGGAATTAAAGGAAACGAATCTGTGGCACTAGTCGATGAATCATTAGAATTTGTTCATCCTATTAATATAAAGGGTGAATGGAAAGATGGTTTGTGTGTGGAATGTCATAGATATTTATATAACTAAAAAAAGCTTGCCGAAACGACAAGCTCTATTTTATTATTTTTTGACTTACTCTGCCAAGGTTCTTAAATAATTAATAAGTAACCATCTATCTTCAACGCTACTAATCTTCTTTTCGAAGTTTGACATTTCGTCTCTGCCAATTACAGATTTGTAATATAACTCGCCGTCGGTTTGAGATTGTACTTCTTCTGAACCTAATTCTCGCATTGATGTTTCAAGCGTTTCAGCTTTTTTACCATCGCCATAACCTTCATCGCCATGGCATGAGGTACAATGAGTTTCATATAGTTCACTTCCATAATCATCGGACGAACTAGCATAAGGGTTTTCCATGGTTTTATATTTTGCAGGAACAATCCATTCGTCTGCATTTGTAAATCCCATTGCCATTAAAATAATACCACTAACTATTAGTGATGCAAATAAGAGTTTTGAATTTTTCATAGCATTTTTTATTAAGATTTATTACTTATTCTTTTACTTAATAGTAATCCGAATACCGCAATTACTATAATTGAAATAATCATAAATATAACATAAGAGATGGTTGCCGCATTTTTTCTTCTAACCTCTTCCTTAACAAGCGGTACACCCCATTTTATGTTTTTTGTTAATTCTACAGTTTGATAATCTCTTTCGTCGATTAAAAGAATTAATTTGATGTTTCCCTCTGGATCTCCGGGAATATCATCTGCAATTGATACTTGTGCCTTTCCATTAATCAAATTCCCATTTGTTAGGCGTAAATCTGCAAATAATCGGTCAACAAAAACTTCAAATTTAATTTCCTTTTCAGGGATACTCAAACTGTCTTTAATAAATTCAAGAGCGTTTATCTGAATTGTTTTAACTGAATCTATTGTGGTAAAATCTGCGTGAATAATCAGATCTCTAGCTTTTATTTTTTTAGTTGCTTTTTTAAAGATGTCATTACTTTTAAACTTAGCAATTAAAGTGTATTTTCCTTCTTCATCCTTAAAGTACGAATAATTCTTATCAATTGCCATACTTGCTAGTCCATCTTCGTTAGAATGAATAGTTGCAAGTAAAATTTCATCATCTTCAGTATTCATAAAAATATCTATAGGAGCATCAGGAATAGGTTGGAACTTGCCATCGATTCGTGTTCTTAAAGTCACTTCAATCAACCGATATTCATTTATAATTTGCTTATATTCCATGCTCATATAAGCTTTTTGCTTTTTTTGAGCACTAGAACTTGAAAAAGCAAAACAAAGAATAGTCAGCAAACTTATTCCCCAAAAGAACTTTATATATTTTGATAATTGAATCATAGCTTTATTATCATTTGGTTGATATGTCGTGTGTTTCCAACTTTAAGTATTTTTCGCCAAGCGAGTATAAGAAAATCATTAGAGCTAATGAAAACATAGCAATTGCCCATTCCCAGAAGGTTGGAAAATAGGATATGATATGTTTGCTTTCTAAAAATTGTGGGAATATTGGGCGTATTTGACCCAGCATAACCATATTCATTCGCTCGATTCCTAAACCAATAAAAACTAGAATAGCGGCTAATAATTTACCTGTAAATGTTTTTCTGAAATTAGGAATTATCATTATTGCGAATGGCACCATTAGTCCGATAAAAATTTCCACTCTATAATGCCAAGTGTCTATTATATAGTGAAGAGCATCAAATTCGGGTCTGTTAGCGTACAATCCAATAAGGATTCTCCAAATCGAGAACAATAAAGTAATTCCTATAAATGCTCCAAATATTTTCGATAAGCTTTCGAACATACTTTTCAAACTTTCAGGAATACCATTGTATTTTAATTTATAGACAATCAGACTAAAAAAGAAAATTGCTGAAATTCCGCTAATTATTGATGAGAATAAAAAGTAAACCTGAATAAATTCACCAAAATAGGTAGGGCGAGCTTCAATAAAACCAAATACAGAACCTAAGGTTGTTAAGGCTGCAATCTCTAATATTAGAGCCGTTATTGAAAGAATTTTCCTCAATTTAACAGAACCTATTCCTTTATGGATTTGCCAAAATTTAATGCTTAAAATAATTAACAAGCTCATATAAAAAGCACCCATCCACCATATTGGCGATTTAAAATTGGGGGTCAAAAAGTAATAGAACATATGTAAAGGGTCACCAAGTTCTAATCCCATAGAAAGAAAACCTGCAACTAAGGAAATTAACCCTATAAAGATTGCCCGTTTTACCATCGGATCGAATTTAGTAAATCCAAACACCATTGATAAGGAAGCTACAATTGTAGCACCTGTACTTGTTAATACAAAAAAGACATAACTTGCAATCAGCAATGTCCAAGGAACTGAATCATCGGCATGAAAAACAGCATCGCTACCTTGAGTGTACAAACGCAAGGCAGCAAATGCTCCTAATGCCAGAAATATTCCTAGAAACCCCAACCATAATATAAAGCTTTTTCCATTTTTCATAATTAACTATTTTTGGTTTCTTCAAAAGGATATATTCTGTCAACAGGTGGGAGGTAATACACATTTGGTTCTGTACCATAATGTGGCAGATATCTATAAGCCGATTTTTTTTCTATTAGTTCGCTTAATCGGTGTGTCTCATATCCATTCGTAACTGTATCTTCGTTGTAATCGCCGAAATAAATAACACCTTCGGGACAAGCAGTTGCACAATGTGGTAATTGATCATTACGCGCAAGGTCTGGGCAAAAGTCGCATTTACCAACGGTTCCTTGTTTTACAGGGACGCTTGTTTCTGGCGAGTAATCCATTCCTTCAAATTCTTCTTTTCTGAAAGGTTCTTTCCAATGGAAAACACGAGCTTCGTATGGGCATGCAACCATGCAATATTTACAGCCAATACATCGATTACTATCAACAAGAACTAATCCGTCGTCGCGTTTGTAGGTGGCATACACAGGGCAAACATCAACACATGTTGCATTGTCGCAGTGGAAACATGGTTTGGGCATCCAATAAGGAGCAGTTTTTTCTGTATCCTGCATTTTTAAAACCTTCATGAATTCTTGCTCGGGTCTCAATTGGTGGGCATACTGACATGACTCAACACAAGCTCTGGCATTTTTACATCTCGATAAATCGATAACCATAACAAATTTACGGTTTGGTAAACCTTTTCTAGCTTCTTTATCTATTGCAGGGTGAGCATACGAAGCCATGTTTTTTAATTCACCCTTATCAACTTCGATAACTTTACCATCGGTAGTTAATAATTTAATTTTATCTCCCGACAATGGCTTACCTTCTTGTGCAAAACTATTAGAAATTAAAGGAACTCCAATTAATGTTCCTAAACCTGCACCAAATGTATATCTTAGAAATTTCCTCCTGCTTTTATCGTCTTTCTTCTTCATGTCGGAACGTATTTATTTAAAAACTAACCGTAATGTTAAATCCTATTAAGATTCCTTTGCTATCAAATTTTCTAGTATTCATCACATAATTTTTTTGTGCCATTATATCTTGATAGTTTGATACAAAAACCTGGAATGCATGGGTACTTGTTCCAATCTCTAAACCAATTGCTGCACCAGGTTGAATATCGTTTTGATAATCGTGAACCGGATTAATATTAAATGGTTGGTGATATTCAAATAGTACAGCTATTTTTTTTGTGAATTTATAGCGACCACCGATCATAGCGCCAATTTTATCGTGCTGATAACTTGTATCAACAGCATTAAAATGTGAATAGCTGGGAGCTATTTGAATAGATAAATCATCGGTGAACTTTCGGGCTACTATAATCTGACCAAAATAGGATAGTCTATCAATAAATTCATAATCGGTACCAAATTGCACTTCGTCTCTTGAATCAACTGAAATATTTGCATGCACAGACACGGAAACAGGCATGCTACCAGATCTGGTTTGTTGAAAAACAGCATACTTGGCATTAAGATCGGTAAGTTTATTATTTTTTTCTGTTCCAATACCAATTGTAATTTTATCCGTTATTCCATATTGTAATCCCATACGAATATTCGAAGCTGAATAAATTCCAAATAAATCGGAAAAGCCATTATTCATACTTCCAAATCGGTGATGAATAATTAGCTCAAGTTCTTTTTCGGTCGGACCAATAACGGTTTGAGTTTCAATTAAAGTTGATGATTCAAATGGATTACGTACAGGTTTCTCTTCTTTTTTTTCAGTTTCTTCCTGTGCAAATGTATTAACACTTAGTGTGAGTATAAAAAATACAACTATCGATTTTATAATATATTTTTTCATGATATGCTTTTTATTAAATTTATTACTAGTCGTTTTTTGCACCATCGGTAATCCATTTTAAGATAATACCAAGTTCTTCTGAACTTAATGAATTACCTCCCGGATGACCTCCAAGAACCTTTTTATATAAAACACTTGATTCCGGATCTGAAGTATTAACATAACCTCCATTTAGTAAACTGTTATATGCATTTCCTGTCGTTAGAATAGGGCTTGTTGAAGAATGACATGTAATACACTTTTCTTGAAATATAGGTTCTACATTTTCTAAGAAACTTACAGGTTCGGTTGGTAAATCAACTTCAATTGGATCTATATATTTATATTCACATGAAATAAAAGTGATAATAATAAATCCCAGAATAAATAATAAAGTCCTTTTCATAGTCGTATTTTTTTATCTTTAAATAGAAGAAGTTGCTTAGTTGAACTAAACAACTTCTTTAAAAAATCAATTTTTTCTACTTGGCTGTTACTAAATCTAACGAATTGTTTAATAACGCTCTAATGTATGTTGGATTATGTACTCCATAACTATGATCTTGGTAAACAACCATATAGTTGTAAACCCCTTTAGCCTGATCGGCAGTCATTGTCATGTTTTTTGGTTCGTAACCAACTGTGTCTGTATCTTCAACATCTGCGGTCATTACTCCAGCAATTGCCAATTCTTTCCCAAGATCAAATAACAGATCGTGAATTTCCTCTTCAAGATCTTCTACCTTATCTTCAGCATCGCCTGCAGTGTGGCATGTAATACATCCATCGTAGCTTACTTCTAAAGAGTGATTCCCTCCTGACATGTGACAAGAAATACAAGCATCATCTATTCCTGCATGTCCACCAGTTGTGCTTGGGTAGCTTAAATCACCTAAAATATTAACTCCACCAGAAGCTTGTAAAACATTACCTTGAACTCCATAATGTGGTCCCCAATGAGTTGATCCTGTTGTTACATCGGCTGTTTCAGTGGCAGTAGGAACATTCCCTCTATCTCTTGCCTGATGGCATTGTAGACACATGTTTCCGTTACCATAATCACCAAATGAATACGATTCGTGACCATCGCCATCCTCGTAACCAAAAATAGTTTCAGTTACCTGATCTGTAAATGTTAATGCCCAATCTGTTTCGTCGTAAGCAAGGTGAACATTATGGCAAGTTCTACAAGCGATCGGAGATTGATTGTCTTGTCCTAAACCATCAATTTCATTGATTGAGGTGAAATCCATTCGGGCTAAGAAACCTTCTGTACTGTGACAACCGGCACATTGTCCACCACGAGAAAAATAGGTTCCTAAAGAGTGAGCTGATACGTCAAATTGAGCTTCTTTTGCTGCAAATGCAGTTCCCTCATTATGACATGCCATGCATTCTGCTGTACCATCCATACCATCTGTCCCTGCAGTTCCTTCGGGGCCTTCGCAAGACATAAGGATTGTACCGGCAAAGAATACAAAACTTAATAATTTGATTAAATTTTTCATAGCTATAATATAAATTTAAATAATATACTGCTAAGGTAGATTATAAGGTACTTGTTTGCTATCTTTAACTATTGATTGTTATGTGATTAACAAATGATTATAATCATTTGTTCGAACAAAAAAGATCATCCTGCGTATTGATAAATATCAATGCTTAAAAAAAGATACAGTCGTCTTTTATTTTACTTTTAAAGATTTAAATTTATGGTAGAGAATTGTAATGCTCCATGTTGTGTAAACTGTGAAACACGATGGGACAATTTTAATAATTTAAACGAAGATGATTTAAATTATGTTTGTGAAAATAGGCATATTGCGGAATTCCAACCAGGGGAGATTATTTTTAAACAAGGTGCCCCAATATCTAGTGCTGTATTTTTAACTAAAGGCATTGCAAAAATGTATATTGAGGGCTTTGATAATAAAAGAATGATAATAGGCATTGCTAAGCAAAACAAATTGATAGCGGGTCCCGGTACATATGTGGACGAAAGGCATCATTATACCGTTTCGGCTTTAACCGATGTAACAGCATGTTTTATAAAAATGGATGTGCTCAAAGGATTTGTTCATACAAATGGGAAATTTGCTGAAGGTTGGCTTAAAGATATTAGTGAGAAATCATTGAAAACATTTTATAGATTTTTAAGTCATACCCAGAAAAAGATGCATGGTCGTTTGGCCGAAACAATCTTGTATTTGGCCGATGAAGTTCATGGATCAGATCAATTTACAATGCTTCTATCACGACAGGAGCTAGGAGAACTTTCGGGTATGGCTAAGGAAAGTGTTGTCAGGATTCTAAAGGATTTTAATGAAGATAAAATTATTGATGATAAGTGCCCTTATATTAAGATATTAAATAAAGATAGATTGAAAATGATATCTAATATGGGATAAAATAAAAGGAAATCGAATGAATAAAAGAAAAATATTCTTGTTAACTCCCTGGTTTATGGGAGTTTTGTTTATTGTATTCGCTATGGCGATGGCATTTGCAACATTTTACGAAAATGATTTTGGGGCAGTTGCAGCAAAATTATTGGTTTATGATACCTGGTGGTTTGAGCTAATTTTTCTTTTAATGATTGTGAATTTAGTTGGTCAGGTATTTCAATATAAATTATATAAAAGGAGCAAACTTACCATACTACTATTTCATGTAGCTTTCATATTTATGATTATTGGTGCAGGTGTTACCAGATATTTTGGTTTCGAAGGAATTGTCCATATTAGAGAGGGCGAAGTGCAGAATAAATGTAAGTCTTTGGATAAATATTTAATAATTAATATTAAAGATGTAAATGGTGAAAAATTATTTACCGATTCAAAGAAAATTATTAATACCCCGATTAAAAAGGAACGATACAAGAAGAAGGTAAAGGTTGATAATATAGATTATTCTCTTCGGTATACGAAGTTCTTACCAAATGCAACAGAGACAATCGTAAATGCGGCTGATGGTGAACCCATGATTTCTTTGTTAGTATCTAAAGGAATGATGGGAAGGCAGAACCTGATTTTGGAGGAAGGAGAAGTAAAGAACCTTGGAGGAGTTACGATTGGGTTTAATAGAAGTGATTCAGTTGATATTAATATCCTTTTAAACGAATCTTTTACCATTCAGTCGGTTTATCCAATAAGTAAAACTGACATGAAATCGCAGGGCACAGATGAGTATGAACTCAACGAAGAAATCTCATTTGAGAAAATGATGATTTTCAAAATAAAAGGGCTTACCATTATTCCCGATATGTTGTCTAAAAGCGGATCTGTAGAAGCAATTAGCCTAGATTCTAAGTCGTATCAAACAAATGCGAGCGTAATGCTTTTTGAGTTGGCTTTTCAGAATAAAGTTGAAAAATTGTTATTGTGGACTGGTCAAAATCGAGATAATAGCGTGGAATTCGTGAATGGAGATCATATAATTGAGTTAAATTATAATTCGCTAATTGTTGACTTGTCTTATGGTTTAAAATTGGAAGATTTTATTTTGGAACGCTATCCAGGATCTACTAGTCCTTCTTCGTTTAAAAGCAATGTTGTACTAATCGATAAAAAGGATAATGTAAATAAGCCATACTCTATATACATGAATCATATTCTAAAATATAAAGGATGGCGATTTTATCAATCATCTTATGATAAGGATGAAATGGGAACTATTTTGTCTGTTAATAAAGATTTTTGGGGAATGATTATTACTTACATGGGTTATTTTATGTTGTTCTTGTTTATTATTCTTTCTATGTTAAATAAAAAGTCAGCATTTAGATCTGTTACTAAGAATTTTTTTAAATCATCTGCAACTAAAAGTGTTATGTTGATTTTATTCCTATTCACCTCGGTATTTACGGCTAGGTCTCAAGATCAAAAATTGATTGTAGAGAAGTCACGAGCAGATAAGTTTGGAGAAGTTCTTGTTCAAAATCAGAAAGGAAGAACCGAGCCTTTATATACCTTAAGTAACGATATTTTACGAAAAGTATCGCGAGAAACCGAAATCGAAGGATATACACCAATGCAGGTTTTTCTGGGCTTATATTTCGATTTTGATAATTGGCAGAAGGTATCTTTAATAAAAATTTCAAACGATGAGGTTAAGAAATTGGTTGGTATTTCTGGTGATTATGCAGCATTTACCGATATTGTTGATTTAAAAACAAATAATTATAAGATTAAACCAAGTTTGGATGCGGCATACGCAAAGAAACCAGGAGAAAGAAGTAAGTTCGATAAAGAACTTATAAAAGTGGATGAACGATTGAATATTTGCTTTATGATTTATTCGGGCGAATTCATGAAAATTTTCCCGGTTAAAGATAAATTTCAAAAGTGGAAAGCGCCTAACGAAGCGTATAAATTTGCTTCAAATAGTGAGGATTCACTTTATTTAAAAAATATAGTAAAGTTATTTGCGCAGGGTATAGAGTCAGGGAATGTGAATGGTGATTATTTACAATCCGATGAGGTACTAAAGTCGATTTTAATTTATCAAAGGAACTTTGCTCAATACATTTTGCCAAGTGATTTTAAGGTAAAATCAGAGATCTTTTATTATAAATCAAAGATGTATGATAGATTATTTCCTTATTACGCTACTATTGGATTAATTCTGTTATTTATATTATTATATGGTATTATTGCCCAAAGAAAAGAGCAAAAGTTAACTGTTCCCATTTTTACAGGACTCTTAATTATCGGTTTTGTATTTCATACCTTAGGTTTAGCAATTAGATGGTATGTTTCGGGGCACGCACCAATGAGTAATGGTTACGAATCTATGATATTTATTTCCTGGGTTACTATTTTGGCAGGATTCTTATTTAGTAAAAGATCAGCTTTCGTTTTAGCTGCAACATCTGTTTTAGGTGGTTTTACATTAATGGTGGCACATCTTAGCTTTATGGACCCCGAAATTACGAATTTGGTTCCGGTTCTACAATCGTATTGGCTAACGCTTCATGTATCTGTAATTACTGGTAGCTATGGTTTCTTGGGATTGGGGGCAATTATTGGTCTTATAGTTTTAATTCTATATATATCAGTATCTCAAAAGAATAAAAATCAAATTAATACAACTGTAGAAGAATTAACGGTAATTAGCTTTAAGGTATTAACTATTGGTTTGTATTTGCTAACTATCGGAACATTTTTAGGTGCAATTTGGGCTAATGAATCATGGGGAAGATATTGGGGATGGGATCCAAAGGAAACATGGTCGTTGATTACAATTATTGTATATAGTTTTGTACTACACGCAAGAATGATTGATGGATTAAAAGGTTTCTTTGCTTTTAATGTAATGGCATTGTTTGCTTTTTCATCTGTTCTAATGACCTATTTTGGAGTAAATTATTACTTGTCAGGATTACATTCTTATGCAGGTGGAGACCCGGTACCGGTTCCTAAGTTTGTTTACGTTAGTGTTGTTCTTCTTGTATCAACAGCAATTTTAGCCTATTGGAAGTATAAAAAAGATCAAATGGATTAAGTGTAATTTTCATTGAATATTTAATAAAGAGCTCTAAATGCAATATTTGGAGCTCTTTTGTTTACACTATATTATTTATTTTTACGAAAGGTGCCACCATATAAACATCGTCAAAAATATCGATCCATAAATAATAGGTATTAAGTATATATTTTTCTTAAAACCGTTCATTTTAATAATCTTTTTTGCGGCTAAAAAGCTAAGAGTAATACCAGTGGTTAGTATAATAAAGTTAAGTACAGACACTGTAATATTAATAAAAGAAGGGATGCTAAATAGTTGAATCTGATTGTCTAAGAATAACTTAGTATTTGTTATTCCAGATACATCGGAAAATGTATATTCGAAATAAGGAGTTCTTGAAATCATTTTTAGTAATGCTTTACAAAAATGAGCAGCAGTCATAATAGGTATAAAAACAATTGCGGCACTTTTCATATATTCTTTAAAACTTATAAGTGATTTTCTTTTAATATGGATGTAAGGTATAAACCAAATTAAAAGTGGTAACAAGAAGTATAACAGTAAACTTTTTTGGATTCCAAACAAAATAGGATTTTCAAAATTAAGTTCCTGTTTTACTAAGTTTGGTAGATACATTATCAAATTTTTGCTCGGCTTCCATTCTACAAAAAACTCATAGATTACAAATCCAGATACGATCAAAACAAAAAAGGATTCGGCTAGGGAAAGACGAGTAATATTAGAAATTCTTGTTTTCAGACTGATTTTTACAAATCCAGGATTTGGTCTGTTGGGGTCTTGAATGGTTTGATATGAATTACATGTTTTTCTGCATCCACCACACAAAATGCAATGGGAGTTATCTTCAATATTTGACGGATATAAATCAACACCGCAGCTTTTTGCATTATGATTGTATGAGTGTTCATTACTAATACACGATAAATCTTTACAGGTTTTGCATGTATTTTTATCTTTCACTCTCCATCCAAGAAACGAAAAACGAGAATACAATCCAAGCAAATATCCAACTGGGCAAATGTATCGGCAAAATGTATTTTTCTTATAAATAAGTCCTGCAATTATGGAGACTAATGTTATAGAAAGCAAATACATTGACATTGCAAATGGGTTTCGATGTATAGCAAAGCCATTTATTCCAACAAATAGGATAATAACGTAGAAAATTGTTATTACCCAGCCGGATTTTATCCATTTTGGGCGCTCTTTTTTGAATCCAATTTTAGCAAAGAAAGATGTAACCAACTCAATAGGACATATCATACACCATATTCTTCCAAAGAATATCGCACTTATAATTATTATTGGCCACCAATACGACCAAACAAGTAAATTTGCAAGATTAAAGTTTCGTAAATATTTTAGAAAAGTTGATTCGGAAGCATTTGCAGAAAAACCAATAATCAGTAATGCAATAAAAACGAATCCGGTAAAATATTTAAATACAATGGGGAAGAATGATTTCTCTATGAGTTTATTTAATAATCTGAACATCTTTAATCGTTTATTGGCTTGCAATAATACAAAAGATGGATTAATTAATCCATCTTTTGTATTATTAGTAATAGTTATGGTCTATAATAGTAGTTGTACAAACAAGTAAATTTATTTGTTTACTTATTCAAATTTCATAACTAACCCTGGTTTAATTGCGTGAGCAATAGCGGCATTGTTAAATATTGCTAAACCAAATGGAATTTCTTTTGTAATATCAAAAACAACATCATCTTCATCGTTCGTATTTAACTTACGAGTAAATTCTGCTACCCATCCAGTTCCGTTATGCATGGCTTGAATTGTAATATCTCCTCTACCTAATGTGAATGGTTTTGTTGTTACACTTGGGAAACGTTTCGTCCCAATACCTTGCTCGTAACCACCAGTTGCAGGATCAATAGATCCACCGCTGTATGTTAATACTCCATTTTCATCAACAGCAGTAACCATTTTTGCAGCGTTATTATCAATGTCATCTTGGCTAATCCAGTAGTATCCTGTTTGGTTTGGAATAACATATAAAGGAACACTTACATCTGTTGAAGTGCCAGTTATTGTAAGAGTTTGTTTATTATTAGAATAACCAGCATCTCCAGTAGCATCACCTTTTCGTCCATTTGCAGCAGAACCGAGAGCGTCATCAGCATATACCATTTTTTGATCATCAACTTGTCCAAGGAAAGAACCTCTTACTCGTTTCCAGTGCCACATGTCTATTTTCTCACCAGCGACAGTGGTGTAATGTCTTGTGTGTTTGTCTTTTGCATTAGAAATACTTGTTGCTGTATGGCAAGTTGCATAGCAAGTTGAAGCTTCAAATCCTGTAACATCTCCTATTGGAAATAGGAACGAAAACTTATCCTCATAAAATTTATCATTAGCATTATTTGCATATTTATGCTCAGTTTTCCAAAGTTTTGCAGTATTATCAAAATACCACGATTCTCTATCTTTACTATCAGCAGCATCGTCCCATTCCAAAAGGAAGAAAATGTCGCTGCTATAATAACCGGCACGCAGTGTAAAGTCGTATTTTTCACCAGTGTATGGATCAAATAAACCAAGAGTTTCTTCTGTTCCTTCACCATCAGAATTTAGATAGGTATTTCTAGGTCCTAAATTAGGAACAGAGGTTGTTCCAACTAGCTTTTGAGCTTCTCCCCACATAGCATCAATTGTTCCGTCTATACTTGGAGCTGAGCTAAAACTTTCAACAAGAAGTTCGGTTGTACTCGTTTCATTATTATCAGGAGTACCTTCGTCATCATCACTACAACTCGTGAATGTGAAAAGGAGAGATACTAAAAAGATAGTTCCTAATTTAAGTAAGTTAAATTTTTTCATGGTTTTTGATTTTAGTTATATAGAAATTTTATTTACGAGCTTAAAATGATGTCATAAAAATAGTGCTATTTAGCTGGTTATTCATGAGATAGGAGTTGATGATTGTTTGTTTTTATGTTGATTAATTGCATGGTAATGAGTTGGAAAAATCTTTGGTGGCATTGATAAATATCAATCATTTAATAAGCCTTACGGAAGTGTTTGTTATTTAAATAACACCTAACTAGTTAGATGTACTTGTTTGGAGTTATTAAGTTAGAGTATTACTTTTAGGTTTTTAAAATTCATATAATGAAAAAGTTTGCTAAGATAAGCGCCAAGATTATTCTAATTGGTTTGGTAATATCAATAATACCAAATTATTTTTCCCATATATATAAGTTTGGTGATTCAAAGAAATTTTTCGGCGATCAATTTTATAATCCTTATCAAGATCTAAGTGATAATTGGATTAAAGCTAATTTTCACGCTCATGCAAAAGCGTATGGTGGCGTTTCAAACGGTACAAACTCTGCAGAAGAAATGCTTGCAAAATACGATACGCTTGGGTATGATTTAGCGTGTATTTCAAACTATGGTTTTGTTTTAGATAGTATTCCAGGGTATAAATATTTGCCGGTTTATGAGCACGGATTTAATTGGATGTGGGTTCATCAATTAGTTGTAAATGAGAAAGTAGCTAAACCTTTTGATTATCCACTTCTCCAAATTCGAAGCAATAAACAATTTATGATTGATCGATTAAAAACAGATGATAATCTGATTGTTATTAATCACCCAAATCACAAAAAGGCATATACTACGAGAGATTTAAAATATCTAAATAATTACGATTTTATAGAAGGTATAAGTGAGTTTGCAGGTTCAATTTCTCAATGGGATGTTGCTTTAAGTTCAGGTCATGCTGTTTGGATTTTAGGTAATGATGATTCGCATGATCTGTCGGATAATCATATTGGAATCGCCTGGAATATGATTAATGTGGAAACAGATGATAATACTGAAATTCTGGAAAGTCTAAAAGAAGGTAAATCTTATGCAACAAAAGGTTGGCTGGGACAAGAAATGAATCGTTTAAAGTCTCTGGCAGTTGAAGATAATATCTATAAACTTAAATTACGCAATACTGCCGATTCAATTATACTTTTAAGTGATAATGGTAAAGTTGTTTCCGTTGCTACGAATGTTGATTCTATTTCTTATCAAATAAAACTTGAAAATTCATACGTCCGAGCTGAGATATTTGATACTGAGCCTTGGAATGATTATACAAAGATTTATTTAAATCCTGTTGTTAGAACAATTGATGGGGAAATTATCCAACACAATAATACAAATGAGATTTGTTATTTCTTAAGTTTTGTTTACTGGCTAATTCTATTATTATTTCAATTCGCAATTCTTTACCTAGTTTGGAAATGGTGATTTATAAACCCAAAAACTGAATACTTATACCGCAAAGAAATATTGTTGCTCCAGCAATGGCATGCATAAATCTTTCAAGATTAATTTTGGGAAGTAATTTAAATCCGAAGTGAGATGCTGTTACTATCAGCATCATAGTCCCAACAGTTGTAATGCTAAAAATTGCTGTAACCAAAACCATGGCTAAAATATTGTTTTGAGCTGCTGGATATAGTAAAATAGGAATAAATGGCTCACAAGGGCCAAAAATGAATATTGTAAAAAGAATCCAAGGAGTTAATTCTTTAATACTTTTTCGTTCGTGAATATGCGAGTGTTCTTTAAAATGAGAATGTTTGTGTACATGAATTGTTCCATCTTCATGAAAATGCTCGTGAACGTGTTCCTTTTGTTTAAAAGCCTTTCGCAAACCCCAAATAAAATATACTAAACCAAAAGCAATCATTAACCAAGCTGCAACAGAACCTCGAGTTGCTTCTATAGGAGTGAGTTTGTTTACTGCGATTCCTAAAAATATTCCAATAAAACCAATTAAAATTGAACTTCCCACATGACCAATGCCGCAGAGAAATGTAATTAAATTTGTTTTCCAAAGAGACCATTTACGTGCTTTCGAAATAACAATAAAAGGCAAATAATGATCTGGCCCCAAAAGAGTATGAAAAAAACCTATTGAAGCTGCAGTAATATAAAGAACATTTGAATCTAATTGCATAGATTTAGTTTAAACTACAAATTACAAAAATAAAATTCCAAATAATACTCAAATTCAACTTTTTATAAATTTTTCAATTCGAATTTGAGATTTTTAAATTTGGAATTTTTTTGTTATTTGAATATTGTTATTTGATTTTTAGAGATACTTCTTATCTTCTTCTGGCACATCAAAATATTGCTTGTAGCGTATAGCGTCAGGGCCAATTTGCTCAATACTTTTATCACTTATTTTATAAGTGCACTTTTCACCAGCTAAACTAGAGAAATATACATCAAAATCTTCATTGCCTTCTTTCATGTTTATTTTCACTAATTGAGGATTCTTTTCCCTATTCAATGTTGCATGACAGATTGGGCAGAAAAAAGTATATTCTTCACCATCTTTAATCTCAAAATCAGGATGAGTTGTAATAGAGTAATCGCCGATCTCAGAGTTTAGAAAAATTAAACCCTTTTCGTTGTGTTTTGATTTTGCCGATAGTAAGATTGAGTTTTTAACTCGCAATTGACCTTTACAAATCGGACATAAATAGTCTTTAGCCATGTTGTCGATTTTTATTGGTTTATAATTTCTAATATTTTATATGCAGCATTTATAACAGCTTCGGATATTTTTTCTCCGAAACCAATTTCTTTAGGTTGGATACCTAAAATATAAACGGGCATTTTAAAAAGTTCTGATATTCTTTTAAGTGATATGTTGTGTGTGTTTAAGGTAAAATCTTTGACTTTTTCGGCAGGAAGTAATTCATAATATCCTGCTTTCTTACCAAACGCAACGCAATCAACAAGAATAAGAACATCAGGGTTTAGAGAGTTTATTTTGCCTATATAATTTTCAATACTTGCTTCTACAGTTAGTTTTTGAATTGAAATTGATTCTTTTATTTTATTGCTGATATAAACACCAATTCCGTCATCAGATTTTAATACATTCCCAATCCCAACAAAGAGCTTTTTTTTATCGTTTTGTATTAAACTAATTAAGTTTTCAATCACTCAAAAGTATATTTTATTAATACTTTGCGTAAGCAATTTGGACAAAGTACATTAAACATATCCTTGCGCTTAAGTCCATCTCTAATATCAGATTCGGCATCGGTTTTTGATGCTAATTTTAGTTTCTCGTTTAAGACATTAAGGTTTTGAATTGAAGCAAATGCCTTAGGTCCCAATTTTTTGTGCATGTAATGTAAATGATCTTTTGTAGTAATAATTGCACTGCAATTTTTGCAAATTATTAATTCACGTTCTTGATATTCAACATTTACTGATCTGTCGAAAACAGCGATATCGAATATTTTATCAGAAAGTTTTACTCCTTTTTGAGTTATGCAATGCTCTTGGCACTGACCGCAAAAGATACATTTGCCATAATCACGCTTAATTGTACGGATTCCTGTTTCTTTATTATCTTCGAAAGTAATTGCAAGGGATGGACATACATTTGCACAAGTTTCACATCCTACACAGTTTTTTTCATTAACAACAGGTTTACCCCTAAAATTCTCGAAAGGAGTATGTGGTTCCTTTGGGAACTTCGTTGTATAAGCAGGTGTAAATAATGACACCAATGCTTCTTTCACTTCTCTGATTTTTGGATATCTCATCTTAGTTTCAAGTTCAAAGTTGTAAGTTTCAAGTTGTAATCAATAAGCTTTGAGTTTTTAATTATTATCTTTTTTCTGCAATTAATTTTATATATTCAAACAGGTCTTTCTATTTCTTTTTATATTTTAAAGTTCTGATTTACATTTTACTTTTAACTTTTTTAGTGTCAAGTCAAGGATGCTTTTTCAGTTGAAATCCTGACGGAGTCAGAATGACCCGTCAGAGGGTTACTACCTGACTCTGAAAGGTTTAAAAAACTCTGTCAGGTTGACCTGAAACTTAAAGTTTGACTTGAAACTAGTTTTTTTCAACATCTTTATAGTCGTCTTTAATACTTTTATCACCTAGTTTAATTCCAAATATATAAGCTCCTTTAACCAGCGCATGTGCAGCTACTGTTGCACTAAAAAATAATAGAGGAATTGCAATTAAGGCTCTTATTCCTGCTCCGGCAAAACCACAAAAAAATAGAACTCCCAATAGAATACTGCATGTACCAAGTGTAACACATTTTGTTGCCGATTGTAACCTGTTGTAAACATCAGGTAATCGTATTAATCCGATGCAACCGAAAAGGTTAAAAAGAATTCCTATACTAATTAATATGAAGCCTATTATTTCCATCTTATTCGTTTAGTTTTTTACCGCTTAAGTATTTTGCTAAGGTTAAAGTCCCAATAAAACTTAGAATAATCCATGCTATACCAATATCAAGTATAAATGATCTTTTGGTAGTGATAGTTAATATTGCACATATTCCAACTACAAGAATTCCGAAAATATCTATTCCAACCATTCTATCGGCAATTGAAGGTCCGCGAATTATTCTATAAAGGCAGAAAACACATAATGCAATTTGCACATAAAGTAATATGTTCAAATAATTTATCATTCGAATATTTTTTTAATGTATTTTTCAAATCTTCCAGATACTTTTTGACTGTACTCTTCAGGATTATCGGTACTTATATATATCCAGTGAACATAAATATAATCGTCAATAATATCAACGGTAATTGTTCCTGGTGTCATGGTTATCGAGTTTGCTAAAGTTGTTTTTGCAATATCTGTTTTTAAATCAGTTTTGATTTTCACAATTCCTGGTTTTATTGGCATGGCAGGATGTAATACCAAATAAGCTACTTCGATATTGGCTTTTAAACATTCCCAAATAAATATGATTAGATAAGCAAAAAACCAAAAATATCGTTGTGGTTGAAGTAGTTTCGAAATACTGGTAGTAAAGTATCTTCCAAAAATGAAGCTTGTTACAAGAGCTGCTACTATTCCAACAATAATATTGGCAGTTGTTAAATTGAAAGTTAATAACAACCAGAATATTAGCGCGGTTATGAATAATACTATATGTTTCATAATTAATACTTTACAAGATTAACATATTCATCCACGTTTATTAATGAGTTTACTGCCTGATCTAAAACAACTTCGCGTATGCTTGGAATTGCTAAAACACTTAACCCAAGACACAGAATTACAAGGACGATCATTGAAAGACTCATTGCAAAAGGAACTTCTTTAATATCTTTAAAGTTTTTATTTTTCCCATAAAAAACAGCTTTCTGGAATTTTAAGAAATAGGCCAGAGTTATTATACTCACTATAACTGCCAAGAAAGCCAATAAATAAAATTTCGCTTGAACAGCTGCAATAATTATAATTAACTTACTAAAGAATCCATTAAATGGGGGTATTCCTGAAATCGACATCGATGCGCCTAAGGATGTGGTTGATGTAATCGGCATATTTTCGGACAAACCACCTAATTGATTCATATCACGTGTGTTTGTTCTGTATTCTATTGCGCCTGCACCAAGAAATAATAATCCTTTAAAAACAGAGTGATTTACCATATGGAATAAACTCCCGGAAATTGCTAAAACAGCCAGGCTTTCTTTTCCCCCTTTTGCCAATATCATCATCCCGATTCCAAATCCAAGAATAATGTAGCCTATTTGACTGATACTGGAGTAGGCAAGAAGCCTTTTTATATCCCACTGATTTATTGCTAGCAAAGATCCAATAATCATTGAAAGTGTTCCTAAAACAGTTATAACTACTGCGATTTCGTATGTGAAAGCAAACATGTTAAAGAATAATCGAACGATTACATAAACTCCAATTGCTTTTATAAGAACACCAGAAAGCATTGCAGATACAGGCGATGGTGCTGATGAGTGTGCATCGGGTAACCATGCGTGGAAAGGTATTATAGCTGCTTTTAGTCCGAATCCGGTGATTAATAAAATCTGCGTAAAAGTTAGAAATGCAGAACTATCATGAGTTTTAAGTATGTTGGAAATATCAGCAATATTTAATGTTTTCGTTTGCCAGTATAATAAAGCAATACTGAATAAAATTAAGAACGAAGCGATATTTCCTAAAACCTGATATTTAAATGATGCTTCCAGCTCGTTTTTACCAACTCCAAATGCAACTAATGCATAAGATGCTATTACTGAAATCTCAAGGAAGACAAATAAATTAAATATGTCACCACTTAAAACAACTCCATTCATTCCGGCAATCATTAAACAGAATAGAGCATAGAAATTATTTTCTGATGTGTATTTGCTAATGTAGGAAATTGAATAAATTGATACTAGAAATCCAATAACACTGATAATGCATAAAATTAATTTGCTAAAGCCATCAAGCACCAGATAAATCCCGATTGGAATATTGTCGACGGGTTGCCATCCACCCACAATATAGCTTTCCTGGTTATTGTTGAATAATAATGTGACGCTAAAAAAACAAAGTATTAGCAACATTATAGGAGTAATGGTTTTAGCAAAATAGTTTGTTAGCTTCCCAATAACTGGAATGATAAAAGCTATAGCTAGCGGTATTATTATAAATAAAGGAATCAATGAATTCATTTTTTATCCTTTTAAATTTTTTATTTCTCTAATATCAAAAGTTCCGTATTTGCGATACAATCTAATAGCAATTGCCATAAGCATTGCTGTAGTTGCTAAACCAATCACAATTGCCGTTAAAACCATTGCTTGTGGTAATGGATCAACATAAGTTGGATTTACTATTTTTTCAGAAACAATGGGAGCAATTCCACCATCGATATAGCCTATTAATACGAGCAAAATGAAAATGCTAAATTCCATGATTGATAATGAAATCACTATCTTAATCAGGTTTCTTCTGGTAATTAAACCATATAAACCCACAAGGAATAATATGAAACATAAAATATAGACTATCATTCTTCTATCTCTTCTTTATAAATTATTAATGCTAGAAATATGGTTAAAAGTGCTGCAGCGACTTCAATACCGATTAAAACATTGTATAAAGGTATAGCACCCGCACTTACGAGTTCTCCAATTTTACCAGTTGGTAAATAATTATTAAAAAAAACTTTAGCTCCTATAAAAAATCCGGCAACGGCCATCATTAATACTAAAAATATAGCCACACTTTCTGATACTGATGATCCGGTTTCTTTCTTTTTTAGATGTAAAGGATCTCGCCCAAACGCAAGGATTTGTAGAATGTATGCGCCTGCTAAAATTGCACCGCCGGCAAAACCACCGCCAGGTGTAAGATGTCCATGAACAATGATGTATATTCCATAAAGAAATACAAAGCCTGTTATTAGCTGAGCTACTTTTTTTACTATGAGAGACATTCCTTGCATAGTTTTATTTCTTTCCTTTAATTCTTAAAATAGTTAATACACCAATTGCCGCTGTAAATAGAATAGTAGCTTCGCCTAAAGTATCATATCCACGAAAATCAAATAATACTCCTGTAACTAGGTTGGCACTTCCTGTTTTACTTGCAGTTTCTCCAACATAAGCACTTGCCATTCTTAAAGAATGTTCTCCGAATGGATTAAGTGTATTTATTGCTTGGATAAAGAAAAATACCAGAACAAGCATAAAAATAACTGCAAGTGAAATATTGATAATTTGTTGTCGATCAATTTTAACACTTAATTCTTGACGGGTACTATCTAGAACAACTGCTACCATTATTATCAGAGTAATTGTTTCTACCACAATTTGAACTATAGCTAAATCAGGAGCTTTTAATAACAAAAAGCATATTACAAGACTATAGCCCACAATTCCTGCAGCAATAACAGCCGAAAGCAAATCTTTAGCATGAAGAGCGAATATGGCTCCGATAATCATAAATCCTAATAATATTGAAAGTGTTAATTCCATGCTATTTTAAATTAAAATAAGTAACATGATTATTAATCCTGCAAAAACCCAAATGGCATAATTGGTTAATATTCCAGTATGCTCTGCTTTAAGTCCTTTACTAATCCAAAAGATGATTTTCTTGGAGATATCATATATATCGAACCAACGTTCTTCAGCTTTTTTGTATAGAGTTGATAGGAATCCAAAATTCTTAATGGATTCATAAAATCCGGTTGTAGAAAAATGTGCATCTTCACGCATGGTTTCTCCTCCACCCACAAAGCTATCTTCCGTTCTAAAGTTTTTAATATTTCCAATCATATAAATTATTAGTCCAAGAACAATCGAAGCTAGAACCAGAATAGAAACGGTAGTTGAGTTCCACATACCGATTAATTTAATTTCTCCAACTATCGGATTAAATAATTTTGGAACAATAAACTTGGTTGAGAAAACTCCAAACACGATACATCCAATAGCAATTAAGCTGATTGGTAACCATCCGAGTATGTTGACTTCTTTAACTTTTTCAAATTCTTTTTGTCTTCTTCCTAAGAATAGGCCAGAAATAAATTTAACAAAACTAGCTAGCGTTAATGCCGATCCTAAAACAGCCAAACCTAACCATACAATCCATAATTGGTTTGCAATTCCTGTTCCTTGCCCAAATTCAATAATTCCCTGATAAATCATCCATTTCGATGCAAATCCATTGAATGGCGGAATACCCGAGATTGATAATGCAAATATTAAAGCACAGATGAATGTTATAGGCATGGTCTTAGATAATCCACTTAGATCATCAATGTCATTTTTACCAGTTTGTTTTTCCACATTTCCAGAAACTAGGAAAAGTCCTGTTTTATATAATACATTATTAAGCATATGGAATAACCCGGCAGCGATACCAATTACAGTTCCAAGCCCAAAGCCGACAATCATATATCCAACCTGGGAAACAGCATGGAATCCAAGTAGTTTTTTGTAATTGTGCTGCACTAGCGCCATCATTACAGCTGTAATAATGGTTATTACACCAATAGTTAATAAAGTAAATGTTAACCATTGATTTAATACAAACATATTATTGCAGATTCTTGCAAGGAAATAGATTCCCAGTAATTTATCCAGTGAAGCTGGCATATATGCTGTTGAAGATGCGGGGGCACTTTTAGCATAATCGGGAACCCAAGTATGAAAAGGAAAAGCACCGGCCTTTGTAAAACTTCCAATTAATAAAGTTAGGAAAGCTGTAATTGTTAAAGCATTATTGGTTGCCAGACTTATTTCATTAATGCTTAGTGTATTTGTAAGCTTCCAAATAATTGCAATGCCTAAGATCATAATGCCATCTGAAGCTCCTACAATAACCAGTGTTTTCTTTGCAGCCGAAGAACTTTCTTCATCTGCACTCTTGATAAGCTTGTATAATGTGAAACCTAAAATTCCCCAGAAAGTCAAGAACAATAATAAATTGTTCGATAATACTGCTCCGTTGGATGTTCCCAATGTAATTAGAAAGAATGCGTAATAATTGTAAACTTTCTTTTTCTTATCAATATAAAAAAGAGAATATATTACAATTAAAACAGCAAAAATATTGATGAATAAAATAATTAACTGACTCAGAGAATCAATGTTAAATGTTGCATATTTAGCAGCATCATTTAATGAGTTACCAAATAACTGACAAATACCAGAATCACTAATAAGTTGTTTTAGATCAAAAACTCCAATCTGACCATTAAATATCAATATTGATTGATAAAGACCATACAGAGTAATTATACTTGCAAATATTCCTTTAACTGTTTTAAGTTTCTCAGGAATAGCAAATAGTAATATCCCTGCGAATATTGGTAAACAAATTATGTATGTTATTTCATTCATATCGAACCTTTAAGATTGATTCTTAATATTTTGCGTTCTTTTTGCAGATAAAGCAATAAGCTGGTTTCCATTTAGAATTCTGTATCCTGTTTTACTATCGTATGCAACAGCCATTCGTTCAGTACAGCAATAGCAAGGATCAACTGCAGCTAAAGAAATCGTTGCATCCGAAATGGTTTGTCCAATACATGATTTCTTAAAAGTTGCAATATTGGTATAGCTAGGGGCGCGTATTTTATGTCTTGCCGGTGAATTTGATCCATCGGTTAAAACATAATGAAAAACTTCGCCGCGTGGAGCTTCTGCGCGCCCGGTACCCCAACCGGCAGGTATATCCTTTACTTTAACTTCAATATCTCCTTCTTTTTCTTTTTTCAATCCTTCTAAACATTGTTCTACAATGGATATTGATTCGTACATTTCCAATAAGCGAACTTCAGCTTTGGCAAAAACATCACCTTTTTCTGCTGTAATTACTTTCCAGTTAACTAAAGGGTAAGCAGCATACGGGTCGTCCTTTCGAACATCAATAGCGACTCCTGAAGCACGAGCTGTTGGTCCAACGGCTGCATAATCAAAAATATCTTGTTTGCTTAGAATACCAACACCTTTCGTTCTGGCATGAATTACCGGATCGTCCATTACAGCACCAACCAACATATCGGTTTTCTTTTTAACTAAATCGAGAACTTTAACTATTTCTGATATCTTATTATTTTCAATATCTCTTCGAACTCCACCAACCTTAAACATGGCGTAGCTATTTCTATTTCCAGAAATCATTTCAAATAAATCAAGAACTGGTTCACGATATTTCCAAGCCCACATAAAAACAGTATTGTATCCTAAAAAGTGACCAGCAAGCCCAACCCAAAGTAAATGACTATGAATTCGTTCCAACTCCCCAATAATTGTTCGTATATATTTTGCTCTGTTTGTAATTTCAATATTGCCAGCTTCTTCAATTGCATTAGCAAATGCAAATGGATGTGATGTAGAGCAAATTCCACAGATTCTTTCTACAAGAAAGAAAGACTGATCGAAGGTTTTTTTCTCGCTTAATTGCTCAATACCACGGTGGTTATAACCTGTTTCCCATTTAATGTCTTTTACGATTTCACCTTCGCAATACAACTTAAATAGTTCAGGTTCTTCCTGAAGCGGATGGTATGGTCCAATTGGTATGAGTGTTTTTTTAACCATTTTATTTAGTTGCTTATTTCCTGTTTCTTTTATATCCTATATTTATTTTACTTGATTAGATTTTAGGTTCGTTATTCATCATTCTTTTATCTTTTAACTTTAATCTTTCTTATTTAAACTCTCTTCTATATGGATAAACTCCTTCGGCCCAGTTGCCTTCAGAAATTAATTTTTCAGGTTCGGGATGGTTTAAAAATTCGATGCCATATAACTCATGGATCTCTCGTTCAATCCAGTTTGTAGCCGAAAACATATTTGATAATGACTCTATTTTAGGCTTGTCGGCAGGAAGAATCACATTTAAATTTGCTATTAAACCAATATCATCTTTGCTGAAATGATAAAGTATCTCAAATCCTTTTTTTGTATGATTTGCTGTCGCAATAATAAATCTGAATTCAAGATCTTTAAATACATATTCAGCGATTTGTAAAAGAGATGCAGGGTTAATGGTGATGGTAGCTCTTGTTTCCCATTTTTTGAAAACATCAAGTACATCAGCACTAAATTTGTCTTTAATATTTTTTAAGATTTCATCCGTATTCATATCGAATCTCTTTTACTTATTTAAAAGTTTTACAATTCCTGCTAGAATCGCTTCAGGCTTTGGCGGACAGCCAGGAATATATGCATCAACCGGAATGATTTTATCAACAGGTCCTGCAAATGTATTTCCTTCGGCAAATATTCCTCCTGTACAACCACAAGCACCAATTGCAACAACCACTATTGGTTTTGAAGCTTGTTCATATATTTCTAATAATCTGCTTTTATCTCTCTGATTAATGGAGCCATTTACAAGTAATACATCAGCATGTCTAATACTTCCAACAAGCAACATCCCAAATCGCTCAACATCATATCGCGGAGTAAGACAATCGAGTATTTCAATATCACAATTGTTACATGAAGCACCACCGAAATGAAACAACCACAAAGATTTTTTAAAACAGAATTCTTTAAATCCCACGATAATTAATTTTTATAATCCAAAATATGATAGCACAATTGCTATTATAGCTAGTAAGTTCATCCATACTATGAAATATCTGATAGCTTGCTTAATTTTTACTCTAGGATTTGTATTTCTAATTAGAGTAAGTAATAGCACTACAAATAATATTTTTAATATTGACCAAAGAATATTTATTCCTTCGAAATTTAGTCCGCCCCATAGCAATCCAATCAGGAATGCAGGAAGTATGAAAAACATAATATATTTTGTAAGCTTGATCATAGCATAAGGAGTTCCTGAATATTCAATCATGATTCCTTCAGAAATTTCAGTTTCTGCTTCTGGGGCATCGAATGGTACTAAGGCAAGTTTTGCCTGAATACAGAAAATAAATACTATAAACAATATGATACCAGATAAGCTTCCGGCAAATACTCCGTTTAAGGTCTGCAATGATATTATTTCGCTAAAGCTGATTGTCATTCCAGCTTTTTGAATAATTCCGGCAAGAACTAGTATGAAAGTTAATTCGTAACTTAAAATAAGTTTCATTTCACGGGAGCCACCCAATGCAGCTAAAGGATTTCCAGAAGCTAATGCTCCAATTATATAAGTTAACGATGGAATAGTTAAAAGATAGAATATGACAATGATATCTCCTTTGAATCCGGTTTCGATTCCCATAACTGGGAGTAGAATAAATACGCCAGCAATTGATGCGCCAAATACTGCAAAAATTGGTGCAGCTAAAAATACTCCTTTAGATCCATGCTTTGGTAAGATGGTTTCTTTTACTAAAAGCAACTTAAAGAAATCGTAAAATGGCTGAAATAAAGGTGGGCCTTTTCGGAATTGCACCCATGCTGTTATTTTTCTATCGTACCACGATAAAAAAGCACCTATGACTGCTGCAAAAAGAAGTCCCGGATAAATTAGAAAATAAAATAATTGCTCTGCCATTTTTTTTGATTTTAGGCACTTTTAACTTTAAGTACTTTCTTTAGTATTCCAAATATTTTCTTTGACTAAAACATTGTCATTTAACTTGTAAATATTTTCTTCTGGATTTTCATCCATAGTAACCAAGGATACTGAGCCTAACGGACATGCTTTAATAAATTCTTTTACTTCATGCTCATCAGATAAATCAAAAAACAAGTCTTTCTTTCTATGATGATCAAAAAAGTCTGTCATCATAGTACCAAATGGACAAATTGTAACACATGATTTGCATGAGATACATAAATTGGTATATCTATGAATTAATCCATCGGAGTCTTTCTCCAATGCTTCAAAAGGACAAACACTGATACAAGGCGCATCTTCACATTTCCGACACGTTAATTGAAATACAGCTAATTCTCTTATTGATTTTAAACCATTCGTATTTGTTAAATGACTAAAAAATCCTTCAGGTGGAGTTATATCGCAACTGCTATTGCCACACTCTCTAAACTTGCTTAAATCTATTAATATCTTTTTGTCCATAATATTTAACTCCAGATATCTGGTTGATCTTTAATTTCATCGTATGTAAATACAGGTCCTTCTTTGCAAACAAAATATTTTCCCATCATGCAATGACCACATTTTCCCAATCCGCACGACATGTTTTTTTCCATCGATAAAAAGATGTCATTTTCAGGATAACCCATTTCAAGAAGTTTAAACGTTCCGAACTTCATCATGATTGGTGGGCCGCAACAAACAGCAATTGAATTCTTTATGTCAACTTTAACTTTATCAAGTAAAACGGTAGCAACTCCAACTGATTCTGACCAAGATTCATTAGGTTCATCAACAGTTCTTAGAACTTCAAATTTTGGAGTGTTTCTGAGTTGATCTACATATGGTTGATAAATACATTCATCAGGTGTTTTGGAGCCATAACAAAGTGTTACTTTTCTTAATTTATCTGATATTGCTTCGAGATTATACAGTAATGATCGGATTGGGGCAAAACCACAACCTCCACCTAATATCAGAACTTCTTTATCGTAAAATTTTTCAACAGGATAACCTCGCCCAAATGGTCCTCGAATTCCTAAAGTTTCACCGGGTTTCATTTCATGAAGATATTGAGTAACATAACCAGTTTTCATCACCGTAACTTCAATCTGTTTTGTTTCAAGTGGTGATGAAGATGGAGTAAATGGAGCTTCTCCAATTCCATCCACTGTTAATTCTATAAATTCACCTGTTTTAAATGAAAACTCTTCTTCAGGTTCCATAATAAAAGTTTTAATTGTTGGAGATTCTGTAATTACATCTAACAATTTTGCCTTAATGGGTTTGTATATGTTCGTTTTGTTCGACATTCTTAGTTTGCTAATTCTCTGAATAATTCGTTTTTATTGATTTTGCCAATACATGCTTCTATACATCTGCCACATCCGGTACATGCTAAGGATTTGAATTTTTGGGGTTTCCAAACATATTTACAGAAGTATCTGTTCCTAAATCTTATTGATAGCTCGTGTAAAGCGTCTTCGTTACCCGCTACACGTTCAAATCCTGGGTATTGACATGCATCTAATTGACGCACTTTTTCAAAATTGGGTTTGTCAATTAATAAGAAGCATGTACAAGTGGGACAAATTGTTGCACATGCTCCACATGACACACATTTCGATGAGTATTTATTCCAAATTTCATCTTTTGCTTTTTGTACAATTTCCCCTGTTTTTTTATAGTCCGGTAATCCTGTGTTATTGGCAATAATTTCATTTTCTATTTTGCTTTGTTTTAGCTCAATATCTTTTATTTCTGATTCTGGGGAATTCGAAATGGCTGAGTACTCTTTTATCTCTGAAATGAATTGTTCACCTTTTTCAGAAAGTACTTCTAAATGTATTCTTGTATCAACCTTAGATAATGAAATATCTGCAGTCTCCATAGAAAATGGTCTTATTCCATAAGACATACAATGACAATGTTCTAAAGTTTCGTAACATGCAGTTCCTATTAAAAGCGTATTCTCTCTTTTGTTTTGATATGATGTATCCACAAAATCTTTGTCCAGATATATTTCATCCAAAATTTTTAATCCTTGAATATCACAATTTGGGGAGCCAATAATAATTCGTTTCTTTTCTGACTTTAATTCCGTTGTTAAATTCTCTTTAATTGGTAAAAAGAATGTTTTTAGAGGAGTAGTGGGTTTTGGGATGTTATATGAAATATTACTTAGGTTTTCTAAATCAATTAATTCGTAGTCTAAGGAGTCGTTTTCTTTTAAAGGAGCATATATTGAATAATTGGGTAATGTTTTTTCAATTACCGCATTCCAATCAGAAATTAATAATGAATAATAATTTTTCATATATGTGATATTATTCACATATAAAATTAATAGGGTAAAAAACCAAAAGTCAAGAGAATTAAAGAAAAGATGCTATACAACATATTATAAAAATACATAAGCAAAAGGAAACCAGTATTTAAGATGTATATTTTTTATTCACAAAAAACTTGCATAACTTGTAAAAAATGTTATTAATGCGTTTTTTATTGTGAAACAAAACACAAAATATAATATTAAGAGTAATCTAAAGCGACTGTTTACTTATCGATTATGTTTGATAGGATTTAAGCGCAAGGGATTTGATCGGATCTTTTCACATAATCTAGGAGAAGAAGCGGGAGTTACTGCAGAGCAAGTGCGGAAAGACTTTTCTTTTTTTAAAATTAGGGGGAATAAAAAAGGGGGCTATCAAATTAACGATTTATTACGAGCAATAGACGAAGTGTTTAAATATCAGCACAATCAGCATGTAGTAATTGTTGGAATGGGTAATATTGGAAGAGCTTTGGTTCAGTATAAAAGATTTCTTTTGCGAAAAATGATTATTGTGGCATCGTTTGATATTGACCCATCCAAACAATCCAGACGTTGGGGAATTCCTGTTTTGCCACTAGAAATGTTAGATGATATTATTAAAAAATTCCATGTTAAGGTGGCAATTATAGCTGTTCCCGAAATATCAGCCCAGGATGTATTAGATAGGTTAATAGATTTAGGAATTAAGGGATTTCTGAATTTTGCACCGGTAATGCTTAAAACTCCAGAAAATATTATTGTAAACAACATAAATCTCTGCGACGAACTTGAGAGTGTAATTTATTACACCGAAAAGGTTATAGAATAATATGTTTTTTGAAACTTAAAGCTCTTTAATATTAAAACTTCAGTTTCCATATCAATTGAAGGTTTGGTTCAAGGTGTTGGTTTTAGACCTTTTGTGTATCGTTTAGCAAAAAAATATGATTTAAAGGGGAATGTTGCTAATTGTACCGACGGCGTTATTGTTAAAATTTCAGGAGATACTGGACGAATTGATAAATTTAAATCTGATATTCTAAATTTTGCTCCACCAGCCGCTTGTATAAATAATATTAGATTAGAAGATATTGCAGATATTAAATCTTCAGATTTTGAAATTCTTCCTAGCGTTGCAAATGAAAAAATTACTGAAATTAGTCCTGATATTGGAGTTTGTAATGATTGCTTGCAGGATCTTAAATCTCAATTGCATCGCGTAAACTATCCTTTTATAAATTGTACTAATTGCGGTCCGCGTTTTTCTATTGTTGAAAATTTACCCTACGACAGGTGTAATACATCTATGTCGGAATTCGAAATGTGTGAAGTTTGTGAAAAAGAGTATCTTGAAGTATTGGATAGGAGATTTCATGCCCAACCGGTTGCTTGTAATAATTGTGGTCCGAAATATTTATTAAATAATGAAGATGATATTGAAAAGATCATTAATGAAGTTGCCATAAGTATTGATCAGGGAAAAGTAATTTGTATAAAAGGTTTAGGTGGATATAATATTATATGTGATGCTAATAATAATGAAGCTGTATTAAGAGTAAGAGAAGTTAAAGTTCGTGATGGGAAACCTTTCGCAGTGATGTTTAAGGATTTTGATACGATTAAAAAGTATTGTGATGTAAATAGGAAAGAACAAGATGTTTTAGAATCCTGGCAAAAACCCATTGTTATTTTAGAACAAAAAGCAGAATTGTGTAAATCTGTAAATAATGATCTGAATTCTATCGGAGCTATGCTGCCTTATTTGCCTTTTTATTATTTATTGTTTGGAAAATTAAAAACAAAAGCTATCGTTTACACGAGTGCGAATAGTTCAGGTAATTCAATTGTTTCTGATGATGCTTTTGCGCGGAACAGTCTTGAAAATAAGGTAGATATTTTTGTAAGTCATAATCGAGCAATTATAAATCCCTTGGACGATTCTGTAGTAAAAGTTGTTGGTAATAATATTCAAATTATTCGTAGATCTCGCGGTTTCGTTCCTAAACCAGTATATCTAAATCAAAATATTGAAGGTGTTTTTGCGACTGGGGCTGAATTAAAAAACAGTTTTGGCATTGGTAAAAAGAACTCGGCAATTTTAAGTCAATATATTGGCGATCTTAAAAATTTGGATGTATATAATTTTTATGAAAATTCAGCAAAACGATTTTTTGAACTTTTCAAATTTAAACCAAAAATAATCGCATGCGATATGCATCCTGAATACCTTTCTACAAAATTTGCAGAAAAATTAAATGATAAAAATATTAATGGAAACAAAATTCCAATTGTAAAAGTTCAGCATCATCACGCGCATATAGTTTCGTGTATGTGTGAGAACCAGATAAATGAAAAGGTTATAGGAATATGTTTCGATGGAGCAGGTTATGGATCTGATGGAAATATTTGGGGCAGTGAGTTTTTAATTTGTGATACTAAATCGTTCGATCGATATGCGCATTTCGATTATATTCAAATGCCGGGAGGAGATAAAGCAGTTGAAGAACCATGGCGGATGCTTTTATCATATTTAACTAAATATTCAATAGGAAATGTTGATGATTTGGAATGTTTTAAAGCTGTGCAAGGCAATGAAATTGAGTTAGTAAAAAGAATGCTTGCCAAAAATATTAACTCTCCAGTAACTTCCAGTGCGGGTAGATTGTTTGATGCTGTTGCATGTTTACTTAATATTTGTTCAAAGCAAAACTTTGATGCAGAAGCTCCAATTCGGTTAGAATCTATACTTGATAAAAGTGTAACAAGCTTTTATCCTTTTGATTTTGAGAATGGAATTCTTCAGTTTGGGAATACTTTAAACGAAATTCTTTCAGACATTAATATATTGGATGCATCAGAAATTTCTGCAAAGTTTCATAATACGATAGTTCAAGCAATTTTAAATATTGCATTACGGATAAAGAGCGATGTTGGATTAAGAAAAGTTGTGCTTTCTGGTGGTGTTTTCCAAAATCGATATTTACTTGAGAAATCAATACAAATACTTACTAAAAATAATTTTGAAGTCTACACGAATCGCATAGTACCACCCAATGATGGTGGAATAGCTTTAGGTCAATTAGTTGTTGCATCAAACTATTTATAATATGTGTTTAAGTATTCCGGGTAAGATTATAAAAATAGAAGATAAGGCAGCCGAAGCTGATGTTGGTGGTACAATTGTAAATATTGGAATCCAAATGGTTGATAATGTAAAGGTGGGGGATTTTGTCTTAGTGCATGCGGGTTTTGCTTTGCAAATTATTGATGAAAAAGAAGCTCTTATAACTTTGCAATTGCTACGTGAAATGAATGATGAGTAGATAAAGGTATTGGTCATGCTGAGCTTTTAGAAGCATGATTCTTGTCGTTAGTATGAGCTTGTCGAAAACTGTATGTCACACTGAGCTTGTCGAAGTGTATAGTTAAGATTTGATAAAATGAAATTTATAGATGAATACAGAGACGCAGAGATAGTTGAAATAATCTCTAAAAGACTAAGTCGGTTTAGAGATTTGGATATATCACTTATGGAAGTGTGTGGAGGTCACACTATGGCAATTCATCGATTTGGAATTCCTTCATTATTAGCTAAAGGAATAAAGTTGATATCAGGCCCAGGTTGTCCTGTTTGTGTTTCTAGTATTAGTTTTATTGATAAAGCGATTTTGTGTTCGGGAATTGATAATGTAATAATAACAACTTACGGTGATTTGATTCGCGTTCCGGGATCTAAGAGTAGTTTGGAGAATGAAAAATCAAAAGGTGCAGATATTAGAATTGTGTATTCAACTTTGGAAGCTTTAAGAATTGCTCAAGCTAATCGAGATAAAAAAGTAGTATTCCTTGGGATTGGTTTTGAAACAACTGCTCCAGCTTCAGCTGTTGCAATTCAAAAGGCTTTCGAAGAAAATATCTCAAATTTTTATTTACTGAGTGCACATAAAATAATGCCACCTGTTATGGAAGCTTTATTGAACGATAAAGTAAGAATTGATGGATTTATTTGCCCTGGTCATGTAAGTGCAATTACAGGATCACGGATTTATAATTTTATTCCAGAGAAGTACCGAATTGCTTGTGTAGTAACAGGATTCGAGCCTATGGATTTAATGCAATCGATTGAAATGTTGGTTAATCAAGTTGTTGATAGAAGCCCTAAAGTGCAAATTCAATATTCAAGAGCTGTAACAATGGAAGGTAATACAAAAGCTCAAGCTATAATGAATGAAATTTTTGAAACTCGAAATGATTACTGGCGCGGAATAGGTGAGATTCCAAATAGTGGATTAAGGCTTAAAAATAAATATAAAAATTATGATGCAGAACTAATATTTGATATTAAGGTGGATGTTGAAAATGAAAATTCAGCATGTATTTGTGGCGATATTTTGCGAGGCTTAAAAACGCCGAAAGATTGTAAGCTGTTTAATAAGGTCTGTTCACCTTCAAATCCGATCGGAGCATGTATGGTCTCAAGTGAAGGTGCTTGTGCAGCGTATTATAAATATGGTAGTTATGAATGAACTGATAACACTGAATCATGGAGGTGGCGGTAAGGCATCGCAGGATTTGATAAAAAATATATTTATCAAATCATTTGGTGATCCAAGATCGATTTTATCTGATTCTGCAATTTTAAAGATTGATTCAAATAAAATTGCATGTACTACAGATTCGTTTGTTATCGATCCGATATTTTTCCCCGGAGGAGATATTGGAAAGTTAGCAGTTTGTGGAACTGTGAATGATTTAGCTGTTTCAGGAGCAGTTCCTAAATATCTGACAGTTTCTTTCATTTTGGAAGAAGGATTACCGATAAAAGATCTGAAAAGGATTGTGGAATCAATTTCTGTTCAAGCTAAGTTGGCTAATATCAAAATTGTTGCTGGCGATACAAAAGTGGTGAATAATGGGAAATGTGATAAGATATTTATTAATACTACAGGAATAGGAATTTTCGAAAATGATTATACTTACATAGGTTCAGGTGAGAAAGTGAGTGTGGGAGATAAGTTATTAGTTAATGGAACTATTGGGGATCATTCAATTGCAGTTTTAGGAGCCAGAAATGAATTGGATTTTAAAACTGATATTCAATCTGATTGTGCTTGCTTAAATGAACTAATACAAAGTGTATTAAAGGCTGGTAAGCGAGTGAAGTTTATGCGCGATGTTACCCGCGGTGGACTTGCTACTGTTTTAAACGAACTTGTTGGAATTGTGAATTTAGGGCTCGAGCTAGAAGAAAAAGAGATTCCTGTTAAAGAATCCGTTAGAGGATTATGTGAAGTTTTAGGATTTGATCCTTTGTACTTGGCAAATGAAGGGAAAGTATTGATGGTAGTTCATCCCGATGATGCTGAAGGAGTAATTGAGATTCTTAATAAAAACCTTTTAGGAATAGAAAGTAGAATTATTGGCGAAGTGGTTTCTGATCATCCCGGAATGGTAATAGGTAAAACCGAGATTGGCGGAAAGCGAATAATTAATATGCTACAAGGCGAGCAATTACCGCGAATATGTTAGAATAAATTAAATGGATACAACTTTTAACTGAGAACTTTTAACTAGTAACTATTGTATGCATGAATTAAAAATTGCTGAGGAATTAATCATAATAGTTCTTAAGGTGGCTGAGTCAGAAAATCTGAAAAAAATTACTAAGGTGAATATTCAATTTGGAAAGATGATTCAAATTGTGCCTGATATTTTTCGATTTGTTTTTGAAAGTGGTGTAAAGGGGACAATTGCAAAAAATGCAAGGCTAAAATTGGAAATCTTGCCAATAAAATTCGCGTGTAAAAAATGTAAAGCAGAAACTGAAATTGAAGATTTATTATTTGTTTGTTCGTTTTGTGGATCGAATGATTTAGAACTAATTCAAGGGCGTGAAACAATAATAGAAAGCATAGAAGGTGAGAAATAAAAAGAATTAACCTTAAACCTGTAATGTTATGGAAATTAAAATAATGAAAAATGTTCTCGATCGTAATAAGAATAAAGCCAACGAGGTTCGAAGTCTAATGAAAGAGAATAATGTATTATTGGTAAATCTAATTAGCTCACCAGGAGCAGGTAAAACTACATTACTAGATTGTACTTTAGAGAAACTTAAGAATACATTCAAAATAGCAATTATTGAAGGAGATATTGCTACTGATCGAGATGCGCAGCGACTAAAAAAACATAAGGTTCCAATTGTTGTAATAAATACTGAGGGTGGGTGTCATTTAGATTCTCATAGTATTTCAAAGGTTTTGCCAAAATTTAATCTAGAAAATTTAGATGTTATTTTTATTGAGAATGTAGGTAATCTTGTTTGTCCCTCACATTTTGATTTGGGTGAGTCTTTTAAATTAGCATTAGTAAGTACTACTGAAGGTGACGATAAACCGATTAAATATCCAATGTTATTTCGAGAAGCAAAAGTGATTCTTCTGAATAAAATTGATTTATTAGAATATACAAATTTTAATAGATCAAGTTTTCTTAAAGATTTAAATAACGTTAATGGAAAGGTGCCATTTTTTGAAGTGTCCTGCACAGCGAATATTAATATGGAACAATGGTATGATTGGATTTTTAATGAGATTATTTCTAAATAACAAAATGAGTTGTAAAACATATTGACATTAGAAGGTGGTTAATGGTCTCTTAATTAGTATTTAAAGTTGGTGATAGAAATGTAGATTATGAGTATTCCTTGTTAGGTAAATAACAGTGTGAAAATAATAACAAAAAGGTTTTTATATTTGCAAAAGAATAATTATTGATGTATTTGTTGTATAATTTTAAAGGCATTTAACTAGCTGTTAAAATGAAAGTTAAAGAAGTAGTAGAAATAATAAGCGGTGAATTGATTTGTTGTGAGTCCATGAACGAAGTAGAAGTGCAAATGGGTTTTGCTTCTGATCTTATGAGCGATGTTTTGACTTTAGACTCGGAAAATGTATTGTTGATTACAGGTCTTGCAAATTTGCAAGCAATACGCACTGCAGAAATGTCAGATATTTCATGTATTGTATTTGCTCGTAAAAAGAAAATCAGTAAAGAAATGATAGAACTTGCTAAAGAGAGTAATATTGCTTTAATTGAATGTTCAAGTTCAGTTTTTAAAGCTGCAGGTTTATTGTATGCTGCAGGTATAAACCCTGTATATTAAAAATATGCATTTCGAGTTTGACATAGAAGCTGGTGATTTTTCAAAGGTAGGATATGCATCTAGCCAATTGAAGAAAATTATGAAGCAACTGGTTGGCGATCATAAAATCGTTAAACGTGTAGTGGTTGCTTTGTATGAAGCGGAAGTAAATGTGGTAGCTCATGCATACTCAGGAAAAGTGATAATCGATATTAATACCGATAAAATAGAAATAAAAGTAAATGATAAAGGTCCTGGAATACCTGATATTCAGCTTGCAATGCAAGAAGGGTATTCTACAGCTTCGGAACAAGTTCGTGAAATGGGTTTTGGTGCAGGAATGGGCTTAGCAAATATAAAAAACAATACCGACGAATTTTATATTAAAAGTGAAGTTGGTGTTGGTACAAGTTTAACAATAATAGCAAACTTGATAACCGAATAACGATGGAGCAAAAAGTATTTCATCACGCATTAAAAATTCAAAAAGATCAATGCATTGGCTGTAGTCATTGTATGAATATTTGTCCTACCGAAGCAATTCGTGTAAAAAATGGAAAAGCAGAGCTTTTTGAAAATCGTTGTATTGATTGTGGTGAGTGTTTTCGTGTTTGTCCTGTAAATGCTATTATAATTGAGCAAGACGATTTTAATAAAATATTTCAATATAAATACCGAGTAGCATTATTACCAGCAGTATTAATTGGTCAGTTTCCCGACGATGTAAAAACCTCTGAAATTTATAGTGTTTTAAAAGATTTAGGATTTACAGATGTTTACGAAGCAGAGCATGGTGTAGATGTATTGCAAGATGCAATGAAAGATTATGCTGAACGCAATACGGAAAATAAACCTTTGATTTCATCGTTTTGTCCGGCAGTAATTAGACTAATTCAGGTTAAGTTTCCCGCGTTGGTCGATAATATAATCCCTCTTCATCCACCATTAGATATAGCAGCATTATACTACAAGCAAAAACTCGTATCGCAAGGAATTGATGAATCCGATATAGGTATTTTTTATGTTACACCTTGCGCTTCAAAAATTGCAGCTGTTAAAAGTCCGGTAGGAGAAGAAAAATCTCCAATAACAGGAGTTATTAATATGGATTTTATTTTCAATAAAGTTTATACTGGAATTAAGCGTGGCGATTATTCAAAAGTTATTGATACTAATAAAGAAAAATTAACTCCCGAAGGAACTGTTTGGAGTCTTACAAATGGCGAAGCAGACAATATGCAGGGTAGGTGCCTTGCAATTGATGGTGTGCATAATGTAATGGATTTCTTGGAACGCGTAGAGAATGAAGAGATCAAGGATGTAGATTTTCTTGAGCTTCGTGCTTGCGATGAGAGTTGTGCAGGTGGAGTTTTAAATACACAAAATAGATTCTTAACAGTTGAGCGTCTTAAGAAACGAGCAAAATATTTTAAAGAAACAGGAGCAAATGTTGGTCAAAAGGATATTACCAATTATAAAGAATACTTAACAGAAAGTGTTTCCATAGGTAAGATAAAACCTCGATCCATGATGAAATTGGATAAGAGTATGGTAGAAGCCATGAAAAAAATGCGCCGAGTAAAAGAAATAATGAAATGTTTACCTGATGTCGATTGTGGAGCATGTGGAGCACCTAATTGTCAGGCTTTAGCCGAAGATATTGTTCAGGAAAGAGCAGCAATTAATCATTGCATTTTTATTCAAAAAATATTTGAGAAAAAAGGAATTATCGATTGGGAACAATCTCACGAGATAATGAAAAATATTTGGGGTGACGAAAAATTAAACCGTAAATGCTAAAAGGATTTAGTTATGAAGGTATTAGATATATTAGATAAATTAGGGTTAGAGTTAGTTAGTGGTAAATCTGGTTTAGACAGAGAAATCACTGGAGGTTATGTTTCAGATTTATTGAGTGATGTTATGGGTAATTCAAAAGAAGGACAGGTTTGGGTTACATTACAAACACATAAAAATGTAATGGCCATAGCATCTCTCAAAGATCTAGCTGCTGTTATATTGGTTAATGGTTTTAAACCAGACGACGATATGGCAAAGCAAAGCGAAGAAGAAGGTGTTCCCGTTCTTAGAACAAAGGAGCGCACATATGAAATTGCGGGGAAATTATACGAATTATTAAAGTAAAATGAATACATACAAGGTCGATTTACATACACACACTGTGTTGTCTCCTTGTGGCGATTTAGAAATGAGCCCGGCAAGTATTGTTAAAAGGGCAAAAGAGAAAAAAATTGATATTTTAGGAATTACAGATCACAACAGTACAAAAAACTGTAAAGCCTTAAACGATATAGCAAAAGACAATGATCTTCTGATTTTAAAAGGAGCAGAAGTAACTACAAAAGAAGAAGTACATTGTTTAGCGTTCTTTGAAAACGATGATGAATTATTTGATTTTCAAAACTATTTAGAAGAACATCTCCCCGAAATAGAGAACGATGTAAATAAATTTGGTTATCAGGTAGTAGTTGATAAAGATGAAAATATTCTAGAGCAAATAGACTGGCTATTGATCTCGGCTCTTGATGTTGATATTAATCAAATCGAACATAAGGTTCATGAACTGAATGGCTTGTTTATACCGGCACATATCGATAAAGCTCGATATTCCTTATTAAGTCAGTTAGGTTTTGTTCCCAGCGATCTAAAAATTGATGCTCTGGAAATTTCAAAATTTGTGAAGAAAGATGAATTTGTAAAGCAAAATAATTATCTGGCAGATTATTGTTTTATACAAAGCTCCGATGCACACTTTTTAGAAAATATAGGCGATACTGATACCTATTTTCAAATGGAAAATAAATCATTTAGTGAGATTAGAAAAGCCCTTAAAGGCGAAAACGGAAGAAAGGTTATTGTAAATGAATAATATTTCGATGCACATATTAGATATTGTTCAGAACTCAATTAGTGGAGAAGCTTCATTAATAGAAATAATCATAAATGAAAATCTTCTGAAAAACATCTTAGAAATAAAGATTCAGGATAATGGAAAAGGAATGGATCACGAAATGTTAAAACAAGTCGAAGATCCATATACAACAACCCGTACCACCAGAAAGGTTGGAATGGGGATTCCGTTATTAAAGCACAGTGCTGAGCAGTCTAACGGATATTTAAAAGTAAATTCCGAATTAGGAGTGGGAACATTAGTGCAAGCTGCTTTTAAACATGATCATATAGATCGACCTCCTTTAGGAGATATTGCAGGAACAATCGTTTTGTTGGTTGCTGCTAATCCTGAAATTGATTTCAAATACATTCATTCTTTTAATGATAAAAAATACGAATTTAATACCCAGGAAGTGAAAGAAATTCTTGGTGATATTAAAATTAGTGACCCTAAAATTCGTGGATTTTTGAAAGAAATGATCACGGAAAACTTGAACGACATATATTTTCTATAAAATATGTTGTAGGAAACATTATTTAAGATGATTCTTAATATATGAAGCCTTAATTTTGTAATTATTATTATGTAAACACTTTAAAATAAATATTTAAAATGGCAAAAATCAAAACATTAGCAGATCTTAAAAAAATGAAAGAAGATTTGCGATCAAAAGTAGACTTGAGGGAGAAGGCAGATAGCCCTGAAAGCTACGTGCAGATTAAAGTCGGAATGGCTACAAGCGGTATAGCTTCTGGAGCTAAAGAAATAATGGACTTTTTGATTGAAGCTTTAGAAAAAAGAAACATAGAAGCTGTTGTAACTCAAACTGGTGATATGGGATATTGCTTTGCTGAACCTACTATCGAAGTTAAAAAGCCAGGCGAAGAGCCAATTGTTTTCGGATATGTTGATACTGAAAAAGCTGATGAAATAATTGAAAAATACATTAAGCTTGGCGAATTAGTTGAAGGAATTATTCCTGTAAACTATCAGGTAATTGATGAAGACAAATAAAAGCTAAGGAGGATTATAAAGATGACAAAATATAAAATGTATTTGCTTGTTTGTGGTGGTACTGGATGTAGAGCTTCAGCAAGCGATTCAATAGTTGAGAATTTAAAACAAGAACTTGAAACTAAAGGTTTACAAGACGAAGTGCAGGTTTTAATGACAGGTTGCTTTGGCTTTTGTGAAAAAGGACCTATTGTTAAAGTTCAACCTGATAATACATTCTATACTCAGGTTAAACCTGAAGATTGTGCTGAAATTATTGAAGAGCACATTGTAAAAGGTCGTAAAGTTAATAGATTATTATACGAAGATCCTGAGAATAAGAAACACATAGAAGACTCAAAGCATATGAATTTTTACAAAAAACAAATTCGTATTGCATTGCGTAACTGTGGTTTTATCGATCCAGAAAACGTAGATGAATATATCGCTCGTGATGGTTATTCAGCATTAGGAAAATGTTTATCAGAATTAACTCCAAAGGATGTTGTTGATCAGATTAAAGAATCTGGATTACGCGGTCGTGGAGGCGGTGGTTTCCCAACAGGATTAAAATGGGAAATTGCAGCAAAAAACGAAGCAGATCAAAAATATGTAGTATGTAATGCTGATGAGGGTGACCCAGGAGCATTTATGGATCGTTCAATCTTAGAAGGTGATCCACACGCTGTATTAGAAGCAATGGCTATTTGTGGGTACTCAATGGGAGCTACAAAAGGTCTAATATATATCAGAGCTGAATATCCATTAGCAATTAAACGTCTTAAGATTGCTCTTGAACAAGCTCGTGAATATGGTTTATTAGGAACTGATATTTTAGGAACTGGTTTCGAATTTGATATCGAAATAAGATACGGAGCAGGTGCTTTTGTTTGTGGCGAAGAAACTTCATTGATTCACTCAATGGAAGGTTTACGCGGTGAGCCAACTATTAAACCTCCATATCCTGCAGAAAAAGGTTATTTAGGAAAACCAACAAACGTAAATAACGTTGAAACTTACGCTAATATTACTGCTATCATTAATAAAGGCGCTAACTGGTTTAACAAAATTGGTACAGAAAAATCAAAAGGTACCAAAGTATTTGCATTAGCTGGTAAAATCAACAACGTTGGTTTAATTGAAGTTCCAATGGGAACAACATTGCGCGAAGTTATTTTCGAAATTGGTGGTGGAATTAAAGATGGTAAGAAATTTAAAGCAGTTCAAACTGGTGGTCCATCAGGAGGTTGCTTAACAGAAAAACACTTAGATACTCCAATCGATTTTGATAACTTACTTGCTGCTGGTTCAATGATGGGATCAGGTGGTATGATCGTAATGGACGAAGACAATTGTATGGTTGCTACCGCTAAATTTTATTTAGATTTTACAGTGGAAGAATCATGTGGTAAATGTTCTCCTTGTCGTATTGGTAACAAACGATTATACGAGTTATTAGATCGTATTACACAAGGTAAAGCTGAGATGGAAGATTTACAACGTTTACGTAACATGTGTTATGTAATTAAAGATACTTCACTTTGCGGATTAGGTCAGACTTCTCCAAACCCAATTCTTTCAACTTTAGATAACTTCTGGGATGAGTATGTTGCTCACATCACAGATCATAAATGCCCTGCAGGTCAGTGTAAGGATTTAATGAAATATGAAGTAGTTGAAGAGAATTGTGTAGGTTGTACTGCTTGTGCAAGAGTTTGCCCGGTAGGAGCGATTAGTGGTGATAAAAAACAAACACATTATATTGATCCAGCAATTTGTATCAAATGTGGTGCTTGTGAAGAGAGATGTAAATTTGATGCAATCATTGTAAAATAAAAAATATTTTAGGACGATGGAAAAAGTAAAATTAACTATAGATGATAAGCTTATTGAAGTAGAAAAAGGTACTACTATTCATAAAGCAGCCAAAGAATTAGGAATTGATATCCCTGTGCTTTGTTATATGAATCTTGAAGATTTAGGTATTGAAAACAAACCAGGTGGATGTCGTATTTGTGTTGTTGAAGTTGAAGGAAGAAACAATTTAGCTCCTTCATGTTCAACTAACGTACAAGAAGGAATGGTTGTTCATACACATACTATGAGAGTTATTAATGCTCGTAGAACTGTTATGGAATTCATTCTTTCAGATCACCCAAAAGACTGTTTAACTTGTGCAAAATCAGGTAACTGTGAGTTGCAAGATATGGCAGTTAAATTAGGTGTTCGTGAAATTCCTGGACAAGAATATGCAGAGATGTCTGAATATAAGATGGATTTCTCACCTTCAATTATTAGAGATCTCGATAAATGTATCATGTGTCGTCGTTGCGAGATGATGTGCAACGAATTCCAAACAGTTGGAGCTCTTTCTGCTTTCAATCGTGGATTTGAATCAGCTGTTGGACCAGCATTCGAAATGGATTTAGAATATTCAACTTGTACATATTGTGGTCAGTGTGTTGCTGTTTGCCCAACCGGAGCATTAACAGAAAAAGATCATACAAGAGATGTAATTAATGCATTATCTGATCCTACAAAAACAGTTGTTGTTCAAACTGCTCCTGCGGTAAGAGCTGCTTTAGGCGAAGAGTTTGGATTGGAGGCAGGAACATCAGTTACTGGTGAAATGGTTGCTGCATTGCGTCGTTTAGGATTCGATCATGTATTCGATACTGACTTTGCTGCTGACTTAACCATAATGGAAGAAGGTACTGAGTTGTTAGGTAGATTAACTGCTCACCTTAATGGCGATAAAGATGTTAAATTACCAATTCTTACATCTTGTTGTCCTGCTTGGGTTAATTTCTTCGAGCACAATTTCCCTGAAATGAAAGATATCCCATCTTCAGCTCGTTCTCCACAGCAAATGTTTGGTTCTATTGCAAAAACGTATTTTGCTGATAAAATAAATGTGAAAAGAGAAGATCTTGTTGTTGTTTCTATAATGCCTTGTCTGGCTAAGAAATATGAAGCTCAACGTGATGAGTTTAAAGTTGATGGTAATCCAGATGTTGATTTCTCAATCTCAACTCGCGAATTAGCTCATTTAATTAAAGCAGCAAACCTTGATTTAAACACTTTACCAAAGGAAGATTTTGACAAACCACTTGGTGAGTCTTCAGGTGCTGCTGTTATTTTTGGTGTTACAGGTGGTGTAATCGAAGCTGCTGTTCGTACTGCTTACGAAATACAAACAAGTAAGAAACTTGAGAAAATAGATTTTGAAGAATTACGTGGTATTGATGGAATAAGAAAAGCTACTGTAGATTTTGACGGAATTCCTATTAATATTGGTATAGCTCATGGATTAGGAAATGCTCGTAAAATGCTTGAAGATATAAAAGCTGGCAAATCAGAATTTCATGCAATTGAAATTATGGCATGTCCTGGTGGTTGTATTGGTGGCGGTGGTCAACCTATACATCATGGAGATTCAAGTATTTTAAAAGCTCGTACAAAAGCTATTTATGCTGAAGATGCTGGTAAACCAATCCGTAAATCTCATGAGAATCCTTACATTATTAAATTATATGAAGAGTTCTTAGGTAAACCAATGAGCGAAAAAGCGCATCATTTATTACATACTGGTTATTTTGATAAGAGTAATAAAATTGAAATTAGCTAGTAAAATTTAAATTTTGGAGGAAAATCAATGTCAAGTATAAAAGTTAAATTAAAAGAACAAGACTTAAACAAAATCAAAGAAATTTGTAAGTCTTTCAATAACGAAGAAGGCGAATTAATCAATGTTCTGCATAAAACACAGGAGCATTTTGGTTACTTACCAGCTGAAATTCAGGAAGTTGTTGCACAGGAATTAAATATGTCTGTTGCTAAGGTTTACGGTGTTGTTACGTTTTATTCGTTCTTCACAATGTTACCAAAAGGTAAATTCCCGATTTCAATTTGTACTGGTACAGCTTGTTATGTTCGAGGTGCTGATAATGTTTTGCAGGAATTCAAACGTCAGTTAGGAATTGAAGTTGGAGAAACTTCTGAAGATGGAAAATACTCTTTAAGTTGTTTACGTTGTGTAGGTGCTTGTGGGTTGGCTCCAGTAGTTTTGGTTGGTGACAAAACTTACGGTCGTGTATCTGCCGAAGGAGTAAAAGAAATTCTTGCCGAATATCAAGATAAATAACAAATAGTATCAAGATTGGATCTGAGAAGTGTTAACATTTCTCAGATCTCAAATCTTGGATTTAATTATAGTTTAGTGATTAGATAGTTTTTGATTACTATCAAATTTTGTCCATAAAAAAGCATCTCGTTTACGAGATGCTTTTTTTTATATAGCTATTGGGGTGTTTGCAATCGTACAGTTTTGTCTCAAAAATGAACAGTAAATTTTAAATTTTTCTGCACTGTATAGCTTGTAACTAGCAATCTGTCAGGATTAAACAAACGATGGCATTAAACTTGTAAAATAATATGTGTTTATAGGAATTTATTGCCAAGAATAACAAAAGCTAATTATAAATTAAATCATTTATTATGAAACTAAATTTTCAATTCAAATTATTGGCGATTTCTTGTGTTATATTTTTAATAACATTTAGATTAAATGCGCAAAGCAATGCCGAAATTAATATTGGTCGGGTCGCCCTTGGAGAAATCGATTATGCAGGTTTTACTTTAAATCAGGATGCTTCAGTTGATATCTCAGGTAGTGGAGCTTCAATTGAGAGATGGGGTAGTAATCTTATTTTTTATGCCTGGATTATTGAAAGTGAATCGAGAGAAGTTGTTTGGAATTTATTGGACGAATATGAAAATAAATACTTTCATAAAGATGGTGAATTTGAGTTTACTGCTGATTTGAAACTCAAAAAAGGTTCTTATGAAGTGTATTATGCTGGAATGTATGGAGACTCTTACAGCCATTATTCTAACGATTTTACTGATGTTATAAAAGAAGTGGTTCGAGCAATTAAATATGATGACGACGAGCGTACTTATTTTGATAGAAATGAAAATTTTATTAAGCTAAGTTCAAAAAGCAATGGATTTTCTGTAAATAACGGAAGAGAATATATTGATAAAATGAAAAGCAAATCTATTGCTTCTTTCGTAAGAGTTGACAATAATGAAGTTAAGAGTAAGGAGTTTGGATTAACAAAAGATACTAAGGTTTATATTTATTGTCAGGGAGAGCGCGATGGACATGAGTTTTATGATTTTGCATGGATTTATGATTTACAATCCCACGAAAAAGTGTGGCCAAATAATGACACCGATTACGAACGTGCTGGTGGAGGAAGAAAGAATTTTTCTGTTTATCAGGAAGTTGTGCTTACAGCTGGAGAATATCAGGTAAATTATACAACAGATGACTCACATTCATTTGAAAAGTGGAATGTATTGCCACCAAACGACCCTCAGTTTTGGGGAGTTTCACTTTGGTGTGATGCAAAGGATATGAGAAATGTTTCCGATAATGTAAGTGAATATACGCCTGCAGTTGATTTAACAAGAATGAGAGATCATGAATTCGAAAAGCAAGGTTTTGAACTTAGCGAGTCGATGGATGTTCGAATAATTTGTGCAGGGGAAATTACCGATTATGAGCCTAGTGATTATGGTTGGATTATAGACGCAAAAACAAGAGAAACTATTTGGAAATTTAGCAGGTCAAAATCTGAGTATGCTGGAGGAGGTGATAAAAACAGAATTGTTAACGAAGTAAGAACACTTAAAAAAGGTAAATACATCGCTTACTATACTTCGGACGGATCACACTCGTACCACAATTGGAATGTTGCGCCACCACACGATCAAAAGTTATGGGGACTTAGTTTATGGACAGTTAATCGTAGTGATAAATCAAAAATTAAATTGTTCGAAGAAGAAGAGTATAAAAGTGAAAATGTGATTGTAGAAATCACTCAGGTTAGAGATAATCAAAGAGAATATGAAAACTTTAGAATGGGAAAAGAATCTAAGGTTCGTATTTACGCTATTGGTGAAGGTGACGATGGACAGATGTTCGATACTGGTTGGATAAAGAATATGGATACTGGTAAAATTATTTGGGAAATGTCATATAGAGCATCAGAACATGCAGGAGGTGCACATAAAAACAGAATGTTTAACGATTTTATTTTATTAGCAGCAGGGAATTACCGCTTATACTTTGAAAGCGATGGTTCACATTCTTTTATGGATTGGAATGACGATCCTCCCCATGACCCTCAGAATTATGGAATTAAGATATTGAAAGAATAAATTCAAAATACTTTTATTAGGGGGGCGTCAAAATTTGATCGCCCCTTTTTTTGTCTAAGAATAAAATAATATCCGGTCTATCGGTAAATCTGGAATGTTATTAAGAACTTGAATTAATGAAGTTTAGTTAATTTGTAAACAAAAATGAGAAATTGCTGTTTATAAATTTAAGCTTAATTTTAGTTAGAAATATGGGTGAATAAAATGTACATAAAGCCAGTTGTAAGTACGAATTTGATAATAAATCGAAAATTTTATTTAAACATTACTTCGGGAGAATAACCCTACAAGATATCATTTCATCAAGGGAAATCGCTTTTGAGAATAAAACTATACCTCAAAATACAAAAAGATTTATTTTAGATTATAGAAAAGCTTCGTTTAATATTAGAAGTGGTGATTATAAAGGTATTAGCGATTTTTATAAAAAGCATTTAAATGTCTTCAAAAACGCTAAAATCGCAATTGTTACCGATAGTTATAAAGATATTGTTGTTCCAGTTTTGGTTCAAGAAGATGATTTCCATTATTTCTCACAGCCATTTAGTACAATAGAAGCCGCAATAAATTGGGTTTTACGGTAACAATATTTTTTCTTCTTTTTAGATTTGAAATTCATTTAGATTTGATAGATTGATTAATATTTTTAATTTCGTGGAAATTAAAAACAAGAAAGTATTATATCAAATAAATAAAATGAGTGTAGAAAAGGAATTACATGCCAGAAGCGGATCAAAATGTGAATTATGTGGTGTTGAAGATAATTTGCATGTTTATGAGGTGCCTCCCGTAAATAATAATAGTTTGGATCGATGTGTGCACGTTTGTAACAAATGTTTGGATCAAATAGAAAATCCCGAAAAAGTAGATTCTAATCATTGGAGATGTTTAAATGATTGCATGTGGAATGAGAATCCCGCTGTGCAAGTAGTGTCTTGGAGAATGTTAAGTCGTTTAAAATCTGAAGGATGGCCTCAAGGTTTGTTGGATATGTTATATTTAGACGAAGAAACCTTGGCTTGGGCACAAATTACAGGCGAGGGAGTTGATCAAGACGATATTGTGAAACACATGGACAGTAATGGCGCAGAACTTCATGCAGGTGATACAGTTGTTCTCACAAAAGATTTAAATGTTAAAGGAGCCAATTTTACGGCTAAACGAGGAACAGCCGTTCGTGGGATTTCTTTAGTACACGATAATGCTGAGCAAATTGAGGGTAGAGTGAGTGGACAACAAATTGTAATCCTCACAAAATTTGTGAAAAAATCAAATTAGAATAAAAAATGATTTTCTTTAATAAAAAATAAATGATATAAGTATGAAAAAGGCAAGTTGTTTAATTTTTGCATTGATATTTGTTTTGTTTGCTGGCGAAGCAAATGCACAACGTAAAAAAAAGAATGAAATGGTAAACGAGATAGACTCTATTAGTTATGCACTGGGGGTTAATCTTGGAAGTACAATTAAGAACCTTAATGTTGATAATTTAAATATTAATCAAATAAATAAAGGGATAGAAAATATTATTAATGGCAACGATGTTAAAATAACAGTTGAAGATGCTCATTCATTAATTCAAGCTTTTTTAATTGATCTACAGGAAAAAAGGGTAGTTGAAAATCTTGAAAAAGCAAATGCTTTTTTAGAAGAGAATAAAGCAAAAGAAGGTGTTGTTACATTGCCAAGTGGATTGCAGTATAAGGTAATTATAGAAGGAGTAGGACAAAATCCTTTATCAACCGATAAAGTTAGAGTTCATTACGAAGGTAAATTATTAGATGGAACCGTTTTCGATAGTTCTTACGAAAGAGGAGAGTCAATAACTTTTGGGGTTAATCAGGTAATTAAAGGATGGCAAGAAGCATTGCAGCTTATGAGGCCAGGTGCAAAGTGGGAGCTATATATACCGCCAGTATTGGGATATGGAGAACGTGGTGCAGGAGCTTCTATTCCATCAAATGCATTGCTAATTTTTACAGTTGAGTTAATGGGAGTTGAATAATATCGAAAATATCTTATTATTGAGAGAGGCTTTTAAATAGCCTCTTTTTTGTAAACTTATGTTATGAATGAAATAAATAAACTAACACCCGAAATAAGGAATATTATTGCTAAGTATAATTTGATTCCACATCCCGAAGGTGGATTTTATAAAGAAGTGTATCGTTCAGGACAAGTTGTATTATCAAATCAAATTAACGAGAATAGAAATTCAGTCACCCATATCTATTTTTTACTTTGTAAAGGGCAGTTTAGTCGATTTCATAGTGTTTTACACGACGAAATCTGGAATTTTTATGAAGGAGATCCTTTAAAACTTATTGAGTTTGATGGAAAACATATTGAGGAAAACGTAATTGGAAAAGAAAATGGCGTTTATGTTTCAATTGTAAAAGGAGGCGTTTTTCAGGCTGCTGAAACAACTGGAGAATATAGTTTAGTTGGATGTTCTGTTGCACCAGGATTTGATTTTAAAGATTTTTCTTTTTTAGATGATAAATCAGATATGCATAATACTTTGCTAAATGAATTTCCAAATTTTTTAAGGCTTAAGTAAATTATATCTGAGAATCAAATTGTATTATTCATCAATAAAACAAATAGATAGTTTGAAATAAATTAGCTCGCTTGGTATTTTCTGCTATTTTTGTTAGTACAATCGATCTTTTATTTTTTATGATTTACATTGCATATTCACCTTCTTACCATCATCCATTGCCTGAAGGACATCGGTTTCCGATGGATAAGTATACAGGAATCCCAATTCAATTAATAAAAGAGAAAACATTTACATCTCACAATTTTTTTGAGCCCCAGCTGGAGGGTGATCAATTAGCATTATTAGTTCATAGCCTTGAATATATGCGAAAGCTAAAAAATAAGGAGCTTACAAAAACGGAGGAACGACGACTTGGCTTTCCACTAAATAATGGATTGCTTCGTAGAGAGGAATTGATTGTAGCAGGAACCACACAAGCAGCGATTTTAGCAATGGAAAATGGAGTTGGGTTTAATGTTGCTGGGGGAACACATCATGCTCATCGCGATTACGGCGAAGGATATTGTATTTATAATGATATAGCAGTGGCATCGCAGTATTTGTTAAATACAAATGAGTTAAAGCAAATTCTGGTTGTCGATTTAGATGTTCATCAAGGAAATGGAACTGCAAGTATTTTCGCCAATGACGATCGCGTGTTTACTTTTAGTATGCATTGCGAAAATAATTTTCCTTTACGAAAGTCAAAGTCAAATCTCGATATTCCTTTAGATCATTTAACAAGCGATTCAGAATATTTACAGATTTTACAAAAAGAACTCCCAAAACTTATAGATAAAGTGAAGCCAGATTTTATATTTTTTCAATCGGGTGTTGATATTCTTACAAACGATACGCTTGGAATGTTAAATGTAACTAAAAAAGGCTGTGCCGATCGTGACCGAATAGTTTTGGAGATTGCTCACAAACATCAAATTCCAATTACTGCTTCAATGGGAGGTGGATACGCTTCAAATATCGAAGATATTATCGATGCTCATTGTAATACATATCGGATTGCAAAGGAAATTTATTCATAAAGAAATCTGTAATGAATATTGTAAAACAACAAAAAGGTGGAATTGTATTTTTTCAGACGAAAAAACAGCACGAATTATATACATTCTACACAGAGAAGATTGGTTGTAAATTGTGGTTAGAGCAAGGGGGCTGTCAGATCTTTAAATTTGAAAATATGCTATTTGGCTTTTGTCAAAGAGATAAAGTTGATGATTTAGGAATGATTACATTCTTTTACTCAACGAAGGACGAAGTTGATAAGATGTGTGAGCAATTAAAGAATTATGCCTTAGATACTCCAAAAGATAATCCAATGTATCGTATTTATCATTTTTATGCAAAAGACCCAGAAGGTAGAAATATTGAGTTTCAGTATTTTTGGAGTAAATCTAAATAAATCTCATACTTACTTCCTTAAGAAAATTCTTTTCTAGTTTTTCAGCAATTCTACGAACCACTGTTCTACGTATTTCAAGTTCTACAGGAAGGTTTGGATCTTGGTGGGCAATATTGACTCTTGTGCCTATTATAAATTGAATTTCGTCGCTATCTTTTAGTAGTTTTACAATTTGGTCAGCAGGGCCTTTGGTTAATATATAATTGTTGTTATATACCTTTAATATTTCGTTTACTTTACTAAGAGTTAAAATACCTTCAGTTACAAGATCAATTCCTTTCATGTAAGAAACAGGAGGTAAATCTGGATCGTGGAATTCAAAACTATCTTCAATTTCAACGCCAAGCTCACGTGATATGATATCACCTGTTGTAGCTCCACAAAGAATCTTTTTGCCATTGAAGTTTCTTACAGCATCAGCAAGCTCTTTGTCATTTTCTTCTTCATAAGGAGGTCCAGTACAAACTAATAATTTTCGGGGATCTCTAAAATATATTGATGCACAACTTATATCATCTTTTGCTTTATATCCATCGTTCTGGAATGCAACATTTACAATTTTTCCAGCTAATTTATTTGCTGATATTTGGTGATTATTATTTACTAAGCGATTGGTAAAGTCTTCTAGATTGCTATGTCCCCAGCCAAATGGGTATTTTTCACTACCTAAGCCAGATTGAGTTATTCCATCCGAAAAGGAAAGTATTCGATCTTCCTTTTGAGCATAAAATGTACAACTTTTTAAGATTTTACCGGCATTTTTTTCACTTTCAAGCATGATGCATTGCCAAGCAGGGTTGAATATTTGATTCTCTCGAATTATTATTGTTTCTGGATTGTCGTATTCAAGAATGGTTGTTTTTCCGTCTGGTTCAATATCAATAATTGTAAATGTAGAATAACTGATTTGCCGTTTACTACATACCGGCAGAGTATTCATAATAATATCGGCAATTCGGTTTACATTCTTATGTTCTTTTGTAAAATTCAGAGCCATTGTAGATGTGAGAGTTGCAAGCATGTTTGCTTTTACTCCATGACCCATACCATCCGAAAGAACAATAACCGTTCTTTCTTCAGATTTGATTCTCTCCGAAAGGAAAACATCTCCACAAATCCTTTCTCCATCATGGTTTTTCTGCTGGCAATCAACTTCTATGTAAAATTTGTGGCTCATTATTAATCCTTTTTATGCATTTTATAAAGTTCAATAATGGAATTAAGCATCTGCTCAGTTTCTGAAGCTCCTTCGCCTAAAAGGAATCCAATTTTCTGAACCATAGTAAGGTTCTTGTCAATTACATCTGTAACTCTTTTTATTACCTCTTCTCTGCGAACTTCAGGAGAGTACATATCACGGAATACAGCTCCAGCAATTTTATTTTTTCGTATAATAAATATCGATAAATTCAGAAGTTTATCCTCTATGTGGATATCTCTATTTAATATATTGTTACTTGTAGAGAAAACATTACTGAATAAATTATAAATATTGAATGGAAGTAAGGTTTTCATATCTGCACCTACTAGACCCGGGATTACTTCATCAATGGCTTTAGCTTCTTCTCCAAGCATCTCAATAAAGCTATTGTTCGATTGAACAATTTTTAAATTTTTATCCAAAATAACAAGACCTGAAGGTAGTTTTTGTAGCATGCTACTTACGGTGTCTGATGCTTCTTGAGCTGCTTCTTTTTCTTTTTGAGCTAAATTCTCCGAATCTTTTAATGCTTTTTGTGTTTGTGCTAATTTTTCGTTCGTGTTTTTTAATGCTTTTATGTAATCGTGTCTGTTTCTTAATGAGAAAGTAAGGCACATGTCAATTTTAGCTAATCCTTTGGCTACAGCTATCGCAAACTCACGACAAGTATTATAACCACATGCATTACAACCAAGATCGGTATCTTTATCTTCTTTCCCAATTGCTTTTAAAATTTCTTGAATTTTCTCTTCTGTTGGAGCTTTAATTCGTTGATCGTCAGCCGTAAAAGTTCTTGTGTAATCTAAATTCCAGAATTTAGCGACTTCTTTTTCCCATTTATCGAGGTCAAAATTCTCAAGTCTTTTATTTGCGTAATTTGCAACACGTGTATGGCGTATATATTTTTCACCACCTTTTGTTGTTCCAGGTCCCATCAAACAACCTTCACAGAAGTATAAGTTAAAATGTTTTTTAATGGTTTCAATATCAGAATGAAACTGTTTGGTAGCATTTAATATATTAGATTTTCCTTCCGCTGTGATTACATTTCCATCAAGGAGGCTTTCGCTAATATCAGCAGCTTGAAGTAATCCATTTGATATTGGGAATAAAGAACCTTTATATCCTATTGGAGCATCAAACTCAGAAAATTCTAAGGTTGATTCATGAATATCAAATTCTGTAAAGAGTTCACGAAGTTCTTGAAATGTTAAAACAGAATCGATCTTACTATCTTCATCAAATAATAAAGCTTCATTTTTGCTCTCAATACACGGACCGATATATATAATCTTAGAATCATTCCCATATAAATTTTTAGCAATTTTGGCGGTTGCAATCATAGGAGAAACCAATGGAGCTAAATTGCCTAAGAGCTCAGGTTGAAATTTCTGAATGTTCTGAACTACAACAGGGCAAGCTGTTGATATATAATATTTACCTTTAAAGTTTTTAAAGAGTTCTGCATATTTTAAGGCTATAATATCTGCTCCAAAAGATACTTCATTTACATAATCAAATCCCAAATGTTTGATCATCTGAACAAATTTTCTGTAATCTGTAATATCATGAAATTCACCAGAAATACTTGGTGCTACAATTGCAATTTTCTTTTCTTTGGTTTTCAGAATTCTTTTTGCTTCTTGCTTTGAATCTCTATAAACAATAGCATCTTCAGGACAAACAGAAGTGCATGCGCCACATCCAATACATCTTTCTGGGATTATATGAGCGTAATTAACATTTACTTTAACCTCAATAGCATTAACCGGACATACTCTTACGCAAGAATAACTCAGATTACATTTATCTTTTAATATCTGTACAATTGGATTCATGATTCTAAATTCTAGTCTTTCTTTAATATGCTATCAAGTAAAAATACAATATTGTCTGGCGATACGTTTTCGTATTCCTTATCATTGATCTTTACAATTGGGCCATTTGCACAATTTCCGGAACAATGATTTCCGTGGAAATATACTTTATCTTCAAGTTGATTTTCTTTAATGTAATCTTTAATAAACTGGACAGTTTTTTTACTCCCTCTCGAAAAACACGAACTTCCTAAACAAATTACAATTTCTGTCTTCATTAATTATTTAAAGTAATACGTTAATAATGCAAGATAGCTAATTTATTAAGCTAATCGAAATACCTTCTCTAATTTCACGTAAAAATAAATAAAATTATTGTAGATTTCACTGTTAATTAAATAACAATGTTTATATTGTAACGATTTAAATTTGTATATTTGTTTGAATACTTGCATTATGATTGAATCTATACTCGAAAAATATCCTTTTGTTCAACGGGATAACATTATTCCTATACTTCAAGACATTCAAAAAAACTATGGATTCTTATCAGAAGAATCTATCATTAAAGTAGGAAAATATCTAAATATGCCAACAAGCAAAATTTATGGTTTGGCAACTTTTTACAATCAATTTAGATTCGAGGCAAAGGCTAAATATCATATCCGAATTTGCAATGGAACATCGTGCCATATTAACTCAAACCTAATTATCATTAATGAGATTAAGAAAAGATTGGGGATTGAGAATGGGGGAATTACTAAAGATGGTTTATTTAGCTTGGAAGAAACAACTTGTATGGGTGCATGTGGATTAGGACCTGTAATGGCTATTAACGAAAGGTATTATACAGAAGTGAACGTTAATAAAATTCCTGAGATTATTGAATATTACTTGAATAATGATAAGTAAAATGGATAAGATTAATGAGCTTAATAAAGATTTTCTGATAACCAAAGTTTTACACAATGCCCATGAAACATTGGATAAAGAAGTTGTTGCAAAATTAGCGGCTATAAAACGTGATAAAATTAATAAGCCAATAATAACAATTGGTGTAAACACCCCATCAAGAATTATTGGGGTTGATGAAATAAAATTAGGACTCTTGGAATATGTTCATGATCGTAATTTTGATGCTCAGGTTATAGATGTTGGTAGTTTAGGCTTGACTACATATGAGCCTATTCTGTCAGTTCACTTGCCAGGGAAAACAAAATTATATTTTAAAAATGTTTCTTTAGAAAATTACATTTCTATTTTGGACGGAACATTCAATAATTACATTCATGAAGAAGCCGTTTTATGTCAGGTTAGGAATGATATTTTTGAGCAATGGGAACAAGTTCCATTTATGGATGAATTACCCTATTTTAAAAATCAACAACGATTGGTTTTAAAGAATTGTGGATTTATCGATCCAAATTCAATTGAAGAATATATTGCTACAGGAGGATATAAATCATTTTTAAAAACAATACGAAACAATACTCCCGAAGAAGTTTGTGAGAAAATTGAAAATAGTAATTTGCGTGGTCGTGGGGGAGAAGGATATCCCACAGGAAAGAAATGGAGAGTGGCACTTGAAACAGCAAGTGAGCAAAAGTATCTGATTTGTAATGCTGGGGAAAGTGACCCTGGTGCTTTTATGGAACGCTTATTAATAGAAAGCGATCCACATAAAATAATTGAGGGAATTTCGATATCTGCATATGCTATTGGAGCTCAGAAAGCATATGTTTATATTGAGTCAGAATATGAAATTGCAGTTGCAAGATTAAAAAATGCAATTAAGCAAGCTAAGGAATATGGAATAATTGGGCATGATATATTAAATAGTGGTTATAATTTAGATATAATAATAAAAGAAGGTGCAGGAGCTTATGTTTGTGGCGAAGAAACAGCATTAATTAGCAGCATTGAAGGTAAACGCGGAAAACCACATTCTAAACCGCCATATCCTGCAACTAAAGGTTTGTTTGGAAGACCAACTGTAGTTAATAATGTTGAAACTTTAGTAAATATTCCAATAATTATTGAGAAAGGGGCTAATTGGTTTAAATCTTTAGGAACAGAAGGTAGCTCGGGAACGAAAGTATTTTCAATTTCAGGTAAAGTGGATTATAAAGGTTTGGTAGAAGTTGAAATGGGAACTAAACTAAGAGATATAATATTTCGTATTTCGGGAGGTATTGTACAAGGGAAAAAATTCAAGGCATTACATATTGGTGGTCCATCAGGTGGTTGTTTGACCGAAGATCATTTAGATATTGAAATAGATTATGAAGCAATAAGTCAGGCTGGTATATCTTTGGGATCTGCTGGTATGGTTGTTCTCGATGAAGACAATTGTATTATTGATATGGTAAAGTATTTCATGAATTTTCTTCAGGAAGAAAGTTGTGGAATATGCATTCCATGTAGAGAAGGCACTCGACGAATGCATGAAATTCTTGAGAATATAAGTAAAAGACCAAAAGATGATAATGGAAATACAACATTACAACGTTTTAAAGGAGTAATGCAACTTGAAAATTTAGCCGAAGTTATTAAAGATACTTCTATGTGTGGATTGGGGCGAAAAGCTGCAAACCCAGTATTAAGTTCTTTAAAATGGTTTAGAGATGAATATGAGGAACATATTTTTGAGCGAAACTGCGAAGCCGGAATTTGTCAGGAGTTAAGGACATTTGAAATTAATATTGATGCATGTACAGGTTGTACATTATGTGCAAAAAAATGTCCTACTGGAGCAATTATTGGATCGCCGCAAAATGCTCATTTTATTGTACAAGATAAATGTATTGGTTGTGGAATTTGTTATGATACATGCAAGTTTTCAGCCATTATTAGTAAATAACCATTTAGACAAAAAAGCATGGTTATAGAAATAGAAGTTAATGGTAAAAACATAAAGGCAAATAAAGGAGACACCATCCTTGAAACTCTTTATAATAATGGGATTAAAGTACCTACCTTATGTCGAATGGATGGTTTTACACCAACCGGAGCGTGCAGAATGTGCGTTGTTGAAGTAGAAGGTAAAACTGATTTAATTCCATCTTGTTCGTTTCCTGTTGATGAATCATTAAAAATAAAGACTCATTCAACTCGGGTTATACGAGCAAGAAAAATGTTAGTTGAACTGCTTCTGTCAAACCATCCCGATGATTGCTTGTACTGCATACGTAATGGAAATTGTGAGCTGCAGGATTTAGCCGTAGAACTAAATGTTCGCGAAAGAAGAATATCAGGCGATAAATCAAAATTAAATTCAGATCATTCTAGTCCGGGAATAATTAGAGATCCTGCAAAATGCATTTTATGCGGTCGCTGTGTTCGTGTTTGTGAAGAAATCTTGGATGTTTCTACTTTTGATTTTATGAGGCGTGGAAATAAAACTGCGATTTCGACATCAATGAATAAGGATTTGAACTTCTCTAATTGCATTAATTGCGGGCAATGTATTATGACATGCCCAACAGGTGCTTTACACGAGAAAACGAATTTTGACATTGTTCAGGATATGATTAATAATCCAGAGATGAACGTAATAGCTCAGTTTTCTCCAAGCATTGCAGTTTCTCTTGCTGATGAGTTGGGATTGCGATCAGGTAAAGATATAAGCGGAATTCTTGTTGCAGCTTTAAAACGCATCGGATTTGATAAGGTTTTCGATACATCCTTTGGTGTTGATTTAGCAATATATGAGCAGTCGGCCGAACTAGCCGATAGAATAAAAAACGATGAAAATCTTCCAATGTTTAGTAGTTGTTGTTCTGGGTGGATAAAGCATATGGAACAATCGCATCCAGATATGATAGACAATGTATCGACAAGCAAATCTCCCCAACAAATGATGGGAGCAATGATAAAAAGCTACTTTGCCGAAAAGGAAGATATATCACCCAATAAAATATTTTCAGTTTCAATAATGCCATGTACAGCTAAGAAATTTGAGGCGCAACGCGAAGAGATGACACATAAAGGCGTTTCGGATATCGATGTTGTTCTAACAACTCGCGAATTAGTAAAATTAATTCATTTATATGGGATTGATGTTCAATCTTTAGACGAAGAAAAATCTGATGCTCCTTTTAATAATAGAAGTTCTGCTGGTAAAATGCCTGCTGTTTCAGGTGGTTTAGCCGAAAGTATTGCTAGAACTTTGGCTTTTCATTTAACAGAGAAAGAGTTAACAAACATAAAAATTGCTAAGTTAAGAGGAACAAAAGAACGTAGAGAAACGTATGTAAAAATTGGACGGCAACAAATTGGATTTGCAGTTGTTAGTGGACTTAAAAATGCAAATAATTTGATAAAGGAAATACGTGATGGGAAAAGTGACATTAAATTTATTGAGGTAATGGCATGTCCAGGAGGATGCATAAATGGAGGCGGACAAGTATTTACGAACGATGATAAAGCTTTAAAGAATAGAGCAAAAATTATTTACGATCTCGACGATAAAGAAGCGATAAATGTAGCACATAAAAACTCTGGTATTTTGGAGTTGTATAAAGAATTTTTGGGTGAGCCGATGAGTGAGAAATGTGTAAAATTTTTACATACTAAGTATACACAACGGGATGTTTTATTGTAATTAACGGATTATGAATAAAAAAAGGAATTCAGAACGCGATTTGGTATATACTGTTAAAAACAGATGCAGGGTATGTTATACTTGTGTGCGCGAATGTCCTGCAAAAGCAATAAAAATTATTAATGGGCAAGCTGAAGTTTTAAACGAACGATGTATTGTTTGTGGAAATTGCACCAAGGTATGCAGTCAGGGAGCAAAAGTATTTTTAAATACAACCGAGGGTGTTTTTGATTTACTCGAGAACGGAAAAAAGAACATTGCAATAGTAGCGCCAAGTTTTCCAGCTGAATTTAAAGAAATTGCAAATTATAAGATCTTTGTATCTATGATTAGAGCTATTGGTTTTGATGTTGTTTCTGAAGTGGCATTTGGTGCCGATTTAGTTGCAAAAAAGTATAGAGAGATTATAGATCAGGGAACTGAAAAATGCTATATTTCATCGGATTGTCCAGCAGTTGTTTCATATATAGAACATTATCATCCTGCTCTAGTTAAGGATCTAGCGCCAATTGCATCTCCTATGGTAGCCATGTCGAGAGTAATGAGAAAAAAATATGGTGATAATATAAATATAACCTTTGTTGGGCCATGTGTTGCCAAAAAATCGGAATCAGACGAAGTTGACGAAATGATAACTTTTTCTGAGTTACGTGATATTTTCGAAGAAAGGGGAATCACTCAAAAAACAGTAAAAGCGACAGATTTTGATCCTCCACTTGGAGGTAAAGGTGCTATTTTTCCTATAAGTCGTGGATTGTTGCAAACAGCCGGAATAACCGATGATGTTATGGAAGGTAATATAATTGTTGCTGAAGGGAGAAAAGATTTTCAGGAAGCCATTCGTGAATATGAGGATGGATTGATACATAATCAACATCTGGAATTGTTGAGTTGTGAAGGTTGTATTATGGGGCCTGGAATGAAAACAAAGGGACGTCATTATGCAAGAAGGGTTTTAGTAAATAATTACGTGCATAAAAAAATTCAGAATCTGAACGAAAAAGAATGGAGCAAGTATCTCGAGGAATATTTAGATATCGATCTTTCCATAAAATTCGAAGCAAAGAAAAAAACATTTAAGTTCCCAGATCACGCAGAAATTAAGAAAGTGCTTGAATCGATGGGGAAAATTGAACTTAAAGATCATCTAAATTGCGGTGCTTGTGGATATGCCTCTTGTGAAGAACATGCTACAGCAATTGCTCAAGGATTGGCTGAAGTGGAAATGTGCCTGCCTTACACAATTGAAAAGTTACATAATTCAGTTTCCGAATTAGCCGTAACAAACGATAAACTTTCATCAATTCAACAAGCATTAAAGCAATCTGAAAAAATGGCTAGTATGGGTCAGCTTTCTGCAGGAATTGCTCATGAGTTGAACAATCCGCTAGGAGTAATCGTTATGTACGCGAATATTTTGCTTGATGAGGCCCCAAAAGATTCAGATGTTTATAAGGATATGAAATTAATTGTTGATCAAACGAATCGATGTAAGAAAATTGTCGGAGGATTGCTTAATTTTGCCCGTAAAAATCAGGTTAACTCAAGTAAGATAAATATTATAAAACTTGCAGAGCAAAGTACAGAAGCGGTTATCATTCCAAAAAATGTAACTGTTTCAATTTATTCTGATAATTTAAAGGATGAAATTGCAATGCTTGATAATGAACAAATGACACAGATTTTGACAAATCTGATAAAAAATGCAATAGATGCAATGCCCAAAGGCGGAGCAATAGATATAACATTAGAAGACGATAGCGAGAATGTAATTTTTTATTTAAAAGATACAGGTGTTGGGATTAAACCCGAATCGCTCGATAAAATATTTGAACCTTTTTATACTACAAAAGGTATTGGAAAAGGAACTGGCTTGGGATTAGCCACAGCATATGGAATTGTTAAAATGCATAAAGGAAAAATAACCGTTGAGTCAAATTCAGATAAAGAAAAAGGTGAAACAGGTACAACATTTAAAATATCAATACCCCGATTTCAATAATTAAATCGCTTGTATTATGGGAGAAAATAAAAAACTAGTTTTAATTGCCGATGATGATATCGATTATTTATTTCAAATGCGAATGCATGTTGAGAGTTTTGGTTTTGAGGTAATTACAGCAGAGACTCAAAAAGAAGCAGAAGTACTTATTCAAAATTCAAATCCCGATTTAGCAATTTTCGATTTAATGATGGAAAAGGATGATAGTGGTTTTGTATTATGTTATAAAATGAAGCGTAAACATCCAAATGTGCCAATTATTTTGGCAACGGCAGTTGCGTCAGAAACTGGAATATCTTTTGGCGTTGATTCTGATACCGATAAACAATGGATTAAAGCTGATTTATATTTAGAAAAAGGAATAAGAAAAGATCAATTGCATAAAGAAATTAATAAATTACTAAAAATATAATACGAGAATATTCGATGGAGAATTTGAATGTAATGGTGGTTGATGATGAACCGGGAATTCGTTCCGGTGTGAGCCGAATATTAAGAAATTTTACGGTTAGTTATCCATTTATGGATGCCGATATTGGGTTCAATCTTATAGAGGTTGGAACGGGCGAAGAGGCGATTGAAAAAATTAAAACAGAAAAAATTGAAATAGTACTTCTCGACAATAAATTACCAGGAATACATGGGACGGAGGTTTTAGAATATATCAATATTAACAATCCTGATATTTTGGTAATGATGATTACATCATATGCTTCATTAGAATTAGCTGTAAAAGCAACGAATAATGGTGCTTATGATTTTATTCCTAAACCATTCACACCACAAGAATTGAAATCCGCTCTTGAGAATGTGTCGAAGCACCTTTTTTTGCGGGGCATGACAACAAAAATGAATAAAGAAGGTAAAGAAGTTCGATACCAATTTTTATCCGTTTTATCGCACGAATTAAAGGCTCCGTTAAATGCTATCGAAGGATATTTAAGGATTATGCAAGAAAAGCAAGCTGGCGAAGAGATTGCTTCTTATGATCAAATGATTGATAGATCATTACATCGAATAAAAGGAATGCGTAATTTAATCATGGATTTGCTAGATCTCACAAAAATTAATCTGGAAAAGAAAACAGATAAATTTCAAAATGTTGACATTGGCGAAATAGCTCAATTAGCTATAGAATCAATAAATCCGTATGCAATACAAAAAGATGTTAAGATTACATTGATTAATGATAAAAACATTACTCTTAATGCCGACCCATCTGATTTGGAGATTGTTTTTAATAACTTAATATCGAATGCAGTAAAGTATAATGTTGATGGTGGCAAAGTAAAGGTTACTTTAAAATCAGAAAATAAAAATATAAAAATTGTTGTTGAAGATTCTGGAATTGGATTATCGAAAGAAGAAACCGATGATTTATTTAAGGAGTTTTTTCGAGTTAAAAACGAGCAAACTAAGCATATTACAGGAAGTGGGCTAGGTCTTTCAATTGTGAAACGTGTTGTAGATTTGTACAATGGAGATGTGAAAATTGAAAGTAAAGTTGGTGTAGGTAGTACTTTTGTTGTTACTTTGCCAATATAATTTTTTGTATATTAACAAAAAAATAAAATCATAAACTATGAGCAAACTTCCAGAAAAAACTATAGGAAGATTAAGCGAATATCGCAGAACACTGCTAAATTGTTTGGCAAACGGCAAAACACATGTGTTTTCACACGACTTAGCTAATTTGCACAATATTACAGCCGTTCAGGTTCGACGTGATATTATGTTAATAGGATATTCAACAACGCTTAAAAAAGGTTATGATGTTAAAGCCTTAATAGATGTAATTGGTAATATTATTGATACAAAGGATGGTTTAAATGCCGCCATAATTGGTATTGGTAATTTAGGCCGAGCAATTACTGCTTATTTTAATGGCAAAAGAACTAGATTAAAAATTGCAGCTACTTTTGATACTGATCCAGAGAAAACGAATCGTGTTATTTCGGGTGTGAAATGTTATCCAATAAGCGAAATGGGTAGAATTATTAAAGAGCAAGATATCTCGATCGGTATATTAACTGTTCCACCCGAAGATGCAGCAGCTGTTACAGAAACTCTTATAATGGCTGGAATAAAAGGTATTCTAAATTATACTTCAACCTCATTAAATGTTTCACCAAACGTATATTTAGAAGAGTATGATATGATTACTTCTCTAGAAAAGGTTGCTTACTTTGTGAAAGAGAAAAACGAGTAAAAAAAGTTAGACAAAAAGCAAATTGCCGAACACAAATGCAGATTCACAGAAGTTTTGATACTTTAAGTAATATTAAAAATCCTGTAGTTACTACAGGAACATTCGATGGTGTTCATTTTGGACATAAAGTTATAATTGATCGGTTAAATTATTTAGCTAAAAGTGTTCAGGGTGAGTCTGTTCTAATTACATTTCATCCGCATCCACGAAGGGTTTTGTATCCCGAAACTGCCAAAGACTTAAAACTAATTAATAGTCAGAAAGAGAAAATTATTTTATTAGAAAAAGCTGGTCTGGATCATTTGGTAATCATTGATTTTACCAAAGAATTTGCCGAAACAACTTCTAATGAATTTGTCGAAGGTATTTTGCTTGCTAAACTTCATGCAAAAATAATAATTGTTGGTTTTAATCATCATTTTGGGCACAATCGCGAAGGCGATTATTCTTATTTATATGATTTAACCAAAACACATGATTTTACCGTTGAAGAAATTCCAGAGCAAGATTTAGAAAACGAAACAGTAAGTTCTACGATAACTCGAAAAGCATTGTTAGACGGGCGTGTACAAAGAGCAAATGCCTATCTTGATCATTTTTTTATTATAACAGGCGAGTTAAAAAGTGGAAAAGCAAAATGCAAAGAAATAGGTTTTCCAACACTTGAAGTAATTATCGAAGAAGATGTTAAGTTAATTCCACTCGGCGGTGTTTATGCTATAAGTGCCGAATGCGATGGGAATCGTTATCGTGGGATGCTTAATATAAAAACCTATTGTGATGAAAAAGAGCCAAGCGTTCAAATGCATTTGTTTGATTACGATTCCAATTACAACTTAAGAGGTAAAATTGCTACCATTGCATTTCACAAACGAATGCGTAACGAGCTTCAGTTAGATACTTCAGGGAGTTTAAAAGATCAGCTTGAAAAAGACAAATCCGAGATCGAGGAATTGATTTACTAATTTAATATGAAGTTTTTACAATTTATAAAATACCCAGAATCTTCAGATGAGCTTCATGAGTTTTCAATAAAGGAGTTCTTAAAACTTTGTTCGTTTTACTTTTTGGCAGCTATTGCAATTGGTATTATGATCGCTCCATTTGCAAGTTTGGGTTTAGTTCCTCCAAATAAAAATAGCTTGCTAGCAGAAAATTTCGAGCCATTGGCATTGTTTTTTTATATGGTTCTTATCGGGCCTTTTTTCGAGGAAGCAATCTTTAGATTGAATCTAAAAACCAATAAAGTAAATTTAATTTCTAGCTTGCTTATCTTCCTGGGATTCCTTGCTTATCAGTTTTTTATTAAAAATAGTGTTGGCTATTTATATAAAATTACCTTAGTTTTTATTGTTGTAATTTTGATTTTTCACCTTAAATATTTCGTTAAACTCAACGAAAAAAAGCATTTTAAATTGATGTTCTATTTTTCGGCAGTTGCTTTTGGATTTATGCATGTGTTTAACTTTGGCGAACTTACTTTAACAACTTTATTGTTATTTCCATTAATCACAATGCCTCAGATTATTATGGGGTTTATTTGCGGATATTTAAGAATAAATTACGGATTTATATATGGACTAGGATTTCATTCCATCATTAATTTTATAGCTTTTACTTTTATGATTTTATTAAAGAGTTAAACTATAAATCATTTTTAGCTTTTAACTCACAACTTTAAACTAATCCTTACTCCATTACTTCCCAAATCTTATTTTTTAGGTCAATTATTTCAGGTGAGTTCAAGTTTCGTTCTTTAGTATTTATTGTAAATTTCTCTTTAATGTTTACTGGAGCTTTGCTAAATACATAAATATCATTTCCCAAAAGCAGGGCTTCGTCTATATCGTGGGTAACAAAAATTACTGTTCGTTTATCTAATTGCCATATACGTCGAAAAGCTTTTATTAGATTTAGTTTTAATTTTAAATCCAAAGCTTTTAAAGGTTCATCCATTAAAATAATATCTGACGGATACGAGAATGCACGAGCTATAGCAACTCTTTGTTTCATTCCGCCACTTAATTTCGAAGGGTAATAATCTGCAAATTTATCAAGTTCAACTAGCTTAATGTATCTGTCGATAATTTCACTTTTTTCTTCTGTGGGGGCGCTATTATTTAAAACAAAAGAGATATTTTCTCTGACCGTTTTCCAAGGCAATAATCGGGGTTCCTGAAAAATATAGGATATATTTTTATCATCAAATCCTTCAAGATTTACAGAATTGGCTTGTGTTGTTTTGCCAATAATATTTAAAAGTGTCGTTTTTCCACAACCCGAAGGTCCAAGAATACAACTTATTGTATTTTCTTGAATATCAATATTAAAATCTTCAAAAAGATTAATATCGATAAAAGATTGATTTAAGTTTCTAATTTTTAACGACATAATTATTTCCAGTCAATAATGTATTTTTCAACCCTACGAATAATAATTTCAAATAGATAGCTAATAATTACAGCAATTATTGTCCAGGCAATAACATCATTTACTAAAAGATAAGTTTGTGCTGTATGCATTAAAGTACCAATTCCAAATTGAGGCTGACTTAAAACTTCGCCAATAATGATGGCTCTCCATCCAATGCCCATTGCACTTGATGCTCCGCTAAATATAAATGGTGTGATAGCCGGTAAATAAACTTGTTTAATAATGTTTCTTTTCCCAACATGATAGAATTGTGCCATCTCAATTAGTTCTTGATCAACATTTCTAATTCCGTCAATAATATTTGTACATATAAACGGAAACATTGTAAGGAATGCAATAAAAATTGGAACCATGTCTATTTTAAACCAGATTAAAGCTAGAAGAATTAATGAAATTACTGGAGTAGAACGTATTGTAACTAATATTGGTTTTAAAAATGCATTAAATGAGTTGTTTATTCCAGCTAAAATTCCCAATCCAATTCCGAGAATAAACGAAAAAGCAAAACCAACTAATCCGCGCAAAATTGTTATTCCCACGATTAACAAAAAGTTTTCACTAAGTATAAGTTTAATGGTCGAAATTAATGTTGATTCCGGCGATGGAAGAATTAATTCGGAGTTATAAAGTGCCGAAATAATTTTCCAAATAAAGAATAATAACAATACCGAAAAAAAGGATATGATTTTATTTTTTGATGGGATTAGTTTCATGCACTGACTTATTTGCATGGAAAATTACAAATAATAATTGAATTTAGATTGAAAGCTTTTAAAAAGAAAAGAAACGTGTTGCAAATTTGCAATAATCCTTATGTAATATGTTCGTTTATTTTCTTTAGAAGAAATTCAGGACGAACGGGTTTTGATATATAATCGTCGCAACCGAATTCTAATGCAATAGCTTCATCATCAGATAAGGCATAAGCTGTAAAAGCAATTATAGGTGTATTTCTATTTACACTTCGTATAAATTTAGTGGCCTCCAATCCGCCCATTTCAGGCATGCGAATATCCATTAATATTACATTAATATCAGGATTTTCGTTAAATATCTTAACTGCTTGCTCTCCATTTTCGGCATGAAAGACCTTAATGCCAGTTTTTTGCAATAATTTATCAATGATAATGAAATTTGTTAATTCATCATCTGCAATTAAAATACTTTTGTGTTCCCAGTCGTATGTAGTTGATGAATCCATATCGTTTAATTTTAGAATCTTATTATTATACGTTTTAACGAATAAATTGTTGAAACAGATATTAAATTTACGATTATTTTTTATTCTTCGCAATTCAAATAAAAGTTCTTATCTGGAATCTTCCCACCAATAATGTCAGGATTCATTTCGTAAAATATCTGAAAATAATCACTAATTTGTTTTTTTAAGGTGTTGGCTTCTATAAAATTAAGATTTGATCGAGGGATTGAAGATTCTGCTACTTCTGCATTTGGTAGAATTTTATACTTTACAATTAGCTTTGCTGCATCTTCAATATTATTATTTACCCAATCGGTTGAGTTTTTGTATTCATTTAGAATAAATTGCAATTGTTCTTTATTGTTAGCAGCAAAATCTTTATTCACTAATAAGGCTGTTTGAGCAATTGGGATTTTTTCATAAACCTTTTGCCACTCAGTGTTTAAATCAAAAATAGGAGCAACTTTTTTGTTTTTTTGCATTACTAAACTAACCAGAGGTTCTGAAATTACTCCTAATTCAGCCTGCCCAGCAGCCACAGCATTTGCTAAATCAATATGTGTAGGGAAAGTATAGTCAAGAGTTACATCTTTTTCAGGATCAATATTATTTTTTATAAGTAACTGCTTAAAAAGTACATCCGGAGTCATTCCTTTTGCCATAAGATTGATTTTTTTGCCTTTTAAATCATCCCATGTTGTAATACTTGTGTCGTTTCCAAATAAATATAGAGTTCCCCAAACTGGAATTGCAGCTAATTGATACGGAACGCCCTTGTTATAGAGAATAGCTCCCATGGTAGTTGGTAAAATAGCAAAATCAACTTCTCCTTTGAGCATAAGTTTACGTACCCGAATAGGTTCATTATATATAGTGATTTCAATATCAGAATTTTTATTCTCATTCAAATTCTCAATCATTTTTACCATTCCCATTGCCGAAGGACCTTTCAGTGTGGCAATTTTAATTTGTTGATCTTCCTTCTTTGAGTTACAGGCTGAAAAAATTGTAGAAATAAAAATTAGTAGGAGTAAATATCTTTTCATGATTTCTGCTTTTTATGCAAATCTAATTAAATTTTAACTTACTAAAACCTTTACAACAAGTAAGCTTAAACTTTCAACATTCAATATTTAACTTTTAACTTTTATCTTGATACCTGTTATATATCATATTTACTTTTCGAAAAAAACTTTCTATCTTTGTTAAATAATTAACAGTAATAACTATTTACTCTTACTGAGAAACGGATACGTCTTTTTCGAGGTTAAAGAATAAATCTAATCCGGAGGAAATCTGATGGAAAAGAGAATTGGAACCGCACTTATATTAATCGAAAACAGCAATGTAGTTCAGCAAATGAACGAAATTGCATTCAAACATTCCAACATTATTATTGGCCGACAGGGGTTGCCACGCAGCAATGGTCAAAATATTATTTCTCTCGTTCTAGAAGGTACAACAGATGAAATTGGTTCTTTAACCGGGCAACTTGGCCGTTTAAAAGGCATTCAGGTTAAATCAGTACTTCTAAAGAATCGAGATAATGATGAAAACAGTTAAACTTTTATTTTTTTTATTTATTTCTCTTAATTCATTTGCACAGCAATTTGAGTTAAGGGGAACGGTTATGGACTCCGAAACCAATGAAAAATTAGGTGGCGTTCATGTACAATTAATCAACCAAAATCAATCAAATAACTATTTTGCTATTACAAAATTAAATGGTGATTTTATTATTCGTGGAATTGAAAAAGGTGAATATCAAATTCTAACTTCTTACATCGGGTATATAAATTCAACAGATGAACTAAGTATTAGCTCCAATCAGACTAAAGATATTCAGGTTGATAAAGAGTTGATTGATATAGGTGAGGTGATTGTCAGTAGTATGCGACAGGAAATTAAAATTAAAGATGTTCCTGTTCCTATAGAAATTGTTGATAAAAAGCAGATTGAGCGATCATCGTCTTTTACAGCTTCAGATGTATTAGCACAGGAACCGGGCGTTGCGATGGCAAGTGATGGCGTTTGGGCTACAGGGATAAATATTCGAGGATTAAGTCAACAACGAATCGTTATGTTAGTTGATGGAAACAGAATAGAAACAGCAACCGATTTAATGGCCTCTATGTCGTTTTTTGATGTGGATGATATTGAACGTATCGAAGTAATAAAAGGTGCTTCGTCTTCGCTTTATGGCACTGGTGCTATGGGTGGAATTGTGAATGTGATTACAAACGAAGCTTATTTTAATTCATCTACTTACTTTAATGGAAGTTTTAAGGGGGGGTATAGTTCGGTTAATGAATTATTTACTCGAAAAGTAAGTTTTAAATCGGGATCAAAAAATTGGTATGCCAGTTTAAGTGGGGCATTGCGTGATGCAAACGATGTTAGTACTCCCGAAGGAACAATTCCAAATAGTCAGTTCGAAGATAAAAGTGTTTCTGCAAGCTTCGGATTAAAATTAAAAGAGAATCATACCTTAAAATTAAAATATCAATACTTTGATGCCGATAATGTTGGTATTCCTGGAGGGGCAGCTTTACCAGGTCCATCGACTGCAACCTATACCGATGCTAAACGGCAAATGTTTTCGGCTAATTACGAGATTAAAGATATTTCGGAATCTTTTAAGAAATTGAATGTAAGATATTTTCATCAATACATTGTTCGTGATGTTGATTTAACTCCAAATATTTCAACTACAACACCAACATCTATCACAACACCTGAATTATTTACTCCAAGTGGAGAGCATACAACTGACGGTGCTCAAATTCAAACCGATTGGAGCTTTAGCGATAACAACAATTTTATTGCTGGAGTAGATGTTTGGAGAAGAAAACTAGAAACAAGCCGTGAGAAATATATTCGAATGGATGTATTAGATATTAATGGAGATATTGCAGCTACAAACAATATTGTGCGTGGAGAAACTCCAATCCCAGAATCCTGTTTTGGAAGTGTGGGTTTGTATTTACAAAATGAGCAAAGTTTCTTAGATGACGATTTGAAATTAATTATTGGAGGTCGTTTAGATGGAATCAGAATTGCAAATGAGCAAGCTTTCGATTACGATTATTTGATAATGAATGGTACAAGAAATGATTCGCCCCCAAATCAACGAATTACTTTCGACGAGAACGAGGAGTATAAATTATCGTGGAGTGCCAATTTAGGCATTTTGTATGCACTCACCGATGATATGGATCTAAGTGTAAATACAGGGCGATCATTTCGTGCACCATCTTTGGAAGAAAGTTTTAAATATATCGATTTAGGAAGCAAAGTTCGATTGGGCGATCCAAACCTTGATCCTGAAAAAGGATATTCTTTAGATATTGGAATGCGTGTCTGGAAACCAAAATTTCAGTTTAAAGTGAATGGTTTTGTGAATTGGCTTTCGGATATGATTGTGGAAGAATCGGGTGAGTTTATTTACTCCTATACAACAGGAGCCGTAGACACGATTCCAGCATTGATTAATGCGAATGTTGATGAAGCAAGATTGTATGGTGCCGATTTAAGCTTTCAATATAATTTCTACAAGAATTTTGTGGTGCATGGAGCAGGTTCTTATGTGCGTGGTGAGGATACTAAGAATAAAATCGATTTACCATTAATTACACCGGCAAACGGAAGAGTTGGAATACGATATAATCTGCCGAAGTATTTTGGTGTGGATTTGGTTGCAATTGGTTTTGCCGATCAAGATAAAGTAGCAGAAGGTGAAACAGAAACAAAAGGATTTGCTCGATTTGATTTAAAATTAAATTCTACGGTTATCAATTTTGATTTTCTTAAGCTTCAGTTTTTTGGAGGAATAGAAAATATTGGTGATAGAGCGTATACGAATCATTTGGCAACCAATAGAGGAGCTATAAGTATAGAGCCGGGAAGAAACTATTATATTAAAATGAAAATTTTATTTTAACAATGTTGAAGTATATAGTGTTTTAAAATAGTGAAAATGGTCACCCTTCGACAAGCTCAGGATGATAAAAAGCATGTCATATTGAGCCTGTCGAAATATGCCTTATATCAAATACAATTAAAAAATAATCATATGAAGTTTTATCCAGAAGAATACAAGATTAAGGATCAAAGAATGAAACCATTTATTGATCCGGAAGAGATTTGGGATTTTATCAATAATACAAAACCAACTAAAGAAAGAGTTCGCGAAGTAATTGCAAAATCACTCAATAAAGAACGTCTTAGTTTAGAAGAAACTGCTGTTTTAATTAATGCTACAGATCCTGAGTTAATTGAAGAAATTAAGCAAGGTGCTAAGGATTTAAAAACCAAGATTTATGGTAATCGAATTGTTCTATTTGCGCCTTTATATGTTGGAAATAAGTGTACAAATAATTGTAAATATTGTGGTTTTAGAGCTACCAATAAAGATGCAGTTCGTCAAACACTTTCTGAGCAGGAATTAATTGCTGAAGTTGAAGCTTTGGAAGATAACGGACAGAAACGTTTAATTTTAGTTTATGGCGAACACAAGCATTATTCACCTGAGTTTATAGCTGAAAATGTAAAAACTGTTTATGGTGTTAAAAAAGGAAATGGTGAAATTCGTCGTGTAAATATAAACGCTGCACCATTAGAAATTGAAGGTTTTAGAACAGTTAAAGAAGCAGGTATTGGAACTTATCAGGTTTTCCAGGAAACATATCACCCAGAGGAATATAAGAAATATCATTTAGGTGGTAAAAAAATGGATTTTGATTATAGATTAACATCTTTAGATCGAGCACAAGAAGCGGGGCTAGATGATGTTGGAATTGGGGCTTTATTTGGATTGTATGATTGGAGATACGAAGTGATGGCAATGGTTCGTCATACAAATCATTTTGAAGCTTGTTATAATGTTGGTCCACATACATTGTCGTTCCCAAGAATACAGGATGCTTCGTCAATCGATGTTGATCCAAAATACATTGTTAACGACGAAGAATTTGTAAGGCTTATAGCTATTTTACGTTTAGCGGTTCCTTATACAGGAATGATTTTAACAGCTCGTGAGTCTGAGCAAGTGCGTCATGAAGTGATGGCTTTTGGTATTTCTCAAATTGATGGTGGAACAAAATTAGAACTTGGAGCATATCATGCGAGTCGTAATGAAGAGCAAAACTTAAATCGTGAGCAATTCGCAATAAATGATAATAGATCTTTAGCAGAAATTATTGATGAACTTATTGAAAATGAGTACTTACCATCGTTCTGTACAGCATGTTATCGTTTGGGAAGAACAGGTGAGCACTTTATGGAATTTTCGGTTCCCGGATTTATTAAACGATTTTGTACTCCAAACGCAATTCTAACATTGGCAGAGTATATCGAAGATTATGCAACTCCAGAAACTGCGGTTAAAGCTTGGAAAATTATCGATAAAGAAATTAAAGGTTTAGAAAGTGATAAAGTTGTTGGTCAACTGAAAGAGAGAATTGAGAAAATTAAAAATGGCGAAAGAGATATGTATTTTTAATTAGCTATTGGCGATTAGCTTTTAGGTATTAGTTTTTTTATTAATTTTATATTATCTAATACCCAAAGGGCTTGTCTGAAAAGTTATTGTTTGTCATCTCCAACTTGATTGGATATCTCATATTAGGCTGTTTTACTGTTAAATATGAGATTCCCTTTTTACTCACTTTGTTCATGAGAAAAGCTCAAGGGAATGACAGTGTTGTTACTTTCAGTCCCCCTTTTATAAACCTATAATCCATAAATAATTGTATGAAAGAAAAAAGAGTAATAGGTATAAATGTTCTCGATCGTATTAAAGAAGCAGGTAGAACGCAGAAAGTACTAAGTAAATATGCTACATCGATTAAAACTCGTTTAGGTTTTCACGAACTTTCCGAAGATGTTTGTAGCAGAAATGGATTTGTTATTCTTGAATTAACAGGAGAAGTTTCTATGTGGGAAAGTCTTGAAAATGAACTAAATGAAATTGGTGGAATAAATGTTCAGAAAATGATTTTTGACTTAGGGAAATAATTTTTGTAACTTGTAACTTGTTAAATTGAGATTCTAAATTATAATTATGTCAAAAGAAACCAGAATATTAGGTGTATTAATCACCGATAGGAAAAAGGAAGCAGGCAAAGTACAGACAGTACTTACTAAATATGGTTGCTCAATTAAAACCCGTTTAGGTTTACACGAAGTAACAGATGATGTTTGTAGTACAAGCGGGTTGCTTTTACTTGAACTAACGGGCGATGTGTCCGAGATGGACAAGCTTGAAAAAGAGTTGATCGCTGTTGATGGCGCTCAAACACAAAAGATGGTTTTTGTGGATTAAATTTTAGGGTATTGAAAGAGAAAAGCGTGGATTTTAGGTATCCACGCTTTTTTTTATACCATTTTTTAGATAGTTTAGTTTGTTGATACTCAAAAAACTTACTGCTTTTATAACTTATGAGTTCAAATTTAATACACAATCTTTCTTCAGAGCAATTGTTGCTGGTTTAACTGGCAAGTGCTTGCAATTTTTTATTTCAATAATTATAATACATTGAAAGTATTGTAATGCTTGCATATTTCGTAAAATCACAACAAATAATTTAATATCCATTATAAATATTTTATATTGGGTGTTTGGGTATAATCATAAGGATTAGAAAAATGAAAAGCAATTCGAATAAAAATCAATATACATTAGAAGATTTCGGATATAATGAATATTTCGAGAGATGTAGATCAAAGCAAAAGCTTGATTTATTAAATGTTGGGAGAGTTATCTCAGAACATAAAGAAAGATATATAGTAAAAACACAAAGTGGCGATTTTGAGGCCGAGATTGTTGGTAATCTAATTTATTCATCGCAAAGTAGAGCTGATTTTCCCGCTGTAGGCGATTGGGTTGGTGTAACCGAATACGACGAAGGAAAATTACTAATTCATTCAGTTTTTCCACGAAAGACAATTTTGGAAAGAAGTGCTGTTGGTAAATTTGGTGAGAAGCAAATTATAGCAACTAATATTGATTTTGCGTTTATTGTACAATCGATAGATCGAGATTTTAGTATTAATAGAATTGAACGATATCTTACGATTTGCAATAATTCAAAAGTAAAGCCAATTATTATTATCAGTAAGGTTGATCTAGTGGATGATGAGGAATTAGCGGAAATTAAGAAATCAATCGAAGAAAGAATTAAAGGTGTTCCAGTAATTGGAATTAGCAATGAAACTCAAATTGGATTGGACGAATTGAAAAATACTATCGAAAAGTACAAAACCTATTGTTTGCTTGGTTCCTCGGGTGTGGGAAAATCAACCTTAATAAATACAATTATGGGAGAAGCGCTAATGGAAACTGGTAATATTGGAGAAATTACTAATAGAGGGAAACATGTTACCAGTCATCGAGAATTAATTGTATTGGATAGTGGTGGAATATTAATTGATAATCCCGGAATGAGGGAAGTTGGAATTGCAGACATGCAGGATGGATTAAAACTTTCTTTTGAAGTGATCGATCAGCTTTCTCGAAATTGTAGATTTAAGGATTGTACACATATGCACGAAAAGCATTGTGCTGTGTTGGATGCGGTTCAGAATAATGAGATTAATAAGGAATCATATGAAAATTATTTGAAGATGCAACGAGAAAAAGATCATTTTGAATCGACGGAACAGGAGAAAAGAAGAAAAGGAAAAGATTTTGCAAAAATGGTAAAGAAGGTTAAGAAAATTAAAAAGAAATAGTACTAGAAAGAGGTTGTACAAAAAATAAGGTCATTAATTAAATATGTCAAATTGAGCTTGTTGAAATATTTCAGTATTAAAGAGAAAAGATTCTTCGACAAGCTCAGAATGACAAAAAAAAGAGTTTTTTTTGGACAAGCTCTTTTTTACAGTAATGAATCATATTGTAGATTATTTAATGTGATTAATGTTTCTTAATTTTATATCACACTATTTAATTATACAAAATGAGTTTGAGAAAAATATTAATGTTACTTGGCCTATTTTTAGGCATTTGTCAAGCGAAAGCCCAGGAAAATAAGCAGATTTATATTAATGATGATGTTCAAATTGAACAACTTAGTGATTCAATTTTTAGACATATTACATGGGAAGAGAGCGAGCAATTTGGAAGGTTTTCTTCTAATGGAATGCTAATTATTCATAAGGGACAAGCCATAATGATTGATACTCCTTTTGATAATGAAAAAACAGAAATACTTGTTAAGTATCTAAGGGACTCAATGGAGGTTGAGCTAATTAAATTAGTAAGTGGTCATTTTCATCTCGATTGTATTGGTGGATTAGAGTATATTCAAAGTCAAGGAATTGAGTCAATTGCAAGTAATCATACTGTGTATAAATGTAAGGAACTTCGTTTGCCCGTTCCATCAACTCCATTTAAAGATGAATTGATTGTTGATTTAAATGGATTAAAACTTGTATGCAGGTATTTTGGTGGTGGCCATACACCCGATAATATTGTAGTTTGGATACCAAGATATAAAATACTGTTTGGTGGTTGTTTAATAAAATCAGGTAATGCAATTACCTTAGGGTTTACAGGTGATGCAGATATGGCTAATTATGATTTAACCATAGAAAAGATAATTGAAGAATATCCTGAGATAGAAAAAGTGGTGCCAGGACATGGCGATGTTGGAGGAATAAACTTATTAAGTCATACGATTGATTTAGTGAAAAATAAGAAGGCACTTGAAAAGTAAGTATTGATAAAGTTTAGATTAGATGGAACAGTCGAGTAAAATAGTACTAAAAACAGTATTTAATTCAACCTATCCTATAGATTGTCATATTGTAAAGGGAAGATTGGAAACTGAAGGTATTCAGTGTTTTGTATTTGATGAAAATATGGTAAATGTGAATCCTTTTAATTCAGTAGCCGTTGGTGGTGTGAAACTTAAAGTGAGTTCGGATCAATTCGAGAAAGCAAAATTGATTTTAACAAAATTGGAAAATAATTTTCTTTGGGATGATGAGAGTGAATATCAAAAGGAGGTATTGTTTCTGAATGAGTTTGAAAGACAAAAGTTTATTTTGGAGTTTAAGAAACGTTTTCTAAGCAATTCAAAAATTCAGGATAATGAATCAGAGCTTATTAAATTGATCGTTTCAAAAGGTTTTTCTGAAGAAGAAGCAAAGGAGATAATCACTGATACAAAAGATTTCTTACAACAAAACAATCTAAAATTTGTATTTATGTGGAAGCAATTTTGGTATGAGCTATTCGATTTTGAAAGAGACTTTTTTAAATACTTTAGAGTTAAAACTAATGAATTCTATATTGAAAAAGAGTTGATTGAAAATTTAGATATTGATAAAGAAAGTACCGAGAAATGTCCGAATTGTGGTTCGAATAATATAAAGTTTGGTTGGGCTATCGATTATAAATGGGATATTTTATTTATAGTATTGTCATTCTTATTTGTATCTCCTTTTCCTCCATATCGGAAGAAATATCATTGTTTCGATTGTGGTCATAATTGTAAAAATCTATAATATGAAGAAAGTATTGGCTATTGTTGGAATCTCAATCTTATTGGTCTCGTGCAATTCAAAAGATATAAATAAACCCGAAATTGAAAAACTTAAATGGTTAATTGGCAATTGGGAAAATATTTCGAATGAGATGGAAATGTATGAATCATGGGAAAAGAAAAACGATACAGTTTTTTATGGCGAGAGTTTTGCTTTGGTAAATAGCGATACTGTATTTGCTGAAACTATGTTGCTTGAGCAGAATGGAAATGATTTGTTATTAACACCAACAACAAAAAATCAGAACGATGGAAATTCCATTACATTTAAATTAATCTCAAGTGAAGGCGATAAGTTTATCTTCGAAAACAAAGAGCACGATTTTCCTCAAAGAATTGTTTATTCCAATCCACAACCAGATTCGATCTTTGCGTATATTGAAGGTACACAGGATGGAGAATATCGAAAATCGGATTTCCCGTTTAAGAGAGTGTCAAAATAAATGAGGGTGTTCATAGAAGCTTTCTGGGTACTTTACGTTATCTGATTGTTATTTGGATAGAGTGATTGTATAAATAACTCCTGTCATGCTGAGTTTATTGAAGCATAAAAAAAGAGTCAGGTAATCAGCCTGACTCTTATATTTAACTATTAATCACTAGTGTCAAGTCAACGATGCTTTTTCAGTTGAAAACCTGACCAGAGTCAGAATGACCTGTCAGAGTTTTACAACCAGACTCTGACAGGTTTAAAAAAACTCTGTCAGGTCGACCCGAAACTTAAAGCTTGACATGATACTAGTTTGCATTATAATCATCAATTACGCCACCAGTAAGTCTTAGCAAAGTATGGTAACTTTGTATAAGATTGTACATTGCATTCTGATAACTCATAGAGACATTCGAATACATTTGCTGAATATCTCGGTAATTAAATGAGTTAATTGAACCGTTCTCGAATTTTTGTTTTGACAGCTCCATATTCAATTCCGCAGCTTTCAGATTTTCTTCGGCAAGAGTCAACAATTCTTGTCTTACTTGGTATAATTCAAATTCCTGAGCCAATTGATTCTTTAATTGCTGCTCCATATCTTTTGTTTCTATCTCAGAAATTTCCTGATTTATTTTGGCTGCTTGTAAAGCCCTTCTTCGCGATCCACCTTCATAAATAGAATAGGAAACGTTCATGTTTACACTTGTATTAAATCCCGACGACGAATTATCCATATTATTCATGGTTTCGTAATCCATCTCATTATCGGAATATGCACCAGAAGCACCCGCCGAAATGGTTGGGTAATAAGCACTCTTAGCCGATTTAATATCTAGCTTTGCCATTTCAAGATTTATATATTGATTCTTCAAGGTATTGTTATTTGCTAACATCTTAGCTTCAAGATTGGTTTGATCGAAATCTTTTGATGCAATATCAAACGATGATGTATATATATAATCAGTATTTAAATCTTCTGCTAGCAAATTATTCAATTGTCTTTTTGAATTACTATAAGCTGATTTAGCCGTTAAATAATTTGATTTATCTTCCAGATAGGAGTTTTGCGCTTGTAAGAGATCATATGTAACCGAAGTCCCAAGTTGTTTTCGTTGTTTCTCTTGCTCGTAACGATCTTCGGATAAGTTCATATTCTTTTCGGCAGTTTCCATATTATTCTCAGCAAGAAGAATATTGTAATAGGCCAGAATTACATCAACAATGGTATTCTCAACAGTTATTGCCAGGTTTCCTTCCGACATTTTTTCCAACTTTTCTAAGTTTTGTTTTGTAATTCGAGCACCAAATCCGCGGAATAAAACCCAATTTAAATTAACCGAACCACTCAGGCTTGTGCTTGTATAATCATCATTATTGTTATTGTTCCATGATTCGCTTCCTGTTCCTGTAAAACTTACAGTTGGCAAAGCGCCTGTATTACCCCAGGTATTATTGAGTTCGTTTATTTCGAGAGATTTCTTTACGGTTACAATTCCGTAATTGTTTTCCAAAGCCTTATTTACTGCATTTTCTACACTTAGTCGGTTGTTTTCCTGACTAAATAATGGAATGCTTGCTATCAATAGTGCTAAACTCATTATTATTTTTGTTTTCATTTTTTTATATTATTAAATATTATGTCATGCTGAGCTTGTCGAAGCATGAGGTAAAATCACCCTTCGACAGGCTCAGGGTGACAGTGTAATTAAAATTCTTTTTCCATTGCTTTATCCAGTGTCATTTCAATCTGATGATTGATAACAGCTACTTCAACCGATTCAGGTGTAAAAGTTTCCTTACTGAATAAGTTTTTAATTCGAACATTTAACCTATTCATCATAACAATTAGTAATGGAAGAATTAGTAGGATAAATACAGTTCCAAAAAGTATTCCGTAAGCCAAAGCAATTGCCATAGGTACCAAGAATTGTGCATCAGGACTGTTTTCCAAAATTAATGGCATTAATCCAGCTGTAGTTGTTATGGTTGTTAGTAGAATTGCTCTAAATCTTGCTTTTCCTGCACCTATTGCAGCATCAACAACTGTCATTCCAGTTACCATATTTTGATTGTATTTGGATAAGAACACAATGGCATCGTTAATAATAGTTCCCGATAGTGCTACAAAGCCCCATAAACTCATCATCGATATGGCTTGTCCGTGTATTCCGTGCCCCCAAATTGCTCCAACAAAACCTAGCGGAATCATTAATAGAATCATAAATCCTTGTAAGAATGATTTAAAGTAAATCATGATAATTAACACAATAACTAAGAATGCTATTCCAAAATATTTAAGAATGCTACCCATTTGTTCGTTGGAATCTTTTTGCTGTCCCTGGTGCATGTATTCTATCTCGGAATGTTCTTCCATAATTGTTGGCAAAATTTCAGCTTCGATGTATTCCAAAATAGGTGGTACAGCAGCATTTTGATCCTTTAAATAAGCGTCAATACGAATTTCTGTTCTACCGTTGTAACGATTGATTTTACTCATACTTCGTTTTGTAGATAGTTCAGCAACACGTGATAAAGGAAATTGACCTTGTTGCGTATTTATCATCATATTCTCTAACTGACCAACGGTTTCTCGATTGTCTAATGGATAACGAACATAGACCCAAATTTCATTTTTTCCTTCTTGCATTCGTTGCGCTAAAGCACCATAATATCCATTACGAACCTGCATCATTAAGGAACTTTGAGTTAATCCAAGGACATAAGCTTCAGGCTTTAATGAAATTTGAATTTCTTGACTTCCAATCTGACTGTTATCGGTTATATTAAATAACGACGGAATCTTCTTAAGTTCATCTTCTAACTTAACTTTAGCTTGCTCCAATTCTTCGGTATCATATCCTAATAAACTTATAGATACAGGTGCGCCAAAACGATTCGAGGCTCCAACAGCAAATTTGTATGCTTCTGGTATTTTACCTGCTTTTTTAGTAATGGCTCTTTTTATTAGTTGATCGTTAACCTGAGTATCTTCTAATGGATTTAAAAATACGCGGATCATTCCAGCATTTGTTCCGGATTCTGTGCCGCTGAATGAATTTCCTATGGTCACTTGCGTTGCCGAAACATAATTAATTGTATCGCCATTTTCTTTCATTAATTCCTGATTTACTTCCCAAATTTGAGTTTCGATTCGGAATAATTTTTCTTTGGTAATTTCTTCGTTTACTCCGGGCTTCAATGCTAAATCAACGGTAAACATATCCGAAGGAGTTTGTGGGAAAAATGTAAATGGAATTTTTCCACCAGCAACCAAACCTATCGTTAATATAAATAAAGCTGTTACTGTTGCAAGACTGAGTCCTTTATGATTCAGAATTCTTCTAACAAATGGAATGTATAATTTATCGCGAACATACATTAAGCCTTTATCGAGTTTATTTCTTAATTTGCCATAAAAGGATTTGTTGTTCATAGGTTTTAGAACCCTTGGGTTTGCTAAGTGTCCGGGTAAAACAAAAATTCCTTCGGCTAATGAGAATAGCAAACATATAATTACAACAAAAGCCATTTCGGACATCATTTCTAAGTTACCTTCAATAAAAAACAAAGGCGTAAAAGCAATTATTGTTGTTGCTACAGAAGTAAAAACAGCAGGTAAAACTTCAACCGTACCATCAATAGCTGCCCTCCGTGGAGATTTTCCCATTTCAAAATGTGTAAATACATTTTCCCCTATAACAACACCATCATCGACTAAAATTCCGATGATCAGAATCATACCAAAAAGAGAAATAATATTTATGGTTACTCCGCTGATTGCTGCCACTATAAACATTCCTAAGAACGCTGCAGGAATTCCCCAGGCAACCCAAAGTGATAATCTGAAATTTAATAAAAGTGAAAGCATTAAGATTACAAAAAATACACCCATCAAACCATTCTGAATTAAGATGGAAAGCTGACCATCTATAATATCAAGAAAATCCATTAAGACTTCGATTTTAGTATTTTTATGTGTTCGATTATACTCTTTTACATAGTCGTTTACATAAACTGAAATATCTTCAAGATCTTCCGTCATTAACTTTTGAATCATAAAAGTAACACTAGGATCTCCCTTAACATAACTTCCATTAGGCGTTTCTTCGAACTGCAATGTGACATTTGCTAAATCACCAATCTTAACTGTACGTCCATCGGAGTTTGTCTTAACAACAATTTGTTCTAACTCATTGGGATTAACAGTTCTTTGTCTACTAATAACCTTAATTTCTTCGCGTGGATTTTTAATCGTTCCACCATGAATATCGAGATTGTTGGCAGCAATGGCATTCTTAATTTCATCAAAAGTAATTTGGTATCTTCTTAATTGAGTTTCGTCAATTTCTATGGCAAGTTCCATTCTGCTGGGTAAACCCATAATGGTAATTTGCGATATTTTTCCCGACGCTAAAAAATCATCTTCAATTCGATTTGCAGCTTTATTTAGTTTTAACAAATCGTTGTCGTGGGTAGAAAGCGTAATAAACATAGCCATATCTTTGGCTCTGTTTTTTGAAACAATCGGTTTTTCTGCTCCTGCAGGGAAATTGGAAACTCCATCCACTGCATTTTTAACATCAGACAAAAGCTCGTCCATGTCGTAATTGCTTAATCCTATAATTGTAACTTGGGCAAAGTTTTCACTAGAAATAGAGGAGAATTCTTTGATTCCCGGAATTCCACGAATTCCATTTTCAATTAGAGTCGTTACTCCATCTTCCATTTCTTTTGGAGTCGCTCCTTGGTAACTAACGGCAACCGTAATTATTTTTGACTCAACTAATGGAAATGTGGCCTTTCTCATTGAAAGAAGAGCTATTGATCCAATTAATAAAAGGATTACGATAACAATCTTGCCGTAGAAAGGATATTTTACAAAGGCTGATAATATCTTTTTCATTCTATTTCGTTTTAATGATTCTAAATCTCAATGATTAAATTCTAGTTAACACTTTTGTACCTTCAGTTATATTTGCAAGAGATTCCATTACAATAGTTTCTCCATCCTTTATTCCTGATATGATTATATGATCATCGAGCATTCGTTCAATTCCTATTGTTCTTAATTTTAGTATTTGATTTTGAATAAGATAAACCTGATTATTATCGAGTAATGCTTCACGAGGAATTTTTATTCCGGTAATTTTCTTTGCGATATTAAATTGAACATCAATAAATTCGCCAGTTATAAATGCATTTTCGCCGTTTGGATAATAATCAATATAAATATTAATCGACTGAGTAGAAGCATCAACGAAATCTGCAATCCTAGATACTTTTCCTATTTTCGTAGATTGATTTCCAATGAGTTTAACTTGATTTTCTGTTTTAATCCATTTTGCATCTTCGGGTAAAACCGGAACAATAATTTCTAATTTATCGGTGCGGATTATTGAAGCTAATTCAGCTCCCATGCTAGCAACGGAACCGATCTCGCGTGAAACTGTTTTAAAACTTCCATCAAATGGGGCATAAATTTTATATTTCTTTAAATTGATTTCTTGCTGTCTTAAAGAATAGTATTCGCTTAGAACACCTTTTGATGCAAGAAAAATTTGCTCTTGCTCTGTTTTGGTTTCAGGTAGCTTAGGTAATTTTTTATCTACTTTAATCTGACTAAAAAACGCTGTCCATTTAGCATATTCATTTGGAAAATCGATATTCATATCAGGAAGTATTGTTGATATTGTGCGTAAAAAGCTGCTTTTCCCAGACATTAAAGCTGTTTTTACATCTTCATTATAGATCTGAATTAAAAGGTCATTCTCTTTAAATGTCTGTCCTGTTTTAAATGGAATACCACCCTGCATAATTTTCCCACTTACCTCAGCAGAAAGAGAAATGTTCTCATATGATGATATTCGTCCTCTATATTTTATGTTTGAGTCGTAGTTTGTATTTTTGGTAGTGTTTGCTTTTACGGTTAGCAGATTTTCTGATAGTTCGTTTGTTTTAGTAACAGGTTTGCTCATTATTAATTTACCTGTAATTAAAACAGAGAGTAAGATAACTGTTATCGCTCCAATTGTGTATAAAATTTTTGATTTCATTTTCTTGTGATATTTTTGATGATTATAAATATTTTCAGTTTGGGAGCAATGTTATGAACCCTTACGCGTATTATAAAATCTATTGAACCAAGCATTGAATTGTTTGAACCAATAAACTAGTTTTGTGAATAATGGTTTTATTTGACGATCATTAGATAAAATTGTACTTTCGTTAATGGAATTTAGGTATTTGTTCAAAAAACTTGAAGTGTGATACAAACAGAAATAAATTTGGAGAAAAATTAGATTATTATGATAAAAACATATATTTCAGGTTGGCTCAAATTTGTTATTTGGATATCATTTACAATCCTTTTCTTAACAACAGGAATTTATTTTTTCCCTTTCCAATATGCACTTATTGGAGCATTGGTTTCTTCGGGTACTTTTATCGGGGTTTTATTAATTAATGAATATTGGCTGTTCCCAAAATATTTTATTGAAAATAGACGAAGGTTTATTATTATTAATCTTATAGTAATATTCATATTAACAGGGCTTAATTTTTTTTTAGATACTACACTTACTCCAAGAGAGTTGTCAAAATTTGCGCATACAGCCAAAATGGAAATGCCTATTTATTTTCCAATACTTCGCTCTTTTGGGATGGTTTCAATGGCTAATTTTATTAGTATAACATTATTGTTAGCTACGGAGTTAAAAAGAAAAGCAGAAAACGAGAAATTTTTAAAAGAAGAGAAATTAGGAACAGAGATAAAGTTATTAAAAGCACAAATAAATCCACATTTTATATTTAATGCTCTGAACAATATTTATTCTTTAACTTATACCAAATCAGAAATGGCTCCAGAAAGTATATTAAAACTTTCTGAAATGCTTCGTTATGTTTTTTACGATTGTAGCAATGATGTAGTAAAATTGGATGCTGAGATTGAATATATATCTAATTTTATTGCTTTCCAACAAATGAAATCTGAGCATGAACAAAGTATAAGTTTTGATAATTCAAAAGTAAGGACAGATATTGATATTGCACCCATGTTATTTATTCCTTTTATCGAAAATGCATTCAAATACAGTAAGGTAGAAGAAGTTGATAAAGCATATGTAAATATTAATTTAAGCTCAGAAAAAAATGCACTAATCTTAGAAATTGAGAATTCAATTCCGAATATAGGGAAAATACTTTCAGGTAATGGCTTGGGGATTAAAAATGTGCGACAACGTTTAGATTTATTATATCCAAATAAGTATAGCTTAGATATTTATAATAGTGATGATAAGTTTACGGTAAAATTAAAAATTAACTCATAATGAAAATCCGATGTGCTGTTGTAGATGATGAAGCTTTGGCTCGTAAATACTTGAAGGATTATATTTCCAAGGTTCCTTTTTTAGAGTTTGTTGGTGATTTTAATTCGCCACTAAAAGCATATGAATTGCTTGAAAAAGGTAAAGTGGATTTAATGTTTCTGGACATTCAGATGCCTGAAATTACTGGATTGGATTTTTTGCGAAGTTTGGATCGAAAACCTTTTGTAATTCTTACAACCGCCTATAAAGAATACGCTTTGGAAGGTTATGAATTGGATATCTCGGATTACTTATTAAAACCTTTTTCTTTTAATCGGTTTTTAAAAGCAGTAAATAAAGTAAATAATGCAATGCTGGCAAAAGGCAAGAAGGATGTTCCAAGTTCAGATTATAATCAGACAGATTTTCATGAGGATTATATCATTATTCGTGCGGACAGAAAGTATTATAAAATTAATTACGACGATTTAATATTTATTGAAGGACAAAAAGCCTATGTTACCTTTCACTCCGAAGGAAAAAAGAATGTAACAGCCTTAGCTTCATTGAAAGAATTGGAAGAGAAATTACCCGAGAACAAGTTTATCCGAATTCATAAATCATACATTGTTTCCGTAAAAAAAATTGATGCTCTTGAAGGAAATGTGATTGAGATTTCGGGAGAAAAACTGCCAGTTGGTAAAAGCTTTAAGCCAAGGGTTTCTGAATTATTTGGTTTAGATGAATAGGAATTTTTCTAATTGATAATTGTATTTATTAGAATTTCGAATTCATTCTCAAAGTTGGGAGTGAAGATATGTTTTTCAATGTTTTTTTTAATTTCATCAATTTTCCAAAATCTTCCGCCATCTAATTCTGTCTTGTTGGGTTTTGGTTTTTTATCTGTATTTGAAATAAACATATAAACCATTTCTAGTTCAATTTCAGTTTCCCAAATGTAATTCTTAAGGAATTTGATGTCTATATTTTCCAATCCAATTTCTTCTTTTATTTCCCGTTTTAAGGCCAATTGTAAATCTTCATTGGCACTAATATGACCACCAACTGCTGTATCCCACATTCCTGGTTGAACAAGCTTATCTATTGGACGCTTTTGTAAATATATTTCTCCTTTAGAATTGAAAACATGCAAATGAACAACCGGATGTAACATTTTATCTTTTCCTCCCTTGTGAAACGAACTTCTTGGATGAACAGAAATAACACTTCCTTGTTGATCAATATGTGGTAGGATTTCTTCTGTTTCGATCTTGATCTTTTTACGTTTGTTTTTTAGAAATTCAAAAACAAAATACCCAATAAAAATTATATAGAATAAGCCTCCACTTATGAAAGCCCATGCTTCATTGGATAAGAAAAAAGCCGAATATATAATTAAAACAATATGAAAAGAAGTAATATAAAATATTCCTTTCATGCTTTTCTGCATTAAGCGTGATTGTTCAAGAGGGATATCTATATTTTTTAAATATCGTTTGCTCATGTTCAGAATAAGATTCCTAGGACCAAAAGCCGATATACCTATTATTATGGCAAGAATTGATTCGATTATTGCTGGTTTTAATTTAAAAAAGATATCATTATCTAGAATGATTGAGATACCTCCCAAGGCTAATAATAATAGAGTATCAGAAAGAATAAATTTTTCAATTTTCTTTGTTCTGATGTAGGTATATACTAATTCTAGTAAGCCGAAAATTAGAGCTACATACAATCCAATTCTGGTTCCCCAGATTTCATCAGCAATAATAAAAATAAACAATGGGAGCAAGCCTGGTAGAATAGACTTAATAAAATTTTTATTGATCATATCTTAAATAAAATAAAGAAAAGCAAAGATAATCTATCTCAATCAAGTTGTTTTAATCAAAAATAAATATTATTAATTTCATAATTTGATATTTATCACTAACTTGTTTTGAATCAAAGGTAAAATTAAATAAAGTGAGCGATTTAATAATTCAGAGTACAGCGTCAACTCCGGAGATCTATTTTAAGCAATCTGGTCATTTGAGTATAAAAGGCAAATCTTTACCCGAAGATCCTAAGAAATTTTTCAGCCCGCTGTTTGACTGGGTAGAAGATTTTAATGCAGAGAATGTTCAACTCGATGTTAAGCTGGAATATGTTAATACTTCTTCGTCTAAAAATATTTTAGAATTTATTAAAATGATTGATAGTAAGGATAGTGTGAGGCATTTAAATCTAAACTGGTATTACGAAATCGATGATCTGGATATGTTGGAGTTTGGTGAAATTATTGAAAAAAGACTAAAAAGAACAAAAGCTCGCTATATCGAATATTATGATATCGATGATAATTTTAAAATAGAAGAGAACGAATATCTTTAACGAATATCTTCCTAATAATTATTTTAGCTTTCTATTTATTGATGCTGCATAAACCATTGCAACAATCCGAAATAATATATGTCCAAATTTTGTGTAAGGAATGTAAATGATAATAAACCATACGCATATTAAATGGAAGAAGTATAAATGATAAGCAAAACTCCAGTTTAAGAATCGAGCAGCTTCAATAACTACACCAGATGTTGTTAAGAAGAACATAGAGATTAAAAATAACCAATCGGTGTACGTACTGTTTCCAAAATCCTTTTTATTGAAAAGTCTATTTGCTATCATAATTCCTAAACCAACAAAAAGCATTACGGCAGCAATGTTTCCTAATACTTTAAAAGGATGCATAAGTCCCAATGGATATTTATGAACAACAGCAGCATAAATGGCAAATGCTGTTACAAAAAGGAGTAGTATGAATCCATAGAATACAAGTAGATGTGCAAATTTTCTAGTTTTTTGAGCTGAGCATTTGCTAAAATTTGAATGTAAGATAATTTCTTTTCGTACCGATAATAAGTTTTTAATAAAATTACCGGTAGATGTTGAATCAGGGTTTTGTAATTTTAAATCATTCCAAAAGTTTCTTAATCCTACAATTCCCAATCCGATAGTTAGGAACCATAAAAAAGTAAATGAACTATTTAACCATGCGTGAGGAAAGAATTTTGAATAATTAACCGGTCCTTCTGGAATTTGCAATGTTCCCGCCATAAAAAGAATAGCTGATATAATAACTACCGGTATTAGAATTGCTATTGGTAACCATTTTGGATTATTCAATATTTTACCTAAAAATTTAGGCTTTGCATAGTGCTGATATGAAATTTCTCGAATAGCAGAAAAAACATCAGCGGGTTTTACCCCTCGTGGACAATAAGTGCTGCAATCTCCACACTGATGACACAACCAAATATCCGTATTGCCAATTAGTTTATCTTTCATTCCCCAACCAGCCCAAATCATTTCCTTTCGTGGAAAAGGTCTTTCTTCTGGCGCTAAAGAACAAACAACAGAGCAAGTTCCACACTGCATACATTCATTCAACGAGGATTTGCTAATATCTTTTAGTTGTTTCTTAAATTCTATATCTGGATTAACTTTAATCATAATCTTAGTTCCAAGTTTAATGTTTAAGGTTCTGAGTGTACTTTAAACTCAGAACTTGTAACTTTTAACTCAATTTACATGTCTTTGAATGGATTTGGTCCAATCAGTTCAATTTCTTCCACATAATCATTAATGATTTGTGGGATTTTATCGTAATCAGTAATTTCTACAAATTCGGTTCTCATTCTTTCCGGTTCAAGCATCATGGTTTCCAGAGTTTCCTGAATGTTTTCACCACGTTTTTCCGTTAATTCACTACCGTGTATAAAATGACATTGATAATCATCGCCAGGTTTACAACCAATTTGTAAAATTCCATCGTAACCTTTCGAAAGAGCATCGGAGATCCAAACCTTATTTATAGATCCAATGCAACGAACAGGTATTACTCTAACATAAGGACTGTATTTCAGACCTTTCTGACCGGCCATATCCATTGCAGGATAAGCATCGTTCTCGCAAACAAAAACCAGAATTCTTGGTTTTTCTTCAAATTCATCAGGCACTTCAACGGATTTAATCATTGCCGAAACACTATTTATAGAGTAATCAGCAAAGTTGATAACTCGCTCTGGACAAGCTCCTAAGCAAATTCCACATCTGCGACAACGATTTGGATTTGGAAGTGGTGTCCCTTTTTCAGTTTCGTCGTAAGCTCCAAACGGACATTCTTCGGTACATCTTTTACAATCAGTACAACGATCTAAAAATAAGTCGGGGTACGATTTATCACCAGATCTTGGATGAACTGCTTCGCCACGTTTAGTTGCCTCAATAGTTTGAATAGCCTTTAACATAGCTCCTGATGCATCCGATTTGCTCGATGCAATATCCATTGGGGCACGTAAGCTACCAGCAGCATAAATTCCTGTACGTCTTGTTTCGTAAGGGAAACATATAAAGTGCGAATCGGAAAAGTTATATTTTAATTCTGGTAAACCTTTCCCTAATCTATAATTCAGGTTTAAATCTTCGGTACCGTTAGGAACCATGCCAGTTGCTAGAACAATCATATCAACAGATAAAGAAATATCTTCACCTATTAGAGTGTCTTTTACATTGACTTTTAACTTATTCTCACTTTCTATTATTTCTTGAATTTCACCTTTTGTGAAGAAGATCTGATCATCTTTTTGTACTTCTTTGTAAAACTCTTCGTACAATCCTAAGGTGCGAATATCTTTATAAACTACAAATACATTTGAATCAGGACTTAAATCACGAATGTATGTTGCTTGTTTTAAGCTTGTGGCGCAGCAAAATGCCGAGCAATAGGGGAGATGATCTTTATCGCGTGAACCTGCACATTGAATAAATAAAATGTTTTTAGGAAGCTCTTTGTCGGGCTTGTTTTTTACAAATTCTTCGAACTCAACATTCGTAACTACATTCGATTTGCCATATCCTAAGTGAGAAAGTTTGTTTGCATCGTACGGTTGCCATCCTGTGGATGTAACAATTGAGCCAACTGTTATTTTCTCATTCTTACTATTCTGAAGCGAAACTTCAAACTGACCAGGCTGACCATCAATTTGATTTATTGTTGTAGATGTGTGGATTTGAATGTTTTCGTATTGTTCCAGTTCCTTTATTCTATTTTCTAGTTCTGTTTCTTTTAAAGCATTGTAGGGCGCAGAGTAAGGAATTTGTTTATACAGTTTGTTTAACCAACCACCAAGCTTTGGTTCTTTTTCGATTAAGTGAATATTATAACCCGCTTTTGCTCCATCAATGGCGGCTGTTATCCCGGTTATTCCTCCGCCAACAACCAATATATCTGAGCTTAAATTTTCAGAAATAAATGGTGTAGGAACTTCAGTGTTATTCACTTTTGCAATCGACATTCTAAGATAATCTTCCGCTGCCATTTGAGTGTCTTCGTCGCCCGGTTCCATGCTCCATGCAATTTGTTCACGAATATTTGTGCGTTCGACCAAAATATTTTCAGGAAAATCAAATACCTCAGTTTTTACACGTGGAGAACATGCTGCAATTATAATCTTATCGAGATTTTCTGAGGCAATATCATTATTGATTAAATCAAATCCTTCGATTGAGCAAAGAGATGAGTGATTTTTGCAAATAGAAACGTTTTGTTCTGAGGCCACCTGACCAAGTTTATTTATATCGATGCTTTTACCAATTTCACAACCCGAACATATATAAACTCCAACTTTTTTATCCATTTAGATTTTGTTTAAAATTCTAATCCCGAAAGCTTTTGAGACAAAAAACAAATCACAAATAAATTTTAAATCTCAATATCAAAATCCAAAACTCTCGGTTTTGAAAATTGGGATTTAAAATTTATTTGGAGTTTGAAGTTTGTCATTTGTTATTTTTCAATTTTAACTGATCTGTATTGCTTTAACTGCAGCCGCTGTAGCGTCTTTTACCGATGATGATACATCCATTGGTTTACGACTGCATGCTACCGGAATAATTCCATCTTTTTGTAAATCAGTAATAAATTGATTTTGATCTTTATTCAAATCAAACTTGATATCTGAAGGGACAATGCCTGTAGCCAAAATAGCCATTTCAGCTTCGTATTTTATTTTCTTCCCAGAAAGAATATCTTCTGCTTCAAGAATTAAATTATTGTTTTCAGTTTCACTGATTTTCCCAACTTTTCCTTTAACCAGCTCAATGTTTTTATTCTCTTGAACCTTTACTAAAAAATCTTCATTGCGACCAGCAACGCGCATATCAATATAAAAAATCTTTACTTCAGCTTCTGGATACAATTCCTGAATAGTTAAAGCATGTTTTAACGACGCCGAGCAACAAACAGCAGAGCAGTAAGGTAAATGATTCTCGTCGCGAGAACCAGCACACTGTACGAAAGCTATTTTTTTAGGTTCGGTATTATCAGAAAGGCGAAGTAGTTTATTTTCATTTAAGCCATTCGATGCAATAAATCTCTCAAACTCAACATTTGTAATAATATTCTGTGAATTAGAATAATTCAAGTTTTCTATTTTCGATGCATCGTAGTTTTTCCAACCAGTTGCTATAATTATTGAACTTACTTCTATTTCAGAAATTTCTTCCTTAGCAGATAAATCAATGGCATTGTATTCACAAGCTTCAACACATTTATTGCAAGCTTCTTTTTTGCAAAATTCATCATCAATCTGAAATTTGTACGGGAAAGCCATTTCGTGAGGTAAATATGCTGCTTTGGTATTGGTAAATCCGTAGTTAAATTCGTTTGGTCTTTCTTCGGGACAAACTTCAGCACATTTTCCACAAGCAGTACAGTTATTTTTAATGTACTGTGGTTTCGTTTTCATCTTAACCTTAAAATCACCTTTTTCTCCGGTAACTTCTATAACTTCAGTAGAAGTAAAATATTTGATTCTTGGATTTTGTTTTATTCTTCGAAAGTTGATTTCTAAACCACAAGTTGGGGGACAAAGTTTTGGAAAGTAGTTATTAAACTTAACCACATTACCTCCCAAATATGGATTTTTTTCGATAAGAATAACTTCTTTTCCAACTTCAGCAATTTCAACAGCACTTGTTACGCCACTAATTCCACCGCCAATAACCAATACAGGTTTAATATTCATCTTAGTTTTATTTAAAGCACCAAATAACAAACTCCAAATTCCAAATAAATCCCAAAAAACAAATCTCAAAAACTAAAAATGTTTGAGATTTGAAGTCTGAAATTTTGAATTTATTTGGATTTTGTTAATTGAGTATTGAAATTTCATATTACTAATTAAAAAAGTTCTTTAATATTTCGTTTAATCATTTCCCATTCTCCAGTTTCTGGACTCCATTTGCAATTTGCAAATGCTTTCCAATCTTCTTTCATTTTCGGATGATCTGTTCTGAAATAATATCCTGGCCAACGAGTTTCTTCGCGGAATAACATTGTTCTAATATGAGATTCGGCTTGCCACATGCGATGAACATTTTCCCAACAACGCATTAGCTCATTTAAATCTTTTGCAGCTAATTTTTCAGCATCTTCTTTCATAAACTCTAAGAACTCAAGACCTTTTTCCAATAAGGCTTTTGATGTTCTAAAGTTTACGGTTGCTCCACCCGCATATTCGTCCATGATTTTCTGTAAACGAAACATAAACATTTTAGGCTTAATGAAATTCGGATTTACATCTTCGTCGTTCGCATAATCTTTATGTTCTTCAAAAGTAGCAAGTGGTTGAAGAATTTTTTCTTTTAATTCCTTGATTTTTCCTTCATCAAAACTAGCTACATCGTCATTATCAATAATAAATGCTAAAGCAGCTTTTGCAGCAATTCTACCTTCGGTAAAAGAACCTGATGAGAATTTATGAGATGATGCACCAGAAGCATCACCAGCAGCAAATAAACCTTTTTTAGTAGTCATATTATCGTATCCCCAATGATAATCATCGGATGGAGATAAATCTTTTGGACCACTAACCCAAGCACCTGATGCGCCTGAATGTGAACTAATAAAATAAGGTTCGCAAGCTGAAATTTCTGAAGGACTTTCTTCAGGAGATATATTATGTGAAGCCCAATTTAAAGCTTGGCTAACAGTCATATCTAAGAAATCTTCCCAAGCTTCAGACTCAAGCTCTTTCATTTTACGTTTAGCTTGTTTTTCGTCTTTTATATCAGCCATTAGTTCTTTAATAGCTTCGTCGGTTTTCATGTAAATTGGTCCGTTTCCTTCTTCTAGCTCTTGAAGCATCAAGTAGTTTCTAAGATTGGCAGGAGTTGGTTTTGCTGTTCCGTAAGGAGCCCAATTCTCAAGTTCTGCTTTTCGAGTTTCCATATAATCTTCGCCTTTAGCATTTGTGGCTTTTGATTTAAATAATAAGAACCAAGCACCAACGGGACCATATGAATCTTTAAAACGAACAGGAACAAAGCGTACTTCCTGACAAGTCATTTCAGCACCAGCTTTCAAAGTAAAATACGCGCTAGCACCAGAATTAAATGGAGGATACCATGAGCGTCCTAATCCCTCACCCACCGAACGTGGGCGGAAAATATGAACTGCACCGCCCATAACATCGAGTACTGCATTTGCTTTAAATATATAGAATTTGTTTTCGCGAACACTGAAACCGGCAGCGCCAACACAACGATCACCATCCATAATAGGTTCGGTAATAAATATACGTTCGTAATATTCACCGTTTTCACCCAATTCTTTTAAGGCATTTTTTGCAGCTTCGGAAACAATATTTTTATATGATTCACCATGAATCATTATTTGCCAACGACCTTCGTTTACATAATTTCCTTCTTCATCTTTCCATATTGGTAAGCCCCATTTTTCAAAAAGGTGAACAGAAGAATCTACATGGCGGGCAATATTAGCAACTAAATCGTCGCGGGTAATACCCATTAAGTCATTCTTTACGTAGTTAACGTAATCTTCGATGGTGTTTTTGCCATTCTTTAATCCTAAATAGAGATTAATTGCAGAAAGTCCCATTGCAACTGCACCACTGCGCTCCATCGATGCTTTATCGACAACAGTTACTTTCTTATTATGTTTTTTTGCCCAGTGAGCAGCTTCAAAAGCAGCACCACAAGCAGCCATACCACCACCAAGTATTAGTAGGTCAGTTTCAACAATAACTGTTTCAAATGTATTTGAGTTCATATGTTTGTTTTTTTTATTCTTCTAATTTATTTTTAAGCTCCAAATTACAAAATATAAATTCCAAATAAATCTCAAATTTAATTTCTCATTTTTGAGATTTCTCAATGATTGATGACAATATCTTCTTTAATTCGGTTGATTTTTGTAGTAAAACTTCCAAACTATTCTTCTCATCTGTGTTCGAAAAGGCAATTAATAACCTTATCCAATAGATACTTTCTTTGGCTTCTTTTCTTGAAATCTTTACTCGATGAATAAAATCTTTTTTACTTAAAGATTCGTTAGCTTCAATGTAGTTTGCTCCAACAGAACCCGAAGAACGAATTAATTGCTTAATATCATCTTGATTAAATGAATCTTTTTTCAATTTTCTTAAACTAGTTCTGATATTTTTAGCAAAAAGAAAGGTTCTTTCTTCCAGATCATAAACTGGTTTGTTATTTGAAGATTGATTCATTGATATTTATTTGAATTTTGGAATTTTTAGTTTGTCTTTTACTTTTTGTAAAGTTCTGTTCCAATAGATTCTGGTTCTGTTCTAAGCAGAGGACTCTTTAGATCATCAGTTGTAGTTTCCATACCAGCATCAGGATCGATTGTTCCTTCAGGTGTAGTTCTAATAGGAAACTTAAATCGTTTGATTTTTTTGTTTCTGAATTTTACCGACCACATAATAGAATCGGTACTTCTCAATGGCTGTACTACAGCTCCTAGTGGCATAAAATCTGCATATCCACGAACTTCGATAGCTTGTGTAGGGCAAATTTTAACACAACTATAGCACTCCCAGCACATATCAACAGCACGGTTATATGCTTTATTTTTTTCTTTATCTAAAACCATTAAATCGTTTGGACAAATATATTGACAGGCAGTTTTATCTTGAGCCTTACATCCATCACACTTTTCGCTAATTACAAAGCTTGGCATAATTTAGGTTGTTTTTGAGGTTAATTCACAAACATAATAAAATTATTCAACTATAATAAGGGATTGCCGGTTGTCAGGATTCATTATCCAAATTGTTGATAACAACGAATTGAAAATCAATAATTAAAACTGGTGTTTGTTGAAAAAATGAGCTTATTTAAAATCAATATAAAGTATATAAGTTGTTTAAATTAATGAGTTTATGAAAAAGGGTAAAAGTTGTATTTATCATCTTAAATAGCACAATTACCAACTTAACTTTGAAGGGATGAAATCAAAAGTATATAGAAGAAAGTTTATCAAAAGGAGTGTATAAGCAGGAATTTTATGTTGCCTTTAATGATGAGTTCAAAACTATTAACTACTGGAGATGCAAGGAAAATATCGAGAGTAAATATTATAATGAAAAGATAATGAATATTAATTATTGTATTCTAACAAGTTCTATTGGTGCAATAGAAAGAGAGTTAAGGAAAAATTGTTGTTTGCTAGTATTTTTTTTAATTTATTTTATAACCAATTATATTTATTATGATCCATATAAGAGTATTTTTCTTCATTTTGATTTCTTTATGCTTTAGTGTTTCAGGTATTTCTCAAGATGTGGTAGATTCTAAATTTACAGAACAAGGTACAACTTCGTCGATTTTTGATGTTGATTTTGATCGTTTAAATTCGTTTAATATTGATGAGTTGAAATTGCTGGCTTCTATATCATTTCTTAATAGAGATTATGAAAAATCAGTAAAGTATTATTTAGATATTGTCGAGCATAATATAGATGATGCTCATTCTCTTTATCAGCTGGCTTGTTGTTATGCCATGTTGCAAAAGCCCGAGTATGCAAGTAATTTTTTAGTAATGGCAATTAATGCTGGATACAATAATTTCTCTAAAATTAAGAATGAAGAATGCTTTAAACTTTTGGGAAATAATATAAACTTTTATAATACTCTGAATGATGTTTTGAAATTCGGTTTGAACTATGGAGAAACGATTTATGTGGAAGCAAATGTTTTAATAAAATGTAGAGTTATTGTTCCTAAAAACTTTACACCAAATAAAAAATATTCGCTGTTAATTGGTTTGCATGGTTATGGTGGAATTGCCGAAAATTTTTGTTTGTTAAATAGTCTATTTGCGTCTGATAGTTTTATTTATGTTGTGCCCGAAGCACCATATATATTAGATGTTTCGGGTAGTGGGAGACAACAATATTCATGGGGTTTTCGTGGATACGAGAAGGAATTATGGAAAAAAAGTGATCCTGCAGTTATGAATTATATAATCAATGTTGTGGATCAAATAAATTCGACGTACCTGATAGATAAAAACTATATATTGGGATTTTCTCAAGGAGCTTCTTATGCCTATGCAACTGGGATAAAGAACACCGATAAAATTGATGCAGTGATTGCATTTGGTGGTAGGTTGCCAAATACTGAAAAATACCCTTGGTTTCTTTCGAATGAAGATTTAATGAAAGGAAGAGATTTAAAAATATTTATTGCTCATGGTAGAAACGATCCGGTAATTAGTTATAAAGAATCGAAGGACGCTAAAAAAATATTATCCAAATTAAATTATGACGTTGAATTATTACTTTTTGAAGGAGGACACAATGTTGAACAGATAGCATTAGATGAGGCTATAAGATGGATTGAAAATAGTTTGCACTAATAGTATATTTTGACCAATATATAGCTTCTTGCAGGAAATGTAAGAATAATAAACCAGAGGGAGCTGTTGTTCATAACTGTACTCTAAGAGCATATTCAATAGAGAAAGCTTATGATTCATGTACTCAGTGTAATAAATTAACAAGCTGGGATAAAGATTTATGGAGCTGATTTTCTGAATTTTATGAGGCAGTTAAGAAAATGCAGATAAAATGCAAAGAACAAATAGCCTAATTCGGGCTATTATTTTTTAAATATAAGTGAAATAAACTTAAAAGAGGTGTCAAAACTCCGCTTTTTTGTCATTCTGAGCTTGTCGAAGAATTTATTCCATTAGATAATGAAATATTACGACAAGCTCAATATGACATTCTTTATTTAAAATTTAGTTTTTTGGACACCTTCTTTTCAAAATTACTAAGAGTGATTTATAAATAAATTCTTCTTATTAATACTTAATCCTCCATTTCTCTTTTTGTAGATAATAGTAATTATTACGGAAAGAAATATCGTTGTTAGTCTAAATATATTTGCACTTGTTCCTCCAAGAGCATTTTCACTTACATTAAATATCATCCAGGATAAATTCATTAATGTATGAAGAAAAATAGGAATCCATAGATTTTTATTCCATTCAATATATAACCAGGCAAACCATGCTGCTCCAAAGAATGTTACCATAAATACACCAATAATTTCGTTTGTATTATTACCTTGATAAATATGCCCTAGTGCAAATATTACTGCATTTATTATTACAGCAGGTATAAAGCCCCATTTAAGTTTTCGAAAGAGTTGTCCAAAAAGGAATCCTCTAAAGAATATTTCTTCCAAGACACCTGCTAATATAGCCCCATGTAATATATTTAAAAATGAAAGATTCGATACTAACTTGCCTGTAAAAAATGAACCAATAAACATTGGTGAAACCATGACTGATGCCCAAAACAATCCTTTATAAACTGATTTGTTTAAGCCAAGTTCTTTAAAAAAGTTTTTTACACCATAAATCAACCAAATAGAAACTAGAATTGGAATTATCCACCAAGCATAAAAAAATGCAACATCTAAGGCAGGATTCGAGAATTTGAGTTTAATATCAAATAAATAATACAATGTGGTTTTCCCATACATTCCTATTAAAAAGGTTGTTACAATAATGATTGTTTTATAAATGTTACTCTTTATTTTCATTTTCATTTTTTTTATTCTATAAATATTACATTAACAGAGGTTTGACTTGCAATTTACTCTACATATTCAGGATTGGTTGATTCTTGCTTTAATAATTTAGGTAGTCGTTTTTTGTATGCAATAACAAAGATTCCAACAGAATATATAGCAATATTAAATACACTGATTGAGAAAATTCCAATTGAGAAGATTCCAATTGAGAAAATTCCAGCTGAGAATTTACCTGCGGCAAATACACCTAATGCAAAATCTCCTGCTGCAAAATAACCATATGCAAATTCGCCAGCGTTTAGAATATTCGCATTTCCATTAAAATACATTACTGTTCCAATAATAAATAAAGCTACAGCTACTAAAACAATCCATAATTTTTTCATCTTTTTTTAATTTTAATTGAATATTTGATTTGTGATCTGTAATGCAAGTTTAAGATGAAAAAGACTATGTGCAATGCATTTGGGATGTATTGCAAGAATATGTGATGAATGAATATCTTGAGATACGAAATGCTAATTAGTGTAATAATGTACAATGTAAAATTGAAGTACTGAACCGAGATTTTAATTTAATGAGTTTATTGATTTTCTCTAAATCTATCTACAAATCCCCTAGAAACTGGAATTTCTTGTTCGCAATTTTCTAAACTAAGTTTTAAGCCTTGTGAATTTCCTTTTGAACTAATAATTCTATTTATATTCACAATATAGGCTCGATGGCATTGGATTATTTTTTGGTTATCATCGAAAAAAGATAATGCTCTTTTTAATGTACTTCGAAATGTTTTTTTGATAAGTGTGTTTTCTTCGAAAAAATGTATCTCTACATAGTTTCCAGATGATTCAATAAAAGCAAAATTATTAATATCAAATTCGATAAAATCTTTCTCGTTATCTGCATAAAATCGAATAATTTGTTTTTGATCTGATTTTATTTTATCGATTAGAATATTTTTATTTAAATTGTTAGAAGAAGTTAGATGTTTTTTTAATAGGAATTTTTGCTTTGTTATTATTAGAATAGTAATTGGAATTACTCCAACAATCAATGTGATTATTTCGAAAGAAATAAAAGTTTTTAAACTAAAATGAAAATTATCGAATATATAGAAGGAAAATAATGCATTTCCGATACCTATTGAAAATATTACCCATATTAACCAAGTAAATTCTTTCCAAATTTTCCAGTTTTGATCGTTGAAAGAGCGACTAAATATATTTTCAATTAATATTAGATCAAAAATCAGTGTAAAAAAAGTAACCAAACCATATCCCGATAGGATTAATAATTTATGATCGCTTTTAAATAAATTAATTCCAAATGGCTGAAATACAATTAAAAATAAGGTTACAAAAACACTAATTGAAATAATTGTTTTCCATTTAGATTCTGCTTTGGGGAAAGGCTGGTTTATATAGTTTATAAAATTCATTGATTTTGTATAATAATGCGTGAAGATACTAAAAAGTCATTTTTGAGCAAGTTCAGTCTTTTAGTTATTTTAAAATTGATAATGTATTTTTATGAAAGAAAAATAAATGGTGTACTAAATTGGTTGATATTTAGTAAATTGATCTTGTAATAAATTATCCTTAATTTCGTTAATAATATCTCATTTTAAAATAATATTAATGTTGAAATTTTTAAATAAATCCTATCCTTTTAACGATGATTTAAGGCATAATGCGAAAATCATATTCTTTATTAGTATAGGAGTTTTAGTATTTTTGGTACTATTTCAACCCATCGATTTAAGTTCTTACAGCAACAAAGATATTTTTTATTTAATTACAGGTCTAGGAGCGTCTACTTTTTTAACCTTGAGCTTGAACTTAATTGTTTTACCCAGTTTTTTTCCTAGAATCTTTCTTCAAAATAAATGGAATATCAAAAAAGAAATCCTTTGGAATATCTGGATTCTGTTCTTAATATCGGCAAGTAATTTTTTGTTTTACTCAAAACTATTCGAAGTAATCGATATAAGTTTTGGATTAATAGGCAAAATTTTACTACTTGCTTTTTTACCTGTTGCGGCTTTAATAATTATTAATCAGGATCGTTTATTAAGAAATAATCTTAAAACCGCAATGCGTTTAAATAATAAACTGAAAGAAAGTAAGCAACTCAAAGATAAAATGATCTTTTTCGATTCGGAATATAAAAAAGATAGCCTGAGCATTAAACTAGATTCTTTAATTCTGATAAAAACGGCTGATAATTACATTGAGGTTTTTTATAAAAGTAATGAAGAAGTAAAAAGTCAAATGATCAGAAGTACATTGGCAAAAGCAGAGCAATTATTTATTGAACATGATTTTATTTTCAGATGTCATCGTACATTCATTGTAAACAAAAATTATATCGAAGAAATTTCAGGAAGTTCACAGGGCTACAAACTATCCTTTAGTAATATTGATTTCCCTGTTCTTGTTTCTCAAAAATATATAAATGAGTTTAAAAAGATGATTTAAGAAATTAGTAGATAATCAGACATTGAATTTCGCCCCTAAAAAGGGATTTACTCCCTATTTTATTTATCAATACCCCTAAGTTTTTTTAATGATTTTTATCGATCATAGATTTGTGATTAAATAATATAATCGCGATGAAAATGAATCGAGTATCTGCTGTAATATGTGCTTATAATGAAGAAAGTACAATAGAAAAAATACTAAAAGAAGTTTCTGGTATTTCGAGCATTCATGAACTTATTGTTGTTAACGATGGATCTTTGGATCAAACAGGTAATATTATTGAAAGCCTAAAACTTGAACTGCCATTCCATGCTATTCATTTGCCTAAAAATATGGGCAAAGGATATGCAATTGCTAAAGGAGTTGAAGCTTCTAGTTCTGAATTTCTCGTATTTATTGATGCTGATCTTTCAAATCTTAGCTCAAAGCATATTAATCAACTAATAACTCCGGTTATTAAGGATGAAGTTGATATGGTGCTAGGGCAGGCAACCGAAACAAGAATAAATCATAATATTAATCCGTTTAAGTTTTTTTCTGGTCAAAGAGCATTGCGAAAAAAGGATATTCTTCCAATTCTAAAAAGAATAAAACCTTCGCGATTTGGTGTTGAAACAATAATTAATCTGCACTTTCAATCTTTCAATAAAAGAATAAAGTATGTTAATCTTCAGAACCTAAAACATCCTACAAAGTTTGATAAAACCGAATCTCATATTGCATTAAAAGAGTTTTTTAGAGAAGGACAGCAAATTTTTAATACTGCATTTTCTAATTGGGATTTAGTTACAAGAAGTATCCGAAATTCAATTATAAATAGTCTGAACATTTAAAAAGAAAGTTATGAAAATACTTCTAGTTTATCCGAAATACCCCGATACATTCTGGAGCTTTAAACATGCTCTAAAATTTGTGTCAAAAAAGGCTGCTAATCCACCATTAGGTTTAATTACTATAGCTTCGATATTACCCGTTATTTGGGAAAAGAAACTCATAGATCTTAATGTTGAGTTGTTAAAAGATCAGGATATACTTTGGGCCGATTTTGTATTTATAAGTGCGATGAATATTCAACAGAAATCGGTTCATGAAATAGTTGATAAATGCAATAATTACGAAACAAAGGTAGTTGCAGGTGGCCCTTTATTTACTGGAGAATATCAAAATTTCCCACAAATTGATCATTTTGTGTTAAATGAGGCAGAAATAACCCTTCCCGATTTTTTAAATGATCTAGAGAATAATGAATTGCAAAGAGTTTATCAAACTGGTGAATATGCAAATTTGGAAGAAACGCCTTTGCCTGATTATTCATTAATAAAATTGTCGAAATACAATTCTTTGAGTATACAATTTACACGGGGATGTCCTTTTAATTGTGAATTCTGCGACATAACTGCTTTGCTAGGGCATAAGGTTAGAATAAAAACATCAAATCAAATAATAGGTGAGTTGAATAATATTTATGATTCTGGTTGGCGTAAAAGTGTATTTTTTGTTGATGATAACTTTATTGGAAACAAAAAGTTTCTGAAAACAGATTTGCTTCCTAAGATGATAGAATGGATGAGTGCGAAAAAGTTTCCGTTCCAATTTACAACGGAAGCTTCGATCGATTTAGCCGATGATGTGGAGTTAATGAAACTATTGGTTGAAGCTGGTTTTGAAAATGTATTTGTTGGAATAGAAACAACCGATGAAGAAAGCCTGTCGGAATGTAACAAGATTCAAAATAAAAACAGAAGTCTGGTTGAAAGTGTGCATAGAATTCAGGAGCAGGGAATTGAAGTTTCTGGTGGTTTTATTGTTGGTTTTGATAGCGACCAAGCTTCTGTTTTTCAGAATCAAATTGATTTCATAAGGAGTAGCGGAATTATAACAGCAATGGTAGGTTTATTGAACGCTCCTAAAAAAACACAGCTTTATAAACGTCTGACTAAGGAAAATAGAATTGTAAAAGATACAAGCGGGAATAATACCGATTTTACATTGAATTTTAAGCCCAAAATGGATGAGAATCAATTAATCAATGGTTACAAGAATATCATTCGTGGTATTTATTCCGGAGAATCTTTCTACAAACGGGTTTCTGAATTTTTAAAGAGATTTAATCCATCTGAGACATCAAAAAGGAAAATATCACCAAGATTAATTATCGCATTTTTAAAATCAATCGTAGTGCTTGGCGTAGTCGACAAGTTCAGAAAGTTTTATTGGGAATTGATCTTTTGGAGTTTATTTAACCGCCCACAAGTATTGACAAAAGCGGTTACTTACTCCATTTATGGATATCATTTTCGTAAAATATTTAAGGAAGTTATATAAAAATAGAAAGTATGAAAGAACTTATTATTGGGAATTTAAAAATTAAAAATCCAATTATTCAAGGAGGAATGGGTGTTTGTATTTCTTTATCTGGTTTGGCGGCGGCAGTTGCGAATGAAGGAGGAGTGGGAGTGATCTCAGCCGTTGGGATTGGAATGACAGAACCAAACTATAGAAGCAATTTTCGAGAATCAAATAAAATCGCTTTGCGAAAAGAAATTCGAAAAGCACGTCAAAATTCGGATGGAGTAATTGGAGTGAATACTATGCTTGCGGTTTCAGATTTTGACGATTTGCTCCGAGTATCAATTGAAGAAAAGGTTGATATTGTTTTTTTAACTGCAGGTTTACCATTAAAGAAGCCGGATATAGATCTCTCAATTTTAGAAAATACCAATACTAAATTTATACCTAAGGTTTCATCTCCAAGAGCGGCTAGTTTAATATTTCAGCATTGGTCCGATAGATACAATCGTATTCCAGATGCTGTAGTTCTTGAAGGTCCACTTTCTGGTGGACACTTGGGTTTCCGAAGAAAAGTTTTAGAAGAAAATGAGATATTGCTTACATCATTGGTAAAAGGTACTATCAATGAATTGGAGCCATTTAAATTTAAGTATGGAAAAGAAATTCCGGTTATTGCAGCAGGCGGAATATATTCAGGTATAGATATTTTTGAAATAATGGAAGCTGGGGCAAGTGCCGTTAAAATGGGAACTCGATTTGTTACAACCCACGAATGCGATGCATCAGATTCTTTCAAGCAAAACTATTTAAAATGTTCGAAAGAAGATATCACTTTAATTGATAGTCCGGTTGGATTGCCAGGTAGAGTAATTAGTAATGATTTTGTGCAGCAAATTAAAATGGGAAAGAAGAAGCCTATAAATTGCCCTTGGAAATGTCTTAAAACTTGCAATTATGCTAATGTTCAGTTTTGTATAGCCGAAGCTTTATTTAATGCTGCAAAAGGAAACTTTCATGATGGATTTTCATTTGCTGGAACCAATGCTTACTTAGCAAATGAAATATATTCAGTAAAAGAAGTCTTTGATCAATTGAAATCAGAATTTAATCAAGCAAGTTTAATGATGGAAAAGTTAAGTTGGAGCGCTTGATTTGTTTTCAGTAAAGAGTAAGCCTATATAAAGAAAATTGCTTATGCTTCGATAAACTCAGCATGACAATTTTCTTTTGTTCGGAATGTTACACTGAGCTTGTCGAAGTGTAATAAAACGAATCTTTTAGGCTACTCTTTATTTGAATTGACTAATCTAATTCTCTTTATTCACTAAATTACTTACTTTTTGTACTAAGATTTCAGGTGAAATTGTTATTGCATCGATATGATTTCCTTTATAATTCCAAAATTCTTTTGGTTCAAGCGCATTCTTAAAAACTGTTTCTCCTTGTGAAAAAGGAACCGATTTGTCTCCTTCGCTATGGATAAATAGCTTAGGCATATCTGTTATCTCTTTAATATCTTCTTTAGCTGAATAAGGCGATGTAACATATTGGGCAATCATTGCTTTTTGTTCAGCGGGAGCTGAAAGTAAAGCCATGTCGGTGAATGAACTGATGGTTCCATCTAGAATTAAACCACTTACTTTTGTTTGATTATCTTTTGCAAGTTTAGTTGCAATCTGAGTTCCTAATGATGCACCGTAGATTATTAGCTTTGTTTTCTTGATATCTTTTCTTTTAATAATTGATTCAAAAACAAATTGAGCATCTTTTGCGACATTTGTGTGTGTGGGAATTCCAGTCGATTTTCCATAACCTCTTGCATCTAACATAAATACCTGATATCCTGCTTCAACCAAAGGCTTGGTCATAAAGGTATATTTTGAAACATTCCCTCCAGCACCATGAAAGAATAGAATAGTAACTTTAGGTTTCGATTCTGGTTTTAGCAAAATGGCATTCAGGCTTATTGTATCAATATTAAATGTTAATTCTTCATAATTTAATTCATCCATATTGTCCCATTCTTTAACAGGAAAATAGAAACGATCATCGAACTGAGCATTTGAAATTGAAATAAGGGTAATGTTTAAAATAAGTAATAAAAAGATTTTTTTCATGATTTTGATTTTAAATTATATTTACGATTTGTATTGCAAGTATAAAGTGTAAAGCTATATATACAAAGGATTAGGGATGGATGGCTAGCTTATGTGATCAATGTATAGTTCTTGTGACGGAATACTATTGATCGGTTTAATTACGAGCTCTACTTATACAAATTGCAACATAAAGTACACTTGCTGATATGCAATTTGTAAGTATATCTCAATATGAATGATGTCTTAAAGCATTCCGTTGATATTGATAATACCCTTTGTAAATAGTAATTTAAAGTTTAGGTTTTAAACAAATATTCGATAAGATGGAAAACAATAATTGTCCAAAAGTAGAAACATGCCCATTATTTAATGGATTGTTGTTAAAGAGATCAGGATCAGAAGAATCCTATAAAAATCTATATTGTAAAGCGGGAAAAGATAAGTGGATGAATTGTAAACGATACATGACAGCAGAGCAAATAGGTTCGTGTGCAGATTGGATTTTGCCAAATTGCTCATTAAGCTTAGAAGAAATTATTGCTAAGATGAAAGAAAAAGGCGAGTACAAGGGAAAGTAAAAAAATAGAAAAAGCAAAAAAGTCATACTTCAGTTAAGAAGTATGACTTTTTTGTTAAAAGCCATTAGTAACCCAATATTATAGTTACATGATTTATTCGTGTCGTAATGAATCTGCTGGATTAGATTTTGCTGTTTTAACCGATTGGTAAGCCACAGTTATTAAACTAAACACCGAAACCAGAATAATTGGAATTATAAAAATCCAAATCGATAAATCCATTCTGTTGGCAAAGTTATTAAGCCATTTATTAAGGGCTAAGTAAATAACAGGAACAGCAAGAGTAAATGATATTATCAATAATGAAATATAGTTTTTCGAAAGTAGAATTAATATTTGATTAATACTTGCACCCATAACTTTTCGAATTCCGATTTCTTTTTTTCTCTGTGCTGCAGAGAATGCAGATAAACTTAGAATCCCTAAGGATGTTATAAATAAGGCAAGTAAGGCGAATATACCAAATACTTCTCCAAAACGAACTTCGGTTTTATATTGATTTTCGTAATAATCTTGCAAGTAAAAATAGTCGAATGGATTTCCAGTGAAAAACTCTTTGTATTTTGCTTCAATAATTACCTGATTAGCTTTTAAGTTTTTATTGTTCTCAAGCTTAATTGAAAAATATCCATTAAAATATTGAGCTAATCTAAATATTTGTGGTTCAAAATCAAGCCTTGGAGATTCTTGATGGAAATTTTCAATAACTCCAATAATATTATTTTCAATTCCACGAATTAATATTTTTTCTCCTATAGCTGCATCAGGATTCTCAAAACCAAGCAATTCTAGCGCTGCAATATTAACAATAACTGAATTTGCATCTGTGTTATAATCATCCGAAAGATTTCTTCCTGCAATAAATGTGGTTGAGTAAACATTGGAAAAATTAGGGTCAACTTCTGTAATTCTATAGTTTTTACCCGACGTTGGATCATCATTAATTCGACGTATTCCTCCGCGATTAAACATATTATGCATTCCTGGAATTACAGATGAAAATCCAATACTTTTAACAAAAGGATATTTAGATACTTCTTCTTTGAAAGCCCTTCGCTGATTGATAATATCTTGCTCTCCTATTCGTGGAGTATTTATTACTAGAATATTTGTTTTGTTTATTCCTGATTCTTTTGATTTCAAGAATTGAAGTTGTTTATAGACGCTAATTGTTCCCGCAATTAAAACAACCGCCATAAAGAATTGAAATATTACTAATACCTTACGGATAAGCACAGCTCGTTTAGATCCAGTGAATCCAGCTCTAAGTGTCGCGATAATTTTCTTTGATAAAATTCCCCAAACCGGATAAGAACCTGCTAACAGTGTACCAACAAGAAATATAATAATAGTATCCTGCCAAAACCATATTTTGTTCCATATTACGTATTTAACGGGAATGTCAGTGAGTTCTGAAAAGATAGGAAAACTTGCTTCTATCATAACGAAAGCCAATAATAAGGCAATAGAATTTATTAGTACTGATTCCAATAAAAATTGTTTAATAAGCTGAGGTGTTGTACCTCCTAGTACTTTTCTTAAACTAATTTCAGGAGATCTTTTTATTGAGCTTATTGTAAGTAGATTAACAAAATTTATCCATGCTATTAAGATTATAAACCATGATATAATATATAAAAACATGATGGAGTTTTTATTTCCATTTGTTTTTAATTCATGCATAAAATGCGATGTAAGATGTATATCTTTAACAGGTTGAAGTTTGTATCCAATTTTTAATTTATACAACTCCATAAATTCCGCTAATTCTTCATTAATAAAAGCTTCAATTTTTTCATTAACCTCATTAAAGTCCTTTCCATCTTTTAACTTTACGTAAGTGTAAAATCCACTATAAACCCATCCAAATGTTTTAACATTTTCTCCTAATTGGTTTTCAAAGTTTATATATGATAAAAGAACATCCGCATCGAAATGCATGTTGCTAGGTTTAGATTTAAAAACACCAGTTATTTTAAACACCTGGTTTCCATCCAATTTTAGTGTTTTTCCTGTTGGATTTTCATCTCCAAAGTATTTCAGTGCTATTTTTTCTGAGATAACCATTGTATTAGGTTGACTAAGAAGTGAATCAGATGATTTGTGAATCATTTCATAAGAAAACAAATCAAGGAAAGTGGGTTCTGCCCAGAAAACATTTTTTTCACTAAATGAAATTTCATTTTTTGATAAGATTCCTTCGCGCCTAAAAGCTCTTGCAAATTTTTCAATCTCAGGAAATTTTTCTTCAATTGCTGGCCCAACCGGTGGACTTGCCGACGCAAATTGAACTGTTTCTCCTGTTTCAGAAACTCGTTCGTAAAGAACCCGATATAAATTATCAATATCTTTAATATCTTTATCGTAACCAAGTTCGTAATTGGCATATAATGATATTAACAGGCACGCGGTTATTCCAATAGCTAAACCAATAATATTAATAATTGAAAAGATCTTATTTTTGAATAAATTTCTAAATGCTGTTGTAAAGTAATTTCTTAACATAATTCATTGTCTTTTTTGTAATTGTTGGGCAGAATGCAAAAAACAAACCATACTTGTCTATTTTCAGTTAATCAGCCTTATAGACATGTTAAGCTTGTTGATGGTTTGTTCGATTATGAACACTTTTTGTTCGGTTTTGTTTAGGTAGTATTAATAAACATAAAGGTTTGCTTAAATATGGTAAATTTGAATTCCCGTAAAATTATAGTATTTATAGCGGTGATTTGAATGAAATTGATAGTAGTCTTTTTATTCTTTTGAGTAAAAAAAATAAATTAATGAAGTTATGAGAAAGTTAAAATTGTATATAGCACAAAGTATAGATGGATTTATAGCAACGGAAAAAGGTAGTGTTGAGTGGCTAAATGATAACGAGAATGAAGAAATTGATGAGAATGCTTATGGTTACTTAGATTTCTATTCATCAATCGACACTACTTTAATGGGTTACAATACTTATAAAGAGATTGTAAATTTTGGTATTCCATTTCCTTATCCTGATAAGAAGAACTATGTATTTAGCAAAAATCATGAAAAGAAGGAAGATAATCCTGTCGAATTTATTAAAAGTAATATTGTTGAGTTTGTTTCAAACTTAAAGCAATTAGATGAAAAGGACATATGGTTAATTGGAGGGGGTGAAATCAATAAAATCCTATTAAATAAAAATCTAATTGATGAAATTATAATTACAATTAAATCAGTTGTTCTTGGAAAGGGAATTCCATTATTTGCAAATGGAACAGATTTTAAGAAATTTAAGATTACTAAAGTAGAAAAGTTCGATGATAGTTTTGCCCAAATAATAATGGAAAGAAAATAGATTTGTAGATTAATTTTTCTAAAGACAACAAAATACATTTGAAAAAAAGGGGCTATCCCAAAAGCCCCTAAACTGTCATTCCCTTTTTCAAGTTGAGGATGACAAAGTGAGACTTTTTGGACAGCTCCTTGAACTAATATCTAAAAGCTATTGCAGATAGCTTTTTATTCGTGATTATTGGTATAATCAGTTATTATTTGGTTCCTTAATTCATTAAACATAACTGTAACATCGTTCATTAATCCATTTGAATAGTTTGTTAAATATTCTTGAGCCTTTTTAGGATTTTTCTTGTAAAGCTTCATAGCTTCGGCTTCAATAGCTTTCTGATTTTCAAACATCTTTGTTTCAAAAGGAGTTCTTACTTCACGAACATCTTCTGCAATTGGTTGGAATTTGAGATTAGCTAAATTATCGACAAAATCGATTGCCCAACGTGCTGATTTTTCACTGTATTTGTTTGGATCGTATGTTTTGTATGATTCATGAGTTGATAAATTCCCAGCATAAATTGGAACATAAGGACTAAAATAAGGATTGTCTAAATAAACCCAATAAACACCACCAATTTCATTTGGTAACCAATCCCTTAATTGAAGAACCATTCCATAATGTCCACGATGACGAGCAACCGGACGACGATAAGTAATTTTTAATAATTTACGTAAATCGCTACTTGGGAAGGGTGTTGCTAAAGGACTTTTTTCGTATCCACCTTCACCGTTTGGAACTAACCATGTTGGATCATATGTCATGTCATAAATTGTTCCTTCGTACGTTGAACGTTGAAAAGCTATTACATCCTGAACTGAAATCTTTTTTTCGGGTACAATAGAGAAAGGATATATAGAAACAGGTTCTACGTATTGAAAATAAGGTTGTATTCCTTTGTAAGGATTTCCTTCTGGGAACCTGTTAGGCCATTTTTTTAAGTTTGGTGCAAATGTTTGATGAAACAACCAAAATCTACTTGTTGCATATTCAGCAGGAATCGGAGTATAAGCTTCTTGCCATATAAAAGGCATTCCTGAGTTTGGATCGTACCAACCACGATCAATAGCTTCTTGCTTGTAATTATCAGAAACCATAAAGTTTTCAGTATCTTCTTCATCAATTTGTTTTATGATACTCCAATTAGGAATCATGGTAGCTTGATCGTCAGGAAGTCGCTGTGCTGCCCAGATTGCTCCGGGTTTTCCACTTTCCGGGTTCCACCCTTTACCAACTCCAAATACTTCAAAAACCCAAGCTTCTTCGGTATCAGCAATTACAAGAGTTTCTGAACCATCACCGCTCGATGGAATAAAACCATACTCTGTCATTAAATTACCAATAAACAGAACAGCTTCGCGAGCATTTTTATATCTCTGTAAAGCAAAAATTTGTGCTTGCTCAATCGACATAATTTGTTTGCCTTCTCCTTGCATGCAAATTAATTCTTCTCGCTGAGCAGTTGTGCTTTCCGCAATTCCTAACTGATGTTCGTTTACATGTGAGTAAGCCGATTGAAAATACTTATAGGTTTTCTCAACTTGTGGAATATATCCTAGGATCTCGCCATCGTTATTTAAAGGCAACGATGCATCTTGTATTCCCCAATAAACTGGCGCTTTTTCTCCCGGTTTAAAAGTTTGAGCAGGCACAACAAATATTCTAGAATCTGGACCAGTATCGGTATGAGAAATAATAATTGACCCATCTGCAGAAGCTTTCTTTCCAACTGCAATAACAGTGCAAGCGTTAGAATTAAAGTGAAATCCTAACGCAAGAATTGTAACAATTGCTAATACTTTTTTAAACATATTATTTATTTTAATTGATTTCTAAAAATTATCTAAATATAAAACCATTTTTGAAAGGATCGGTAGGATCAAAATAAAATTCATTCTGACCTGTGATGAATGCGGTTCCTGTAACCTCAGGAATCACTGCTTTATGCGAACCATATTCCGTAGTTTCAATTACTTCAACATTCATTGTCGATCCTAAAATACTTTCAACGGTAATTATTTCATTTAGCTTTAATTCACCTTTGGCGTAATGCAATGCTGCTCGTGCACTTACTCCAGACCCTGTAGGGGAGCGATCTACTTCACCTTCTGCAAAGATGCATACATTACGACTGTGATGTTTTGAGTCAAATGCTTTACCAGTAAAGATTGTACCATATAAAAAGCTTAAATCTTCTTCGAATGGATGTTTAATTTCAAACTTGTTCATTACAGCATGTTTTATTTTTCTGCCGTAATCGATTAATTTGTTGTAATCTGATTCATCCATTTTTAAACCCAATTCATCCGCATCGCAAAAAGCATAAAAAGCACCACCAAAAGCTACATCAAATTTTACTTTGCCAATTTCTGGTATTTCAATTTCTTCATCTTCTAGTAGTAAAAATGACGGAACATTTTTGAAAGAAACTTTTTGCACAATTCCATTTTCACGAAAAGCCTTTGCATATATTTTTCCCGGAGGAGCATTAATAATTAGTTCAGGTTCGTTCCCTTCTTTTTGAATCATTCCTGTATCCAGAACCAACTTGGTTAATGCAATTATTGCATGACCACACATGGTGCTGTAACCTTCGTTATGTAAAAAGAATGTTCCAAAATCTGCGTCATCAGTTGTTGGCTCTGTAATAATTGCTCCATACATATCGGCATGACCGCGAGGCTCAAACATTGTTCCCGTTCTTATATAATCGAAGTTATCACGAAAATATCTTCTCTTTTCAAGAATAGTAGAACCTATTATTTCTGGTAATCCATTGGTATAAACTCTTAATGGTTCACCGCCTGTATGCAAGTCGATTGTTTTTATCTTTAACCAATCTTTTGGGGGATTCCAGATCCAGTTTTTTAATATATTACTCATTTTAAATCTTATTTGTCACTCTGAGCTTGTCGAAGAGTGATGTCTACTTCGACAAGCTCAGCATGACGACAACTATTAAGAATTGTCACACTGAGTTTATCGAAGTGTGATTATATACTTACTTCTTGACCCAAACCTTTTTCTTTGGCATTATTGTAAATTAACTCTGCAACGGTTAAATCGAATAAAGACATTCCTGCTGATTTAAAGATCTTTATTGATGATTCTTCAAGTAATTCTCCACTTGTAAGAACTGTGCTAAAAGGAATTATATTCTCAGTTTTTATCAAACCTTTATTGAGTGGGATTTTGATATCGCCACATTCTTCTTTTGCATGTAAAGTGTCAACGTAAACCTTTTCAGTTTTTTTGTAAATTGATAAAGGTAGTTCTTGCATGTCGGGTTTGTAAGATCCAATTCCTATAAAAACTTTGTTTTCAATTTTCTCCATATCGAGATCAAAAACAGGTTTGCTAGATGACGTTGCTGTTACAATAACATCCGAATCTATAACCAATTGATTTGAATCATCGGTAGCAATAATCTCAATATTTTCAAGTCTAGTTTCTAAATCATCTTTTACAACTTCAGCTTTACTTAGGTTTTTATCACAAATAATTAGTTTCCTAAATGGGCGTTGTTCTATAACAATTAAAGCTTGATGATAGGCCTGAACTCCTGCACCAATAATTCCTAAGGTTTGAGCACCAAAGGGAGCAAGGTATTTTACAGCAGTAGCGCCAACTGCACCAGTTCTCATGGCAGTGAGTTTATTTCCATTAATCATGGCTAAAGCTTCACCGGTTCTGGCATCATTTAAAACCATTACACCATTTAGAACAGGCTTATTCTCTTGTGTATTTTTAGGAAATAGAGAAACCAGTTTTGTGCCGAATACACTATCAATAAATCCTGGCATTACCAGTAAAGTGTTTTCATCATTATCGATGTGCATTCTGTTTGGAATGTTTGTGCTGGCTTTATCCTGAATGATATAGGCTTTCTCGATGGCACTTACCAATTCAATTGGTTCAACTGCTTTTATTATGTCTTGTTCGCTTATTACTAGCATTGTTATTTTTTCAATAAATATAAAGAGTATAATTATGTAATTCAATATTTATTTGTCACTCTAAGCTTGTTGAAGAGTTTAGTCATACTTCGACAAGCTAAGCATGACGTGATTTAAAAGTTTTGTCACACTGAGTTTATCGAAGTGTGAAAGGTTTATTAAAATGCCTTTGCACGTTCGTTTTCTACATCTTCAACTGATTTAGCTAATGGTGTTCCAAGAATTTTATAGCCATCTTCTGTAACTAAAATATCTTCTTCATTACGAGTTCCACCAAAATTTTTATACTCTTCAACTTTATTGTAATTAATAAATTCAGAGAACTTATTTTGTGATTTCCACAAGTCGATTAATTCAGGAATAAAGTAAATTCCCGGTTCGATAGTTACAACATATCCAGGTTGCAATTCACGACCTAAACGCAATGATTTTAATCCGAATAAAGTGCTTTTTGCTTGACCTGCATATCCAACATACTGCTCACCCAAATTTTCCATATCGTGAACATCTAATCCCATTAAATGACCTGTTCCACAAGGGAAAAATAGAGCGTGAGCACCAGCCTGAATAGCTTCTTCGGTATTTCCTTTTGTGAACCCAAGGTTTTTTAAACCATCAAAGATAGTACGTGCAGCTGTAAAGTGGATATCTTTAAAATTAACTCCAGGTTTAATAGCTTCTATAGCTGCATTATGTCCATTTAAGGCAATTTGATAAATTTCTTTTTGGCGTTCGGTAAACTTTGCCGAAACAGGGAATGTACTTGACATATCACCGGCATATCGCATTTGGTTTTCGGCACCTGCATCTAACAAAAATAAATCACCTTCTTTAATTGTATTCCCATGATAATGATTGTGTAATGTTTGTCCGTTTATTGTTGCAATAATTGGAAAAGAAATATCACCACCTGCTGCTTGAGCTACTTCATGAACTTTTGCGGCAACTTGATATTCATTCATGCCTGGTTGTGCATATCGCATTGCTGCATGATGCATATCTGCTGTTACGCTCACAACTTGTTCTAATTGCTCAATTTCTTCAGCTGATTTTATATTACGTTGTTTTCCAACGGCAACAATTAAATCAACGGAAGCATGTTTATTTGTTTCGTTAATTGGAATCTCCAACCAATTATAAAGCTTTATTTGATGTTCAGGACGATAAGCTGGTAAGAAATTAATCTTACGATTTTTTTGCTTCGCTGATTTTAAGGTGTCAATCATCTGACTCATGGAACCAGTATTTTCTACTCCAGCTTTTTCGCTTCTTTGTGCAATTGTTGGTTGCGATCCCATCCAAACAATATGATCGATGGTTAGATCATCACCAAATATGAAATCTTTGTCATTATCTAAATCAATAATTCCAACTAATCCAGGATAATCTAATCCAAAATAGTATAGGAAGGTACTGTCTTGTCTGTAATGATAAGTATTATCAGCATAATTCATAGAGCTTTCTTCGTTTCCTAAGAAAAGTAAGATGCCAGAATCGAATTGTGATTTTAATTGTTTGCGGCGGTTGATATAAGTTTTTTTATTAAACATGGTTGTATATTTTAAAAGTTTCAATTATTTATATTTTGATCGTTCATCTTTCGACAGGCTCAAGATGACAAATTGTATGTCACTCTGAGCTTGTCGAAGAGTGAAATCATACTTCGACAAGCTCAGCATGACATTAATTTCTTAATTGTGATTATTTGTATTCTTTAAATTCAAATTCTTTTGGTGGTTTAATATTCCACAAGTGTTTTACGAAAAAGTCCATTCGTCGGCGAATGAAATATTTGTTTTCCCACAAATCACCATGGTTATTATTTGGAGTTATCACTAACTCAAAATCTTTATTATTTTTAATTAGTTCGGCAGCTAATCTATATGTTGATGCAGGATTCACATTATTATCCATATCGCCATGTGCTAGCATTAGTTTCCCCTTAAGATTTTTAGCTATCGTTAAATTTGATTGTTCGTTATAATGATCGCCGAGTTCTCCCATATATTGCTCAGGCCACCATGCTTTAGCCATTCTGTGATCGTGATTTCCTGCTGCTGCAACGGCAACTTTGTAAAAATCAGGATAAGTTAAAATCGCATGAGCTGCATCATAACCACCAGCTGAATGTCCAAAAATCCCAACTTTATTGGTGTCGATGTAAGAATATTTCTCTGCTAATTGTTTGATTCCTGTAATATGATCTAAAGCTCCAATATCACCTAGATTCATATAAGAAACATCGTGGAAAGCTTTAGAACGCATAGCTGTTCCCATACCATCAATTCGCATTACAATAAACCCAACTTCAGCTAATGGTGTCCAATCGTTCCAAATTCCACGACGAAAAGATTTAGGTACATTTACAGCTTGTGGTCCTGAATATGAATTATCAATAATCGGATATTTCTTATTTGAATCAAAGTTCGATGGATATTGCAAAACGCCATAAATATCTGTTTTTCCATCGCGTGCTTTAACTGTAAATCGCTCTGGATATTTCCAACCCGTTGCCAATAACTTATCAATATTTGCTTCCTGTAATTCATTTATAAGTTTACCATCTGAAAGTCTTCTTAAAACTGATTTTGGTTTTAAATCAACACGGGAATAGTTGTCTATAAAGTATTTATAATCGGGAGAGAATTGAATTTCGTGTTCTGCGTCTTCAGGAGTTAAAAGCGTCATTCCTGATCCGTCGAAATTAATTTTGTAGAGATGTTTATAATAAGGATCACGCCCCTTTTCTTTTCCACTGGCAATAAAGTAAACTATCTCATTTTTATCGTTGGTATATATAATATCACGAACAACAAATTCTCCTTTTGTAATTTGATTAATCAAATTGCCAGATTTTCCATCGTATAAATACAAATGACTCCATCCGTCTTGTTCCGACATCCAAATAATTTTTTCACCCTTGTTCACTAATTCACAATCGACCATCTGATATTCGATCATGGTCTTTACATCTTCGTGAATCGGATTTGTAGTTTTGCCAGTTTCAGGATTTACAAAATACAAATCAATGGTTTTATAGTATCGAGCCATTTGAGCAAAGTAGAGTGTTTTGCTATCTGCAGTCCAAGCAGGAGCAAAGCCCGACCAAATATTTTCCATCGGTTCGATATCAACTTTTACATTCGATTTTTTCTCAACATCAAAAATGTAAAAGTTCTGAAATGGGATACTATTTTCGCCAGGTAAAGCTCTTTCGTATGACCAAACTTTTGCACGCATTCCGCTATCGGGTAAAGATTGATACATTAACAATTTTGTTCTGTTTCTACGGTCAAGCTTAATGGCCATAAATTTTTTAGAATCGGGCGACCATTCAACATAAATTCCAGGATCGTAAGTGTCGCCAACCGATTCATCAACGATTTTGTACCAATCAATTGGAGTTGCATAATCGTATAAATCAACACCATCTGTTGTTAATTGAAACTCTTCTTCGGTTTTGATATCCCTTAAATACAAATTATAGTCTTTAACAAATGCAATCCATTTTCCATCGGGTGATTTGTATTCGTTCTTTTTCAGATCCTTTTTCTTTGGAGTGTATTGTGATAAAATGTTCTTTTTCAGATCATATTTAAAGTTGAGGGTATCTACTTTAAACATAACAGTTTTCATTTTATCTTTAAACTTGATCTTTGAAAATGGGAGCGAGTCAGGATTAACAGTTTTATCCAATTCTGTTTCTAAAGCTTTTGCTAATTTCTGATGATCGAATGCGGGTTTAACTTCATTTTTTGAACTTAACACTAATTTAAATTGATGCCCGTTTTCAATTTCCGTTTTATACCAAAAATCGTTGGTTTTATCAATCCAATTTGGATTTAAGTAAAGGTTTTGAACCAAGTTATACACATTGAAATGCAGATATTTTTCGGCTCGTTGGTAATCTTCATAAGTTCCTTGTGCAAATGAACTTGCAATTGTTACAAAGATGATTAGGGATGTTATTAGTATTTTTCTCATGGTTGATGATTGATTATATATTAAGGTGTCACTCGTCCCGATAATTAATGGGATGTCGAAGAGTGCTGTTATACTTCGACAGGCTCAGTATGACATACTTTTGTCTTTAATCGTGATTTTAAATATCTTCATGTTCTGTTCTTCGGATAATTTCGTTTTGTAAATCTTCGCCCAAATCATTAAAATAATCGCTGTATCCTGCAACGCGAACAATTAGATCTGAATATTTCTCAGGATGCTTTTGTGCTTCACGAAGAGTTTTTGCACTTACCACATTAAATTGGATATGATGTCCATCCATTCTGAAATAGCTCCTTACCAAATGCCCAAGCTTTGTAATACTTTGGTCATCTTTAAAGAATGAAGGAGAGAATTTCTGATTCAATAAGGTTCCACCTGTTTTTATGTGATTAATTTTTGCTGCTGATTTTAAAACTGCGGTAGGTCCTTTTTTATCTGCTCCCTGGAACGGACTAATTCCTTCAGAAAGTGGTTCGAATGCTTTTCTTCCGTCGGGTGTAGCTTTCATAACGCTTCCAAAATAAACATGACTTGTAGTTGGAAGCATGTTAATTCTGAATTTTCCCCCACGATAAGTAGGTTTGTTGTTTACTGCATCGTAAAAAGTATTAAAAACTTCTACGGCCAATAAATCAGCATAATCATCATCATTTCCATATTTAGGAGTCTCATAAATTAAATCATGACGTAATTGATCGTATCCTTCGAAGTTAGCTTCTAAAGCTTTTAGCAGCTCATCCATAGTAATATTTTTTTGATCAAAAACATTATACTTTATGGACGTTATATTATCGGTAACGCTTCCTAATCCTACGCCTTGCACATAGCTTGTGTTGTATCGAGCACCGCCTGCATTGTAATCAACTCCATTCGAAATGCAATCTTCAATAATTAACGATAAAAATGGAACTGGTAATTCTTCGGCAAATAACTTTTCAATGATATTATTACCTTTTAGTTTAATATCTGCAAAATAGTTAAGTTGAATTTTGTATGCTGTAAATAATTCTTCGATATTTTTGAATTTTCGTGGATCGCCGGTCTCTATTCCGATTTGGTTTCCAGTTTTTGGATCGGTTCCATTATTTAAAGTAATTTCCAGAATCTTATTTAAATTGAAATAGCCTGTAAGGATATAGCTTTCAGTACCAAAGGCCCCCGTTTCTACACATCCGCTTGCACCACCATTGCGAGCATCGATAATCGATTTCCCTTGATTAAGGAGTTCTTTTACAATTGCATCGGTGTTAAAAATGGATGGTTGTCCAAATCCTGTTTTGGTGATTTTAATTGCACGTTCAATGAATTTATCGGGATTCTTTTTACTCAACTGCACCATCGAACTTGGTTGTAAAATCCGCATCTCTTCAATCACATCTAAAATAATGTAGGTTAGTTCGTTAACTGCATCTGAGCCATCTTCCTTAACTCCACCTAAATTTATTAAGGCAAAATCAGTGTATGTATTACTTTCTAGTGCTGTAACTCCCATTTTGGGTGGGGAAGGGTGATTGTTAAATTTTACCCAAAAGGCTTCTAATAATTCAATTGCAGATTCCTTAGTTAAAGAACCATTTTCAATTTCTTGCTTGTAAAATGGATATAAATGTTGATCTAACCTTCCAGGATTAAAAGAATCCCAAGGATTTACTTCCGTAATTACTCCTAAGTGAATAAACCAATAATGCTGCAACATTTCGTGAAATGTCTCAGGGGCATTTGCAGGAACTTTCCGACAAATTCTTGCCATCTCCAATAGTTCCGTTTTTCTTTTTTTATCTTTTTCAATCTCTGCTAAATTAATCAGAGAAATAGCATGCCTGTGTGCAAAATAGATAATAGAGTCGGCGGCAATTTCCATTGCTTTAAGTTCTTCAATTTTATCGCTTGCTTTAGTATCATTCGAAGAATTCAGCTTTTTAATTGCAGCTTGAATTTCAACTTTTAAGTCGAGCATTCCATTCCTAAAAACCTTTTTGCCAGCAACAGTATGTCCAGGAGCTCTTTGTTCCTGAAATTCTGTAAATACACCAGCTTCATAAGCTGATATCCATTTATCTGGTAACAGAGTAAAAATCTTATCGCGTTGCGAATTCCCCTTCCAGAAAGGAATAATCTCTTTTTCATAGATTTCCTTCGTTTTTTCATCAACTTTAAACCAAACTTTGGGTCTATCGTTAAGAATGTCTAGATCCTGTAACGAATGTAAACTTACTTCAGGATAAGTAGGTGTAGCTTTTGGAGCTGGTCCACGTTCTCCTACAATAAGTTCATTTTTGTTTATGCATATTTTCTTATTTTCCAGAATATGCTTAAATGTCATTGCTCTCTTAACAGGTATAGAAACCTGATTTGCAATATCACTCTTGTAAAATTCCGTAACCAGATCTGCACGTTCCGTCGATAATGTATTTATAGCTGTTAAGCTTTCGTTTCTTAATTGTTTTATTCTTGAGTTCATAATTAAACTTGTTTTAATTTGTCATACTGAGCTTGTCGAAGTATGATAGCACTCTTCGACAGGCTCAGAGTGACATTTTTCATTATTAATTTTTAATTAGAATGTTATCCACCAATACCCACTTTAAATCCAATGGATTCAAATTCTAATTTTAGATTTTGCATTTCATCATCAGATAAAGGTTCTGCATTTTTCATTTTATTCTCCTTATTAAATCTTAAGTATTTCCCATTCGAAATATTGTGATATGGCAATAAATCAATCTGGTTAATATTTTTTAATGATTTGAGTAGAGATTTAACTTCGGAGATATTTTTACTAGTATTTGTTATTCCGGGAATTATTGGAAATCTTAAAACAACATTTTTATTATTTTGATCAAGCCATTGCAGATTTTCTAATATTCCTTTAACCGGAATGCCTGTATATTTTTGATGCAGTTTTTCATCAATTAACTTAATATCAAAAAGAAAGCAATCTACAAAATCAGCAATCTTTTCAATCGTATTTTTGGAAGCGAAACCAGTTGTGTCAATACAAGTATAAATCTTATTTTGCTTACATTGTTTAAGGATTTCGATTAAGAATCTTGCTTGCATTAATGGTTCTCCACCAGAAAAAGTAACACCACCACCTGATTCTTCAAAAAAGATTTTATCACCACTAATGGTTTTGAGAAGTTCATCAACAGATATTTTATACCCTACGGCAACTTCTTTTTTAAATTCTTTTCCATCGAGTTTGTTGACTTTCGTGTATTTTTCTGGATTTACATTCTGACTTTCAGGATTATGACACCACCAACAATTTAAAGGGCAGCCTTTAAAAAATATGGTTTGGCGAATTCCCGGACCATCATGTACAGCAAAGTGTTTTATATCGAAAATTGTTCCTTCCATTATAAGAAATTAATTAATGGTGAATAAGACTGATTTCTAAATTGGACGCAATTATCCTAACGAATGATAATTTGAAATAATAAAAGGAAAGGTATCAGCAAATCCAGCACTCGAAAAGGCCTTTGCCAAAATTGTGGTATAAATTATTTGAACTGAAAGTATTCATATCAAATTGTTTGATACAAATATAAAGTATTATGAATGTAATTGCTAATGATTTTTATCAGCTTATAGATTTTAGACATGAGATAGAAGTATCAAGATTTAAGATCGTAAAAAGCTTGATACTCAGTAATATTAAATCTGTTGTCTTCTTTTTGCGTAATGTTTCGAATCGCCCCATTCACCATATCCTATATCGTCTCCAGTAATTCCAATTCGCATTTCCATACAATTTGTGCAATCAGCTGCTTCTTCGTCGGTACATGGCTTATTTTCATATAACTTGTAACTGTCTCGATACATTCCTGGAGTTACATTTGGCATAATAATATTTGCTCCAACTTTTATCGCTTTTTCCCGACCTATTGGGTCAATAGCCTGCAAAGCTGTGGCAGCAGCTATATTGATGTCTTTCATTATGATTCTTAAAAGAGCTATCATTTTAAGTGTTAAGGTAAATCGATCTTCAATTGGCATTAATAAATCATTGTATTGATATAAAGGAGTATCATGATGTTCAATAAATGGACCCATTCCACACATATCAATATCAAAATCGCGCATAAAGAAAAGATCACTCGCTAGATCATCATAGGTTTGAAACGGTAAACCAATCATTACACCTGTTCCTGTTTGATAACCAACTTTTTGTAATGATTTTAAGCAATTAACTCTTGTTTCAAAATCGTGTTTTTTATTTTTTGGATGAATCTTATAATATAAATCTGGATTAGATGATTCTATTCGAAGAAGATATCTATGAGCTCCGCTATCAAACCATTCTTGGTAAACTTCTTCAGGTTGTTCTCCGAGGGAAATAGTGATTCCAAGTTCATTATTTGAGATTTCTTTTATCTGTTTTAAAAGATTCGAAATTCGTTTTGTAAATGTTGGTGAAGTTATTTCTCCAGCTTGCAGAACAAGGGATCCATAATTACTTTCATGAGCAAATTTTACGGCATCCAGTATTTCTTTATCTGAAATATCGTAGCGTTCAGCTTTTTTATTATCCATGCGAATACCACAATAGTAGCAGTTTTTGCTGCAAATGTTCGACATTTCTATAAGACCACGATAGTAAACTTTTTTACCAACATTGTCAGCTTTTACTTTTGCTGCATGAGTGAAAATCTTATTTCTGTCTATTTTATCCGTTTGTAAAAGAGTTATAACATCTTCTTTTGATAATTTGGCTTGCTTTAAAATTTCATCTATTGAATTGCTCATAGAAATATCATTGTTAATTCGTTCACAAATGTAGTAACAAGATTTTAAATAATAATGTTTAATAAAAGATATTCATGTCTTTTATTATCAAAAAAAGCATAGAAAGGAGTATTTAACAAGTGGAAAAGTTGTTTGTAGTTATGTTTAATAATCTATTTTATAAGAACTTAAAAAGCAATAGTTTTTTTAGTTATTCATTTTTAATAACTTCAACCATATTTACTCTAATAACAAAGGCAATATTAATAGAAACAACTAATAATGTAAGGCTTATAACTCCAATAATTGCTATTAAGTATTCGCTGAAATTTAAGCTTGTTGTTTCATTAAATTGTGCAAACCAATAATCCATAAATAGAATTGCAATAAATATTCCTAAAAAAGAAGATATCAAAGAATAATATACATACGGTTTTAGTAATAATTTATATAAATTATTGAATCTTGCGCCTAAGATTCTTCTTAATCCAATCTCTTTTTTACGATTGTTAAAATTTAATCTGGAAAAGCCTATAAGATTAACAAGAGTTAGTATAATTCCAAATCCAGCAAAAAAGTGTATAAATTGAAGAAGTTGTTTTTCTTTTTTATAGTAATCGGTAATTACATCTTCTGTAAATTGATATTCCATTGGAGTATCAGGCAGAAATTTTCCCCATACCGATTTTATTTTATTCAATACTGATGCCTTATCAACTGCGTTAAAACGTATAACTACTTGTCGAAGGTATTTATCAGAATACCAAAAGACAATAGGATTTTGTTCCTTGAATAAGGATTTTGTTCTAAAATTATTTACGAGCCCGATTATAGTATATTTTGTATCAAGAAAATCTATTGTTTTATTTAAAGGTTCTTTTATCTGATGTTTATCAATAAATGCTTTATTAACAATAATATTAGGACGTTCATTATTGTTGTTTGAAAACTCACGTCCTTCAAATTTATTTATACCCAAAGTTTTAAAGTAATCAGCAGATATGCTGTTTATTTCAAAAATCTCTTCAAATTCTGCTTTATCTTCTTCGCTTAAAAAACCCGATTTCATAAAACCGTATTTTTTCCCATCCTTATCGTATTTCCATTTAAATCCGGCAATTAAAGTTGAGAAAGCAGGTTGATTAGAGTTACAAGCAGCAATATTCTGTATTTCTGGAAATTTTAGTAGTTCATTTTTAAAAGCAGGCCATTGTTGTATTAATTTTTTATCATTTATTTTTATTGATAGTTGATTTTTGTAATTGAACCCTACGACTTTTTGATCGAAAGCAAAATTAAGTTGTTTTTGAATCGATAATAAACAAATAAGCAAGGTCATAAATATTGAAAGCTGAACAAGCGATAATATTTTTACAAAAGCAAATTTTCCTGAACGGAGATTTTTATATAATTCAAGTAACTTTTTTAGCGAAGGAAATACCGAATACAAACTTACAAGTAAAGAAGATAAAACACCAATAAGAAATACTCCTGTTGTGAATAATAAAGCAACTTGAATAAAACGATTGGTATCGACTTTAAACTGGAAATAATGTTCGACATGAGGTAAAAGCCAAAAAGTAATTAATAAAACTATTGGGAATGAAATGAGGATTTGAAAAAATGATTCCCATAAGGTTTGCTTAAACAACACGAATCTTGATGCTCCTACAATTCGTCTTATTATAATTTCCTTTAAACGATAGTTAGTTGCAACCAATATGTAAATAATATAATTTGATATGGCCAGAATAATTATTAATACTGCAATACCTAATAAAACAATTAATTGCTTTAAAACAGATTGTTTTTCAATGTTTAAATCAATCTTATCCGAGAATAAATGAATTCTATTTAAAGCTTGTAAATTAAATTTATAATTATAATCCGGTTTAATCTCAGGAGGTATAATATTATTTATTTTATCTTCAATTTTTTTAGAAGTAGCGTCCGATAAAATATAACAATAAACGATTCTATTATTCCATTGGAATTTACTATTGCCTTGATAATGCTTTTCAATATCCTTATAAGACATTAGCATATTCGCTTTAATGTGCGAGTTTTCTGGAAAATCTTCAAAAATACCTTTAATTACAAGTGTACTTTCTTTCCCTGCTGCATCTTTTATAGTAAGGTCTTTATCAATAACATTCTTGCTTGAGAATATTTTTAATGCAATACTTTCAGAGATGAGAACATTTCCTTGTTCGGAAAGAAATTGGGGATCGCCATCTATAATTTTAAAATCAAAAATTTCAAAAAAGGAGGGTTCAGTAAAAAATACTTGTTCTTCTCTAAAAAACTGAATGTCTTTTTTTATTAATAATTCAGTTTTGTTGAGGACAAAGGATTTTTCAATCTCAGGAATGGTTTTTATGAGCGAAGTAATCGGATAACAGGTCATAGCACTATGATCACCATATAAGGTATCCGACATTAAAACACGATAGATCTTAGAATTGTTTTTATGAAAATCATCAAAAGAATATTCGTAATTGGCATATATGCTTATTATTAAGCAAGTGGTTAGCGCTACAACCAAACTAGCCAAAGAAAATAGAGAATATATTTTATTCTTTAATAAATTCCTGATAAAAAGCCTTATATAATGCTTTATCATTATGTGAGGATTATTTTATTACGAAGTGACAATTTAGTTTACTTCAATAATGTTTTTATGATTTTTATTTCTGATGTTTTAGAATCAATAACTTTAACAAATGCATATAATCCATTGGCACTTATTTCAAATGTTGAGAACCTTGAGTTTATATCTAATTTTAAGTTGTCAGAGTTAAGTTTTGATTCACAAATAAATGTTCCTTTTTTATCAAAAACTAAAAACGAATTTCCTTCTTCTTCTGAATAGTTAAATATTAAGATATTATCTTCGGGGTCAGTCTTTATTGCATAAAAAATTGGATAAGTCTCTGGATATATCTTAGGATCATTAAGTAAAGCCTTGTTTTCTTCGTATAAATCTTTCTTAATTAAATAATCTTTTGCTGTTTTTAGAAACTTTTCTTTGTCCTTTTCGGTAGTTTTAATAGGTGATTTGTGCAAGTCGATTGTTTTTATAAGATCACCATAAGGTGAGAATAAAGATAACGTTGATTCTACATTATGACCAATAATTAAGTTGCCATCAAATGTCCTTTCAATTATAGTTTTATCTTTGACTCCCGATGGAGAAAAACCATATAAGTATCCATTTTTATCTTTTACAATTAAAGGTTTTAGTTTTATTAAACTGTTAAAATAGCTATCAACAATTTTTTCTTTTCCTGTATTTATATCTTTTATTGAAACGATATATTTTGTATCACCTTTATATGCTACATTTCCCCATATTGCAATTTTATTGTCTTTTAAAGGAATTATCTGTAATGGCATATAGTCAATTTTAACCATTTTCTTAAAATTACCATTTAAATCAAAAAAAAGTATCCTTCCATGATGATCACTAGTAAAAACAAATTTATTATCGAGGATTCCTTGTAAAGTAGGTCTGTACAAGAATTCACTTTCTTTTCTACCTTCTTTTCCAAATTCTTTTATGAAATTGCCATGATTATCGAATTTATATATTTTATAATTACTGTAATTTCCAACAAACAGCTCACCATTCTGAGATACAGATATACTTTTCATTTTCCCAATTGGATTACCATTCTTGATTTGGTTTCTATCTGAGAATAGCGTGTTCCAATCTGTATCTGCAGCGTACTTATTATCTGGAATAAGTTCGATTGAACCCTTTTTATAAACCTCAATTAACGATTGTCCTTGTAATTCGCTAATACAAAAAAGCAATATAAATAGAAATAATATATTTTTCATAAAACTTAATTTTGGTTAATATTAATTGGATGTTTCTATTAATTGATGTTTAAGAGGATTTCCATTATTATCGTATTGAGTAACGACAATGGTGTTGTTCTGCCAAGCATCATTCATATCTGGTATGTAATCTAAATACTCATAATCATTAACTGGGTTTAAATTATGTGAGATTTTAATTGATGCCAGAGCTGATATCGTAATAAGAAGGCTGATTCCTGCAGCCCAACTTAGAGTCTTTCTAATCTTAAATTCATTTATCTTTTTTGATTTCTGTTGCTTCAAAGTAAAATCAGGGATCTTATCTAACTCTGGCGTAATAATGCTTAAGTACTCTTTGCTTAACGAAATATTATCTCCAATTTCATCAAGAATAGCTTGGCATTGCTTACAACTTTTAAGATGTCGCGAGATAGAATTCATTTGATTAATAACAAGTGATTCGTTGTAATAATCAAACAATATTTCTTTGCTTACACATTTCTCCATGACTAATTAATTTAATTTGATTTGAAAGCTTTTCAATAGCTCTAGAAAGTGTTTTTCCCACCGATGAGAATTTTATTCCCATTATCTCACTTATTTGCTTGTAGCTAAGATCATCATTATAAAGATTAATTATAGCTTGTTCGTGATCTTGAAGAGATAAAAGTGCTTCTGTAATTTTTTGTTTCTTTTCTTTGATTAAAATATCATTCTCTAATGAATTGCTCGACTCTTTTTCAAATTGATGTATATTATCTGTAAAATGAATTACTTTCTTACGTTTCTTATTATTCAAAAAGATATTTAAAGAACATCTATAAAGCCAAGCTTTTGCATTATCAATTTCATTGCCTTTGGTTATTTCAGCATGCAACTTTATGAATACATCCTGCACAATATCTTCGCTGTCACTTTTCGAGAAAGTTAGTCTATATATAAAACCATAAATCGGCTTATAGTATTCATTATATATTATGTTGAAAGGTATTTTCATATAGCTTTAAAAATAAGACAATCTGACTAATATTTTGTGACAAATAATCGTAATGTTTTCTGCAGAATGGTTATATGTTTAAGAATATGTTTAATAATGTAAGTCTTCAATTGTTTAGTACTCTTATGTTTTAGTTTTAATTGTTAATCAATATTTGCATTTTACTTACAAATCGAAATCAAAACATAGCTAATTTTTTACTAAATTTGCCTAAAATCACAAAAAAAGTAAATATATATATATTATGATAACGAAACAGCTTCTTGACCCGAAAAGTATTGTAGTTGTAGGCGGTTCAGACAATATCCACAAGCCAGGTGGAAAAGTACTTAAGAACCTAATTGACGGTAATTTTAAAGGTGATTTATATGTTGCAAATCCTAAGGAGGATACTGTGCAAGGTATACAAAGTTTTAAGAATCCGAACGATTTACCACAAGTTGATATGGCTATCCTTGCTATCGCAGCTAAGTTTTGTCCTGATACTGTTAGATTATTAGCAGAGCAAAAAGGCACCAAAGCTTTTATTATTTTATCAGCGGGCTTTAGCGAAGAAAATGAAGAAGGTGCGAAACTTGAAAAAGAAGTGGTTGATATTGTAAATGAGAACGGTGCATGTTTGATTGGACCAAACTGTGTTGGTGTTTTAAATCAAAATCACAATGGAATTTTTACAACTCCAATTCCAACTCTAGATCCACAAGGTGTTGATTTTATTTCAGGATCTGGTGCAACTGCTGTATTTATTATGGAATCTGGAGTACCAAAAGGATTGAAATTTTCAAGCGTATATTCGGTTGGAAATAGCGCTCAATTGGGTGTTGAAGAAATTGTTAAGTATATGGACGAAAGCTTCGATCCAAAAACAAGTTCTAGGGTTAAATTATTATATATAGAAAGTATTGATAAACCTGAAATGTTGTTAAAACATGCATCTTCGTTAATTCGAAAGGGATGTAAAATAGCAGCAATTAAATCGGGTAGTTCCGATGCTGGAAGTAGAGCTGCTTCGTCGCATACAGGTGCATTGGCAAGTTCAGATGTTGCGGTTGAAGCTTTATTCAGAAAAGCAGGCATTGTTCGTTGCGCTGGTCGTGATGAGCTAGCAACCGTTGCTTCAATCTTCATGCATCCTGAGTTAAAAGGAAAAAATATTGCAATTATTACGCATGCAGGAGGCCCTGCTGTAATGTTAACAGATGCCTTATCATATAATAAATTAGAAATTCCTCATATCGATGGACCAAAAGCTGATGCTTTATTAGAAAAACTATATGCTGGTTCTTCTGTTGCAAATCCAATCGATTTTTTAGCAACAGGAACGGCTCAACAATTAGGTGATATTATCGATGCTTGCGATAAAGATTTCGATAATGTAGATGCTATGGCAGTTATTTTTGGTAGTCCGGGATTATTCCCAGTTTTTGATGTTTATGATCTTTTAGATGAAAAGATGAAAACATGTAAAAAGCCAATTTATCCAATCTTGCCATCTGTAATCAATGTTAAAGATGAGATTGATGCATTTATTGCAAAGGGACGAATTAACTTCCCAGATGAGGTTGTTTTTGGAAATGCATTAGCAAAAATATATCATACCGAAAAGCCTGTTTCTGAGAATGCTGGAATGCCAGAAATAGATCATAAATCAATTAGAGCAATTATCGATGGTTCTGAAGACGGATATATTGATCCTGAAAAGGTTCAGGCTTTATTAGACGCTGCTGGAATATCAAGAGCTGGAGAAGCGGTTGTAACTTCTCGTGAAGAGGCAGTTAAAGCTGCTAATGAATTAGGTTTGCCAGTTGTTATGAAGGTTGTTGGACCTGTTCATAAATCAGATGTTGGTGGAGTAGTATTAAATGTTAAAGATTCGGAAACTGTAGCTGCAGAATTCGATCGTATGATTCAGATAAAAGATACTACTGCTATTCTTTTACAACCAATGCTTTCAGGAACTGAATTATTTGTTGGAGCAAAAGCAGAACCTAAATTCGGGCATATGGTGCTTTGCGGATTAGGTGGAATCTTTATTGAAGTCCTAAAGGATGTGAGTGCAGGATTAGCACCAATTGCAACGGATGAGGCTGCTAAGATGATTAAAAATCTTCGTAGTTACGGAATTATAAAAGGTGCTCGTGGACAAGAAGGTGTTAACGAAGAAATGTTTACCGAAATTGTTACTCGCGTATCTGCTTTAGTAAAAGCTGCTCCTGAAATTGCTGAGATGGATTTAAATCCACTTCTCGGAAAAATGGATAAGGTGGTAGCTGTTGATGCACGAATCAGAATAGAGAAATAATATTTATAAGTGTTATTCCCGGCTTGATCGGGAATCGCTTATTTTAAATTTTTAAGATGCGAAAATTTAAAGATTTAAGATTAAACGAGAAGTTACTTTTATTATCGGCTGCAATTCTAATTATTGCTTTAGTATTGAAATGGTCGCAGGTAAAAGATGGTTTTTTTAACGGATGGGAACGATTTGGATTTACAAAAACAGAAAAACTTGCTGAGTAAAGTGAAATTGAATTTAAGATATATCGTTTTATTATTACTTCTTGTATCAAGTCAAGTTTTTGGACAAGAATCGGAAGAGAAAAAGATCAAGATAGAAGCATCCGGTTTTATAAAAAGCGATATTTATTTTGATTCACGTCAGAATGTTGAAGCATTGGAAGGATTGTTACATCTTTTTCCAAAAGATGTAAATTACGATGAAAATGGAAAAGATATCAATGCAAAAAGTTCTGTTGGAATAGTCGATATATCTTCCAGAATTCGCGGTAAAATATCGGGACCTGATGTTTTTGGGGCAAAGCTAAGCGGATTACTTGAAGTCGATTTTACAGGCGTCACAGGTGGTTTCTCAACAAGCAGAGTTCGATTGCGTCATGCTTATTCGAAATTAAGCTGGGAGAAAACAGAGATTCTTCTTGGTCAGGAGTGGCATCCGATGTTTGTAAAGGAAGTTTACCCTTCAGTAATGTCTTTAAACACAGGGATTCCTTTCCAACCTTTTAATCGTAGTCCACAACTTTTGATATCGCATAAATTAGGAAAATTTAAAATTATTGGAGCAGCCATTTCGCAGGCCGATTATGTAAATAGTGGCCCTGACGGCAAATCATCTAAGTATTTAAAGAATTCGAATATTCCTAATTTGCATTTGCAAGTTCAATACCGACCAGGGAATTTTTTATTAGGTGTGGCAGTTGATTATAAATGCATTCAACCACGTTTGTCAGTTGATACTGCCTTAACAGGAGGATTGAATTATCTTACTGATGAAAAGCTAAACTCTTATGCTGGAATGGCATACTTTAAATATCAAAAGTCAAAGCTTTTAATTAAGTCAAAAGCTATATACGGACAAAATTTGTCGGAATATATTATGCCTGGTGGTTATGGAGTAAGTAAGATTGATCCTTTAACTGGAATCGAAGAATATAGCCCTTTTAATCATATGTATACGTGGGCAAATATTGTTTATGGCGATCAAACAAAAGTTGGTTTGTTTGGAGGGTATACTAAAAATCTTGGAGCGACTGATGTGCTTGTTGGAGATACCTACGGAATGGCATTGAACCTCGATTATGTTTATCGAATTACTCCAACAGTTTCTCATAAGATTAAAAACTTTTTGTTGGCTGTTGAGCTTGAGTACACTGTTGCAGCTTATGGCGATGATGTAAATAAATATGGTGAATTTACAAAATCACATGAAGTGTCCAATACACGAATCTTATTTTCGGCATTTCACTTCTTTTAATTACCAAATTTTAAAAAATGAAAAAAAAAGATATACTTTTTGTCATTTGCTTTATAATGTTGTTTCTACCATTCTTTTTATCAGATTCCGTATTTAATTTCTACGATTCTTTTAATAAAGATCATGGAATGATTACCAGCTTTATAAAATTTGCAATACTTGCTACAATAGGTGAATCTATAGGACTTCGAATAAGAAGTGGAGTATATAATAAAAAAGGATTTGGATTGATTCCAAGAGCCATTGTCTGGGGCTTTTTGGGATTAACAATTAAAATGTCCTTTGTGATATTCGCAACAGGAACACCAAAATTCTTAGCTTACTTAGGGTTTTCTGAGGCCGTTGAAGCAATGAAGGGTTCGTTCACATGGTTGAAATTACTGGTTGCATTTTCAATCAGTGCAACAATTAACTTGATCTACGCACCTATAATGATGACATTGCACCAGATTACAGATATTCATATTATCAATAATGGTGGAACAATTTCATGTTTATTTAGAAAGATCAAATTTGGCGAAATAATGGCTAATATGAATTGGTCTGTTCAATGGAACTTTGTATTTAAAAAAACAATTCCATTTTTTTGGATTCCAGCACATACTATAACATTCCTTTTACCCGTTCAATATCAAGTTTTATTTGCGGCAATACTAGGAGTAGTGCTCGGTATACTGTTAGCAATTGCAAGTTTGAAAAGCACAAATTAATTGTATATTTGTGAGTATAGGAAAAACTAATAAAAAAAATACGATGAAAAAAATAGGATTATTTTACGGCCCGCTTGGTGGATCAACAGAAAGAGTAGCTAAGAAAGTTGCTGCTGCACTTGGTAATGAAAATGTTGATTTAATTCCTGCTAAAGATGCAAAATCTGCTGATGTTGATAAATATGAAAATGTAATTTTCGGATTATCTACAATTGGTAAAGAAACTTGGGAATCTGATAAATCAGCAAATGATTGGGATGTTTTTCTACCAGAAGTAGAAAAAGCTGATTACTCAAATAAAGTAATTGCGATGTTTGGTTTAGGAGATCAAATTTCTTATGATTTACATTTTGTTGATGCATTAGGAGTTCTTGCTGAGAAAATTCTTCCAAAAGGAGCAAAAATTGTAGGTGCAGTTGATACAGAAGCTTATGATTGTAGAGAGTCGCAAGCAATTATTGATGGTAAATTTATAGGGTTGCCTGTAAATGAAGATTTCGAACCTGAATTAACCGACGAAAGAGTTAACAACTGGGTTGAAAGTATTAAACCTGAATTGAAATAAATCAAATTCAAAATACATATCAAGTAAAACGTTTACATTATGAGCGATACTTTGACAAGAAAAACACCAATTGATGCTTGCGTTGTTAAGAACAAAATAGAGCAAAGTGGTTTAGGAAAGATAGGATTAGCTTCTATTCGTGAGTTAGTTCGTTTAGTTAACGAAATAGAAAAAGAATCAGGCGACAAATATGTTCGTATGGAAATGGGAGTTCCGGGATTACCTCCTGCACAGGTTGGAATCGAAGGAGAAATTGCTGCACTAAGAAGTGGAGTTGCTTCTAAATACCCTATGATCGAAGGTGTTGATATTCTTAAAAAAGAAATTTCACGATTTGTTAAAAATTTCATGAATGTTGATGTTGATGAAAAGAACTGTTTGCCTACAGTAGGTTCAATGCAAGGTGGATTTGCATCTTTCATGGTTTCGTGCAGAAGAGATGTAAAAAAAGATACCACTTTATTTATTGATCCGGGTTTTCCAGTTCAGAAAATGCAACATAATGTTTTAGGCTTAAAATATGAATCATTCGATGTGTACAATTATCGTGGTGATAAATTAAAAGCTAAACTTGAAGAGTATCTTCAAAAAGGAAATATCTCAACAATACTTTATTCAAATCCTAACAATCCATCATGGATTTGTTTTACAGAAATCGAGTTGAAAGTAATTGGAGAATTAGCAACAAAGTACGATGTAATTATTATGGAAGATTTAGCATATTTTGCTATGGATTTTCGTAAAGATTTATCGAAACCGGGAGTTGCACCTTATCAAGCATCTGTTGCTCATTATACCGATAATTATATTTTACTGATTTCAAGTTCTAAGTCATTCAGTTATGCTGGACAAAGAATAGGAATGATGGTAATCTCTGATGCTTTATTTAATAAAAGATTTCCTGATTTAAAGAGATTCTATAAAACAGACGAATTTGGTTATTCTATGGTTTATGGAGCAATTTATTCTTTATCATCAGGAACAAGTCATTCTGCTCAATACGGTTTAGCTGCAATATTAAAAGCTGCTAACGATGGTGAATTCAACTTTGTTGAGGAGGTAAAGGAATATGGTGAGAGAGCCAAAATTATTAAGAAACTCTTTACCGAGAATGGATTTAAGATTGTATACGATATGGATGAGAATGAGCCATTAGCCGATGGTTTCTATTTTACATTTTCGTATCCGGGAATGGATGGAGTTGAATTGGTAGAAGAGTTACTTTATTATGGTATAAGTGCCATTTCATTAGCAACAACAGGAAGTGAAAGAATTGAAGGATTAAGAGCTTGTGTTTCGCAAATTCAACGATCACAATTTGAAGATCTTGAGAACAGATTAAAGACATTTAACGAGCACCACGCTCAATAATGATTTTAGCCTGTAAGTTCATTATATCTAGACATTAAACCTGTTGAAGAACAGGCGTTGGGATGAGCTTTTTTGAGGGAAAACTGATCAAAAAATGCTATCTTTGGAGAGCATTCAAAAGTAAATATTAAAAACTAAATTTTAAATATAATGGCAAAAGTTAAAGGGTCAATAGTAGTTGACATTGAGAAATGTAAAGGCTGCGAAGTTTGTATGCCTGCATGTCCACAAGATGTAATACGATTAGCCGAAGAAGTAAATGGAAAAGGGTATCATTATGCCCACATGGCAAATCCAGATGCTTGTATTGGTTGCGCTAATTGTGCTATTGTTTGTCCAGATGGAGTAATTACTGTTTACAGAAAAAAAGTAGACGCATAGTATTAAATTTAAAAGAACTATAGATAATGAAAGAATTAAGATTAATGAAAGGCAACGAAGCGATATCTGAAGCAGCTATTCGTGCAGGTGTCGACGGGTATTTTGGTTATCCAATTACTCCGCAATCAGAAGTTCTTGAGTACCTTATGTTAGAAAAACCAGAAGAAAGAACCGGAATGGTTGTTCTTCAAGCAGAAAGTGAAATTGCTGCTATTAATATGGTTTACGCTGGTGCAGGTGCAGGTAAGATGGTAATGACATCTTCTTCAAGTCCTGGAATAAGCTTAAAACAAGAAGGTATTACTTATATTGCAGGAGCTGAACTTCCTTGTATGATTTTAAATGTTGTTAGGGGAGGCCCTGGTCTTGGTACTATTCAGCCTGCTCAATCAGATTATTTTCAAGCTGTAAAAGGTGGTGGTCATGGCGATTATAAATTAATTGTTTTAGCGCCTGCTTCTGTTCAAGAAATGTACGATTTTGTTGAATTAAGTTTCGATTTAGCTTTTAAATATAGAAATCCAGTAATGATCCTTTCTGATGGTGCAATTGGCCAGATGATGGAAAAAGTTGAAATTGGAGAACAAAAAGTGAGATTAACTGATGCTCAGGTTAAGGAAAAATGTCCTTGGGCTACAACAGGTAAAGATGCTAATCGTGAGAGAAACATAATAACTTCTTTAGATCTTGACTCAAATAAGCAAGAGCTGTTTAATCAAAAACTTCAAGCCAAATATAAAGAAGTTGAAGCAAACGAAGTTCGCTATGAAGAGATGGAAACAGAAGATGCTGAATATATTTTTGTAGCATACGGTACTAGTGCTCGTATTTGCCAAAAATCAATCGAGCTAGCACGTGCTAAAGGAATTAAAGTTGGTTTATTACGTCCAATTACTTTATTCCCATTCCCAAGCAAAAGACTTATGGAGCTTAGCAAACAGGTAAAAGGTATGTTGTCTGTTGAGATGAGTGCAGGGCAAATGATTGAAGATGTTAAATTAGCTGTTGAATGTAACATTCCTGTTGAGCACTTTGGTAGAATGGGTGGAATTATCCCATCACCAGGAGAAGTTGTTGAAGCTTTGGAACAAAAATTTTTATAGGAGGATAAAAAATGGCTGAAAAAATAACAAACAATGATATAGTACAAGAAGAGAATCTTGTTTATAAAAAAACAGATCTTCTTACAGATAAATCGCTTAGCTATTGTCCTGGTTGTGGTCATGGTACTGCACACCGTTTAGTGATGGAAGTTATCGAAGAATTAAATGCTCAAGAAGAAACAATTGGAATTGCTCCTGTTGGTTGTTCTGTACTTGCTTACGAATTCATGGATATTGACATGCAACAGGCAGCTCATGGTAGAGCTCCTGCTTTAGCTACTGCTATTAAGCGTTTATACCCTGAAAAATACGTATTCACATATCAAGGAGATGGTGATTTAGCTGCAATTGGTACTGCTGAAACTATTCATGCATGTAACCGTGGTGAAAATATTACTATAATCTTCGTTAATAATGGGATTTACGGTATGACAGGTGGACAAATGGCTCCAACTACATTACCAGGAATGAAATCATCGACATCTCCTTATGGTCGTGATGTTGAAACGATGGGTTCTCCTTTAAAGATGACAGAATTAGTTGCTCAATTACCAGGAACTTATTTTGTTAGTCGTCAGGCTGTTCATACTCCTTCTGCTGTTCGTAAAGCGAAAAAAGCTATTAAGAAAGCGTTCGAAAACCAAAAATTGAAAAAAGGCCTTTCTTTTGTTGAGATAGTATCGAATTGTAACTCAGGATGGAAAATGACACCAAACCAATCTAATAAATGGATGGTTGATAACATGTTCCCATATTATCCACTTGGAGATATTAAAGTTCCAGAGGAATAAATCTGAGTATCATTCTAATTATAATTTAAAAATTAAGAAAAATGACAGAAGAAATAATTATAGCCGGATTTGGTGGACAGGGTGTTCTTTCTATGGGTAAGATTATGTGTTACTCAGGTATTGTTCAAGGACAAGAAGTAACCTGGATGCCATCTTATGGTCCAGAGATGAGAGGTGGTACTGCAAACGTTACTGTTATTATTAGCGACGATAGAATCAGTTCTCCTATCATTAATGAATTTGACACAGCTATTATTCTTAACCAACAATCAATGGATAAATTTGAAAGTATGGTTAAACCTGGTGGTACTTTAATATACGATCCTAATGGAATAGTTAATCATCCAGAAAGAAAAGATATTAATATTTATCGTGTGTCAGCTGCTGAAGCTGCTTCTAAGATGGAAACAAGTAAAACTTTTAACATGATTGTTTTAGGTGGATTCTTAAAGATTAAGCCTATATTTAAAATGGAAAATGTTATTGCTGGTTTGAAAAAATCATTGCCAGAACGTTACCATCACATGATACCTGTTAATGAAAAAGCAATTACCAGAGGTAGTGAAGTAGTTGAAGAAGTTCAGATTCTTAACTAGAAAAATCATAACTTAAATATTAGAGCACTCATAACTTCGGTTGTGGGTGCTTTTTTTATATACTAACAAAACTCATGAAAAAATTAATATGTAAAGAATATATTTAGATCATATTTATTAACCCAAAAGAATATATTTCGAATGATTATTAAGGTTTATCTACCAATTTTATTTTCTATTTTCAGCTTTAAAATATGTTTTGCTCAACAATCTGCAGAAAATAAAGCTGATAGTATAACGCAGATAATTGAAAGTGCTAATGTTATTAAAGATATTGAAAAAGTAAAATCTGAATTAATTGAATTAGCAAATGTTTATGAGCATTCTGGTAGTTGGGATTTACATAAAGAAGTTGTAGATGAAATGCTAAAGCTTGCACATAAAACTAGTGATAAAGTATATGAAGCTGAGGTATATAATATATTGGGTATTTCAAATTGTTTGGGGGGAAGAAATCAGGTGGCTTTAGATTATTTTTCAAAAGCATTAGCTATAAACTCAGAATTGAATGATACACTTAGTATTTCGAATTCTTATGAAAATATTGGTAGAGTTTATAAGGATTTAGCAGATTATGATAAAGCTATTATTTATCAAATGAAATCACTTAAAATCCGAGAAAATTGTAATCATCCACGATTAGTTAATAATTACACCGCGCTTGCTACAGTTTACCAAAAACTTCAGGATACAATTAATCATTTTCAATACCTTAACAAAGCTAAAATAGCTATATCTAAGCATGATAACCCCGATAACTTCCAAATGGCTATAATTCATAATGAAATAGCTGGGTATTATAACACGCTTAACGATATGGATAGTGCACTTGTCAATTATAAGTTGGTAGCTTATTATTCTGAAAAAGGCAATTGGAAACGTGGAATGGCAGTTGGTTATGGAAATATGGCCGAAGTATATTTTACCTATGGAGAAATAGATAAAGCGATTGAAATGCATAGGAAAGTTTTAAAACTTTCAATTGAGATTGATGATTGTATGGGAATAGCCGAAGAATTTATTTATTTGTCGAATTTATACAATGAAATGGGGAAGATCGATTCTGCGTTAATTTTAGCGAATAAATCTTTGCAAAAAGCAGATGAATGTGGATTAGATCATGAGAAATTATCAGCTTATGAATTTATCTCAGAAATCTATGAGAATATTAATAAACCGGCTTTAGCATTAGAGTTTTATAAGTTGTTTCATGTTTTAAATGATTCTATTTATAATTTAGAAAAGCATAATTCGATTACAGAAATTGAAACGCAGTATGAAACAGAAAAGAAAGAACAACAGATAAGTCTTTTATCAGCCGAAAATAAAATTAAAAATCAACGAATAAGACTAGGCCTTGCAGTTATCTCGGTTCTCGTATTATTGGTAATTATGATTTTCTTTTTAATGAGAATGAGAAAGAAAAATGCACAAATAGCTCAGGATGATTTAAAACAAAAGCTTTTTCGTTCACAAATGAATCCGCATTTTATTTTTAATGCTTTGGGAAGTATTCAAAACTATATGTACAAGAATGAAACTAAGAAGGCAGCGCAGTTTTTAGGTAATTTCGCATCATTATCGCGTTCTATATTAAAATACTCTTCAGAAGAATCAATTAGCCTTGAGGAGGAGATAGAGACTCTTACAAACTATTTAGAGTTGGAGCAAATGCGTATGAAAAATGCTTTTGCATATGAATTCATTATTGATCAAGATTTGGAAACTGAGTTTATCAATATTCCACCAATGATGATTCAGCCTTTTATCGAAAATGCAGTCAAACATGGATTAAAAGAAGTTGAGAAAGATGGAAAAATTACAATTGAAATTAGTGATAAGGTAGATGTTTTAGAAGTGACTATTCTGGATAATGGAATTGGGTTTGGTAATTCGCAACAAAATAAGGATGGGAATCATGAATCGATGGCTACACAGATTTTCAATGAAAGAATGAGACATTTAAAAAAGAAAAATAAGCATATTCCCGATCTTTCAATTCAAAATATTTCGGAAGATGAAAATACAGGAACAAAAATTCATTTATTTCTTCCTATTATTAAGTAGATTAGTATCTTTATGCTAATAACAATGATATATGATAAGAGCAATAATTATTGATGACGAGCAAGATATTCGGGAAATTAATCGAAGATTAATAACTGATAATTTTTCTGATATTGAAATAGTTGGTGAAGCCGATTCTGTTGATTCTGGAATAGAGTTAATACAAACCGAAAAGCCACAACTTGTTTTGCTAGATATTGATATAAAAGGTGGAACCGGATTTCATATCTTACAAAAAGTACATCCTTATCATTTTGCCATCATTTTTATTACTGCATTTAACGAATTTGCTATTAAAGCCATAAAGTTTAGTGCGCTTGATTATATTTTAAAACCAGTTAATGAAGTCGAATTCTGCACAGCAATTAAAAATGCCGTAGAATCAATTGAAAGTAAACAGATCGAAGCTCAAGTAAATAATTTCTTTGAGCACTACGAAAAGAAAACTCAAACGAAAAAAATAGTTCTTAAAACTAGTGATTCAATTCACTTAGTCGATATTTCAGATATTTTGTATTGTGTAAGTGATAATAGTTACACCACTTTTTATATCAAAGATAAGAAGGAGATTATTGTTTCGAAAAGTATAAAAGAGTTTGAAAGTCTTTTATCGGTTTATAATTTCTTCAGACCACATCAATCATATCTTGTTAACCTTCATTGTATCGATAAAATTACGAAGACCGACGGAGGTTCAATCATTTTAAATAATAAAAAGGAAATTCCTATAGCGCATAGGCGTAAGCAGGCATTGTTAGATGTTTTTGATAAGCTATAATGTTTTATCCATAATCAATATCTTCATTTTACACTTTCAGAACGAATTCCAACGAATTCAAGTTCGTATCTAACGCATTCATTTACTAAGAAATATTGCGAATAATTTCTATTTGTTTTGTACTTGAATATTAATCAATACAAACAATCGTAATTTTTTTTAAAATGAAGAACACATTAAAAACACTAATTTTTACTAGCCTATTTGCTCTTGCAATATTAACAGGTTGTGATGATAGTAATGATCCAACTAATGACGAGAATGAAGTTGAAATAACAGTAACCGGTGTTGAAGCTGATGCTTCAATTATGAAAGGTGCTATAATTTCTATAAACATCGATGTTGACGATTATGATTTAGTTGATAAGCTGGATTTAATGCTAAATGGAAATGTATTAGAATCATTTACAAGTTTTCCAGCAGAATATACTTGGAATACATTTCAAGTAGATATGGGCGAACAAATTATCACGTTTCAAGCATATTTAAACGATAAGGAGATAGGATCTAAAGAATTTACAATTGAAGTAACCGAACCGTTAACGGTAACCGATTACGATGGAAATGTATATCATACAGTGCAAATTGGTTCGCAAATTTGGATGGTTGAGAATCTAAAAGCAACGTATTATAGAAATGGAGATGCAATCTCTTCAATAAATGCAGTTGGAAATTTGGATCTGTCAACAACGGGTGGATATTGTAATTACGATAATAACGCAAGCAACGGGACAATTTATGGGAAACTATATAACTTTTATGCAGTAGAAGATTCTCGCGAAATTGCACCAGAAGGTTGGCATGTTCCTACACAGGAAGAGTACAAAACCTTACTATATTATTTGGGTGGAGCTGATGTTGCAGGTGGTAAAATGAAAGAAGCAGGTTCTGAACATTGGAATAGCACTTTAACAACAGCCGTTAATAGTGGAAACAACGAAAGTGGTTTTACTGCATTGCCAGGTGGTATGTTAACAGCATCTGGTGATTTCTCATCACAAGGTTATATGGCTTATTTCTGGACAATTGATGGATATGATTCAGGAATTAGCGGGAAACGATATGGTTATGCCAGATCAATTGGTATAAGTACCGATAAGTTTTACGATGCAAACGGCTATCACGCTTATATGGGAATGTCCGTGCGATGTGTTAAAGATTAAAGGTGTAGAAAAACAAATAAATTAATAATCAGTAAATAAAAACTTAAGAAATGAAAAATTATTTAAAAATCGGAATGGCATTATTAATTGCCGTAACAATGTTTTCTTGTGATAAAGATGATGATGTAAAAAAAGACGATCCAAAGGAAAATCCAGTTGAATTTAATGATCAGACTTTTTCATGGAATGATTATGCAGAATTATGGTATTACAGCGATGATCAGTTTTACAATATGAATGTATTTACAGGTTCCTTAAAGGTTGATTATGGAAGATTAACAGGAAGTGGAGACTGGCTCGAAATAGATTTTTATACTTCAACACCGAGAACTTTAGTGGCTGGGGACTATGTTCTAAGCAATAGTGAAGAAGAAGGTACTTGCGAACTTGATTTAGATTTGGACGTGAATGCTAATGGACAGTACCCAACAACAGGTAGTTCACCATCTTTTACAAGTGGCAAAGTTACTATTAAAGGTTCTGGTGATACATATACAGTAACTCTAGATGTTACGGATGAAGATGGCAATAAATTGGAAGGGACTTTTAAATCAAGTTTTGCTACTGTAAACACAAATTAAAAGCTGTGCTATAGTGTTTTATGCAAAGGTGATTTATTCTAGCATATAAAAGAATGATTTCCCCGATTTGAAGAATCGGGGAAATACTTTTCTAAATTAGAAGATAAATAACCAAAATTAATAAATAACCAAAATCAAAATTATGAAAAATATTATTTTATTATTCGTTGCGTTTTTAAGTATAATAGGTACTACAAATGCACAAAAAGTTAAAGTAGAATCAGGCGATTTATCTTTTTTAAAAGACGTAGCTGAAATAAGTGTTGTTTTTGTGTATCCTAATGATATGAAATATGGAAAAATGACACTTCAAGAGTATATTGATGAAAAAGTGGAAGAGAAAGAAAAGAAGGAAGAAGGAAGTGGTGAAAAATGGAAAAGCGATTTTTTTGCTGATAGAGAACGTTTTAATGAGAAGTTTATCCATACGTTAGGAAAATATTCAAAAAGCTTATTTGTTGCTGAAGATAACTCAGATTTTAAATATACAATGATCGTGAAAACAACTTTTACTGAACCTGGTTTTCAATTTGGATTTCAATCTAAGGCGGCTGCTATCGATCTTGAAATTAGTTTCATAGAAACAAACGCTCCAGATAATATAATTGCTTCTATGAAGATGAGTAAAGCGAGTGGTGCAGCACATCCAGATTCAGGAGAGAGAGTTGCTGGTGCTTATTCTAATGGAGGTGCGGTTTTAGGTAAATATTTGAGAAAGAATTGTTTGTAAGAATTGGTAGCCATTTTTAACATATGTTTTTATTATTTGCTTAAGCACAAAATAACATGCTTAAAACTATTGAGTTACAAGAAATAATAATTAAATTAATTTTATAAACTATGAAAACTTTTTTATTTAAATCGGCACTAATAGGTATAATGATATTATCGATAGTAACAATGTCATGTAATAAACCTATTGAGAGTAAAACCTTTACCGATAGCAGAGATGGTAAAACGTACAAATATGTAAAAATTGGAGATCAGGAGTGGATGATGGAAAATTTTGCTTTCAAAGCAGATACAGGATGTTGGGCTTACAATAATGATGAAGGCAACGTTGCCACATATGGATATTTATATACATACGAAACAGCAAAAAATATTTGTCCTGATGGTTGGCATATTCCAAGTACTGATGAATGTAATATGCTAATTGATTATGTAGGAGGACCAATAAAAGCAGCTTATAAAATGATGGAGCCTAGTGCTGAATATTGGGGAAATAATACATCCGATAAGGTAACAAACAGTAGTGGTTTTTCTGCTCTTCCTGGGGGATGTTACATGAATAATGTTAGTATGTTTATGTATAAAGGGCTATTTGCGTATTGGTGGACAAATACTGAAGGTGCAGAAAGTGATGATATTGAAATAATGCATACCAATAATCAAGTGATTCAATTTCGTGATCATCATAAACTAAGTGGTTTTTCTATCAGATATATTAAAGATTAAAGGGATAGGAACAGATTTTAAAACAGAAATTATTGGAGTTGATGGTAAGATATATATACATTCAAATAATAATAAATTAATAGATATTAAGTGTTTAAAGTCAGGTGTTTATATTGTAAAGATATATTCAGATAACAATATTGTTTTTCATAAAATAATTAAACAGTAAACGGATGAAAAAGATAGTTTTAAGTTTAGTTTGTATCTTTTCGGTGGGTATACTTTTTGCTCAAGAAGGTATTGATCGATATATTGTAAAGTCGGGTTATATTGAGTACGAATTAACCGGAAGCTCAAAAGGAACGAAAAAAATCTGGTGGGACGATTATGGGGATAAAGAACGTGAAGAAATTAAATCAGTTTCAGAAGTAAAAATTTTCGGAATGGTTCAGAAAGAAGAGATTCACTCTATTCATATTTCTGATGGGAACAAGTATTGGGATATTAATTTGTTAGATGGAACTGCTGTCATGGGAACAGATTCATACTACGATGCCGTAGATTTTTCTGAAGATATGACCGATGCAGAGAAGAAGAAATTCGAAGATGATATGTTAAATGCTTTTGGAGGTGAAAAATTAGCACCTGAGAATTTCTTAGGTTATAAATGTGAAGTAATTGAGGTGATGGGAGCAAAGTCATGGATTTATAAAACGGTTGTTCTAAAATCGACAGTAAATTTAATGGGAATCGAAGTAAATGAAGTAGCTATTAAGTTTGATGAAGATATATCAATACCAGCTTCGAAATTTGAACCACCATCTGATATTGAGTTTACCGAAAATACTTACAATTAGATTTGAATTAGATTGTCGACTAAAAGAGGTTTAGCCAAAGAGTTAAGTCTCTTTTTTTTGTCTGTGATTGTAGTTTTTTATTATTGTTTGGGTTTAATGCTTACGAATTGTTACTTATATTTGTGTGCTAATTATAATTTGATATGATATGAATAAGAAAGTACAAATTGATGCTACAGATAGAACTATTTTATCTTATTTAATAAAAAATGCGCGTACTCCTTTTCTTGAGATTGCTCGTGCATGTGGAATTTCAGGGGCAGCAATTCATCAACGAATTAAAAAGCTCGAAGAAGCTGGAATTATTAGTGGTTCTAAATTTACAGTACAACCCAAAGCTGTTGGTTTCGATATTTGTGCTTTTGTTGGAATACTGCTTGATAAACCCAATGTTTACAATAATGTAATTAAGGAATTAGAAAAGATTCCAGAAATTGTTGAATGTCATTTTACTACCGGTACTTGGGCTTTGTTAGTTAAGATTTATTGTGTTGATAACAATCATTTAATGAATGTGTTGGTAAATAAAATGCAGAATATATCAGGGGTGGGGCGCACTGAATCATTTATATCTCTGGAACAAAGAATCGAAAGAGAATTTAGTGTGTAAAAAAAGAGGGTGTCCCAAAAGATAGCTCTAAACAAAAATACTTCGACAGGTTCAGTGTGACAGGCTAATTAATAGGGAGTTGTCATGCTGAGCTTGTCGAAGTATAGATAACTTTCTGATTTTTTAGATGGTCTCTTTAAATTTTAATTAATACCTTATTCGTAGCGCAAAGTATTTACAGGATTTGTACTACTGGCTTTTAAAGCTTGATAGCTTACAGATGCTATTGCTATCAGAACAGCAATGATTCCGCTAAGTACAAATGGCCATACAGAAAGATCAATCTGATAAGTGAAATCATTTAGCCAGTTTTTCATAAAATACCAAGCTATAGGCCATGCAATAAGATTAGAAACTAATACTAATTTTAGAAATTCTTTATTAATTAAGCTTATAATTGTTGTTACAGAAGCACCCATCACTTTCCGAATACCTATCTCCTTTGTACGTTGTTCAGCGGTATATGACGCCAGACCATAAATACCCATACATGCTATAGCAATTGCTAATCCCGAAAAAATAACAAATAACTGAAGAAAACGCTCTTCAGCTCCATACAGATTATCCAGATCATCATTATAGAAAGATGGCGCATAATTTATTTCAACATTCAGATCGTCCCATTTTTCTTTAATATACTCCAATGTTTCGCTGGTATTCAATGGCTTTATTTTTATAATCGACCAACGTAGCATCTCATGATTAATATAATAAACAACAGGTTCAATTTTACTGCGTACCGATTCGAAATGAAAATCTTCAGCGACACCCACAACTTGTCCTTTACGGGGAACCCATTCACCAGTTGTAAAATCAACTTTACTTGTTTCAAACATTTTTCCTACGGGATCATCCCATCCAAATTCTTTAATAGCAGCTTCATTTAAAATAAAAGTGGAATTTTCATCTGCTCTTATATTTCTGTCAAAACTCCTACCTTCAACTATTTTATTTTCTAAGGTCTTAAAATAGTCATACTCAACTGGAACCAACTTTATAGATTTTTGACCGTTGAATTCTATACCTTCCGCAGTATAGCTTAGGTTGTATGACAACCGGTATGGGGGACGCATAAGTGAAGCTGATATGCTTGTAATATTTGGATTTTTCAGTAATTCTGCTTTAAAAGTTTCATATTTTTTTGTCCCTGGATGACGCATTAATATTATATTTGAAGGGTTAACACCCAAAGGTTTATTCTTCATATATGACCATTGTAAGAAAACAATTAAAGTACATACGATAAGAATCACAGATATTGAAAATTGGAAAATAACCAGTACTTTTCTTAAAATTGAACTGGATGAAGAGTTTTTCGATTTATTTTTCAATGCATTAAGAGGTTTTACTGAGCTTAGAAAAAATGCGGGATAACTACCAGAGAAGATTCCAATTACGATTGCAATAATAAATGTTAATAAGATTATCCACAAATTATTCATCCATACAATGTTTATTTCCTTTCCTGCAATTTTATTAAATGCGGGCATCAGAATATCGGCTAATGCAAGAGATAATATCAATGAGAGAAAAGTCATTATAATAGCTTCTCCTAAGAATTGAAATACGAGACTCTGTTTTTTTGCTCCCAGCACTTTACGCATACCTACTTCTAACGATCTTTTTGCAGAACGTGCAGTCGCAAGATTCATGTAATTTATTGAAGCTATAAGCAGTAGAAAGATTGCTATTATTGAGAATATTATAACATTCCTATAATTTCCGTTAGGTTCAATTTCCAAACTGTCATTCGAATGCAAATGGATATCTAACAAAGGTTGAATCAATAAATCAGGTAGAAAAGTTCCTTCATCTCCACGCATTTGTCCGGTAAACTCTTTACCCTTCTTTTGGATTGATTCAATTGATGTGTTTTCAGGCATTAGCAGGTAGCAATACACTGACATGTTACCCCAATCTGTTAATTGCAAATGTGATAGTACATTTGGGGCAGAACCCATAGATAGCATAATATTAAGATGAAAATGAGAATTCTTAGGCATGTCTTTAATTACGCCTGTAATCCGAGATGGAGCTTCACCTACATTTGTCATAATGTCGAGTGTTTTATTTATTGGATTCTCATCTCCAAAAAACTTCTTTGCAACGCTTTCTGTTATTACAATTGTAAATGGTTCGTCCAAAGCACCTTTTGGATCGCCTGCAATCCATTCATAAGTAAATACATCAAAAAAATCTTTATCCACCAATGAAATATTTGACTCATAGAATTTTTTATCTTCATATTCAACATAGTAAGTGCTGGGATATCCAATCCTTACAAAGGATTCAATTTGATTAAAGTAACTTTCGAACGATTCCTTTAGCATATATTCTGTTAAGATCTGAAGTGCCTTATCTCCATTCGGTTTCTCAACATCATAACCTATTCGGTAAATTCGCTCTGCTTTTTCGTGATAACGATCGTAACTTAATTCATCAATTATATAAAATGTTAGCAGTAAACAAGCTGTTAATCCTATTGTTAGTCCTAAAAGATTAATTATAAAATAAGCTTTCTGTCTGATTAAGTTTCGTATTGCGACTATAAAATGATTCTTTATCATATGTTTTATTTATTAGAATTTGTTAGGACTTTTGTAATATACAAATACCTATAATCTTTCTATTTATTGTATGTTTTATTCGTAACGTAAAGCATTTACTGGATTTGTACTGCTAGCTTTTAAAGCTTGATAGCTTACCGATGCTAAGGCAATAAAAATTGCAATTATTCCGCTAAGTAGAAATGGCCATATGGAAAGATCAATTCGATAAGTAAAATTGTTAAGCCAGTTTTTCATAAAATACCATGCTATTGGCCATGCAATAATATTAGATACTAAAACTAACTTTAAAAATTCCTTGTTAATTAATTTTATTATTGTTGTAACTGAAGCACCCATTACTTTCCGAATTCCTATTTCTTTTGTTTTTTGTTCAGCTGTAAAGGATGCTAAACCGAAAATCCCTAAACAAGCAATTGAGATTGCTAAACTTGAGAAAATTATAAATAGTATAAAGAATCTTTTCTCGGCGCGGTATAAAGAGTCTAAGTTTTCTTCATAGAACGATGGGTCATAACGAACATCAACATCTAGATCGTCCCAAGTTTTCTTTATAAACTTCATGGTTTCACTTACATTGGACGAACTAATTTTTATTGAAACCCAATTCCTCCAATTTTCGTCTATAAAATAAACAACAGGAACAATTTCATTATGAACAGATTCAAAATGAAAATCTTCTGCAACTCCAATAATTGTTCCCTTTCTTTCGATCCAATTATCAATGTCGGGACTAAAAGTATAAGTTGTAAATGTTTTACCTAGTGTGTTATCCCAACCAAACTCTTTCATTGCTTGTTCATTTATAATAAAAGTTGAGTTTTGATCGGCTGAATTCTTATTCGAAAAGCTTCTTCCTTCTATAATTTTATTTTCTAATGTTTCAAAGAAATCATAATCAACCGTTACAATTTTTATAGATTTACCTTCACTATCAACATTTTCGGCCTTATAACTTAAATTGCTGCTTAATTTTCTTGTTGGTTTTTTGTTTGAAGCTGTCACATTTTTAATTAGTGGATTTTTAAGAAGTTCTTGTTTAAAAGATTGGTAATTTTCTATTCCTGGATGTCTTACATTAACAATATTTGTCGGATTAATCCCTATAGGCTTATTTTTCATGTATTTATATTGTATAAATACAACTAAAGTACAAATGATTAATAAAGTAGAAATAACAAATTGTGATACAATTAAACCTTTTCGGAGTATTGAGTTAGATGATGATACTTTATTTCTTTCTTTTAAAACCTTTAAAGGTTTAAAAGAGCTTAAATAAAAAGCGGGATAACTTCCTGATACAATACCAATAATAAAAGAAAACAAGATAGTAAGTATTATTATCCATAAATTATTCATCCAGTTAATATCTATTTGCTTGTTAGAAATTTGATTGAAGTATGGCATTAATATGTCTGATAGTGCAATTGAAAGCCAAACGGAAATAAAACTAATTAGTGTTGCTTCACCTATAAATTGAATTACCAGATTTCTTCTTTTTGCCCCTAGGATTTTACGCATACCCACTTCAAGTGACCTTTTTGCAGATCGTGCTGTTGCAAGATTCATATAGTTTATTGTAGCAATTAAAAGAATAAATATGGCAATTATCGAGAAAATTATAACATTCCTAATATTTCCATTTGCTTGAATTTCAAATCTAGTATTTGAATGTAAATGAATATCAAATAATGGCTGAAACAGCATTTCACGATAGCTATCTTCTCCAAAAGTTTGATCGATAAATTTTTCTGAAAGTTCATGCAATGATTCAATTGAGGTTTTTTCTGGTAAAAGAATATAACTATAACCAGTCATTTCGCCCCAGTTATTTAGCATCATATCGTTGTATATAAATTTTGCCGATTCCATTGAAGCCATAATGCTCAAATTGAAATGAGAGTTATTCGGCATATCTTTAATTACACCGGTAATTTTAATAGGTGCATTTCCTAAGTAGGTAACTAAATCAAGCGTTTTTCCTATTGGGATTGAATCCCCAAAATATTTTTTTGATACTGATTCAGTAATAACTGCAGAAAAAGGCTCATTTAGTGCTGTTTCTTTATCACCCATAATCCATTCATAAGTAAAAACATTAAAAAAGTCTTTTTCTACAAGTGAAACGTTATTCTGATAAAATTCTATTTCTCCATTTTTTATAATAAATGATCCAGGAGTGCTTATTCGCACAAAAGATTCTATTTGGTTGTAATAGTTTACGAAAAGTTCCCTAAGTTTATATTCCGTTGTAACTCCTTTATGAATTTCTCCACTTGGATCTTTGAGCTGATAACCAACACGATATATTCGATCACCCTTTTCGTGAAATTTATCATAGCTTAAATCATCAATTACATAAAAACTTATTAAAAGACAGGCGGTTAATCCAATTGTTAGGCCTAAAAGGTTTATGATAAAATAACCTTTTTGTCGAATCAGATTTCTTACAGCAATTATAAAATAACTTTTAAGCATGATATGTTAAATTTATTAATTATAATTTTAATATTTATTTTTAGTATTAGTCAATTGATGTGCCACGGCTTTAAGTGTCACATAATCATAGGATTGCGTTTTTTAAGTTAAATTTGAATGAGTAATATTTACCGATGTGTGTGTAAATATTACTCATTTATTTAGTAAGTTTGATTTATAATACAATTCAAATAGTATGTATAAAGATGCTAAAATACTTGTTGTTGACGATAATGAAGAGATTTTAATAGCAATTGAGATGCTTCTCTCAAATCATTTTGGAAAGATTCATACTACAAGAAATCCAAATACTATTCCATCAATATTATCTAAAGAATTATTCGATGTAATTATACTGGATATGAACTATAATGCTGGCGTAAGTACTGGTAATGAAGGGATTTATTGGATGAATGAGATTCTAAAAGTTGATTCTGAGGCTATTGTAGTTTTTATAACAGCTTATGGTGATTTTGAATTAGCAGTAAAAGCTATTCGTGAAGGAGGAACCGACTTTATTCAAAAGCCATGGGACGATGAAAAATTTATTACTACGATTGAAAATGCATATAAACTCCGTAAATCAAAATGCGAAATAATTAATCTTCGTCAAAAACAGCAGCACCTTAACGAAAATATTTCGCAGCAATTCCCTGATATAATAGGTGAATCTAACGAAATAAGAGATGTATTTAAAACTATAAATAAAGTAGCAAAGACAGATGCAAATATTCTTATCCTTGGCGAGAATGGTACAGGGAAAGAGCTAATTGCCCGAGAGATTCATAGAAAATCTAATCGCTCAAACGAAGTGTTTGTAAATCTTGATGTTTCAGCTTTACCGGATTCTTTATTTGAAAGTGAGTTATTTGGTTATGTTAAGGGGGCATTTACTGATGCTAAAATAGATAAACCAGGCAGGATAGAACTAGCATCAAAGGGCACCTTATTCCTAGATGAGATTGGGAATCTATCGTTTACAGCGCAATCAAAATTGTTAACTGTTTTGCAAAATAGAGAAATTAGCCGATTGGGAGCAAATTATAAGATTCCGATTGATATTAGATTAATTTGTGCAACGAATAAATCAATTCATCAAATGGTATCTGAAGAGAAATTTAGAGAAGATTTATTATATAGAATTAATACAATTCAAATTGATGTGCCGCCCTTGCGATCAAGGTTAGATGATATTCCATTATTAATAAGTTATTTTAAGAAGAAGTACGAAGATAAGTATCAAAAGAATTCATGTGTAATTGACAAAGCTGTTTTTAAAAAACTTTCAAATTATAATTGGCCTGGTAATATCAGAGAACTACAACATATTATTGAAAAAGCTGTAATTCTTTGCGATAATGAATCTTTACAAGAAAAAGATTTCTGGTTCGGGATAAGTGATACGAATAAATTAAAAGACACCCTAGATTTGTCAGAAAATGAAAAACGAATTATTATTCGCGCAATTGAACAGAACAAGGGAAATTATAGCATTGCTGCTAAGGATTTAGGAATATCAAGAAAAACATTATATAACAAATTAAAGAAGTATGATCTGGAATAAGTATAGTGTTAAATTGTTTGTCTATTTGATTTTTCTAACCTTGGTTGGTTTTGGTTTTTTTTGGTCCTTATATTCCAGCCAATTGGTAATCACTAAAATTGTCTTTTTGTTAGGATTTATTTTCATATTCACAGCATTACTCAAATATTTAAATAAAACAAACCGAGATCTTAGTCAATTTATAGATGCAATATTATATGTAGATAATGTACCCGCTAATGGAAGTTCTGATTTATCTCATAATAGACTTCAAATAACTTATAATACTATAATTGATAAATTAAAAGAAGCTAAATTGGCTAAAGAGTCAGAACATCAGTATTTTAGATTTGTATTGGAACATATTGGGATTGGCATTATCTCTTTTGATAAGGATGGTAGAGTTGAAATTTATAATAAATCTGCTAAAGAAATATTTGGGCAAGAAAATTTAGCTAATGTTTTAGATTTAAATACTCTGAAGGAGAATCTTGGTGATGAGCTTTTTAAATTGAAATCTGGACAAACAAAACTTCTAAAGTTTGCTGGTAAAGTTGAGCATTATAAGATTCTTGCGAGATCAACTGAAATTAAAATAAAGAATAAAAACTTGAACTTAATATCATTGCAAAATATTAAAACACAGCTAGAAGAAAGTGAATTGGAAGCCTGGCAAAAACTAATAAGGGTTTTAACTCATGAAATAATGAATTCTGTTACTCCTATAAAATCTTTAACTTATAGCATGCAAAAAGCATTGTCGGCAGAGAGTGAAAATCCATTGGATTTAGATAATATTTTAAAGGGATTAAATGCCATAGAAAATAGGAGTAAGGGCTTATTAGGTTTTGTTGAATCGTATAAAAATCTAACTCAAATACCTAAACCAAACTATGAAAGAATTAGTATCGTTAGCTTATTTGACGACATTGTGAAATTATTTGAAGATGATTTTAAATCTAATAATATTGAAATTAATTTGAGTGTGCAACCAGAGGATATAACAATTATTGCTGATGGTAAATTAATTAGTCAGGTTATAATAAATTTAGTAAAAAATTCGATGTATGCTTTATCCGAATCTAAAACCAAACAAATAAATCTAAACTGTTTTAAGTCGAGTACAGATAGAGTGTGTTTAAGTGTTATCGATTCAGGGAAAGGTATTTCTGAAGATATTTTGGATAAGATTTTTGTTCCGTTTTTTACAACAAGAGATAATGGTTCAGGTATAGGTTTATCATTTGCTCGACAGGTAATGGTAATGCATAATGGGAGTATTGAGGTACAGTCGGTTAAAAATGAAATGACTAGTTTTGATTTATATTTCTAGAAAACATTATGGAATCTTAAACGTATTATTTAATAATTAGGACTTGAATAATCAATTTGTATATTTACTAAGAAAGAAGATAAGAAAATAGTCGCCACGCAGGGTACATTTGTATGTGGATGAAAGTTCCACCGGCTTATAAGGCCCGGGACAGTCTCGGGCTTCTCATAAAAAAAGCGTTGTGAGAATTCTCACAACGCTTTTTTATTAAAACCATCTAATTTATTCTACAATAAAACTTGAAATAGCACTTTCTTGAGTGAAAGTTTCGTCATCTATTGTAAACTCTATGCTAACTTTCCAGTAATAAGTACCAGAAGCCATCATATTTCCTAAACTAAAACCATTAGAGTTACCTACTTTAGCACTCCAATCTTCTTTATCTCCTTGAGGAGCAAGACTACCTTCTGACATTCCTAAGTAAAAAGTTAGTTCAGCATCGTTTGAACTTCCATCCCATGCATCAACTGGAGATTTAGCTGCAAAACTAACTGAATATTCACCCATCATATAAATCATATTTCCTCCATCAGCTGGAAAAAGAGCAGAAAGTTCTAATACTGAACCATAAGAAGGACCAACATGTTCTTTAGTTGTAAAAGTAACTTCACCAATAGCTTCTTCATCTTCAGTTAAATCAGCATAATGTCCGTAAAGTTTTGCTGTGTAAGTTGTATTAGCTTCTAATCCTGTTACAGTGTGAGGTGCAATAAATACAGGATCTTCTGAAGATACTACCTGACCATCTTGAACGATCTCAACTTCGTAAGAAACAATGTTTTCTGGTGCAACCCATGTTAAAACAACATCTGTTTCGTTAACAGTAACTGTTTCCATTTTTACATCTTCTTTCTTTGGCTTTGAGTTATCGTCGTCATCGCTACACGATACGAAGAACATTGAACCTACTGCTGCTGCAAATAATAAACTTCTTAATTTCATAATTTTTTATTTTTTATTAGTAAATGAATTTTTTTAGATCTGTTTTACTTTATAGCTCAATTTTGATTTGAAAACAGGAGAACTATAAAATAAAAGCTTAATCGTTTACCTTAATTGTTGCAGGTATCATTCAATTTTGAAATAAAAAAATAGAAAAAATGAAAAGAAAAATATTTTTCTTTTTATAGTATTTGTTTATAATTTAAGAAGTGTTTGATTGTTAGAGTTTAAAGGTGATCAATAATATCCGTGTCAGGAGTAATATATTCTTTCATTAAATTAGCTGTCATACATGAATGTACAGGAATAACTCCAATTAAATCGCCTATATTTAGTTCTTCGAATACCTGATCGGAAACTTTTAGAGTTCCATGTTCTTGAGAGAGCTTGGTTAAAAACAACTCTTCGTCTAAAAATTGCCAGCCTTTTTCTGTAAGCTTAACAAGCATTCCAAAAACTTTCTGATCGTTTATTTCTAGGCGCTCTTTAGAAAAATGAACTCCACCACCATAAATAATAATTTCATTTCTATTTTTGTGTTTTGCTACAACTGGGCATGCCATTGCCACCGAAATGTTTTCTTTTAAACAAGATCCAAGTTTGTATTGAGTAAGATCGTAGAATACAAAATTTCCTGGACGAATTTCGTCTACTCCCGAGAAATCATCAACAATACTGCACGATGGAGTATCTCCAATAGAAATTAATAGATCTGGAAATTTTTCAATATATTGTTTTTTAAGAAGAGATAATTTATAAAGAGATTCATTATGAATTTCTGTTATTTCACTTTTATTCTTGGTGTTATATGTGTTCCCAGAATGTGATAAGAAACCTTTAAAGTTTAGCATGTTAGACTTTGATGCTAACTTTAGAATTTTATCAATTGTTAGAAAAATATCAAAAGAAAGACCTGTTCTATGATAACCAGTATCAATTTTTATAAAAAATCCAATTTCAAATTCTAGTTCGCTTACTAAGAATTCTATAGATTCAGTATTTTCTACTGTAATATTTAATTGAATCTCTTCCGCTAAAGAATTAATGGTTTCAATTTCTCGAGTATTAACAGGAAACGCAACAGTAATATCATTCCAATCGTCATTAGCAAAATACTCTGCCATTTTTAGCGAAGAAACAGTGATTTTATTAACGCCTAGCTGTTTAAGCCAACTACCTACGATTCTTGATTGATGTGTTTTAAAATGAGGTCTAAAAATCAAATTATGATGTTTTGATTTTTCAACCATAAAATGAATATTTTTTTTACATTTTTCCTTGTCAAGAATTAAAGTTGGGACAACAATATTTTCAGTATACATAGTTTGTGTAGAATAATTTACACAAATATATTAATTAATAAGGAACGCCTTTAATTCTTGCCGATTTTAATGCCTCTGTGTACCAAATTAATTCGTCAAGGAAACGTTTTGAACGATCGTCGTAAAAAGAATCGAGTGCATTGCCTTCAATATCGAAGTTGTTTTGTATTTGTGCAATTGGAAACATTGAAGAAATGCTAGGCGTACCTAATTCTCCAAGTATTGCTCTAAGATGAACTGCTGCACGTACTCCAGCATAATCGCCTGCTGAGTAAGAAACTATAGCACTAGGTTTAAAGAAAAATTCTTTCTGAAAATGATCAAGTATATTTTTTAATGCAGGAGGAATGCTATGGTTGTATTCTCCGGTAATAATTAAAAAAGCATCAGCATGAGTTAAGATGTTTGAAATTGCTTTCATTTTAGGAGGAGCATTTTCAGATTTATATTCTTTATACATCTTATCGAGCAAGGGAAGCTCCATTTTTAATGGATCAATAAGCTTAGTTTCTATTTTACGATCTGTTAATTTTTTAATAAAAAAATTCGCAGCTCTAATTCCCTGCCTGTCAGAGCGTACCGATCCGTAAATTGTTGCAATGTTTAGTTTCATCTTATAAAGTTTTATATATAGATGAACATTTGAATTGATGAATTTGTTTATAATCATCGAAAAGAGTAAGGAGTAATCTTTAACGATTTCATTTCATATTAGTTATTTTAGTTTTCAACAGCAGGACAATTTTGGTTAAGGGGAAACGATATTAAAGATTTGCTGTTGTAGTTGAGCATCTCTCATTTGCTTAGATAAATTAATAAATGTTGATGATTGATTAATTTATTTGTGATTTTGTAAGATTTACGATTCGGAAACGAGAGTAATGGGGGATGTATAAGTCCACAAGTTTTAAATCTTGTGGGCTTTTTTTATATTATACCTAGTCGTTTAGCTCTTTTTTCCCAAATAAGCTTAGCTTGAGCTTGCATATCTTCTACATTATCAAGTTCGTCCATAATTTCAGTACCTAGTAAGGTTTCAATTATATCTTCCATAGTTACGATTCCTTCCATTTCGCCATACTCTCCTACTACCATTGCAATGTGTTCTTTTTCTTCTATGAGTTTGTAAAACAATCGGATAATAGGCATTTGCTCACTAACAACTTTTATTTCTCGACTTAAATCTTTAAGAGTTTTATGCTGTTTCTTATCAATTAAATCCTGCATGATATCGTCTTTGAGAACATAACCGGTAATGTTATCAATGTTGTTTTCATACACTGGAATTCTCGAAAATCTTATCTTATCAGTATTTTCGAAAAAATCTTGAATTGTAAGATGATCTTCGGCTGCAAATACAACCGTTCGAGGTGTCATTATGTTTTTAACCGAAATCTTATTAAAAACCATTAAGTTCATTAATATTTTCGATTCGCCTTTTTTAAAAATACCTTCTTTTATTCCAATTTCGGCCATAGCATGGAATTCAGAGCGACTTAATGCACTCTGGCTTTTATCTTGTTGCAAAGACTTTGTGATAAATTTAGCGAGAATGATAATAGGATAAAATGGAGAATAAATCATTCCATTTAACAGGGGTGGTACACTGCGTGCTATGCTTTTCCAGTAATTTGCGCCTAGTGTTTTTGGAATAATTTCGGAAAAAATAAGAATTGTAATCGTAAGTACTCCAGATGTTATTGTTAAGTATTCGTTGCCCCATAACTTTTGGGCTTGAACACCAACACCAACAGCACCTATGGTATTCGCAAAAGTATTTATTGTTAATATTGCAGCCAAGGGAGTATCTATATTTTCTTTAAATTTTTGCAGTGATTTTGCATAAGTTTTCCCTTCGTTTATTTTAGCTGCAATGTACGATGGTGTTATGCTTAGTAAGGTTGCTTCAAGTATAGAGCATAGAAACGATACTAAAATAGCAATTAAAAAATAAACAATTAGTAAGCTCATTTAACGTAATTTAATAATTAGTGATATTATTAGTTTCTATACAAAAACTTATCGTTAATATAATTGTAAACAGCTTTTGGTAAAAAATACCTTACGTCTTTTTCTTCTTTTATTGATTTACGAATAAAACTAGACGAAATTTCCATTATTGGGGCATTAATTTCTTTAATATTAGGATGATTTGTAAAATCCCCTATGTTGTAGCCAGGTCTTGGATAAACATATAATTGATACTTTTTAAGTATCTCTTCATAGTTTTTCCATTTATGAAATGAATTAAAATTATCGGCTCCAAGTATTATGGCAAATTCGTAGTTTGGATATCGTTCTTTTAAATATGTAAGAGTGTCTATTGTAAAAGAAGGCTTAGGTAATCGAAATTCAATATCGCTGGGTTTAATTTTCTCATCGTCGGCGAGAGCCAATTCAACCATTTTAAAACGCTCAAATTCGTCAAGTAGTGTATTCTTCTTTTTAAGAGGATTCTGTGGGCTTAAAACAAACCACAGCTCGCTTAAATCGCTATACTCAGTAATGTAATTAGCAATTGCTAAATGTCCAATATGAACAGGGTTGAATGAACCAAAATATAATCCAACTTTCATTTTCATGAACTTATGAAATTACGAACAGCATTTTCTGCTTCGAGTATTGCTTTTTCAAGATCGTCATTTATAATGACTAAGTCAAATTCACGGGCATATTCTAGTTCTTTGCTAGCCTTGTTCACTCTTGTTTTAATATCCTCTTCGCTATCTGTTGACCTGTATCTAAGCCGTCGTTCTAATTCCTCAACACTAGGAGGCATTACAAAAATAGATAATGCTTTTTGAGGATAACTTTTCTTTATGTTTAAACCACCTACAACATCAACATCAAAAATTACATGTTTCCCTTCATTCCAAATTCGTTCTACTTCACTTCTCAAAGTTCCATAAAAACGATCTTCGTAGACTTCTTCCCATTCAAGAAATTCGTCATTCGCAATTTTTAATTTAATATCATCAGCTGAAAGAAAGTAGTAATCTTTTTCGTGAATTTCATTTTCTCGTTTCGGCCTGCTTGTTGCCGATATAGAAAATTCCAAACCTAATTTTTTTTCAAGAAGATTACGTACAATTGTCGTTTTTCCGGAACCCGAAGGTGCCGAGAAAATAAATAATTTGCCTTCCATTAAAACAAAATTATAAGATATTAAGCATTTGTTCTTTTATCTTCTCCAATTCATCTTTCATTAAAACTACAAATTTCTGCATTTCAGAATTGTTAGCTTTTGAACCAATTGTGTTTATCTCACGACCGATTTCCTGAGTAATAAAACCAAGTTTTTTACCGTTAGATTCAGGTTCATTTATAATTTCAATAAAATAATTACAATGATTGGTTAATCGAACTTTCTCTTCTGTTATATCAAGTTTTTCTAAATAATAGATCAGCTCTTGTTCAAATCTGTTTTTATCAATTTCTTGATCAGTATTTAAACTATTTAAGCTTTCGGTTAGTTTTGTTCTTATTTTTTCGGTTCGTTCAAGTTCAAATGGAGTGATTTCTTCTTTACACTTTTCTATTTTCTTGATTCGTTGAACAATATCTTTTTGTAAATATTCTCCTTCTTGCAATCTAAAATCGTTAAGCTGATCCATTGCTTCGAGAGCTGCTTTATGAATTTCTTTCCAGTCTTCCTGATCAATTTGGTCTCGCTCAGTACTTAATGTATCTGGCATGCGAATAGCCATTTGTAATAGCTGTTCCGATGTTTGCAAGTCAAGATCTAAAGCAACATTTTTTAACTGATTGTAATAATTTTTTACAACGTCAGAATTAATTGTTGTTGCTTTTTTATCGTCGGTAACTTCATAATACAGTACAAACTCAACTTTTCCACGTTGAAGTTTTTTTGAAATACTGTTGCGAATTTCTAGCTCTTTTTCGCGATATAGTCCTGGAATTTTTGTGTAAATATCTAGGTTTTTGCTATTTAGTGATTTAATTTCAATGGTAACTTTTCTGTCTTTTAATTGGCATTCGGCTTTACCATAGCCTGTCATTGATTTTATCATAATATCTTTTTCGAAGAATTGATTTTATTGGGTAAAGGTAAGAAATAAGTTAAAAGATTCAAGTAGAATGTATAAAGTTAAAAAGCGACTATGTACTGTGTGTATTGATCTTAGTATTAAATTATTACTTTCTTTTTCCAATTTCCGGTTAAGTAATAAGCATACGAAAGAACAAATCCTACAAACCATCCCATTGGAATGGCCCACCAAATACCAATTTCACCAAGTTTTTTTGATAGAATCAAAGCTGCAGGAATTCTTATTATCCATAAAGCAATTAAAGATATGAACATAGGAATCAAGGTATCTCCTGCACCACGCATTACTCCAGAAATAGTAAACATTGCTGTGAAGACAATATAAAAAGCACCAACAATTGTAAGATATTGGGTTCCTATTCTTATTACTTCGGGGTCATTTGTAAACATATCTACTATAAAATGACTGAAAATTAAAATTACAGCCGAAACTATAATTGAAATTAACGAAGCCATTTTGAGAGTGGCAATAAAACCGGCTTTCACTCTATCAATTTTCTTTGCTCCAATATTTTGTCCAACAAATGTGGCAAGCGCTTGTGCAAAATTCATTGCTACCATTGATGCTAATCCATCAATTCTGGTGGCAACTGAGTATGCAGCAATAACATTTGTGCCAAAACCATTAACAATACTTATTAAAGCCATCATTCCGGCTGCAACGAACGATTGCTGAATTCCTGTAGGTAATCCTATTCGAATACTCTTTTTAAATATTACGTTATCGAAATTCAAATCTTTAAAAGAGAAACGTACAATTTTATGTGTTTTGTTCAAATAAATTATAGCAGTTAAAAAAGCTCCAGCCTGAGCAATAACTGATGCAATTGCTACACCTGCAATTCCCCATTTAAATACTAAAACGAAGAGTAAATCAAGAACAATATTAATAACAGTAGAGACTATAAGAAAATATAATGGTGTTTTAGAATCTCCAAGTCCCCGAAGTATAGCACTTGTTCCATTAAATCCGAAGGACACAACGACACCACCCATAAAAATATTAAAGTAGGTTGTTGCTTGCGGAATAATCTCTTCTGGAAGTCTTAATAGTCTAAAAATATCTTCGCTAAAATAAATTCCAATAACACTTATGAAGATGGAAGCAAAAAACAGGAATATAAATAGTGTATTTATTGTTCGTTTTACTTTTTCAATATCTTTAGCTCCAAAGTATTGTGCAATAACAATTGTACTTCCTGAAGCAATACCTATGATTAAAGAAAGAAATGCAAAAATAATCGGGAAAGATGCACCTACAGCTGCCAATGCTTCTTTACCAATAAAATTACCCACAATAATGCTATCAACAATATTATATAATTGTTGAAACACATTACCTAGTAACATAGGAAGAGCAAATTTAAGAATAAGGGAGCCTTCTTTTCCTGTGGTTAAGTCTTTCATTTATATATTTAATTTCTCTGCAAAGCTGCCGAAAATAAATTATATAATCAATCTTAGGGGCTTAATAAAAGATAGTTTATTTAAGGCTAATACAAATAAAAAAACCTCGCATTATTTGATGCGAGGTTTTTTATTGTTATGGAAAATTATGCTTTATCTAACTCAACGGTAAAATGTCGCATAATTGGTGCTTCATTTATAATTTTTAATCCTTTTGTAATGTCACTTCTTCTGTCAAACACATTCTTAAGTGCAACAGCTATAACATCCATGTGATTGTTCGTATAAACTCTACGTGGAATCGCAAGTCTAAGTAATTCCAAAGCAGGATATCTGTTTTCTCTTGTTTCAGGATCACGATCAGCTAATAATGCTCCGATCTCAACTCCACGAATACCAGCTTCAAGATATAATTCAACAGCAAGAGTTTGAGCTAAGAATTCTTCTTTAGGTAAATTAGGTAAGAACTTTTTAGCATCAACAAAAATAGCATGGCCACCAAAAGGCTTTTGAACAGGAACGCCAAATTCAGTAAGTTTTTCGCCTAAGTAAGCAACCTGCTTAATTCGTGTGTTTAGGTAATCAAATTCGGTACCCTCATCTAAGCCTTGTGCTAAAGCGTTCATGTCACGACCAGACATTCCACCATAAGTAATATATCCTTCGAAAATAATGTTAAAAACGGTTGCTTTTTTAAAGATTTCTTCGCTTTTAAGACCGATGAATCCACCCATATTAACAATAGCATCTTTCTTACTACTCATTGTCATTCCATCGGCGTAAGTAAACATTTCTTTAACAATCTCTTTGATTGTTTTATTTTCGTATCCCTTTTCGCGGATTTTAATGAAATATGCATTTTCAGCAAATCTTGCAGAGTCGAAAATAACTGTAATTCCATATTTATCGGCAATTGCACGAACATCTTTCAAATTTTGCATTGAAACAGGCTGTCCTCCCGATGAATTACATGTTACTGTAACAACAAGAAATGGTATTTTTTCTGGAGTATGCTCCTTAATTGTATTTTCTAATTTTTCGATATTGATATTGCCTTTAAAAGGATGATCAACTTCAGTATCGAAAGCTTCATCGATAGTACAATCAATAGCTTTAGCTTTTCTAAATTCGATGTGACCTTTTGTTGTATCGAAATGCGAATTGCCAGGAATAATATCACCTTCTTTAATTAAAGCAGAAAATAATACATTTTCTGCAGCACGACCTTGATGTGTAGGAAGAAAATATTCAAAACCAAGAAGATCTTTTACAGTGTCTTTTAGTTTGTAATATGATGATGCACCAGCGTAACTTTCATCGCCAAGCATCATTGCTGACCATTGTTTGTCGCTCATTGCGCCAGTTCCTGAATCAGTCAATAAATCAATAAATACTTGTTCGCTTTTTAAATTGAATAAGTTGTATTTAGCATCTTTAATCCACTGTTCGCGTTCTTCTCTTGTGCTTTTTTTGATGGTTTCCACCATCTTAATTTTATATGATTCTGCAAATGGTAATTCCATGATAATTAATGTTTAATTAAACTTTATTAAAAAAAATAATGATTTGTATCTCTATGAAAATAGAGGTATTAGAAATAAAAAGAGTCTCTCTTTTTAATGTTTAAGTAAGCGTTCTTTGCGTTGAATAATAATATTTTATGAGAAGGTCTCATATGCGTTTTTTGTTATTCGGTACAAATATAATGGTTTCTAAAAAAAATACATACTTTTGTGGTGAAAATACATATTAACAACAGTTAAATTACTGATTATTAGAGATAAATGAAAAATATTTTATTCTTATTATTCCTTAGTGGATTGTTTAGTTTAAGTTATTCACAAACAATTAATTCTGACACTTTAAATCTTAAAAATCTTGAACAATTTGAAAATGATACAATTCCAATTTTATTTGGCGATTCAACAATAATTGAGCATGAAATAGTAGAAAATGATTCAGTTCATTCTGATTCGACAAGAATGCAACAACTATCTGAAGCATGTTTTTCGATGCCTGTGGATAGTATAAATGTTGATTCCAGTTTATTAAAATATAAGCAATATATTAATCAATTATCTGATTCTGTTCTATTCTACGAACCTGATACTTCAGATTTTATTATTCGCAATATTCAAAGTTTATTAAAATGCGATTCATTAGTAATGAATGATTCATTGCGACAAGCAGTTGATATACTTTTTAAATCATATAAAAGTAGAAATATAGAGGCATCAATAAGTTATTTGGAGCAAGCTTTTCTGGATAGTTCTTTGGTAGGCATTATCGATTCTTCGAATAATTTAATTGAGCGAGATTCTACGTTGAATGCGATTAGTGAAACGATAGTAAGCTCTTTAAAGTATATCATAAGTTCAATGCCAGAGGATTCTTTAAACTTAACCTTCACAAATATGGAAAGAGATTCTATTTTCTTAAATGTGAAAGAAAGTGAATCTGATTCAATTCGTTTAAAACTATTTGATAATAGGGGCGAATTTGCAATATTGTGGATTGTAAAATCGGAGGATAATAGAATAAATATGTATTTTGAAGATGGCACCACGATTGAAAAACCAAAATTGAAAAAGAAAATTAATAAGAAAATTGATACAAATTTGGAAGAACCAAGCCTTAGGAAAATGCGAAAGATAAATATAATTGTTCCTTTGTGGGAGTTTGAAACTGTTGCTGATATTCGTTTTAATCAGGGTTATCTGGATAGTTGGGCTGAGGGTGGTGAAAATAGCATGTCGGCATTATCAACAATAAAATCTAATTTGAATTATTCTTATGGCAAATTAAGGAGTTGGGAAACTACATTGGAATATAAACTAGGCTATTTAAAGGCAGGGGACAATCCAATACAAAAGAATGATGATAAGTTAGAATTTAACACAAAGTTCGGAAAAACGGCTTTTAAAGATTGGTATTATAGTGCTTTATTAAACTTCAAAACACAAATATTAAAAGGTTATGATTACCCAAATGATACTGTGCCGGTGTCAGAGTTTATGTCGCCGGCAAACCTCGTTTTTTCGTTGGGTTTAGACTATAAACCAAACAAAAAATTAACGGTGCTTATTTCGCCAATAACATCGAAATTTACCATTGTTGCTGATACATCTCGTTTTGATCAAACTCGTTTTGGTGTTGGTGAAGATGAAATTATTAGAAAAGAGATTGGAGCTTATATTAAAGCAATATCGAAAATAAAGTTTACGGAGAAAATCATTCTTGAAAATAAAATAAATTTCTTTACGAATTATGCAATGAAACCGCAAAACATTGATGTTGATTGGGAAGTAGATTTGGCTGTTAAATTGAATAATAACATTAAGTTATCGGTTAATGCACACATTATTTACGACGATGACGTTAATTATGTTGATAAAGAAGGAGAAGTTCACGGACCACGATTGCAATTTAAAGAGATGCTAGGAGTTGGGTTTGTTTATTCTTTTTAAATTACAGAGAAGAATTTAGCTGTTGTAAATATTTTTGAATAAGCTCACTTTTAAATGTTTCAGCTTTTGTTTGTCGTTCCCTATATTCAGTTTTAGACTCTCCTGATCTTTTTGAGTCAAAAAGCTTAGACTTTTCTATTTCAGCTTGAAATTCTTTTTCAAAGTAAAATTCAATCAGTATCTCAGGATTTATTTCCCAAATCTTAACCGTTTTGTCGCTACTTGCACTAATAATAAATTTATTATCGAAACTAATGTCAACATCATTTACTGGTAATTTATGACCTAGGAAAGTGTAGATTTCTTTGCCACTTTTTACATCCCATAATCGAACCGAAGCATCGTAAGAACCCGATACAATATATTTGTTATTTGAACTAAATTTTACGCTCATTACGCTTCTTTCATGGTTTGTTAAAACATGAAAAATTTCCATTGTTTCTAAGTCCCAAGTTTTAATAATATTGTCGCGTGATGCGCTAACAAGATATTTTCCATTTGGACTAAAGTCTAAAGAGTAAATATTGCTTCCATGTCCCGAAAAGGTATGTATTAATTCAAAATTGTCAATAGTGAATATCTGAATGGTTCCATCGGAAGATCCGCACGCAATAAAATTATTAACTTTATTGAATGCAGTTGCAAGTATACTTTTTTTATTGTTTTCGAAAATGTGTAATGTTTCTCCTTTTTCTAAATCCCAAACTCTAAAATTGTTATCAAAAGATCCTGAAACTAAGTATCTATTATTCTCAGAAATTCCAACCGACCAAACTGAGGTTGTATGACCCTGTAAGGTTTTTATAAAATCACCATTTTCTTTCCAAATGTTTATTGATTTATCTCCTCCGCTAACAAAGAAACTTCCGTCTGAAGAATATTCTAATTCATATATGGTAGCATAATGTCTTTTGAGTGTTTTTATCAGACTTTTATCTTCGAAATTCCATATTTTGATTGTCTCATCTTTTGAGCCACTAATGAATTGTTGCCCATTTGGATGAAATGAAATTGAATGCACTTCATCTTCATGTGCTTTAATGGTGGTTAAAAGATAAGGGTCTTTTTGGGCTAAAGTATTAAAGTGAAGGGCAAAACTTGAAATTATAACAAAGAAGAATATCTTAAGTTTACGCATAATTAAGGCGATGAATACTAGCGTTTTTTATCTAAAAAGAATTTAGCGACAATCATACCACATGCAACTGTTCCTCCTGCCGCAATTCCTATGTTTACACTACTTGAACTATTGCTTGTAAAATTATCAGGGTCGTTAACAAGGATTAGAGTTGCAGTTGCTACTGCCAGACCACCAGCCACGTATAACATCAAATTATCATTTTTCTTTCTACGTCTTCTTTTCTTTAAACTTCCGTAATCAATAAGGTCATTTGTTTCTAAATTCACAAGTTGATATTTAAATTGTTGGTAGTTTTTATTTAAAGTGAATGTTTCAGAAGATAGATTATTGGTAAGTAAAATATCTTCAGATCCATCTGGATTTGAAGAATAAGAGACATTAAAAAAAAGTATGCTAATAAGGGCTAATAAAATTCTTTTCATTGTATGTGCTTTAAGCAAAAATCTCCAATTAATTCAAATCTACTATAATTAGTGTATAAATACCAAATTTTAAAGATGATTATTATCAACTATTTACAAATTATTCGAGAATTGATTTAATTTTAGATTTCAAAAATTGATGCAAATATAAGTTCTAAGAAGCCAAAAATGAAATTAATTAGGTTTTTTGGTTAATTCTTCACGTTTTATAAAGTTTGTTTTGTTATTAAAACCAAATATCAAACACCAATTCTGTAATAGTAAATGCTGCGAAAATTACACTTGCTATTCCATTTGTAGTAAAAAAAGCAAGATTTACTTTACTTAAATCGTTTGGTTTTACAAGAGTATGCTGATAAAAAAGTAAGCCAACAAATATGGATGATCCAATCCAGTAAATAACACCGAATCCGCCAATATAACCTGCGGAAAAAGTTATTGTAGCAGAAAGTATATGCAAAAGTGTAGAGGCATTTAAAGCGCCCTTTTTACCAAAGAAAACAGGAAATGATTTTAACTCCTGTTCCTTATCAAAATCTAAATCTTGTAAAGCATAAATAATATCGAAGCCACTAACCCAGAATAATACCACAAAAGAATATAAGACAGGTAATAGAGCAAATTCTCCTGTTACGGCAAGATAAGCTCCAATGGGTGCTAGCGATAAGCCTAATCCAAGAACCAAATGACAAAGAGATGTAAATTTCTTTGTTAAACTGTAACCTAAAACTACTAAAAGAGCAATAGGAGAGAGCTTAAAAGTTAATGTGTTTATAAAATATGTGGTTGCAATAAAAAGAACAGAATTAATTATTACAAATAATAAAGCTGATTTTGCTCTTATAATTCCAGCAGGAATCTCACGAATTGCTGTTCGCGGATTTTTAATGTCAATCTCGCGATCAATAAACCTGTTAAATGCCATAGCTGCATTTCTGGCGAAAACCATACATAAAATAACAAATACAAAAAGCTTCCATTCAAATTCAGAGTTGGTCTGATGAAGTGCTAAAAAATAACCAATAAAAGCAAATGGCATTGCAAATATAGTATGACTAAATTTTACCATCGACATATAATTCTTAACCTTCTTTTTTGCTTCTTGTATCATTACTAAATATTTTATGCAAAACTAATAAAACTATCAATTGTTCACACTTCGATAAACTCAGTGTGACAAATCCGTCATTTGTATACTTTTGTCATGCTGAGCTTGTCGAAGTATGCTTGTTTATTTTGATTGAATATTAGATTTTAATATTGAGTTGTATAAATTGAAATTTTCGTTGTCGAAACATACAAAATATACTTTTTTAACTTTCTTGGTTGATTTTAAAAAATTAGAAACAGTTCGTAACGCAATTTGCGCAGCTAATTCTTTGGGAAATCTATAAACACCTGTACTGATATTTGGAAAGGCGATAGTCTTCAGCTTATTTTCGACAGCTAGCCGTAAACTATTTAGATAACAATTCTCAAGTAAATCAGTCTCATTTTTAAGCCCTTCGTGCCAAATCGGACCAACTGTGTGAATTACATATTTACTCGGAAGTTTATATCCCTTTGTAATTTTGGCTTCCCCCGTTTCACAACCATCTAAGGTTTTACATTCCTCCAATAAATCTGAACCTGCTGCCCAATGAATTGCACCATCAACGCCACCACCACTCAATAAAGATTTATTTGCTGCATTTACAATTGCATCAACTTTTAATTGGGTAATGTCGCCTTGTATAAGCTCTATTTTTGACATTAGTTATCTGATTTGTGCTCCTAACTCTTTCTCAAATACTCGAATAAAATTATTAGTAATCTTGTCGATTTGCTTATCGGTAAGTGTTTTGTGCTCATCTTGTAAAATGAAACTTACAGCATACGATTTTTTATTAGCTCCTAGCTTTTCACCTTCGAAAACATCAAATAAAGAAACTTTCTTAAGTAACTTTCTTTCCGATTTTTGAGCTAATTCTTTAATACTAGCAAAGCGAACATCTTTATCTACTAATAAAGCTAGATCTCTACGAACTTCAGGGTGTTTAGATATTTCTGTATATCGAATGCTATTTTTAGCAGTAAGTTTTAAAACAGTATTCCATGAAAATTCAGCATAATAAACAGGAGAATCAATATCAAAAGCTTTTAAAATTTTCTTATTAACGATTCCTAAGTTTACAACTTGATTTTTATTGTATTTGTAGGTTAATCCTTCAGTAAATATATCAGAAGAAATATCTTCAGTTTCAATTTGATCTAAATTAAACCCTAATCTTTCTAAAATATTTTCAACATGAGATTTTAAAACAAAAAAGCTTGTTGGTTCTTGTTTTGCAATCCAACTTTCTTTTGTTTTATTTCCAGTTATAAATAATGCTAAATGATTTTCTTCGCTATATTTCTTAAGTGGATTTTCACTTTCAGATTCATTCTTATAATAGCAATTTCCGAATTCGTATAAATTTAAATCTGGGTTTCTTCTGTTGCGATTATACATAACCGATTCTAATCCTCCAAACAATAATGTTTGACGCATTACATTTAGATCATTACTTAATGGATTAAAAATTTTAACTAGGTTTTCTGGTTTAAATGTTTCTAAATCACTATAATAGTCAACTTTTGTAAGCGAGTTACACATAATTTCGTTAAAACCATTACCTGTTAAAATATCAGAAATTGTATTCTGAATATTTTCCTTGTCAGGCTTTGGAGAATATGATAAAGATGAATTAACATGCTCTGAAATTTCTATATTATTGTACCCATATATTCGCAAAACTTCTTCAATAACATCAACTTCGCGCAATACATCAACTCTGTATGTTGGAATCTCCAAACTTAATTTTTCATCATCTTCAGATACAATTTTAATATCTAATGATTCAAGTATATTTTTTACTTTATCTTTTGCAATTTCTTTACCAATTAGTCGCTTTAGATTTTGGAAAGTTAAATCAACTTTATAATCAGCAACAGGAGTAGGATAAACATCAACTATTTCCGAAGAAATTTCTCCACCTGCTATTTCCTTAATTAAAAGTGCGGCTCGTTTTAAAGCATACACGGTAATGTTTGGATCAGATCCGCGTTCGAAACGAAATGATGCATCTGTGTGTAAATCATGACGTTTAGCTGTTTTTCTTACAAATACAGAATTAAAGTGTGCACTTTCAATAAACACATTCTTAGTATTTTCAGAAACTCCTGATGTTGCACCACCAAAAACACCAGCAATACACATTCCGCCTTTTTCATTGCAAATCATTAGATCGTTTGCAGAAAGTTTTCTTTCCTGCTCATCAAGCGTTACAAAAGGAGTTGCTTCTGGTAAAGTTTTTATAATTACTTTGTTTCCATCAATCTTATCGGCATCGAAAAAGTGCAAGGGTTGACCCGTTTCGTGCAATACGTAATTTGAAATATCAACCAAATTATTAATTGGATTTAAACCAATTGCTTTTAATCTATTTTGCAACCATTCTGGCGATTGCTCAACTTTTACATTACTAACAGTTACGCCAGTATATCTTGGGCAAGCTTCTTGGTTTTCAACAATAATTTCAATAGGAAGATTGTTGTTATCAACTTTAAAATCATCAACCGAAGGTTTTACAAGCTCAGTCTTTTTAGTTTGACTTAAAAAAGCTGCTAAATCGCGAGCAGTTCCAATGTGCGATGCCCCATCAATTCTGTTTGGTGTTAATCCAATTTCGAATACAGTATCTGTTTCAATATTGAAATATTCTTTTGCAGGAGTCCCGATTTTTGCAGAATCATCTAAAACCATAATCCCATCGTGCGATGCTCCAAGTCCGATTTCATCTTCGGCGCAAATCATACCTTCAGAAGGTTCTCCGCGCATTTTGGCTTTTTTAATTTTAAACGATTCATCGCCAGAATAAAGAGTTGTACCAACGGTTGCAATAACAACCTTTTGTCCTTCAGCTACATTTGGAGCTCCGCAAACAATTGGTAACTCAGTTTCGGCGCCAATATTTACTTTTGTAACAGAAAGTCTATCGGCATCAGGATGCTTTGAGCAGCTTGTAACTTGTCCAATTATTAAGCCTTCTAATCCACCTTTTACTGATTCAAATTCTTCTATTCCTTCTACTTCTAATCCTGTGTCAGTAAGTATTGTAGAAACTTCTTCTATGGATAAATCTGTGTTAATATAATTTTTAAGCCAATTATATGAAATCTTCATAATATATAATGTTTATCTATTTGCTTTAAACGAAATGCAAAAATATAAAAAAATAGCTGGAATCTATAATAGTTTAATGTATTATGTTAAAACGAACAGACCTTGAGAATGATACGCTTAACAAGGAACTTAGAACTTAAAACTTGAAACTTAGGTGGAATTGAATATCTTTGCTAATTAAATAATTTGAAGAAAGGATAAGGCAATGAGTAAACCGTTAATTTTGGTTACAAACGATGATGGAGTAAATGCAAAAGGAATTGCTGCTTTAATTGAAATGGTAAAGCCTTTGGGTGAAGTAGTAGTTATGGCTCCTTTTCATGGGAACTCAGGAATGTCGCATGCAATAACTGTAAAAGTGCCATTAAGATATAAGAAGATAAGAGAAGAAGAGAATTTAACAGTTTATGGTTGTAGTGGAACGCCCGTTGATTGCGTGAAATTGGCAATGAGCGAAGTGTTGCACCGTAAGCCGGATGTTTTAGTTTCTGGAATAAATCATGGATCAAACGCATCGATAAGTATTATTTATTCAGGAACAATGGGTGCGGTTATTGAAGGTTGTGTAAATGGAATTCAATCGGTTGGATTTTCTTTATTGGATTATGATAGCGATGCTGATTTTAGTCCAACGACTGAACATGGAAGAAAGATTGTTCAGAATATTTTGGAAAATGGATTACCAAAGGCAATATGTTTGAATGTAAACTTTCCCGCAATTTCGAAAGACAAAATCGAGGGTGTTAAAGTTTGCCGACAAGCCAAAGGTATGTGGAAAGAAGAGTTTGATAAGAGACAAGATCCGCGAAGCGGAGAATATTTCTGGTTAACAGGATTTTTTGAAAACGGTGAAAATGGATCGACTGATACAGATGAATGGGCATTAGCAAATAATTTTATCTCAGTGGTTCCTGTTGAGATTGATTTTACTGCTTACGAACAAATGGATTATTTCAAAAAGTGGAACTATGAAATCTAATTACAATAGTATTAAGTTAGGGTTACTTCTGGGAATTATTGCTCCAATGTTAGCAATGCTCATTTTATATTTTATAATGTTCAATGGGAATAGTTTTCAGGAACTTATTAATACACTAGTTTCAAAGAGGGTGTTTACAAAGATTATTAGCTTGTGTGTGATTCCAAATCTAGCATTGTTTTTTTTATTTTTAAACAGATATTATTATAGTACAGCACGTGGGATATTAATGTCAACATTCATATTTGCTTTGTTTGTTTTCATAACTAAGTTTGTGCTATAAGTTAATTATAATTCTAAAAAATGAAATATTACATTATTGCAGGTGAAGCTTCCGGCGATTTGCACGGTTCAAATCTTTTAAAAGGACTTAATTTGGTTGATCCAAATCCAGAGTTTAGATATTGGGGTGGTGATTTAATGAAAGCTCAAGGTGGTGAATTAGTAAAGCATTACAAAGAAACTGCAATAATGGGATTTGTTGAGGTTTTAATGAATCTAGGGAAAATAAAAAGATTCTTTAAAGAGTGTAAACAAGATATTCAAGAATACAATCCCGATGTATTGATTTTAGTCGATTATCCGGGTTTTAATCTACGAATGGCTGAATTTGCAAAGTCAATAGGATTAAAAACTTTCTATTATATTTCTCCAAAAATTTGGGCTTGGAAAGAATCACGAATTAAAAAGATAAAAGCATTTGTAGATAAGATGTTTGTGATTTTTCCTTTCGAAGTTGATTATTTTAAAAAACACAATTATCCGGTCGATTATGCTGGAAACCCACTGCTAGATGCTGTTCAGGTAAAGATAGATTCAAAAGAAACTCAAGAAGATTTTATTGCCAAGAATAATCTTGAGATTAAACCAATAGTGGGAATCATTGCAGGTAGTCGAAAGCAAGAAATTGATCGAAATTTGGGAATTATGCTTGAGATAATTCCAGATTATAAGGATTATCAATTTGTTATTGCTGCAGCACCATCAATAGAACCAAGTTATTACGATAAGTTTATTGAGGGGCATAATGTAAAAGTAGTTTTTAATCAAACCTACGATGTGTTTAAGCATGCACAAGCAGCGTTAGTAACTTCGGGAACAGCAACACTGGAAGCTGCGTTATTTAATTTGCCACAAGTAGTTTGTTATCGCGCAGCAAACATATCTTATTTCATAGCTAAGCAATTTGTTAAGTTGAGCTACATTTCTTTGGTAAATCTTATTATGGATCGTGAAGTTGTGAAAGAATTGATTCAATTTGATATGAATCCTAAATTAGTTAAAACAGAGTTGGATAAAATTATATTCGAAGGAGAATTTCGTCAGAAGATGTTAAACGATTATAAAGAATTAAGAAATTTACTTGGCGGAACAGGAGCTTCAGAAAGAGTTGCTAAGTTAATTTTCGATTATCTTCAAAAATAGCTTAATCTAATTTTATAAGTTGCTCTTTTGCTTGTTCATTAATATAGGTGATTGTTTCAGGATTGCCTTTGTAATAAACATTTCCTGAGTTTAAAATTTCTACTTCAAGTGTCTGGCAAATACCTGCGTAGCAATTCCCAATGCTTTCATTATGGATGTTTGATTTTATTGATTCTAGGTCACGCGCATCAATAATGCAGGATGCCCGTGGCCATAATTTTGAGTTTATTGCTTTTCCTTTAATTGTAAAATAACCTCCAGAGGTACCTGAATTAACTATATAGAAATTATCACAATTTATTGTTAATGAAATATCCGAATAATCATTTATAGAATAAACGTTTAGTTTTGGTAAAATTAAAGTGTCAATACAAGAAATATTTGATGATTCATTAAGTCTTAATAATGTAATATCTTTTAAAGAAAGATAAACTTTAATTCGTTCATAATTTCTGCTCCAGTTGCCTCCATTGTTATTCGAAATATTTAATTTACTATCGGAAACATTAAACTCTACGTCTGGTAAAAGATTACTTCCTCCAATTAGTTCTATTTTGCAAATAGTATCTTGAATTAGAAAGACATCAAAAATATCTTCAATATAGATTTCACTAAAATCGTCTAATTCGTATTCCATTGAAATGGTATCTCCAGAGTTGAATAATGCATCGTCGCACGATGATAAAGTGAAGATTATAAATATGATTAGTAGTAAATTTCTCATTTTTAGATCAATATTAAAAAACATAACCAACTCCCCATTCAATAAAGCTAGCCTTAGCCCAATGCGATTTTAAGGTTATATTCGTAATTATTTTATTATTAATACGATATCTTATACCTGTCCTGCTATAAATTGGAGCCAAAGTTTCTACAGGAGCATAAATATATCCGCCAATATTTAGAACGATTGCAAATTTTCCAAAAACTAAATCATGCCCGGCATGTATACCTAGTTGATATAAATCTGAATTTACAACATTTGATTTCTCAGTTTTATCAGAAAATTCTATATTACTTGCATCATAGAATAAGTCTATTCCTGCAAGCCATCTTCCTTTCGGGGAATAATTTCTATTAAAATCAAAAATCACGGATGAAACAAAATAACTTTCATCTTCATATCTTGAATTTGCTTTTACTCCAGCAGCATAAACAACTGAATATTCATTTTTGTTATCAACTTCAGGAAGTTTCGTGATTATTTTCTCAGGAGCAACAGGATTAATTTGATATATTAATCCAACAGAACCAGTAAATACATTTAAACCTTTGTTTGGAGCTTTAGTTATCCCATTTGAAAAATGAGTGACACGAATACCATTTGTTAAGGCAAGTCTTTTAGATAATGGGATACTGGATTGCAGGCTAAGGCCAATAAAAATATTAAGATGTGAGCCTATCGCCAGATTCTCATAGTTCTCTTCAATGTCAAAATGTTTAGTTATATAAGATGCTCCAAACGACATTTGATAGCTCAGATTTATTTTATGTGAAGCACCTAGAAATGGAACTTTTATAAATGAATATATTGCATTAGCATATCCATATATTTCATTGTTACCGAGATTCGATCTGTAATATCCTACACCAGCATAAGGATATCTGTACAGTTTATTCCAATATTTATTTCCAAAACTTGCTTTGCTTATTTTTACATCAAATGTTTGGATGTGATCTTGCAAGAAATATTCAATGGATTTATGATGAGGCATTAAGAAACCATAACCATAGTCTACTTCAATATGTAATCCTTTTGTAAGTGAATTATTCTCTTGTGTAATTCCTATAATAGAATAGCAAATTGCAATGATTAGAATGATTGTTCGTTTATAAATCATTTAACAGTATAATAATTTTGAAGCACAAAAATAATATATGATTTTGTTCTTTGTTACGTTTTAGAGATTTTAATCATCCAAAAATTAGTATAAATTTGTGTTCAAATAAAAAATAGAAGTATGTACACGCTTTTTAAAAAAGAAATTAGCGGATTTTTCAGTTCTCTTACAGGATATATTGTAATCATTGTTTTTCTAATAATAAACGGATTGTTTATTTGGATTTTCCCTGGAGTAAATAATGTATTAGATAGTGGTTATGCGAGTTTAGATAGTTTATTCTCAATAGCTCCTTGGGTGTTCCTGTTTTTGGCACCCGCAGTAACCATGCGTATGTTTTCCGATGAGAAAAAAACAGGAACAATAGAATTGTTATTAACTAGACCATTGTCCGATTTTCAGATTATTTTCGGAAAATTTCTGGCAGCCCTGAGTTTGGTTTTGTTTTCGTTGATCCCAACCCTTATTTACTTTTATACAGTTTACAAGCTTGGTAATCCAGTTGGGAATGTTGATGTTGGCGGTACATGGGGTTCATATATAGGTTTGTTTTTTCTTGCAGCCATTTATGTTTCAATTGGAGTTTTATCGTCGGCAATAACTGATAATCAGATCGTAGCCTTTATTACAGGAATGCTTTTATGTTTCTTAGTTTATATTGGTTTCGATTATATAAGTGAATTAGGAGCTTTTAAAACAATTGATGGGTTAATAATAAATCTTGGCATAAACGAGCACTATAAATCAATGAGTCGTGGGGTTATTGATAGTCGTGATATGATTTATTTCGTTAGTGTAATTGCCTTTTTCTTAATTGTTACTAAAACTATATTACAAAGCCGTAAATGGTAAAAAATATATTCTGATGAAGAAGAATCTCAAGAAACAAAATATAACTCAATTACTTATTGCATTAGGAATTATATTGCTGATCAATTACATATCATCAAATAAGTATTTTCGTTTAGATTTAACATCCGATAACAGATATACATTGTCTGACGCAACTCACCATATTCTCGATTCCTTAAACGATGTGGTTTATATCGAAATTTATTTAGACGGCGAAATGCCAATAGGCTTTCAGAGAATGCAAAAGTCAATTACAGAATTGATGGATGAATTTAGAGTGATAGCAGGAGATAATATACAATTTACTTTTGTTAATCCATCTGAATCGTCTGATGAATCAAAACGAAATGCAATTTATCAAGATTTATATCAGCGTGGTTTAGATCCAACCAATGTTAAAGATCGTGACGAAGAGGGTGGGATGGTTGAGAAAATGCTATTTCCAGGAGCAATTTTATCTTATGCTGATAAAGAAAATCCAATTAATTTGTTAGTTAATAATCCAGGTTTATCCGCAGAAATGAATCTGAACAATTCAATTCAGGCATTGGAATATGAGTTTATCGATGCCATAAGAAAAATAACTGCAACTAAACGAAAAAAAGTTGCTTTTATCGAAGGACAGGGAGAATTGGATGAATATAGTACAGGTGATATTACGCGTGCATTGAGCGAATATTACAACATCGATAGAGTGACTATAAAAGAACATCTTCATATTCTAGAACCTTATGATGTGGTTATTATTGCAGGGTCAAAGGAAAAGTTTTCCGAAAAAAGTAAGTTTATAATTGATCAGTATATTATGAATGGGGGTAAAGTGCTTTGGTTTATCGAAGCAGTTAATATAAGTATGGATAGTTTATCAACTGGCAACGGAACATCATTTGCATTTATGAACGATGTAAACCTAGGAGATCAATTGTTTAAATATGGTGTTCGGGTAAATCCAAACATCATTCAGGATATCCAATGTGCAGTTATTCCAATTAATACTGCAATAGCTGGACAACAAGCAAAATTTACTCCTGCACCATGGCTATATTTCCCTTTGTTGAATGCTCCTAATAGTAATTCTATTACAAAAAATTTGAATCTACTTAAATCTGAATTTCCAAGCAGTATAGATATTGTAGGTGATAAGTCGGGTGTTAAAAAGCAAGTGATTTTGTATTCATCTACAGGTTCTAAGTTATTAAATGTACCTTTAATGGTTAGCTTAAGTGAGGTTAAAGATCAATCCGATCCAAGATCATTTGATAAGCCTTTAAATCCAATAGCAGTTCTAATGGAGGGTGAGTTTGAATCTGTTTTTACAAACAGACCCTTAAAAGAAATTACAAAAGGTCAAGATTTTACTTTTAAAGAGAAGAGTAGTTCAACAAAAATGATTGTTGTATCCGATGCTGATATTATTCGTAATGATGTAAAGCAAAGAGCAGATGGAGTTTTTCTATCTCCACTAGGGTACGATCGCTATACTCAACAAACATATGGTAACAAAGAGTTTGTTATGAATGCAGTTCATTATTTAGTTGATGAAAGTGGAGTTCTTGATATAAGATCAAGAGAGTTTAAACTACGTATACTCGATAAGGAGAAGGTGAAGAAAGATAAAACAGCATGGCAATTTGTTAACACTGTTTTACCTGTGTTGATTATTTTGCTTTTTGGATTTTATACATCATATAAAAGAAGAAAAAAATATACATAAATCATTTTAAATCAAATGAAAATTAATATTTCATACCTTGTTATAATCATACTAGTAGTAATTGCTGCAGTATTTTATTTTTCAAATTCAAAAGGAACCTTAAATAAACGTGCTAGTACATTTGCGATTGAATCTATCGAAGAGATTTCGAAGATTGAAATTATGAACGGTGAAAAGGAGTTGGTTCTAACTAAAGAAAATAATTTATGGAGAGTAAATGGAAAGTATCAGGTTAAGGAATGGAATATTAATAATTTTCTAACAGCTGCTAATAGAATAGGTGTATTAACACCAGTTTCGAATGTGCAAAAAGAACAAATTGCATTATTGCTTAGGAAAGATGGAATAAAGGTTAAGTTTTCTAGGGGAAATCGGATTGTGCGTTCTTATTCTGTTGGAAAACCAGGAATGCATAAAAGCAAAACATATATGATGATGGAGAAATCATCTGATCCATTTGTAATTAGGATTCCATCTTTTAAGGGTTTAGTAGCAAATTTATTTGTTGCCGATGAAAATTATTGGCGAGATAAAACAGTCTTCAACTATATGCCGCAAAACGTTAAAAATATTAGAATTGAATATCCTGAAAATCAAAAAAAATCATGTAAAATCATTAATTATAACGACGGGAGCTTCGCATTACAAATGCTACCATCAGAAGATTTTATAAAGGAGTTTAACGTTGAGAAAACAGCAAGGTTTTTTACAAATTTTCAAAAAATCAATTTCGATAATATAGCTGATAATCTGAGTTTAGCAGCTAAAGATTCAATTCTAAACTCAATTCCATTAGCAATAATCTCTGTGGAAGATTTTCAGAATGTTGTTACAAGTATTAAAATCTTCAGGAAGCCTTCTAATGGTGAGCTGGATGAGTTTGGAGAAATCACATCATTCGATTATAATAAGGCCTATGGCGTTTTAAATAATGCTGATGAATTAATTTTAATTCAGTATTATAAATTTGATCCAATTTTGAAGGAAATTGATTATTTTCGCTAACGAAAAATTCATGTAGGCTAATTGTCTACTTGATATTTTTTTCGTATTATTGATAATTAATTTAGATTGAATAAAATTTTAGAAATCATTAAAAATAGATACAAATGAAGTTTGTTATTTCTAGTACAGAATTATTAAGTCATTTGCAGGCAATTAGCAGAGTAATAAGCAATAAGAATACATTGCCAATTCTTGATAATTTCCTATTTCAGTTATCCAATAACGAACTGAAAATTACTGCATCGGATTTAGAAACTACTTTAATTACTACAATTAATCTAGAAAATGTAACCGATGAAGGTACCATAGCTATTCCTGCAAGAATTTTGACTGATACTTTAAAAGAATTTCCAGATCAACCATTGACCTTTGATATGAATGCCGAAACTTTTGGTATTGTTATAACTACCGAAAATGGTAAGTATAATGTTGTTGGTCAGAATGGCGAAGACTTTCCGCAATTGCCTGTTATCAAAGATGATCAAAAAACATCTATTCAATTAACTGCAGATGTATTATTAAGTGGAATTACCAAAACTTTATTTGCTACAGCGGATGATGAATTACGCCCGGTCATGAATGGTATTTTTATTGAGCTTTCTCAAGAAAATATGACATTTGTAGCTTCCGATGCGCACAAACTAGTTCGTTATCGTAGAGTTGATGTTAAAGCTGATCAAGAAAATTCATTTATTTTACCAAAAAAACCTGCTTCATTGTTAAAAGCAATTCTTCCAAAAGAGGAAAATGAGGTTGTGCTTGAATTTGACGACAAAAACGCATTTTTTACATTATCTAATTATAAATTAGTTTCACGATTAGTTGAAGGAAATTATCCAAGTTACAATTCGGTTATTCCTACAAACAATCCTAATAAACTTACAATTGATCGATTAGAGTTATATAACGCACTTAAAAGAGTTGCTTTATTTTCGAATCAAGCTAGTAATTTGGTAAAACTAGATTTAAAAGGTAATCAATTAAATGTATCAGCTCAAGATATCGATTTTTCAATTTCGGCAAACGAAAGATTGAACTGTCAGTACGAAGGCGATGATATGGAAATTGGATTTAAATCATCATTTTTGATTGAGATTCTTTCGAATTTAGCATCAAGTGATGTGCTTGTTGAGTTATCGGATCCTTCTCGCGCAGGTATTCTTTTTCCAGTTGAAAAAGAAAACAACGACGAAGATGTATTGATGCTACTAATGCCAATGATGATTAATGTATAATGTTATATAAATAGATAAAAGAAAAGAGTTTCGGTAGAAGCTCTTTTTTTTTAAGAAAAAGTAAATAATAATGGATTTGAATTTAAAAAAGTCAATAGTTTTTTTCGATTTAGAAACTACAGGAATCGACGTTGTAAATGATAGAATTGTTGAGATCTCTCTTTTAAAGATTTTTCCTGATGGGAAAGAAGAATCTAAAACGATGAGAATTAATCCTGAAATGCCAATTCCGCCGCAATCAACAGCAATTCATGGGATTTGCGATGATGACATAAAAGACGAACCGACTTTTAATTCTGTTGCCAAAGAAGTGGCTAAGTTTATTGAAGGTTCTGATTTGGGCGGTTATAATTCCAATAAATTTGATATTCCATTATTAGCCGAGGAATTTTTAAGAGTAGGTGTCGATATTGATTTAAAAAAGAGTCGTTTTATTGATGTGCAAGTAATTTTCCATAAAATGGAACAACGTACTTTAAGTGCAGCCTATAAATTCTATTGTCAAAAGAGTTTGGAGAATGCCCACAGTGCTGAGGCAGACACAAGAGCTACCTACGAAATTCTAAAATCTCAACTCGATCGTTACGATGATTTGAATAACGATATGGACGAGATCTCAAAATTTTCATCACATAATAAAAATGCTGATTTTGCAGGAAGAATAGTCTTTAATGATAAAGATCAGGAAGTTTTTAACTTTGGAAAATATAAAGGACAAACCGTAGAATCGGTTCTTGCAAAAGATCAAGGTTATTTTAGTTGGATGCTTAATAGCAATTTTCCTTTGTATACTAAAAAGGTATTAACAGCTATAAAACTTAGAAATTTTAACGCATAGGTTTATATTGTTATGTCATTCTGAGCTTGTCGAAGGTGTCTGTCATATTTCGATAAGCTCAACATGACTGATTTATTAGGAAATAAAATATGAAAATAATTGCAATTGGCAGAAACTATACCGATCATGCCAAGGAGTTAAATAATCCGGTACCGGAGGAACCCATATTCTTTTTAATGCCGGATACCACCTTACTTAGAAATAATCAACCATTTTTTTATCCTGATTTTTCAACTGACATTCATTTCGAAGTGGAAATTGTTGTGAAATTTGATCGCTTAGGTAAGAATATAGCACCTAAATTTGCAAATAGATACTATCACGAAATTGGAGTGGGAATTGACTTTACTGCGCGTGATTTACAACAAAAATGCAAAGAGAAAGGTTTGCCTTGGGAAATATCGAAATCATTTGATGGTGCAGCGCCAATAAGTAAATTTATTTCATTAGATCAGTTCGACGATATTAATAATATCAACTTTAGGCTTGAACTTAACGGGCAAGAAGTTCAGAAAGCCAATACCAGTGAAATGATATTTAAAGTTGATGAATTGATTTCTTATGTTTCTAAATTCATGATGATAAAAATTGGTGATTTGTTATTTACAGGAACGCCTTCTGGAGTTGGTCCGGTTAAAATTGGAGACAGACTTACTGCCTATATTGAAGATGAAAAAATGTTAGATTTTATTGTTAAATAAATCCAACATCTTTTTTAGTTACTTTCTATTGTTATTTAGAATCTAAATCCAACCCCAAAGTTTACACCACTTGTTTCAAAATGTTGCTGATAATCTTCGGAATTAAACGGAATTATTGAAAAAAGATTCCATTCAGGTTCAATATTAAAATATAATTGTTTGTTAAGATTTAGATTTATTCCACAAGCCAAAGAATAAGCCAATCCAGACTGATTATCTATATAGTTCCCACTTGAGTTAAGCTCTGTGTCTAAGCTAATTCCTGTTTTAATATAAAACTACTTTAATAGATCAAATCTAACTTTTGCAGGAATTCTAATTAACTGGGTTTTAAGATCTTTAATTACAATAATTGGTTCACCTGTTGGGGCAGGGTGAAGGTCGTTCAAAGACTTAAAATAATTTACTCCCGTATTAAACCAAATTTTTTTGCTTATCATTCGACTGTAATTAACGCCAAAAGAATAACTATTCCCATCATTAATGGAGCTTGCTCCATCTAATTCTGTAAAACGAAAAACCATATTCGAGGAATAGTTTCCAACAACATCAATCTGATTTTTTTGAATCTCAGGTTGTGAAAATCCCAATAAACTGAATAGGGATAAAAGCATGGTTAATCCAAGTTTTTTCATAATTTGTAAGTTTTTTAGATTAGATGCTTAGGTTGGATTTATGGTTGCTTTAAGGGGTTTAAATTTAGGCTCATTAACAATTATTTAGCTTCATTTTTAAAAACATCCTCGAAAAAACTCCTGGTTACTAGGTATCTATCTTTATTTTTAGAATAAAGACTAGGGAAAGTTTTGTAAGTTTTTTCAAAATTTAGAAACCTTTTATCCAAATTCTCTATTACCAAATTCGGAAGGTTGTTCATGTTAATTCCACGAAGTAAGTAAATTTCGGTATATCGAATAACTCCAATTTTTCCAAAAGCATCCAAATCATCTGCATTGCAAATTACCGATAAAACTGAATTTGGAGTGTGATTATTTGATTTATAATCCTTATCGTCATGAAGTTCTATGGCAGATAAAATTTCTTCAAAATTTTCAGGTTTTTCAATCGGTGATTTTGAAAAAAACGATTCGCAAATCTTTTTGCTTTCAATACCATGATTTTCATTCAGTGTTTGCGTTAAACCAGTATCGTGAAAAAGTGATGCAATTAGGCAAGATTCAATAAAATTAATGTTAATGCTGAATTTAGAGCTTAAGGCTGTTATTATATCTTTAGAATACTCCCAAACTCTTAAATGATGTGTGTGATCATGCGAGGGGATATGTGTTTCAGTAAATAATTCTTGACAATAATTTGATAAAACATTTAAGTATTTCTTTTCGGATATTTCGATTTTAGATTTTAAATCTTCCATTTTTCAAAATTAATAAAACAAAAAAGCAGAAAAGTTAACTTTTCTGCTTTTTAAAGGAATTTTAAAATATTAGTTATTGCTATGAATTTCTTCAGTCATTTCTTTAGCCATATCTAATATAGTTGTATCGTCAATTGTAACAATTCCTCCATCGGGACCTTGTCCAAAATGAATTCCTACAGCTTCACCTTTGCTGTAATTCGCACCACCGAAATAATTCCTTACAGTTTCCTCATTCAAATTTAAGTTTGTTGCAATTTTTTTAATTGCTCCATGAGGTAACTGATCTTTAATTTTCCTTAATTCATTGAATGTTAATGTCATAACGCTCCTGTTTTAAGTTATATAAGAACCTTAAAAATAAGAAATTTTCTTTTGAGAAAAAAATTTAACAGAGATTTTAAGTTGATTTTAATAAAATTTAACATTAAAGATTTATGGAGTCAAGATTGCGAACAATGTATACATTATAATCACCCAAAAATAAAAATCCAAGCTTCTTATATATGTTTATTGCCTTGTTATTATCCTTATGAACTTCTAGTTTAATTTGATATCCTTTTTTCTTGGCAAATTTTAATGATTCGCGTGTTAGTAGTTTTCCCAAACCTTGGTTTTGAAATTCTGGTTTTACTCCAATATGATGTAGATGCAATCTGCGTCCATCAAACGTCATCCACGACGATCCAATTATTTCTTTTGTTTCTGAATTTTCTAGAAGTATTAATTTACCTCCTAACTTAATGCTTTGTTCTATTATTTTGGCATTATCTCCACGTTGAGCTCCCCCTAAATTGGTTTCCTGCCAAAGCTTGTTTAATCCTTCAAAATCCTTATTAGAATAATCTCTAACTTTATGATTGTTCATGCTTATTCAGATTTTACAACATAAACCTGACCAGTTCGATAATCAATAACTTTAATTTTCTCTCCCTTATTGATATATCCGATTTCAGATTTTGCATCGTAATACTCATCGTCTATGTCAACTTTCCCACTTGGGCGTAGATCTGTTGATGCAACTCCTGTTTTTCCAATTAATTCCTTTGGTTTGGTTTCAACGCCAACAAAACCGTCTTCTTTTTGCTGACTAGAGCTTAAAACTATCCAAGAAAATGCGTTAGAAGTTAAGGCCTTCTTGCTTAAATAAAGCGATAATATAAAAGAAAGGAAGATGGATGCTGAAACAATAGCCAATGATCTAAGAACAATAGCTAAGGCTTCTGTAGAATGAAATTCAAAATCGAAAATAATGTTATCAATCATGCTTAAAACTAAGCCGGCCAGTACCAGAATTATTCCTCCAATACCGGCAATCCCAAAGCCCGGGATGACAAAGACTTCGAGTGCGATTAGAATTATACCTAAAATAAAAATAACCATTTCCCAGTTTTCGGCTAAACCTTCAAGGTAAAGTGGGGAGAAATATAGTACAGCTGCAATAACAGCTGCGCCTAATGGGAATCCTATTCCAGGACTTTGTAATTCAAAATAAATGCCACCAACAATAATCATAATTAATATTCCTTGTATTGCAGGGCTAACCAAGAAACCAATTAAACCTTCCAGTTTTGTTGGTTCATATTTTTTAATTACATAATTATCAATCTGGGCACTTTCTAATAATTCTTTAATATCTCCTACAATAGCTTCGCAATATCCATTTTCCAATGCTTCATTTGCTGTAAAAGCTACAATTTGACCAGTATCTGAAACACCTTCGATATATATTCGCGGATCAACCATTGCTTCTGCAATCATAGGATCTCTTTTCCATTTTAAAATAGTATCGCCTTTTTCTGTAATTATTGTATCTTTTCCGTGAGCTTCAGCAGTTGCACGCATTGTAGATCGCATATACGATTGGTACTTTTCAGGCATAATCTTTCCTGTTTGATCAACAACTGAAGCAGAGCCTATTTTAGCACCATTTTTCATGTAGATTTTATCAGCAGCAATAGATATTAATGCACCTGCAGATGCAGCATTATTTGTAATGTAAGCATAAACGGGAACTTTGCTATTTAAAATTTTTGTTCGAATAGAATCAGCCATATTTACCATGCCACCATAGGTATTAACGTTCATGATAATATAATCAGCATTTACCTTAGTAGCTTCTTCAAAACTCTTTTGTGTTTGACGCCACATAGCAGGTTCTATGTTTTTATCAATATCAAAAACAAAAACAATGCTTTTTGTAGAATCGACAACCTGAATACTATCATTTTGGGCAATTATTGATGACTTGCTTAAAATTATTAGTCCGAGAATTATAAGAATATATTTTTTCATATTTTGTATTTTTAACTTAGCTAATTTCATCATTATATTTGAAAATCACTAGCATATTTTAGGAATAAATCCAAACCTTTAGCCATTTTGTCATCTAGCTTAAAGTCAATGTTTTTAGTTAAATATTCTTTAGGGTTAATGTGTTCTGGTAGATAAGAAAAATCTGTTTTCTCAATCATATCATCTAAATGCAAAATCCCATAATCTAATGCTTTATTAAACTCTGATTTAAAGGTTTCTCCCAAGTTTTTGTTTGTTACCCAAGCGGCAAAAACAAATGGGAGATTTGTGTGATTAATCCATTCTTCGGCTAAATCATAAATGTATGGGAAATTATTTTCAACTGCGAGTGCTTTATCACCAATAATAACAGCAGCTTCATCTTCTTTTAATCTATTTTCAAAACCTTCGGTTGTATCTGTCCATTTTACATTGATCTTCCAAAATCGTTTTGCCAATATTCGAGTTAACATTACCGATGATCTGGAGTGATAATCCAGATATATGGTTTCTATCTCGTGTAGAGGTTTAAAAGATGCTAGAATAACTGATCTAACTGGTCTTGATGCTCCAATGCAGTAGTCTGAAATTATTTCGGCGTGTTTCAGTTTTGGAATTACAGCAACAGGTATCAAACCCAGGTCTACTTCGTTATCCAATAGTTTTTGAGCACAAACGGATGGTATGTCTTTAGAAAGTTCAATGTGATTTATAATTGGACTATTTTCAATTCCGTAAATAAAAGGGAATGTATTCGTATACGATACTGCGGATATTTTTATCTTTGTCATTATATTAGAATTAGTAAACAAATATACAATTGATGCTATTATTATAATAGTAAAATAAATTGTTTTTGTTTATTTTGTAGTCAAATTTATTAGGGTTTAATTTTCAATATTGATATAAACAAATAGTTATGAGCATTACTACATTAACAGCGATTTCTCCTATTGACGGACGTTACAGGAATAAAGTAGACGAACTTGGGGAATATTTTTCTGAGTTTGGATTAATAAAATATCGAGTATTGGTTGAGATTGAATACTTTATTGCTTTATGTGAATTGCCACTTCCTCAGTTAGCTGATTTTGATAAGGGCTTGTTTTGTGATTTAAGAGGTATTTACACCAATTTTGATTCCGACGATGCTCGTAAGATAAAAGATATTGAGAAGGTTACAAATCATGATGTAAAAGCTGTTGAATATTTTATTAAAGAGAAGTTCGATGTTCTTAAGTTGGAAAAATATAAAGAATTTATTCATTTTGGACTTACTTCTCAAGATGTAAACAATACAGCAACACCTTATTCTTTAAGAGATGCTGTTCAAAAGGTTTATTATCCTGTTCTTAATGAGTTATTGGCTAAATTAAAAGATTTAGCAAAGGAGTGGAGCTCAATTTCAATGTTAGCACGAACACATGGTCAGCCAGCTTCTCCAACTCGCTTAGGGAAAGAGATTGAGGTTTTTATTAAACGATTAGAAGTACAATTAGATCAATTAAGAAGTATTCCTTTCTCAGCAAAATTTGGCGGAGCAACTGGGAATTTTAATGCACATCACGTGGCTTACCCATCATTTGATTGGAATGAATTTGGAAACGATTTTGTGAATAATAAACTAAAGCTTCATCGTTCTGAGCCAACAACTCAAATTGAACATTACGATAATATTGCTGCTACTTTCGATGCAATGAAACGAATAAATACAATTCTTATAGATTTATCTCGCGATTTTTGGACATATATTTCAATGAACTATTTTAAGCAAAAAGTAGTGAAAGGTGAAGTTGGTTCATCTGCAATGCCACATAAAGTAAATCCTATCGATTACGAAAACGCTGAAGGAAATTTAGGAATGGCGAATGCGATTTATGAGCACTTATCTTCAAAATTACCTATTTCACGTTTGCAGCGCGATCTTACAGACTCTACTGTTTTAAGAAATATTGGAGTTCCTTTATCGCATTCAATAATTGCTTTTAAATCATTATTAAAAGGTTTAGGAAAAGTTATTGTGAACGAAAATGCAATTAAAGCCGATTTGCAAGAAAATTGGGCTGTTGTTGCCGAAGCTGTTCAGACAGTTTTACGCCGAGAAGGTTATCCAAAACCATACGAAGCATTAAAAGACTTAACCAGAACTGGCGAAAAAATAACACAAGAGAGTATGCTTCTGTTTATTGATGGCTTAAATCTCTCTAGCGAAATCAAAAAGGAGCTGAAAGAAATTACTCCGTTTAATTATACAGGTATCTAAATTTATTCTCAAAATACTATAATTTTGTTTTACCTTTGGTTTATTCCAAAGGTAAAATTGTTTTTATGAAGAAGGTTTTGTCAATATTAAAGTATTTAATACCATATTGGCATATTGCGTTTTTAAGTGTCTTATTTCATCTGTTTGTAGCCATTTTTTCGGTAGTTTCTTTTGCAATGGTGATCCCTTTTTTGGGTTTATTATTTTCTTCGCAGCAATTTGTTGATTATTCCATAGATTTCAACTTCTCAATTGAATCCATAAGTCATAATTTTAATTATTATTTAGGTCAGATTTTTGTCGAAAAAGGCCAATTACAAGCTTTGTTATTCATCATTATCATTGTGCTTGTATTCTCTCTTCTAAAGAACATATTCTTGTATCTGGGCAAATCTCTTGTAATAATTATACGCACAAATGTTGTTAAAGATGTTCGTAATGAATTAATGAATAAAATCCTGGATTTTGATTTAAGTTATTTTTCAAATGAACGCAAAGGCGATATAATTTCAAAAATGGTGCTCGATGTAAAAGAAATCGAATTGTCTATCATCTCGTCACTTGAGATGTTATTTAAAGACCCCATACTCCTTATAGTTTACACATCAGTTTTATTGGTTTTAAGTGCAAAGCTGACTTTAATTGTATTGCTGATTTTCCCAATATCTGCATTAATAATATGGCAAATAGGGCGAAAGTTGAAGCGAGGAAGTTTGCGTGGGCAACAGAAAATGGGCTTATTGGTAGGAATGCTAGAAGAATCTTTATCAGGAATCAAAATTGTGAAGGCTTTTAATGCTGAAAAATTTATTGAGAAAAGGTTTCAGAAGATAAATCAACACTATAGCAATTTATTTAGTAAAGTCTGGCGGCAAAGAACATTGGCAAACCCGGTAAGTGAAATAATTTCTACGATCTCGATATTAATAATAATGTGGTTTGGCGGTAAAATGGTTTTTAATCCTGATGCAAATCTTTCATCGCAAGTTTTTATTGGTTATTTAGCTGTCTTTACTCAAGTAATTGGACCAGCGAAATCGTTCTCTGGTGGTTATTATAATATTCTTAAGGGTATTGCTTCTGTCGAAAGAATAGATAGTATTTTAAGCCATAAATTTGACATTGTTGATAAGGATAATGCACAATTCATCTCAGAATTTAAACAAAAGATTGAATACAAGAATGTTAATTTTACATACGATGATGATTCTAAATCTGTACTAAACAATATAAATTTTGAGATAGAAAAAGGTCAAACAATTGCAATTGTTGGATATTCAGGATCTGGAAAATCTACAATTGTTGATCTTCTTCCAAGATTCTTTGACCCTGTAAGTGGAGAAATATTAATTGATGGAGTTTCATTAAAAGATTATAAGATTCGTTCACTACGGAGTTTATTTGGTTATGTAAATCAGGAACCGGTTTTATTTAACGATTCAATATACAATAACATTTTGTTTGGGAATCAGAATGCAACTAAGGAGCAAATTGAAAAAGCCGCCAGATTGTCCTTTGCTCATGATTTCATAATGCAAAAAGAGCAAGCTTACGAAACCAATTTAGGAGAGAGTGGCGATAAATTGTCCTTAGGTGAAAAACAGAGAATTAGCATTGCACGTGCTTTATTAAATAACCCACCAATATTAATTCTCGACGAGGCTACTTCGGCTTTGGATTATAACTCCGAACTAATCGTTCGCAAAGCACTAGGTAATCTAATGAAGGATCGTACTACAATTGTTATAGCTCATAGGTTATCTACCATTAAAAGTGCTGATAAGATCCTTGTCGTTGATCAGGGTAAGGTAGTTGAGCAAGGAACACACGATGAATTGATTGAGCTTAAGGAATACTATTACAAGCTCAATCAAATGGAATTTCTATAATTAATTCAAAACCAAAATTGCCAAAATCATTTAAATCATTCATCTTTGCCGAAATTATTGCTTAGATGAAGAAGAAAGTTGTTATTGGTTTAAGTGGGGGGATAGATAGCTCAATGGCTGCTTTGATGTTGAAAAATCAAGGATATGAAGTTATCGGATTACATTTTTCATTCATTAATGAGAAATATAATTTAAAATTGGATGAAATAGCATCTCGCCTGAGAATTTCTTTAGTAAATATTGATTTAACCAATGATTTTGAAATTGTAAAGCAGCATTTTGCAAGTGAGTATTTAAAAGGAAGAACTCCAAGTCCTTGTACATATTGCAATCGAGTCATAAAATGGCAAAAATTAATTGAATTCGCTGATCGTAATAATTGCGAACATATTTCAAGTGGTCATTATATTCGAACAATTGAAAAGGATGGATTTTATCATTTGCAGAAAGGAATTGATATTGTGAAAGATCAATCATACTTTATGTGGGAATTGAATTCCGATACAATAAAGAGAATGATTACGCCTTTAGGAGATTATACCAAGCAACAGGTTCGAGAATATGCAAAAGAGAATGGTTTTAATGATCTTGCAATAAAAAAAGAAAGCATGGGGGTATGTTTTCTTGAAAATACTGATTATCGAGATTTTTTAAGGAAGTATATTCCTGATAAAATGGATAAGATTGCAATAGGAGATGTGATTGATGAGCAAAACCAAATTATAGGTTCGCACGAAGGATATATTCATTATACAATTGGTCAAAAACGAGGACTAACCTTGAAAGAAAGTAGACAAGCATATGTAAGTAAAATAGACGCAAAAAGAAATGAACTTGTAATAGGCGAGAAGAAATCACTCAATCATTTTAATATTGCGCTAAATGAGCTGCATTTAATAAATTCAACATCATTTATGGTCGGGAGTAGAGTTATTGCAAACATTCGAGGACTTGGACTAAATCCTGAAGACCCGGCAATTGTAACAAGTCGAAATAATAATTCGCTTGAGTTGAAATTAAGTAAGCCTGCATGGGCCGTTGCGCCGGGACAACCTGTTGTTTTATATGAAAATGATATTGTGTTAGGTGGAGGAATTGCAAAAAGGAGTTGGTAATGTTTAGTAAAGAAGAATCACGAAGAATAAAAAAAGAATTCTGGACAAAGTTTGGCTTCTTTTCTCAGACAAAAAGAGTGGCAATGGGATTAGGAAAAAAATGGATGACATATAATACTGGGATAAATAGCATTATTTTAAAATTTGATTTTGATAAAAAACTAGCCTCAGTAGGAATTGAAATAGATGCAAATACATCAGACGAAGAGGAAAAATATTACAATCAGTTTATTGCGTTAAAGAGCATTCTTGATAAAAAATTTGAAAAACCGCCTACTTGGAATCCTGATTTTAAGAAAGATAGTGAAAAGTTTGTACACAAAATATATCATACCTTAGACAATGTTAGTGTATTTGATACAACATGTTGGCCTAGTGTATTTCAATTTTTCTTTACATATATGTTGATTTATGAGGTTTTTATTGATGAGTTTAAGGATTTTTTACAAAAGAATTAGACTCAGATAATTAATTGACTAATTGGGTTTTATTATAGATTAGTATAAAAAAAAAAGCAAGCTATTTAGCTTGCTTTTTTTTGGCGGAGAAAGAGGGATTCGAACCCCCGGTACCTTGCAGTACAATGGTTTTCAAGACCACCGCATTCGACCACTCTGCCATTTCTCCGTGGGCAAAAGTAAAATTAATTTTCTTCTGTGCAAAGTTTTCTGGAAAAATATTTAAATAAAAATTCAATCATCCCATAAGCCACTGAGAACTTAATTTTTAAACGTTTTTAATTAAAAACAATGATTTTTTACTCAATTATTAACAAAATGATAAAAATTATTAAAATTTCAACATTTTTTTTTGTAGAACATTTGCTAAACACCATAAATAGTCTATATTTGTATGTAATAGCTAAAAAAATAATTATTTTACTAACCCTAAAAATTTTTAATTATGAACAAAGCAGAATTAATTGATGCAATTGCTGGTGGAGCTAACTTAACAAAAGCTGATTCAAAAAAAGCTTTAGATGCTTTTATTACAAGTACTACTGACTCATTAAAAAAAGGTGATAGAGTTGCTTTAGTTGGTTTTGGTTCTTTTTCTGTTGCTAAAAGAAATGCAAGAACTGGTAGAAACCCTCAAACTGGAAAACCAATTACTATTAAAGCAAAAAATGTAGTAAAATTTAAAGCAGGTAGCGATTTAGCTGACGCTGTTCAATAAAAATATTGGTTAGAAAACCATGGGAGTGCATTCATTTTGTACTCCTTTTTTTTGTTCTAAAAATTAATAAGAAATGAATAAGGAGTTAGTCCAGTTTCTTTCTCAATTTGTTACTGAAGATAGAGCAAACTTATTTAATAGACTAATTGAGGAAAGAACGAGATATATTACAATAGGTTTAGAAGATATTTATCAATCACAAAATGCAAGTGCTGTTTTAAGAACTTCAGATTGTTTCGGAATTCAGGATGTTCATATTATCGAAAATCAGAACGAATATCAAATTAATCCCGATGTTACTTTGGGTTCTTCAAAATGGTTAAACCTTAATAGATATAATACTTCAGAAAATAATACTCTTGATGCAATTAATAAACTAAAAAAAGAAGGTTATAGAATAGTTGCAACAACACCACATACCGATGATGTTAATTTAGAAGATTTTGATATTGAAAAGGGAAAATTTGCACTCTTTTTCGGGACAGAGCTTAACGGTCTATCCGATTTAGTGATAAATAAAGCCGATGAATATCTAAAAATTCCTATGTATGGATTTACTGAGAGTTTTAATATTTCAGTATCTGCAGCTATTATTTTACATCATTTAACAAATAAACTAAAGAAAAGTACATTGTCTTGGCAATTGCGTGATAATGAAAAGGAAACGATTAAATTAGAGTGGTTAAAACAAACAATTAAAATGTCTTCAGAGTTAGTAGAAGAGTTTTTATCTAAGAAAAAAAACATTTAATCGTTTATTTTTGTATATTAATGTAATTTTATTAAACGAATAATAGTAGATGCTAGTTATAAATTTTTTACTTTTGAAGATATTAAGATATATTGTATGAATTGTATTGTAATTGATGATGATGCCCTGTCCAGACGAGTTATTGAAGAGTTTATAAATCGGACTGAATTTCTTAATTTAAAACATACTTTCCAAAACGCTGTTGAGGCTATAGGTGTATTTAATAAAGAAGTTGAGGATGTTGATTTAATATTCTTGGATATTGAGATGCCTGAGATGGATGGAATAGATTTTTTAAATACTTTAAAGAATCTCCCTCAGGTAATTATTGTATCGTCTAAAGAGAAATACGCAATTGAAGCGTTTGATTACGATGTAACTGATTATCTTTTAAAACCTGTTACATATGGCAGATTTTATAAGGCAGTTCTGAAAGCAAAAAATATTCATGAGTCAAGAAATCAAGGTGATGTAGATGAAATCTTTATTAAAAAGAATTCTGCATTAGTTCGTTTAAAATATGATGATATCTTATGGGTTGAGGCTTTGGAAAACTATGTTATTGTAAATTCTTTTAACGCTAAATTTACAATTCATTTTACAATGAAATCGATTGAGAGTCAATTGCCTGTTAATAAGTTCAAAAGAGTTCATAGGTCATACATTGTGAATGTACGAAAAATTGATAAAATTGAAGACAATACTATCTTTATAAAAAACGACGAAGGTGTAAAAGGTATACCTATTGGAAAGGCTTATAAAGAAAAGTTCATGAAGGATATAAACCTAATGGGTAAATAAAAATAATTCATTTATTTATAGATTTAAATTGGGTATATCCCAATTTTTTTTGTTTAAAAAAATACGATAATGATATCACATAGACAGTTATTCTTGCAGCATGTTGGGCAAACTTCAGATTTTCCACTTGAGTTAGAAATTGAGAGAGCACAAGGGATTTATATGTACGATACAAATAAAAAATCATATATTGATTTAATATCAGGTGTGTCGGTAAGTAATGTGGGACATGTGCATCCTAAGGTAGTTAAAGCTGTTCAGGAGCAAGCGGAAAAATATATGCATCTTATGGTGTATGGAGAATATATTCAAAGTCCACAAGTTGAATATGCCGAAAAATTGAGTAAACTAATCCCAGAAACACTTAATTCTACTTATTTTGTAAACTCTGGAAGTGAGGCCATTGAGGGAGCTTTAAAATTAGCAAAACGATATACAGGTAGAAGTGAAATCATATCCTATATAGATGCATATCATGGCAGTACACATGGAGCGTTGAGTGTAATGGGAAACGAAGAGTTTAAGAATTCTTTTCGTCCACTTTTGCCAAATGTTAGTCATATAAGATTCAATAACGAAGAGGATTTACTTCATATCACTAATAAAACAGCATGTGTGCTAATAGAGCCAATACAGGGCGAGGCCGGTATTTGTGTTCCTGAAAATAATTATTTGCAGAAATTAAGAGACCGATGTACTGAAGTTGGAGCTTTGTTAATATTCGATGAGATACAAACAGGCTTTGGACGAACTGGAAGTTTATTCGCAATGCAAGAATTTAATGTTACTCCTGATATAATGACTATAGCAAAAGGAATGGGCGGAGGAATGCCAATCGGGGCATTTGTTTCTTCAAATGAAATTATGTCTTGTTTTAAAACGAACCCAATACTTGGGCATATTACAACTTTTGGAGGGCATCCCGTATCTTGCGCTGCAGCTATTGCTTCCTTAGATGTTTTAATTGACGAAAATCTTATTGCAGATGTTAAAAGAAAAGGGGAGTTGTTTAAAAAGAATTTAAATCATGCAGCAATAAAGGAAATCAGAGGAATTGGTTTGTTTATGGCTATAGAGCTTAAAGATTTTGATCAGGTTAAAAGTGTTATTGATAAGGCAGTTGAAAAAGGATTAGTAACAGATTGGTTTTTATTCCATGATAGCGCCTTTCGAATTGCACCTCCATTAATTATTAGCGATGATGAAATTCTAAAGGCGTGCAAAATATTAATTGAGTCAATCGATGAAGTTTTAGCATGCTAATTTTATAATCAACAAACAGATTTTTTCATGAATCGACGTATGATTTTCAGTAAGTACATAAAAATATTAATATCGATTATAATTATTTTTTTCACGAATCCTCATCAAATTTTTTCTAACAACATAGAAATTATCGAAAAAGGGGAAGATAGCTTGAAACATTATTTTTCTCAAATCATTGCAGAGAAAACAGATCTTAAAAAAGAGCTTATTAACTCCAAGATCTTAACCGAGTTTAGAGCTATTTTGAAAGTGGAGGAATCATTCAATTATAAGTTTGATAGTTTAAAAAATATAGGAGTTTTAAACTCTTCGGATAAAAAGCTTAGAATTATTACTTGGAACATACCCTATAGCGATGGAACACATAAGTATTTTGGGTTTATACAATTCCGTAAAACAAAAAACCAAATCTTAACTTTCGAATTAAATGATAATTCGCTCAAGATAAAAAATCCTGAAACTCAAATCTTAAATCATGAGAATTGGTATGGAGCGTTATATTATAAAATTATAGAAAATAAAAATAAAGGAAAAACATATTACACCTTGCTGGGGGCAGATTTAAATAATCTATTTACTCACAAGAAAATTATTGAAGTTCTTTATTTTGGTAAAAAAGATTCTCCAGTTTTTGGCGACTCGGTTTTTAAAAATCAAAAATCAGCAATAACTAGGGTGATTTTTGAATTTAATGCACAGTCTAATATGACTCTTACTTACGATGAAAATATGCAAATGATTGTATACGATCATTTGTCTCCATCGAGACCTAGTTTAAAAGATCAGTTCGAATTTTATGGACCTGATTTTTCATATGATGGACTAAAGTTTGAACGAGGAATATGGAATAGATATCAAGAAATTGATGTGCGAAATTATATGCTCGAATAAATAAAAAAAGATAAAAGAGTCTTCATTTATTTGATTTGTTCTAATTTTAGCCTTAAATTTAAGTGAATCAGAAATATCCCAATAATGTTAAAGAGAAAATATAATCAGGAAGCACATGTGTTTTTCATCGATAATGATGATTCTTATATTAGGGATGTATTGGCTGGTTTTGAGGAAGTTAATGAGCATAATGTAAAAATATATTCTAGAAGTAAAGAGTTTTTCGAAGATTTTATTGATGTAGAGCCGAGTAAAAGAAAGGTTGTAATCGTTTTTTTGGCAACTACTCTTGAAACTGATGCAGAAAATAATGATATAGATGTAATTGAAGTACTCAAAAAGATAAAGCAAATAAACCCTTTATCGGAAGTGATTTTATATTCAGAGGACGACGATATTAATTTAGTTTCATCGGCATTTCATTATGGAGCTTATACGTTTATAAAGAAAAACGAAAATATAATACTTCGAATAGAGAATAACATAAAGGGAATTATTAGTCAGAAAACTTTCCTGGTAAAAAAGAATTCAAGCAGAATTATTACAATCATCTTCATCGTTTTCTTGATATTAACATCAATCACCATTTTATTTCTTTATTTTCTTTTTCCGCAACTTTTTGCATTTTAGTTTGAACTGATTTGTGAAAATTTTTCATGCAATTTTAGCGGTTTAGGTCAAAATTATGTCTAATTGGCAGAGTTTTAATATTGGCATATATATTGACAAGTTGGTCTTGTTAAAATTGATGTTAAACATAAAATAATATAAAAATGCAAAAAGGTAAAATTGGTGTTACTACCGAGAATATTTTTCCAATAATAAAAAAATTCTTGTATTCAGATCATGAGATTTTTTTACGTGAATTAGTTTCAAATGCAACAGATGCTTCGCAAAAGATGAAAAAATTATCATCTATGGGCGATTTTAAAGGTGAATTGGGCGATTTAAAAGTAAAAGTTTCTTTAGATACCGAAAAGAAAACCTTAACTATCAGTGATAGAGGTATTGGAATGACAAATGAAGAAATTGATAAATATATTAATCAAATTGCATTTTCAAGTGCCGAAGAGTTTATTAATAAATTCAAGGATCAAACTGCCATAATCGGTAAATTTGGATTAGGTTTTTATTCTGCGTTTATGGTTTCTGAAAAGGTGGAAATAATTACTAAATCTTATAAAGAAGATTCAAAGGCTATAAAGTGGTCTTGTGATGGAAGCCCCGAATATAATATCGAAGAGGTAGAAAAAGAGGATAGAGGAACCGATATTATTCTTTATATTGATGAAGAATCGAAAGAGTTTGCAGAGGAAAAGAGAGTTAACGAATTATTAAATAAGTATTGTCGTTTCTTGCCTTTTGAGGTTTCTTTTGGAAAACAAAAAGATTGGAAAGATGGTAAAGAAATCGAAACAGATAAGGATAATGTTATAAATGATACAAATCCTATTTGGACAAAAATTCCAGCAGATTTAAAGGACGAAGATTACAAAGAGTTTTATGCAAAATTGTATCCATTTACTGAAGACCCTTTATTTCATATTCATTTAAACGTTGATTATCCGTTTAATTTAACCGGAGTATTATACTTTCCTAAGTTAAAGAGTAATGTTGAGGTTCAAAAAAATAAGATTCAACTTTATGCAAATCAGGTATTTGTTACCGATTCGGTTGAAGGTATTGTTCCTGAATTTTTAACACTTTTACATGGTGTCCTTGATTCTCCCGATATTCCTTTAAATGTATCAAGAAGTTATTTGCAAAGTGATCATAATGTTAAAAAGATTTCTAATCACATTACTAAAAAAGTAGCCGATCGTTTAGAGGAGATCTTTAAAAGTGATCGTGGACAATTTGAAAACAAATGGGATGATCTTAAGGTTTTTATCGAATATGGAATGTTAACCGAAGAGAAATTCTACGATAAAGCAGAGAAATTTTACTTATTTAAAAATACAGACGGAAAGTATTTCACTCTTGATGAATATGAACAATTAGTAAAGGAAAATCAGACCGATAAAGACAAGAATTTGGTTTATATATATACTACTGATCAAGAAAAACAATTTACTTTTATTGATAATGCAAAGGCAAAAGGCTATGATGTATTAATTATGGATGGTCAGTTAGATGCGCATTTTATTAATCATATGGAGCAGAAGTTTGGTACAACTAAGTTTATGCGTGTTGATGCTGATGTAGCCGATAAATTAATAAAAAAAGACAATGTTGAGGAATCTAACTTATCAAACGAAGAAAAAACTCAATTAACAAATGTGTTTGAGAGTCAGCTTCCAGTTTCGGGTAATTTTACTGTTACATTTGAAAGTTTGAAAGAAAATGACGATCCAATCATTGTAACGCAATCGGAATTTATGCGAAGAATGAAGGATATGGCTGCAATGGGTGGCGGTGGAGGAATGAATTTCTACGGTGAAATGCCCGACAGTTATAATTTGGTTATTAACTCAAATCATCGTTTAATTGAAAAAGTAGTTGAGCAAAAGGATAAGAAAATTGGGACTAAAATTTCTAAATTGAACGAAGAGATTGAGCCATTCATTGCAGAGAAAACAGAACTGGAAAAGGCTAAAGAAGGAAAGAAAGAAGAGGAAATTGCTCAAGCAGATAAAGACAATTTAAGTGATATCGAAAAAAAGATTGAAGAACTTAATGGTAGCAAAAAGGAAATCCTTTCAAAATACGGTAAGGAAAATAAATATGTGAAGCAACTTATTGATTTAGCCTTACTTGCGAATAATATGTTAAAAGGTGAAGACCTTACAAAATTTGTTAAACGAAGTGTCGATTTAATAAAATAATTAGATAATTGGATTCATTAAAGCCTGTCATTTAACTGACAGGCTTTTTTTATCATTTATTTTTGTAATTTAGTGTTAAATATAGAATGCATATAAAAACAAAAATATCAAGATTAATCTTAGGCGTGGTATTTATAGTTACGCCTTTTCTGGTAAATGCACAGAATATGTCTACAATTCCAACATTTGGAGTTCGTGGAGGATTAATATTATCGACAGTAACCGGCGACGATGCAATAGATCAGTTTGCTAAGAAATTCGGATTGCAGTTTGGGCTTACTGGAGCCATTTATTTTCATCCGATGCTTTCGTTTCGTGGCGAACTAAATTATGAGTCGAAGGGAGGTAAATTCTCAAATCACGAAATGAATATGAATCTAAATTATCTTACACTTCCATTGTATTTAAAATTTAACTTTACGAGCGATCCTGAGATTTATATTTATGGTGGTGGATATGGCTCATATTTATTATCAGCAAATACAAAAGGAACGTATGAAATCGTTTTGGGTGAGGATTACATTTCTGAATCCATTAACGAAGATATTCTTAAGAATATGAATCAATTCGATCTGGGTATTATTGCTGGGATAGGCGCCCAAGGGCGTTTTAACAGATGGCTAGATATCTTTCTGGATTTACGATATACAAAAGGGTTTATAAATTTGGATAACAATACATCTGAAATTCGTTATAATTTTAATTACACTAATTTTTGGCCTGAGCAAGAATTAGATAAACCTAAAAATAAAGCCTTGATTATTTCAACTGGGTTTATTTATTATCTTGATCCTCGTTAGATTAAGAATTTAATAACTCCTGAAATAGTTTAAGATATTTTCCTGCATGCGAACCGTCTATTAATCCATGATGCCCATTAATAGAGATGTTCATGATTTTTTTATTTCCTACCTGTTCATATTTTCCAAAAGTGATTTTGGGTACGCTATCCTTATATTTGTAATTTCGAGCGTGTGATAATCCTGTAAATTTAAACCAAGGAACCGAAGAGTAGTGAATCACATCTGTACGAATTGTATTTGAATTTACTCCTAAACCACTAATTCTTCCAATTCGCTCTTCTTCTTTTTTTGCAATTTTGCTAAACTCAATTAAATCTTCATGATATTCAATAAACGACATTGCATACAATCCATCTTTATTATTTAAAGTAGCTGAAGCATTAATTTTATCGTAACAAACAATATTTTCATCTTCTATTCGATATCGAAATTCTTTAATTAAGTTTATGATTTTTAATGATTTGTGAAGATAGTTATGATAAAAAGGAATAGCATCTTTTTTAGATTTTTCGTAAGCTATACTACAATCAACTTCAGAAACAATTCCCCAAAATGGTTCATCAAAGTTCTTGAACCAGTTAAAATGCTCCTTTCTAATCCAATTATTAAAATCAATTATTTTTTTCATTCGGGAAAAAATTTAGAATTTGAGAAATAGTGTCTACAGTATTGTACTTTAGCTTTTCTAATTTTAATTTTGAAATATTCTCATGTTCCCAAGTTGTATGAAAAGGAATATGAATGGCCTTGCATCCTATATTAAGAAGAGGTAGTATATCTGATTTTAACGAATTTCCAATCATCACAAATTCAGAAGGCTTAACATCCAAATGATTCAAAAGTTTACGATAATCAATCTCTGTTTTATCGCTCATAACTTCAATATGATGAAAGTATTTTTCTAATCCCGATTTTTTCAATTTTCTTTCTTGATCAAGCAAATCCCCTTTGGTTGCTACAATAAGTTTATAGTTTTTACAAGAAAGGTTTTCTAAAACTTTTGTAACCCCGTCAAGCAAAATAATGTCTTTATTTAGGAGTTCTTTACCTAAATTAATTGTTGCTTCTATTATTTCGGGATCAACCTTATCAGCACTTATTTTAAGGGCAGTTTCAATTAACGATAAAATAAATCCTTTAACACCGTAACCATATATTTTCAGATTGCTAATCTCAACTTCTAAAAGTTTTTTAGAAATAGTTTTTTCTGGAAGATATTGTTTTAATAATTGACAAAATTTATCTTCAATATCTCTAAAATAAGGTTCGTTAACCCATAAAGTATCGTCAGCATCAAATCCAATGACCTTAATTTTAGTATACATCTTTATTTTTTTGTATTGATATTTTAATAAAGTTGTCTTACTTCCTTTTTTAAAACTTCTAGTGCAATATTTATTGGTGATTTTTCCAATAGCATTAGATCTTCTAAGATGGCTTTTCCAAGTTCGAAGGCAGGAGCATTTGGCTTTATTCTTTTTGTTGCCGTATTGATCAACTTAATAATATTTGTTCGTGTACTTTTAATAATTTCCCAAGTTTGGGGAGTAATATATATTTGTTGCGATACATTATGATCGAACTCCGAACGAATATTGTTTAAGAGTTCGGTTTGTAACTGTTGTGTTGTCATTTTTGGTTTATTAAGTCTCATTATCAGAGATTCTGGAGAAATTCTTTCAAGTAATAAAGCAAATCTTTCATAGGCCTGTAGTCGAATAGGAGTGGTGATTTGTTGGTTTTTTATTACCATTTCGTAATTTCGTTTGTGTTGATCGTTTTTAATTAATTGTTTAAGAATTAACCAACTGGAAAGAAAAACGATTAACGCGGGAGTTGTGTACTTTAATATTTCTAATATTTCGCTCATAATTAGTTGTTTAATCTATTTGAATTGCAATTTAACAGATGTTGCTTTACAACACAAATTAATACTTTTATTTAATTTATCTTTGTAATTTACTTAAATAAAGTTGAGAATATTATACAAAAATAGATCAAATTTAGTAAAAAAGCAGATAAGATTTTATAGTACAATTGATGATAAATAATTAAAATGATTATGGAAGATGTTTCATTAAGAGTTTCAAGTTTGGCAATATCGCAAACACTTGCTATGAGTCAAAAAAGTCGTGATTTACAAGCACAAGGTCATGATGTTATAAATTTAAGTGTAGGTGAACCTGATTTTAATACACCTGAACATATAAAAGAGGCTGCAATTAAGGCGATTAAAGATAATTATAGTCATTATTCTCCGGTACCTGGTTATCCAGATTTATTAGAAGCTATTTCAAATAAACTTAAGAGAGATAATAATCTGGAATATAAAAAGGATCAGATTGTTGTTTCGAATGGTGCAAAGCATTCTTTAGCTAATATAATATTATCATTAGTTAATAAAGGAGATGAAGTTATTGTTCCTGCACCATATTGGGTTAGTTATGTCGAGTTGGTAAAACTTGCCGAGGGTGAAAATGTAATTATCCAAACAAATATCGATAACGATTTCAAAATTACACCAGAGCAATTAAAAAGTGCAATAACACCAAAAACAAAGGTTTTATTTTTGTGTTCTCCATCAAATCCAACAGGTAGCTTATATACTAAAGAAGAATTAAAAGCTATTGCAGAAGTTATTGCAAATGCAGATCACGATATCTATATTATTTCAGATGAAATTTATGAGCATATAAATTTTGAAAGCACTCATGAGAGTATTGCTCAATTTGATTTTATAAAAGATAAAGTTATTGTTGTTAATGGTGTTTCTAAGGGTTATGCGATGACAGGTTGGAGAATTGGTTTTATTGCTGCACCGCAATGGATAGCAAAAGCTTGTAATAAAATTCAAGGTCAAGTAACTTCAGGAGCTTCTTCCATTTCACAAATGGCATCTATCGCTGCTTTTAATACCGAGAGTAACTGTATAAAAGATATGGTAAAAGCTTTTAAACGAAGACGCGATTTAGTGGTTGAATTAATGAAAGACATTGAAGGATTAAAGAATAATGTTCCTCAAGGAGCTTTTTATTTATTTCCTGAAGCGAGCTCATATTTTGGAAAATCAGATGGCGAAACTACAATAAATAATTCAGAAGAACTGTGTATGTATATTCTTGAAAAAGCATTGGTAGCAACCGTTCCCGGAAGCGCTTTTGGCTCTCCTGATTATATTCGTTTTTCATATGCAACATCAGATGAGAAGTTGGTAGAAGCAATAAAAAGAATGAAAAATGTATTAGATAAATTAAAATAGATCAACATAAAATCCGGTTAATACCGGATTTTATATTTCCCCTTCCTCTTCGATATACTTGCAAAGAGTGGAGTATAATTCTTTTATATTAATTGGCTTTGAGATGTAATCGTCGCAACCAGCTTTAAAGCTTTTCTCTTTTTCGGAAGACATTGTAAATGCTGTTTGGACAACAATTGGCAAATCGCTTCTGAATACTTTTATTTGAGATGTAGCTTCAATACCATCCATTACAGGCATCCGAATATCCATTAATACAACATCAATTTCAGGATTTGATTTGCAATAATTTACCGCATCTTTCCCATTTTCTGCACGTATAATGTTGGCATTTGTTTTTTCCAATGCTTTTTGTAATAATAAATAGTTAGCATCATCATCTTCGGCAATTAAAATTGTTTTATTTGACCAGTTATAATCTATTTTCGATTTATTATTAATTTTATCAAAGGATATTTTAAAGCCAATCACCAGAATATCATCTAGTTGCTTGCGATCTCCTTTCCAGTCATCAAATGTCTTTTCAACAATTTGTTTTTGTTTGGCAAGTGATTTATCGGTATTTTTGAGCAGTAATTCTTTAAAGTTCGCCGATAAAAATTTTCTGCCTGATTCACCACCAAACTGATCTACATATCCATCAGAGAAAATGTAAATTAAATCATCCTGTTTTAGATTAATAAAATGATTTACAAATGATTCCTTAGCTCTTCTGTGAATTCCAATTGGCATTTTATCTCCTTTTATATGAGATAACTCTCCATCGCGAATCATATACAAAGGATTGTTGGCTCCTGAAAATTCGAGCATTTTATTTTTGTGATCAATAATACAAAGCGCAACATCCATTCCATCTCTACTTTCACCAGATGACCCAGTCTGACGAAGTGAACTAATGATATGAACTCTTAATTCATTTAATATTTCATTAGCATGAATATCCGGATTCTTATTAATAATTTCGTTAAGAAATGTTATGCCAAGCATACTCATTAATGCTCCTGGAACACCGTGTCCTGTGCAATCAGCAGCAGCAATAAAGATTTTTTCATCAACCTGTTTTATCCAATAAAAGTCTCCACTTACAATATCGCGTGGTTTGTAGAAAATAAAATGTTCTGAGAGTAAGTACTGAATAAAACGGTTTGGAGGTAATACTGCTGATTGTATGCGTTTTGCATAAAGAATACTATCTTCTATTTTTTTCTTCTGATTCTGAACTAAATCGTGTTGTTTTTTGATCTTGTATTTTTGTTCAGCTATTTTATCGCCCTGTTTCATAATAAAATTCAGGTCGGTTTCCATAAGTGCCTTTTGTTTAGCTATTTCATTCTTCTCAATGGCTAACTTATCTCTTTCTTTCTGTACTTTCGTTCTCTGATTTGTTATTACATCACCTTGTTTAATATAGAAGTTTACTTCTTTTTCTGCCTCGTCAATTTTATTCTTCTGATCCTTTATTTCCTGAGCAAGCTTAGTTTCTTCGTTTTTATACTTTGAAATATCATAGGCAAGAATTACATAGCCTTTAATATTTCCTTGCTCTGACTTTTGTTCTGAGATTCGGGCACTAAAGTAAAAGAATCCATTATTATTTTTAACAGTAAATTCGAATTGTTGATTTATAGAAGTTTCTTTAAGTTTTAAAAGATATTTATCTAATTTTCTTTGGAAATCATCACTAATAATACATTCTCTGTAATGTTTATTTATAACTGATTTAGGATCTAAATCAATGGTGTCGTGGTGATTTGGGAATTTGGCTTCGGTGTAATAACCTTCTGTATTCAGAACAAATACAAAATCTGATAATGAAGAAATTGTCAGAAATAAATCTTCCTGACTAAGTTTTGTGCTTAATTCATTTAAATGGTTTTTAATATTTTTATCAGGCATGAAGTATTTTGTTAGTTAAGTAGAATTCGTTTCACGAGATCTATCACATAAGCAACGTTTATTGGTTTTTCTATAAAATCAAATGCTCCCGCATTAATTGCTTTTTGCTTTAAATTATCGTCGTTCCTTGCAGTAATAAACACTACAGGGATGCTTTTTGTTTCATTGTTATCTTTAAGTTCGCTAAAAACTGTTAACCCATCTTTTTCGGGCATCATTATATCGAGTAAGATAAGATCTGGTTTTTTCGAATATGCTATTTTTAAAGCCTCATTTCCATTATAGGCTATCAGTGAATTTATTCCTTCTCCATTTAAAATGCTTTCCAGAAGAATATTATTTGTATTTGAATCGTCAACAATTAAGACGTTTTTTGTCATTTTTATTACGTTTTAATTTTGATTTTTTATATAATCTAATAATCTTTTTTTACTACTTTCAAATCCGAAAGCTTGACTAACTATAGAATAATAATCTGATTTATTCTCGGTATGATTATACGCTAAAATTGCTATTTCAATTCTTGAATTTTCGTAATCAAATAAGTTTACAATTCCCTTTATTTGTATAGGAGAAAAGCATTTTTTTGATTGGATTAGATGTTTTGCTGTTTGCAGTTTAGCCGAATTAAAGTTTTCGTTTTTAATTGTTGCTACAATTTTATTGTACTCTTGATTTGGAACGGCGCAAATATTGGTGTTTATATTTGTTTGATTATTTATAAAGCTAATAAACTCTGTTCGTAAACGTGGCGTAATAAACGTTTGTTTCATCTCAATATAATTACTCACATCATAAACAAATTTATAAGCTTCTTTTGCAAAGTTAAGTTTGTAATTTTCATTCTCAATTAGAGATGAAATTTTCATTATTTGGGCTGTCGATAGGCAGTTGTTTTTTGCAACAGAAATTGCCTTTATATATCGTTTTTGTGCCGATTCTATTTTCTTTATTTGTTGAGCCTTTTCTAAGAACAATTTGTTATATAAAACTCTTTCGCAGTTTTTTACACCCTGATAATTTTTTATTAAAGGATATTTGTAATTTGGAAAGACAATTTTATTTGGAATAACAACTGTTGTATTGGTATTTGGTTTTTTTACTGATGTAACATAATCATGTAATTTAAAAACTACCGAATAATAGATAAACGCATCATACACATCATAAAAATTTTCTTTGTCTGTTGCATTTTTATATGAATTTTTAGCAAATTCGAACCTTATATAGTCATTTTCAAATAGTGTTGCAATTTCTTTAATCTGGGCGCAGGACAAACAGTTTCTAAGAACAATCTGTTTCGCAAATTGTAGTCTCTTTTGGTCGTTGTTTTTCGATTTAATTTGATTTAGCTTCGATTGAAATTGCTGATTTGAAATTGCTTGAGAACAATTTTTTTCTTGTGCGCCTAAAGTTATTGAGATAACACTTAATAGGAAGAGTATGATTGTTTTTTTCATGAGTTAATTTTAGTAATGAATTTACAATATAATCAACAGAAAAACATAGAACCGAAAACCCAATTCTAGTATTATATGGTATAAATTTGTTTAATTGATTTTTCTATTTGCATATCAGCAAATAGTTAGGTTATAATTCCTCGTATTCAATATACTTAAACGGTATTCCAATTATTGATTCAAAATACTGTCCCGATTCAAGTACATCAAGATCTCCTTCTTCATAAAACCAATTTACCAAAATATTATTACTACTATTATTGGGGTTGTTTTCTAGTAATCTTAGCATTTCTAAAATGAACTTTGATGAACTTGTATTAAAGTATTCAAGTTTTATATCAACACGTATCTCATTTGCAGTAAATTCTTTTGTCCAATCAAGAATAGGTTTAAAAAACTTTGCAGCATCTTCCGGAATTGAACGCCCCTCAATTTTTAATACGCCATTTGAACTTAGTGCAACGGAAGGAGTTTTTTCAGTTTCCTTTATAATTAAATCTTTCATATTAAAATATCCTAATCTAAAATTAACCCAATTTATCTTATCTCTGGTAAACGTAAAAAATTAATACTAATTTACAACATATTTATAATATATTGCAAAAATGTTGACCGAATGTTTAAAATAATACGTAATAATACAATTTTCGGCGGGGAAAAAAGACAAAATAAATATAATTTTGTTCGGGAAAAAAGAGTTGTTAATAAAAATAGTATTGTAGATGAAAAAATCATTAATAATTAAGTCTGGAATTTTTATATTCACTATAGCCTTTATATTGTCAATAATTGTTGGATCCTTTTTTTATTCACGTACTTATAAATCTAATAGTGAGTCGGATAATCATATATATATTCCAACTGGAGCAAGTTTTAATGATGTAATAGAAATCTTAAAAAAGGAAGAAATCTTGAGAAATCTGGATTCTTTTGTGTGGTTGGCGAAAAAGAAAAACTATCAGAATCATGTGTATGCTGGAAGATACTTGATTGATAGTAGTATGAATAATAACGATTTAATAAATAAACTTCGATCAGGACATCAGGATCCTATAAAATTAATATTTAACAGTGTGCGAACACGTGAACAGTTGGCTGGGAAAATTGCTCATCAGATTGAGGCAGATTCAGTTGAATTATTGGAAGTTTTTTATAACGATTCTTTAATTAATAGTTATGGCTTAAAGCAAGAAACGATTACATGTATATTTTTACCAAATACATATGAGTTTTGGTGGAATAGTTCAGCTCAAACATTTATGAACAAAATGTTTAAGGAGTATAAGCGTTTTTGGAACGACGATAGATTGAAAAGAGCAAAGGCATTGAATCTTACTCGAGAGGATGTAACAACTTTAGCTTCAATTGTTGATGAAGAAACATTGTACAACAATGAAATGCCTAAAGTGGCAGGACTTTATATAAATAGGTTGCGTAGAAGAATGCATTTGCAAGCCGATCCTACATTAAAATTTGCTGTAGGCGATTTTTCTATTAAAAGAGTATTAAATGTGCATAAACAAATTGATTCGCCTTATAATACTTATAAACGATACGGATTACCTCCTGGACCAATATCAATTCCTTCTATTTCTGCAATTGATGCCGTTCTAAATTTTGAGGAGCACAATTATTTGTATATGTGTGCTAAACCTGACTTTTCAGGATATCACAATTTTGCAAAAACACTTTCACAGCATAATGTGAATGCCCGTAATTACCAGCGAGCACTGAATAAGCAACGAATTTGGAGATAAAAAAGTGGGAGAATCCCACTTTTTTTATTTTAGTTTAAATATTATAGGAAATGCAAAAATAACATTTACAGGATCTCCTTTTTGCTTACCTGGTTCCCACCTTGGGGAACTGTATACAATTCTTAATGCTTCTTGGTCTAATGATGGATGAACTCCTCTAACAACTTTAGCATCTTCTATATAGCCACTTTTGTTAATCGTAAATTGCACAAATACTCGGCCTTGAATTCTTTTATTTATAGCTTCTTGAGGATATTCAATTTTACTATTTAAATATTTTATGAATTCAGCAGAGGCTTTACCATTAAATTTGGGCATTTTTTCAACAACAAAAAATACTTCATCTGGTATTTCTTTTGTATCGGTAGATTCTGATTTTGTTGTAACGATAGTGTCAGAGGTTTGAACTTTAGGTGCAATTGCTTCTAAGTTTTTGGGTTCAAACTTTCCGGCAAAAGTTAAAAGTACACCTGTTGTTATTGTTTTTTGAGAAATGTTTTTAATGTGTAAGTGGTAAATTCCGGTTTTATTGCATCTTAATGTTAGGCTGGCAATTTCATTGTCAAATAATTTAGGATTGAGAAGTACATTTTCATTGTCATCTAATAAAGCAATTTCCAAATCTTTATTTATGAACACATACCAACCATATGTAGTTCTTTTAGACAGAACAACTGAACTTATAGATTCTTCTCCCGGCTTAATGGTTAACATAAAATCTTTGAGATACATCTCTTCGCCAGAGGCCGTTATTAGTTTAGCTTTTATTTCATCTTCGTTTTGAGCATTGGAATTAAAACTGAATCCCAGAGAAAATGCTATAATCAGTATAAATATTTTTTTCATGATTTTTAAGTTTAATTAATAATTAGTTTGCTTCCATCTCCGGAGATTTCACAATTGAATTTTGATTGTATTATATCTAGAATTTCATCGATTTCTAAGTTCCTGAATTGTGCAGTGAGTTTATCTTCTAATAATTCTTTATTTTCAATTTTAATAGGTACTTCAAAATACTCTGAGATCGTGTTTATTGCCGAATACAAACTAGTATTTTCAAATTCTAATATGCCAGAGTGCCAAGCTAAATAGTTTGTACTATTCTCTTTTTCAACTGCAATAAAATCTGCTTTAGAGTAGAACGATATTTTATCGCCTTTACTTGCAGCTAGTTTAACTGATTTAGGTAGTTTTGGATTGTGTAAATTTAAAGTGCCAGTTTTAACATGAGTAATAAGTTCATTTTTAGATTTTGAATTTATATTGAAATTGCAATCAGAACTTTCAAATATTATTCCTTCAGCTTCGATTGTAGTTTTTTTATTATGACTTATCTCAAAATAAGCTTCGCCTTCTAAGATTATTTTAGAATTTGATTTTAGTTCTAATGGAATTTTAATGGAACTCTCGGAGTTTAAATAAATGGTTATGTTTTCGGTAACATGTAAAGTGATTTTCTCACCTTTATCTACCGAAATTTCGGTGTATTGAACTGGTGTGGTGTAATTTTTAACAGTAAGAATAGTAAAAATAATAATACAAGTAAGAACAATGGTATATAAGGGTTTAAGAATAGGTTCAAAACTAATTTGTGGCAATATTGATTTTAAATTACCAATAGGATTTAATCTTAACCCAAGTTTTTTATTTAATGTTTTGTATGATTTTATTATATCCGTTTTTTCTTGATCGAATGAAATTTCCGAATAATCGATATTAGAATTTTGTAGAATTTGGTCAAGATTAAAATCATGATCTGTATTTTTTTTGTTGGTTTTGAATATTTTAAAGTGTTTTTCCATTCTATATCTATAACGTTTGCCAAAATGTATGTCCCTAAAAAATCAATTCGTTTTTATAAGGCTCTAGATACTGTCGCATTTTTTTGTATGCTATAGTAAGTTGATTCTCAATAGTTTTTTTAGATAGTTTCAAATAGTTTGCAATTTCAATGTTGCTTAGACCTTCTTGTTTTGATAAACGAAAAATTTCTTTTGATTTCTTAGGTAATTTTTCAATTGCAGTTTCAATAATAGCTTTAACTCTACATTTATCATCAATAATAAAATGTTCATTTATAATAATTTCGCTTAGAGCATGTTCTTCGTGTTTCTTTCGTGTGTTATATTTTCTAATTTCATCAATAACTTCATTTTTCGTATAGGTAAAAAGCAGCTTTCCTATTTCTTCGGCAGAATTTAATTTTGATGAGTTTTTCCAAATTTTTATAAAAGCACTATGCACTGATTCTTCTGCAATTGTTGAATGATTGAAAATGTTAAGTGCAAATCTGTAAAGAGGAGTGTAATATTTAAAGAATAAACTATCGAATGCAATTTTACTTCCTTCTTGGATTTTCAGACTTAAGATATTATCAGGAGTATTGTGCATTAATTTTTTACTCTAAAACGTATGTCAATTTTAATACCCCTAAGTTGTAGTAGAATTTTACGAATTTAAAATGATAATCCAATTTTTGAATAAAGCTTAATCAGGATTTTTTCTTCATTTTCCCAACAAAGATCTTTTGCAGCAATCTTAGTATTATCTTTCCATTTTTGATATCGGTTTTTCAATTCAAAAATCTCATCGATTTTTTTTGCAAGCTCTTTGGGATTTTTGTGGTTGTAAACAGTGCCAATTTCATACTGATTCACAATTTTCTGCATTTCGGGAAAGGGCGAGACAATAACGGGAACACCAGCTTGTATGTAATCAAATAATTTGTTGGGTAAAGCATAATAATAATTTAAACCAAGATTTTCTTCCAGAGCAATTCCCAAGTCGGCTTTTTGAGTTTCATTCATTAATTCCTCAAAAGGAATACGTCCTTTTAATTCAACTTTATCTTGTAATTTTTTTGTTTCGATTCTTTCCTTTAATTGATAAGTTATATCGCCGTCTCCAATAATTGTTAGTTTGGCATTGTGGATAAATTGCATGGCATCTATAACATGTTCTAAGCCACGTCCTAGATTTAAAGATCCCTGGTACAGAATCTGATTGGTATCATTCGTGGAATTGGAATTCAGATTCCTTTTATCTAAAAAGTAAGGAACATTCCGAACAATTTCCATGTCAATATTATAAAGCTTGTTGTATGTTTCGGCAATCGATCCAGAGACGGTGTATGACGATTTTATTTTTGGAAGTATCAATCGCTCAATAAACATCCAAACTTTTTTGGGGAACTTACGATCGTAAAGTTCAGGAACTTCGGTAAAATATTCATGACTATCATAAACAAGGTGCTTTGACTTTATTTTGCTTGCACAATAGGAGCCCAAAAGTGTATCTAGATCATTTGCAACAACAATATCAAATCTTCTGAATAGAAGAAAAACAAAAAGTCGAATGTTATATTCAAGGTAAAAGCAAGGACCTTTTTTAAAAATCAACTTAAACCTTTTTGTATTATATTGTCTGCTTAAATTGGGAGTGTTTTTTTCTTTTATTCGACCAATAAGGGTTAAATTTGCACCTGACTTTAATAATGTTGTCGCAATTTTATGTACCCGATTATCGGTAACCAAATCGTTGGTAACGGCTAAATATATTTTCTTGACTTTAGCTTTCATTCGATTAATAAAAATAACTTTTCAATCCTTATCTTTGGACTTTAAAATAACAACATATGTTTGAAATAAAAGAGAATTTCTCGTTAAAAAATTATAATACTTTTGGGATTGATGCTAAATGCCGCTTTTTTGTAGAGTGCTCCTCATTAGATGAAATAACACAATTCTTAGAAAATCATAATAAATCGGATATTCCATTAATGATTTTAGGTGGTGGAAGTAATGTCTTGTTTACTCAAGATTTTGAGGGATATGTTCTAAGACCTTTTATTAAAGGAATTGAAATAATTGAAGAATCGGAGGAAGATATTTTGGTTAAGGTTGGAGCAGGCGAAGATTGGGACGTATTTGTGGAATATTGTGTTGAAAAGGGGTGGGGAGGAGTTGAAAATCTTTCCTTAATTCCTGGTAATGTGGGGACTTGTCCAATTCAGAACATTGGTGCATATGGAGTTGAGGTAAAAGATGTTATTGAAGAAGTTGAGTCTCTTGAAATTGAAAATTTAAAGAAAAATACATTTAAAAATGCAGAATGCGCTTTCGGATATAGAGATAGTATTTTTAAGCGAAATTTGAAAGGGAAGCAGATTATAACATATGTGAGTTTTCGTTTAAAAAAACAGCCTGTTTTCATGCTTAATTATGGTAGTTTGACCGAGGAGTTAAATAAGTTTAATGAACTTAGTTTGAAAAATATTCGCAAAGCCGTAATTGATATTCGAGAATCGAAGTTGCCTGACCCCAAAGAAATTGGTAACTCGGGAAGTTTCTTCAAGAATCCGGTTATTGAAGAAAGTTATGCCAAAGGATTAAAACAAGAATATGAGGATATTCCTTTATATAAACAGGATAATGGAACAGTAAAAGTTCCTGCAGGTTGGCTCATTGAAAAAGCTGGTTGGAAAGGAAAAAGAATAGGAGATGCCGGAGTTCACGAAAAGCAAGCTTTAGTTTTGGTAAATTATGGGAATGCCACGGGCAAAGAAATATTTAATTTAGCCCAAGAAATTCAACAATCTGTAAAAACAAAGTTCAATATCAATATTGAGATGGAGGTTAATGTAGTTTAATTAACACTTTCAATATGAATTATATTTTACTATTTCATCCAAATTTTTTCGCCGTTTCTCTCGTGTTTCCTTTTCAGGATAACCAATAGTAATAATCAAGGGAACTCGTTTTGATTTTGGAATATTAAGTAGTGTTTTAACCTTTTTTTCATCGAACCAACCCAACATACAACTTCCTAATCCTTCGGCAGCTGCTTGTAAGCAAATATGTTCGGCTGCAATTCCAATATCAATAAGAGGAAAGTGTTTTCCTTTAATTAAACTACCTGCGCTTGACGTAAAATTTGCACGTTCCTCAACAATAACAATATGAATGGGAGCTTGTTTTGTAAAATGATTCATCCCCAGAACTTTGCTTGATGTGCTATCGGCAATTTTGTTTTTCAATTCCTGATTGTTAATAACGATAAATGTCCATGGTTGCGCATTACATGCCGAAGGAGCTAGTTGAGCAGCTTCTAAAATGCGTTCGATTTTTTCTTCTTCTATGGCTGTCGATAAATATGCTCTATCGCTTTGGCGATATTTTACTAAATCTAAAAACTCCGATGATTTTATCATTATAACTGTTCTTTATTAATTTTAACTAATTCGTTTGATTCAAAAACATTCTTTTCATTTTTTGAATAAACCTTCGATTGGTTTGCAATGTTTATCATTGCTCGTGCAACCTCTTTTACATGAATAGCCTTATATTTTTTTAATTTGCCAAAAAGTAGAAAGCCAAATAAATTCATAATAATTTTACCTGTTATTTCTCCAAAACGAGCTTCTTCTCTTGGTCCTAAAAGCATTGATGGACGAACAAAGGCAATGAAATCAAAATTCAATTTAAGAATATCGGTTTCCATTAGTCCTTTTGTTTTAAGGTAATTATTGGAGCTTTTATCGCTAGCTCCAATTGAAGAGATTGCAATAAACGATTCACATTTATTATTCGAACAAATATTGGCTATTTCAACTGGTAAATCATGATCTATGGCAAAGAATTTTTCTTTCGAACCTGCTTTTTTAATTGTAGTTCCTATACAGCAAAACACATTGGTTGCCTTAAATTCATTTGCATACTCTGCTAGATTGTTGTAATCAATTTTAATTTCTTCAATTTTCGGATTTGAATAATTCTGTAGGGTACGATTAATAATTTTAACTTTTATATATTGATCGTTATTGATTAACTCCTGAACCAGAAATTTCCCTGTTAGTCCGGTTGCGCCAAATACAATTGCCGTTTTTTGTATCATATGAAGGTTTATAAATTATTACTAATCTTACGTTGTACTTTCTGTTTAATTGTTTCCTGAACATTTTTATGTTCAATTTTACTTTCGAGCCACGAAATTATATCAAAATAAATAAAAGGACGACGTTCGTAGAATTTATCATTTAATGGAATTAATTGTTCTCGTAAATCTTTGAAAGCATCAATTAACTGATCTCGCGTTATTGAGCTAAGTTTACGTAAGAATTTCATTATGATTTTCTGGAATAAGTGTAAATCGTTTTTCTTAATTAAGAATCGATAGGTCGATCTTATGTAATAATCTACCAAATCGATGTTACCTAATTCGTAATGACTAATTAGATTTAGTATGCGTGCAAAGCTGTGTATGTCAGACCTTAAATCAACATCTTTCATGTTGATTATTTTATTTAGCCAGTACACAACATTCTGATAATCTTCGTTACCAAAATACATACATGCAAATTTGTAATAGAAAATTATAATATAGTGTGTGTCAAGCAGTTGTTCGAAATCTTCGAGGCTTTTTGCAATTTCGGGTATTTTTTGAGAACCTTCGGTAAATTCACCCAACATAAAATGTCTGTTGATTCGATGAGTTGCCGTGTATTTAAAAAGCAACAATCGAATGTTTTCGGTAATCTTTAAATCAGGTAATTCTTTTATTTCATCAAGTTTCTGGATGCATACTTTAAACTCATCGTACTTATGAAGTTTAGACTGTGAAACCAATAAATTATTCAAAGCACGAATATACATTTCGATTTTAGGAAGAATTAAATCACTATTCTCGTCGAATAGATTAACCCACTTTTTTGCGTACTCGTGTCCACGTTCGAAATCCTGAATAAAGAAATAATATCCAACAAACGAATTGTATAAATACATTTTTTCATCGAAAGAAAGTTTATCTTCCTGAAAAACAGGCAAGGTGGAATACAAAAAGCTATTTACCAATTCAAAATCTTTATGGTTTCTTAGAAAACCAATTTTTAAATAGAACGAATACAGTTTAATTGTTAAATTCGAGAATGTACTTATGCTGCTAATTTTATGGTTAATTTGATCGGAAGCTTTAATTAAGAAACTTACCTTATCTTCAATATTAGTACGAATAAATTTAGTAACAAGTCGTTTTTCGAATTCTGTAATTTCCAGAAGTAATATGTTTTTATCGTATTTCTCTGCTGTATGTTTTGCCTTTTCTAGCATCTTAACACACTGTTCGTAAAGGCATTTATTGTAAAGAATTGTAGAGTGATCTATTAGTTCCCGAATAAGTAAATCAATATCTTCCTCAGAATTAGAACTTCGTAAACTTTTTAATATTTGCTTGTAAAGATGTGCTTTTAGATTCGATAATTGCTGACTTTTTATCGATTCTTCCTTTTCCAGAATTTTTACTTCGTTAAAATCTTTTTGCTTGTCTATTAGATCAAATAATTTGATAAATTTAGTATTTTCAGAGGCTTTTTGAGTTGTTGCGTGTAACTTAAAATATCTTTTCTCTGCCTTCGTAAGAGATTTTATCAATTGAAATAATGGATCGGTATTATTGTTGGGCATTGTAGTTTTATTTTTTGGTTTTAATCAATTACACTAATGATAATTAAAGATTTAGCTAAATATTAAGATCGAGTTCTTTATAGTAGACATCGTAAATCATCAAATGTTTTGTTTTAAACCTATGAATACAAAAAATACATTTGGTGATCAAAATTGGGAATACTTATAGAACAAATGTAAACAAAAAATTAAAATTTCAAATTTTATTGATATGAGTTTATTGAAAGTATCTACCTTAACTTCAAGGGTTTTGGCAATTGCAAAGGATGTGAAAAAGTGCGATCAGGAAATGTTGGATATAAATATTGAAAAAGCAAATCCGAGTCGTAAAGAAAATATATTAGTTGTTGATGTTGATTGCAATAAGGTTTCGAATTACGACCAAATTGTAAAGTCGATTTTCGATATGGGATTTGGTGTTGTAATATCCGATGTATTTACTGATTTGTTTAAAGTTAAAGCGGTTAATTATGGAATTTTAACTGTAGAGGTGTCAAGCAATTTTTTGAATAAAATTATAGAGTCGAGCAAAAAAACAGCAATCAAATTGTTTGTTGATTTTGAAGGCTTAGAGGTAATGATTATTAACTCAGGAGAAAAAGAGTATTTTGAGCTAAATGATTATTATAAGGAGAGTTATGAGAATGGACAGGATGACATTGAAAGTTTATATTCTGTTTGGGACAATATGCATAATTCATATAAAGAAGAAGAAATACTAGAATGCGCTATAGAGTAATATAAAGATTTTTGATTTTCATTATCATAGTTTTTGCGAACAAAAGGAGCCAACACTTTAGGGTGTTGGCTCTTTTACTTTTTATTTTGAAATACTCACTTCTTTTTGCTAAGCAAATAGTCTAAACTATATTTTCCAGGTCCATTTACCAATAGTACAAATAACATAAACAGATAATAGAGTGGAATCTCAAAACCATTATTACTTGCTTCAAAACCATTACCCATATGTACTGTTGAAATTGCAATAAACATAACAAACATGAGTGGCATAGAAATAATTCTGGTTCCTAATCCGAACAATAATAAAAATACTCCTACAATTTCCGTTGTTGCTGCTAAATAGGCACTTATGGCAGGTAATGGATAGTTCATACTATCGAACCAGCTAATAACATTATTTATTCCAGACCATTTCATGGTTGCAGGCCCAAAAAAGCCATATGCTAAAACCAATCGGGTAAATAATAGAGGTAAATCTTTTAGTACCTCCATTTTTTTTATAAAATTTAGATAAATCTTTCTCATGATATAAAAATTAGAAAAGTTGCTGTTGTAATTGATTTATATGTTGAGTTAATGTTTTTTATATCCAAGAATTAATTTCTGGAGAAACATATCGTTTAGGAATGGGGTGATGTTTGTAATTAATAAGTTCTTTTCGAGATTAAAAATCTCAGAGGCTTTATTAATTATTTCATTTATGGTTTGTTCTTCTATGGAAAGCTGTTCAGTAAAGTAGACGTGTAAAATAGATAAGTTTAAGAATTTTACGTTAAAATTTTCGGGATTGCGTAAAGCAATCAGATAATAATTGCCTAATAAATCTTTTGCTTTGTCGGGAGCGTATAAATGAACCGGATAATTAAGTTGTAATATCTTATATTCTTGATTTACAATCAAAATATCGGTGAACATATTTCCTTCGTTCTGAAAACTGTGTGGAATTACATTTGGCATTGTATGTACTTCAATTTCAGTCCATTCAAACAATAAAAGGTTGTTTAAAAATGGCATTGCAAACTTTTCCTGATGTTCCTTTGCAACAACATATTCGTAAAATTCAAAAGGAAGCTTCCAAACTTGCGGAGTTTGACTATCATGATTAAGAAAAAAATCATGCACAAGATCTGTAAAATTTCTGCTCCCAAATGCTTTATGTGCAATCGGAAAAGCTTGTGTCATTGTATTAAGAACAACATTAAAGACCAAGCGCCTGTAGTGATGCAAATTTTCTGGTCTCGACAATGGTATTAGAGGTTCAATACCACTACGGCAAAAAAGAGCAAGAGAATCCTGTATGTTAACAGTTTCTTTATTTAGACTCATGCTGAACCTCCCAATGTTTTTTACAAATTTTTTCTAAGCTGTTTAATTCGTTTTGTAGTTCTTTCATCTCCGGAAAATTGAAATCTCTTTCTAGTAAAATAGGAACAGGTTCCATTTTCTGTATGGTCCAATCGAATAAATCATAAACAGGGTCAATAATTGCTTCTCCATGAGTATCTATAATTAAATCGGGTGCAACTCTTTCATGACCTGCCATATGAATATAAGCGACCTTATCCAAAGGCATTTTATTTAGAAATTCTTTTGCGTTGTAATTATGATTAAAAGCATTCACATATACATTATTCACATCAAGAAGTAAGTTGCAATTCGCTTCTTTAACAATCTCGTTAATAAATGTAGCTTCGTCTATTTCTGCTGCAACAGCGGTATAGTAGGATACATTCTCGATTGCAATTTTCCGTTCCAGAAAATCCTGAACTTGCTTAATTCGTTCCGCTACATGATGAATGGCATCTTCACGAAAAGGAATTGGTAATAAATCATATAAATGAGCATTTGCAGCTTTCGTGTATGATAAATGCTCAGAATATATTTCAACATTGTGCTCGTCAAGAAATATTTTAAGTTTTTTTATGAATTTCCAATCTAACTCCTCAGGACTACCCAAGGAAAGACTTAATCCGTGGCATGTTACAGGATATTTTTGTTCAACTTCTTTAAGAATATTTCCCCAATATCCTCCCATATCAATCCAATTTTCAGGTGCAAATTCTATAAAGCCAGGATTAATAACTTCTTGAGTTAAGAAATCATTGGCTAGATCGCGCCTAAAACCAAGTCCTATATTTACTGTTGAGTTCATTTTTGTGATTTTTATTAAAAAGTTCAGGAATTAGAAAACTAAATTCACTATGAGTAAGAATCAACGTTACCTACTAATTCCTGAACTCAACTACCACAATAAACTTTGCTTAACCCTAATTAAATCAATCTAAATGAAGAATTACTACTGTGGTAGCCATTTTGCAAAATAAATAGTTAAATATTATTCAACTCCACATTTACCTTCGCCACATTTAGCTTCAGTAGTTTTACTTTCTTCGGTTTTACCCTCTTTCTTTTCTGTTTTAGCGTCTTTCTTTTCTGCACCACATTTTCCTTCACCACACTTACCTTCGCCACATTTAGCCTCGGTTGTTTTTCCTTTTTCCTCCGCTTTTGTAGTTTCACTTTTCTTAGCTTCACTTTTTTTCTTGGGATCTTCTTTCTTTTCAGTACCGCATTTTAGTTCATATACAGTTCCATCCGAAGTTTTTTCTTGTAAAATTTGTGTTCTAACTTCTGCGCCAGAACCCAATACGTCATATGTAAATAATGCAGAAGAATTAACTGATAAAGGAGTTAATCCAGCGATTACTCCAGTTAATATTGCTCCTTTAAGGATGCTTGCTTTTTTTGTTTTTTTGTTTTCCATAACAAATAAATTAATTTAGATTAATTATAAATAATTATTTGATTGTTTAGTCGGGGTACTTTGGAAAACCTTACAAAAGATTTGGGAAAAAAATAAAAAATTATGAATTCTCTTGATTTTTAATAGATTCAGCGATCTTTTCTTTTTGTTCTGAGGTTAATTTGTGCTGAAAAGAATTTAGGTTGGGAGCAGATTTAATTTTAATAATAATTTTATCTAGGAATTTAATTTGTTTTTCGTATCTGCGACAATAAACGCACATTGCAAGGTGCATTTTAATTTTAAGCTTCGTAATAAAACCAATTTCCTCATGCTGATTTTTCGATAATAAGTAAGTTGTCTGATCGCATGAAATCATGAGTGGCATTTTGTCTTTTATTAGATGATTGTGATCGTGTTGTGTCATTTTTTAAACCAATTTATTTCTAAGCATTCTCTGAGTTGTAGTCGTGCTCTGTGTAACATTACCCATAGATTAGACTCTGAAATTCCCAATTCCTTACAAATTTCTTGGTTTGGAATTTCCTCTAAGTTTTTTAGGTTAAAACACGATGCCCATTTTAGTGGTAATAGTGACAAGCAGTATTGAATAATTTTTATTAATTCTTGATTTTCGATGTCATCACTAATATTCCATTCATGTGGAGCATTCTTATCTAACCAATGTCCTGAAAAAAAACCGGAATCTTTAAATGGTTTCGCCTTATCAATTAAATTATCTTCAATGTTTCTGGAATTTTTTCTATAGTAATCTATTATTTTACGTTTGAGAATGGCAATCAACCAAGTTTTCTCGGTGCTTTTTCCTTTGAAGGAATCTTTGGCTCGCAAAGCTGACAAAAATGTATCTTGAATAAGATCTTCTGAGATTTCTGTAGAATGTGTTCTTGAAATTGCATAATTATACAAGTAATCGCCATGTTAAATTATCCAATTGGATGGGTTTAATGCCATATTTTATAGATTTGTACAAAGCATTTAAAATGATTTGACAATTTACTAAAATTAAATAGAAGATAAAAAGGTGTTTTTTTAGAATGTCCAAACGAGTGATAGCTGAGGTGTTTGTGTTCTCGGATCGATTGTCATATTCATATTAAAAGCTACAGCTTCCATATCTATGTTATTTCCTAGCAGGTAATTATATCGATCTAAGGATCTGAATAAATAATTTTTAGAAAAGACATGATATGTTAATGTGCCTGTACAGAATACAATAATTGCAGCGGTTAAATATCCGGTTTCTTCTTCCAATACAACACTTTCATCAATATCTTCATTTCCGGTAGAAACAGTCCCAGGTTCAGTTGTGAAGTGTTTGTAAGCCAGTAGAGGTGCAATAACTCCCATTTGGGCAAGTCCAAAAACTCTTGTTAATTTATAATTCTTTAAGTTTCGATAAGCAATAGAGTCTTCCTGTACATATGGTTTTAAATTTCCTCCAAGCATTCCTACTTTTAAATAGGTGGCGCCTTGATCGGGAGAAAATTTCTTTTCTACTAAAAAGAAAGGTGTGGCAGTTATCCAAACCGTTTTCGTTTTAAGGTATATGTCTTCCTGATCTTTTTTATTAGTAAAAGTTAATCCAGGTATCTGAGAATAAAGAGCCTGAGAAAAACTCACGAAAACTAAACTAATAATTAAAAGTTTTTTGAACATAACGTATAGGTATAGGATGTGTTATTTTACCTAAAAATATGAAAAAGGTTTTAAAACTGAAAAGTTTTATTGATTTTACTTGAAATAAATAGAAAAGGATTTGAGAAAGGTAAATTAAAAAACTTCAATTATCGAAAAATATTAATCGTATTATGAATGGAATCGTTATATTTGTTATACAGAGAATGAAGAAAAAAATTACATATGTCGCAATCTTTTATTGATCGAAGTCTTCAACAGAATTCAGATAATAATCAATCAGAAACAACTCAAAAGAAAATAGATCCAAAGGCACAAGCCAATTGGATAAAAAATATGAGTGTTGATTCTGGTTGGGGAATGTTTAATAATAAAGGGCAAGCAACTCAAATGTTTGCTAAGGAGGAGGAAGAACAGGGGCAAGCGAAAGGCTTACCAATAAATAATAGTCCGTCTTTAGAAAAAGAAGCGGATGAAATGGGAGCGAAGGTAGCACAGGGCAAGATGGTTGATGTTGTTGGTAGAGGAAGTGGAGTGCAGAGACAAGTTCTGGAACAAGATCCTCCTTTGTGGTCATGGGGGGATGGTGCTAATTTTCAAACAGTAGAGGAGAATGAAGTAGGAATTGGAGTTCTAAGCGTACCCAATTCATATAATGTTTGGGCTAATAATGATGGAACTATAAATGTTGTTTTTTATGACAATGAAGGTGTTTCTTCCGTAAATCAAGTATCGGGTAATATTCAGATAAAACGAACTTGGATTGTTAACAATTATAATTGGAATGCGATAATTGGTATAATGAAATATGCATCTGAGAATGTAATGGGATTTACTTATACTAACCCAAATAACATTACTGGTATAACTGATGATAATTCTCTGATAATTCCAGATGCTGGTATATTAGGAATTGTAAAAGTTCAATTGCAAAATGCTGTAAGCAGCAATAATGGAGAAATTACAACAGAAAATATTACCACAATAATGAGTTCTGTCGATGGTTTACCTGGTACTTCTTTTGCTACAATAATGGGAGAAGATTCAAAGAATACTCTTCGTGATGAGGGTGATAATACAAATATGAAAAAAGCGGATGATACAGATATTGAGTTACCTGATTTTGGTTCTGATAGCGAAGAAACCTTGTATGACTTTATGCGTGATATTACTTTAGCAAGAAATGGTTTATGGAGTGATGAAGACAATATTGTTAATTTAACAGGATTAAGAAGAGAACTTGAAATTACTGAAGCTGAAGATCATGAAGTGCAATGGAACGATACTATGGCTGCAAGTTGGATTGAAACAGATGCTGAAGGAAATGAAATAAAATATTGTAGGCATTATTCTGCAACTACAGAGCCAGGCAATAGAGATTCTAATAGAATTATGACACCACAGACTATGACTGTTTTGCTTGGATTACATAGTTCCAGACAACCTGGTGGACGTACAGAGAAATTACTTATTAAAGGGAGTGATAATAATAATAATGGTTATGATTTTGATAAGGAGTCATGGGAAGCAGGACTGAATCTTCATCCTGGAGGAATGGATGGCTATCGAGGTCAAATAAATGTTACTAATAGTGCTCTTGCAGGCTTTTCTGGCGCATATGGAGCAACAACTGAAGACCAATTTAGCAATAATTTATTATTGGGTGAAGCTTTTTACATACTTTCTAAATATGGAACGGATAGGGATAAGAGTGCATATGATTACTTAAAAACATCCAGAGATTCTGCTATTGTAGTTTCTGAAGTTGATAGAACTAATGAGCAAAATGAAACAATAGCTGATTATAATAGAATAACAACTATTTTAGGGGATAGTTGCTTTACACCTGCTTGGAAAACTTATCTTAAAGAAACAATTGAATTTAATTCAGAAGATGAGGAAGAACATCTTGATGGAGATGCAGCCACTGCTGTTGATATATCTACAGCGAACTTAGATGATGGAAGTCAAGAAATTTCTGAAAATGTGCACTTAGCTTCAGAAGGTTGTCAGGTTGTATACGGTGCGCAAACATTTTATGATTATTGGTGGAATACAATAAATAAAGCTGAAGATTCAGGCCAACGGCGATGGTATTATACTTTGATAAATATTACTGATCCATATAACGAAATAGAAACACAGGAAGGAGATTTAAATGAATAAATCAAAATTATTAATAATTGGTCTTATACTACTCTCATTAATGGGCAAAGCACAAAAGGATACAGAGAATAGTATCGAAAAATGGAAAAACCAATCAGATTATATTGAGTTTTTAAACAACAACGATGTTTCCCCTGCATTTTTTTATAATGATGCCAGTTATTTAGGCATGTTTGGAGAAAATAAATACAAAATAAACATCAGGTTTGACAAGGTTTCAAAGATTTCAGATGAAAATTATTCTGTTATTGGGAAAAGCAGATTAAAGGGTAAAATAGTTGGATTTACAGGGGAAATTAATATTGAACATGTTGAATTTAACAATATAGATATCGATAGTAAAGAATTATGGTTAGTGCTTATTGGAACTTATAAGTTTCTTGAAGATGATAAAAATGGGTTGTTTCATGGTAGTTATAGAAGATATCTAATATATTCCTGGAAAGATAACTCTATTATTACTGCTGATAGTCATATTGAATTAAGTGATCTTGAAGGTTATGCAGGAACTTGGGAAAGTGTAGTTTCTGGGAAAGTGTATTCCTGTCATTTTGGGTTTAATCGATATTCAGAAGAATTAGGAGGAGATTTTGATAATAGAGGAGGAGAGCCCTTAATGAATTCAAAATATAAGAAGTTTGGCTGGTCATCTCATTTTGCAACGGAATATCTTGGTTCTTATGGAAATGTAGATCGTTATGATAAATGGTGGCTAGAAAAATAAGCTGCGTCTTGTCTTTAAAGAAAACAAAAAAGGAAGCTAATTAGCTTCCTTTTCTATTATATATCAAGTAACATTTCGTCTGCACTTTTGGTTCCTGTGAGCATTTTGTAAGGCGATTCGAGCAGTTCTTTCAGTTTTACTAAAAAGCCAACAGAATCTTTACCATCAATTGTTCTATGATCGTAAGATAATGCAATGTACATCATTGGTCGAATTTCGACTTTGCCTTTAACTGCAATTGGTCGTTCTTGGATATTATGCATTCCTAGAATACCGGATTGTGGTGGGTTTAAAATTGGTGTTGAGAGTAATGATCCAAATACACCGCCATTGGTTATTGTAAATGTTCCACCTTGCATATCGTCGATTGACATTCTTCCTGCGCGACCTTTATCTGCTAATCTTTTAATTTCTAATTCCAGTTCAGCTAAATTCATGGTTTCTGCATTTCTAACTACAGGAACCATTAATCCTTTTGGTGTTTGCACAGCAATTCCAATATCAGAATAGTTGGGGTAAATAATTTCTTCGCCGTCTAGTTGAGAATTCACCGCAGGAAATTCTTTCAAAGCAATTGTAACTGCTTTAGTAAAGAATGACATGAAGCCAAGCTTTGTTCCATGCTTTTCGACGAATTGCTTTTGAAATTTAGAACGCATTGCCATTACTTCAGTCATGTCAACTTCGTTAAAAGTTGTGAGCATCGCTGTTTCATTTTTTACAGATACTAATCGCTGACTTAATTTTTTTCGAAGTTGGGTCATTTTTTTGCGCTCAACATCACGAGTAGCTTCTTTATTTGAATAAGAAATGTTAGTCTCATTTGATTTGTTTGCAACAACTTGTTCAATTTCCTTTTTACCGATTCTCTTTAAGCCATTTATTACATCATCAATATTAATTTCATTTTCTTGCATTAACTTTTGTGCAACCGGTGAAATTTTAACATTCTTGTAATCGGAATTTTCTATATTTTCCTTTTTGGGTTCAGTAACTTTTTCTGATTGTTTCTCTTGTGGAATTTCGTTGAGCTTAACTTCTTCTTTTGTTTCAGATTTAACTGGTTTTGCACTTGTATCTATTTTACAAGCAATAGCACCAACATTTATAGACGCACCGGCTGGAGCAATAATCTCAATTTTACCACTCTCCAATGCAATTAAAGGAAGTGTTGCTTTATCAGATTCTATCTCTGCAATTTCTTGATCTATTTCTACATAAGAACCATCACTAACAAGCCATTCAAGTATTTCTACTTCAGTTATGGATTCTCCTGGGCTAGGTATTTTAATTTCTAACATAGTATATTCTTTGTATTTAGGTCTTTTTTTTTTACTTTATTTCTTTGATCTAAGTTAAACTATAAGCTTCTAGCTGCAAGCTATTAGCAAAAAAATGCAATTCTCAATTCGTAATTATTCATTATAAATATAAGTAAGTGTGTTGTTTTTTAATTTCTTCTCTTAAGCTTCCGGTTTCACATTGCAATCCACAATATTTATTCTTTCGCTCACAAGTACATTTTCTGAAAATTTTACCGATAATTTCTTCCTGACCAAGTACATGTAATTTGTTTAATCCTACCGCAGGACTTCCGCTTGCTAATCGCGCAACTACCTGAAGGTTTACACTGGTAAGATTTTCTTTTATATAACGCCAAGCACCCATATTCTCAGGTTCTTCTTGTACCCAAATCCATCGGCGCGTATTGGGATATTTATCAATTATTTTTTGTATTTGCTTCTTAGGCCACGGATGCAATTGTTCAATTCGCACTAATGCAATGTCTTGAGCATTATACTCTTCTTTTTTTGCCAAAAGATCATAATACATTTTGCCAGTACAAAAAATAACTCTACGAACTTCATTGTCAATTACATTATTGTCATCAATAACTTCCTGAAATTTATTCTCGGCAAGTTCATCCAATGATGACATACACTTTGGATGTCTTAATAAACTCTTTGGTGTAAAAATGATTAATGGCACAGTAAAATCTCTGTTTACCTGTCGTCGTAATACATGAAAGAAATTAGCAGGAGTTGAAGCATTCACAATTTGCATATTATTATTTGCGCAAAGTGATAAAAATCTTTCCATTCGTGCACTTGAGTGCTCTGGTCCTTGTCCTTCGTATCCATGAGGCAATAATAATGTTAAGCCATTCATTATTCCCCATTTTTCTTCTGCCGAACTTATATATTGATCAATAATTACCTGAGCTGTATTATTGAAATCACCAAATTGGGCTTCCCAAATATTTAAACCATCAGGAACAGCTAAGGCATAACCATATTCGAATCCTAAAACACCGTATTCCGATAATGGTGAATTAAAAACATGAAATGGAGCTTGATCTTCACTTATATGTTTTAATGGAATGTATTTTTGATCAGAATCTTCAATAACCAAAGCCGAGTGACGATGAGAGAATGTTCCCCGTTCAGAATCCTGACCACTTAAACGAACCGGATTTCCTTCGGCAACAATTGTTCCGTAAGCTAAAAGCTCTGCCATAGCCCAATCCAATTTTTCATTTTTGATCATTTCATTGCGATCTGTCAGTAGTTTTTCTGCCTTTTTAAAAAGCTTTAATTCTTTGGGTGGATGATTCAATTTATGTGCAATTGCTTTCAAAATCATTTTATCAACACCGGTATTTGGCGATGAATCAAATTCGTTTGTTTCGGGATGATGATATTTTTGCCAATCTTCAACTAAGAACTGCTTTATATGCAGTTTGTCAGCTTTTTTAGCTAAAACAAGTTTTTCTTCCAATTTTGTATTGTATTCTTTTTCAAGACTCTTTATTTCATCCTTAGAATAAACATTTTGCTCGATTAAAAGATTACCATAAATATCTCTAGGATTCGCATGTTTGCTAATTTCTTTATAAAGTAAAGGTTGAGTAAATCGTGGTTCATCGCCTTCGTTATGTCCATATTTGCGATAACACAAAATATCAATAAAAACATCGGTATGGAAAGTATATCTGTATTCCATAGCCAATTGAATAGTGTAAATTAAAGCTTCAACATCATCGCCATTCACATGAAAAATCGGAGCTTTAATTACTTTTCCAATATCGGTACAATAGGTGCTCGAACGCGCATCTAAATAATTGGTTGTAAATCCTACCTGATTATTTATAACTAAATGTATAGTTCCTCCCGTTCTGTAACCTTTAAGTTGCGACATTTGAACCGTTTCGTAAACCACTCCCTGACCTGCAATTGCTGCATCGCCATGAATAATAATTGGAGCTAGCTTATTGTAGTCGTGTTTGTATTTACCCCAAATTTTAGCTTTTGCTATTCCTTGAACAATAGGGCCTACAGTTTCTAAATGCGATGGATTTGGAGCGAGATTTAATCTAATTTTTTTTCCTTTGTCAGTTGTGATTGTATTTCCATAACCTAAGTGGTACTTAACATCACCAAGGGCAATTTCATCATCGAAATCCTCGCCTAAATATTCGGCAAAAATATCATCTGCAGGTTTTTCTAAAATGTTTGCAAGAACATTCAATCGACCACGGTGCGACATTCCAATAATAAACTCTTCGATACCTAGATCAGAACCTTTTTCAATAACAGCATCTAAAGCAGGAATTAATGATTCTGCTCCTTCCAATGAAAAACGTTTTTGTCCAATAAATTTTTTATGGATAAAATTTTCGAATCCGACCGCTTTTTTAAGATGATGATGGATGTTTTTTCGTTCATCAGGACTAAAGCTTGGAGTGTTTTTGGCTGATTCCATTTTGTTCTGTAACCAGCTAAGGATTTCTGGATTACGAATAAACATATATTCAGCACCAATCGATTGACAATAGGTTGTTTCAAGATGAGCTATGATTTCTTGTAAGCTTGCAGGGCCAATTCCAATATTTTTACCCGCTTGAAATGTTATACTTAAATCTTTCTCTGTTAATCCATAATTTTCGATTGCCAATGTTGGCTTATACTTTCTTCTGGTTCTAACAGGATTGGTTTGAGTAAATAAGTGCCCGCGTTTTCGGTAGCCTTCAATTAAGTTTATAACCTTAAATTCATTGTCGAATAATTCACCTGTATTGTTTGATGTTGGGAAGCTTTTTTGTGCAAATTCAAATCCTTGAAAGAATTTTTGCCATTGTTCATCCACTGATTCTGGATCAGATTGATATTGTGTATATAATTTCTCGATTGATTCGATTTCGGAATTTCCTAAAAAAGAGAATTTATCCATGATTAATTATTTAATAATCAGTTAAGTTAATAAAAGCTGTTGTTTTTTTGTTTAACTTTATTAGTGATGATGTTTAAAAAACTGATTTCACTAAAAATACATAAAATAGGCTGTGCTACATAGATTAATTTCATTTTGTTTAATGATTTATTAGTTTTTACAGCATTGAACAAATATTTAATGATAATGTTTATTAGTATTAGTCGAAAAATTAAAGAAAAATTAAAGAAAAATTAAACAACAAATACTAAATAACTTAGGAAATGATTATAGGTATTTTAAAAGAACCCCAGTTTGATCGTAGAGTTGCATTATTACCAGAAAATGTTAAAACTCTTGTCGGTTTAAAAGCTGAAGTGATATTTGAGAAAGATGCAGGAGAAAGAGCATTTTTTGCTAATCAATCATACATAGACGCTGGGGGCTCTGTTTCGGAAAGAAAAGAATTATTAGAAAGATCAGATTTAATTGTAAGCATTAATCCTTTAGGAAAGGCAGAAATTGGATTGTTAAAATCAAAGCAATCTATACTAACTGCTTTTAGTCCTTTGTCTGAAAGCGATATGGTTAAGGATTTTGTCGATAATGATATTACTTCGTTTAGTATGGATATGGTGCCTCGAATATCAAGAGCGCAATCAATGGACATATTATCATCTATGGCAACTGTTGCTGGTTATAAAGCAGTTTTAGCGGCCGCAAATCACTTGCCAACTTTCTTTCCGATGTTTATGACAGCTGCAGGAACAATAAGACCTTCAAAAATTTTAGTATTGGGGGCTGGAGTTGCCGGTTTACAGGCAGTTGCAACGGCTCGAAGATTAGGAGCAGTTGTTGAAGTATTCGATGTTAGAACAGCAGTTAAAGAGCAGGTTGAAAGCTTAGGCGGAAAATTTGTTGAAGTTGAAGGTGCAAAAGATGATTCTAGTGCAGGTGGTTATGCTGTTGAGCAATCAGAAGAATACAAACAAAAGCAACAACAATTAATTCAGGATCACGCTAAAAAGGCGAATGTGGTAATTACCACTGCTCAAATTCCGGGACTTAAGGCGCCTATTCTTATTACAAAGGAGACTGTTGAAAATATGATTCCAGGTTCGGTAATTGTTGATTTGGCAGCATCGACCGGTGGGAATTGTGAACTAACAAAGAACAATGAAATTATAGAAATCAACAATATAAAAATTATTGGAAATTCTAACTTGGCTAACGAAATGCCTTCGGATGCAAGTAAAATGTTTGGAAATAATGTAATTAATTTCATGAAACTCATTATTGATGAAACAGGTAATCTTAACCTTAATTTTGAAGATGAAATTGTAAAAGGTACATGTATTACACATAATAAAGAGATTGTTAACGAGAGAGTTAAATTAAATAAATAATGTAATGGAAGGAATTTTAGAATTTATATATGTAAATGCCGAAACTATATTTGGTATTATATTATCCATATTTCTTGGTATAGAAGTGATTTCTCACGTTCCCGCAGTTTTGCATACCCCATTAATGTCGGGAGCAAATGCTATGAGTGGAGTGGTAATTATTGGAGCAATAATCGTATTAGGTCATGCAGAATCAACATTTAATATTGTAATGGGTTTTTTAGCTGTTTTTCTGGGAACCTTGAATGTGGTTGGTGGATTTGTAGTGACAGATCGAATGCTTGAGATGTTTAAAAAGAAACCTAAAAAAGATTAATGAATTATGGATAAATTAATTGAATTCTCGAAAAACGTACAATTCACTTTAGGTGATTCTGTTTTAGAAATTATATACTTAATAGCATCGGTACTTTTTATAGCTGGATTAAAAATGTTAAGTCATCCGGAATCTGCTAAACGTGGGAATACTTTAGCAGCCATTGGTATGATAATCGCAATAATTGGAACTTTAGTACTTCATGAGCAGAATGGAAAGAAGATTGAAAACTTGGGGTTTATATTTGGTGCAATAGCACTTGGATTAATTGTCGGTTGGGTAATTGCACGCAAAGTAAAAATGACAAAGATGCCAGAACTGGTATCCTTTTTTAACGGTATGGGTGGTGCAGTAGCAACAATTATTGCCATTTTGGAATTTCCAAATATCAATAAAGAACTTCTGGAAGTACATGGGATGTTAAATTTTGAAGCTCTTGTGATTTTCTTGAGTTTGGTTATTGGTAGTGTTTCATTTACAGGAAGTTTGGTGGCGTTTGGAAAGCTGGATGGAATTGTAAAAGACATTCGATCAGTAGCTTTAAGATACGTAAATATCATTCTTCTATTATCAGTTTTAGGATTTGTTGCTTATTTAATGACACGAGGAAATGTTAATCCAAGTGATTTAATGCCTATGGTTTATATATTACTTGGAGTATCTCTAATCTATGGTGTACTATTCGTAATGCCAATTGGTGGAGCCGATATGCCTGTTGTTATATCTCTTTTAAATTCGTTTACTGGAATAACTGCGGCTATGGGAGGATTCTTATATGATAACTTAGTGATGTTAACCGGCGGTATTTTGGTCGGATCGGCAGGAACAATTCTAACTATACTTATGTGTAAAGCCATGAATCGTTCGTTGTTTAGTGTTATTGTAGGTGCTTTTGGTGGTGGTGGTGAAGTAATCGAAAGTGAGCATGGATCAATACGAGAAATTTCGGAAACAGATTTAGCAATTTTGTTAAGCTATTCAAGAAAAGTTGTTGTAATTCCAGGTTATGGATTAGCGGTTGCTCAAGCTCAGTTTTTAGCTCATGAGTTAGATGAGCTATTAAACAAAAAAGGAGTTGAAGTTAAATATGCGATTCATCCGGTTGCTGGTCGTATGCCTGGGCATATGAATGTACTTTTAGCCGAAGCAGATGTTTCATACGATAAATTAGTGGAAAGTGATAAAGCCAACGATGATATGGATAATGTGGACGTAGTTGTTGTGGTTGGTGCAAATGATGTTGTAAATCCAGCGGCTGAAGAAGATCCTTCAAGTCCAATTTATGGAATGCCAATTGTAAGAGCATTAAAAGCTAAAAATGTAATTGTGCTGAAACGAGGAATGGGTAAAGGATATGCGGCAATAGAGAATAATTTATTTTATCACGAAAAAACACGAATGCTTTTTGGAAATGCTAAAGATACCTTGCAACGAGTAATTAAAGAGGTTGAGAATATATAGTAATTTAAAGTGTTGATATAAACCCGAAGGATAAACTCTTTCGGGTTTTTTATTTCTACGAAATCATTCGAACCATATTTTATTTCTTAATTTTATGATGATTTAAAAACAAATATGCAATTATGCAATTACGATTAATCAATTTATTAATTATATCATTTCTATTATCAAGCTCATTATTTGCTCAAGATTATTCAGTTACCATAAATAAGGATAGATCAAAAACATTTCATGATGGGGAGTTGATTGTTAAAGAAGGGGTTTCATTTTTAACTGTAAAAGGCGATTCTTACGAAATGGGCTTACAGTATGGTGTTCTTATGAACGATCATTTAGTAATTATGAATCAAACTTTAGATAGTATGATTAATTCTTATGTTGGTTCGTTCTTTTTGAAGAAATGGATTGCAGGAATGGTATTCAATTCAAAGATTAAGAAAGTTGAAAAAACTATGCCTACAGAGTATGTTCAAGAATTGAAAGGAATGGCCGAAGGAAGTGACTTGAAACTTAAAGATATACAAACAATAGCGTATTTACCTCAGATATTCTTCAAGATTAGTTGTACGGCATTTATTATAAAAAATGAATCAGGTATTGTTCATGGTAGAAACCTTGATTGGCCTGGTTTGGGAGTATTAGCTAAACACCCATTAATTGTAAATTATCATAAAGAGGATAAGAACCCCGTTACAATCCTAAGTTTTGTTGGTTATCCTGGAGTTTATACAGGAATGAATCATTCAGGATTAAGCATGTCTATTAATATGAATGGAACGCCTGCAGAAAACAATAAAGAAATTAGTGATTACAATACAGGAATGCCACTAGCTTTTAAACTAAGAAATATTCTTGAAAATGGAGATAAATTAAAAGATGTTGACGAGCAATTTAGGAATTATAGTTCGCATGCATGGTTTATTGCTGTGGGTAGTAAGCTCGATAATTCAGGAGCAGTTTATGAATTAACGCGAGGAGAAGTAATTAAAAATGAGATGAATAATGACTTTATTTCTGTTCTAAATCTTTCATTGTCCGATAAGGGGAAATACCAATACAGCCCAATTTGGATGTTTGGAACATCAAATATATCGCGTGAACGAAAAATAAAAGAATTGTACGATCGCTACAATGATTCAGATTTAATTGAAAAATCATACAAGATTCTTACTAATACCGAAAATCATCATTTAGTACATGATCCTTTTTATAGATACTCTATAAATAACTCAATCACAGTTAAAAGCTGTATTTTGGATAATATGAACAATCAAGTTTATTTTGCTTATGGTGAGCGTTTAGCAGCTTTAAATAAGTACTTAAAATACGATATTGAGTCAGGAGATGTGTCTGTATATAAAGAAAAACAGAAAGTTGCCGATTCTAAGCTTTTTAACGAACAGTTGAAATATAAAAAATGGTATAAAGAGAATTATGGTGGGAAAAAGAAACTTGAAAGTGAAGAATATAAAATGATAATTAGTCAGATTGATAATTATGATTTGGAGAATTCGTATAAAAGTTATTTGGTTTCGTCTTACAATTCAAGTTTAGGGAATAAAGAAAATGCATTTATTAATGCAGAGAAGTATATTGAGCTATGTCCTGATTTTTTCCATTCATATTATAACAAGTTTCAAATCATGCGTGATAAAGGCGATTTTATGGATGCAATTGTAGCTTTGGAAGAGATGTTGCAGACATCAACAATCAATCCATATTATGAATATTTAGCACATTTAAACATGATTAGGATGTATGATAAATTGTTAGAGCAGGAATCTGACCAAATTTATATTAGAAAGATTGAAAAACTAGCCGATGGAATTCGAAGTAATTTAGGTCAATATTTTATAGATAAGAGTACACAAAAGGATTTAGAAGAGATAAAAACGATTGAAGAAAAACATAAGTAAATGGATCAAGATTTAGAAGAAGCGATTAAATTAATTAAAGAATCGAAGTATACAGTTGCTTTTACCGGAGCTGGAATTTCGGTTGAAAGTGGCATTCCACCATTTCGTGGAGAAAATGGTTTATGGAGTAAATACAATCCTGAAATATTAGATTTATCTTATTTTTATAGCCACCCACTGGCGTCATGGAAAGTAATAAAAGAGATTTTCTATGATTTTTTTGGTGAAGCGAAACCTAATAAAGCTCACTTAGCCTTAGCCGAATTGGAGAATAAAGGTATCCTGAAATCTGTTGTAACCCAGAATATTGATAACTTGCATACAGAAGCAGGGAGTAAAGAAGTGTATGAGTTTCATGGGAATTCAAGAATGTTGGTTTGTAAAAATAATCATCATTTCGAAGCAAGTTTATTTAATTTAGAAGATTTACCGCCCAAATGCACTAAGTGTAATGAAACATTAAAACCTGATTTCATTTTTTTTGGCGAAGGAATTCCCGAACTTGCATATTGCAAATCTTTTGAAGCAGCAGAAAAAGCAGATGTTATTATTGTTATTGGTTCAACAGGTGAAGTGTATCCTGCAGCTAACATGCCAAAACAGGCAAAAGCAAATGGAGCAAAGATTATTGAAATAAATCCTGAAAAAACATTATTTTCGGAGTCAATTACAGATGTATTTTTACAAGGAAAAGCATCTGATGTAATGGAAAAGATATTAATTGGATTAAAAAGATAATTATGATAAAATTTAAATTGGGAGAATCGGAATATATTGAGCTTATAAAATTGCTTAAAGTACTTAATATATCGAATAGTGGTGGACAGGCAAAGCTTATGGTCGAAGATGGAGAAGTGAAATTGAATGGAGAAGTAGAAAGTAGAAAAAGAGCAAAGCTTAGAGTAGGAGACAAGATTGAAATTTTTAATGAAACTATCATAATAGAATAAATTTCAATTTATCATTAGCCAGATAACAAATAAATATCAATGTAAGATGTCCAAAAAATAATACTAGTTAATATTTATTAAGGTTTTGGTATTTGTATTTTGGAGTTTGTTAATTTGATTTGGAAGATATAGAAACTGAAAACAGTAATTAAAAACAAAAAGCATATAAAATTTAAATATTGAAAAATATGGCATTTATTGATTTAGCAAAAAGTCGTTATTCATCGAGAAAATACCTTGATAAGCCTGTAGATAGAGAATTGTTATTACAAGTTCTAGATGCAGGTAGAGTAGCTCCTTCGGCAAAAAATTCGCAGCCATGGCATTTTGTGGTTATTACGCAAGAAGAGCCCTTGGTTAAAGTACGGGAATGTTACGACCGAGAATGGCTACAAACCGCAAAATGTATTATTGTTGTATGTGGTGATCATCGTGAAGCATGGCGCAGAGCCGATGGTAAAATTCATACGAATATTGATGTTGCTATTGCGATTGATCACATGACACTTGCAGCAACAGATCTTGGACTTGCAACATGCTGGATTTGTAAATTTGATGTTATGAAATGTGTTCGAGCATTAGGTTTACCTGATGGCGTTGAACCGATTGCTTTATTACCAATTGGATTCCCTGCTGATGAAGCAGATGTAAACCGACATGAACAACTTCGCAAGCCATTAACAGAAACAGTTCATTGGGAGAAATTTTATTTTAAACCTTTTAAAAGGTAAAATAAATATAGAATAGCTGGATTTTATCCAGCCTTTTATTTGATTATTTATTTGCAATCGGAAAACTAAAAGCAATTAATATGCATTGTAAAATTCTATATTATAGAACTTAATGACTTAATATTTGGTTGTGTCTAAAATGTAATCTTTCATTAAGCAAATATCTAATCTATTAATACCATTATCCAATAAAATTTGAATATCATCATCGAAATATTCAGAAAACTCATTGAATTTATTCTTTAGTTTAGCAAGTGCTTTATTGTAATATTCTTTTGTATTATTCATATCACTCAAACACCAATATGAAATTGCAATTTGCATGTAATCTTTTGCCGACAAATCTTCAGTAGGAATACGATGAAAGTATTTTATAGCAGTTTCGAATTTTCCAAGAATTAAAGATACCCAAGCAATGGGGCGTTGTATTTTATCGTTAGATGGATCTAAATATTCAACTTTAAAATAGTACTTTAAAGCTTCTTCGTACCTTTCGAGTCTCATTAAAGTATGTCCAATATAAGCCTGAATATATAAATTATCTTGTTCAAATTTTTCTGCTTCTTTATAATACAAAAGAGCTTTGTTATGATCATCTAAATACCGGTGGCATAATGCTATTTTCTTAATAATCCAGACCTTGTTAGAATCTAGAAGTTCTGCTTTTTTATAATAACCAAGTGCTTCTTTGTAATCACCTATTCGTTGAAAGCAATAACCGATTTTTTCGAAAAGTTCAATATTCCCTTCTTCAGATTGTTCTATAAATTTGAACAAACCAACCGCTTGTGCAAAGTGTTGATTCTCAAGAAAGAATTCAGCAATATTACGAGTAACCTGCTTATTTGTAATTATTTTATTAAATATAGATGCATTCTGAATATCAAACTCCCATTTAAAAAAGTCGGAGAATTCATTTTTATAAGGATGCAGTTTAAAAAAGCGATATAAATCTTGTAAGTACTGAGTAAATATATTTTTAGTAGCAGCAAAACTATTGAATAAATTTTCATCCTTTGCAACTTCTTCCATGCTCTTCATTTCTTCGTTAAACATTTCCATCATCATCGATTTATGTGATTCTGGAATCATTTGCAGATTTAGACAGAATGAATATTTATCAGAATTGCACATGTGGAATGATTTTTCAATCTGTTCCACAAAAGGCTGCAAATTCGTTTCTTCTTTTTCAAAAATTAAATCGATGTATTCATTTTCTTTATAAAACGGAGCAAACCAATTACTAAATTCGTTAAAAAACGGGAAGTTTTTAAGTTTAGAAAAAGCACTCATAAATACATCTGACCCTTCAATTTGCATTTGTGAAAAATCTTGCAATTTATCGAATAGGTCAGGAGAGTCTTCAAAAACTTTTTCCCAATCTGGATTTTTATCTTCTAAAAATTTATCTTCCACGATATTTTCCAGATCAAGATTTTCTTCTATTTTAGGTTGTATTTTTCTCATTTCAGGAAGGATTTCTTCTTCCCATTTTTTTGTAATTTTTTCGGTATCTTTTGATTTAAATATCTGAATTATAATCGATTCAATTTCCTTGTCAATCTCTTCAGATTTTGAAAGTTTTGATAATTCTTTTTCTAAATCAGGATAAAGACCTATTTTCTTATCATATCTAAAAATTCCAATAACCAAACCAATAAGTGCTCTTTGCCATACTTGATTTTCTTTAACTGTATAAAATTTCAAAAGAGATTTAAACTTATTTACATCAAAAATTCGAATTAAGCTTAGGGTAATTGCACTTACAATTAGGCTTTTGTCATGCCAAGGGATTTTATCGGAATAACAAATCGTTTCAAGAGTTTTATCTTCGGTTTCTTTATAGTGATCGGTAAGCCAAAGAAAGTTAAAAAGTTCTTTTAATGATTCTTGTCTTGAAATAACTTCTGTCTCAGTTTTATTTACTATATCTATTTTATTGTCTTTTAGTATTTTATCGAGTTCACTATCAAAAGTTAGATTCGTGATTAATGAGTATGCTTCATCGGTTTGTAAATCTGAGTTTTTCTCCAACGACCACTTTAATTTGTATATTCTTAAATCAGACGATTCGGTTAACACACACTCCTTAATACTATCGAGTATTTCGAGTAGGGTTCTCCGAACATAATTATAAATGTTATCTCTTGACGGATCTTCAATTCCTGAAAATGAGTGTTTTAGAATATTTTTGTAGGTGTCCTTAATTTTTTCAATTTTATTATGGTGATATTGCCTTTTTGTTTGATTTGCAAATATATAAAGCTCCTCTATAGCAACTAAAATTTCGTTGTTTAATATTAATTGAGAAATATGTGAATGTTTATTAATAACCTCTTTATAATCCATAATTCGAATTTTCTTATTTAAGAAAGTATAGGCAAATACTGTTCCTATTCTAATTTCATGACAATATCGTAAAAGTAAGCTGTTTTTCTATGATATTTTGTCATAATAATTTAAAAATATTGATTAATATTTTATCTTTAAAGTATTGATTTAATGATAAAATATTTCCGCTATGAGTTATACTTTAATTGGTTTTATCGTTTATTTGGTAATTGTTTTTATTGTAGGGTTTATTACCTATAAGAACAATGAATCGCATAAGGATTTTTTCATCGGTGGACGCAAATTAAATCCTTGGGTCGTTGCATTTTCAGAGCGTGCGTCGGGAGAATCGGCTTGGCTTTTACTAGGATTGCCGGGAGCAGCATTAGCAAGTGGTTTTATGGAATTGTGGACAGCAGTTGGCTGTGTATTGGGAATTATATTTTATTGGTTTGTTATTGCAAAAAGATTGCGTATTGAGTCGGAAAGGCTAAATGCTATTACCTTACCTAATTTTTTTGCAGAGAAGTTTGGCGAGCAAGGAAAACTTATAAGAGTGCTGGCTACCTTAATAATAATATTCTTTTTCACATTTTATCTGGCAGCTCAGTTTAATGGAGCAGGAAAAGTCCTTTTTGTAACATTTAATATTCCTCATGTGTGGGGAATTATTATTGGTGTGATTGTAATTGTATTTTATACAATGATGGGAGGCTTTCTTGCTGTTGCATGGACAGATTTAATACAAGGTATTATTATGATAGGTGCTTTAGTCGTTTTACCTATTTTTGGATTTATAGAAATTGTTGAGCGGGGTGTATCTTTTTCAGGCGCAATAGGTGCAGAGGGAGCTAACTTTAACAGTTTTGTTAATAATAAAACGGGTTGGGCCGCTGCCGCGATTATAATAAGTGGATTAAGTTGGGGGCTTGGTTATATGGGGCAACCACATTTATTAACAAGGTTTATGTCTATAAAAAATGCTGATCAAATAAAAACAAGCAGAACAATTGCAATTGCTTGGGCAATACCAGCATTTGCAGGAGCGATGCTTATTGGTTTAATTGGCTTGGCTCTGTATGGACAAGGATATTATACCGATGTAGAAGAAATAATGCCACATTTAGCAAATACATTGTTACCAACTTGGCTTGCTGGAATCTTTATTTCTGGAGCAATCGCTGCAATGATGTCAACAGCAGACAGTCAATTGCTAGTTATTACATCATCTGTAATTGAAGATTTTTACCATAAAACATTAGGTAAAGATGTAACTGAAAAACGACTTTTATATTTAAGTCGTATAATCACAATTGTAGTAGGTGCTATCGGATTTATAATTGCAATATCATCAGAAAATTTAATTTATGAATTGGTTTCTTATGCTTGGGCAGGTTTAGGTTCTTCTTTCGGGCCAGCCCTTTTGTTGGTTCTATTCTGGAAAAAAATAACGAGCAAGGGTGTAATTGCTGGAATGTTAACAGGTTCAATCTCCACTGTAATCTGGAGTAATATAGATGTACTTAATGATATGATCTCGGTGCGATTTACTTCTTGGATATTTGCGTTATGTGTAATTGTAATTGTAAGTTTGGTTGGTAAAAAATCTATTCGATAAACTGGAATGGATATTTTAACACATGCATTGTCAGGAATAGCTACAGGAACTGTTATTGTTAGTTTTTCCGATAAAAAACACAAGGGTAAGTTGGGATTAATTGGACTAGCTGGATTTGGGGCTGTTCTTCCTGATTTAGATGCTATAAGTTTGTGGTCAAAATTTGATTCAATACTTGGAAGTTTTTTGGGACTTAAGAATTCTGGGCAAGAAATATACTTTTCTAAATTTTGGTATTCGCATCATGGATTTTTGCATTCTTTAATGGCAGGTGTAATTATAGCGCTCCTTAGCTTTTTCTTAATATTTGTATTGAAAAGAAGACTGAAAATGTTCTCATTTCTAGATTTATTACAAAATCTAAAAAATCAAAAGATATACGTTTTTAGTTTTATTGCAGGTTTTATAATTCACCTAATTGAAGATATGCCCACTCCAAGTTGTGTTTGGGGTGGAGTTAATTTTTTGTGGCCATCTAAGATATATGTGGGTGGAGCTGGAGATATTTGGTGGTGGAATAATTATGACATTTTCCTGATAGTGATTAGTGTTATCGGCTTAAATGGCATCGTACATGTAACAAGTAAATTTATACGAATTAATACTAGGAAAATAACTGCCGTGGTTTTCTTTTTGGGAGTGGTTTTATCTCTATATCAAATTAAAACAAGAGATTTTGATTTTAATTATACTGGTCATACTCCAAAATATCAACAGTTTGAAATAAAATCTAAAAAGATTCAAGAAAAAATACTTGGAGAGAAATTGTATAATCTAATGCTTGAATTCGATAATAAGATCCCGGTAAATTTCTAAGCTTCAACTTTCAAAATGAAACCACTTCCATGGATATTTTCAATTTCGATCGAAGAATCGTTGCGTAAGTATTTACGCAGTTTTGTAATGTAAACATCCATGCTTCGAGCAGTGAAATAACCATCTTCGCCCCAAATTTTTGATAATGCTTTTTCTCTTTCCAGGATTTTGTTCTCGTGGATACAAAGCATTTTTAAAAGCTCACTTTCTTTGGGCGAAAGTTTTACAGAATCATCGTTAAAGCTTAAAATACGTAGCTCAGAATCAAAGATGTATTTACCAATTGTAAAAGAAGTGTTTTCTGTTTCTGTAGTTTGACTTCGTTTTATTATTGCCTTAATTTTATACAAAAGAACTTCCGAATCGAAAGGTTTTGTTATGTAATCGTCGGCTCCAATTTTAAATCCTTCTAAAATATCTTCTTTAAGGGTTTTTGCTGTTAGGAAAATAGCAGGTATTTCAGGATTAAGTTCTTTTATTTTTTTTGCAATACTAAAGCCATCTAAATTAGGAAGCATAATATCAAGAATACAAATATCATATTTTTGCAACACAAAATTCTGAATTGCTTTTGCACCATCTTTTGTCCAGGAAACATTAAAATCATTCATTTCCAGATATGATTTTAAAACGGATCCAAAGTTTTCATCATCTTCTACAAGAAATATATTTCTATTTTCCATTATTAATAGGTATTACAGGTAAAATAAGAATGAATTTGGATCCTTTGCCAAATTCACTATTTGCAGAAATTGTACCATCAAACTCAGAAATAATCGCTTTTACATAACTTAATCCTAGTCCAAAGCCTTTTACATTATGAATGTTCCCAGTCGATACACGATAGAATTTGTCGAAAATTCGAACCAGATCTTCCTTTTTTATTCCAATGCCATTATCCTGAATTTCGATTATAATATTTTCATTCTGATTGTGTGTTTTTAATGAAATATTTAAGTCGTCTTTTGAGTATTTTATAGCATTATCAAGTAAGTTATGAATCACATTTAGAAAGTGTGTTTCGTCAACCAACGTAAATGGATTTTCTGCTGCAAAATTAACGTTTAACTTACCTTGTTTTTGTTGAATTTGTATTTCAATATTCTTAAGAACTTTTCCGATTAATTCCTGAACATCATGTTCTGATAAATGTACTTTAAACTTTTCCTTTTCAAGCAAAGACATTTGTAAAACGCTTTCCACCTGATTGTTCATTCTTTGGTTTTCTTCCTTAATAATATTAATGTATTGATTTACTTTTTCTTCATCATGTATTATTTTTGAATTCCGAATAGAGTCGGCGGCCAATGAAATTGTTGCAATTGGAGTCTTAAATTCATGCGTCATATTGTTTATAAAATCGGATTTGATTTCGGAAATTTTCTTTTGTCGAAAAGCGATTCGAATTGTTATAAAGAAGATCAGGATAATAACTAATGTAAAAAAAATAGAAGCGAGTAACATGCTTGCAATTGAATTGTAAATAAAGTTGTTTTTTCCAGGTATATATAAATGCAAGAAAATTGTTTTATTTATTAGAGCATCGGGGAATAGACTGGACTTAAAAGATTTTTCAAGGGTTTCATTTTTAAAACCTTCTGTTTGTTTGTAAATAGTGTCGATTTTTGAATCAATTATAGCATACTCATATTTATCGCCAAATCCTTTCTCCAGAATTTCATTTCGGATTAAAGTATCTAGTTTGTCGAGTTCTAATTGTTTCTCGACAGGATTATTTCGTAATTCATATTCATTTAGCATGTCATCAAAAACATCGTAATATATTTCGGTTGTTACCCAAGTACTATCACTATCTAAATGTTTGTCATCAATTAAAATAATATCTTCATTGCCATGTGTATATTTAATAGAAGCACTTACATTACTTTGCGACGAGCTTTCAATAATTTTTACATGATTTTTGCTTGAATTCGTTTTTTTTGTTACAATATCGTATTTAATCTTCTTTTTTGGATTGTAATTTGAATCATCTGATTTTACCTGAAAAACAGTATCATCTTGGAAATATTCAATAAACTGATTTTTCGAAATATCTTTATCTCCAATTCTTTTGATTGTTATTTCATTTAGCTTTTCAGAAATAAAAACCACAGCTCTTTTTCGTTCTATCTTATCGATGATGTTTTCAAGAGCTTCACGGATATTTTCCTCATATTCAGACTCTTTTACTTCAATAGCATTACTTATCCAAAATAATTGAACCGCAATAATACCAATTAACGAAACGGTCATTAGTATTACAAGTATTTGAAGCATGTATTTTTTCATCTCTAGAATCTCTAAATCCAATTCAAAGATAAATATTATAAACCGATGATTTTAAACTTTAACATTTCTTTAACTGTTTTTAAGAAGCTCTTAACTCTATTGAATTGCAATCTCTTGTAGCTTTGTTTTAAAATAGAAATTGATATTTTATAACTTATAAAAACAAAAAGATGAAAAACAAAATTTTACTAATTACAGCAGTTCTTTTTTTATCGGTATTATTCCTTAATGCACAAGAAAATAAGAAAATACAGGTTAAGGTTATTAAAAGTGAAAATGGAGAAACCATTAAGTTGGATACTACATTTGAATCGACTGAGCATGGCGATATTTATTTTTATTCTGATGGAAAAATTAATAAAGAAAAGATTGATAGTATATTAAAATCATTAGATATTGACGGAGATCACAGCATTCAATTTATAAGCAAGAATTTAGATGATATTGATTCTGATAAAGTGAAGCATATCTGGATTTCGAAAACAGGGGATGATGAATTTGATTTAGATAAACACGCTATTATTGAGATGATAGACGGTGAGAAAATTATTGAAACAACCAATGAGTTTACTATAATTGGCGACGATTCGTTAAAAGTAAAAAAGGAATATATCTATGTGGTTGGCAATGATAAGGTTTATGAATCAAAAGATGGAAAGAAAGTTCTGATCTCAAAATCGGCACATTCTAAGGCATATGTTTGGAATGAAAATAAAGGAGATTCAGATGTAAGAGTTATCACAATTACAGACGATATGGACGTTGATGTAAATGAGAAAGGTCATGTTAAAGTTATTTCCACCTTAGATGATAATATAGCAGTTTCCGAAATTATTATTAAAAAGGGTGATGGTGATACAAAAACAATTGAAGTAATTGTTGATGAGGACGAATTCGATGATAAAATGATGGTTGAGTTACAAGAAACCTTGGAAGGATCTGGAGAAACTGTTAAGATTGTTAAGTATAAAACCGGAGAAGGTAAGTATGTTGTAAAGGCCGATATTACTGATGAAGATTTTAAAAAAGAGAATTCTAAAAAGCTAAGCAAAGTCAAAATAATTCAAGATAAAGAAAAAAATATTTTCAAGATAGAACTTTTACTTGAAAAAAAGGAAACTATTCAAATACATGTAGAAGATTCCAATGGTAAAAAGGTTTATTCAAAAAAAATCAAGAAGTTTAATGGAACATATTCTGGAGAGATAGATTTATCCAAAGAACAAGACGGTGTTTATTATTTGGAGATAATCCAAGGAGATAAAACAATTGCTAAAAAAGAATTGAAAAAGTAGTTTGATTAATGTTCGTGATCAAAGTTGCACTTTGAGAGTGAATACTTCGACCGGCTCAATATGACATGGTGCTACAAAAAAGTCATATTGAGCAAGTCGAAGATTTTATTTTTAATTCTTCTGTTGGATTAAATACCTTTTCTTTTATACTGAATTTTCCATTTCAAATTCCAGGTTACACCTGAATCTGTGGAAGTTTCCCAGTTCCAGACGAACGAATCTTTTTTAATATCATAAAAAACCATTCGTTGTAAAATTTCACTCCCGTCGGATTTTACAATGCTACGTTTAAAGATTCTATTATCACCGTCAATTTCGCCTACGAATAGAAAATACGAACCTTGATTATCGACCCAGGTTTGTGTCCATGTGCTGGACTGAGAATTATATACACTCCAGCTTTTTCCTGTAAAACCTTCCATGTTAGGATCACTAGTTACCGAAAAGTACTCCTGAATTATTTTATCATTCAAAATTTTATCGATAATGTTTACGCCAGTTCTAATTTCGGAGGCTGTTTCCCAAGTTAATTCCCACTCACCAACCCAGAAATCAAAATATTGTTCTGGAGTTAATTTGTTTATATTAATTTGTGCCAAAGCACTATACGAAAATAGAATTAAAACAAAAAGAGTTGTTTTTAGATGGTTCATAAGTATCTGTTTTTAATGAAACTTCATTTTCACTTCATCTTAATATCCTTTATTTGAACTATCAAGGTATTAAATTGTTCACTTAATTGAAAATTTGACGCAACTATTTTCAAAAAAAATGCATCAATACAAAAGATAATCCGATTAAGAAACGTTCGTATGGTTTAGTGGATTGGAATAATAAAATACCTTATTTGAGATCAATTTACTTTTTGGTCTGATTTTTGCAAATTACGAAGAAATTAAACACCCATATATGAAACTTACTTGTTATAAAGATGGAGAAGAGGTGGTTTTAAAAGATCCTCTTGATTTAGATTATATTGAATACGATGTTGTAAAAGATTATTTAAAAGTTATTGGTTATTTAGAAAAGAATCCAAAAGCACTGGTTGAGTTAGATTTAACAGAACCTTTTGTTCCTAAATATAAATTGGTAAATTGCAGCAATATTTTTGCTGAAAAGTTTAATCAAGTTATTAATAGAAGGAAGTTCGCTAGTTAAAAATGAATAGATCAGATAAAGCTTTAAAATTATACTCCCAAGGACTTAATTGTGCACAATCAGTAATCGCATCATTTGCCGATATTTTAGAATTAGATGAAGACAAGGCTATCCGAATAGCTTCAGGCTTTGGTGGTGGAATGGGAGGTATGCAAGGAACTTGTGGTGCTGCAACAGGAGCATACATGGTTATCGGGTATTTAAGGGGCAGAGTAATTAACGGAACCGAGGTTTCAAATGATGAAACAAATGCTTTGGTTCAAGAGTTCTCGAAACGATTTGCACAAAAACATCAATCGACTAATTGTAAGGCTTTAATTTCTTTTGATTTAAATACCGAAAAAGGAAAGAAAGAGGCTGAGAAAGCAGATGTTTTTAATACGAAATGTACGTTGTTTGTTACTACAGCAGTTGAAATTCTCGACGAAATATTAAATTAATAAATAGTTAGTATATAAAAAGAGCGAGATGTATTATCTCGCTCTTTTGCTTTTGTGCTATTCGTATCTTAACGATTCTGAAGGATTTCGTTTTGCCGATTTAATTGTTCTATAACTAATTGTTAAAACTGCAATTGTCATTGCTATTATAAATCCAATTAAGAAATCAAGCACATTTAACGTTATTTTATAATGGTAGTTTTGCAACCAATTGTTAGAAACAAAGTATATAATTGGCCAAGCTATTAAAGTCGAGATAGCTACCAAAACAATTATTTCTTTTGAAATGATATAAAAGATATTTCCAACAGTTGCTCCTAATGCTTTGCGTATTCCTATTTCTTTGGTTCGTTGCTCAACAGTGAATGAAGTAAGTCCAAATAACCCTAATGCAGCAATAATAATCGCAAGTATTGTAAATACAATAGATAATTTAGCATTTTGTTGTTCTTCGTTGTAAAGTGTTTTCAAACTCTCGTCCATAAAGAAATATTGTAGAGGTTCGTTTGAAGTTAATTCTTTCCATTTATTTTCGATTTCCTTTAAAGTATTTTTTGGAGCATCATTCGCTAATCGAATAGATATATATCCCCATAAAATATCATCATTCTTAAATCGGAAAATGTAAGGTTCGATTTTACTGTGAAGTGACCTAAAATGGAAATTTTCTACTACTCCTATAATTGGCATATATTGTTTTTCACCATCAGGAGCATCATTTGAAACGTTAAATCGTATTTCGAAAGGATTTTCTAATCCGAAATTTTGAACAGCACTGTAATTTACTACGCAAGCCTCTTGATCGGTTGGAAATTCTCGATTAAACAATCGACCCGATTTTAATTTAATGCCATAGGTTTCAAAATAATCATAATCGACCCAATTTGTTTCTAGTAGAAATGATTCCTGATCGCGACCTTCAATCGTGTAACCATTTCCGTTGTTATTATGAGATGGAGCTGCGGTTGATGCGCTAATATTTACAATTCCGGGTAACTTTAATAACTCTGCTTTAAATGGCTTTATTTTCTTTCCTAAAACATCGGCTCTATTTATAACAACAAGCTTATCTTTGTTAAATCCCATATCCTTATTAATCATATAATTAATTTGTTTAAATATGATTAATGTTCCAACAATAAGAATAATTGAAATACTAAATTGAAGAACAACAAGTACACTTCTTAGCTTACCGTTTTTCATACTATTATTCACACTGCCTTTTAAAACACTTACAGGTTTAAACGATGATAAGAAAAACGCTGGATAACTACCTGCTAAAAGCCCAACAAGTATTGAAATTATTATTAATCCAGGAATGGTATACCAAGAAGAATAATCAAGAAACAGATTTGAATTCAGGATTTTATTAAAGAATGGCAATGATAGTTCGACAATTAAAATGGCAAAAATTAAAGATATAGAAGATAAGAATAATGATTCAGTTATGAATTGACGAATTAGCATTCCTCTGGACGAACCACTTACCTTTTTTATTCCAACTTCTTTGGCTCTTTTTGCGGCTTGAGCTGTTGATAAATTCATAAAATTGATGGCGGCAATAACTATGATGAGAATTGCTATTCCACCAAAAATATAAAGGAATTTTGGATCGTTGGCAGGTTTAACTTCATGCTCAATGCTTGGATCTAGATGAATTTTTAGTAATGGTTGTAATTCATATCGGTATTCATTTCCTTTCGTTAAAAACTCGTCAAAAGAAGTTCCGAAAAATTGCTCAATTAGCGGACCAACATATTTGATAAGCATGGGATGAAATTTTTCATTTACCCCATTTTCTGAAGCTCCTTCTTTTAGGAGAACATACGTTTCAAAACTATTAGATAACCAGCGATCATCATTTGCTCGGTTACTTGATAAAAAGGAACCATAAATATTTGCTCTAAAATTTGAGTTGTCGGGAATATCTTCCATAACTCCAGCTACTTTGTAAAGTGAAGAATCGGTTCCAACTTTCACCATTTTCCCAATAGGATCTTCTTCTCCAAAGATTTTAGCGGCGGTACTTTCACTTAAAACTAAGGTGTATGGAGTATTTAAAACAGTATTTTTATCTCCTTTCAATAAATTAATCGAAAAGATCTTAAAGAAAGATGAATCGACATGTACAAACCTATCTTCGGTAAAGTTTTGGTTATTATATTTTATAACTGTTGAACCCCAAGTGTTGTATCGTGTAAAATCTTCTACTTCGGGAAATTCTCTTAGCATTGTTGGTCCAACAGGTGATGCTGTTGAAGAAACATGAGCTTCTTGACCACCAATTTTCCCATGTAAGTTTACTCGGTAAATCCGATCTTTTTTAATATGAAACTGATCGTAACTTAGTTCGTTAATTACAAATAGGGATATTAATAAGCTACATGCTATTCCTATCGATAAGCCAATAATATTAATAAATACATATCCTTTTTGTCTATTTAATGCTCTGATACTGTGCTTAATTATGTTTTTTACCATTGTTTTAAACTATTTTTATACTTTATTATAGACGTAATCGACTTATGTATGATGCGTGTTAAATTTATTATAGGACGATACAAACTAATTATTGTTACAATACATTTTTAAATCGATTTTAGATATCTTTTAGATCAAACTGCAATAATTTTAATTTATCACGTCAAGTATAATATGGAAGGAGAAAAAGGACATATTGGACTTAGGTCATTTATATCGTCGGAATATAGAAATCTGGTAGGCTTTGTTAAGAGATATTTTAACGAAAAGTATTATGATGTTAGTGCCGAAGATATTGTTCAAGATGTGGCTTTGAACTTATTCTCAAAATTGGATTTAGATGAGCAATTAGAAAATATTGCGGGTTATGTTTATCGATCAGTAAGAAATAGGATAAACGATTTTAAGAGAAAATCGAAAACTGAAATTCCATTCGAAAATTTTGTAAACGATGAGGGTGAGGAGTTTATTTCGGAAAACATTTCAAATGAAATGGAAAATTCTTATAAGGAGATTGATGACAATACGTTTTATGATTCTATCCAGTTGGCATTAAAACAATTAAGTCCAAATCAGCAAATGGTATTTGTAGCTACAGAAATTGATGAATATACATTTGAAGAATTATCGGAGGAACTAGATATACCCATGGGCACTCTTTTATCGTGGAAACACAGAGGAGTTAAAAAATTAAAAGAAATTATTGAGCTCGATAATTTGTATGTAGAAGAAGAAAATTAAAAAATGAAAATATAAAATTTAAGAATTATGAAAAGAGAATATAACGACAAAAGAAATCCTTTTTTAAGAGGATTAAAATTTCTGGGGTTTATTATTTTAGGAGCATTGGCAGCAGCAGGTTTTGCATTTGTTTTCGGATATTTTGTAATGTTACTATGGAATTGGTTAATGCCAGAAATATTTGGTTTGATAGCGATAACGTTTTGGCAAGCAGCAGGAATTGTTCTTCTTGCACGACTAATCTTTGGCGGGTTCAAGCACGGTCACGATCATTCCAAAAAGAATCCACATAGTAAAAGCAGTTTTTTAGATCATTGGAAAGGTAAAAGCTGTAATGACCATAGTATGAAAAATTGGAGACATTTCGACGATTTCTGGTGGGATGAGGGCGAACAATCGTATAAAGATTATGTAGAACGTAAAAAAGAACAAGAGCAAAAATAAATGGTAAAAAGCCGTTAATTAAAAGTTGACGGTTTTTTTAGAATTTAGATTATGAAAAAAGAACTTAAAGTTAAAAAGCACACCGATAGAACTGATTTAACTGGAGAACATCCATTTGGTGATTTAGGACAATTAATTTTTCTAGTTATTTTTATCCTTGTTTGGATCGCAGATATATTTATTTTTAAAGTATCAGAATCGGATTATTTGCATATTCCATTATGGTTATTAATTCCTTGTGGTAGTATTATTTTAACCATAGGATTTTACCTTGCCAGAAAAAGTATGGCGATTATTTTTGGAACAAAACGAGAAAAACCAGAATTAATTCATGAAAAAGTTTATGATTACATTCGACATCCAATGTATTTAGGAGCTTTATTGTTTTATTTAGGAGTATCAATAATTATGTACTCCGCACCCTTGTTTATTTTATTTGTGCTTATCTTCTTGTTTTACAATTTTATAGCGAAACACGAAGAGAAATTATTGTTGAATAAATTTGGTGATAGTTATGCTTTGTACATGAAAAAGGTTCGAAGATGGATTCCACGAATTTTTACAAAGAAATAACTAACAGAAAGGAATTATTTTATTGAGCAAGAATTTGAGATCTTAATATTGAATACTGAAGGGTATTTTTCCAATAAAATACCCATCGTTTCAGTAATTGTTTTCATAACTTCTGAATAATCTCCAGATATTAAACTACTCATTGTTCCAGATTCTATCTTTATTTTATTATTTGCAGAAATTCGTTCAATAAATTCATTTATAGGGTTTTCGAATTCATTCGATAAAGGATAATAGCTAATTTCTATGGTTACAAACATAACTAAATCTTTTTTTGTGCAATAACAGCTATAAATGTGGGCTCTACTTTAATTTCAGAATTTCCATCTAGGATTTCAAACGTAGGAGAGAAGTAAACACCATATTTCATTTTCAGCTTATTAAATGCATGTAATTTTTGATTGATTTTTTCAGGATTTAGAAAACTAGCTTTTCCAAAAACTTCATCGTTTTCTTTGTTTTTACCTAATTCTGAATTGGCATTTAAAAATCCAAGAATAATCCATCCGTTAGGTTTAAGAACTCTGTGTATTTCTTGCAGAACTCGATCTTGATCCTCAACGAATTCTAACATGGTTATTGAGGATATTGCAGAGAAACTGTTGTCGTCGAAAGGAATATGACTTGAATCTGCTTTTAAAATATCTGCATTTAAGTTTTTTGTCTGTGCAATTTTCAACATTTCTTCAGAAACATCTATACCTGTCAGTTTAAATCCTTGATTAATGAAATACTCTGTCCATTGACCAGTTCCGCAACCTAATTCTAACATCTCTGTTTTAGGTACGTCAATTAATAAATCATTAAATAAATTTTCTTCTATCTGGCTTACTTTTTTACCAATCTCAGTTTGATAATATAGATCGTAGTTTGATGCAATTTCTTTCTTTAAAAAAACATTCATTTTAAGAAAATTTAATGATATACCTCAAATTAGAATTCGAGGTATCGAATAGAAATAAGTAAAATTAAAGGTTTGCTTTTGTTCAGAATCTAAAACAACTTATCTAAAACATTTTTAATTGTTTCGATATCAGGATCAATATCAAAAATGTGAGAAGGTTTTAAATAAGTGATTTCATTTTCACGCTTAAATTTTTCTTCTCCTCCGCCAGTTATATTTAACATAATCAGATCATCTTTACCAACAGTTCCATTATTTACAGCTTTTATTAAAGTTGCTGTTGCAACGGCAGCCGCAGGATGTATGTCGTTTCCTTCCAGTTCTTCAAATAATTTTCCGGCAGCTAATAGCTCATCGTTTGTTGCAGTAAGTACATCACCACCTGCATCTTTCATTGCATCGAATAATCCGCCAATAATTGGATATGGAGGTTTTCTATTAGAAAGTACTTTAGCTATAATTGTTTCTACTTGTTTACGAGCTTCGTCGTTATTCATTGGAAGAATTGCTCTAGAATCAGCTTTCCAAGCATCTTTCATAATTACAAACGGTTCGTTTTGTGAAACCATTAATTTCATTTTGTTATTTCCAAATCTTCCATCTGCTATTAAACGGATATTTGCTTCCCATGCCGCAATTGCACCAGTTCCGCTTCCTACTGCTTGAAAGTAATAATCAGGAATTTTTCCTATTTCATTTACCGCAGATAAAGTTGTAGTTCCCATTCCATCGCGGCGGGCAATGTTTTTAGCACCACCTTCAGTAAAGAAATTATCAAGTTGGCAAGCTAAATTTGATAAATGAATGGCATCAAAATAATCACTTCCCGATTTTGTAACAACCAATTTTACACAATCCTTAATTGGTTTGTTAAACCATAAAGCATCAATGTTGTCTTCGGGAACACAAAGCAATAAAGGAATGTTGTTTTCGGAGCAAACGTGAGCAAATGCTCTTGCTGTATTTCCTGCCGATGCAACTACCAATACTTTTTTCTCGTCGGAAGATAAACGTCCACAAACAGAATATGCTTCAGTTTCTTTAAAAGATCCTGTTGTGAAATTGGCTCCTTTCTCTGGCCAATAACCACTGAAAGTGATATACAGATTGTTAAGTCCGATACGTTTTGCTAAACCCTCACTTTTATATGTTACCGGAGCCGATGAGTTTTTTAATGTTTTATGAATTGGAAGCCAGTCCGAAAATCGATAGATCCCGTGCGATGCATCTTTTACTTCAATTTGCTTTTTAGCATAAATTGCTCTAATTAATGTAGCTTCGGCTTCGTTTGGGGCATCTAAGGTCCAACCTTGGTCATTAAATTGATTTCCTGTATTTACTGATTCTAAAATGTATTCAGTGGCTTTAAATTCTTTTGACATTTTCTTTATTATTAGTAATTGATCGGTAAAAATATAAAAAATGAATGGTTTACTAAATAAAATGCAATAAACTTAAATATGAATACTAAAACTAGTTCCTTTATTTTCTTCTGATTTAACATTTATGCTCCCTTTATGCATATAAATAATCATTTTCGAATAATAAAGACCAATTCCGCTACCATTTGTTTTTGTGGTATAAAAAGGGACAAATATATCTTTTAAAACGTCTTCGCTAATTCCTGACCCATTGTCGCTTACGATAATGTTTGTTTGATGATCTACATTTGTAATAGCGATGCTTATTTTTGGATTTGAACTTTTTTCAACGGCTTCAATTGCATTTTTTATAAGATTAATCATTAATTGAGTAATCATATTTTTATCGGCAAATAGTGTTTTTTGATTTTCGTTATTTATTTCGAGATGAATATTTTTTTCTAAAAATTCTTCTTTATAAAGTGATTTTATTTCATCAAGAACATCTTGTATCATAAAATTATTAAAGACAGGATTTGGGATTTTATAAAGTTTTCGATAAGATTCAACAAATTTCATAAGACCATTAACCCGATTGTTAATTGCTTTTAATCCCAGAAAAGTATCATCTATTTGGACTTGATCAAATTGGGTTAAAGATTTGGGTTTATTTTCGAATTTAAAAATGTCGAATAAAGAGTAAGCCAAGGTTTTCATGGGAGTAACCGAGTTCATAATCTCATGCGTTATTACATGCATTAATTTTTTCCAGGCTTCTAACTCTTCTTTGTCGAGTTCAGTTGAAATATTCTGAATAGAAACTACTTTTAAGTGTTTTCCATTAAGTTTAAATTGATTTTGATGGATTGCAATTCTTAATAATTCGTTGTTTGACTGAATGCTTATTATAAAGCTTTGTTCTTTATTTGATTTAAGCTTTTTGGGTAATTCTTTATTGTATTCGGAAAACTCGTTGATGTTGTTTAGAGGTTTTTTCGAGAATAAATTATTTGCCGATTTGTTTATTAATTCAATAGACCCCTCAGTGTCGAAAACAATTATCCCCGATCCTGATTGATTTACTGCTGTAGAAAACAAATGGTATTGTTCTTCTTTTTTTAAACTAATTGTTTTGATTTGTTTGTTTAGCGAACAAATTAGAGAATTAAATTCCTTTCCAAGAGCATTCTTTGTGTTCGGTAAACTAATAATATCACCTTCTTGAATATTTGAAATAAAATCTTTCATTATTCTTGATGTGTCATAAATATATTTAAAGAAAAGTAGAATAGATAAAACCCAAATCAATAAAACAATATAGCGAGAAATTACTAAATCTTGATTGGTAAATGTCCATATTGCAATAGCACCAAGTGTTGAGGAAAGAACAATACTTGCCAATAGTTTGATATGATATTTGTTAAAGTTCATATTTATCAATTTTATTATAAAGCGTTTTTCTTGATATTCCCAGAATCTCAGATGCCTTTGTGTAATTTCCCTTTGCTAGATTAATTACTTTCTGAATTAGATGTTTTTCATTATTATCTAAGTTTAATAAGTCCAATTCATTTGAATTTTCGTGAGATTTTAAGTTCTGATTCTCGTTGTAAATGTCAGAAATGTTTAGTTTATTATCCTCGCTCATAATTACGGCCCGTTCAATACTATGTTTTAGTTCTCGGATGTTTCCGGGCCAATTATAATTCTGAAGTCTGTTTAGTAAAGTGGGAGATATTTTTAGATTCTCTTTTTTATATTTATGTATGAACTTGCCTAGGTAAAACTCTACCAATTGAGGTATGTCTTCTTTTCTGTTTTTCAAAGCTGGTAGTTCAATTTGAATCGTATTTAATCTATACAACAAATCTTCACGGAACTTTCCTGATTTAACTAAACCTTGTAAATTGGCATTTGTTGCCGATACAATTCGAATATCTAAAGGAATAATCTTTGTGCTTCCTACGGGTGAAATTTCTTTCTTTTGTATGGCCGATAGTAATTTGGCTTGTTGCTCTAAGCTTAGATTTGCAATTTCGTCTAGAAATAAAGTTCCTCCATGTGCAATTTCAAACCATCCTGTTTTATTGGAATTTGCTCCCGTAAAAGCTCCTTTTTTATGACCAAATAGTTCACTCTCAAATAAATTGGGAGATAGAGATCCTAAGTCAACTGTTATAAATGGATTCTCATTTCTTATGCTTTTGGCATGTATATTTTTGGCAATAAGCTCTTTCCCTGTTCCATTTTCTCCTGTTACTAAAACATTAGCATCGGTTGGTGATATTTTATCGATGGTTTGATGAATAATTTGCATTTTCTCCGAAACACCATTTACCATTTCTAGATTTCCAGTGTTCTGTTTCGATAGGAGTTTATTTTTTTCTGATAACTTATTTATTTGTTTCTTGTTCTCATTCAGTTTTGCAGCCCTTAAAATGGAAGCTAAGAATAACTCTTCGTCCCACGGTTTTTCGATAAAATCACTGGCGCCAGATTGCATTGCTTTTACAGCAATATTAATAGCACCATAAGCCGTTATACAAATAACAGTTGCATTCGGGTTTATTTTAAGAATTTCGTTTAGCCAATATATTCCTTCATTACCAGATCTGTCGCCCGATCTAAAATTCATATCAAGCAATACTAGATCGTAATCGATTGTGGAAACACAATGATGAAGATTCGAAGGATTATTTAAAGTCTGTATTTCATCGAAATATTTACGAAGGAAAATCTTTAATGCAACAAGGATTTCTTCATTGTCATCTATAATTATGACTTTATCGTATTTTTTTTCCATATTGCAAAGTAATAAAAAAAAGATTAGTTGTGTAAAAAAGTTACGGTCATTAGTGTAATAATTACACGTTTAATTTTGCGTGTAGATATTAGTAGTTTGATAGTTAGTGGTTTATGGTAGTGGCACGATTTCGGTAATATATGCTAAAATTTATAGTATAAGTTATGAGAATAAAATATTTTATAAAATGGTCTTTTAAACAATTTAAAAGCTTCCCGGTACAAACTACCATTAATATTCTTGGTTTATCGTTAGGGCTAACGGTATTTGCCTTGATTAGTTCGTATGTGTGGCATCAAAAACAAGTTGATACCTTCCATTCAAATCTTAATCATATTTATAGAGCAGAGAATAATTTTTATGGCATAACGCCCGCTACATATTTAGATTTTTATAGATCTCAAATTCCGGAAATAAAGGATGGGTGCCGATTTGGAAAAACAAATAGCTTGTTGCATTATCAATCTCAAAATAAAACAGGAGCTCAACAAGGTATTTATTCTGACATAATGCTGACAGACTCTTCTTTTTTTAACATTTTTAGTTATCCATTATTATCCGGTAATCCTTCGGAAGCATTTATTGATCCTAATGTTGTAATATTAACTAAAACTCTTTCAGAAAAGCTTTTTGGAGATGAAGATCCATATGGAAAAATAGTTCGTTTTAATGGCAATCATCAACTAAAAGTAGTAGGAATAATGAGTGATTTTAACGGGAATTCTTCATTGACTTGTGAAGCCATTGTGCCCTTTGACTTTTATAAAGTGTGGTTTCAAGAACCTAATACTTTGGATAGATGGAATAGGTGGATGTATGAAACTCATTTTTTATTTCACGATAATGTTGATCCACTTATTGTAAAAGCTAAGATGGATAGTTTATTGGGAGAAAGATATGTTACTGAATATGATGTTTCAAGAGATGATTTGCAAGTAGATCAGACTCTTCGACCATATAAAGAGATATATCTTTCGGATATAGGCGATAGGCATAAACACGGCAATAAAAAGCACATATTAATATTTAGTATTATTGCGGTTTTTGTGCTCATTATTGCTTGTATTAACTATATCAATATTTCCACAGCGGTGGCGGCAAACAGATTTAAAACTTTGGGTGTAAAAAGAATAAATGGAGCTACTCGTGGAAATCTTATAAAAAGTATACTATTTGAAGGTGTTTTAATAGCATTTCTGTCTGTGGTTATTTCAGTAGTTTTAGTTGAATTTATTTTGCCCTATTTTAAAGAATTAACAGATTTAGATATTCAAATACCCTATTCATTGCCCTTAATGGCTTTTGTCTTTATTGGAGTGCCAATAGTTTTAGGAATTATATCCTCAATTTATCCTGCATATTACATTACAAACTTTGATCTTATTGACGTTTTGCAAGGGAAATTTGTAAAAGGGAAGTCGGGAAGCTTATTCAGAAAAGTACTTATTATACTGCAATTTAGTATTTCTGTATTTCTAATTATCGGAACAATTACGGTAAAAAAACAATTGAGTTTTATTACTGATTTTGATCCTGGATATAAAATGAATCAGGTAATTTATACGAAGTTGAATCCGACTATAAACAATCATTTCGATGTTTTAAAATCCAGAATATTAGAGAATCCTAATGTATTAGGTTTAACCAGATGTAATTCGAATATTATGAGTTCGGGTAGTGTTTGGACCGTAAGTGATGGTGAAGATAAAAGTATAACCATTCCTCAATTTTCTGTAGATGAAGATTTCTTTGATTTTTTTGATATTGATATCACATGGGGAAGAGGTTTTACACAGGAAGATTTGAAGAATAAAAGTGAGTTGTGTTTAATAAATCAGAAATTGGCAGATTGGTTTGGTGGAGTTGATACCTTGTTTACCAAGAAAATATATGATGAGGAAATAATAGGAGTAATTGAAAATATTCAGATAGATAATTTGCATCAAGAATTGCAGCCAATGACAGTTTCATTAGATACGGATAATACTTTTTTATTATATTATAAGATTAATGCTGTGAACTATAAAGAAACTTTAAAATATATATCTGAAATATGGAAAGAGATCGCTCCTGAGTTTCCTTTCGAATATCATTTTTTGAAAGACGAATTTGAAAATCTTTATGAGACAGAGATTCAATTCAGTAAAATTTTTACAGTTTTTAGTATTCTATCAATATTTATTGCATGTATGGGATTATTTGCAATGTCATCTTTTATTGCTTTAAAGCGAACCAAGGAAATTGGAATTAGGAAATCGCATGGAGCATCTACCAGTCAAATATTGATTTTGTTATCAAAAGAATTTACAGTATTGGTTGTTGTTGCTAATATCATTGCAATTCCGTTAGCATGGTTTTATTTAAAAAATTGGCTTAACTCTTTTGCTTACAAAACAGAATTATCGTGGTGGGTATATGCATTGGCGGCTTTTATATCATTGATTATTGCCTTAATTACAGTTTATTATCATACTATAAAAACTGCGCAAAAGAATCCTGTTGAGTCGTTACGATACGAATAAAAAAAATATTTAAAAAAAAGTAAAAGGGAGCTGCAACTTTGCTCCCTTTTTTGCGTCTTATAAATTGGATTCTTTTGTAGTTTATGTGTAACTTGATGCTTTATTATTCGTCTTAGTTTTAAAGAAAAGATAATTGTTTTTTTTGATATAATGAATATTTTAAAAAGGTATATAAATCCCAAGAACATAATTAAATTTATGTTTGGCTTTTCTGTTATTGGGATAGTTGTTATCTGTCTGTTTGTTACAAAGATAAACACTTTGTTAAATACAGATTTAGGATTTGATAAGGACAGTGTTTATAGTGTTTTAGCTAAAGAGAGTTCTATTATTCTTCCTGATACTTTTATTTTTTCATCGGAAATTCCAGGATTTAGAGTGAAAAAACAAATTGAGGTTCAACGTAAGAATAATGAGGAATTAAATAAAATAGCTCTTCAATATATCTCCAATTCATATTTTGATTTCTTTAATTATGATTTGCTAATTGAAAACAGAACAGTTTTCGATGATCCAGAAAATACACAAATGGTTTATTTAAATGAGTTAGCAGTTTATGAACTTGGTTTTGAAAATGTGGAAAATTCATTGGGTGCAAGATTAGAGAATGGGTATAAAGATTTTGTAATTTGTGGAGTAGTAAAAAATAAGAATTCATTAACAGTTTCTAATAAAAAGCAAGCCAAAATTTTTCAAGTTAATCCGGCACATTTAGCGTATGCATTCTTTACAGAATCTGAGAAAGAAGAATTTTTATCAGAAGAAGAAATAAATGTTCTTGTTGCTAATAGCTTTCAGCGAAAGGTCGAGAGTCGATTTAAAATAATGGAAGATATTATATACAGTATTTTCTTATTTGTTAATATACTTATATCTATTATTTGTTTAAGTTGGATTGGCAGTAAATATGCCAATAAAAATGAACAGGCATTTTATACAATTTTAAGTGTTGGGGTTAATGTTTTTACGTTGATTATTTCAAAAACCTATATTTATATACTTGCTATACTTGGTTTTGTTGCAGGACCATTGTCATTTTTGACTTATAAGTTTTGGATTGGAATGTACGAGAATAAGATTGGTTTTAAAACCTTAGATTTATTTATCTTCTTCTCTATAAGTTCATTAACAATATATTTAATAGCATGTCCTAAAACTAAAGTAAATAAAATTTTAAAAATAGAACCTAGTATTTAAAATATTAGAGAGTTCGATTCTTTCATGGTGTAGAAAAGATTAGGGGTTAATTTTTTCGAACGAGGTTTAGTGATAAACCTCGTTTTTTATAATCAGATCTTGAGTTGGAATAAATATGTTTGATAAACTTAACAAAGACAATTATATCCAGGCCTTATAATTTTGCTTAGTACTTTTCTTTTTATCAATGTAACAAACACCTCTAAAATAAAAATCTATTGTCCAATTTATTCTAACATCATTCTTGATTTTTTGCCATGCTTTATTCATTCCTGCAGACCAATTAATATCATCAAAAATAATAATAGCAGGATTATTTAGGCTTGTATAAAACATCTCAAAATAATTTAATGTGGCTTTTTCTTCATGATGGCCATCAATAAACACAAAGTCAATATCATTATATTTTTTTAGTAGAGAGGGTAAATTATCTTGAAACTTACCTTCAATAATTGAGAAATTATCAAGTTTGAATTTCCTTAAACTTTTATCTGCTATTCTAGCAAGTTCTGTAGCTCCTTCAAGTGTAATAAATTCTCCATTATTATTTAATTTTAAAGCAAGAGCTCCATATGCAGCAGAAATTCCTAAACAAGTTCCAAGCTCAAAGCAACTTAATGGTTTGTACGCACGAATGATTCTGAACATTAGTTCACCCCATTTTTTTGAACTTGATGCATTTTTATATACTTGTGATACCTGACTGGTTTTCACAACTCCTTCTAGCATCTGCTCTTCAGTTCTTTTATCATCAGCGCTTCCAAATCCATAGTCCGAAATACTAACCGTATCTTTTGTTTCTGAATAATGCGAACGTAAGTCTATAATTGTTTGCAATGCTTGCATTTCTTCATCAGACCACTCATTCTTTCTAGCAGCTTGAATAATATCATACATTAATGATAAACTAACACTATTTTCTTTATCGTTTGATAATCTTTTAGTATCAATTTTACTTGATAAAAGATGTTGCCCTTTTTTAATCTTTTTTAAAAGTTTCATTTACTTCTGTTAATTATTATTTATCAATTTAGATAAGGTTTTGTAAATATGGTTTATTTAGAATTAAAAAAGTAGAAATGTTTATAGCTTTTATGATTAAAATGTCTTAGTATGTCCAAAAAGCTTTGTGAAATAAATGATAGAAGATCGGAAATGGACAACAAAAATATGAATGTATAAAATGAGGTTTAGCCTCTAACAATGATAATAAGTTGAGTAAACCAAAGAAAAAAAGAATACATCAACTCGATGTATTCTTTTATGTTTTAATCTAATGCTTTTTGCTTTCAAAAGCGAGTGAATTGTTCCGTTATTCATGTCGCAACGCATTTGCAGGATTCATATTTGCCACTTTATAGCTTTGCCATGAAACAGTTAAAGCCCCAATAAAAAGTGCAAATACTCCCGATAATATAAAAATCCACCAACTTAGAGTTGTTTTATATGCAAATCCTTCTAACCATTTATAAAGCGAGTAATATGAAATAGGACATGCAATGATTGTAGCCAAAAAAATCCATTTTAAGAAATCGATATTGAGCATCTTAATAATTTCCATTGCGCTTGCCCCATTTACTTTTCTTATTCCGATTTCTTTGGTTCTTAATAAGGTAATGTGCCATACCATTGAAAATAAATTTATTATGCTTATTAAAATGGTAAGTGAGACAAAGAATTTAAGTAATAAAGTTAAACGCTGCTCTTCTTTATATTGTTTGTTATAGTGATCGTCGAGCCAAAAATATTCATAAGGATAATTCGGGAATGTTTTTAGGAATAAATCTCTTATAAATGAGTTTGTTGTGTTAAAATTGTTTACATCATTGATTTTTAAGATATAATTTCCCCATAACATATTTTGGGTCCAGTCCAATAGTATAATTGGATCTGGGCTCTCTTTCATCGATTGAAAATTGTAATTTTTGCAAACACCAACAATTGTAATTTCAAAACTTTGCATTTGACTTTCATCATTTAAGTTTAATATTCTTCCAATAGCATCAGAAGGATTTGAATATCCTAATTTCTCGGAACAAGCCATGTTAATTATACAGCCAGCATTTTCTTGACTTAAATTTTCACTAAAATTTCCTCCCGCAAGAAGTTTAACATTAAAAATTTCTAAAAAACTATTATCGGTAATGTAGATTGCAGACTTAACTGAATTCGCCTTTCCTTTCTCAGATGCATTAAAATTGTATGCAAGCAGATCTCCAGGTACAGCACTCGAGCTTGAAATTAAAGAAATTTCTGGATACTTTAACAGTTCTTGTTCAAAAGCATCAAGATTATTTATTCTTCTTGAGGTCTTTCTTAAATTTTGGGGTACTTTAAGAACAAGATTATTTGAAATATTTATGCCTTTATCTTTTGATATCAGATAATTTACTTGTTTGTCGACACCTATAATAACTGAAATTATCAATATAATTATTACAAATTGTGTTATTGTTATTAATTGTCGGAATGAGATCGCATGCTTCTTTTGCTTCTTTTTATAGTGTAGTAATTCAAGTGCTTTCTTGTTTTTGAGTACCAGTATAGGAAATATAACTGTTAGAGTTGAGCTCAGGATATAAATTGCGATACAAACAATCCAAAAATTGAAGTTTTTATAAGACAAACTGATATCGATTCCTAAAGAGTTGTATATCAGTTTTTGAAGCAGTGCACATATAATAAATGATATTATAATTGCAATTGCATGAATAAAAAATGATTCTGTTAAAAATTGCTTAATCAAATGTTTCTTGGTAATGCCAAAAACTTTTTTTATCCCAATATCCTTTGTATTGCTTAAAACGCGGGTGTAAATAAAATACACATAGTTAAATCCGGAAGCTAACAATATTAACAAACTAACAATTAATAATATATTTAAATAACTGTTCTTTGCATTTATTGTTATTTCGCTTTTTAGATTTGATTTTAAATGGATGTCCTTTATTGCTTGAAGATGATACTTGTTTATTGAATTTGTATTATCGAAATAGCTTTTCTTATTTTCATAAACCAACTTATCTATGTTTTCTTCAAGATTTTTTATGTTAGCACTCTTATTTACTTTTAAATAAGTATAAAAAGATGTTTCGCCCCAATTGTCTTTTAAGGGAGGAGGAAGGTTCATGTTATTATGAAAAGATAGAAACATATCTGCTTCAAAATGGGTGTTTTTAGGTAAGTCTTTAAATACTCCTTCTACTTCGTATTCGTATGCTGGATATTTAAAAATAGTTTCTCCAATTGGATTTTTATTTCCAAAATATTTTTTTGCCGTACTTTCCGAAATAATAACTTTATAAGGTTCGGTTAGCACTTCAGCTTTTTTACTATTAATTAATTTAATTGATAAAATATCGATCAAGCCTGATGATGCATGAAAAACATTTTCTGAGGTAAAGATATTTTCTTCAATTTTATAATGCGGATTATTTGTTTTGCACATAAATCCAGACGAAGTTACATTAGGGAATTTTTCAACCAATGCTTCTCCAAGTATTCTTTCGCACTGAGGCATTGTAATAGCAAGCTCATTATTTGAATAAACTTCAGTAACAATTCTGTTTATTTCGTTGTAATCTGGAATATAACGATCATATGTTTTTTCATATATTACATAACTTGATATTGCAATAAATGCAACAAATCCAACTGTTAAAGAAAATAACAAGGCTATTGTGGTTAGTTTTTCTCTAAATAGTTTTCGAATAATGAGTTTTAAATTGTACATATTGTAGTGTTTATTTTAACTCCTATATAGTCAAATAAAGAAATTTTACTTATTCTTCTTTTAATGATTCTATCGGATTTTCGTTTAAGGATTTTAGTGTTTTTAGGCTAATAATTAACAATGATATCAGAATGCTTAAAATAATTGGGATAATGAAATATACGTATTGATTCTCGAACCTGAATACAAAATTATTCAGCCATTCTTGGGTTAAAAAATAACTAATACAAGAAGCTACTAACCATGATATCAATAAAAGAATTGCATACTTTTTAGTTAAAGTGTAAAGCAAATCCTTAAAATTTGCTCCTAAGACTTTCCGAATTGCAATTTCTTTTCTACGTAATCGTAACATTAAAAAATTTTGACCCAATAAACCAGATAAAGCAATTATAATTACTATAATACTGAGATATTTTAATAGTTTCACTAGCACCAAATCATTTTGATATCTCTTTTGTAAAGCATTTTCGTATATGGTATACTCAAAAATATTATCGGGGAAAGTATCAGACCATATTTCTTCAATTTTCTTAATTATTTGCTGGCTTAACTGATCTTGTAGTTTAATATTAATGTAGCGGTTTCTCGTGCCCGACATTTTAAAAAACATCAAATAAGGTTCAATCTTTTCACGAAAAGAACTGAAATGAAAATCTTCAAGTACTCCTATAATTTTATACTCTCTGCCAAGAAAATAGACATTCTTATTTATCGGGGCAATCAAATTTAATTCCTTACAAAAAGTTTTATTCACAACAACTCCAAATGAATCTGTTGGGAAATCTCTTGAAAAGAAACGACCTTTAACTAAGTTAAAACCATAAGTATCTTTAAAATTATAATCTACCGAATTGTAATTTGTTTGAACTTCTTTATTTTCACCATTATTTGTTAGTGAGATAGCAAAAGTTGAAGGTTCATTTGCAAAGTTGTTTGATGAAACAGAGGCGGATACTACCTCTGGGAAAGTCATGATTTTTTCACAAATGTTTTCTGCAGAATTTCTTATTTCACGATCATTGGTTCGAATTATCAGAATATTAGATTTGTCATATCCTAGATTGTGATTCTGAATAAACTCTAATTGTTTATTAAATATCAAGGAACATATAATAAGTGTAAAAGCAATGCAAAATTGTACGATAAGTATAGTTGAGCTGTTAAAAACTTGCAATGAGGAGGGAGACTCTTTTGTTGAATTCAACTTAAAAGCAAACAGGATTTTTCCTGAAAAATACCCAGGAACAATTCCTGTAAATAACAAAACCGAAATAATTCCAATAATAATCTGCCAATTCAAAAGATAATCAAATGAAAATTCTGAATGGCTTATTAAATTATATTGTGGCAATAAATAATAAAATAAAAGCAAAGCAAATAGAAGACTAACAAAACAAACAAAAAGAGTTTCAAACAAATAGCTAATTATAATTGATATTTTACTTTGCCCAAGAACCTTTTTAATATAAACTTCTTTAAATCTGGTAATGTTAATATTTGTTGATATTAAGATAAAGTTGACACATGAAATAATAAAGACAAACAGTGCAATTATAAATACAATCCAAAGATTGGAAGCTGAATTGTTAAGCTCCAATTCTCGATCCAAATTTGAATGTAAATGAATGTCTTTTAATGGTTGAATTATTAAACCTATATCAACATTGAGATCTTTTTTAAATATATATAACTCCTTATCAATAAAAGCTTGTTTATTCGAATTTATTGATTTAATGGACTCTTTATTTGATAGGTGCAAATAGGTATAATAATTGATTAGCTTCCAACTTTCTAATACCTTTTCATTTCCTATTTTATCTTCTTGCTTTGAACTTATTGAGAAAAGAATATTGAATTTAATATGAGAATTAATAGGGGGTGATTTTGCAATACCAGTTACAATAAATTCTTTATCATCTGCTTCAATTATTTTTCCAATAGGATTTTGGTTGCCAAAATATAGTTTAGCCATCTGTTCAGTTAAAACAGCTGTGTTCGGTTCACTTAATGCCGTTCTGGGATTCCCTGTAGATAATTCAAAAGAGAAAAATTCAAATAAATTCTGATCAACATAAAACAAGTCTTCTTGTAAAAATTTGTTCTCGTTATGATTTACTATAATTTTTGATGGTATCTTATATAATCGAACAAAATCAACAATTTCAGGATAATATTCTTTCATTTTAGGTCCTAAAGGAGCCCAGGCAAAAGCATAATTCGTACACGTATTGGCAAAATTTGCACTAAAACCTACTCTGTAAATGTTTTCTTTTTCATGAAACCTGTCGTAGTTTAGTTCATTGTACAAATAAATTCCGATTAAGAGACTAACTGTAAATCCTACTAGTAAACTAATAAAACCAATCATAAAACTTAATCGGTTTTTGAAAATATTTCGCAATGCTAGTTTAATTGATGTCATATGTTCAGAATTAAAATCTGCAGATATTATAAGATGTTTAAGAGCGGACTAATGTTTTGAATGTTAAAATTTTTAATGTTTTCATTTTGATTAGAAAATAGCTCATCGTTAAGTTGTTGGTTAAAGATTATATCGTAAAAGCGATAATCAGTAAAAATGATTTTTTCTGGCTGTTTTTTTTCGGAAATCTCAATTCTTATTTTTTGAGGATAGTAGTTCTTTTTATTAATATAGAAATATGATTCTTCAATGCTTCCGGGCTTTTTTGTAAAATATTTATTGTAAGTTGTCGAAGTGTTCTTATCTTCTAAACTAGTTTTAATACAAAAGCATTCATTACTATCAATTATGGTATCGTTTAAAATTTCAATTTTAAAATCATTTTTATTTTTTAAGGTAAAATCAAGCAGTGCTTGAATTGTGTAAGGAGTATTTTTTCTCCAAAAACCATTGCTATTTTTAATTTCAGGATATTTAATTAGATCATAAAATAGAGCAGAATTTTCAACATGATTTTTTCTTATTAAGAAATCCCCATTATAAATGTCTTCAAAAACGGTAACACCTCCTGAGTAATAATAAATATGAGTTTCGGCACCGGTAATAGAATCTCCGGAGAGTTTCTTAAACATACAAGCTCTATCTCTTTCAACTACAGAATCAATATTCTGAAGATTGTTTTTTATGAGATGTTGATTGTATGAAATGGAACTTATTGTGTCTATTGTTTGAATCGTATTTTGAATAATTGCAATAGGGTCACGTTCCTTTTTACATAGTACAAATAAGAAAATATTTAAGACAATAATGAAAAGTATCTTTTTCATTTTAGTTAACCCTCAGGTTCATCAATATTTCTCTGAGTAAGTATAATAGGATACTTTTTCCTTACTTCTTTCTGAAAATCTTTACCTAATTGTTTATACTCGATACCGTATTTTTCGAGAGCATATTGGTTTCTGTATTTAAAAATTACCGACCAAACCATATCGTTATATTCGGTATAATCTTTATATGGGGTGGAGTTGTCAAATGATAAACACATGATATATTTTTTCGAGCCAGTTATGAGCTGTGAAACTTTGGGTTTAATTAATTCAGGCGTATTTTCTTTGATGGTTGCATCTATTTCAAGAAAATCTATTGACATTGCGGGAAGATCTTCGACATCTAATATTTCTACTTTCCCTTCAATTGGCGGAAGTTTGCGTGTAAAACTCGTGTGAGGAGAGTTTAATTCTGTTGAATTATTGTCTGGATAGCATACAAAAGCAACCTTCAATAAATTATTTCTTCTAAGAATTTGGTAAAGCTCATAAACTTGTTTCATTTCTGCGTTTTCATCAACAGCTAGTTGAATGGTAACAAGGTTTAAATCAAGTTGATTAAATTTTGATTTTTCTTCTAAAATTAACTTCTCTAGATCGGAGAAAACACCAATCTGATTTTGCACCATTACTTTATCATCTTGCATAGCAACAAAAAGGCATAGTTCAAGCCTTTCTAAAATTTTATAATTTTTTACTGTTGGGGGAGTTATTTTTAAACCTTTATCTGATAGAAATACATCTAAAGAATTTTCATGATTTGTTTTAGTATATTCTGAACTATTGGAATCATTCCACCAGATTTTAATTTTATTATTATCGATTTTATATTTTAGTTCAATTGGTTCACTATTAGAAGCGAATAAAACTATTTTATTATCCTTAATTTTATAATTATACTCTTTTAATTTTACCTGATCTTCAAGTATAAAGAATTTATGTTCAGTAAATTTAATTAGATAACCATAGGAATCTTCTTTATCATTTTTCCATAATCCAGTTAGTTGTTTAACATTGTTTTGAATTTCAAAAAACGAGAAGTTATTTAAAACTTTACCAGGTCCGTTTATCGTTAGATTTGCAAAAAGTAAGAATGTGATAATTGCAAATGGTATAATAAGAACAGCTTTTAGTTTAGCACCAAAACCAGATTTGACTTTATTTAACATGGTAATTCTTTGTTTTATTGATATTAAATTAAAATTATTTACAAGCTCGACCGATTTGATTTTTAAGAATTGATGTAATAATAGTTCCTGATAGTTATATAAATCATAACCCTTTTGCACTACTAAACTGTCTGCTATGTATTCATGGTTCGATTTAATTGCTTTTTGAAGCCACCATGCGAGTGGGTTAAACCATTGAAATATGGTTAATATATGAGCCAATAATAAATCAATGCTATGATTCTGTTTAACATGTACTTCCTCGTGTGCAATTATCTGATTGTGGTTATCTGTGATTAAAGATTTTTCGTTAATAAATACAAATTTCAGAAAAGAGAATGGGGGAAGGTTATCTTTTAGCTTTACAAGTCTTATTTTATTTTGAGTTTTAACTTCATTTTGAGATATGGTTTTGTAAATCCATCTAAATAGAAGAACAATTCGCGAAGAAAATAAAATTACCCCGATGATATAAACAATAAATAAAAATTGAGCAATTGAAAAGCTTGTTTTTTTGTTTGAATGATATTCGTGAGTTTTGCTATACGAATCTTTTTTGGTAACTAGTTCACTTTCAATTGAATTAGCTATAGGATATGTGTTTGTATTAAATTCGTCAAATTCGTTATCACTAGTGTTATAAGAATCCAGATATTCAGGATCAGTCATAGCAATAAGTTGTTCATAATAGGTTCTGAATTTTCCTATCTTGTTAAAAGGGAATTCAAATTTGTTAGTATTTGTAACATTAATACTAATGTGAACGAATGGTATTAAAAGAGAAAAGAATAAAATTGAAATTAAATAAATTCTGTTAAATCTGAAGAATGTCTCTTTTTTAAAGAAGAAAATATATACCAAAAACAAGATTGTAAGGCATAATCCTGTCTCAAATAAATATAGAAGAAAACTAACCATTCTTTTTCTTGTTTTTTATTTCGTTGAGCATTTTCATTACTTCTTCAACTTCTTCAATATCTAGGTTCTTATTTTCTGAAAAGAAGTTAACCACTTGCTTTAGTGAGTTGTTGTAATAATCTTTAATAAGACTTCCCATCTGACTTTTTCTGTATTCTTCCTTAGTTATTAATGGGAAATACTCGTAGGTATTACCGTATTTTTTAAACGATACAATTTCTTTTTTAACTAAAACTCGAACAATGGTCGAAACAGAATTATAAGGAGGTTTGGGCTCAGGAAAATACTCAAGAATATCGTTAATAAATCCTTTTTCGATTTTCCAGAGAATTTTCATGATTTTCTCTTCTGCCTTTGTTAGTGTTGCCATATTATAATAAAATAGTTTGTGTTGTCACACTTGATTATTATCCGCCAATATGCATTGGTTCCGATTCAGATATAACTGCTGGTACAGCCTGTTTTACAGCTTGTTGTAAATGATTGGGTAGTTCTTTATATTTCTTTCCAAAATGATCCATGCTAAATTCATCTTTAACTTCATTTCCAGCAGCAATTAATTCGTTCATAACACTTATAAACATTTCATAAGATGTGGCCCGGTCATTTTTTAATGAAATAATTCCTTTCGTAACTTCAATATTTCCAAAAGGATCAACGTTATCAATTCGTTTTTCAGGAAGATTTTCTTTGTTATGTTTATTTTGTAAAAAATCTTTTGCTTTCGATCTTAAGGATGATAGCTGCACTTCTTCTCCTTCAACCATTAACTGGTCGTTCGAGTTGACCAGAACAACCAAAACATTTCTTTCCTTTATTTCTGGAGGCGGTTGATCCGAAGTGGGGGAAAGTTTTCTATACAATCCTGAATCTACATCCATAGTTGTTGCAACTAAAAAGAATATTAAAAGTAAAAATGCTATATCAGCTACTGAACTTGCATTAACTTCTGCTAATTTTCTTGCCATAATGTTTAATTAATAGAATGAAATGTTTAATAGTTTTATGATGCAATTATACAACTTAAAAATAAATAAATCAACTTAATGTTAAGTTGATTTATTTATTTTTAAGTTTGAAACTTATTAATGTGCTTTTATTCAGTAGATTATTCTAAAACAAAAAGCCGGAATAATCATTCCGGCTTTTTTATATAATTGTAAATTACTTTTACTTTATGTCTTTTTCAATAAAGCCTGATCTGTCTGGAGCTTCAGGCGATTTTGGTTTCTTAACAGGATTTGCATCAAGTTCTTTAAGTAATTCTTCAACAGCTTTTTTAATGCTAGGATCAATTCCTTTAGCAGTTAATTCAGGTCTGTCTATTACTTCAATATCCGGGTAAACTCCAACACCCTCAATTATCCATTCTCCATTTTCGTCGTAAACACCAAACTGAGGAACATGGAAACTACCACCATCGGTAAATCTTCTTGCTCCCTGAATACCTACTAATCCACCCCAAGTTCTGGTACCTATTAATTTACCTAAACCTTTTTTCTTGAAATAGTATGGGAAAGCATCTCCACCAGATGATGAATATCCATTAATTAACATTACTTTAGGTCCATCATGAGCAATTGTAGGAGATCTCATTGGTTTTAACCCATTTCTGTGCCAATAACTCAAAGTTGTTCTGTTAAGCATCTGAACCATATTTTCTGGAATAAATCCACCACCATTAAATCGATCATCAATAATTAATGCCTCTTTGTTATGATAAGCATACATTCCTTTGTGTAGTTCAAGATTTCCTTCAAATGCTGTATTTGGAACATGGATATAGCCAATTTTTCCACCAGAAAGTTTATCAACCATTGCACGACGAGTTTCCACCCAGTCTAAGTAGAATAAGCTAAGTTCGCTACTTATTGTTTTTACAGTATATGTTTTGGCATCAGATTCAGATGCTGTTGAATTTACTGTAATTTCAATGTGCTTATTGGCTGAGTTTTCAAGAAATTTATAAGGGTTGTCGGCTAAAGTAACATTATTACCGTTTAGGTTAATTAAGTAATCACCTTCCTTAATGTTAATACCTTGTTCTGTTAATGGTGATCGTCGTCCTTCGTTCCAGTTTTCACCTTTATAGATTTTTGAAATAATATAACGATTAGCATTCACATCAGGTGTTAGTTCTGCACCTAATAAACCACCTTCAATGCGTTTTACTTTTTCAAAATCACCATAATTATCATATGCATGACCTGTATTTGATTCTCCAATAATCTCACAAAAGATATAGTCAAGGTCTGCTCTATGACTAACGTATGGTAACAGTTGAGCATATTTAGTTTTTAAGCCGGCCCAATCGATATTATGCAAGTTCGAAACATAGAAATAATCTCTGAAAATTCTCCATCCGTCAGTATAAATTTGTTCCCATTCTTTCTTAGGATCAATTTTCATTTCTACATCACTCAAATCTAATTTTCCATCACCAGCTTTTTGGTTTGGAGAGATATCAGTAATTCCCCAATTTCCTTTCGCGCTATATAACATTTTACTTCCATCGGCAGATAGTAAACCCCATCTAACATCAGAAATAATTAGCTCATCTTTTTCTTTAGATATATCATACTTATGTAAACCATCTTCGGCGCCATAAAGAATACCACCTTCAACAGCATCAAGGAATCCGTAATTACCATCTTCGATAGGTAAATCCATAATTCTTTCAGCAATGCCATCGAAATCAATTTTAATATTTAGTTTATCTTTCTTAGGTTCATCACTGTTCTTTTTGTCTTTTTTACTTTTCGATGATTCTGTCTTTGTTTCATCTTTTACTGTAACAACATCATTTTTAAATTTGAATAGTTTTGGACTGTCTTTCCTTAAAGCTAAAGCAAAGATTCTGGTTGCATCATTATATAAGTAAGTAAATTCAAAACTTGAGAAATCTAAGTTAAAATCACGATTTGATAAGAAGAAAATATAATCTCCGTCTTTCGAAAATACAGGACTATTATCGCCAAAAGTATCATCAGTTACTTGATGATTCTGACCAGATGCAATATTGTAAACCCAAATTGCACGATTATCATTTTCACTATTATTAGTATAAGTTATCCATTTTGAATCTGGAGAGAAACTATAATCTCGTATTTCATCAGAATAAGCATTTGCTACAACTTTAATTGCACCAGTTGCTACATTAATATATTGTAATTTTAAAGTACGATCGAAAAACATTAAATACTTGTTGTCTGGCGACCAGATAGCATCGTATTTCCATGCTTTTGAGTTAAATGTTAACTGTTTAGCTTTTGCACCTTTTTTATTTTCTAAAAGATAAATTTCGTATTCGCCAGTAGCATCAGAGATGTAAGAAATATATTTTCCGTTTGGCGACCAATTTGGTGACATTTCTCGAACACCTTGTGTGTTAGTAAGATTTACAGTAAATCCATTTTCGGCAGGTACTGAAAAAATATCTCCACGAGCATCGAACAAGGCACGTTTTCCGCTAGGAGAAATTGAAGCACTTTCGATGAAACCTTTAACATTTTTAAAATAAGGAATTATGTTTGGATTATCGAAGCTAATATTTACAGTTACTTTTTCTGTTTTTCCAGTTTCAACATTAAGTTTGTAAATGTATCCTCCGTTTTCATATGCAATCATTCCATTTTCGCCAGAAGGCCACATTACGTCAAACTCTGAGTGAGTAGTTATTTGCTTTGTTTCTTTTGTATCTAGATCATAACTATAAATGTTTAAAGTTAAATCTCTATCTGAAGCAAAATAAATCTTGTTCTTGTACCAAACAGGAATTTGATCCGATCCAACAAAATTAGTTATCTTCTCAGATTTATCGTTTTCAAGATCATAAATCCATACATCGGAAGCGCGGCCTCCTTTGTAACGTTTCCAAGTTCTAAACTCTCTACTAATAGGAGTAAAAGCAAGTTTTTTGGCATCAGGAGATAATACTCCAAAACCACCATCTGTTATTTGAAATGGTTTTTCAAAACCACCATCAATGCTAACTAAAAAATATTTTCCATTTCTTTCACCAAAAGGAGTGCGGTTACTTCTAATAAGAATATTCTTATTATCAGGAGTCCAATCCAAAATAACATTATCATAACCACCGCGTGGAGGCATTTCTCCAACTTCATTATAATATGTTAATTGTTGAGGTGTTCCACCTGTTGATGGCATAACATATACTTGTCTGCTACCAGAATATTGTGCAGAAAATGCAATCCATTTTCCATTTGGTGAAATTCTTGGGAATAATTCTAATCCCATATGTGATGTTAATCTTTTAGCGTCGCCACCATTAGCATTGACTGTCCAGATATCTCCTGCATAAACAAATGCAATTAAATCATTATTGATATCTGGAAACCGCATTAAGCGAGCATCATTTTGAGCCTTTAAACTAAAAGCTGAACAAACAGCTAGCAAGACTATAATTGAAAGGGTAATTTTAAATTTTCGCATATTTTAGTATTTTGATTTATTTATATAGACGTTTAAATTCTTAAATCGATTAATCCAATTAATGAAAGTTTAAAAAAAATAGTACATTCGAAACATAAATTTGTTTAAACCTTTCTGTGATGGACGAAAAAACAACAAACGAAATTAAGGAAAAAATCATTACTGAGATTGAAAAAACCGAAAAATCAATCCTCGAGTATAAAGAAATTACGAAACCCATAGCACCAGAAAATGCAATTGGTAGGATATCCAGGATGGATGCGATTAATAATAAAAGTGTTGCGGAAGCAGCCCTTCGGAAAGTTGAAGAAAAGCTTATAAAATTAAAACATGTGCAGGGTCAACTCGACGATAAAGATTTTGGCTTATGCTTAAAATGTAAAAAACAAATCCCAATTGGAAGAATTTTACTTATGCCACAAAGTAGATATTGTATTAATTGTGCATCATAATAAAAGTGTTAGATGTTTTTTGATAAAATGATATTAATGCTCAATAAGCAGTTTTCTTAAATCCATAATAAGACATGAACTTATAATTTCAATTTTACCAAGATACTTATGAATTATTGATCCCAATTTTTGACCTATAAAAAAGGAAGTGACTAGAAAAAGATACGTGTACCATTCAAAACCAATATCTAAGAATATCCTTAACATAACAATAATTGGAACAGGAATGTGAACAGCTAAGAACCACTGAAAAGAAAACAATTTTACATTCGCTCGCCAGTATCCAAAAGGTATATTAAAAAATATTACGAATAAACTTATTATAAGTAACTTAATCATAAACGTTAATTTAAATACTTAGAAGTTAAAGTCGAAACTTTAAAAGATTCGAGGTAAATACAAAATTAAAGATTTTCCTTATTATATTCTGTTTTCGTATTTTTTATTGCTGTTCGATGAATCCGATAGAAATAGTGTTTTATTGACTATCATATATAATTTTGATAACTTACAGTAAAATAAATCCTGAATATGAAAGATTCAATAGTCCTTGGTTTAATTCAAAACACAGCTCTTTTACTTGCTTTAAATATGGTATACGATTATGTATGGGTGCAAGAAAAACTATCAAAAAGTATTTCAGCAAAAATTATAACGGGTGTTTTTTTAGGGATTATTGGAATTATTGTACTTATGACACCATGGTATATAAAACCTGGACTAATGTTCGATACAAGAACCATTATGCTTTCCATTTCTGGATTATTTTTTGGTCCAATACCTACAATAATTGCAATGTTACTTACGGGAATTTATCGTTTTATTATTGGTGGAGAAGGAATGCCGATGGGTATTGCAATAATAGTAACTTCTGGTATTATAGGTTTATTATGGAGAAAATTTAGATTTAATTTCTTTAGTAAGAATAGAGTTATGGAAATCTTGTATATGGGATTTGTAGTTCACATTGTTATGTTATTATGTTCCGTTTTTCTTCCAGAAGCAATAAGGTGGCAAACCCTTAAAATTATTGCATTACCAATAATTATAATTTTCCCTTTTGGTACAATGTTATTAGGGATTTTAATGCTTCGAAGATTTGATTTCTGGAAAACACGTAAAGATCTAAAGGAAAGCGAAGAAAAATATAGATTGATAATTGAAAATCAAACTGATTTGGTTGTAAAGGTTGATTTAGAAGGAAGATTTTTATTTGTCAGTAATACATATTGTAAGATATTCGGAAAAACAACGAATGAATTAATTGGAACGAGTTTTATGCCTGTTGTTCATGAAGATGAGAGGAAAAGTTCGGAAGATGAAATGAAGAAGCTATACGTTCCACCTTTCAAATGTTTCATCGAACAAAGAGTCGCAACAAAAGATGGATGGAGATGGATTGCATGGTCCAATTCTTCAATTTTAGATGAAAATGGAAATCCTAAAGAAATAATTGGTGTTGGAAGAGATATAACTGAACGAAAAAAAGCTGAGATTTCAAAAGCAGAGCAGGTAAAGCGCAACGAGGAGATTCTGAATTCTACTATGGATGGTTATATTTTAGCAGATGATAAAGGCAAAATTATTAAAGTTAATCCTGCTTATTGTGAAATAATTGGATATTCGAAAAATGAATTAGAAAAGATGAATATTAGGCAGTTGGAGATTGAAATACCAGAAAATGAAGTTCAACGAAGAATTGAACAGATGATAAAGAAAGGACGTGATCGGTTCGATACTATCCATAAACGAAAGGATGGGTGTCTTGCTGATATAAATGTAAGTATTTCAATTTTATCTGAAGGGAAGAGAACATTTGTGGCAGCTTTTATTCGCGATATTACCGAATTGAAGATAGCAGAAAATAAGATTCTTAAATTAAATACAGACTTGGAGAAGAAGGTTAAGGAGAGAACTTCTGAGTTGGAGAAATCTCTTAAAGATGTAGAAAAAATGAATGATTTATATGTAGGTAGAGAATTTCGGATAAAAGAACTTCGTGATATTGTAAAAGAACTTGAAAATAAAATAGCATAAAGAAAAGCCCATAAAATATGAATTCGATTAGAAAAGAATGGAAGTCATTTAGGATTGTTATCATTTATATTATTATTGGAGCTTTATGGATTGTCTTTTCTGATAAAGTCTTGGGTTATTTTGTTTCTGATTCTAAAACAATTCTAAAATTACAGACAATTAAGGGGTGGTTTTATGTATTAAGTACAGGTATATTATTATATTATTTAATCTTTAGACAATTAGGTAAGCTAGAGAAAGCAAATCTTAGGTTGAAAGAAAGTGAAGTAAGATGGGCTTCTTATGTTAAAAACGCACCTAACATTATTACAGTTATTAACACCGATTTGAAAATCAAATATACCAATCGAATTAATGAAGTATCCACGTTGGATATGTTTATTGGAAAAGATATAAATAATTTTATAGCATCAGAATCATTGTTATCTGCTCTTAATGCTATTAAAAGGACCTTAAGTGATGGTTCAATAAATTTTTACGAAAATTTATTTATAGATGATAATAATGAGAGATGGTTCACAAATAAAGTAGGACCTGTTGTAATCGATAATAAGATAGATAGTCTGATTATTATTTCAAGTGATATAACTGAGCAAAAGAGAATAAAAGAAAAATTGGAAGTAGAAAGAGAATTGCAGTCGGCTATCTTTGATAGTATCGAAGAAGGAATTGTAGTTTGTGATGAGAATGGAGTGTTAAATCGTTTTAATGAAGCTACCAGACGTTTTCATGGCCTTCCCGAGAAACCTATCCCTGCAGAAGAATGGTCACAACATTATAACCTATTTTTTGCAAATGGGATAAATCCTATGAAAAAAGAAGATGTGCCTCTATACAGAGCCCTAAAAGAAGGTAAAGTAAGTAATATAGAATTTGTTGTAAAACCTGTAAATGGAGAACATCTTTCTTTTGTTTCTAGTGGAAAAAAATTGATTAATAAAACAGGCGACTGTATTGGCGCTATGGCAACAATGCATAATGTTACTGAACAAAAAAAGGCTGAAAATGAAATAAGAGATTTATATTCTAAGTTGGAACAAAAAGTGAAGCGAAGAACAGAAGAACTGGAAATTAAAAATAAAAAAATTACAGAATCGCAACAAGCTCTTGCATTTTTATTGGAAGATATGAACGAATCAAGTGAACAATTGCGAAAAACAAACGAAAAACTGGAAACAGCAAATAAAGAAATGGAAGCATTTTCATATTCAGTTTCACATGATCTTAGAGCGCCATTAACAAGAATGGCTGGATTTAGTTCAATAATTAGCGAGTTATATAAAGATAAGCTTGATGAAAAAGGTATTCATTATTTGAATAGAATTATAGCTTCTAGTCATAAAATGGAACAACTAATTAATGATATACTTTCTCTTTCTAGAATTTCGCGTCAGGAAATAGTAAAATCAGAAGTTGATATATCAGTTATTTCAGAAGAAATTATCAATAAATATCAGAAAGCAGAACCTGAAAGAATTACAGATATTAAGATCGAAGAATCAATCAAGATTTTTTGCGATCCTAAATTAATAACTATTTTATTGGAAAACATTCTTTCTAATGCTTGGAAATTTACCTCGAAAAACAAAAAAGCAATAATTGAAATAGGAAAAGCAATAATTAATAATACTAATGTCATTTTTATAAAAGACAATGGTGTTGGGTTTGATGTAAAATATTCCGATAAAGTATTTTTGCCATTTCAAAGATTACACACTGAAAGTGAGTTTGCAGGAACTGGAATTGGTATGGCCACAGTAAAGAGAATTGTAAGAAAACATAATGCTCAAATAAATGTAGAAAGTAAAATAGGCCGTGGAACAACTTTTTATTTAACTTTTACAAATAAATAAGGCTATTGCTTTTTTAGCATATTAACACTAATTTGTAGTTATTAAAAAGTTTAATAAAAAGAATAAAGTTAATTAAAATGGTACAAAATAAAATTCTTCTTGTAGAGGATAATGAAGATGACGTTGAACTGGTAGAACTTGCATTGAGTTCAGGACTTATAGCCAATCAGCTTGATGTGGTGCGAGATGGTGCCGAAGCTTTAGACTATTTGCGTTGTGAAGGTAATTTTGAGAATAGAAACAGTAAGGAAATGCCAGCATTAATTTTACTCGATTTAAATCTTCCCAAGGTTAATGGTTTAGAAGTATTAAAAGAAATACGATCAAACGAAAAAACCTGTTTAATTCCAGTTACTATTTTTACATCTTCAGATCAGGAAAAAGATATTGTAGAAAGTTATAAATTAGGTGCTAATAGTTATATACAAAAGCCGGTTGATTTTCAAAAATTTAAAGAAGCTATCCAACAACTCGGATTTTATTGGCTGATATTTAATAAAAAACCAATCAATTAAATTGTTAATCATGAGCGAACTATTGAAAATTCTGTTTGTGGAAGATTCTCCCGACGATGCCGAATTAATATTACTAGAATTAAAAAGAAAGAACCTGAACGTTGATTGGAAAAGAGTTGAAACCCCAAAAGAATTGATAAATGCACTTGAAGATAAGTGGGATCTTGTAATTTCAGATTATGTAATACCAGGTTTTTCAGGACTCGATGCCTTAAAAATAATAAGAGAACGTTTTGACTATTTGCCGATTATTATTGTTTCAGGAATTGTTGGTGAAGAAGTAGCCGTAGAAACTTTGAAACAGGGAGCTACGGATTATTTATTGAAAAATAATCTCGTTAGATTAGTTCCTGCAATTAACCGGGCAATTAAAGAATATCAAATAAAACTTGAGAATAAACTTGCAGAAGAATCTATTAGAAAAGAAAAAGAAAGAATAGAAAGTGTTTTTAGAGCTTCACCCATTGGGATAGGAGTGATCGTAAATAGAATTATTATAGAGGTAAACGATATGCTTTGTCAGATGATGGGGTATTCGAAAATGGAATTGATTGGTAAAGATGTAGAATTGTTTTATTTAAGCAAAGAAGATTACGAAATTGCAGGGAAAGAAATATATAGTGAGATTGCAGAAACAGGCTATAAAAGCACTGAAGTAAAATGGAAACATAAAGATGGGAAAATAATCGATGTATTATTGTCTTTATCTCCTATTAAAAAAGATGATTTAAGCAAAGGAATTACTTATACTGCAAGTGACATAACTGAGAGTAATAGAATAAATTTATTGCAAAAAATAGTTTATAATATATCACATGCAGCAAATACTGCTGGAGGCCTTGATGAGTTAATTAATATTATAAAAGAACAACTTCAACTTATTATAGATGTTAAGAATTTTTACATTGCATTTTATAATGATAAAGATGATTCTTTTTCAAGCCCATATATGCTGGATGAAAGGGATAGCCTTACTACTTGGCCTGCTGGGAAAAGCATAACAGCTTATGTGTACAAAACTCAAAAACCAATATTGTTAACAAAGGATACAATATGGAGTTTAGAAAAAGCAGGAAAGGTTGAAGTTATCGGTAGTTTGCCTGAAGTATGGCTTGGAGTTCCATTAAAGCTTAAGGGAAAAACTTATGGAGTGTTTGCTGTACAGGATTATGAGAATAAAGACGCTCTTACTAAAAAGGATTTAGAAATATTAGAATTTGTATCTCACCAGATGAGTATTTCTATTGAAAGAAAAAAAGCAGAAGAGGAACTACGGATTGCTTATGCAAAAGCAATGGAATCGGATCGGCTAAAATCAGCATTTCTTGCTACAATGTCTCATGAACTAAGAACGCCTCTTAATGCAGTTATTGGTTTTTCCGATTTAATTAAAAAAGATCTTCCAATAGATAAAATATTTAATTTTTCGGATATTATTAATCGTAGTGGGCGACATTTACTTGAAATTGTTGAAGATATTTTTGATGTAACATTACTTGAGGTCGGAGAAGTGAATCTTGTAAAAGACAGATATGCAATTGAAGATTTGATGCAAACGGTGAATGAATTAATTCAAGCTGAATTGTTAAAAAACAATTGCGACCTGAAAATTATTTATTCCCCAACAGAGGATGTTTCACATATCTATACAGATAAGTCAAAGTTTAAACAAATTCTCATTAATCTTCTTAAAAACGCCATAAAATTTACCAAAGAAGGATCTGTTGAATATGGTTATGAAAAGGTTCAAGAAGATGGTATTCCAATGGTGCGATTTTTTGTTAAAGATACGGGCATCGGAATTGCAAAGGATAAGCAGAACATTATTTTTAATATTTTTAGACAAGTTGATGAAACATTAACGAGATTTTATGGGGGTACAGGAATAGGATTATTTATTGCACAGAGATTTACTGAAATCTTGGGTGGGAAAATTGATATGGAATCGGAGGAAGGGAAAGGATCTGTTTTTTATGTTACACTACCTGTAGATGAGATAGAAAAAGATATTAAGCAAGATAAAGTTTCCAATCCATTATCGTTTTCGAAGAAAACAATTTTAGTTGCCGAAGACGATGAGGTTAGCTCTAAACTTTTAGAAGAAATATTGAGTGATTTGGAATTAAGGTATATAACAGTCGAAAATGGAAAAGAAGCTGTTAAAGCTTGTGCTGAAAACCCGAATATCGATCTGGTTTTAATGGATATTAAGATGCCTTTGATGAATGGATATGATGCAACTCAGCTTATTAAAAAACAACGCCCCGATGTGAAAGTAATAGCTCAAACTGCTCATGCTATCCCTGGCGATAAAGAAAAAGCTATAAATGCAGGATGTGATGATTATATTTCAAAACCAATTAGAAAAGACAAATTACTTTCTATATTAAATAAAGTCTTGAAAAGAGAATAAGGAATATTAAAGTCTAATTTTAGATTTTATTTAGGTTTTACAATAATCATATTATGAACAGGATAGATAGGTTGAGCGCCATATTAATTCATTTACAGTCCAAAAAGATTGTTACTGCAGGAGAAATAGCCGAACGATTCAATATAAGTAAAAGAACAGTTTATAGAGATATTCGTTCTCTGGAAGAAGCTGGAATTCCCATTGGATCGGAAATTGGAGTGGGGTATTTTATTGTAGATAGTTATCATTTGCCCCCGGTTGGTTTTTCTAAAGAAGAAGCAAGTGCTTTGTTAATAGCAAATAAATTAACCGAGAAGTTAACGGATAAAACACTACAGGAAAATTTAAATTCGGCTTTATTTAAGATACGATCAATTCTAAATAACACAGAAAAAGAATTTATCGAAAATATAGATCGGCATATCGAAGTATTTAGTTCATCAGCAATACAGAAGAGTAATATTCCTGAGAAAATAATGGATACCATACTAAAAGGTATTGACAAAAAATTAGCATTAGAAATACAATATAATTCCTTCTCGAAAGAAGAAGATACAATACGTGTGATTGAACCGGTTGGAATATGTCATTATAGTTTTAATTGGCATTTAATCGCATTCTGCAAATTACGTAACGATTATCGTGATTTTAGGATTGATAGGATTAAGAATATCAAGATTACAGATTCCAAATTCACAGAAGATAACAAACCTTCAATACGTGATTATTTTAATTCGTTCACATCCAATAGCGAAGTGTTTTTAGTTAAGTTATTATTTAGCAAGAAACTTCTTCCCGAAATAAATCAAGCTAAATATTACTTTGGATTTATTGAGGAAAAAGATTTAGGAGATAAAATGGAGATGAGTTTTTTAAGTAATTCAGAAGATTATATTGGAAAATGGATTCTTTCTTTATTAGATGATGTTGAAATAATTGAACCAGAATCACTTAAGTTAACTGTAAGTGAGTTTGTTAAAAGGCTTCAAAAAAAATATTTACCTAGTTGACATACTGTTGTCACTCCCAACCATGATCTTTGTTTTATTAACTTAAAACAAGAAAAGATGGAAATAAAGCAAGTAAGTCAGTCAAAAGTATTTGGGAAAGAAATTAAAACTACACTCGAAACAATAGGTGAGCATGTTCAAGTTTTACCTGAACAGATTTTAAAGGAATTAAACCAGAAAGGATTTTCAACTGAAGGGCCTCAAGTATGGATTTATACTGGAGCAGATGGAAAACCGGAAACGGAATTTGATTTGTTAGTTGGATTTCCAGTAGCAAATGATAAAATGGACGTTGATATAACTGCACTTGAAGATTTTAAATGTGTAACAACAATCCATAGAGGTACTTGGGCTAAATTTCAAGAATCTTATTGTTCTATTATTGGGGAACTTATGCAAAACGGCTTACAAATGACTGGTGAATGTAGGGAAGTCTATCATAATGTAGATTTCGAGAATATGGATAATAACGTAACCGAGATTCAAATTGGAATAAAATAGTTAAGCTATGAAAGATACTCTAGTTAAATCAGAATTGGTAAGCTTTTGTGGCTTATATTGTGGTTCTTGTAGCAAATATAAAAAAGGAAAATGTCCTGGCTGCGCAGAAAATGAAAAGGCTACATGGTGCAAAATTAGATCCTGTTGCATTGAAAAGGGAATTAAATCTTGTGCCAATTGCAAAGAATTCCAAAATGTTAAGGATTGCAAAAAGTTCGATAATTTTGTGGCAAAAATGTTTGAGTTTGTATTTAAATCGGATCGTAAAGCTGGCATAAAAATGATAAAAGAGTCAGGTTATGATGAATTTGCGAAATTTATGGCAGAAAACGAATTGGTATCGATGAAGAAATCTAAAAACTAAATTTATTGTTTTACATTCTAAAACGCTTTTTGTAAATTTGATTAAATAGTTATTAACCCTAATAATCATATTATGAAAATCTTAAACCTTTTATTAATTGCAATCGTTTTAACTTTTGTTTCTTGTCAAAATACATCAGCTCCTGAAGCTATGGAATCACATGATATGGAAGAATGTCAGGTCAAAGACGGATTATTCATTCATATTAGTAGTGGATATGATAATCCAAAAAAGGTTTTAATGGCCTTGTCTTTAGCAAATAAAATGGCTGAAACACAAGATGTGTGTTTATTTTTTGATATTGAAGGTGTAAAGCTTTTAACTAAAACATCGGAAGATATTATAATGGAGAATTACATGACTCTTCATGATGCTTTAAACAAATTAATTGAGCAGAAAGTAATTATTATGGCCTGTCCGATGTGCACAAAAGCTGCAGGAATAAATCCCGAAGATTATAAAGAAGGAATAATTATTGCAGAAAAAGAGAAGTTTTTTGATTTTACAAAAGGCCGAATTTTGTCGCTGGATTATTAGAATATATTAATATTTGAATAAAGCTTCCGAGGAGTAAATTCTGCGGAAGCTTTTTTTTTAATGTCAACTGTTCGTTAACGTACATCATTTGTAACGATATCAAACAAATTTTAATTATTAATTTAATGGTTAAATTTAATTTAATATTCATAAAATGAGTATCTTATATTGCTTGGTATAAAAGTTGATAATTGAGCAGAGTAGATTTAAAATATACCTTGTTATGATTAAAAATTACATTTTAACGGCAGTTCGTAATCTAAGAAAACATACTGCATATTCTTTAATAAATATTATAGGTTTAGCAATTGGAATGGCTTGTAGTATATTAATTCTATTATGGGTACAAGACGAATTAAAATTCGATAAATGGCACTCAAAGGCAGATCGTATTGAGCGTGTTTTGGTAAGTATAATGAACGATGGAGAACCTTATCATGTAGCAGTTACTCCTGCTGCACTGGGGCCTAATATGCAAAAGGATTTTCCGGAAATTGAAAGTGTTTGCCGATTTAAGAATTGGGGCTCTTGGTTGTTTAAATACAAAGATGGAGAATACATTGAGGCAGGAAGTGCAGCAATAGATTCAACTGCGTTCGATCTTTTTGATTTTAAATTTATTAAAGGAACTGCAAATGGAGCCTTGTCTGATCCTCATAGTGTAGTTTTAACCGAAGAAGTGGCTGAGCGCATTTTTGGAAACAATGAGCCAGTTGGACAACTATTGGAGGTTAAAGATAGAGGTGCTTTTAAAGTAACTGGTGTAATAGCAAATATTGATCATTCTCATTTCGATTTTGAGTTTTTATTTCCTTTTGAGATTTTGAAAGGTGATGGAGAGAATATCGATGAAATGGGACAAGGGGCATATAATTTTACTACATACTTTTTGCTTAAAAATCAAAATTTATCAGTTGCCGTTAACGATAAACTAAAGAATTACCTAGATAAGTTTGATGAAGAAAATACAACGCAATTATTTTCTCAATCTTTAAATGATATTTATTTAAGATCAGATTTTGCATATGATTTTACAATGCGAGGAGATTTAAATAGTGTTATAACTTTTTCTGCAATCGCATTTCTAGTATTGCTAATTGCATGCATTAATTTTATGAACTTAACTACAGCTCGCTCAAGCAATAGAGCGAAAGAAATCGGATTAAGAAAAGTGGTAGGTGCAAAAAGAGAAAATGTGATATTGCAGTTTTTTAGCGAATCTATTTTTATGTCTTTGCTTTCTTTTGTTATAGCCTTAATTTTAGTTATTCTTTTGTTACCAAAATTTAATGATTTAGCTGGAAAAGAGTTATTAGTTGATTTATTATTTGATCCATTCATATTGTCAACGCTAATTGGCATTGCTTTAATTACAGGAATAATTGCAGGGAGTTATCCTGCCTTATATTTATCATCATTTAATCCTATTAGAGTATTAAAAGGAAAGCTGAAAAGTGGTGCAAGAAGTTCTTTATTAAGAAAATCATTGGTAGTAGTGCAATTTACCTTGTCAGTAGCATTAATAATTTCAACAATATTAATTTCTGAACAAATAAGATTTATTAAAAATAAAGACCTTGGTTATAATAATCACCAATTGGTTTATTTAAGAATGAATACTAATATTAGACAGAATTATGAAACAATAAAACAACAATTATTTCAAGACCCCAATATCAAAAATGTTTCAACAAGTCAGGTACTACCAATTTATGCATGTCCTTCACTTGGGCTAAGTCAGTGGGAAGGCAAAACCGACGATCGCACATTGACTTTACATTTTTTTCCTATCGGATTTGATTTTTTTGAAACGATGGAAATATCCATGGCTGAAGGGCGAGCATTTAGTAAAGATATATCTTCGGATACTATAAATTCATATATTTTAAACGAAGAGGCTGTTCGGCAAATGAAGCTGGAAAATCCAATTGGCAAAACCGTAACTTTAGAAGGGCAAGAACCTGCTCATATTATTGGTGTGATGAGGGATTTTAACTTTAATAATATCCGAAATAAAATTGCGCCATTAATGCTTTATATAGATCCAGATCAGTCAAGAATTTGTTTTATTCGTATAAGCGGAAATAATGTTCAGAAAACACTGGATTATATCCAAGATACATGGAAATCTTTTGAGCCTGATCATGAATTTAATTATCAGTTCCTGGATGAAAGATTAGAGGGTTTGTATCGTGCAGAACAGCGTAGTAACACTCTAATTAATTACTTCACAATTTTTGCAATTTTTATTTCATGTCTTGGAATTTTCGGTTTAGCTTCTTTTATGGCCGAACAGAAAACAAAAGAAATTGGAATTAGAAAGGTTATGGGTGCATCGGTTACTACAGTAGTTCGAATGTTTTCAGCAGAATTTACGAAACTTGTTATTATAGGTAATATTTTGGCTTGGCCAATTGCCTATTATATAATGAATAAATGGCTTGGTAACTTTGCCTACCATACCGAATTGTCTTGGTGGATGTACGCAATAGGAGCTGTTTTATCAATTGTTGTTGTTGTGATAACCATAAGCTATCAATCGTTTAAAGCAGCGACTAAAAATCCAGCTGAAAGTTTACGATACGAGTAGTTATTTTGATCTAGAGATTTTTAAATCTATATTTGTCAACCAATAAGCAATAAAATGATTCAAATTACAAATAATAATCTTTCTAATAATTCTGTAAATAATATACAGACTGGAAGGCTATTGTAGTAAAAAAAGATATTTTAAAACCTATGAGCCTTCCAATTTGGAAGGCTTTTTTTGTATATAATGATTTTGATTAAGATAAATAATAACAATAATAATAATCGTCCTCCTCCGCAGGGAAGGTAGTAATAGTATTGTATTAACTAAAACCCTTCTCTGTGAATTCAGATGAAGGGTTTTTTATTAAATATAAAACCTTAAATCAATTTAAAATGTTGAAAACAATTAAAAAACAAAAAGAAATTTTAGACAGAGTTACTACTCAGAAAGCTTTGTTTGAGTTAAAAGATTATTTTAAAAAGAGTTTATCCGAAACTCTAAACTTAATGGAAGTTTCGGCTCCAATGGTTGTTACATCTGGCACAGGAATTAACGATGATTTGAATGGAATTGAAAAACCTGTTCGATTCTTAGCTAAATCTTATCCCGATAGAAAATTAGAAATTGTGCAATCATTGGCAAAATGGAAAAGATTAACTCTGGGGCATTTAGATTTGAAATCTGGAAAAGGTATTATAACAGATATGAAAGCTTTGCGCCCCGATGAAATAATTAGTCCGATACATTCTATCTTTGTGGATCAATGGGATTGGGAGAAGAGAATCTCCGAGCAAGATAGGAGCTTGGATTATTTAAAACAGGAAGTACAAAGAATTTATTCTACAATTAAGGAAACGGATAGATTTATTGTTGGAATCTATCCAGAGTTAAAGTCTTTTTTGCCTGAACAAATTACATTTATTCATTCCGAAGAATTGCAATACAGATATCCAAAACTAACTCCTAAAGAGCGTGAGAAAGTTATTGCAAAAGATTATGGAGCTGTGTTTATTATTGGAATTGGTTATGAGTTAAAAGATGGAGTTCCGCACGATTTACGCGCTCCGGATTATGACGATTGGTCGACAGAAACAATTGGGAGTTATCGTGGACTGAATGGCGATATTATTGTATGGAATCCTGTTTTGAAAGATGCTTTTGAATTATCATCCATGGGAATTCGCGTAGATAGAGAATCGTTATTGAAGCAACTTGAAATTACTAAAACGGAAGATAGAATCGAGTTGTCATTTCATAAAAAGCTTTTAAATGGTGAGTTGCCTTTGTCAATTGGCGGCGGAATAGGTCAATCCCGACTAGCAATGCTATTACTTAGTAAGTGTGCTATTAGTCAGGTACAAGCAAGTATTTAGAGTAAAAAAGAAAAGAGAGTGTTTTGTACACTCTCTTTATATTTGGATTATCGAGCCATTTCTTTTACCTCAGGCATTTTATCTAAAGACGATTTTATCATCAGTAAACGTTGGTTAATATTAAGCAATCTAATATCAATTTTTATAGGTCTTAAAATCTCCAACTCTTCATCTTTAAGTTCTGATAATTCGCTTAATAAATCAATCTTAACAACAACAAAAGATATTGCTTGAAGCACATTTTCATATATAAATTTTCCTTTAACAAGCCTTTCCTGTCCGTCTTCAAGTCTAACCAACTTACGTTCTTTATTTTTAACTTGACCTTGCTTACGTAGCTTTTCGTATAGGTTTGCATTTTTAGTATTATCCTCTTTAAAGAAGATGGCTTCCGCAACACTAGTTTCTAGAAGTTTTATTAGCGATTTAATATTTGGATCGTTTGGATGTAATGATTTATAAGCTTTAAAATCTATAACATTTAGAATCTCTATATTTTTTAAAACTTCAAGGTACAATAACCTTAAAAAAGTGGTAGTGTCTTGTTTAATTTGTTTGTACTTATCAATCTTATCAATAAGTTTATCGATAAGTGTTAATGAGCTTTCTGCAATTTCTAAACCAGTGCTTATGGCGTTTGGCATAACTTATTTTTTTGATAAATATTTTTTGCTAAAAATCCAGATTCCAAGAAAAAACAACAACCATCCAATGTGGAAATATTTACCTTGAAACGAGTTGTTTAAATCCTCCAGAATACTTGTAAACTCGAAAAATGCAACTATAATTGCGATTCCAGAAAACATGATTGCCGACTTAAAGATTGTAGGCGATTTTACTTTGTTTGTGTTAATAATTCCAAAAATAACAAAAGCAATATAACCTAAAATTGTTGATGTTAGATATAAAGCTGTAGATGTTTTTCCTGCATAATCAGCAATTGGAATAAGCTTTATTAGGACTTCATGGAATTCAAATCCATTATTAAGATTAAAAGTGAATATTAGCAATTGTCCAAAAATCAATCCCAATATTAAAAGGATTAAAGATGTTTTCTTCATTCTTTAAATATTTTTAATTCGAAATTACTAAAAATAATTGAATATAGGATATTCGTAAGAATGAGGTTGTTCAAAAAGTCGATTATTGTCATCCCAAATTAATTGTTAAACAATCAAATAAAAGGATTCCCTTTTTACTTGCTTCGCTCATGAGAAAAGTTCAAGGGAATGATAGTTTCTTTACTTTTTGGACACGCTCATGTTAATCAAACATATAATATTAAATAAACTTTTCACGTTTTTGTAGGTTAATTAGCGACCACAGCAAAGAAACTACTGAGCCTATAATTAACATTAATCTGTTTTGACTTAATACATTTTTCCATACGGAATGACTAATTTCACTGGGTACATCGAATGGATTTAAAAAGATATTCCATTTGCTATATTGTAATGATTCATGAAGAACCCAAAATATGAGTCCGATAATGATCATAATAACAGCAGCTCCACTTGCATTTCGAACCAATGTCGAGAAAAGAAACGACAGGCACGATAAAAAAAGTAGGGGATACATTAACTGATAAACCATTTCCAACACAGGAATTCGAAGCACAGCAAAAACTGTAAACCACGACATTAGTAGTAAAATTGCAAACAACAAAACCATACTTATAATAAATCGAACCAAGTATACTTTGTATCTATAGTTCGGAACTCCAAATATAATTTCGAGCATTCTGGCATCTTTATCATTCTGAATATTAAATATTACAGGGTAGAAAATAATTAATATTCCCGGGAATATTAAAGTGGCATAAATATCTTGATTTGCTGCTACATTATTCGAGAATAGTAATATTCCTGTTATTAATAGAAAAAACGCAATTGCTGCAATTAAAAAGTATATGAATTTGTTAGCAAATACAATTTTGAGATTGTATCTGATAATATCTATTCCAAGTTTTAATTTGTTTGTTCTCATTTTTTAAAATCCTTATTTTAAATATCAGGGTTATCATTCTTTAATAAATACAAATAAGCATCTTCAAGATTTGCTTTTGCAAGTTTAGCATCGGCTGTTGGAGCTCCATCAGATAAACAACGACAACGTATATAATCTCCATCTTTCATGTGGTGAATAATGGTGTAATTGTCTTTTTCTGTATCAAATTCCGCTGCAGGAATATTCATCATCCACACTTTTTCTTTAGCAATTTTAGCCATGTCGATAGGTGCCCCCATGTATCTTACTTCGCCTTTTTTCATTACAGCAACTTTATTACATGAACTTGCTACATCTTCGATAATATGGGTTGAGAAAATAACAATTCTATTTTTACTCAACTCAACCAATAAATTGCGGAAACGTATTCGTTCTCTAGGATCAAGACCGGCAGTAGGTTCATCAACAACTAATATTTTGGGTAAGTGCAACAGAATCTGAGCAATTCCGATACGTTGTTTCATACCACCAGAGAATGAACCAATTTTTTCATCCTTATTGTCGAACATATGAACAGCTTTCAAAACATATTCAACACGTTTACTTCTTTCTTCCTTGTTAAATAGTTTCTTTAAGATTCCCATATAATGTAGGAAATCCCATGCAGTCATGTTCTCGTACATTCCAAACTCCTGAGGCAAATAACCAATTAAACCCTGCAATTCTTCACGTTTTTCTCGAACATCAATTCCATTAATTGTTATTTGACCATAACTTTGTTCTAAAATTCCGCAAATAATACGCATTAAAGTTGATTTACCTGCACCATTAGGGCCAAGCAATCCAAACATTCCGTTTTCAATATCGATTGAAACGCCTTTTAAAGCTTTAAATGGAGTTTTCTTTTTACCAATTATCGGAATCACTAAAACAAATCGATAAAACCCTTTTCGCAAGCCTTTAAAGCTGCCTTTTATTCGATTGACATTTACATTTTTTCGATATAAATTATCTGATGTAACTTTTATAAAGATTAGTAAGTACCAGATTGATCCCATAGGAATTACTAAGCCCATTAATTTATATTTCGAATAAAAGAGAAACATTGCTAATGCTGGGAAAATCCAAAAGAAAAGCCCGTAAGTTAGTTTAAGTATTCTTCGCAGAATTATTCCTTTGTTGTCTATTTTTAGATTATTGGCATACTTTTTAAGCGGACTTAAAATATATACTGTTAAGATATATAGTATAATAGGTAATATGAAGTACCAAAATCCACTTTCTAAATGGGAATAGATAAAATAGACAATAAATCCGATTAATGGGAATTGCCAAATTAGTTGGTCAAAATCTTTTATCGATTTAAACTCATGTTCTATTCCAAGTCTTTTTCGGATATTTATTCCCGATTTCCATTCGCGCATAAAGCGGCTATCCCAATCGTAAATTTTCACAAGATTACGAACTCTAATATGCAGAGCATCGTTATTACCTATAAGTTTTTCGTTTGCTTTTCGTAAACTATTTTGAATAAAATAGATGCTGGCTGGCACAATAAGCATTAAAACTATAAAGTCGATTATTTGCCATACTCTGCGATCGACCTCTTTAAAAATGAAATAGGTTCCAATTACCCAAAGTGTAATTTGTATTATTTTGATATATGGATTCTGTCCGCGCATCCATTTTAAAGAAGATTGCAATCCAGAGTTTAGAGTAGGAATAAATACCAGAGTTAACAAGGTGCTTAACGATAAACCGCCAATTATGGTAACAGCAAAAGGAACTCCAATTAATGACACATATTCGGCTTTTCCTAATGCTAGAGGAATTAAAGCTATTATGGTAGTTATTGCAGTAATTAATATTGGACGCACCCGCGCCAATCCAGCCATCATTAAGGCTCTTGAATCTGAGTATCCTCGCTTACGTAAAACTCTTGAGTAATCGATTAAAATAATTCCGTTGTTTACAACAATTCCCAGAAGAATCAGAAATCCAGTTAGAACATATGGATTTAAAATAGAAGTTCCGGTTAGTATTAAAAATATGATAGAACCAATTGCAGCCATTGGAATCGAAAACATCATTACAATAGGCACTGTAAATGATTCAAATACCGATGATAAAATCATGTAAATCAGTATAAATGCCATTAGTAATAAAAAGGCAAATTCTCCCAGTTCGTTTTCATCATGAACAACCTCCAAAGTAATGCCCGATGGCAATGTCATTCCTGCAATTAAATCATCTATTTCAACACGTGCTGCTTCGAGTAAGTCTTTCTCGTCTTTTACTTCTCCAATATATTCGTAAACTAATTCGAGTTGTTTTTCCTGATTTGTTCTTTTAATGGTAGACAATCCTTCGGTGAAATTGAATTTGCTTATTTCTTGCAATTCAAACTTGCTCCCTTTGCTACCTCGAACTTCTAATTTTTTAAGATCTTTTACATCTTTCTCTTTTTTATCCTTGTTCCCAATCGTTTTAATTAGAATATCGTATTCTTCGTTATCATGTTTAAAAGTTACACCGCTTGCAAATTCATGCTGAAACGAATTTAATTCTGATAACACCGATGTAACAGGAATATCATACAGAGCCATTAACTGTTTGTCGAAATTTAGCATAAGCTCAGGACGTTTATTGGGAACCCTGATCTCAACTCTTTCAACCGATGTAAGCTGAGTTAAATAGTATTCTACATCGTTTGCCTGATTTAACATTTTATCGAAATCTTGACCTTTAATCAGAACCTTTTCTTTTTGTGTTCCGATACCTAAAAACTGTCCAAATTCATCGTCGTTGTAATTGCTACCACCAAATCGACGACCCGCGGCCGGAGGATCCCAACTAAACTCGGCTGGGCTTAATTCTGATACTCGCTCAAGAATCTCATTTTTAATTTTAGGAATTGAAAAGTTTCTAAGATCTTTATAATCATCTTTTAAGGATATGGTTAACACAGATTCTTCTTCGTAAACCTGACTCACTAAATCTTTCATCTCCTCAAGATCTGCTAAGTTTTTTTCGACTTCTACAATTAGAATATCTGTGTTTTCTAGTGTTGTTCCGCTAGGCAAAGTAACATAAAGTGAAATATCCTTTATTTCTGCTTCTTGCGAGCTAACAATACTTACTCCCAAACTAATTAAAAGAGTGATGAAAAAGATTCCTATTGCACTTAAGATTGTTTTTCCGGGACTACGCATACAGGTTTTTAATAACACCATGTATATCTGTATAAGTCGATTGTGATAGGATATTTTTTCGAACTGAATTGGTTTGTCGTTTACCCTGAATTTTAAAAGAGCATGCGTTATCATTGGAATAAGCAATAAGGCTACAGCTAATGAAACTAATAATGTTGATATGATAGATACACCAACATGTTTGCCGATTAATCCGATAAAGAAATCGGTCGAAAATACAAATGGAAGAAATACCGTAATTGTTGTAAGCGTAGCAGCAAATATCGATTTCCAAACTTCTTTTGTTCCTTGAATTACAGCCTGATCAGGATGCATCTTTTTAGATGCAAGCCGATAAATGTTTTCCAGTACGACGACACTATTATCCAATAGCATTCCTATAGCCAGAGCCATTCCAAGCAGTGTTAAACTGTTTATTGTAATTCCAAACGCATAAAAGAAATTAAATGCAGTATAAACCGAAATAGGAATCGCCAAAGCAATAGCAATTACAAGCCGTATATTTCTAAGAAAAATCCATAAAATAAAAATGGCTAAAATTCCACCAATTAATGCTAGTTGAATAATTGAATCGATATTTTTCTCCATGGTTTCTGCATCGTTTTTTTGCACAACCAATTCAATATCTTTTTCGGCAAGTTCGGAGTTTAAAATCTCAATTTGATCCTTAACACTATTTGCTAATGCAATGATGTTTGCTTGCGAATCTTTTGTGAGACTTATTGTAACAGCTTCTTTGCCATTTATTCTACTATAGGATTCTTGTTCTTTTACGCCATAATTTATGATGGCGATATCGGTAAGTTTAATTTTTCCTTGCTCTTTTACAATAAGATTATGGATATCCTGAATATTGTCAAATTCAGAAATTACATTTACAAAATGCAGTTGATTGTTGTTTGTAACTTTTCCGGCAAATGTTCTGGATTTGCTATTGCTGGTGAGGGCAGAGCGAACATCGGAAGGAGAAATTCCATAACTGTTGCATACATCCTCGTTTAAAATAATTTCTATTGATTTTTCGCGTCCTCCAAAAACTTCGGCATTTGCAATTCCATCAATATTCTTTATTTCATTAATAATTTCCTGATTCGTAACTTGTCGCACACGGTCGACACCTCCGCTACCACGAACCTGAATTGTCATGAAAATATTATTCAGTTGCTCCAAATCAAACTTAAATGCCTGAACCTGAAATTCTTTAGGTAGAGATTTCTTGGTCTCATCTATTTTTTCAACCAGTTTTAAATAAGCAAATTTAAGATCGACCCCTTTTTGAAAGGATATTTGAATACTTCCAGATTGTTGACCTGCAGTTGATTCAATTTTTTCAATTCCTTCCAATGTTCCTATTGCACCTTCTAGCGGAATAATCGCCTGATTCTCCATGTATTTTGGGTCAACTTCTATATACGTGCCAACCTGCACAAAAAGCATAGGGTAGGTGGCATTCGGATATAACTCAACAGGAAGCTGTTTATAAGAAATATAACCAAGCATTGTTAGCCCTGTAAAGAGCATTGCAATAAGTACTTTTCGTTTTATGATGAAATTCATTTAAAATAGTTTCAAGTTCAAAATTTCAAGTTCAAAGTTTAAGTTTTACTAGGAAAATAACCTCACTTTGATTTTTTCAAAAACATAATAAACACACGGAATAACAACCAGAGTTAATAGGGTGGAAGTTATAAGTCCTGCAATTACGGCTATTGCCATTGGTGATCTTAATGCAGCACTTTCTCCAAATCCAAAAGTTAAAGGCAATAAAGCAAGGATTGTAGTTAAACTGGTCATTATAATTGGTCTAATTCGATTTTCACCTGCACTAAGAATAGAATCTTTAAGCGATAATCCCTGTTGTTTGAATTTATTTATGGCATCAACCAGAATAATTGAATCATTTACGGCTATTCCAGCAAGCATAATTATTCCAATGTAAGCCATAATACTTAGCGATTTACCCAAAATAAAGAATGCCCATATTGCTCCAACACCTGCAAGAGGAATTGTAAGTAAAATGGTAAATGGATGAATTAAGGATTCAAATTGCGAAGCCATTACCATATAAACCAATACAATAGATAAGATTAATGCAAAGCTTAAACTAGACATTGCTTCTTGTCTTTTTTGTTCTTCACCAACAACCTCTACTTGATATTCCTGCGGAAAAGTAATTTCGTCTAACTTGAGTCTAACTTTTTCAATAACCTGATCAAAGGGAATACTTCGATCTATATCGGCCATAACTTTTCCTATCCGATTCTGATTACGGCGGAACAATTGTTTTGGTGATACGGATTTTTCAATATGTGCCAATTCATATAAGGGAACTTTATTATTCCCATTTTTTAATGTAATTGAGTTAAATTCAGATAAACTCATATCGGGCAATTTTACCGTAATGTCATTCATCTCACCATCTTTCTCGTATTTTCCAGCGTTTTTACCCATAAGTAAATCTTTTAGCTGAGATATAATATCGTCGACACTCATATTGTAAATACCAGCCTTATAACGATCTATTACCACATCAATTTCAGGAGCTCCTTCTTCAATATTTGTTTTGATATTTAGAAGTTCAGGAATTTCTTGCAACTTTGTTTTAATTTCAGATGATATTTGATCTAAAACCTCTAAATCCTTACCTTTTACTTCGACAACAAGTGGTGCTTCATCTGTTCCCAAGGTCGATTGTAAAGCAGTTTCATCGCGAATGATGGATATTTCTGTATCGGGAATTGTACCCATTAATTCTTCAATCGATGAAATAATATATTCCGATTGTCTAATTAAATCATCTTTTAAATGGATTTTAAGTGTAGCGGTATTTTCATTCTGAAATACTGACTTTTCATTTCCCGACGATCCTGTTGGTCCAATCTGACTATAAATTATTTCTACATCATCGCCCAACATTTCATTTAACATCGATTCGATATTTTTGACCGTTCCAGAAGTTCTTTCCAGTTTTGTTCCTTCTTTAAGTTTTATTTCAATGCTGAATTCTTCAGTTCCGCTTTTTGGTAAATATTCGGAACCTACCATTGGGAAAATATATGCTGTAAGGGCAAGAAGTAACGCCGAAGAAATAAGTACAATTCCTTTTCGATCTAATATTTTCGATAATAATTTTCCGTACCATTCAATGCGAACTGATTTTAACTTCTGATCTTTTTTATGATTTCTATAGGCATAATTAAAGAGCATTGGAATAACAAGAATGGCAACAAATAAGGAAGCGAGTAACGAGAATGCTACTGTCCATGCCTGATCTTTGAATAAAGCCCCAGAAGCTCCTTGCAAATAAACAATAGGAAGAAAAACAACAATTGTTGTAAGTGTTGAGGCTACAATTGCACCACCAACTTCGGCAGTTCCCTGTATTGCTGCTTCGCGAACCGATAAACCTTTTTCCATGTTCCGGAAAATATTTTCCATTACCACAATGGCATTGTCAACGAGCATTCCTGCTCCAAGCGCAAGGCCTCCCAGTGTCATTATGTTAAGCGATAAGCCATTAAAATACATTAGATTAAATGTGGCGATTACCGAAATAGGAATGGCAAAACTAATTATTGCTGTAACCTTTAAGCGACGTAAGAATATGAAAAGAACAAATATGGCTATAAGAATACCTATCAAAGCTGTTTCTTGAACTTCATCAATGGCAGTTTGAATAAATTCTCCTTGATTCTGAATTATTATAAAATCGTAGCTTGGTAAAGCTTTTTTAATTGTTTCGAATGATTTAGTAAGATCTTCGACAGCTTTTACGGTATTGAACCCTGTTTCTTTATAAATAGATAAACCTACACAACGTTGCCCATTAATTCGAACAATGTTTTGAGGATCTTTATTTACAAAACTTACTTTTGCAACATCTTTTAAAAATATAGGGGTTTTTTCGACAGATTGCTGATTGTTTGTGCTGTTAACCAATTTGTAACTTAAAACTATATTTTCTATGTCTTTAATATTATCAATTAGGCTTGTGCCTTTAATAATATATTTCTTACCCATTTCGACGATTGTTCCGCCCGATACATTTCGGTTAACATCCTGAATTTCTTGAACAATCTGACTGGTAGTTAATCCAAAAGCATCGAGTTTGTATTGTTCTGTTTCAATCAGGATTTCTTTTTCTTCGGTACCTGTAAGCGTTACGTCGGCAATTCCTTCCAATCGAATTAACTCGTTACGAATGTAATTTTCTCCAACTTTTCGCAACTCATCCATATCCGTAATTTCGGGTTGCAACATCCCAATTATCATTATTGGTGATGCGTTTGGATCGTGTTGAGTAATTGTAAATTCGTCGATTTCAGAATTTTGACTATATGTTGTTAAAGCCTTTTGTAAATCAAGGAAAGCTTCGTCCATATCTCTGCCCCAAGTATATTCCACAGTAACTCTCGCTGAACCAACCATACAAATTGACGAGACTTGTGATACTCCCTTTTGGCGAATTGCCTGGGCTTCGATATCATCTATAAATTGTTTTTCGATTTCCTCTGGAGGACGCTCCCCAGCCTTTATCTCTACAAATATTCTTGGAGCATTCATATCTGGAAACAGATCAACGCTTAGCTTTCCGAAGGAAATATATCCAAGTAAGATAATGGCAATAACAATCATTGAAACTGTTACAGGATTATTAACCGAAAATTGTGTTATTTTTTTCATTTGTGATTTTTCTTTAATTTAAATCATCTGAATTTGAGCTCTTTAATCTAATTATTAAGTACAATTGTTTACTTAATAACTTTAACTTTTGATCTATTTCTTAGAGTCTCAAATCCTTTAATAACCAATCGGTCGTTGTTTTCTAAACCAGATAAAATCTGAACTTCGTCAGGATTCTCTAGTCCGAAGGTTATAACTCTTTCTTGAGCAAGGCCTTTATCAACAACAAAAACGGTACTTCCTCTTTGTTTAGAAAGAATTACATCTTTCGATATTACAATCGTATTTTTGGCTGATGCAACAATGATTTCTCCTTTAGCAAACATTCCCGGACGCATTAATAAATTAGAATTTTTAATACTTATTACTGTTTTAAATGAACGTGTATCGGGATCAATTGCAGGAGAAATTTGTGTTATTTTTCCGATTAAGGTGTCATTCGGAAGGGTATAGTTTGTAATGTTCACTTTCTGACCAGTTTTTATATAAGTCAAATCTTTCTCGGCTAAGTTTATCTCCATATATAAATTACTGTAATCCATTAGTTTAAAAAGCAATGTATTTGCATCGATCTTGGTGTTTGAAGTATAGTAAGGTAAATCAACAATAACACCTGAAAATGGAGCTCTTACTTGCATTTTTGCTTTACGAATTATTGCATCGTTGTAATTGTATTCGGCATTTATATAATCAATCTCAGCTTTTTTTAATTCGCTTAATGTTACACCACCTTTTTTGTATAAAGATTTTTGTTTTTCGAGTGTTTGCCCCGAAATTTCTTTGTTTAGAGTTAAGGAAGCAATTTTAATATTGTTTTCATATTCAGCATCCTCCAAGCGAATAATTGTTTCGCCTTCTTTAACATAATCTCCTAAAGAATATTTTTTTCCGGTAGAGGGATTTATTAGTAAATTGTATTTAGCCGATATTTCTGATTTTTGGCTAATTTCTTTAATAGGATTTACAGTTCCGGTAGTTTCAAGGTATTTTTCGATCGACTGTAATTTAAGATCAAGAACAGATACAGGAACTGAAATATCTTTATTCAATTCTTTGTCTTCATTATTACATGATGCAAATACAGCAACTGTAATTAATAATATGATTACTCTTTTCATTTTGTATGGTTGTTTTATTTCTAATTATATTTTTATATTTAACTCAAATTGAGTTAGTTGTTAGTTTTTGGTGTTACATTCTTTTGAAACTCTTGAGGAACAAATGAGGTATTGTACTCAAAATCCCAAAGAGATTGTATTTTCATATTCAATAATTCTAATTTATAGCTTATTAGAGCATTTGATAAATCAAGTTTCTTTTGTGATAACTGATTTTGGAATCTTTCCAAATCGATGCTTGTTAAATCGCCATTCTTATATCTTTCCAGATTAATTTCATAGGTTAACTGAGCATTCTTTTCGTTTTGTTCGGCAATTTTTATCTGATTTGTCTGATTTTGAAGATTTCGATATATTTTTCGGATACTAATTACAATATCGTCTTCCATACTTTTTATATCTATTTCGCGCGATTCAACAGCTAACTCTGCGGCTTTAATTTTGGCTTTGCGTGCACCCCAATCAAAAATAGGAATTGCAAAAGTGACTCCAACCATTGGGGTTCGGGTTGGTTCTTCGTAGATGTTTATGAAATTTTCATTGTTTCCTCTCAGACCAATCGAGAGATCCACGTCCCCACGAAATTCATTGTTTGCACTGGTCTCGATTAAATCAAGTTCCGCATTGTTTAAATCTATTTTACGTTGCGTTAATTCTAGTCGTTGTGTTAATCCATTCTCAATAGCTTTATCCATATCTATTAAAACTGGCTTGTATTCAATATTTGTTTCTATATCAAATTCATCGGTTAACGCAATTCCGATTAGCTTTTTAAACTCATCTTTAGCATTTTCTAAATCAACAATAGCATTATCGACAGTTGATTTACTTGTAAAATAGTTTAACTCCGCTTGAAGCAATTCTTCTTGTGCCGATAATCCAGCTTCTACTTTACTTTGAGTGATTTCTAAACTCACTTTCTGATTCTCGAATTCCTCTTGGGAAATTTGAACCGATTTTTGTTTCTGATAAATTAAATAAAATGCCTGAGTCACTTGTCTTTCCATTCCAAGCATTTGAATTGAATAGGCGAGGGTAGAATTCTCCAGCGTATATTCGTAGCGCTTTAAATTCAGTTTTACACGATTGTAAGTAAATAAAGGTTGATTATAGCTTAGGTAAAGGTTGTTACTGAATCCTGCAAAGCTGGTATTGGTTCCTTCGGAATATTCATCATTATATGCTAGTTCGTTGGTAAGTGTGATTCGACCATCTGTTAGTTTGATGGGTTGAGAAACTGCCAAATTTCCTTTAGCTCCAATACTCTCATTGGTATACCATTGAGCATTAAATTTATCAAAAACTTCATTGTTTGAATATTCTATTGGAGTAACATTCAACGAAAAATTAGATTTCAACGCGGCTAACTGAGCATTTAAATACTGCCTATTTTGTTCCATTGTTAGCTTCGATTGCTTAATTTCAGGACTATTTTCAAGAGCAATATCCATAGCATCTTCTAAAGTAATTACGGTTTGTGCATTTGTAAGCAAACTGGATAGAACCAAAGCAACTGCAATAATTAGTATGGTTTTAAATTTGTTCATCATTTTTATATTTTGTTGTTAACCTGCAACTTAAAGGTGTAGGTGTTTCTAGTATTTATATATAAACTGCTATTTACTAATCGTTTTTAACCCATTTAATGGCATCGGCAAATACCATTTTACCAATAGATTTATTTGTTAATTCTACTTTAGCATTTTCAGGCGAAATATAGAATGTTCCCATATAATTCCATCCGACATCAATTTCTTCATCTGAAAGTGTTATTTCATCCATTCCATCGTCGTGGTATATTTTAAAGTTATAGTTCGATTTTCTTTTCTCTTGATTCCATTCGATATCGATTTTAACAATATTGCAATACACATCGTAATATGCACCTGAAGGTAATTCAGGTTTCCATTGAGAAATTCGTGTTCCATCGCCAGAGCGAGTATACATCCCCGACCGAACATATTTACCGTAAAAACCAGATCGAAGAACGGGTTTCCATTCCGAAGGAGGATTCCAAAAATGAATTCCTGAATATTTATATCGGTCTTTTTTGTCTTTATTAATTATTGATTTTAAATAACTTTCGTTCGATTCCTGTATGAAAGAGAAGTTATCGTCTTCGTTATCAACTATAAACTCGTTTGTGCCAGCAATGTCATCAAATAATGGATATTCTTTTATTCCATCAAGAATAGCAACTTTTTTTAGATCGTCGAAACCAGTAAATTCATAAATTAAATTATTAGGTAGATTTTCCGAAATGCTTGTGAAAATATTCATTCGAGTTGGTTCCGTTGGGAAAATAATTCCTATTTCTTTTGCTGATTTACCCGGAATATAAATTTTTCTTGTATAATCAGGTTGTTCAGGTGCATCGGAAGTGAAACTTCTACTATTACTTTTATCATCAAGGTCGATATTCATGGTTATTATTCCGTCTATATTCTCAGGATTTGCAATTTTGAATCTTACTTGGTATTTAGTGTATTCTCCATCCAATACTTTATAGGTTTGCAGATCTTTAATTAAAAAGCCGGGCAATTGCGTGCTTGTATACCATCTATCTATTTCGCTTTTAATAGAATCGATATATTTATATTTTACAGGATTTTTTAAGAATGATTTTTTATTGATTGAATCTTCCAGTTGAGCTTTAATTTGTGATTCAAAATCATCAACTGAGAATGCTTTGTGCTGATTTTGTTTGATAAGGTCGTTAAGAACTTTATTAAACTCATAATCTCCATATCTAGCTCTGAATAAAGAAAACAGATAATCTCCTTTTGCAAGAATAAGATCATTAATTGTTAATGGATCGCCATTTTCTCGATTTTCCTTTTCTTTTTCTACTCCATTCTTAATTAAATCTGATAAGTTCGATTGTTTAAGTTCGAGGTTAATTTTTTCACCCTTACTTATTCCTCTAAAAAACCAACGAGACGACGATACATTATTAACATTGCGCTCACGCAAATAAACCTCTAGAGCTAGATTTAAAACCGGCCAATCTTCTGATTCTAATTGTGTAATAAACGAGTAATAATTTGGAATTAGAGAATACGTGTATTTATCGACAACTTCACTAAATTGATACCATTCAGTTGGTGGAGCCATTAAATTACCTCTTATAAAACGCTTAAAAATGCGACATTGTAATTCCTCAGGAGAAACTTCTTCATTATTTTCTTTCATTCTTTTTTCGAAGCCCTTACGTCGATTTCTAAAATCGGTTTCTTCCATAATTACACCTTTTTCGGGGTAAAAAATTATCTCGGGCTGCACTGCATTGCTTGTAACCGACCAAACATGTTTATCTAATGCAAAGTGAACTGGAACTTCGGCAAAAGAGAATCTTTTAAATCCATATTTTAAATTGAGCAAAGTTTCATATTCATCTCTAAGTTCACGAATTATTGCAGGCATTGTATCTTTAAATTCGGTAAAATGACTCAAATAAAAATCATTTCCTTTTGTCGAGTAAATTGAATATTCAACAGAATCGACAGTTACTGATCGTTTTTCATAATCGGCAATTAATAAACTAATTTGAGGAAGTGCTGCATCATTTGTAAACGAAAATTCGCCATTTCCAAGATCTTTAACCTCACCTTGAGAAACCGCAACTAAATCATCAGAGGTTTTTACATGGAGTTTGTAATTTGTAAAATCAGTATGATGGTAAGCCGGTTTTTCGGTGGAGTAAGTTACTCCCGATAGTGGATACCATAAAGCCTCACTTGTTAAGCAAACAAAATCTTTTTGTAAATAAGCAAATCGTTTACGGGCTTTAAACATTTCCATTGGAAAGTAATCTTTATATTCATCCAGATTTTTATCGAGAGAATATGTGTTTTCATTTATGCTTCCTTGGTAGTAAAAAGAAATGTGATTTTCTGATCCCGGATTGATTAAACCAGGAGTTTTAATTTTTACAAGATGCAACTCTCTCTTAAAATAAACTTCGTTCTTATTAAAAGTGATTTTTTCAATTATTAAATCAGGATTTAAACTAAAAACAAGTGTATCAATTGGTTTTTTATTTTTGTTAATTATGATTAAATCAGCCTGAACCTGAATTTTTTTTTCTAAATGTGTTAAGTTTAAATTACATTCTTGAATGTGCACACGTGGCGATAATACATTTTGATTATTTAATTGTACAAATTGTTTCTTTTGAGTAATGGCATCTTCTTTTATTTTAACATACTTGAAACCCAAATAAACTCCTGAGAATGTAAATAATAAACCTAATATAAGAGGAAAATATTTGTAATGATTTGATTGTGGTAAACGCTGAAGTTTAAAAACAGTAAATAATATTAAACCAATACCAATTAGCAAATAAATGCTTCGATGTATTACAATTTCATATAAGTTTCCAAATCCACCAATCATAGAGTTCATCATAGGTATGCGATAGGCTATATAATCGAAAAGATGATATGCTTTATCGCTTAAATAGAAAATTGAAACAGCAATATATCCTAAAAGAATTATAAAGGTTATAGCTTGATTTTTTAGGATTGTCATAAGAAAGAATGAAAGTCCCAAAATAAAAACAAGCGTTGGAATACTTATTAAGATTGGATAAAGAAAGAACTCGCCAAGGCCTTTTGCAGAATCGGCACTTAGAAATGAAAATCCCATTCCAAAAATTAAAATCACAAGATTTAGAAAAATAAATACGGATAAAATCCCAAGTGCTTTTCCTATAATATACTGACTATTGGTCATTGATCGGGCATAAATAACTTCGACTGTATCGTTTTTACGATCCTGTTTAAGAAACTCCGATGCCAGAAAAACGGCAACAATGGCCTGTCCTAAGTTCAAAATAATAAGATTTGCATATGGTATTGAGGCAGGAATAGCACGGTATAACCAGGGAGCGTTTGTCGATTCAACAAAAACAGCTACATTAAATATTCCCAGACCGATGATAGACAATCCGGCAAAGATTCGAAAAAACCAACTCCGTAAAAGGGTTTTCATTTCGAAACGAGCAATCATTCGTATGGTTTGAATAGAATTCATATCTTAAAAACTCTTTTGATTGGTTAGGTATTCCATGAAATAAACATATGCATGTTCGAGGTTGGGCTCAATTTCAATCGCATTTTTAACATTTAAAGTATCTCCAACTAACTGAACTTCCCACCCTTCTTCGGATGGAATTGTAGAAATAATAGCATATTTTTCTTTGAGTGTTTCATACTCGAAACCAGAAGTGCTTACTTGCCAGACATGCCCACGGGTTTTATTAATTAATTCTTCGGGCGATCCTTTAAACTCAACTTGTCCTTTGTTTAACAATGCTAAATCCTGACAAACACTGGAAATATCACCAACAATATGTGTAGATAGAATTATAATTACATCTTTTTGGCTGAGTTCTGATAATATATTTCGGAATCGTATTCTTTCCTCGGGATCAAGTCCTGTTGTTGGTTCATCTACTACAATAATTTTAGGATCACCAATTAAAGCTTGTGCAATACCCAAACGACGTTTCATTCCTCCAGAAAGCTTATTGGCATTTCGTTCTCGAACATCAAATAAGCCTACTTTCTCGAGCCATTCGTCAACCTTAGTTGATCGTATACTTTTGCTTGTAATACCCGAAAGTCCAGCAGCATAATCAAGAAATTCCCAAGTTTTTAGTTTCGAAAAAAATCTAAAATCCTGGGGTAAATAACCCAATATTTTACGAATGTCTTCTCGGTTTTTCATTAAATCGAACCCGTTAATGTTAACAATTCCATTACTGGGTTTCATTAATGTTACAAGTATTCGCATTAAAGTGGACTTTCCTGCACCGTTCGGACCAAGTAATCCAAACATTCCATTTTCAATTTCTAGATCTACATTTGAAAGTGCGCGTTTCCCATTTTTATAAATCTTATCGAGATTCTCAATTTTAATCTTCATTTTCTATTTTAGGTTCCGGTAGTTTAATAAAACTATAAAATCCATGTAAAAATTGTTTCTTATTTTATTATGTTCAAGTAAGACGATTAAGTGTATAATCGGTTACACATTATTTTAACTATTTTTTATCGAATAATGATAAAAGATTAATTTAGAATACTTTGTTAAATTACAAATTGTAATAGAATTAATCCAGTTAAATTGCTATACAAAGATATGTATTTATTAAAGTACTATGCAAGACATAGTACTAAATACTTTAGAGGCATTTTGAAAAAAACACTGTGATCGAGACTGTTAGGGGTGTTTATTTTTTGAGAGAATTATAAATTTAGGTTAAATTTAAACACCTCAATGACTTATTTGTTTTTGAAAAGCTGCATATATCATAAAAAAATCCAAAGAGTCTTGTAAAAATTGCTCTTTGGATTTTTTAATTGTATTACTTGTGTTAGAGTTTATGTCTAACAGATTTTTTTACTGAATTTTATAATGTTCAAGATAGGCCTCAATGTCTAGTGGTTTGCCTGTTCCTTGTATCATGCGATCTTCCCAGCTAAAATATTCGCCTGCATAATAGAAATTATTTATTAGATACGTTCCAACTTCTTTATTGAATGCATAATCCTCACCAAATTTATCAAATAGTGCTTTATGAGCTTGTATTGCAACCATATCGGCAATTAGGTAATTTTGCAAATAAAGAGGATAGGTTACATAAATAATGTCGTCAAGATTTCTTGTTCTCATTTCTTCCGTTTCGATCATCAGATATTTTTTAGCTAGGTCTTTTTGAATTTCTTCATATGATTTTTCGGGATGCAAATAAAGTTCCGTTTCTTTCATAAAATTGAAAAGATGGAATCTGATAAATGCTGGTGCATATTTGTTTGTTAATTCAGTTTTTTCGATTATTTGTTCTTCGGTTAAATTGGTGTATTTTTTTTGCCATTCCATATTCCTTGTGAAATAAGCCGATGTTTCTGCCATTCCTTCAGCAAAACAAGGGTTTGCATTTCCTGGAACCCACTCATATCCTTCTAATATTGCTGAATTTATTGAGTTGAACAAACCATGTAAGCCATGACCCATTTCGTGCATCCAAACAGAAATATCCATTCCTAATGTCATAACAGATCTAAAATCGTTCGGGATATTTATCATTAAACCTTGTCCACCAATACCTTCAGGAAGTTGAGTTTCAACTAATTTAGCTGGAAGAGTAGCGTAATCAATACCAATATTATTTAAAGATGTTTGAACAAGTTCAATGTTATTTTCGATTTTTAATTCAGTAGCATCTTGGTTTCCATAAAATTGACCGATAAACATGTAGGCGTTTCTTTGTCCAAACTCATCTAACTTATTCTCAGATTTTATTTGATTAACAAGCTTTTGATATGATTCTTGAGTTAATTTATCCATTTGATCAACAAAATTGAGAAACCATTCATATCCAATTCCGTTTGTTTCGTAGGTTAAATGTGCATAATTATCGAAACCCAATTCAACAGATTTAGCATTTCTTAATTTGATTAATAGAAGAATTTTTTCTTCAAAATCATAATTCGTTTTATCTTTATCTCCAGAAACTTCCATCATTTCTTCTAGCTCACCTCTGAGTTCCATAATTTCAGCATCGTACTCAACTTTCGCCGAAAGCAGAACATTATGCCACATCTCAACTCGTCTTCTAAGTATGGTATCTTTTATTTCCGTACGCATTGGATACCAAGTATCAACCAAGTTATTTAAAGTGTCGTTTACAAGAATATTGTAGAATTTTTTCTTGGGTGTTTTTAAGTCGGTTTCGGCTTCGGCCGAATAGTAGTTCCAATATGCGTTGCCAAGCTCAAAAGCAACATCCTCATATTGGGCTTCCATTTTGGTTAAATATTCTTCTAAATTATTTATTTTGTTCGTACAGGCAGAAAGAGAAATGCTCAGAATGACTGCAACTAGAAAAGTAATCATTGTAAATTTTGATGTTTTCATGGTATAAGGATTTGTTTAAGGGTTTTAAATTGATTTAACTATAAGATTGAGAAATGAGTAAAGAGTTTAATTGTGATGTTAAAAAGAAATAATAAAAGTCGTTTTAATTTTAGGTTCAGACCTTACAGATATATTTCCTCCATGCAAGTGTACAATTTGTTGTGCAAGGCTTAAACCAATTCCAGAGCCTTGTTCTTTTGTCGAGAAAAAGGGTACAAAAATCTGATCTAAGATGTTTTCTGGAATTCCTACTCCATTATCTGTAATTTCAAGTATAACTTTATCCATATTGGAATATGCACTTAGAATTATTTTTCCAGACGAATTCGAAATAGAGTCAAAGGCATTCTTAATTAAGTTTATAAAAATTTGTTCGATGTACTTTTTGTCAGCATTTAATTCAAGATCAAAGGGCTTTATATCAATAGTTAACTCAATGTTTTTCGAATCGAGTTTGGCTTTTAATAAAAGCTCTAGATTATAAAATAATTCTGCAACTTTAAATTTCGTAAAATCCATTTTCTTAAGCGACGAAATATCTTTGTAATTGCTTACAAATTCCATTAAACCCTGACCTCGCTCCGAAATGATATGCAAGCCTTCTTGTGTTTTTTCAATTACATTTTCCGAAATTTCCTTTTTAATATTTAAAGATTCCTTCGTGTAAAGTTTTTCGAGAGAACTGGCTAAGGAGGTAATTGGAGATATGGTGTTGTTTATTTCGTGAGTTAATACACGAATTAATTTATGCCACGATTCAATCTCTTTTTCCTCAAGCTCTAATTTAATATTTTGAAAAGAAACAAGCTTAAATCTCTGTTCCTTTTGCTTAAATTCTGTAATTCTTACTGAGAGTGGTATTATTGACGAATTCCCTTTTATTACAATTGTTTTATCAATACTGGTAAAACCAGATAGTATATTGTAAAATCCTGGATGAATGCTTTTTAGATCTTGAATATTAAAAATTCGTTTAATATTTAAAACCTTAAGTGCATAGGCATTTATGATATCTATATTTCCATTTTTGGTTATTGTAATTATTCCGGTTTGAGCATTCTCTATTAGTGTTTTAAAATAGGATTGTTGAATTTCTTTCAGTTCGGTAACATTAAAAAGTTGTCGCTTTACATAATTTATATCATTCCTGAATTCGTCGCTAATATATTTAAAAGTTTTATCGTGAAAAGCAAAAGAAGCATCGTTTGTTTTTAAAGCTGCGAAGAAATTGGCTACTTCTCTATTAAATCTATTTATGTAGCTAATTAATAGGTATATCTGTAAAATAAAAATCAATAATATGCTGGTGATTGTAAATAATTTTTCTTTATTATCGATAAATGGAATAATAGCAATACATGTAAAAAGAATTAGAATGATTCGAACAATTATATTGAAATAGAATTTTTTACTTAACATATTACAAATTGTATTTTTTGATTTTATTGTGTAAAGTTTGTCTTGTTAATCCTAGTTCAGATGCAGCGTCGATAATTTTACCAAAATTATTTGTTAAAGCTCTTTTAATAGCCTGTTTTTCAATTTCCTCAAATTTTAAGGGCCAATCAGTTCGCTTTGATTCTTGTTTTAACATAAAATCGTTGGGTTGCAAAGTATTATTCTCGCATAGAATTACAGCTTTTTCGATAGTGTGCTTTAACTCCCGAATATTTCCAGGCCATTGATAATTATTTAAAGTTTTTATTGCATTTGTACTGAATTTTAAATTGTGTTTTTCATATTTTGCTGCAAATATCTTTAAATAATAATCGGCTATTAAGACAATATCACCATTTCTTTCGCGAAGGGGTGGAAGCTCAATTTTAACTGTATTTATTCTATAGTATAAATCTTCTCGAAATAATCCTTGATTTATTAATTCTTCCAGATTCTTATTTGTAGCAGTTATCAATCTTACGTTTATAGGTTTTGGTTTATTATCGCCAACCGATGTTATTTCTCGTTTCTGAAGTGTAGTTAGTAGTTTTGTTTGCAATGATAAGGGAATATTCCCAATTTCATCGAGAAATAAAGTTCCTTCATTAGCAATCTCGAATCGGCCAATACGATCCTCTTTTGCATCGGTGAACGAACCTTTCTTATGACCAAATATTTCACTTTCAAATAATGAATTCGAAATAGAACCCATATCAACACTAATAATTGGCTTTAAACTACGCTTTGATTTTCGATGAATCTCTTGAGCAATAAGTTCTTTTCCGGTTCCGTTTTCGCCTAAAATTATTATATTTACATCAGTTGATGCAACTTTATCTATTAATGAGAATACATCCAACATAGCTTTAGACGACGCAATTATCTTTTCCTTTGCTTTGTTTATTTCGGCACTTAAAGATTCCTTTTCTTTCGATAACTTTTTAATTTTTGTTTGAGATTTTCGAATTTTCAAGGCTGCTTTTAATGTAGAAATAAGCTTTTCGTTGCTCCAAGGTTTTATAATAAAATCTGTTGCACCTTCTTTCATAGCTTTTACAACCAAATCGACATCACCGTATGCAGTTATCAAAATAACAATGGAGTGTTCATCAATTTTCAGAATTTCATTAAGCCAAAAAATTCCTTCGTTCCCAGTATTTAATCCTGCCGAAAAATTCATATCAAGTAAAACAACATCGAAGTTTTCTTTTTGATATTCAGAAAGGATTAAATTGGGATTGGATATGGTTTTAATTTCTGTAAATTCATCTTCGAGTAAGATCTTTAAAGAGCGAAGAATATTTTTATCATCATCAACAATTAATATTTTACCTGATTCTTGCATGCAATTATAATAATAATGAAATTTAACGTAAAAATCATTGACCTAAATGTAAAAATTTTTTACATAATAAAAAAGAAACTTAAAATTTGAATATCTTAAAGCTTAAGATATCAATACGATACTTGTTTTGGCATTTTAATTGGCATGGAATCATTAAAATGTTTAATTTAAAACAAAAGACATGCTTAGAAATTTTTTGAAAATATCAATTAGAAACTTAGTTAGAAATAAAATCTATTCGATAATAAATATTTTGGGTTTATCCATTGGGATGGCCTGTAGTATAATTATTTTCTTGTTTATACTGGATGAAGTAAGTTATGATAGGTATCATGACAATGCCAATAACATATATCGAGTTGGGATAGATGCAAGTATGCAGGGAAACGAAATGAAGGGATTTGTTACAGGATCTCCATTGGGACGAACTTTTGTAAGCGAAGTGCCTGAAGTTATTAAATCTACAAGAATTGTTCGAATGCAGTTTGATGATTCAGAAACGGTTGTTAAATATGGAGATATTAAGTTTGTTGAAGAAAGACTATTATTTGTTGATAGTACTTACTTCGAGATGTTTAATGTTGAATTTATAAGTGGAGATTCCCGAAAGGTTCTTAATTCGCCTAATATGATAGTTATAACGGAATCAATAGGTGTAAAATACTTTAAGAATGAAAACCCCGTGGGTAAATCCTTAAATATTCAGGGAAGCGAATATCTGATCCAGGGAATTATAAAGGATTGTCCTTCAAATTCGCATGTTCATTATGATATTTTAGCTTCAATTGTTAGTATACCCAATGCACATTATGAGACATGGATGTCAAATGATATGTCGTATACATATCTATTGCTGGATAAAAATATTGATTCTGAAATGGTAGAGGACAAAATGGTTAAAGTTGCTAAGAAATATATTTCGCCGGAGCTGCAAGCTGTATTTGGAGTTACTTTGGATGAATTTTTAGATGCAGGGAATTCTTTTGATTATATTCTTCAGCCTTTAACGGATATACATTTAAAATCGCATACTGATTATGAAATTGAGGCAAATTCAAATATTGTTTATGTATATATTTTCTCCATTATAGCAGTATTTATTTTATTTATAGCCATCATAAATTTTATGAATCTTTCTACTGCAAGATCTGCAACAAGAGCGAAAGAAGTTGGGATCAGAAAAGTTATTGGTGCAGTGAGAAAAAATTTATTTTATCAATTTCTTTTTGAATCAATTGTGATGAGTATTATATCCCTAATATTAGGGATGGTAATTATTGAATCTGTTCTGCCATATTTTAATAGTTTTACTTTAAAAGAATTATCTATAGGTTATTTTTCAAATATTTATGTTTTACCTTCACTAATACTACTTGCAGTTACAGTAGGTTTAGTTTCTGGAATCTATTCGGCAAGTTATTTATCTTCATCTAAAGTTTTAAGCGTAATTAAAGGGAAGGCTTTATCTGGCCCTAAACATGATTGGTTTAGGAGTTCTTTAGTAATTTTCCAGTTTTCAATCTCCATAACGCTTTTCATTTGTACTTTTATAATTTACAGTCAATTGGATTTAATTCGAAATAAGGATATTGGGTTTGAAAAGAAAAATATTATTGTAATTGAAAAAGCGGATATTTTAGGGAACTCATTCAATACTTTTTGCGACGAACTAGAATCTAACCCTTTAATAGAAGGTGTTGCATCTTCAAGTACATTGCCCGCTCGATTGTTTGGGGGACTTCCTTGTTCTATTAAAGGCGATAATTCAAATAAATCTTTTGCGCCAAGAATGATGTCTGTAGATTATAAATTTGCTGAAACATATAATCTTAGAATAAAAGATGGAAGATTCTTTTCAGAAGATTTCTCGACAGATTCTTTTGCTGTAGTTTTAAATGAAGCGGCTGTTAAGGAATTTGGATTTGATGATAATGTTATAGGTAAGCAGTTGGTTACGAGTTTTTACGGTGATATTTATACTTGGAATATAATTGGTGTTGTTAAGAATTTTAATTTCAAGTCTTTACATCAGGATGTTGGATCTTTAATAATGACAAGTCCTATAGTGAACGGTACAAGTTTAGTTTCTGTAAAGTTGAAATCAAATGTATCTCAAGACATAATCAAATTTATTGATGATAAATGGAAGAGTTTTGAATCAGAAGTTCCATTTAGTTACTATATAATGGAAGATGAATTTGATAATTTACATAGCGAGGAGTTTAGAACCGGAGATGTTTTTGTCTTATTTTCTATATTGGCTATTTTTATTGCATGTCTGGGCTTATTTGGGTTAGCATCATTTATGGCAGAACAAAAAACGAAGGAAATTGGAATACGAAAAGCATTAGGTGCTTCAACAACTTTAGTAGTTGGTTTATTGTTAAAGCAATTTACAAAATGGGTTGTGTTGGCAAATATTATAGCATGGCCGTTAGCATACTTTTTTATGAAAAACTGGTTAACAAACTTTGCATACAGAATTGATATGAGTTGGTGGATTTTCATTGCATCGGCAATACTAGGTTTACTTATTGCAATGTTTACAGTTTCTTTCCAAGCTTTAAAAGCTGCAAGAAATAATCCTGTTAATAGTTTAAGATACGAGTAAGAAAAGTTAAATAAGAAGAATTAGGCGTTCGGTTTTGTACAATACTGTATAGAAACCGAACGTTTGTTTTTTTTATTGTATTATTATAACTCCCTACAGTGTAGTGTTTTATATTTAATGGTACGGTGTGTGATAAAAGTGTTTCCTGGGTATTAATCTTATATCAAAAATGAAATTTTAACAAAACTTTAACTCAGTAGGGTATTGACAAGTTAATATACATCAACTACTTTTATTACGTATTGGTTCGCAATTAATAAAAATATCATATTATGCTAAAAAATCTTATAAAAACAGCCATCCGAAATATCTTTAAAGATTTCGGTTATAGTAGTTTAAATATTTTAGGACTTACACTTGGTATTACAAGTGCATTATTTTTAATAATATATATATCCGATGAGGTTAGCTATGATCGACATCATGAAAATGCTGAACGAATTTATAGAGTTTCTTCGCGCATACAAGAAACAGATGACGAGTTTACGTGGAATGTAGCTCAGATTCCTTTCGGGCCGCAAGTTGTTGAAGATTATCCGGAAATAGAAGCATCTGTGCGATTTATTCCATTTGGTCGTGAATTATTTGAATATGAAGATAAAGAATTTTTCGAAGAGGACTTTATATATGCAGATACTGCGGTATTTGATGTGTTTACATATGAATTTTTAAAAGGAAATCCTCAAAATGCATTAATAGAACCATATACAATTGTTTTAACAGAGGATATTGCCGCCAAGTATTTTGGAAAAGAAGATCCAATGGGCAAATCTCTGGTTAATGGAGAAGATATATATAAGGTTACCGGTGTAATTAAAAATATTCCATTTAATTCGCATTATAGATATGACGCAATTGCTTCGCGGAAAAGTTTGCCAGAAGAAATGGGAAGTTGGGGTAATTTCGGTGTTTTTACCTATGTTATGCTTCCAGAAGGAATGAATTATAAGGATTTTGAAGCAAAGATTCAGGAAATGTATGGTAAATATATGGCAGAAATTTTTGAAAGAATGGATATTAAGATTAATTACATTCTTGAACCAATTCTTGATATCCATTTAAAATCGACAAGTTCTGGTGAACCAGAGCCTACAGGAAGTAATGCTTATGTAATAATTTTTGGTATTGTTGCTTTGTTCCTGATTTTAATTGCAGCAATGAATTATATGAATTTAGCAACAGCCCGTTCAACGAAACGTGCCCGCGAAGTTGGTTTGAGAAAAGTAGTTGGTTCGCACAGAGGAAATCTTATTTTCCAGTTTATTACAGAGTCAATAGTTTTAACTTTTATCTCCTTAATATTAAGTGTAGTATTGTTGGTGCTGTTATTGCCTCAGTTTAATCACTTGGCAGGAAAGTCATTCGAACTTGGAGTGTTATATACGCCTACAATTGTTTTTAGTATTATTGGAATCATTGTTTTTGTTGGTATAATAGGAGGTAGCTATCCAGCATTTTACTTATCGAAGTTTAATCCAATTTCAGTACTAAAAGGCGATGTAACAAAGGGAGCATCAGGAGGTATTTTCCGAAAAGTTTTAGTTGTTATACAGTTTACAATATCTGTCGCCATGATTGTATCTACTTTGGTTGTTTTTAAGCAATTAAATTATTTAAAAACAAAAGATTTAGGTTACGATATGGATAATATTATCAGTCTGGAATTTTCGAATCGTGAAATGATTGAGAAATATCCGGTATTGAAACAAGCATTGTTGAATAATTCAGATATTTTGAGTGTTTCTTCAACAAATACAACGATTGGTGATGGATCAGGGAAAGTTATTTTTAACGTCGAAACAGATGAAGGAATGCAGCAGCGAGGAATAAACTTCGCCATGGTCGATCACGATTTCGTTGAAACTTTAGGAATTACAATGCTCGAAGGAAGAGATTTTCAGGAAGATATGCCTTCAGATACCATGCGAGGCGTAGTTATAAATGAAACTATGGCTAAACGTTTGAATTGGGATAAACCTATGGGTAAAAAAGTTCAGATGCAGAGGAGAGACGGAACAGATATAATTATGGCAACGGTTGTTGGCGTTATGCAAGATTATCATCAGACAGGAATGTATAACGAAATTGAAACTCTGATGTTACTTTACAGAGTGAATAATAGAGTGGTTTATGCAAAATTGAGCGAAGAGAATGTACAAGGGACAATTCGTTATATCGAAGATCAATGGAACGAAATATTTCCTGATCATCCATTTGAGTATTCGTTTGTATCCGATCGATTTAGTGAACAATTTGGTGCCGACGAAAAGCGTGGTTTCATATTCACATTATTCACGGTTCTTGCAATATTAATAGCTTGTTTGGGTTTATTCGGATTGGCTTCGTATACTGTCGAACAGCGCAAAAAAGAAATTGGTATTCGAAAAGTAGTAGGAGCAAGTGAAGGAACTGTTGTGAAATTAATTTCAAAAGAGTTTATAATTTTAGTTTCAATAGCAATTGTTATTGCATTTCCATTGACTTATTATTTCATGAGCGATTGGTTGCAAAACTTTGTTTTCAGAACAAATTTGGGATTATTTGTTTTTATTTTGGCAGGATTAATTACGATTGCAATAACTTTTATTACAATCAGTTATCAAGCATGGAAAGCAGCTAATTCAAATCCTGCAGATTCTTTAAGAATTGAATAGAAAACTATAATTGCAACAAGAATATTTTTTAATAATATTCTTTCAAATACACTTCGACAAGCTCAGTGTGACAAATGTGTCATGCTGAGCTTGTCGAAGTATAGATAACTTTTTACTAGAATAAGCTCTTTTATGTTTTAATGATTTTTAGAAGTGATTTAACTTTTTTCAATAATATTCATTGCGGCTTTAATGCCATCGGCACCACTGGAAATAATTCCACCTGCATAACCGCTTCCTTCACCAACAATATAAAGATTTTCAAAATCTTCGCATAAACCATCTTTGTCTCTTAGAACTTGGATAGGAGCAGAAGTTTTACTTTCTAAGCCCATTATATTTCCGGTCTCAAAACCTTTTTTCTTTTTTGTGAAATCAATTAATCCACTTCGCAACGAATTACTTACCGATTCAGGTAGAAGTTCCCACAATGGTGCGGCTTTTAATCCTAAGGGATAGCTGGATTTTTTCTCAGCGTTATCTTCTTTTTTATTTATAAATGCATTTATGCTGCAAAAGGGAGCACTATAATCGTTGGATAATTCATAAAAACTACGTTCCAGATTTTCAACCCAATCTAAAACTTTTAAAGGTGATGTGTCACTTCCAAATAGCTTTTCAGGATTTACACCGGCAACACATCCAGCGTTTGCAAATTCGCCGTTGCGTTTATACAAACTCATTCCGTTTACAATATTTGTATTTTCATAAGCAGTAGAGGGAACAACAATTCCTCCAGGGCACATACAAAATGTATAAACAGGCAAACTATTCTCATTTTGTGATGTTAAACGATACTCAGCAGCTTTAACTCCTTGCAATTGTTTTTTGCCCCATTGTGCAACATTAATTACTTCCTGATAGTGTTCAATTCTACTTCCAATTGCAAAATTTTTAGCTCGGAACTTTACACCACGATTTATTAGCATTCGGTAAGTTTCATAGGCCGAATGTCCCGATGCAATTATCACATAATCAGTTTCAATACTTCCGGAACTTAACTCTGCTTGTTTTATTTTACCATTTGTATTTGTTAAATCATTAAGGTTTGTTTCAAATAGAATTTTCCCACCAATACTTTGGTAAATATTTCTTAGATTTTTTACAATGATTTTTAAATTATCGCTGCCCAAATGTGGATGTGCTAAATACGCAATTTCTTGTGGAGCTCCTGCTTGAATATAGCTATCAAGAATAAATTGTTTTTCCTTTCCTATACGTTTTGATCTTGATGTGAGTTTTCCATCCGAAAATGTACCAGCGCCACCTTCGCCGAACGAATAATTGCTTTTAGGATCGAAAACTCCCGTTTGCTCAAACTTTTGAATTCCTTCATCTCTTTTATCAACATCACAACCACGCTCAATAATTGTAGTATTGAAACCTGCTTTTTGTAAAACATATGCTGAAAAGAAACCAGCTGGACCGCTGCCAACAATAGTCACTTTTTCTTTTCTTTTTTTATGCGGAATTTCTAATGATAATGGAGCTTCAGGATTTTCACCCTTTAGTTCATCCGATAAAATAAAAATGCGCAACAGCCAATGAATATTTCTTTTTTGACGGGCATCCAGACTTTTATTAATAATTTGATAGTTAAATTCTGTTATTCCAAGTTCTCGCTTAATTGTTTTTTTTAGCTGATCTTCGGTATAATCTGTTGGTAGTTTGATCGATATTTCTTGATAACCCATATTTTCTGTAATTTCTTATAGTTAAAAACTTTAAAGAGCGCAAAATGTAGAACTTAATTCAATTTTTGTAATAAAATCGCAAATTACAATTTCCAAACTACAAATGAATTGAAAAATAGATTATTCTTAGTTTAATATCTTTTTCGAGTGTTGAATTGCTCCTTTAAACGAATCGAAAATATTTGATTCATCAATTAAGGAAACTAACTGGTATTCTTTAATTGTTTTGAGTACAGAATTATTTACTCCCGAAAGAATAATTTTCACATGAGATTTGTGTAATGATTTTATTACATCTTCCAGATTATGAAGGCCCGTAGAATCGACAAATGGGACATGGCGCATTCTTATTATCAGAACTTTGCTTTTAAATCCAATGTCTTTTAATAATTCGGTGTATTGTTTTGCAGAAGCAAAAAATAACGGACCACTAATTTCGTATACCGAAACACCTTTGGGTAAATCAGAATAATCATCGATTAAATCAATGTCTTTATCTGGTGGAATTTTGCCTCCAATATCTGCCATTCGTTTCATGAATAGTAAGGCCGACAATACAATTCCAACCTCAATTGCAACTGTTAAATCAACTAAAACAGTTAAAAGAAACGTGGAAAGTAAAATGATAATATCGAAAGATGAACCTTTCAAGATAGAACGAAAAGATCTCCATTCGCTCATATTATAGGATATTACAATAAGAATCCCTGCAAGGCACGACATAGGAATTAATTTGGCCCATTTACCAAAGAACAACATAATTAGCAGTAATGTAATTGCGTGGGTTATTCCTGCAATTGGTGTTCGTCCACCGTTTTTTACGTTTGTGGCAGTTCTTGCAATTGCTCCAGTTGCTGGAATTCCGCCAAAGAATGGTGCAACAATATTTGCAATTCCTTGTGCAATAAGTTCTGTGTTAGAACGATGATTTCCTCCAATCATACCATCCGAAACAACAGCAGAAAGAAGCGATTCAATACTTCCTAACATTGCTATTGTAAAAGCAGGGAGCAGATATTGTGAGAAATTATTGAAATCAACATTTGGTATTGTAAAACTAAATTTATTTGGAATATCACCAAAAAAGGATTCAATTGTTGTAACCGGAATATCGAATATTTGAACTACGATTGTAATGAGAATAATGGCTATAAACGATCCCGGAATTTTACGAATGAATTTCGAAGAGTAAATAGTTATTAATATGGTAATAATTGTAAGAGCTGTAGCATAAATGTTAAAATTGTGAATGTTTGAAAAGTAAACTCCCCATTTATCAATAAATCCCGAAGGCACTTTATCAATATTTAATCCGAAGGCATCTTTTATCTGTGTCGAAAAAATCACCAAGGCAATACCACTTGTAAAGCCCACTATTAAAGGGTGTGGGAAGTATTTTAATAATGAACCTAGTTTCAATAATCCAAATATAATTAAGATTATTCCAGCTAAAACTGTAGAAATAATAAGGCCGTCGATTCCGTATTTTTCAACGATTCCGTATACAATTATAATAAAGGCACCTGTTGGTCCTCCAATTTGAACTCTGCTGCCTCCTACAAAGGAAACTAGAAAACCTGCAATTATTGCCGTTATAAGTCCTTTTTCGGGAGAAACTCCTGATGCTACGGCAAATGCTATTCCTAAAGGTAAAGCTACTATTCCAACAACGATCCCAGCCATTATATCGGACGAGATTTGCTTTTTGCTAATTCCAGCTTTTAATAAACTGAAAAATTTGGGTTTAAAAATATTTCTCATATACAGATTTAATTTTACTCTTATACATCAATAGTAATTTATTAATGCAATCCGCAAAGATTATCTTATAGTATTATTAGAAAAAGATTGTGGAATTAGCGTGCAAATATAGTTTTATAAAAGTTTTGTTTAAAACGATTAAGACTGTTGTTAATCATATTTGATGTAAAATCTATATTTCGATAGTAAATGATGTCCTGTTTTTTTCTGATAAATCAAGATTTATTGTTCCACCATGTAATCTAATAATTTGTTTTGCAAGACTTAAGCCAATTCCAGAACCGTTGAGTTTGGTGGTGTAAAACGGTAGAAAAATATTATCAACATCGTCTAGATTTATTCCTTTTCCATTGTCTGTTACTTGTATTGCAATTTTCTGGTTTGCTAAATTAAACACACTAATTTCGATACTGCCATTTGATTTATCACCGATTGCTTCAATTGAATTTTTTATTAAGTTGATAATTACTTGTTCTAACTGATTTTTATCGGCATAAACCGTTTTAATATTATCTTTAATTGTTGATTCCAAGTTGATGTTCTTTTTCTTTGATTCTTTTTCCCAAAGTAGTTCAAGGTTAGAAAATAAAGTTTTTACATTCACAAGGGCGAATTCGGGTTTCGGAAGCCTCGATAATGATCTAAACTTATCAATAAATACCTGAATACCAAGGTTTCGATCTTTAATAATTTTTAGCCCAGATGCAATATCATCAATCATTTCATTATTAAGTTCTTGTAGTTTTCGCGTTTCTTCGTTTTCCGGATTTGTAATTATTTCATTTAAGGTATCTATTGTTGAGGATATTGGGCCTATGGAATTCATTATCTCGTGACGTAAAATTTGAACTAATTTTTGCCACGATTCCAATTCCTTTTCGTCAAGTTCATTTTTTATGTCTTGTATCGAAACTAATTTCAATTTTTCCTCTTTTAATATAAATTGAGTGGCATGGATTGTTAACTGATATATTCTGTTGTTAATCTGTATTTTAATTAGATTCTGTTCCGATGGTTTTATGTCTTGAAGGAGATTTTCAAAATTAGCATTGTACATGTTCAGATCAGAAATATTACGAATAGAATCAATACTAAATAAATCTTTAAATGCTTTGTTACAGAGCTTTATAATGCCTTTTTTGTCAAAGCTAAGTAAGCCGACTGTTGCATGCTCCGATACGGTTTTAAAGTACTGATCCTTTTGAATATTTTGTTCTTTTAGTTTTAAAATTTGTTTGTTAACATTTTGTAATCTTCTACTTAATCTGTAATAATCTTGATTCTGATATTCATTACTTAAGATTATTGATGAATCGTCATATTTTATAGAATCTAAAAAAGAAATCAAATCTCGGTTTGTAAAATTTAATCTTCGAATCAAAAAAATAATTTGAATTATTATAAATGCTATGATATTTGCATTAATAATCCAATCGTGGTATTTTATATAAGCAATTGGGAATAATATACAAGTTGCAGATATTAGAATGATCCTGACTATTATGTTAATATATAGATTTTTAAATATCATACTTTTCAATTTTTCGATATAAAGTCTGACGGCCAACATTCAATTCCTTGGCAGTTTCACTTATATTCCAATTATTTCTATTTAATGCATTTTGAATAATTATTCGCTCGCCTTCTTCCAGAGATAGAGGTTTGTTTAGCTTAGAATCATTATTTGAAGTTTTATCAAAAATAAAATCATCGGAAGTTAGTGTATTATTTTCGCAAAGAATTATTGCTTTTTCTACCGTATGTTTTAACTCTCTTATATTACCTGGCCAATGATACGAAATCATCTTATCAATGGCTTTGTTATTTATTTTTACACCAATTTTGTTGTATCTGTTTGCAAATGATTCTAAATAGAAATTAAGAAGAGGAACAATGTCATCTTTTCGATCCCTTAAAGGTGGAATCGTTATTTTTACCGTATTAATTCTGTATAATAAATCTTCGCGAAATAGATTTTCTTCAACACATCTATCTAAGTCTTTATTTGTTGCAGAAACTAATCGAACATCTATGGGTACTTTCTCAGTTGATCCTAATTTGGAAATAGTTCTGTTTTGAAGTGTAGTAAGTAATTTTGCTTGCATAAGGTAAGAAAGGTTTCCAATTTCATCAAGAAACAGGGTTCCGCCATTTGCAGTTTCAAATTTACCTGTGCGATCTTCTTTGGCATCTGTAAAAGCACCTTTTTTATATCCAAACAATTCACTTTCAAATAAATTTTCATTTAACGATGCCATATCAACATTCATAAAAATTTCATCTTTTCTTGCCGATAATTCGTGAATCTTTTGTGCAATTAACTCTTTTCCTGTTCCATTTTCGCCTAATATGAGTACGTTAGCATCCGTTTTTGCAACCTTTTTAATTGTACTCATTATTTTCTCCATTTCTGGAGATTTATATATTAGCGAAACTCCTTTCGATGTGTTTAAGGTTATTTCTTTTTTTTGCTCTTCGAGATGTTTTACTTTTAGTTTTGACTTTCGGAGTTCGAAGGCTGCGTTTAAAGTGGCTAATAGTTTTTGGTTGTTCCATGGTTTTTCAATAAAATCAAAAGCTCCGGATTTAATTGCTTTAACAGCCAATTCAGAATCACCATAAGCGGTAATCATTATAATAGGAATGTCAGGATTTTTATTTTTTATTTCCCTTAACCAGTATATACCTTCGTTACCGGTATTTATTCCAGCAGAAAAGTTCATATCTAACAAAATCAGATCGAAACTAGATTTACTTAACTCTGAAATAATCTGATTGGGATTACTAATTGTAGCAACTTCCTGAAACTTGTATTTTAAAAAAAGTTTAAGAGAGTTTAGAACACTCTGATTATCATCAATAATTATAATTTTACCTTCTGATTTCATTTTATAAATTATATTTAGATCAAAAATAAGTCGAATATGCAATGATTCAAAATGAATTGTATGATTTTGGAACATGTGCTATGTGATTTTGGAACACTTAATATATTTAAAAACTAATTGGACTTATGTAAGTTGCAGCAAGCGAGATTGTAATGTGTTTTGGCACAGGTTTGGAAAGAAGGATGTTTAAACATAAAAACCTGAACGATATGTTTATAAAAAATACCATATTGACAATAAGATTGATGTTAAGAAATAAATTATTCTCAGCATTAAATATAATAGGATTATCTTTTGGATTGGCTTGTACAATACTATTATATCTATGGATTAATAATGAAGTAGGATATGATTCATATCATAAGAAAATAGATCGAATTCATTTGGTACAACATTGGGCGCATCATGGTAATGATAAGAGCGCAGTTTCGGTTACTGAGGCCCCATTGGCTAAAGCTCTTAAGGAAAAGTATCCTGAAGTTGAATTATCAGCAAGATATTTTACGAGTTATGGAAAGCAAATAAGTTATGAAGATAAGAAGATAGTAAAACATTTGCGCAGGGCTGATCCTGATCTGTTAGATATTTTTACATGTAAGTTCATTTATGGAAGCAAAGAGGGTTATATTAATGGGGTAAAAAACATAATCATCTCAGAGAGTATTTCAAAACAATTTTTTGGAGATATTAATCCGGTAGGTAAGGTCTTAATGTTAGAAGATAAATTCGCTTATACCGTTCAAGGGGTATTTGAAGACTTTCCGGATAATGTAACTTTTTCATTTGAATTAATGGTTCCGTTTGAAGATAATACGGATTTTGGTCAATATTGGGATGAATGGGGTACGAATTGGTGTTATACCTTTGCTCTTTTAAAAGAAGATGTAGATTATACTGAGTTTGGGAAAAAAATTGTTCATCTGCTAGAGGATAGTAAGAATAATCCGGAAGGTTATAAAGACGAAGTGTTCTTACGTCCCTTAAATCGTTTATATCTGTATGATATGGATGGTGGAGGTCCGATTGAAATGGTAAGGTTATTCGGGATGATTGCTATTTTTATATTATTAATTGCATGTTTTAATTATACAAATCTTGCAACAGCAAGAGCCGAGGGTAGGGCAAAGGAAATTGCTCTTCGAAAAGTTTTAAGTTCATCAAAAGGAAGATTAATTCGACAATTCTTAGGTGAATCTTTCATCTTTACTTTTTTGGCGCTTAATTTTTCTCTCATAATAGTTCGTCTAATGTTGCCATTGTTTAATTCAATGTCGGGAAAAGCTTTATCATTAAATTATTTAAACCCGAGCATATTAATTAGTCTGTTGATAGTATGGATATTTACCAGTTTTGTTGCAGGATTATATCCAGCATTTGTTTTGTCATCATTCAAAATAACAGATACTTTAAAAGGAGCAAAAGCTCAAGGAGTAAAAGGAGGCCTTTTAAGAAAGGTGCTTGTAATTATTCAGTTTTCACTATCCATTGGATTAATTATTAGTTCAATTGTTGTAAACGAGCAATTAAATTTTCTTAAAAATAAAGAGCTTGGCTTAGAAAAAGAAAACTTGATTTATATACCAATTAAAGGAGAGGTTTCAGAAAAATACGATATTATAAAAAACGAATTACTTTCAAATAATAATATAGAAAGTATGACAAGAACATCTCATGATCATCCTTATGCAATCGGACGTTCAGGTGCAGGTCTGGGATGGGAAGGTAAAGATCCTGATGTTGATCCTACAATATATTATATGGACACCGACGAAGATTTCGTTAAAACATTTAAAATTCAGCTTTTAAGTGGGAGGTATTTTTCACCTGAGTTTGTTTCTGATTTAAATGTGGAAGAGTCAAATATCCATCATGTGGTAATAAATAAAACCCTTGCAGAAATAATAGGAACAGATGCAATAACTGAAAAAACATTATCGTGGGGAAATATGAAATTACCAATTATTGGAGTTATTGATGATTTTCTTTTTTTACCAGCTGATCGAGAGATGCATCCATTAATTATTTTCTACGAGGAATCTATTAGATATATTTATATTAGAATTTCAGGAAAAGAAACTTCTTCAACTATAAGTTATATTAAATCTGTTTTTGAAGAACATAATCCAGCATATGAATTCGATTATGGATTTTTAGATGAGAGTTATGATACTTTATATAGAAGTGAAGAAAGAGAAGGTAAGATAATGAGATCTTTTACTTTATTTGCAATACTTATATCTTGTTTAGGTTTATTTGGTTTAGTTGCATTTTCTGCCCAGAAAAGAACTAAAGAAATCGGAATACGAAAAGCCCTGGGAGCTCCTGTAAAAAGTATTGTTTTGATGCTTGCAAAAGAAATGACAAGGTGGATTCTCATTTCAAATCTAATTGCCTGGCCAGTAGCGTATTATTTTATGAATAACTGGTTGAATAATTACCCATTTCATTATGAACTTACTATATGGGTATTCGTATTTGCTGGAGTAGCTGCATTTATATTGTCTCTGTTAACTGTTATTTTTCAAGCATTGATTGCGTCAACCAAAAATCCTGTTGACAGCTTGCGTTATGAATAATTTAAATCTATTAAAAAAACTAAAATTATGTTTATAAAGAATTTTATTTTATCTATTAGAATAATGTTGAGGAGTAAATTATATTCCATTCTTAATATTGTTGGATTAGCATTTGGTTTGGCTTGCACCATTCTACTTTATTTATGGATTAACGATGAGCTCAATTTTAATCAGTATCACGAAAATATTGATCGCATACATTTGGTTCAGCATTGGCAACATTATGGTGACGAAGATTTTCATTGTTGGGTTTCACCATCAGCCATGTCGCCAGCTTTTAAAGAAAAATATCCTGAAGTGGGATTTACCGCTCGATACACTCAAGCATATACTGGTTTGGTAAGTTATGGAGATAAAAAGCTTACACAAACTGTATCTTCGGCTGACCCCGATTTGTTAAATATTTATACGTGCAATTTTATTTATGGGAGTAAGGAGAATTTTGCCAACGGAATAAATAATATTGTTATTTCTGAAAAAATCTCAAAACAGTATTTTGGAAACGAAGATCCTGTTGGAAATACTCTAATGGTAAATGACCAATTTGCTTTTATTGTTCAAGGTGTTTTTGAAGATTTCCCAGATAATACAAATTTTTCGTTTGATATGTTATTTCCTTTTGAGAAGATGAAGGATTTTGGGCAAAATTTGGAGAGTTGGGGTAATAATTGGTGTTATACTTTTGCTCTTCTAAACGAAGGTGTTGATTACAAAGAATTTGAGAAAAAAGCGGTTACGTTTTTAGATGAGATGAAAGAAAATTCTGAAGATTCTAAAAATGAAGTTTTTCTGAATCCTTTAAAACGACTTCATTTATATGATATCGAAGGTGGAGGCGGAATAGAAATAGTCAGAATATTTGGAATTATTGCAATTTTTATTTTGCTCATAGCTTGTTTTAACTATACAAACTTAGCAACAGCAAGAGCTGAGAATAGGGCAAAAGAAATTGCCATTAGAAAAGTTTTAAGTGCAAGTCGTAAAAAACTTATCCGACAATTTTTGGGAGAATCATTCATTTTTACATTTTTGGCACTTAATTTTTCTTTGATCTTAGTTCAGTTATTTTTACCTGCTTTTAATAATATGGCTGGTAAGAATCTCATTATGGAGTATTCAAATATAACCTTAGTTATCAGCTTAGTATTCATTTGGGTATTTACAAGTATCTTTGCAGGTTTGTATCCTGCGTTTGTTCTATCATCTTTTAAAGTAATAAGCACTTTAAAAGGTTCTAAAGGGAATAGTTCTCAGGGCGGAATATTTCGTAAGGTTTTGGTTGTAATTCAATTCTCGTTATCTGTTATTTTAATAATTTGTTCTTTAATAGTAAATAATCAGTTAGAGTTTTTAAAAGATAAAGATTTGGGTTTTGATAAAAACAATATGATTTTTGTTCAGTCTCAAGGCAAGATGATGGAGAAATTTGATTTAATTAAAAGAGAACTATTAAATCATAACGACATTGAACTAGTTACACGAACTTCGCATGAAAATCCTTATACCGTTGGGAGTAATGGTGGCGGCTGGGAATGGGATGGTAAAGACCCTAATGTAAATCCTTTAGTTGGTTTTATGGTGGCCGATGTTGATTTCCCGGAAACATTTAAGATTAATGTACTTGAAGGAAGATATTTTTCACTGGAACATCCATCGGATACTGTAACTGAATCAGAGAAGTTTATAAATATTATAATTAATAAAAAATTTGCAGAAATAATTGGATATGATGGTATTACTGAAAAATATCTAACAAGGGGCGGAGATAGAAAATATACAATAATTGGTGTAATTGATGATTTTCATTTTCTACCTGCCAATAAAGAAATTGGTCCATTATTAATTTATTTCTTACCAGATTATTATCAACACATTTTTATAAGAATAACGGGCAATAATACTCCAGACGCAACTAGGCACATTGAATCGGTTTTTAATGAATTTAATCCTGGTTTTGTTTTCGAATATGGTTTCTTAGATCAGGGTTATGATAACTTATATAAATCGGAAGAGCGTATTGGAGAAATAATGAGATCCTTTACTTTATTTGCAATACTTATATCTTGTTTAGGTTTATTTGGTTTAGCTGCATTTTCAGCACAAAAACGTACCAAAGAAATAGGAATAAGAAAAGCACTAGGCGCTCCTGTAAAAAGCATTTTAGTTATGTTGTCAAAAGATATGACACGTTGGGTGTTAATTTCAAATATAATTGCCTGGCCTGTTGCATATTATTTTATGAGCGATTGGCTAAATAACTATCCATATCACTATGAGTTAAATGTTTGGGTGTTCTTGATAGGTGGTTCAATAGCATTTGGTTTATCATTGCTTACTGTAGTTTATCAGGCAATTTTAGCATCTCGAAGAAATCCGGTAGATAGTTTACGATACGAATAGAAATAATATCAACTATAAATAAAGATGCTGTTCAAAAAGTTCTGTTTTGTCATCCCCAACCTGATTGGGGGTCTCGTTTATTTTCTGTTAATCAGATCACTAAGAGATTCCCTTCTTACTCGCTTCGCTCATGAGAGAAGTTCAAGGGAATGACAGTTTTACTACTTTTTGTTCAGCCTTTTTCATTTAAGTAAATTGATTATATTTAACCTGTCATTAGGTTTTTTATCTTTCAAGAACTAAATAAGCACATTACATGAAATTTATGGTATGCCCGCAATGTGGAATTTTAAACTTCTTTATTAAAAACGATAAAGGAGAAAGATTAAATGTGAAAGTTACACGAGAACTTCTGATTATTCCTATAGATGAATCAAAGAGTCTTGAAGGATTTGATCAATCGATTGTGTTCTGTTTAGGATGTTCTTGGTATGGTAACGTAAATCAATTAAAGAAATACTCTATAAGCTAAAAAAGCTTGCCAAAAAGTCTTTCTTTGTCATCCCAACTTGATTGGGCCTTTTTGAACACACTTTTACTATCTATATAATAAACATCTTACTATTCAAATTTAAAATTCTTCAATTTAGCCTGAGTTTCTATTGCTTGTAGAAATTCTTTGGAATAAGTTCATGAGAAAACTAACTGAAAAATAAAAAAGGGTGTCAAAGTGATCACCCTTTTTGTATCATGATATTATAAATTTATTGCTTCATTATTTTATAAGAGACTTTCGTTTGATCATCCAAATGTATATATATGATATACAATCCAACTTTAAGTGCTGAAATATTTATCGTTGAGATATTATTTGAAGCACTTATTTGTTTAATTAAAACAACTTGACCTTGCTGGTTAATTATTTCTATATCTGTTATTTGTAAATCATCTTTTCCCGTTTCAAAGTATAACACATCGGTTGCTGGATTAGGGTATAATTTCACTTTAGTGTTTTCGACACTAAAATCAATACCGGTAGTTTCTAGGATATTTAAAGATCCGTTTGTTAATTCAAAATCATATTTATCGCTACTACCTCCCGATAATATTATAGGATAAACGTCTGCAGCACTTGTTGATGTTGCTTCGGTTGTAATTTCTGGTTTCGTAATATCTTCTTCAGTATCATTATCTACAAAACCTTCGAAGATCATTGTTAATTCTGGAATATCATCTCCTTCATTTATTTCTTTATTTTCTGCAATTACTTTAAGTAATGCTTTTTCTACTTTAAATACATTTGTAATTGCATTAGCAGTAGAATCATCAAAATTTATAAAACACTCAGGAACGATTAATTTATATTGCATTCCGTGTGTTAACTCTTCAGTTGGAATAATACTTATTGTGCGGTTGTTTGAATTAATCTCAATTGAAAACTCAACAGGTTCATTCTCAATCGTTGTTAGTTTTATTGAGTCTTGTATAGTTGCTTTGCTTATTAAAGTCGAATCATAAGCATACATAATATCAGTAAATAACAAATGCATTTTATAATCAACTGGAACATCAATAGAATTATCCGAAGGAGCTCCGAATAATATTGGTTTCTCAGGAGTATAACAACTTAATAAGCGTTCACGCACATCGGCAATTATGGTATCATGAATTTCATTCGATTTTAACCAGTTTGTTAAATGTCCATCGGCCATTTGTCTGGAATAATTTACTTTATTGTTATTACTAAATTGTGGGTTGGGATTACCTGAAAATTCCTCAATTATGCTTACCAATTCCTCTAAAGATTCATTATCGAGTGCTTCTTGTTTTGGCTTTTGTTCTTTTATTGTAGATTCTTTATAATTGAATTCTACAAATTGTTTTTCTTCTTCAATAAACCCTTTAGAATAGAATCCTCTATACTGTCCCTCAAACGAGTGATTTAGTACGTCCATTCTTATTTCGGCTTCAGTCCATGATTGTATAGGACATTCAGTGTTGGTTCCCAAAACTTTGTGAGCGGCTTTTAAAAGGCTATCTGTTGTTGTTGTTCCTATACTTTGGAAATAGACATTGTAAAATTCATACAATGCTATTTGTCTATGATATCTTACTTCTATATCAAGTTTTGTAAAATCATTGGTTGTTCCTAAGAGAGTGTCAAATACTGCAATATATTCAGATGTCTTTTCAGGTGATTCATAAATTTTTATAAAAAGAGATTGGGCTGCTTGTAAGCGTGCCATTTCCGAGAATTTACTTTCTTTGTTTATTTGGGACCATTTACCAAGATATTTATACATTATATTTAAAAGATAATCCACTTCTTCATTTGTTTCTGGGTAGTATCTTAAAAGACCTTCAATTGCTTTAAATCTCATAAGGATATCTTCATCATCAAGATTGTTAAGATCTTTAGGTACCCCAATTAAACTTTCGGCAGCTAAATCTAAGGTGTCTGCATATTCGAACTGTCGCGACATGCTTGTTATTAATGAGGAAACCGACATAAAACGGTATTTGGCAGGAATAGGTTTTGTTTGCTCGAATGTGCCTAAATATTTTTTCCCAAGTGTTAATAAGATATCGCAGTATTCAGGTTGTCGACCAATAGATTCAAATAACCTTTCAATTCCATGTACTCTTCCTTCGTGCATAAAATCAGTAAGTGATTCAAAATTATCAGGAATTCCCAGTAAGGTTTCTGCTGCAAGATCTATTTTCTTCCAAATTTCAGGTTGTCGGGCGATAGATTCAAATACAGATCCAAATACATGCATTCGATAAGCTTGAGCTCTTTCTGATAATTCACCTATTTGTCCATTTGTTCCGCAGAACCGAATAGATTTAGCTAATAAGGAAAATGATATTTCTGGCTGACGAGCCATTGCTTCAAATAAGGGATCTAATCCTATTATTCTACCTTCTTTTCCTAGATTACTTAAGGCTGAAAAATCTTCAGGAATACCCATTAAGGTATCGACCATACTACACATTTTCTCTGAAGCTTCTGGTTGTCGAGCCATTGATCCCCATAATAGACCTAAGGAGATCATTCTTTCTCTTTCTGATAATGAGTCTAATTCGCTCAAATCTTTAAATCTACCCATATAGCGAATTGCTTGTTGAAGCATACTATCTGCCATTTCGGGCTGACGGGCTGTACTTTCAAATAATGATGAAAAGGCTCTCATTCGTGCAGCTAATACTTGATCATCAAATTGTGAAAAATCATCAGGAATACCCAAAAGAGTATCAGTAGCAATATTTAAACTATCATGTGCCTCGGGTTGACGTGCTGTTGCTTCAAATAAATTACTTAAAGCCATCATTCTTGCAGCTTCTGTTTCAGATGTTGTGTTTCCTAAAAAATCAATAGCACCATGGTAACGAAGTCCTTGGTTTAATAAAGTACGGTATGCTTCGGGTTGTCGAGCTATAGATTCAAAAATTACACCTAATGAATTCATTCGAGCTGCTTTTGCTTTATCGCTTAAAGCTGCAAAATCATCAGGAATACCTAATAATGTATCTGCAAGTAGATTGAGCGTATCAGCAATTTCTGGTTGCCTTGCTGTAGATATGAAAAGAGAAGCGAGAGCATACATTCGCTCAGCTTCTGCTTCATCCGATAAGGGTAGAATATCTTCAATTGTTCCCAGCGAATTAACAGATTGTATGAGCATTTCTTTTGCTAGTTCCGGATTACGTTCCATTCCTTCAAAAATTGGAGCAACAGCTCTCATTCGCTCGGCTTGGTTTTGTTCCAAATTTAGATATGATAGATTTTCAGGAAGAAGGTATTCTTCAATTCTTTTGAATGTATCTGTAGGAAATTCTCCGCGGGCATAATTTTCAATTAAATAATTAAACGAGTTTAGGTATGCTGTTTCAACAGTTTGTTGTTGTGCATATATATTAACTTTAAACTCACATTGAAAAGACTCTGTAAGTTCGTCACTTTCTTTGTATTTAAGGGGGCTTAAACTAATATTATACTGACCTCCCGCCATATCATTATGTGGGATAATAGTAATCTGGTTTGGTTTGTTGTTAAATGCTGAGAAAGCAACTTCGTTGTCTTCTGTTGTAAACCGAATATAATTTTTAAGATTAACCGAGTTTAGATCAAAGCCATTGGTATCTATTATTTCGGCGGGGTATATTATTGTTATTGGCTTGTTATACTGAACATTATTAGAATCATCGCTTCGATAATATTCGGCTTCAATTTGAGCAGAAGTAAAACAACTAAATGCTAGAAGAAATGTTAAAGTAATTAGAGTAATTTTTCTCATAAGGTTATTTTTTAGATGAATATTTTGAATGAAACAGTATAGCTAATTTATAGAAAAACTATAAGAATTCGTCACTTAAAATAAGGTGATGGTCAAAAAAATAGCGGTAGTTTTATATGGTTATTTGAGATGTTTGATAGATAAATTGTTGATGTTTTGGTAAATCGAAAAGCAGATTTTCTGGAATAATTGAAGTGTTTTTCTTATATTAGTGTTTTAAATCCCTTAAAATCATGATAATGCTAAGAAATTGGCTTCTCGTTGTTTTACTATTTTTCTTTTCATGTAATTATTCCGAAAATAATAGTGAAAGCATTTTAGAAAAAACTATAAAACAGAATAACATATCTATTTTAACCGACTCTACCCATAAATTAACCAATAAATTGTCTAAGGTATATGACCTTGAATGGATAGATTCTTTGAACGCCCGTGTAATAAATAAAACAATCAATATATACGACCCCGATAAATTCCTAAAAGAGATTATAAGTGACACTCAGCGTTTAGAGAAATTTAAAACTCTTAGTGAGCGTACCAATAATCTTGAGGCTTTATCATATGCTTATAATATGTTCGGAAAAAATAAACGTAATGGCAGTGATTATATAAGTTCTATACAATATCATAAAAAAGCTTATGAAACAGCATTGTTGATAAATGATGAATACTTGGAAGCATTATCATTAAATATGATGGGAGTTGTTTATCGGCATAAATCGGCGGTAAAAACAGCTCTTGAGTATTATGTTAGAGCTCTTAAAACTGCTGAAGAGAGTAATAATCAAGCTGATTATATGCTTAAGAGTATTGCAATTTCAAATGAAGGAATCGGGGGACTTTATCGTCTACTCAAGCAATATAAACTAGCTATAAAATATTATAAGAGTTCACTTGAGTATGAGGAGAAACTGAATAGTTTGTTAGGAATGGCAATAGATAACCATAATATAGGAAAATCTTATGGATTATTAGGTCAGTATGATTCAGCAAATTTCTATCATAACAAGTCTTTAGAATACAATAATCAGATGAATTCCATTTTTGGAAAAGCAATCTGTTATAATAGTTTAGGAACTATTGCCATGAATCAAAATAAAAAACGAAAGGCTTATGATTTATTTATTCCGGCTTTAAAAATGGCCGAAAAATCAGGTAGTAGCACTTATATTGTAAATTCGAATTTAAATCTTGGATGGTATCATATAGAAACTGGAAATATCGACAGTGCAAGGTCTTATATAAAAAAGGCACTTTTAATTTCAAATAAATTAGGTAAAAAAGCTGCTTTGTTAAGGGGATATGAATTATTATCAGAGTTGGAACAAAAAAAGGGTAATTACCTCGTAGCATTACAACTATCTAAAAAGGCTAATATTTATAATGATAGTATTATAAATGAAAAAAATCAACAGTATTTAGCAGATCTTACCATACTTTATGATATCGAAAAAAAACGAGGTGAAATAGAATCATTAAATAAAGAGAACGAGACAAAAAAGCAAAAGCTAACTGCTCGTAATCAATTAATAATAACCCTCATACTTTTAGTTATTGTAATTGTTAGCATTGCTTATTTCTTTAGGCAAAGGGGAATGCAAAAACTAAATCAAATGGAATCAGAACTTCAGAAGTATTTACTTAAAATTAAGGATTCCGATATAGATGATAATAAAAAATATAGAGAAAATAATAGTAATTCAGGAGTTAGATCTACGCAAAATATTGGAAATGGTGATTTAACCGATAGAGAAACGGAGGTTTTACATCTTATTAGCGAAGGAATGTCGAATGCAGATATTGCCGAAAGAATTTTTGTTTCTACCAATACAATAAAATACCACATCAAGAATATTTACTTTAAACTCGATGTTAAGAACCGAGTTGAAGCACTTAATAAGATTAATAAATAGTTCTGAATTAGTCTTTCCTAAAACTTAAATTTTAGTTACCCTTTTGGGTAGTTTTATAAAAACTACCCAAAAGGGTGGCAGTAAAATAGTCTGCAATATAGACCTTTGAGTAAAGATATTTTATTTATGGATACTGAATCTATATATCATCTTTCGAAAACTGAAGTCAAAATAGTTGAATTATTAGAAAAAGGATTATCTAATAAATCTATTTCTATAAAATGCGATATTTCAGAGAATACGGTAAAGTTTCATCTTAAGAATATATACAAAAAGCTTAAGGTGCATAATCGTTTGGAAGCAGTTTGTAAAATCAATAAAAACAACTTATAAAAATCCTAATTATTATGAATTCTAAAAGACTTACGATTATTTTTCTTGTGTTAATATTAGTAACATCTTGTGGTAATAGCCAAACAAAGGAAAATACAAAAGAAACAACTAAAGAATCTATTGAAGAACGCGATTCTAAAGTGGGCGAAGCAAAAGATTGCGATGAGTTTATTGATCGGTATGAAAAGTGGATGGACAATTACATTGTGATGATTGAGAAATACATGAAAAATCCAGCTGACGCAACTTTATTGAATGAATACATGAAATTAGCTCAAGAAGGTATGACCTGGATGAATCAATGGAATAGCAAATTATTTTATTGTGCATCGCAAGACAAATACCAAGAACGCTTCGATGAAATTTCCGAAAAGGCTGAAAAGAAAATGAAAGAATTGGGAATTGAATAAAGAACATTCCTTATTAGGGATTCTAAAACATCTTAAGATAATAATTAGACTATATCGACATTTATAAAAGACATTTTAGTAAATAACCTGTAGTATTATGAGAAAAATATCCATTATTCTAAGCTTTATTATAAGTATTCTTATAGTAACACCTATTTATTCACAAGTCGATTTAAAACTAATTATGCGAAACCCAACGCCTTCGGAAATTTATGAATGGCAAAAAGATCCTACTATAATTCAAATTATTGTTACAAATCAATCATCGAATGAATATCGAAATGCAACATTCGGATTCAAAGTAACAAATGAGAATGGGACAGTAATTGCAGAAAGCAATCCGAATAGTAGAACAGCTAATCGTTTTACTATTGCAACAATGCCACAAATTACGGTGCTAAATGGTTCTCAAATTATCGATGTAAATTCTATTTCATATAATAGTAGGCTTAAATCGCTGTTGCTTTCAGCAAACTCAATACCAGAAGGATATTATGATATATGTTTAAGTGTTTACGATCAAAGTGGAAATAATATTACCAATGGCGAAGAGTATTGTACAAGCTTTTCAGTTCTAATGCCGGAACCACCAATTTTATTATCACCAATTGAAGATGAAGTTCTTAATAGTCCATTTCCTAACTTTTTATGGACTCCTGTAACAAGTTATAATGCTGCTCGAAATCAAATTAGTTATAAGCTTAAAATTTGTCCTGTTTACAAGGGGCAGTCAGCACGTATGGCGATGGATATGAATCCTGTATTGCTTGATAAAAGCAATATTTTGTCGTCATCGTACATGTATTTACCATCCGATATGCCTTTCAGTTATTATCGAAATGTAAATCAGTTTGTGTGGATGGTTCAGGCTTTTGATATGAACGGAAATCCTGCAACAAAAAATCAGGGAAAAAGCGAATTGGGAATTTTTAGATTAAAGGACGAAAGCCAAAGTCAAATTAATCTAACAAATATTTATCCAGCAAATAACGACACAGTTCCTTGGATTGTTCCACATTTAGTAACAAAATATGCTCCTTATTCCGACGATATATCTTCAATAGAATTTACTTTAAGATTCTTTAAGGATGGTGAAAAAACAGAGTTTACGAATACTCGAAAAATTACATTTAATGGAGGTCCAAAAGCTGGTCAACAGCTTAAATCAATTGATCTTGCTAGTTTATTAGTTACTCATGTGGGTACAAATAAAGTGGTGCCCGATTGGATGAAGCAATTAGAACCTAGCGTTAAATACAATTGGAAAGTAGATGTTGAATTTACTTTAAACGATGGATCTGTTCAAAATGTAAGTTCCCAAGAAACAAGCTTTTATATAGGACTTAAAAAGCCAAGCTTAAAAAAACCAGTTAAGGATACTTTAATAAAGGTAAATACTAAAATCAATTGTATTTTCTCAATTCCACGTCCTGAAAATTTAAATTTTGAGAATGTTGATGTACTTACAATGCCTGCATTCCACGCTTCAGGTATAAAATCTCAAGCCTTAAATAAATTTTCTGTTGAAATATCAAAAAAATCATCTTTTGACACTATTGTGCAAACAAAAACAAAGGTAATTCCTGAAAGTCAGATCTATTTTACAGGAAATACTTGTGATGATTTATTTAATGATATCACCGTCGAATTGGATGGAATTAAAGATACTACTACATATTTTTACAGAATTAATTATTTAGATGTTGCAGATAAAGCATTCTTTACAAGTTCGTCTCGATCATTTAAAATAGTCACTGATTCTATAAAAACTTGTTTTGAAATAAAGGTTGAAGAACCCGCTAATAATGGAGTTTGGACGAAAAGTAAGAAGCCCAAATTTTCGGTTTCTATATCACCAAAAATAAATAAGTCTGCAATTACAGGCGGACGAATAAAGGTGTGGAAAAAAACATCATCAACACAATCTAATATTGATGCAAAAAAGTCTAAAGCAACAATAGATACTACATTTAAGGGTAACGACGATAAAAAAATATTTGCTTACTCAACAGATATGTCTGGATTTACCCGATACGATATAAATATTGTAAATGGAGATTCAACATCGAAAAGCTTTACTGCCGATACTTCATCAACGTATTTATGGAACTTTAAATTAAACTACAAAAAAGATTCAATTCGATTTGATAAACAGGTTTGCGATTGTGACTCAGTATTATCAACCGATGGAATATTTACAGTAAAACCAACAAGTGAATTAGCAGATTCAGGTTCATGTCCTGGCGAATGTTATGCCGATGAGCCATCAAATAAAACCCCTGGAACTCAGGATCTAAAAAAGGATAGTACCATTACAATTGGCAAGTTCAAATTGAAACTAGGTACTGTAACAGGATCAGCTTCGAATTTGAGTGGAGAAGGTTCAATCGACATTCCATATCTACGTGGAAACATACTTGTCGAGTTTAATGGATTGAAGGTGAACAGCGATAATGTTGTTTACGAAGGCGAAGCTATTGGAAAAATTGATGAAGCGGCACCTTATTCAAAGCCTGATGCAAACGATTTTGAAGGAAAAGCAATAGGCTATGCTCAAGATAAAGCTAAGTTTAAAGAAATACACGAATATTCTAGTAGTTCTGGAAAATTGGTAAGTGCTTTGGTTGGAACAACTCCAGTTTCACTTCCATTAGGATTTGATAGAGATTACGATGGTTATAAAGTTGTAATAGGTATTGTTGGAATGAAGTTTACTCCAGTAAGGGGCAGTTTAAATGCAGCAATGTACATAGAACTTCCATCATTAGGACCTGATGTAGGATTGGGATTTGGAGTGAAAGATGTTTGTTTTCATAAGGATGGATTGGCAGGAAATGGCAAAAAAACTATCTATTTAGCTCAAGATTTTGGTTATGAAAATGATGAATCGTGGAGTTTCTTGTTTAAGGCACCAACACCAACAGATTCAGGAACATATGCAATTTGGGATTGTAAAGGTTTTAACGAATTAGTTATTGCAGCCGATGTGGAATTTCCACGTTCGTGGATGAAACCGGTTCCTGATAATGATCCAACCAAATTGGTTAAAGCGCATTTTAAAACTCGTGCCGATAAGTTTGGGAATGGATGGGAATGGCTTGCAATTGCAAATCTTGATGACTGCGAATTGTCAGGTGCTGAAGGTTACAAATTAAAAGTTCAGGAAATGGTCTTCGACTATTCTAAGGCTAGAAACCCTGTCGGAATTGTTTATCCAAAAAGTTATAAAGGCCTAAAAGATTTACATTGGCAAGGATTTTACATTAAAACAGCAAGTATTGAATTACCTGAAAAGTTTAAAACTTTTGAAGATAATCATCCAGTTTTTTCGGTTAACAATTTAATTATTGATAAAACAGGATTTACAGCAAATATACAAGGTGCCAATTTAATTCAATACCCAAAAGGTAATTTTGGAGATTGGGGAGCGAGTATTGATACCGTTAAGATAAATATGGTTAGTAGTTCTTTAGAGTCTGGTCAAATGAACGGGCGAATAAAAGTTTCTATTTTCGACACTTCGTTGGTTTATAAGGGAATATTATCAAATTCATCAAGCGATAAAAAAATAAAATACTTATTTACAGTTAATCCTAAAGATTCTTTAGATACAGAACTTGGTAAGGTAAAAATGTATTTGTATCCAACATCTAAAATTACATTAGGTGATACAACCGACGGGTTTTTTGCTGCAGCTGATTTAACTGGAAAGTTTACGATAGATGGAGATATGGGTGGATTAAAGAAACTAAATTTTAAAGGTATTTCTTTTGAAAATTTAAAGCTGAGTACCAAAAGTCCGTACTTCGATAAAGGAAATATAGGTTTTGCAAGTCCACAGCATAGTATGGAAGGTTTTCCGGTAACAATAGATAACTTCGATATAATTTCTGCAAGTAGAGGTGGAGGTATTGGAGCAGGGTTACAATTTGATCTTAATGTTGAGTTACAATCTGGATCAGATGCAATTAGTGGAACCACAAAGTTAAGTATCTGGAGCAAACTAGTATTTGGGACAAACGGACAAAATTTCTCATTCGATGGAGTCGAGTTAGATTCAATTGGAATAAATGCCGATATGGGGACAGTTCGAATTGCAGGTGGATTAGAACTTTACGATGCTCATTCTACTTTTGGAAATGGTTTCCGTGGAGTAGTAAGTGCTACATTTGTCGATCAACTTTCCGTTGAAGCTACAGCTCAGTTTGGTAATGTAAATAATTATCAGTACTGGTATGTTGATGCAAAAGCAATTTTCCCTGAAGCAATTCCTATTGCGCAAGGAGTTGGTATGTATGGTTTTGGTGGTGGTGCGTGGTATCATATGCGTAAATCCGGTTTAACCGACTTATCGAATCCTGCAAACACATCAGATAATTCAACAAGTCCGGGAGGAACAAACTCAGGTTATAGTTATGTTCCAGATAAAAATGTTGATCTTGGCTTAAATGCTTCTGTAATTATAGGAACACATCCTTCCGAAGAAGCCTTTAATGGTGATGTTGGTTTAGAAGCACAGTTTTTATCTGATGGTGGTTTAGGAACGGTTAGTTTAGTTGGAAACGGATATATGATGTGTAAGATTACAGAAAGAAACAAAGCTAAAGTATTAGCCGATTTAGATTTGGAATACAATGTTTCAACCAATACTTTCCATGGAATTTTTGACGTAGATATTAATGCATCGCCTTTAGATGGCGGTGGGAGAATGGTAATGCATGTCGATCCAAATATATGGTATTTAAAAATTGGAGAACCAAGTCATCCTATTACATTAAGTTTAGCAGATTGGTTCGAAGCGCAGAGTTATTTAATGATGGGTCAAAATTTACCTACACCTATTGTTCCATCAGAGATTCTAGAATTATTCCCTGGGCAAATTGCAAATCGAAACCCACAAATAGCAAATGGTAATGGTTTTGCTTTTGGAGCAAATGCAAGTTTCGATACTGGTCGTAAAACCTATTCAATTTTTTATGGCGAATTTTCGGCTCTTGCCGGATTTGATATGTCTATGTTAAATTATACTAACGGAGCACGTTGCGAAGGAATGGATGGGCCTTTGGGAATAAATGGTTGGTATGCAAATGGACAAATTTATTCAGCACTTTCGGCTTCAATAGGTTTGCATGTTGATCTCTGGTTTACCGAAGGGAATTACGAAATATTAAGTCTAAATGGCGGAGCCTTATTACAAGGTGCTGGTCCAAATCCAACTTGGTTGTCGGGTAATGTTGGGGGTAATTATCGCATACTTGGTGGAAAAGTAAAAGGATATTGCAACTTCCAGTTTAGTATGGGCGAAAAGTGTGAGATGATTCAGGAAAATCCATTAAGCAGAATCGATTTAATTACCGATATATCACCAGTAGGTGGTTCTACCGATGTTGAAGTTATGATCGAACCACAAGTGGCATCTAATTTTCAGTTAAACGAGTCGTTCGACTTGCAAGAAATGCCAGATGGAGGAGGAGCTCCAAGTGTTCGAACATTTAAAGTGAAGTTAAAGGATTTCGAACTAAGAAAAGCCTCGAATATCGATTCTATTCCTGGCAAAGTGAATATTTCTCCTGATAAGTTTTCTGCATACTATTCCAGTCACAATATGCTAGCAGGAAATACGAATTATAATTTAGAAGTTTCTGCTTATGGTGAAGAGTACGTTAATAATGTTTGGAATGCAGCAGTTAAAAATGATGGATCCTTAGTTACACAATCAGAAAGTACAAGTTTTAAAACAGGAGCAGCGCCAAATAAAATTGAAAAACAGCATGTTGCATACTCATACCCAATAAATAATCAAGGGTTTTTCTTACAGGACGAATGTCGATCGGGTAAAGTGCAATTAAAAACTGGAATGTCTTATTTGTTTGCGAAAGGTCTTAATTACGATATGGAATTAATTGCTCGTTTTGTTCCTTCGGATGAAGGTGCACAAACAATTGAAGTTCCATTTAATTACGATTCTGGTTCAAAATCAATAAGATTTAGTATTCCAACACTACAAAATAATACAGAATATTATATACAATTTGTTAAAAAGCAAACATTAAAAGAATCATCTGATAGCAAGGGTGCCGGAGGTGCAAAAGCAGACAATACGAATGCGTCAGAGACAACTCGCACTGACGAAAGAAGCGCTTATGATACTGAGTCTGGTAAAGTAATACAGAGTGAGCGTAAAATTATGGGAAAACGAGTTAGAGTTGATGATAAAATACTATATGCTATGCACTTTACAACAAGTAAGTATAACAGCCTTCAAGCAAAGCTGAATAGTTTTAATTACATCACTACTAATTCTTACTTTTATGCTAATAACGTAGAAGAACACCGCGCAGCTTACGAAGGAGATGAATCCTTTGGTTATTATGATTTGCATCCTTTGGAATGGAATAAATCAGGAGCAACTTATGCATTCGGGCCACTTCTTAAAGTAAATGGTTATGATCGAAGCACATCTTGGCACAATCAGTTTGTAAATCCTAAAGTATACAATAATATCAACTGGATGAATAGCAAAGGATGGTGGCAATCAAGCATGATGACAGAGTTCAACCATTATCAATATTCAACAAATAAAGAATTAATTGAAATAAAAGCGAATGGTTATTATGAACCAGTTACTATTCCAGTAGCTCAGCTCATACCATTAACTATGTCGACAAATAGTTATAGTGCTGGAAGTATGGGAGCGGTAAGTATGGGGCAAATTAGCACTGTTGGAACAACAAACTTGGCACAAACAACTACTTTTGGTGTGAGTTCAAGTTCAGGTGTTTCAGCTGCAAATGCATTTGGATCTAGTTCTTCAGCAGGAATGTTTAGTACTAATTCTAGTTCATCAACAGGAGTGTTTGGTTCAACATCTGGAGCAAGTTTCACTCCTAGTAGTGCTGCGGCAGCTAATTTTAGTGATCTGCAGAATCTAGAGTTTGCTACCCCAAATATTATTGTTACACATAACCATGGTAAAGTTGTACCTGTAGATTTTGATCGATTAAGGAATAAGGCAGCATATATATTGTCGAGGTGGTATATTTCAAAATCAGATTACGAATCTGGCAGGTTAAACTCCATAATTCATACCGATTATGTTCCGATGCTTAGAGGCAATTATCCTTTAAAATTCTACTATAATTATAGGGGATGTTTAGGAGTAGATGAAAATAATACAATTATCAATAAAACATTTATTTACTAATTAAAAGGAAGTAAAATGGTTTTTGATAACAGATTATACAAACAAGAATCAGGAGTAAAGGCTAGTTTAAGGCTTTTACTTTTGATTACAATTTTGTCGACTGCTTTTGTACACACTTTGTTTGCACAAGAAAATAATCAAAACATTACGTTTAATGGCTCAGCTAATTTGTCCGATAATTTTTATTCATCAAGTGGAATAGATCCTAGACAACCGGGGAATCTTTTTACAGGAATCTTTAGAGCAAACATCAGTTTGTTTAATCAAGTCGATTTACCTTTTGAGTTTTATTATTCCACGCAACAAACTGCTTTTCAGCAACCTTTCAATCAGTTTGGTATAAGTCCGCGTTTAACAGATTGGCTAACCTTGCATGGGGGGTATTTTTCAACTCGAATTTCTGATTTTACTTTTGGAGATCTAAGAGTTTTAGGTGGTGGAATAGAATTAACACCAGGTGATTTTCGATTAAAAGCTTTTTATGGTCGATCTCGTCAAGCAGTGGAGCCAAACAAAGTCAGTTTTGCTCCTGAAGTTTATAAACAAAATGTTTATGGTGTTTCCTTAGGATATGGAAACATGTCGAAGAGCTTTTTTAATCTAAATGTTTTTCATGCAAAAGATGATTCAGCATCTATAAAAAGCGATTCTGTATTGGTTGCTCCAAATGAAAATCTAGTTGGGTCAATTGATTTTGGAGTTCGGTTAGGAAAAGCCTTAAATGTAAGGGGCGAACTTGGAATGTCGGCATTTTCGAGTGATATGGGAGCGCAAGAAGTCGATGATATTTCTATTTCTTCGTACTTATTTACTCCAAACTTTTCAACTAAAGTTGATGCCGCAGCAAAAGTGAATATCAATATAAAACCATCAAAGTTTTGGTCTGTAAATTTATCATCACGATGGATAGGACCGGGGTATAGAACATTGGGTTACGCACTTTTGCCAAACGATTTAGTGGAGTTCAATGTAGCTCCAAGTTTGCGATTAATAAAGAATAAATTGAATATTCGATCGAAAGTAGGTATTCGGTATAATAACTTGCAAGATCAAAAATTATCGACAACAAGTCGATTTACAGGATTTATTGCGGCGAATTATCAAGTAAATAAAACCTTTGGAATCGATGTGAATTACAATAAAAATCAAATTGAATCGGGACATAAATATGATACATTAAGGTTATCGAATGTTTTTAATTCGTTTTCTATTTCACCACGATTGTTTTTTCAGGGCTTTGGTGGTACAAATAATCTTATCGCAACTTATTCTTATCAGGATGTTTCCGATAAAAATGTTTATACACAATCCATTTCAAATAACCATACCAATTCGGTTTACTTGGTACACTCGCTTTCGTATGTAAGTTCATTATCATTTGCAACAACTGCATTATACAATAGCACGGAGTTGCCCACCATAACATCACGAATTTATCATGTAAGTGAAACAATAAGCAGGCGTTTTTTTAATAATAAATTAAGCGCATCAGCGAGTGTGGGTGCTAATTTTATTAAAGTAACCGAAAGTAATAAACAATTTGTTTTTCGGGTAAATGCAAGTTATAATGTAGGAAAAATGGGGAGTTTAAGCTTTAATATTTCAAACAATACCTATAATGGTAATGGGGTGCTAGCGCAGAATTACAACGAAATTTATGGTAGTATACAGTACAATATTAATTTTTAGAAATAAATAAATCATATAATATGAGCTTGTTATTCAGAATATCAAACGATTTAAAAAACTATATAAGGTTGATTTCAATAGCTACCTTAACTGTAATAGTTTTTATGGGATTAGAAACAAATGCACAAAATGTAAATCCCCGAATTGCCGAAATAAACCTAATTGTAAGAGCTGATGCAGATTCAATTGTGCTTCGCTGGGCGCCATCAAAATCCGGTGGTTGGGTTGTTGCAAATCAAATAGGATACATTTTAGAACGAGCTAAGCTCGATCCAAATAAGCCAATTGAGAAAACGGATTACAAGAGATTAAATAACAATATAATTAAACCTTTAAGTCTGGATGATTGGAAACAAAAAGCAGATGAAAGAAATATGTTTTCTGCTATTGCAGCGCAGGCTTTGTATGGAAAGTTATTTAATCCGCAACCACTTAATGCCGATAACATGAATGTGCTTAAGAATGCTGCAGACGAGCTCTCTAATAGATATTCGTTCTCTTTATTTGCGGCAGATAATGATGCATTTACAGCAGATGCTTTGGGTTTAAGGATTGTTGATAAGGATATTGAAGCAGGATCAAAATATGCATATCGAATTTATCTTGCCGAGAAAACAGATCAATATGCTTTTGATACTACTTACTTGGTTGTGGATGCTAAACCTTATCAGAAATTAATTCCACCAGCAGGTGTAAAGTTTGAAAGTGGCGATGGAAATATTAAATTAATTTGGGAAGATAAAGCTGAGCTAAGTTATTCGGGATATTATGTGTTTAGATCAGAAGATAAGGGTAAATCGTTTCAGAAAATGAATAATATGCCAATTGTAACGATTACACCTACCAATGCAAATACTTTGGCTAAACCAAGTTTCTTAGATACACTAACTCAGAATTACAAAAGCTATATTTATCAGATTAAAGGAATGAGTCCTTTTGCTGAATTAAGCGAAGCAGCAGAAATAAAAGCTTTTTCGAAAGATTTAAATGCACCGAATGCACCTTTGGTGAATAAGCCAGAACAAATATCAACAACACAAATAAAGTTAAGTTGGAAGATGGAAAATACTCCGGATGATATTCAAGGTTTTATAGTTTCAAGAAGTAACAATTCCTTACATAATTATCGATTGCTCACCATCGATCCATTACCAAAAACAACTTTTAGTTTTATTGATGATATGGCGGGAGCATACGAAGCATACTATACAATTGCTGCTGTTGATACCGCAGGAAATATGGCTTTTTCTTTGCCGGTTATGGCAATAAGAATTGATGGTGTTGCACCATCTACTCCATTAGGATTACAAGGTATAATAAGTAAATCAGGAGTAGTAACTTTAAGCTGGAATAAAGGAAAAGAAATAAATTTAAAAGGATATAGAGTATTAAGGGCAAATGATCCAACACATCATTTTATTCAGTTAACAGGGCAAGTTCATCAAGATACCGTGTTTACAGATAGTATTAGCTTACAAACACTAACTAAAAAGGTGTATTATCGAATTGCTGCAGTTAACGATAGATATCAGCATTCAGAAATGTCAGAGATTTTGGTATTAAAAAGACCTGATGTAGTAGCTCCTGTAGAAGCAGTATTTTCAGATGTTTTTGTGACAGATACAAGTGTTGCAATAAAATGGTATGCAAGCACAAGTGAAGATGTCCAAATACAGATTCTAATGCGAAAGAAAATGGATCAAGAGGATTGGAATGCAATTGATACGCTTGATAATAAAGAGTCATCTTATATTGATTATGATGTTGAATCTCGAACAGTTTACGAATATACAATAGTTACGGTTGATGAAGCAGGATTAAAATCAGATCCGGCATTTCCTGTTAAAGCACGACCTTACGATTCAGGTAAAAGAAAATCTGTTGAAAACCTAGTAGCAAGTTACAATCAAAACAATAATACTGTAATATTGAACTGGACTTATAAGCCCGAAGCTAAAGAGCGTTTTTGGTATGTTGTGTACAAAGCTAAAGAAGATGGAATATTTAAGGAATACAAAGCTTTAGAAAGTAATATAGTAGAATTTATGGATAATAGCGTAAGGCAAGGAAAAACTGAATACGGAATTGTTGTAATGACATCAAGTGGTGGGGAATCAGAAATGGCAACAGTTTCAGTAAAGATAGAAGAGACTAGTACTAAGTAAATAGGTTTATATAAAAAAAATCCGGTATCCCTTTAGGGAACCGGATTTACATTAAATCTTTATAGTATTTTTCTTATTTCGAATATTGATCTATTACAGTATTTAAACTTCTCTGGCAAACTTTGCAAAAAACATTGTGGCGCGTAAACATAATACAGTCTAATTGCGGACGATATAAACCATACTGATTATATCCAGCTCCTTCAAAAGCACCAACTTTATCTTTGTATTCTTCTTGAGCGTAAAACTCATTTTGTGTAGTGTACTCACGAACAAATAAAGCTTCAACTTGCGATTCTGGAACTTTAGCAGCTCTTAAAGCATTTCTTTCTTTCTGAACTTCTAATCCATGAGCATCAAACTCTTTTTTATTCCAAGTTGTAGGAATTGGCGTTCCTTCTTCAACCAGATCTTTCCATTTCAAGTTATCTTTATCTAATAAAGCAGTAATGTTTGTTTCCCAAGGTTCGATTTCAATTGATGGTGCTTCATATGATGTTGACGAAGAATAATATTCATCGGCTAATCCTGCCATATGATGACCCATTTCATGAATCATAATATACTCAGAAAATTTATTATCAACTGCAACAGTGGTATAAAGATTATAAATACCTCCGCCACCGTAGGTTTTCTCGTTTATCAGAATTACCATAAACTCATAAGGAACTGCCGATGCAACATTTCGTAAGCTTTTATTATCATAACTTAAAACATAACGTTCAGAATCAAAACTACTGTAGTGAGCAGAAAGTGGAGTTCGTTTAAATACTCCCGGATGTGGTTTTGATACTCCCGATTCTTGTGCAGGAGTTTCTACAGCCCAAATATTGATATCATTTTTACGAGTATTAAACGGCTCAGCTTCCAACATTACTTTCGATAAACGTTGAGCATCTGCAATAAACTTATCCATTTCTTCGGTTGAATATCCATCACCTAGAATAACAATGTCTAATTTTTCTTGAGGAGCACCACTTTTATGAATGATATCTACCTTTTCGGTATGAGCAATGTTAGCAGGATTTACTTGGCGTGATTTTGGATCAATATTTCTTGTCCAGATTGTGTGGAAATTATTCTGTCCATCGCGTTTTTTTAAGATGATGGTAACTGGATTTAACGGCCATGGAAAACGAATTGATTCGTGAAATGTTCCCCATTCTTCTTTAGCTTCTGGTGTCCATTGCCATTCGCCAAAAATGCTTGCATAACCACGCGAATAAATTAAGGTTTTTGATTCTTGATCGATTACCTCATAAAAGTAAAGGCCAAGTTCCAGCTCATCAATTAAAGTCTTTGTACTTCCATACCAATCACCGTCCGATAATATTTTATCTACAGCAAAATTTTCCGTCTCTGAATTTCCATTGTGGAAATAATCTAAACGCATGGTTTTGTTTTCAAAGAAATCATTAAAATTAACATTGCCATTATTTACAACATTAACAATTTCTATTTTTTCTGAAGCATGCTTTGTTTGTTCAGTTTGAACCTGAGTGCAAGCAAATAAGATGCTAGCTCCCATTAATATTGATAATATCTTTTTCATAGATTTTAATTTTAGGCTTTAAAGATAATAATTCTAATTACTATCGACTAAAAGCAGGAAGTATTTTTATTATCTTGATGATCATCAAAGAAAGGGAGGGGCTGTCATTATAATTTATTAAGAGTTAAAAGCTATGCTATAATTAATTGTAAAAAAATATTTAAAATGTTGACCAATGTAAAACAATGTTGTACATTTGAAAAAAACTTTTTAACTATGACATATTTTTTAGACGTAAAAGAAAAGTCAGATTTGAAATCTAGGTATAGAAAATTATCTCTGGCATATCATCCCGATAAGGGCGGAGAATTGAAAAAAATGCAAGCCATTAATGAAGAGTATAATATGCTAAAAAATACATTTGGCATTTTTCCAACGGATCTTAGAAATGTTAAGGTTGGCAATTTTGTATTTGTAAATAATTCAATTTGTATTGTTTTTAAAGTTGAAAGTAAATTGTTTTATGCAAAATCTTTTAATACAGGAAGAGTTGCTATTTTTGCCAAAAATACTGGATATGGTTTGTTTGATTTTAAAATAAAAGCATATGTCAGATAAGAATAAGGATAGTGCAGAATTAAAAATTCATACTGGATTCAGGTTAACTAAAAAGAATTATCAACTTTTAGAAGATCTCGAAAAAGATTTGGGTATTAATAAAACAGGGGTAATTAATATGATTCTTTCTCTAATTAAAAAAGATAAATCTGTCCTTGTTGATTTAATAAGATCTTCTATTTCAAGATAATATAGATTAGCGTGGTTTGTTATTGTTGTTTTATTACTCAATAAATTAAATAAAATGGGGCTGTACAAAAAGTCTTACTTTGTCATCCCCAACTTGATTGGGGATCTTATAACAGTCATGTTTACTGTTATAAGATCCCCTTTTTACTTACTTCGCTCATGAGAGAAGTTCAAGGGAATGACAGGTTTAGGACTTTTTGGACAGCTCCGCTAATTAATAAGATTTTTATTACTACTAATTCTTTACCAACACAAACTTCGCATTATCTGCTTTTGAGATTTGCGACAAAAAATCTCTGAAATCAATATATTCTTCAGGGGGATAATTTCCTTTAAACATTGATAATGTTCTTTTGTAATTTATAGAATGTTCTTTTTTTACAATTTCTGTTTTATACTCTCCATATTTTGTAGAAATGACTGTAGTTTCTGGAATATTTTCTATTACGTAGCCCTCAGGGATCATAAAGTTAATACTGTCGATTTTACAATTTGATCTTTTTATCAATATTTCTGAATTCCGATCTTTTATACTTCGAGGCAATTTTTCTATTTTACTAATTAGATTAATCGGAACAATTAAATGATTTCCCATAGCTGATGCGAAATTCTTAACTTCGAGTTTCATTGTTTCGTTAATTATCGGAATCCTTTTACGATCAACAGTATAATTAAAACTTTCAATTGTGAAATCAGGAATGTTAATATGCTTGTAATGATATCTTTTAACATCTTCGTGAGGTGCATCAATTAAATAGTATACATTTTCAGTTCCTAAACCGATATATTTAGTTTTGATATCAGCTATTCCTTCACCGAATTCATTCAAGGTAAATTGGATACATCGCTTTTGAGTATTTTCTTCAATGCTATAAATCTTTGTGTGAACTAGTTCAGAATTATTTTCTTTAATAATTAATACATCTCTATCATCGGTAAAATCTCCAGTATATCCTGCAGGAATTTTCTGATTTGTACATTCTAGCCAGATTGTGTCATTTTCTTGTGGAACACATAAAAAGGCATGATTAAACTGATTCATAGAAAAATCTGAAATAATATTAGGAGCATCACTGCCAGCTTCAACAATAGTATAATAAGATTGAATTCCAACATGATCAAGCAGAGATTTCATATAATTTGTTAATGCCTTACAATCTCCATAGGAAAGGCGATCTACAGTTTCTGCTTCGAAAGGTTGCCATCCTCCAATTCCAATGCTAACATTTACATAACGTGTTTTATCTTGCATGTATTTATACAGAATTTCTATTTTTTCTTTATCTGTTTTAGCATTTTTTGTAAGATTTAGGATTTTAATAATGGTTTCATCAGGAAGAGCCTCTCGGTCTTTATTAAGGGAGTAGATCCAATTTCCAAAATCTTTCCAAGATTCCATATTTCCGTCGTAACCTTGCATCCTAAAATTTGTTGGAGCGAGAATTAAAGAAGGAGAAAAGCTATATAAATCAGGACTAAATGGTTCTTCCTTAATTGCTGGAATATTTGAGAGAATCCAAGAGTGCGAAGTATTAGAATTTGGCAGGTTTGTTATCGTAGGCTTAATATCAAGGTTTTGATAGTGTTCTCTAAATTTAATTCCTTTTGATGTTGTAACTGTCAATTCCTTTCTTTGACAAGAGATGTTATAATCATCATACATGCCCCATCTTGGATAGGATAGAAATCCATCATAATCAATAGTGTAAGAGTACTCAACGGTAAAAGGAAATGCATCTATTTCAGGATTGTAAAACATTATTCGGTTATCGTCAAATAAAGAGTAGCCAGCAATTGCAGGATAATTAATTAAATCATCTCGTCTTAACTTCTTAATTACATTCCCAAATTTATCGTAATAAGTTCCTTTAATGTTTTTAACCTGATGGAACTTATTATACAATTCAATAAACATAGCATAACGCAAACCCGATTTATTCATTATTGTTATAACTTCTTTAACTTCAAGTTTCCCATTATCAGTTGATTGTATGGTGAAATTCATGATGCTTTCGCGTATAACCACTTTTGCATTTTTAGTAAGTTCACTGGGAATATCACTTACTGGATATTTATTTTCGGCTCCCAATTTGGATATACTTAAAGCAATCCCAAATAGTATTAATAATATTTTATTCATAGCTATACATCAGATTTTTTTAAAACAATCATTTCGGAATGCTTATTAATTATTTGATTATAGAATTCTTTTAAATAGCCATATTCTGTAGGTAATATTACTACATCTTTAATGCTAAATTTATAGGTGAGTTGTATGCTCTTTCCTAAATTCTTAATTGAGTATATAAAACTTCCCTTATTATCAGGGAGTGCTACTTTTACAGATTTAGGACATTGTTCAACTAAATATCCATCAGGTATACTCAAATTTAAAATATATGTTTTCTCAATCGGATGAATATAATCAACAGGGTATTTCCTTTCTTCAATTTTAAATGGATTGTTATCCATTTTCTCGAAAAGCATTGGATTGATATATATATTATCGCCTATAACATTTGCATTATTTAGAAATGACACATCATATTTGGTGGTTACGGGTCGATAAACATCATTTATGTTATTTATTTCATAATCATTAATTTGCAATCCCTTATGGTGAACTTCTAAATCTTCAATATATTCTTCTTGTGAGGTGTAAGTTTCTAGTTCTTTTCTAAAATCATACGCAGCATAATTTGAGAACTTAAATGAAATATCTCCATTAACTTCACCATCACTTTTTAAATTTAGCTTTGAATATATAACCTCAGCAGAATTATTAGTTGCCTTTAAATCAATCCAGCTTGAGATATTTTCATCTACAGTAATTGCATTTCCATTAATGCATCGTTTGGGTAATAGTCCAAAAGGGGCTAATTTATCAGTTGCATCTAATAAATATTGTTTATTATCAATAATTAATTGAGCTATTGTATAGTTAAGTTTACTTAAGGTTGGAAAAACGGGCGATAATAAACCATTATTACGAGTACTCAATGCAACAGGTTTTACATTTAAACCAACCTTTTCTAAAAGAGCAATAAGAATTAGATTTATTTCTGCACTATTTCCAACATGTTCATCTTTATATAAATAACTAAGGTTCGAATAAGCATATTTTCTTTCAGATTCGTTCCACGTAAACTTTGTTTTAATTAATTCAAAAATATATTTAGCTTTATCAATATCAGATAAGTTAAGCTCGTTAATTTTTTCAGCTTCCTTATTTAGAAATAACATTGTTTCTAGTTTACCTCCAAATAATTTGTTATGAACAAGTGCCTCACTTACCTCTTCCCATGTTGATGTGAAATCTTCATAAACACCATTGTATGAAATGGTATAATAATAATACTCTTCGTATTTGGGTGGGTATTCAATTTTTCGAATATCAAATTCAAATTTTGTAATAAAGTTTGTATATGAGTTCATATATGCTTCTGTTCTAAAAGCAGGCATATCTTTTGCAACCCAACGTCCATCTTCAATAATTGTTAAAGGGATATAACCAAAGAAGTTTTTCTGAACTTTAACATATTGATTTTGTTGCATTCTAAATTCACTCCAAATAACAGGTATTTGTTGCTGAAATCTCCACTCATAAGGAATCCATGGAATAGTGTATTGGTATTCAATTACCGATCCAACTTTTACATTAGGTAAAGAAAATCGAGTTGCATATAAATAGCTGTTCACTTTTTCTTCGAATTTAGATTCAGCTTTCATTTTTGTTATTACAATTTCTCCATTCTCTAGGTTATAGGTTCTTGCTTTTAATAGAATGTTTCGAGATGATCGAACGCGTTCATTGGCCCACCTTACACCATCTTTCTTTAAGATTTTAATTCGGCAATGTCTGGTATATTCCATGCGACTTTCATTAAACACACCGTAATCACATAATATAACTGCCTCAGCAGTAGTGTCCTTGTCGTAAACGGTCATTTCCAAGTCTTTAATGTCGATTTTTCCAAATTTCATAGGATGTTTTTGGCTATACAAATTTGGTGTTAAAGCAAATAAGGTAAATACGAAGAGTAGACTCTTCAGAAGGCTAATTTTTCTCATTTTGTAGTATTTATTAATTGGTGTTTTAAAATTAATTAAAAAAATATTCTAAAAAAATCAAAAGGAAAGATTCTTGATAAATGCATGATGATAATTTTATGGATGAGGCTTCATAAGCCTCAAAAGATGAACAAAATTATTGGGTATTGATTTGCAAAAGTTTAAAATTCCATTAATTTTGGTTAGCCTTTAAAAAAACCTAAGAAAATGAGAAAATTACAATTCATATTTTTTGTATTGTTATTGTTTTTTTTCGCATGTGAAAATGATGAAGATCATTATCAGGATGTGCAAATAGATGTGGATATAAAATACCATAATGTATACGGTAGAGTAGTTTTTAATAGTATTCCTCTTGAATTTAGATGTGAATTAAGGGATACATTAAAAGAATTTCCATACTTGAATTTAGAATGGGATTTGGATGATGGAGATATTTCTAACGAACGTAGTTTTTTGCATACATATAATAAAAATGGGACATATAATCCTGAGCTTACATTGAAATGTGGAGAAGTTAAGGTAAGCTATGGTAGGAATGGTTCAGCTAATGAATATCCTTTCAACAAAGCTGATGATTTTCATTTTAAAGTTACCAATTATCCAAAAATTTATGGGAAAGATGAATCAAATGAGGTGGGGCATTTTATTTATGCAAGTGATTTAAATTATAGTATATTTTATTCTAAAGTTTTAGCTTTAAAAAACATTGAGTTGTATTTGAAAAAGATTGATAATAATTTAAATGAAGTTTCAAATACAAAGCTTGATTTTGAACCATCTGATTCCGTGTTGAAATCATTTAAAAATACTGATGGGAACATTGTTGTTATTACAAATAACAATTTCTATGAATATACCTTGAGTGGTGTACTTATTTGTAAGAAGCAAAAGTTGAAGAATTACTTTTCTGTAATAAAATATTTAGAAGGATATTCTGCTGTTATTGCTGAGAATGGAAATATACGAATAGATATACTTGATTCAGAATTTAAAATAAAAGAATCTAACATAATTGAATTTGATAATTCTGATTCTAAAATTATAGATATTGAGCCACTTAAATCAGGAGGTTACATGGTTCTGTGTTCATTTGGATACTACTACAGACTATTTCAAGTAGATAGCGAAGGTTACTATAATGAATTTAATGATAATGTTGTAGATATTAATCAAATAGAAAATGTGTTTGAGATTGATGGTTTCAATTATGTTATTGGGAGATATATAGCATCAAATTTTATTAGTACCGTTAATTTTTTTGTGTATTCTAATTATGAAAGTTCATATACATATGATCGAGATTACAGATATAATCTATTTAGTTCTTATTCAAAATCTCATTTAAGCGCTTCTTTTTTATTAATTGGAAATAAGGCTATATATTCAAATATGCAATTTGGAATTAGAGATTTAAATAATGATTTAAGGTTTGGAAATGATTATGACTATTTTAATGATGCGGTAATAAATGATCAGGGAAATTATGTAATACTCGGAACCAAACAGACCGCAATTAACAAAACACAAGATGAAAATATAGAATGTAAAACAGATCTTTTACTTATTGAAATTGATAATGAAGGGAATCCTATAAATTATTCAAAATTGAATTGATAATGAAAATCTTAAAATATCTTATCCTAATTTTATTCTTAACAACTTCAAGTTTATCAAAAAGTCAAGAGTTATATTCGTATTTATTGAATGATTTTGCAGAGAATAACCCAGCGGGTTTGTCGACAATAAATAATTATCAATTAACTCTAAAAGCTTATGGATATAATTTTGAAGATGGATTTATACGTGCAATAGTTCCTATTAGAAAAATTCAATCACGCATTGGATTAAGTGCAGAATATTATGGTTACTATGATAATGAACTTAATGATGTAAAATATAATTTGTCATATTCATATTCCTATCTTTTTTCTGAGAAAAGTTATTTGGCTATTGGAGTAAAGGCATCGTTATATAGACTTAGAAAAGCTTATAGTATTCTTATTTCAAATTATTTAATTGAGGGAGATTTTAAATCTGATAAATTTAATTTTGATGTAGGTATATGGTTTCAAAATAATAATTTAGGAATCGGATTAAGTTATAATCATATAAATTCACCAGAGCACATTGGTAGATATTATTACCATTCATATAAGGCGGTGAATATTTATAAATATGAGCCAGAATTTAATTTAATGATTAATCATGAACTAAAGATTAGTGATAGGTTAAAAATGAAAAATAATTTATTCTTATATGATATAATGTACTTGCACGAGAGGCAAGAAATATCCATCAATAATATATTTAGTTTAAATAATACCTTTTCATTTGGAGTTACCTGGGATTATTTCAATTATCTTAAAAAGGAGTTAAATTTAGGATTTGTGATGGGATTTAATCTTAAAGATCGTTACAATATCATGTTTATTGATAGATTTTATGAATTTGAAAGTAACAAAAGTTTTCGAAATCCAACAAAAAGGATTCATCCAGGTTTTGAATGTTTATTTACTGTTAATATTTAGTTATGAAAAATTTATTAATGATAGTTTTTGTGTGTTTAACATCTATTGTTTATTCACAGGAAAGTGATTCTCTTAAGAACAAGAAATACATACAAAAGATAAATATCATTTATCCAGGAGTTTCTGGTGAAATATTATTAAGTAAACAAAAATGTTACTCATTAAATTATACGGTAGGTCTAGCGTATAAGTTTATGAGAAAGGAGGCTGATTATTATTTTACCGGCGGTAATAATAGTATACAATTTTTAGGTTTTATATCAGTAGAATTTAGAGATTATATTAGTTATAAAAATAGAAAAGAAAGAGGATATCGTACAGATCGATTTTCAGGAGGGTATGGGTCCTTTAAGTTTGAATTTGGCAGAGTTCTAGATTATAAACAAACATATATTGAATTAGGCCCTATGATTGGATTTCAAAGAGCGATTGGCAAGGTCTGGTATTGGGATGTTAATGCGGGAGTAGGGCCTTTATATTATGATGATGTTTTTACGTTTAGTTTATTCGGTGGACTCAGATTTGGTTTTTCATTTTAATTCTCTTTCTCCTTTTATAAATTAAATAACCACTAAGAATAACAACCAGTGCAATAATTCCAGAAAGTGGAACTATCAAGATATAAAAATCACTTAATAGAAAATGAAATATTCGACCGGTGTGAATTTCTAGACATAAGTTCCATAAAGACATTGGAGCTTTCGATAGTATATTTTCTGGCATTTTGGGAAAATTTATTGATCCCTTCCCCATTAAAATTCCATTACTGTAATCTACAATATGCATTTTATTCTGGTAATCCTTAATCAATCCACTTATAGCATATGAACCAAATGGTCGTTCCATTGATGAACCTTTATATGGTTTTCCCGATATGAAATCAAAAACAACATCGTGATTAGGATTCCACAAGAATAATCCACTAAACGATCCAATCAGGTAAGAATCTTTATCAAATCTTTCAAAAACATTAATTCCCATAACACTTATAGGTGGTTGCGAATTGAATAGTTTAGGTGTGCTTTGTAATGTTTTTAATTTATACAAGCCATCGTGCCCAGCTAATATAAACTCATCCTTTTCATTGTTATACGTTAGATCTCGTAAATTATCGTACCAGGGATTTGCTTGGTCTAAATGAGTGAATTTAATTGCAGGAATATCAGTTCTTGCTATTGTTAACAGTAGAGGTGGTCGTAAAAATATTCCTGTAAGAGTTGTAATAATCAAGAAACCAAGAAACCACGCTCCAATTTTATTATGCCATTTTAACGACCATTTATTTGTATTTACAAGATTTTGTGTTGATTTTTCTTTTTTCTTTCTGCGTTTAATAAGCTTTGGAAAGAAAAAGTATATTATTCCAGTGAGTGAAAGTGCGATGAAAAGTAAACCCATAAAATCAACAAAGAGCTTGCCTGTTAAACCAAAAATTTCACCTGAATGTATTTGCCAAACAGTTTTGAATAAGCTCACCTTGTTTTCGTGGTTTTCAGGGGCTTGTATTTGAGCTTTTGTAAATTTTGTGTTTATTCCTTTGTCAAGACCTGAAAATAAATAAGATCTGTTCATTGCAATAATTGAATCTCCTTTACTTATGACTGATACAAATCTTTTAATTTGAGTATCTAGATGTATCTGTTGCCATTTATTTAATTCAAAACTATATGAATATAAACCAAATAAAGTAGCTGCATATAAATTGTTTTTTGGAGTTAAATGAATATCAAATATTTTACGGTTGTCTATTCCTTTTGGAAAACCAGAGTTAAAATCAGCGTATTCCTGAAAGCTTGAATCGGTAAGCCAAACGCCAATATTCCCATAAACCAAAATACTGTCTTCGAATAGAATCTGATTTCCTTTTAGGGCTGCCAAATTCCAATTATTATAGCTGTATTCTTTTGGTAATGAGCTCCTATTAATATCAATTTCTGATATTAGTTCGCGGTGATTCATCAGAATTCCCGAAACAGCATAATAAATCAAAAAAAAGGAAAGGATTAAACCTGGCCATTTGTGATATTTTTTCAATCGTTTTGTTTTAGTCGCTTTTTTGTTCATCAAAAAATTGAATTAATATAAAAGAATCACCAAAACAAGGAATAAAGTACGAGATTACCAAATAAAATATTTTAAAAGACTATCAATTTAAGGTATGAGATTTGCTTTAAAAAAATTATCTTGCAACACTTTTTTGTGGTTTTATGAAATTATAATTAATTGAAAATAAGCTTGAAATCAGAGAGTAAAGAAAATAATGTTGATATCTTCAAGAAGTATTTTGATGAGTATTTCGATGATATTCGGAATTTTATTTATTATAAATGCTCAGATATAGAATTATCGGAGGATTTGTCTCAGGAAGTCTTTGTTAAACTTTGGGAGAGAATGGATTCAATAAAACCGGAAAGCGTAAGGTCGTATTTATATACTATTGCAAGTAACTTATTTAAAAATCATTACAATAGAAAAAAGATTGAATTTAAATTTATATCTACACTTGAAGATTTTGATAATGAATCGCCTGAATTTATTATGGAATTTAAAGAGTTCGATATCCAATTGCAAAAAACATTATCCGACATACCCGAAAAAAGCAGAGAAGTTTTTCTAATGAATAGAATTGATAAACTAACTTATGCTGAAGTAGCAGACAGACTAAATATTAGCGTGAAAGCAGTTGAGAAAAGAATGAAAAAGGCTTTGGAAATAATACGTTCTTTAACTAAAATTAAAGTGTAATATATCTATTATGAGCAAGATAGAAAAGGATATAGAAAAAATTGTTGCATCGTATAAAGCTCCATTTAATAAAACAAAGGAACAGGTTTGGAGCGATATTATAGAAAGTGTTGAAAATATACCTAAAATAAATAAAACCAGAATTTTAAATAAAAATCTACTAAAGTTTGCTGCTAGTTTTATTGGGATAATTGCACTTTCATGGTTTTTAATTTCGAATTCATATCAGAACATTACTACAATAAAAGGTGAAAGTAAAGTTATTGTTTTACCCGATAATTCTGAGATCACTTTAAATAGCGATTCACATCTTTCATACTCGAAGTTAATGTGGAATTTTAATAGAAATATTGAATTGAACGGTGAAGCTTATTTTTCTGTAACATCAGGTAGTAGATTTAAAGTTGTTTCGCCAATTGCTGAAGTTCGGGTATTGGGAACCGAGTTTAATATATTTTCGAGAGATAATTTTTATGAGACAAAGTGTTATTCAGGCAAGGTTCAGGTATTACACGAACATCACAAGGTGCTTTTAACTAAAGGCAAAGCATATTCGGTAGATAAAAAACAGAATAGAAGCAACCAATTTAGTTTCGATAGCATCAATAAAAAAGACTGGAGAAATGGAGAATTCTATTTTATAAATAAGAATCTGGTATATGTTTTTAAAGAATTGGAACGTCAATATAACGTTAAGCTTGTGCTTTCACAAAATATTAAATATAGGATTTATACTGGCTATTTTTCTAATCAATCATTGGAAGATGCACTAATAGGAATATGTTTACCAATGCAACTCTCTTTTAAAATCAATGAGAATACAGTAACTGTAACTGATGAAAATAAGTCACTTAAATAAATTGCTCTTAATCTTTATTCTTGGTTTCTTTTTTGCTTGTAATACAAAACTGATTGCCCAAAATGTATTGTTTGAGAATATGCGACTCGATTCAGTTTTGCTGGAATTTTCAAACGAACACAACTGTACATTTGCATACGATAACGAATTAATAAGCACTTATTTTATTAATCAAAAAGTAAAATTTTCTGATGTTGAGACTTCCCTAAAGAAGATACTAAAACCGTGTAATTTAGAGTGTCAGCTTAAAAATGGTATTTACATTATTATTCCGGTAATAAAGGAAAAAATTGTTCGGAATATAGTTGGTGTAGTAAAGGATAAAGATACGGGTGAAACCTTACCCTTTGCCCATGTTTTAGATCCCATAAATGATATTTTTTGTATAACAAATCAAGATGGATATTTTTCGATAATGAAACTGGATGGAGATTCTTTAAGTATAATAATTAGTTATGTAGGATACAATCAGAGTGAGTTTAACTTTAAATTATCAGAGATAAATAATTTAAAGGTTTTTTACATCTTATCTCAAAAGCATGAAATAGAGGAGGTAATAATAAAAGCAGAAAATAAGGATGAAAGTTCATTTCAGGTCAATGAGCAAATCGGATTAACTACTTTGAATACAAAGAGTATAACAAGTTTCCCCAGCATGGGTGAAAATGATGCTTTGCGCTTAATTCAAATGATGCCAGGAATAAAAAGTAGCAATGAGTCATCGGCAGATCTTATAATTCGAGGAGGAACAATGGATCAAAATCTTATTTTATTCGATGATTTCTCTTTGTATCACGTAGATCATTTTTATGGAATGGTGAGTTCGCTTAATCCAAAAGCAATAAAACATATTCAGGTATATAAAGGAGGTTTTGATGCTCGTTATGGTGGGCGAATGAATAGTGTGGTAAATATTGTAGGTAAATCAGGAAACAATGTAAAGCCATCGGTTGATTTTGGATTAAATATGCTAAGTGCTAATCTAGCAATTGAATTCCCAATTTTAAAAAAAGGCGCTTTTTTTATAGCAGGAAGAAGATCTTATACTGATTTTATTCAAACTCCATTGTTTAATCAAATGTTTGAAAGTGTTGAAAACGCAGAGTTGGAAATATACTCATTTGCTGATACGTTAGATAGTCAGCAGAACAAAAAGGATCCGGATTTTTATTTTTATGATATCAATTCAAAATTGACATATAATTTAACAGAAAAGGATAATATCTCAATTAGTTACTTTAAAAGCATGGACAACTTAATTAGAGACGAATCAATATTTGGAAGTTTCTTTACAAACAATGATGTTTTAAAAAGCAAAGGATTAAGTTTTCGATGGGGTAGGCAATGGAACGAGAAATTTTATACTAAGTTGTTAGTTAGTAAATCAGAATTTCTAAATGACTTTGTAAGTCTTGAGGATTTTGAGTTTGAACCCGGTAAGAGCATTACTTTTAAAATTCAAAATACAAATAAATTAAAAGAGAATACCTATAAATTAAACTCAGAATACAAATTTTCTAAAAATATAAACTTGGATTTTGGTTATGAGTTGGTAAAGCAACAGATTAATTATACCTTAAAATATTCGTATGATGATTTTGAAGAAACGGGTGAGAACATTAAGAATGAAGGAGAAATTCATTCGGCTTATCTTCAAACTAGAATAAAAAATATGAATCGTTTTGGTCTTACAATTGGCGTTAGAGGAAATTATTATGATCAAACCGATGAATTTTACTTTGAACCCCGGATAAATATCTCATATAGATTATTTGACGGACTTTCATTAAAAGCAGCATACGGAAAATATCATCAATATTTGGCGAAAGTATTTACCGGCAATGAATTTTCAACCTCAAAAAGCTTATGGTTTACATCTGATGACATACAAATACCCGTTGGGAAATCTAAGCAATATATTGCAGGTATTCAGTATCGCAAAAATAATTTTGTTGTCGATATAGAGTATTTTAATAAGGATATTGAGGGGCTTGTTAAGTATATATATGATTTTAGTGGAATAAACGATTTCGATTCTGAGATAGATATTTATAATCAGGGAGCTTCTTTTTTTAGTGGAGAATCTGATATAAACGGAATTGATGTGCTGATTAGTAAAGATTTTGGGAAGTTTAATGGCTGGATTAGTTATACTTTGAGTAGGAATAACATTAAATACGAAAACTTACATAAAGGAAATGATTTTCATTCCATAAACGACCAAAGGCACGAGTTTAAAGTTGCAGGAATCAAGTCAATCAAGAATTTTAAACTAGCCTTATCGTGGATTTATGGTTCAGGATTTTTATATTCAGATCCGTATTATTCAGTTGATGCTAAAAATAATTTTGAGCAAGATGTAAGGCAACCCGATTATCATAAATTAGATTTAAGTTGCACTTATAGTTATAATCTTTCTGTATTTAAAGGAAGTGTTGGCGTTTCAGTTTTAAATTTGTACAATCGAAAAAATAAACGATTAAAAGAATCTGTTCCTTATGTCGATGATAATAATACATATTACGATTTAATCTCGATTGATCTTTCGGGAAGAGCAATAAGTGCATTCTTTAATATTAAATTTTAGAGGTTCAAGGTTGTTTATTCAGAAACCACAAGTTTTATAAAGTAGGGTATTTTCATATTTATTTGTAATGGTATTAAGAAAATCATTATAGGTAAATTTAAAATGCAGAAATACAATTTTAATAAGAAAGATGATATAGATTGTCAGAAAGAATTCTTGGATATGTTTTTAAATAAACGAATTCAAGTCCGTGTTCCTCATAAAACTTCGAGCAAGGAAATCTGGAAAAATCTTTTAAAACGTCTGGAAAGACAAAATATAAAAAAGGCATCTCATTTTTCAAAAATCAATTTCACTTTTAAGTATCAAATAGCTGCTGCGGCATCTATATTATTGTTACTTGGTACATTTTTTATATACAGTTTGTCCAAAACTGTAAGTTATACAACACAACATGGTCAAATTAGTGAATTTTCTCTTCCTGATGAGTCTCAGGTCATACTAAATGCTGATTCAAAAATTATTTATAAAAGAAATTTCTGGAATCGTTCGCGCGAAGTTTATTTATCGGGAGAGGCTATCTTTAATGTGAAAAAAGGAAATCTATTTAGTGTAACTACAGATCAAGGAAATGTAAATGTGCTGGGTACGAGTTTTAATGTATTTACTAGAGGAAAGGAATTAAAAGTTTCTTGTTTTACGGGCAAGGTTTTAGTAAAATTATTCGAAAACGATACTCCGATACTACTAACACGGGGCAAAGAAACAAATAAAACAGCCTCAGGTATTTTAAAAACACCAGCAAGTTTTGATACTAAAAAAGTAGGTAGTTGGAAAAATGGAGTGTTCTATTTTACAAATGAAGATTTAAGAAAAGTTTTTAACGAAATTGAGAGACAGTTTAAAGTTAGAATAATTACACAAAATTTATCTAAGAGATATTATACAGGGAGTTTTAAAAAGAATAGTTTAAAAGAAGCGCTTGATTTAGTTTGTATCCCAATGAATTTAAGATATTCCTTGAATGATGATTCAATAGTTAGAATAAGAGCTAATAAATAAAGATTTAGGTTAAGTAAATTGTATTGATTCATATTCAATATAGTTTTGGTTAGTGGAGCCGGGTTTAAGCCCGGCTTTTTTATTTGTTTTTTTGCAATCTTCATTTTTGCTTCATGATATAATGGTTAATTTGTTTCAAAACAAACTTTAAATATTTGAACTATGAAAACAAATCAAAATCTGAATCGAACGAAACTTGTATTTAAAATTCTTCTTATTACTATCTTAAGTGTTTCATTTGTATCTGCACAAGCACAAAAAAGACAATATAGGAAACACAAACACGTACCACATTACAGATATTCAAAATTACCACGATGGGGTTATTCATATAAAGTTGTTCCCAAAAAAGCATTTGTAATTTCACATTCAGGAATAAAATATCATTATCATTCAGGTATATATTATAAAAAAGAAAGAGGGAATTATATCATTGTAAAAGCTCCTGTTGGAGTAAGAGTTCGCACTTTACCAAAAGCCAGAATTAGGTGTGTTGTTAATGGGAAAAGGTACTTTTATTATTATGGAACATTTTATGTTAAATCAGAAAAATCCAATGAATTTATTTCTGTTGATCCACCCAAAGGAGCTAAAATTGATGCTCTGCCAGATGGTTATAAGAAAGTGACAAAAGATGGTGATGAATATTATAAATTCGAAGGAATCTATTATAAATCTATTGTTAATGAAAGTGATGAAGAATTATTTGAAGTAGTAGGAAAAATGTAGCTATTGAATACTATAGTGCGCCAGAGTAGTTCTACTCTGGTTTTTTAATGACAAAATCCCACAAATTTTAAGATAGTTTTTATTATATTTGATAGCAATGAACGACAAGAACGAACATACTAAGGAACAACCAAATAATCCATTACATGGAGTAAAGTTGGCAGATATATTAGAGCGATTAGTGGATGAATACGGATGGGAAGATCTTGGCTTGATAATTAATATTCGATGCTTCAACTACGACCCTTCTATTAAATCCAGTCTTAAGTTTTTAAGGAAAACACCATGGGCAAGAGACAAGGTGGAACGATTATATATTAAGTTGATTCAAGATTAATATAAAACTACACCTATAGCTTATTTTTACGTACGTTACAAATATCTATCTTGTTAGTTGTTCTAATAAATAACAAAATATTTTAATTCTTTTCATAGATAAAATATTCCTTTCTGTAGATTAAATATCTCCAAATATTGATTTGATTTTCATACAGTCCGTCATGGGCGTATTATTGCTTTAGAAAGAAAGGCTATGATATATGAAAGCAATCGAGAATATAATCAATCAGTTTAATACCACTTCTTTAAAAGAAATGGATAACGTAAAGCTTTTAAATCGAGTTGACACAAAATTCATTTGCTCAATTTTTAAACTAAAAGATGTTTTGAACGACCTTTTAAAGTTTTATAAAGTTCTTGAAATTAATGATCAACGACTTATGTCGTACCGAACAAAATATTACGATACATTCGATTTTAGAATGTTTCTTGAGCATCAGAATGGAAAATTGAACAGGTATAAAGTTCGCGAGCGAGAATACATTAATTCTGATTTAAATTTCTTAGAGGTTAAGTTTAAAAATAACAAAAGGAGGACACTAAAATCAAGAATTGTAAAAACCGAAAGTTTTAATTGGTTTACAAATAAGGAAATTGATTTTTTAGATTATAAATCACCATTCTCATCAGAAGAACTCCAAATAAAACTTATTAATACTTTTCAGAGAATTACTTTATGCAATCAAACCGAAAGAGTAACGATAGATTTCAAATTGAAATTTGAGGACGGGAATGGTGGCATTGGGACATTGCCTTTACTTGCTATAATAGAAGTAAAACAAGATAAATATTCTATTAACTCTGATGTAATTCAGGTTCTAAGAAAGCATAAAGTTCGCTCAAATAGTTTCAGTAAATATTGTATTGGAACATCAATGATTTATCCTCATTTAAAATCAAATCGATTTAAATCTAAAATCTTATTAATTAATAAACTATCTGCATAAACTAAAAAACTATGGAAATGTTAAATTCATTATTATCAGCTATTCCGTTAATGGATATTGGTTTATCCGAACTTAAGCTATTTAATATAAAAATTATTGATGTTGAAGATTTTATTGAACTGGTATCGCGTTTTGGATTAAATCTAATTGTTTGTTTGGTAATTGTAAGAGTGCTTTATTACAATGCCACAAAACGCAAAGATTACCTTTTTACCTACATTCTCATTAGTACAACCGTATTCTTGCTTTGTTTTCTATTAGAGAGCGTAAAACTTGAATTGGGGTTTGCATTAGGCTTGTTTGCTGTTTTTGGTATTATTCGTTATCGAACCACTACCATTCCAATTAAAGAAATGACATACCTTTTTATAATAATTGGCTTATCGGTAATTAATGCATTATCTAATAAAAAAGTTAGTTATGCCGAATTGCTATTCACAAATATGGCGATAATTGCTATTGTTTGGGGTTTAGAAAGATTATGGCTATTAAAAAATGAAACCAGCAAAAAAATTATTCTTGAAAAGATTGATTTAATTAAACCAGAGAATTATAGTTTGTTAATGAAAGATCTTGAAGATCGCACAGGGCTACTCATTAATAGAGTAGAAGTAGGGAAGATTAACTTTTTAAGAGACACTGCCGAAGTTAAAATCTATTATTATAACGGAACAGGAATTCACGAAGAAGATGATTCATATGAACAAGATATGATTTAAAATAATTTTAACAGCTAATAGCTAATGTCAAGTCAAGAGTTGAAATCCTGACAGAATCAGTATGATCTGGTAGAGTTTTACTTCCAGACTCTGACAGGTTTTAAAAAACGCTGTCAGGTCAACCCGAAATTTAAAGCTTGACTTGACACTAAGAGCCAAAAGCTAATAGTTAACAACCAATATCTAAAAGCCAGCTTACTATGAAATATAAAATTCGAAATATTTTTGCAATTATCTTATTAACCAACTGTATTATAGTTAAATCCAATGCGCAAGTAACAAAAGTAACTGGAGATATAGAACAGTGGTCAAGTATTGGAATATCAAAAAAAATAAATAAGCATTGGAAGATAACTTTGGATCAAGAAATACGCTTCTCAAAAGATATCTCGCAGTTTGATGTTTATCTTGCTGATCTTGGGCTTGATTATAAAATAAATAAGCATTTTACTGTAGGAGCCAATTATCGTTTTTATCAGAATAAAGATTCAGAAGGTAATTTTCAAACGCAGTTCAGGTGGAATACCGATCTGCAATACAAACATAAAATTAATCGATTTACTTTGGCGTATCGAATCCGATTTCAAAATAAAGGCGAAGATTTTCTAACAAGTCAATCGAACAGCAATTTATATAATCTGCGTAATAAGTTTTCGGTTGATTACAATATCAAGAGTTTTAAAATCGATCCCTTTTTCGATGTTGAATTATATCGTCAAATAGACGACATAAATACTACTGAACTTAGCAAACTCCGCTGGACATTAGGATTAGAATACTCAATGAAAAACTACGGCGATATAGAACTTTTTTATAGGATCGATAATGAGTTAAATCAATCTTACAATAAGGACACTTATATTTTAGGTGTTGGATATAAATTCTCGTTTTAATATTTAAATACTATTAATATGATTTCTAAAAATAAAAAAAAGATGAATGGGTTATTACTTATTATAATTTCGGTACTTTTTATAAATACCTCGTGTTATAAAGAAGTCGAAGTTGAAAAGGCGGATGAAGATACAATTGTTCCAGGAACAGGATTAGACGATTGGACATCAGAAACACATTCAGATGATATTTATCCGAACTATAATGTAGTTTATCCACAAGATAAAGTGAATAGAATTGATATTGTATTCACTTCGGAAGATTGGGATGCAATGCTTCAAGATCTAAGCGATAATATTGGTGAATTTGGTGCTGGTGGTGAAAATCCTGCACCACCAATATTTGCAAATTTTAACGATGATTTTGTACCTCCTGGCCCTGGTGGAGGTGGGGCTGGCGAAACAGATTTTACTCCAATTTTTTCTGCTTCATCTGTATTCTTTAATAATATTGAATGGTATAATGTGGGAGTCCGATTTAAGGGTAATTCAAGTTTACGTTCAACATGGCAAAGTGGATGTATGAAACTTGCTTTTCGATTCGATTTCGATGAGTTTGAAGATGATTATCCTGAAATTAAAAATCAAAGATTTTATGGCTTTCAGAAAATGGCATTTTCGAATAATTACGACGATCAGTCATTTATGCATGAGAAAGTTGCAGCCGATATTTTCAGAGATGCAGGATTAAAAGCTCCGCAGACTGCTTATTATCAGATTTTTGTTGATTATGGAGATGGTCCAATTTATTTTGGATTATACACTGCCACCGAAATAGTTGAAGATGCTATGCTCAAAGAACAATTTGGTAGTAATGCAGGAAACTGTTATAAACCCGAAAATGAAGCTGCTACATTTGCTTATGGAACTTTCAATACTTCCGATTTCGATTTAAAAACAAATGAAGATATTGCCGATTATAGCGATGTTGAATCTTTATATAATAGTTTACATTCTAGTTTGAGAACAACAGATCTTGAACAATGGAAAACAGAATTAGAAGCTATTCTTGATGTAGATAATTTCTTAAAATGGCTGGCTACAAATACAGTTATTCAGAATTGGGATACTTATGGAGTTATGAGTCATAATTACTATTTATATACGAATCCATATACAAGCAAAATAGTATGGATTCCCTGGGATAATAATGAAGCTCTTTACGGTGGTAAAAGAGAACCATTGTCTTTTTCAATGAATGAGGTTACAAGCAGTTGGCCATTAATTAGATATTTAATAGATATTCCGGAATATGAAACTTTGTACGAAAATTATTTGGAAAGTGTAATAAATGACGCCTTTGAATCATCTAAGATAAAAGAAACCTATTCGTACTATCATAATTTGATTTCTGATTATGTGGTTGGATCAGAAGCGGAACAACCTGGTTATTCATTTTTAAGATCATCATCCGATTTTACAAATTCTTTATCAGAATTAAATAATCATGTTGATGAACGACACGATGCGGTAATAAACTATTTATCAAAAAAATAAAAAGTAAGAATATGAAAACAAAGATTAAGAATTTACTAGTACTAGTAATTATGCTAATAGCAACAGGTGCTTTCGCACAACAAGGAAATAGAAAGCAAGCAACAAATGAAGAACGATTAACTAAAGTTATTTTAACGATTGAGAAAAAAATTGATATAAACGATTTTCAAAAAGTGGTAATTGAAGATGCATTTAGCGAGTTTTTTACTCAAGTCGAAAACGAAAGAATTGAAGGTTATTGTCCTGATAAATCTGTAATAGATACTTATGAAAACGAACGAGATCAGAAAATTAAAGCCGCATTATCAGAAGATCAATACGAGGAATATTTAAAAATCTCATGTCGATTAAGACCACAACCTCAAAAAAGAAGGAACGACCAAGGACAAAGACCTCCAAAACAAAATTAGAATAACATACTTCGACAGGCTGAGCATGACATTTCTCTTTCAAAATATTGTCATCCTTAGCTTGTCGAAAGGTGTCTAAGTATAATAAATTTATAGAAAGAGCTTAAAAATCTATTAAATATCATTTAGTGAAAATGATTTATCTTTATAACAAACTCAAATAATTATTATCAATAAATATGAATATAAAAACTAGTCAAAAGGTTCCTGAATTTGCTATATATCTTATTGTGTGGTTAGTGATCTTTATTATTCCTGTTCTTGTTTCAACTTCAAATACAGGTAGGTTCGATAAGCAAATATTTTTAGGTTGGGGGAGAATGGTTCCTTTTGTTATTATCTTTGTTATAAATACAGTGTGGTTGCTTCCTGAGTTTCTTTTTAAAGGAAAAACTGCAACGTATTTGTTTTCAGTTGTAATAATTAGTTTGTTATTAGTCTACATTTGGGAATTTGTCTTCCCGTTACTTCGGGATTTTATTGAGGGAAATCAATCATCAGAAATAATTGATCGAAGACCTTTTTCCCAAGGTCAAAGACCATTTCGTCCAGGACAACAAGCTCAAGGTATAAGACCTCGCCCATTAGGACCAGATCAACAAGATCCTATGCCTAGAAATCGCATTTTAAGTATTTTTAATCAGATGATTATTGCGTGGTTAGTTGTTGGGTTTAACGTGGCAATAAAAGTAACCAATAAGTGGTTTAAAGACGAACAAACTAAACGAGAATTAGAAAAGGAACATTTAAAATCGGAATTAGCATTTCTTCAAAATCAGATTAGTCCGCATTTTTTTATGAATACCTTAAATAATATACACGCACAAATTGATATTGATTCAAAAGATGCTCAAGCATCAATTGTTACCTTATCGAAAATGATGCGTTATTTACTTTATGAATCAGATAGAGGGGAAACAACTCTCAATAAAGAAATGGAATTCTTGCAGAGTTATGTTAAACTGATGAAATTGCGGGTTGATGAAAGTGTAGATATCAATCTTAATATTCAGGTAGATAGTGTAGATGTTAAATTGCATCCTTTTCTTTTTATTTCCTTTGTCGAAAATGCATTTAAACACGGAATAAGTTATAACCAGAAATCATTTATCCAAATTGATTTAGATCAAAGAGCTAATTATATTGAGTTTAGGTGCAATAATTCATTATCGGTTCAGAATAAAATCACAAACCCATATTCAGGTGTTGGATTAGAGAATATTAAGAAACGACTAAATCTTTTATATAATGATAATTATAAGTTAGATATTATTGAGTTAGATTCTGAGTTTAAAGTTTACCTTAAAATTCCTACCGATGATAATTAGATGTATAACAATCGACGATGAGCCTCTGGCATTAAAACAAGTATCAAGTTTTGTTGAAAAAACTCCCTTTTTGGAGCTAGTTGCTTCGTGTAAAAGTGCTTTCGAAGCAATGGAGGTTTTATCTAAAGAAAAGGTAGATTTGATGTTTGTTGATATTCAAATGCCCGACCTTACAGGAATTGATTTTGTAAAATCATTAAATAAAGAACAGAAAATAATATTTACAACAGCTTATCAGGAATATGCTTTGGAGGGTTTTAAAGTTGATGCGCTAGACTATATATTAAAACCTTTTGGTTACGATGAGTTCCTAAAATCTGCAAATAAAGCAAAAACACACTTCGAATTAATTCAAAACTCGGGTTCAAAAGGTGAATCTAAGGATGATTACTTATTTGTAAAATCGGAGTACAAGATTCGCCGTATAGATTTAAATGAGATTCTTTATATAGAAGGATTGCGTGAGTACGTTAAAATAGTTCTAAAAGAAGAAAAACAGGTATTGAGCTTGATGAGTCTAAAGTCATTAGAAGAAAAACTGCCCTCAGAAAGATTTATGCGTGTGCATCGTTCCTTTATTGTAAATCTAAACGAAGTACAAACCATTGAACGCAGCCGCATAATTTTCGATAAAACTTACATTCCAGTAAGCGAACAATATAAAGAGAAGTTCCAGGAATTCTTAGGTAAACGTTTTATTTAGCATTTTCCTCGAGCACAAGGACTATTGGTTAAAAAGAATCCAACAAAAGCACCTGTAAACATATTCGTATAAATATCCTTTGAAGCTATTTGTGAGAATTCTTTTCCTTCCGAAAAATAAGTGAATATAAAACCAGCAGTTGCACCAATTAGTATAAATAGTATTGATTTTTTGAAATGCGCCGAAGTAATTAATCTTTTAAACCAACTACCGTCTTGTTTTATCTCTAATTTTTTAAACTCCATAATTTACACATCTAAATATGTGCAAATATAAATATTATATTTCTATTTATTTGTGATAGCAATAAACATTTTTATTAAAAAGATTACAATTGGAATTTACTAAACCGATATTGTTTATACGTTTAAAATACGCGATGTATTCTATGTGTCATAATGGCTTGATTTAAAAATACTCAAACAACTTAATTGGCATGAATATTTAAAAAATGTTAAAATAATTAAGAGTAAAGTGGGGTTTAGGTACTGGTAATCAATAATTAGAACTATGTAGTGTTTGTTTCTTTATTATTTGGTACAAGTTTTGAAACATAATAAAATGATAAAGAAGCATGTTTATAATATAGGTTGTAATGAGGTTTAACAGCTAAAACAACCAAATTTAATTTTAATACTATAAAAATATATAAGGTTATGTTAGAGCTACAAAAGAAGGTATTAAGTGGAGTAAGCAGCGACAAAGGTTTGTTTAGAAAGGAATTAATAAAGTCATATAAATGGCTGAATGCACTAGAGCTAAGAGAATTAAAGAAATGGGTTATAGATAAATTTTATGATATGCATAAAGATGTTATTAATGAAGTGTTGCAACTCAAACTTGATTACATATAGATTATTAGTTAAAATATATAAACGAAAAAAGGAAGCTAAATAGCTTCCTTTTTTGCGGTCTGGACGAGACTCGAACTCGCGACCCCATGCGTGACAGGCATGTATTCTAACCAACTGAACTACCAAACCAGTAATTGAGATGCAAAAATAGTTTTTTATTTCTATCTATCAAATAAAACAGGAAGTTTTTTCGCTATTTTATTAACAATTTTCAAAGTTCTAGATTTGTATTAAGAATAATTAATATAGATTCCTTAAAAAAGAATTAGGGAAGATTTTATAAATGAAAAAAGGAAGCTATTTAGCTTCCTTTTTTGCGGTCTGGACGAGACTCGAACTCGCGACCCCATGCGTGACAGGCATGTATTCTAACCAACTGAACTACCAAACCGTTAATTGAGATGCAAAAATAGATTAATATTTTTATCCTCCAAAGATTTTAAAGGAAAAATACAAAAAAAAATGATTTTTTTTAACTCGTTTTAGAATTCTCAAAAATACTGAAATTTACACCACCGTATTTTCTTAACTCAATAAAGGCAGGATGTCTGCCAAAGATTGTTTTATCTCCATGTTCAACAATTAACCACGCACCCGGATTTAAAATTTCTTGATCAAAAATATAATCAGGAATAGTGTCAATTTCTTTTAAAGCATAAGGAGGATCTGCAAAAACAATATCAAATTTTTCTTTGCAACTTTTAACGTATCTAAATGCATCTGATTTAATTGCTTTTATAGTTTCAACCCCAAGTTCCTCAATCGCTTTTTTTATAAAAGCATGATGCCTAAAATTAGATTCTATAGATGTTACAGATATACATTCTCTCGAAGCAAATTCGAAAGAAATACTGCCGGTACCCGAAAATAAATCTAAAACTTTGAGTTCAGAAAAATCAAAATTGTTATTTAAGATATTAAACAGGTTTTCTTTAGCAAAATCTGTTGTAGGCCGAGCCTTAAAGTTTTTAGGGGGGTGAATTACCCTTCCTTTATATTTTCCGCTAACTATTCGCAAATGTTTAAGTTAAAAAGGTTTGTATAATGATGATGTGCTATTTTATTAAAAGTATAGCTAAAAGAATTTTCTTCGGAATGTTTTTCAAATCTTATATGTCGAATAAATTCTTTAAGTTTTAAATGTTCTTTAGAGTTTTTAGTCAGAATTCCACTTAGTATTAAATCAATCGATTCAGGATTAATTTTTAATTGTTCAAAACTATACATAATGTAGTATAGCATATCAATCTCATTTTTGTAAACAAAATTATTATATAATAACAGTTTTCCCTTTTGAGTAATGATTAAATCAAAAAAATCATTCTCGACATGTATTAATACCTTAAACTCATTTGAGTTATATCTGAATAAGGCATTTTCAATTTCGGGGGTTTGCTGGTTGTAAAATATAATATTGGAATACACTCTTGTAAAGATTGTAGCAATCTGATTAGGTATGGTGAAAACACTATATGCATTGGCATATTTTAGTTCCGTATAATGAATCTCATCTAAATCGTTCAGTTTTTGATTAAATTCAAAATATGTTTTCAAGTTATCTATATTAAATAAGCTTGAAGGAATAAGTGTGTTTTTATTCGAAATCCAAACTAGTTTAACTTTTCTGTATTCATGATTTAATAGATCGTTTGACTCTATTGCTTTTTCGATTATATCTAAATAATCATCAAAAGCTGAATAAGCTTGAAATTGGATGTGTTTAAGAACTATAAATTTATTTCTAACTGTATCTAACAAACAAAAAGAAAGTCCATTCAGACTAAGCTGAATGGACAGTTCATATGATTGGGTTAAATTTATATCTAAAGTTTCATCAATATAAGCAAAGCTTTGCATATTAGGTTAATCTTATTCCCAGTTACCTGCATTATTATTAGGCTCTACAACGTCACCAACTTTTACTCCTGGGTAGTTGTTCATATTTTTCATTTTATCGTTTAAGTTAACAACTAATTGTCTGTCTAAATCGAATAAAAGAATATCGTTATGAACTTTAGCTTCAAATACGTTAACATTTAATTTAGAAACGTTAAGATCTGCTGTTGCCATTTCGAATGAATCCATTTGTGTAAATGGAACTTTCCATAATAGATCAGCATTAAATCCAGCAGCAAATAATGTATCAATAATTGCAAACTTAATTGTATCACGAGTTATTAATCCTTCTTGAACGGCAATTTCTTCAGTCCAACCTTGAGCTAATAATTCATCAGGAATTGATCCTACCGCTTTTATTAACTTCATAGAATCAGTTTTTACAAAATTGATTAATGTATCAAAGCTAGCAGTAAATTTGCCATACTCATCTTTATACGCTAGTTGAGCAGTTCTAATATCCATTAGACGCTGAACAGTTGCAGTATATCTTGTATCTTTTTCTTTATTAAAACGAATTGGAGTTTGTATACTATCCCAAATAAGATAACCTAAAACAACAATTAAAATTGCCAATACGATTTGAATTACTTTTTTCATTTTGCTTAATTTAATTTTATATGTTTGCTTGCAAATTTATAAGAAAAAATTAAATTTTAAATTTATATTCCATATTATTTAACTAAAATGTTAGCAGACCACATAAAAAACATCATTCTCGAAAAATTAAAATTGAAACCAACAAACGATCAAAGCGACTTGATTAGTGGTTTGTCTAGCTTTATAATGGATAATAATCCGAAGAAAGTGTTCCTTATTAAGGGATATGCCGGAACCGGAAAAACCACTGTTGTAAGCGCATTGGTAAATGCTTTTCGTAAATTAAAAATAAAATCGGTATTATTGGCTCCAACAGGTCGTGCTGCAAAAGTTCTGGCTTCTTATTCGAAAGCAAATGCTTATACCATTCATAAAAAAATATATCGACAAAAATCTTCAAAAGACGGTTTTGGAGTATTTGTAATAGATTCAAATTTACATTCCAATACTTTTTTTATTGTCGACGAATCTTCAATGATATCTAATCAATCCAATGATATTTCTGTTTTTGGAACAGGTCGTTTATTAGATGATTTAATAAAATATGTGTACAACGATAAAGCTTGTAAGTTGATTTTAATTGGAGATACTGCCCAGTTGCCACCGGTTGGGATAAATATGAGTCCTGCTTTGAGTGCTAAAGAACTAAAAAGTTTCGGTTTAGATGTTGAGGAATATATTTTAACCGAGGTTGTCAGGCAGTCAAGCGATTCAGGTATATTGTTAAATGCAACAAGTATTAGAAATCAGCTTGTTAGTGAAAAATTTGAATTTCCAAAGTTAGATGTTGATTCAATTTTAGATATTGAAAAGATATCTGGTGAAGATTTAATTGAAACAATCAGCGATTCTTACGATAAATATGGATTTGAAGATACCATCATTATTACACGATCGAATAAAAGAGCAAATCAGTATAATAATGGAATACGAAGTCAGATTTTATGGAGAGAAGAAGAAATTGCAGTTGGTGATTTTATAATGGTCGTTAAGAATAATTATTTTTGGTTAGGTGATAACGATAAGGTGGATTTTATAGCAAATGGCGATATTGCAGAAATTATACGAATTAAAAAATATCATGAGCAATATGGATTTCGATTTGCCGATGTAACTTTGAATCTTACTGATTTTGATCTCGAAATTGATTGTAAAATTATTCTTGATACTTTAAATATTAATTCGGCAGCCTTAAGTAGCGACGATAATAAGAAATTGTATTATAGTGTTCTAGAGGATTATAAGGGCGAGAAAACCAAGAAAAAACAATATGAAGGTGTTAAGAGTGATGAGTTTTTTAATGCCTTGCAGGTAAAATTCTCGTATGCAATTACTTGTCATAAAGCACAAGGTGGGCAATGGAAAAATGTTTTTATTGATCATGGTTATCTTACCGACGAAATGATGGATAAAGAATACCTGCGTTGGTTATATACGGCATTCACTAGACCTATTAAGAAACTTTATTTGGTTAATTTTAATAAGAAATTTTTTGAATCGACAGAAGAGATCTAAAAGGTTTTTAAATTAGGATTGCAAGAGTAATGCTCCATTTGAATGGTTATGTGATTAATTTTAAATTTTTCGTATAATATTTTTTCCAGTTCATTTCTTATAATGTCTACTTCTTTTATGGTTTTGTTATCCTTTAAATCGGCATGGCATTGAAAATGAGTAATGTTGTCTGATAAACTCCAAGCATGTATATGATGTATGTTATTTATTTCTGGATGTTTTTCTAGCTCTACCTTTATTTTTTCAAGATTTAAATTCTCAGGACTAGCTTGCATAAGTATTTCTAACGTTTCTTTAATAATTCCCCAGGTTGCTTTAATAATTACTATGCCAATAATAATGGTAAGTAATGGATCAATCCAGGTAATATTCCAAAAGTAGATAAGAATGGAACCAATAATCACACCAACAGAAGAAAAAGTATCGCCAATTAAATGCATGTATGCCGATCTAACATTTAAATTGTGGGATGAATCTTTATGCAATAGAATAACTGAAATAATATTTCCAAGAAAACCAATTGTTGCCACAATAAACATAAGTTTTCCTTTGATTGGTTCAGGATTTAAAAATCGTTGGTAAGCCTCATAAAATAAGTATATTGATATAGCAATTAAAACAACTGCATTAAAAAGTGCGGCAAGAATTTCTATTCGCTTAAAACCAAATGTATTCTTTGGAGTAGAATCTTTTTTACCAATAATCATGGCAATATAACTAATTAAAATAGCGAGTGTATCGCTCAAATTGTGCACTGCATCAGAAAGCAAGGCTAAACTATTCGAAAGAATTCCTCCAACGAATTCTGCCAATGTTATTATTGCATTTAACAAAACACTAAATAAAAGTTTCTTTTTATTGGGTTCTGTATGATGATGGCCGTGTGACATAGAACTATTTTAATTCTTATTTAAGATTAAACGATATTAGGACAACAAATAAAAATAAAAATAGTTCTTTTGTGGAATTTATAAAATCAATAATAATATATGAATACAATAAAACTCACACAATATAGTCATGGGGCAGGATGTGGATGTAAAATATCACCTAAAGTATTAAGTACTATTTTAGAATCGAATATTACTCCTTTCGTTGATAAAAATTTACTTGTAGGTAATGATAGTAGAGACGATGCTGCTGTATATGATATGGGAAATGGAACTGCAATAATTAGTACAACAGATTTCTTTATGCCTATTGTTGATGATCCTTTTACTTTTGGACGTATTGCTGCAACAAATGCTATAAGCGATATATATGCTATGGGTGGAAAACCTTTAATGGCAATTGCTATTTTGGGATGGCCAATTAATAAAATACCTGAAGAAATTGCCCAACAAGTAGTTGATGGAGGAAGACAAGCGTGCAAGGATGCTGGAATAATGCTTGCCGGTGGTCATAGTATCGATAGTCCTGAGCCTATTTTTGGATTGGCTGTAACTGGTTCTGTTGATATTAGAAATTTAAAGAGAAACGATACAGCAACCTCCGACTGCTCTTTATATTTAACGAAACCTTTAGGTGTTGGTATTTTAACAACTGCACAAAAGAAAGGTATTTTGAAAGAGGAACATTTATCGTTGGCAGAAGAAGCTATGACAACTCTAAATGCTATTGGAACTGAATTAGCTTTGATTGATGGTGTAAAGGCAATAACTGATGTTACTGGCTTTGGTTTACTTGGTCATTTAGCTGAAATGTGTGAAGGAAGTAAGCTGTCTGCATTTATAAAATATTCAGAAGTGCCAAAACTCGATATGTTAGAATTTTATGTGTCAGAAAAATGTATTCCGGGAGGTACAATGCGAAATTGGGATAGTTATGGCGAAAAAATATCTATTCAGGATGATATGAAGCCTGTACTTTGTGATCCTCAAACAAGTGGGGGATTGTTAATTGCGGTTGAAAAAAGTGCGAAAGACGAAGTCGAAAAAATATTGAAACAACACAATTTATCTACAAATTCGATCGGATATTTAACCGAACAGAATGAAACTCTAATTAAGGTTTCTTAATATAATTTAAATATAAATAGATAATTGGAGAATTAAATTATTCTCCAATTATTTTTATTAAAATTCGTTTACGTCTTTTTCCATCAAATTCGCCGTAAAAAATTTGCTCCCACGGGCCAAAATCTAATTTACCTTCTGTAACAGCTACCACAACTTCGCGTCCCATTATAGTCCTTTTTAAATGAGCATCGGCGTTATCTTCGGCGTAATTGTGTTTGTATTGCGAATAAGGTTTTTCAGGAGCTAATCCTTCGAGCCATTTTTCAAAATCGTCGTGTAATCCCGATTCATCATCATTAATAAATACACTCGCAGTAATGTGCATTGCATTTACCAATATTAATCCCTCTTTAATTCCACTTTTAGACAATTCCTCTTGAACAAGTGGAGTTATATTTATTAATTCTCTTCTTCGATTGGTATTTATCCAAATTTCTTTACGGTAAGATTTCATCGTTTTTTTTGGTTAGTAGTATAGAGTTTTTGTGTATTATAAATTGAGTGATTTAATGATTTGATCAATTTTTTGATCTAACAATAGATTCATGTTTTCAAAATCTTCGGGTTTGTTTAACTCATTGTTAACACTAAAATAAAACTTGATTTTAGGTTCTGTTCCCGATGGACGAATTGATATTTTTGATCCATCCTGTAAAATGAACTGTAGCACATTTGATTTGGGTAAATTAATATCATATCGCAAATGGCTAATTTGATCGAATGTTTTTTGTTTTTCAAAATCATGAATTAACATAACATTTGAATTGTTTATAGAATTTGGCGGATTATTTCTGAAAGTATCCATCATTTTCTGAATCTCTTCAGATCCTGTTTTACCTTTTTTTACCACCGAAACAAGTTTTTCTTTGTAAAGCCCGTATTCGGTATATATATTAATTAACTTATTGTATAAAGAAATATTTTGATTCTTCGAAAAAGCAGCAGCTTCGGCTAATAATGAACAAGACATAACAGCGTCTTTATCACGAACAAATTCGCCAGCTAAGTATCCATAACTTTCTTCGCCACCTCCAATAAATTTCTTTTTGCCATAGTTTTTATTAATAATCTCGGCAATGTATTTAAACCCAGTAAGAACGTCAAAGCATTCTACCTTATATTTATCTGCAATTTCTTTTAATAATTCTGTGGTTACAATTGTTTTAACAATGTACTCTTTACCTTTTAGTTTGCCGGTTTCTTTCCATTGGCTAATTAAATAATCAATCAATAAAATTGCAGCCTGATTCCCATTCAAAAGAATAAATTTGTTATTATTATCTTTTACTGCTATTCCAACTCTATCGGCGTCAGGATCTGTTGCCATAACAATATCGGCATCAATTTCTTCTGCTTTTTTAAGAGCTAATGCCAGTGCAGCAGGTTCTTCAGGATTCGGCGATTTTACTGTAGGGAAATTACCATCGGGTTCTTTTTGTTCATCAACAACATGAACGTTTTCAAAGCCAAAAGCTTTAAGGACTTTAGGAACTAAATCAACGCCAGTTCCATGAATAGGAGTGTATACTATTTTTAAATCTTTTTGTTTTTGATTGCTTTTAGGATTTAAAGACAGTTTTGTTAATTCTTTAATGTATTTATTGTCAATTTCTTCTCCTATTAGGTGAACGTTCTTTAAGTCTGTATCAAATTTAACTTCATTTATATTATTGATTTTGCGCACTTCTTCTATAATATTTTTATCGTGGGGATTAATTATTTGTCCACCATCTTCCCAGTATACTTTATATCCATTATATTCCTTTGGATTATGCGATGCTGTAATAACAATTCCACTTTGACATTTTAACTCTCGTATTGCAAACGAAAGTTCGGGTGTTGGTCTTAAATCATTAAATAAAAAAACCTGTATTCCATTAGCGGAAAATACGCTTGCGGTTTTTTCGGCAAAGTATTTACTATTGTTTCTTGAATCAAATGCAATAGCAACCTTGATTTTTGAGTTGTTTGGGAATTGTTGAATTAAATAATTACTCAAGCCTTGAGTAGCCATTCCAACCGTATAGGTATTCATTCTGTTGGTTCCAACTCCCATTATACCGCGTAATCCACCAGTTCCAAATTCAAGATTTTTATAAAATGATTCAATTAAGTCTGAATCATCGCCTTCTAAAAGATTTTCGATTTCTTTTTTTGATTTTAAGTCGATATCAGATTCAAGCCAATTTTTAGCTTTTTGCTGCACCTCTTGTAATAAATCCTGATTTGCCATAATATTTATTTTTGGGATATTGAATATTTGATGACTCAAAAACGATTTACAGAAATAAACTATTTCTGTAAATCGTTAAAGAATATATTTAGTGAATCTGTCCAATGCGGAATTTCAATATTGTATGTCGATTTTATTTTGTGTTTGTTAAGTACACTATAAAAAGGTCTTTTAACCGGGGTAGGATAATCTTTAGATTCAATAGGATTAACTTTACATTTTGTGTTTGATTTATCCACAATTGCTTTTGCAAAATCATACCAACTGCAAACACCTTCGTTCGAATAATGGTATATCCCGGGAACGAAATATTCCTTGTTAATCGATTGTGATATTATTTGCAATATAGCTTCGGCTAAATTTTTAGCGAGAGTAGGGGTTCCAATCTGATCAAAAACAACCTTAAGTTCTTCACGCTCTTGACTATATTTTAACATTGATTTTGCAAAATTATTTCCAAAGCTGGAATACAACCACGATGTTCTTATAATAATTGAGTTTTTGTGCTCTTGAGCGTGCGTTTCGCCTTCCATCTTTGATTCTCCGTATACAGATGTGGGGTTTGGTGACATATCCTCTGTATATGGGAAATTATTATTTCCATCAAAAACATAATCGGTCGAAATATGAATAAACTTAGTACTTCTATCGAGTGATAGAAGTATATTCTTAACCGCTTCAGAATTGATTTTAAAAGCTAAGTTTTTTTCAGATTCAGCTTTATCAACATTAGTATATGCAGCACAGTTAATAATATAATCAAATTTATTGTTTTGTAAATAGCTTTCTACCTCAGAAGGCTCAGATAAATTTAAAGTGTCAATATCTGTGAAAATAATATTTGTAGTTTCACAGATATTTAAATAGTTATGATCAAATAGTGCTTTTAGCTCACTTCCAAGCTGTCCATTTGCTCCTGTTACAAGTGCTTTTTTCATATTAAAAATTGAAATTTTTCTCGGCTTCTTTAAACGATGGCAGTACTTTATCTTTAGAAGAAATCACGGATGAATTTGTATCAACTTTCCAGTCGATATTTAATTTAGGATCGTTAAAGTTTATTCCTCGCTCTGATTCATGGTGATAAAAATTATCTGTTTTATATGAAACAATTGCAGTTTCACTTAAAACAGAAAAGCCATGTGCAAATCCTTTTGGAATATATAATTGAGTGTTATTTTCTTCAGTTAATTCTATACCAAAAAAGTTCCCGTAAGTAGGAGAATGTTTTCGTAAATCAACTACAACATCATAAATTTCTCCAATTAATACTCTTATCAACTTTGCCTGTGCAAACGGTGCTAATTGGTAGTGGAGTCCTCTAATAGTACCTACTGTTGATTTGGATTGATTATCCTGTACAAATTCAACAGCGCCAATTGAGTCCTTTAATTTGTTTTTATTATAACTTTCAAAAAAGTAGCCTCTTGGATCTTTAAAAACCTGAGGTTTAATAATTCTTAAATCTTGAAAATCTGTTTTTATGATCTCCATTTTATACTTCTTTTGCGATTTTTAATAAATACTGTCCGTATTGATTGTTTTTTAATTCATTTCCTAAACTTAAAAGTTGATCTCTTGAAATAAAACCCTTTTTATAAGCAATTTCTTCAATACAAGCTATTTTTAATCCCTGTCGTTCTTCAATTGTGGCAACATAGTTTGATGCTTGTAACAAACTGTCGTGTGTTCCTGTATCAAGCCATGCATATCCTCTTCCTAGTAGTTCAACTTTAAGCCTGTTTTCATTTAAGAATAATTTATTTAAATCGGTAATTTCTAATTCCCCGCGGTTACTTGGTTTTAGATTTTTTGCTTTTTCAACAACATCATTGGAGTAAAAGTATAAGCCGGTTATGGCGTAATTGGATTTTGGAATTTCAGGCTTTTCTTCAATGCTTTTAACGCTTCCGTCTTGATCAAATTCAACTACACCATATCTATTAGGATCATTAACATAATAACCAAATACAACAGCTCCATCATTTATTTTAGATGCATGCTTAAGTACCTTTGTAAATCCGTAGCCATAATAAATATTATCACCTAAAATTAGGCAAACATTATCGTTTCCAATAAATTTTTCTCCAATAATAAAAGCTTGGGCTAATCCATCTGGAGAAGGTTGTATCTCATAAGAAATTTTTATTCCAAATTGGGTGCCATCTCCTAAAAGATCTTCGTATAAATGAATGTCCTTTGGTGTCGATATTATTAATATGTCTCTTATTCCTGCAAGCATTAAAACCGATAAAGGATAATAAATCATCGGTTTGTCATATATTGGAATAATCTGCTTCGAAATACTTTTTGTTATAGGATATAAGCGAGTTCCAGCACCTCCAGCTAAAATAATACCTTTCATTATATTGTTTCTTTAAAGTAATTAATTGTGCGTTTTAATCCTTCGTTAAGATTTGTATTTGGCTCCCAGTTATTTAACAATTTTTTTGCTAAACGAATGTCTGGTTGTCTTTGTAATGGATCATCCTCTGGTAATGGAAGAAAAGTAAGTTTAGATTTAGAATTGGTTAGTTTTAGTACATTCTCGGCTAACTCTAACATAGTAAATTCTCCAGGATTTCCTATGTTAACAGGCCCAATTACTGAATCATCGGAATTCATCAGACGAATAAATCCCTCAATAAGATCATCTACATACTGGAAACTTCTGGTTTGAGTTCCATCACCGTATATAGTAATATCTTCACCTTTTAAAGCTTGAACAATAAAATTTGAAACAACCCTACCATCATTCGCATTCATTCTCGGACCGTATGTATTAAAAATACGAGCAATTTTAATTTTCACCTCATTTTTTTGATGATAATTCATGAATAACGATTCAGCACAACGTTTTCCTTCATCATAGCACGATCTTGATCCAATAGGATTTACATTGCCCCAATAATCTTCTGTTTGTGGATGAATTAAAGGATCACCATAAACTTCACTGGTTGATGCCTGAAGAATTTTTGCTTTTATTCGTTTTGCTAATCCCAACATATTTATTGCACCCATTACAGATGTTTTTATTGTTTTTATTGGGTTATATTGATAATGAATAGGAGATGCAGGGCAAGCCAAATTATATATTTCATCAACCTCAACAAAATAAGGCATGGTAACATCATGTCTAACCAATTCAAAATAAGGATTGTCTAATAAATGAACAATGTTGCTTTTAGCTCCAGTAAAGTAGTTATCTAAACAAATTACTTCATTCCCTTCATTAAGTAGTCTTTCACATAAGTGTGACCCAATAAATCCTGCTCCACCTGTAATTAGTATTTTTTTCATAATAAGTAAATATAATAAAAAGCTGTTACATTAATATAGTAACTTAACTACGTTTATAATAGTTTACGAACTTAATAAGAAATTTTTTTAATCTGTATTTTTTCACCAATTTTTGGAAAGGTTTTTATTAAAATCTATAATATTCAATTTTATATTAAAAAAAGTGATATTTTTATTATAAACTTAGCTTTTAAATGAGAAAAAGGATATTAGTAATAGATGATGATCATATATACTGTAGTATATTAAAAAAAATACTTGGTTCCGATTACGATGTAACTTGTACAGAAAATAGTACAAATGCAATAGAAATAATAAATAGAGTTTTAGTTCCAGATTTAATTATAGCCGACCTAAACCTACTAGACGTTAAGGGGTTGGAGTTTATAAAATTATTAATGTCTAAAATTAACGGACTGAATACGTCAGTAATTGTAATTTCTGGATTTGATGATGAACAAATAAAGTCTGATATAGTAGAGATGGGAGTGAGTAAATATTTTGTTAAGCCAATTGAGCGCTTTTATCTAAAGCAAGAAATTGATTGTTTATTATAACCTAATAGAATACAAATATTTGAAGAAACTTATAGTAAAAAGTCAATAATTAAAGATTATTAGTTTTTTTAGTGTCTTTATTTTTAATTAATTAAATAAAAATTATACTTTTGCACCTTCATATAGTATATAAATATAATGTCTAACTTATTAAATTAAATTATTAAAATTAAATGACTGAACAAGAAACGAATAAGCCTGTTGAGCAAGTAGAGAATGTTGAGCAGCAAGAAGAAGTGAAAGTGGAAGAAACTCCAAAAGCTAAAGCAAAAGCTGAGAAAAAAGATGAAAAATCTATCTTAAATTTTGCTACTCCTAGCGATGATTTTGATTGGGATAACATTTCAAATGAAAAAGTACCCGCACATTCAAATGAAAGAGAAGAATTTGAAAAAATGTACAACGAAACATTATCTACAATTACTGAGAATGAGGTAATTGATGGTTCTGTTGTATCATTAAACAAACGCGAAGTTGTAATCAATATTGGTTACAAATCTGAAGGTGTTGTTAGTTTAAACGAATTCCGATATAATGCGGAATTAGCTGTTGGCGATAAAGTTGAAGTTTATGTAGAAAGTCAAGAAGACAAAGATGGTCAATTATTACTTTCTCATAAAAAAGCAAGAGCACTAAGATCTTGGGATCGTGTTAACGAAGCTCTTGAAAAAGACGAAATTATTAAAGGTTTCATTAAGTGTAGAACTAAAGGTGGTATGATCGTTGATGTATTCGGAATCGAAGCATTCTTACCAGGTTCTCAAATTGATGTTAAACCTATCCGTGACTACGATATTTACGTAGAAAAAACTATGGAATTCAAGGTTGTGAAAATTAACCATGAATTTAAAAATGTTGTTGTTTCTCATAAAGCTCTTATTGAAGAGGAATTAGAACAACAAAAGAAAGAAATTATAGCTAAGCTAGAAAAAGGACAAGTTCTTGAAGGAACTGTTAAAAATATTACTTCTTACGGTGTATTTATCGACTTAGGTGGTGTTGATGGATTAATTCACATTACAGATTTATCTTGGGGTCGTGTAAATCATCCAGAAGAAATCGTAGAATTAGATCAGAAATTAAATGTTGTAATTCTTGATTTTGATGATGATAAGAAACGTATTGCATTAGGATTAAAACAATTAACTCCACATCCATGGGATGCATTAAATACCGAACTTAAGGTTGGTGATTCTGTTAAAGGAAAAGTTGTTGTTCTAGCTGATTACGGTGCATTTGTTGAAATTCAACCTGGTGTAGAAGGATTAATTCATGTTTCTGAAATGTCTTGGTCACAACACTTACGTAGTGCACAAGAATTCTTAAATGTAGGTGATGAAGTTGAAGCTCAGATCTTAACTCTTGATAGAGAAGAAAGAAAAATGTCGTTAGGTATTAAGCAACTTAAGACTGATCCTTGGAGTAACATCGACGAAAAATATACTACAGGTAGCAAACATTCTGCAACTGTACGTAACTTTACTAATTTTGGTGTTTTTGTTGAAATCGAAGAAGGTGTTGATGGATTAATTCATATTTCAGACCTTTCTTGGACTAAGAAAATTAAACATCCAGCAGAATTTACTGCAATTGCAGAAGCTATAGAAGTTGTGGTTTTAGAAATCGATAAAGAAAATAGAAGATTAAGCTTAGGACACAAACAACTTGAAGAAAACCCTTGGGATGTATTCGAATCTGTATTTGTAGTTGGTTCTATTCACGAAGGAACTATTGTTGATATTTTCGAAAAAGGTGCTGTTATTGCTTTACCATATGGTGTTGAAGGTTTTGTAACTCCAAAACATCTTGTTAAAGAAGACGGAAGCCAAGCAAAAGTTGATGAAAAATTAGAATTTAAGATCATAGAGTTTTCTAAGTCATCAAAAAAGATTATCTTGTCGCATAGTAGAATTTTCGAAGATGAAAAGAAAGATTCTGACACAGCAGAAAAGAAACAGAGAAGTGCTGTAGCTAAGAAAGCTGTTAAGAAAATTAAAACTAATTTAGAAAAAACTACTTTAGGAGATATCACAGAACTTGCTTCGCTTAAGAATGAAATGGAAAAAGAGCAGCAGAAAGAGATAGCTGAAAAGAAAGCTGAGATGGATGCTAAAGAAGCTGAGAAAGACGAAAAGAAAACTAAAACTGAAGCTAAGAAGGTAGAAAAAGCTGACGATAGCGAAGAAGCGAAAGCAGAATAGCTATTTAGTTTAACTTAAAAATTAATTTTTATGGAATTTAAGATTGAAAAACTAGAAAAGTACACTTTAATTCAAGTAATGGAGGAGAAGCTTGACACAAATGTTGCGCCAAGTTTAAAATCCGAGTTGGTATTAATTTCCGGAAAAGGAGAAAAAAATATCATTCTTGATTTAAGTAACTGTCGATATTGTGATTCGTCAGGACTTAGTGCTATTCTTGTTGCCAATCGACTTTGTAAAAATGCTAATGGAACATTTGTTTTAACAGGTCTTAACGATGCTGTTGACAGATTAATTACTATATCGCAATTGGATACAGTGTTGAATATTGCTTATTCAACTGAAGAAGCTGTTGATATTGTTGCTACTGAGGAAGAAGAACGCACGAACAAATAATTTAAAGTGTGACTTTTGAGTTAACAATATTAGGCAGCAGTTCAGCTGTACCAACTTCGAAAAGAAACTTAACCGCTCATGTACTTAATGTACATGAGCGGTTTTTTTTAATCGATTGTGGCGAAGGAACGCAACTGCAATTGCGTAAGAATAAAATACGATTCGGAAAAATAGATCATATATTTATAAGTCATTTACATGGCGATCATATATTTGGTCTTTTTGGATTAATATCTACGTTTAATCTGCTGCACAGAGAAAAAGACTTAAACATATATGCACATCCCGAACTTGAAAATATATTAAAACGACATATAGAGTATTTTGAAAGAACACTTTCGTACAATATTATTTATCATCATGTAAATCCAAAATTGAATAAGGTGATTTATGAAGATGCTAGAATAACTGTTGAAACAATTCCATTAAAGCATCGAATTCCTACTTGTGGATTTTTATTTAAAGAAAAACCGCATTTGAGAAATTTAAAAAAGGATGTAGTTGCAGCATTTGATATTCCTATAAGTAAGATTCGAAGTATTCAAGAGGGAGAAGATTTTATTAATGATGATGGAGATATAATTAACAACATCAAATTAACTTATTCTCCATACAAGCAAAGATCCTATGCCTATTGTACAGATACGGCTTACTATGAGAAGTTAATCCCAATTATTAAAGATGTCGATTTGCTTTTTCACGAAGCAACACTTGATAAAAGCTTGAAAAAACAAGCCAAACAAACACTTCATTCAACAACTGTTGATGCAGCTAATATTGCTAATAAATCCAATGTGAAAAAATTAGTGATTGGTCATTTTTCAGCTCGATACACTAATGTGAAGCCTTTGGTTGAAGAATCAAAGGAGATATTCCCGAACACATTTTCTGCCGAAGATGGAGAAAGGCATTCTGTTGAGTTAGAAAGAATGTAATCTAAGCCTGATAGAAAAGTATTCTTTTGGGATCACTTTTTTTATTTGTTTTTGCTACTTTTCTAATAATTAGTTTTATAATATTATCTTTGCAAAATTATTAATTTGTATTCCATAAAATAATAAAGTATGCACGAAAAAATATTGATTCTTGATTTTGGTTCTCAGTATACTCAATTGATAGCTAGGAGAGTGCGGGAGTTGAATGTATATTGTGAGATTCATCCGTTTAATAGAGTTCCTGAGCTTAACGAGGATTTTAAAGGTGTAATTTTATCTGGTAGTCCGTTTTCGGTTAGAGATAAAAATGCTCCAGTTCCTGATTTGTCGGAGATAAAAGCAAAATTTCCTCTTCTTGGAGTTTGTTATGGAGCTCAGTTTCTAGCAAATAACTATGGTGGAGAAGTGTTGCCTTCAAAGCATCGTGAGTACGGTCGTGCACGTTTAAACTATATCGATACTGATGATAAATTGATGAATGGACTTGAATTAAACACTCAAGTGTGGATGTCACATGGCGATACAATTACAAAGATACCTAACACATATAAAATAACTGCTAGTACAAGCGATGTAAAATATGGTGGTTTTAGGATAGATGGAGAAGAGACTTATGGTATTCAATTTCATCCAGAAGTTTATCATACGGCTCAAGGAAAGAAACTGTTAGAAAATTTCTTGGTTCATATTTGCGGTTGTAAGCAAGATTGGACACCTTCGGCTTTTGCTGACGATTCAATTGCTGGTTTAAAAGAAAAACTTGGAAACGATAAGGTTGTTTTAGGTTTGTCTGGAGGAGTTGATTCATCTGTTGCTGCAGTATTGTTGCATAAAGCAATAGGGGAAAATTTAACCTGCATTTTTGTTGATAACGGTTTGCTTAGAAAGAATGAATTTGAAAAAGTTTTGGAATCATATAAGCATATGGGTTTAAATGTTATTGGAGTTAATGCGAAAGAGCAATTTTTAAGTCAATTAGCTGGAATTTCAGATCCTGAAGGTAAACGAAAAGTAATAGGAAGAGTTTTTATTGAAATTTTTGATCAAGAAGCGCATAAGATACAAGATGTTAAATGGTTGGCTCAAGGTACCATTTATCCTGACGTTATAGAGTCTATTTCTGTTAATGGACCATCTGCAACAATTAAATCTCACCATAACGTTGGGGGATTACCCGATAAAATGAATTTAAAGATTGTTGAACCACTAAATCTTTTGTTTAAAGACGAAGTAAGAAGAGTAGGAGCATCAATTGGAATTAAAAATGAACTTTTACAACGACATCCATTTCCAGGCCCTGGATTGGCAATTCGAATTTTAGGCGATATTACGCCAGAAAAGGTTCAAATATTACAGGATGTTGACGATATTTATATCGAAGGACTCAAAGATGCAGGACTATACGATAAAGTATGGCAAGCAGGTGTTATTTTACTTCCAGTTCAATCCGTTGGAGTAATGGGAGATGAAAGAACCTATGAAAATGCAGTTGCTTTAAGAGCTGTTTCTTCAACTGATGGAATGACAGCAGATTGGTCGCATTTACCATATGAGTTTTTGGCCGATATTTCAAATAAAATTATTAATAATGTAAGGGGGATTAATAGAGTTGTATACGATATCAGCTCTAAACCACCTGCAACTATTGAGTGGGAATAAAACTACTAGAAATATAAAAGCTGCTGGAAAAGGCAGCTTTTTTTTGCTTCTTAAGCAAAATCGTATGCCAATAAAATCTTTTATTCATTTAAACTTATAATAATTAATTGTTATATTACACACATTAATTATTGATTAACCCTATTAATAGTCGGTTTATAAAAAATGGAAAATCTTTATATCGAATCAACAGAATTTAGTCCAAAAGTTAATCTGGATTTTAATAAGAAAAAATTTGAATTAATTGGTATTTCGAGACCTGAAGATGTAATAGCTTTTTATGAAACTCTTATATATAAATTAGATAAATACGTTACCAAAACAATTCAAAATGGAGATGTCTCAATCGTAAATTTTCAGTTAAAATTCGATTTAACATATATGAATTCAGCTTCTTCAAAATATATTCTTCAAATTTTAGATTATTTTAAAAAACTATATAACAAAGAGGCTAAAATTAATATCGATTGGTATTATGATGATGTTGATGATCAGATATTTGAAGATGGAGAAGATCTTTCTGATGTAATTAATATGCCTTTTAATTTAATTTCTAGAAGTTAAATTGGTTTAAAAATTGTTATACCAATAAAAACTATTTGTTATGATCAAAAAAAATGTAAATACTGTAATTGTTTTATTGTTTATTCTTATTCTTCCTGTTAAGTCATTTTCACAGTATTTAACCGAAGATATTTTCAAATTTAGCAGGGCCTTAGGTTATATTTCATCCTATTATGTAGATTCGGTAGATTCTAAGCAAATAGTTGATGATGCTATAATTAATATACTTAAAGAGTTAGATCCGCATTCTACTTATATTCCAGCAGATGAGGTAAAGGCAATGAATGAGCCTTTAGAAGGTAATTTCGAAGGTATTGGAATACAATTTAATGTTCTAAAAGATACAATTTATGTTATTTCGCCTATATCCGGTGGTCCATCTGAGAAAGTTGGTTTACGAGCAGGCGATCGAATAGTTAAAATAAATGATGAAGTAGTTGCAGGTATTGAAATATCTACTAAAGGTGTTCGAGATCGATTATTAGGAGAAAAGGGGACAAAAGTAAATGTTGGAATTAAAAGAAAAGGTGTAAAAGATTTATTATATTTTTCAATAACTCGTGATAAAATACCTATTTACAGTGTCGATGCAGCGTATTTAGTTAATAATGATATAGCCTATATTAGAATAAATAGATTTGCTTTAACTACGGTTGATGAGTTTAACGAAAAGTTAAGTATTTTAAAGCAAGAAGGTGCAAAATCTATCATTATTGATTTACGTGGAAACGGTGGTGGATACTTAGATAAAGCTATAGATTTGGCCGATGAATTTTTGGAAAAGGGACAGTCCATTGTTTTTACAAAAGGATTGCAAATGCCTAAAACACAAAATTTTGCAACTGGCGAAGGTGCTTGTAAAGACGGTAAGCTAATAGTACTTATTGACGAAGGATCTGCATCAGCAAGTGAAATAGTTTCAGGAGCAATTCAGGATTGGGATAGGGGAATTATTATTGGCAGAAGATCATTTGGAAAAGGACTCGTGCAAAAACCAATGTTTTTACCCGATGGCTCAATGATTCGATTGACAATAGCACGATATTATACACCAACAGGAAGATTGATTCAAAAACCATACGATGAAGGTTCAGAGGAATACGCAAAAGAACTTTTAACAAGATACGAACACGGAGAATTTTTAAATCAAGACAGTATTGATTTTCCAGATTCTTTAAGATATTTTACTCTTAAAAACAAAAGAGTTGTTTATGGTGGCGGAGGAATTATGCCAGACATATTTGTTCCATTGGATACAACATCTGTGACAAACTATTATGGAAATATTATTAGACAAGGAGTTTTAAATTCTTTTGTTTTAGATTATATCGATAATAATAGAAAAAAACTACAATCAACGTATTCTGATTTTGATCGATTTAATTCAGATTTTGTAGTATCTGAAAAAATGTTTGATGAGCTTATCAAGTATGCAGAAAAAAATAAAGTGACAGCATCGGACGAAGAAATTGAAAAATCAAAAAAAGATCTAAGATTACTTGTTAAAGCTTTAGTCGCAAGAGATTTGTGGGATATGAGTGAGTATTTTCAAATTGTAAATATTCGCGATAAAGGTTTTAATAAAGCAATTGAGATAATTAAAGATTGGGATTTTTACGAAAATGAAGTTCTAAAATCAGAATAATGCCTAGTTTATTTTAATTAAAGCAATATCTTTGCAGCGTTTAAAAAAAACATAAATGCTGCAACAGATTTTAGTTTGGATATCAGGTAATTACATCGAATTGTTAGCTACGGTATTTGGATTATTCTATATACTTTTATCAATAAAACAAAATATATGGTGTTGGCCGGCAGGATTAATAACCTCCGCTTTATATGTTTATGTTTTTTTTGGGTCAAAGTTTTACGCCGATATGGGGCTGCAAGTATATTATGTATTTGTTAGTTTATATGGATGGTACCATTGGAAATTTGGAGCAAAGAGCAAAAAACAAGACGATCTAAAGATTTCTGGAATAAATCTGAAAACAGCAATAATATTAATGTTAGTAACAGCAGTGCTGTTTGTTATTATAGCTTATGTTTTGGTGAATTTTACAGACTCTACCGTACCCTATTGGGATTCGTTTACTACAGCAGCAAGTTTTGTTGCAACTTGGATGCTGGCTCGTAAAATCATCGAGCACTGGATTATTTGGATAATAGTAGATGCTATTTCATTGGGATTATACTTATTTAAAGGATTGTATCCAACAGTTATCTTATTTGGTGTTTATACTGTGTTAGCTATTTTGGGCTATATTGAATGGAGAAGGAAACTAAGAACATAAAGCGAATTGTTTTAATTGGACCTGAATCTACAGGAAAAACAGAATTGGCTTCGCAACTAGCTAGCGAATTTAATACTGTTGTTATTCCCGAATACGCAAGAAATTATATTGAACAATTAGGTCGTGAATATACTTATACTGATGTTGAGCTAATTGCAAAAAAGCAAATTGAGTTGGAAAGACAATTCGAAGAAAAGGCAAATGGGGTGCTTTTTTACGATACCTTTCTTATTATAACAAAAGTATGGTTTCAAGTTGTTTTTAAGAAAACTCCCGATTGGATTGATGAAAAAATAAAAGAAAGTAACATCGATTTATTTTTATTATGCAATACTGATATTCCTTGGATAAAGGATAAGGTTAGGGAAAATGGAGGAGAAATGAGAGAACAATTATTTGATATATATAGAAATGAATTAGAAAATTATGGTTTTAATTACAAAGTAATTGCTGGTAAAGGAACTTTAAGATTCGATAATGCATTAAAAATTGTAAAGGACTTTTTAAATGATAAATAAGGTGGACGAGAATAATAACTTTTTGATGGTAGCTAAAACTTTTAAGGGATTAGAAGAAGTTTTAGCAAAAGAACTAGAAGATTTAGGAGCTTCAAAAATTCAAATTAATAATCGAATGGTTGAATTTTATGGTGATAAGGCGTTAATGTATAAAGCTAATTTTCACCTAAGAACGGCATTGCGAGTTTTAAAGCCAATTGGGGAATTTAAGGTAAAAGATGAACATGAATTATATAAGTCTGTTCAAACAATTGAGTGGGACGAAATATTTTCACTTAAACAAACATTTGCAATTGATAGTGTAGTAAATTCTGAGTCCTTTTCGCATTCAAAATATGTTGCCTTGAAAGTTAAAGATGCAATTGTTGATCAATTTAGAGAAAAATATGATAAACGACCATTTGTTGAGACTGAAGATTCAGATATAAGGTTACATGTACATATCTCCCATGACGATTGTACTATTTTAATGGATAGCTCAGGAGATTCTCTTCATAAAAGAGGTTATAGAACTAAAGCGACTAAAGCTCCACTAAACGAGGTGCTTGCTGCAGGAATGATTCTAAATTCGGGATGGGATAAGAAAAGTACATTTATTGATCCAATGTGCGGTTCAGGTACCATACTTATTGAGGCGGCAATGATGGCAAATGGAATACCTCCAGGAATTTATCGTGAAAAGTTTGGATTTGAAAATTGGAAAGATTTTGATGCCGATTTATTTGAAGATATTCAAGAAGAGGAATTGGGAACTGAAGCTGTTGAAGTAAATGTTTTAGGGTCAGATGTTTCTGAAATAGCAATCCGAATTGCAAAACAAAATATCGAGAATGCATCCTTATCAAAAAAGATTAACATTCTAATTAAACCAATTGAGGGGTACAATCCACCGCAATCAGAGAATGGTGTTGTTGTAACAAATCCTCCATATGGAGAAAGAATTAAAAAGAATGAAATAAATAATTTTTATAAAGTATTAGGCGATAGATTTAAGAAATCATTCCAAGGATATTCAATTTGGATGATAAGCAATAATCTTGATGCCATAAAAAATGTTGGTTTACATCCAACACAAAAAATGACACTTTTTAATGGTCCTCTTGAATGTAAATTTCTGGAGTATCAAATATACGAAGGAAGTAAAAAAGAGAAAAATCAATAACCTGAAATAACGGTTAACATAATAAAAACATATATTCATTAACAAAATACATACGATTAAAGAAAAAATTTTGTTTCAAGCTTTTACTTGCTTATTTTTAATAGCAAAATATTTAATAAAAATTTAATTTAACAAGTCTATCAAGTACCAATAAAACAGGATTATTAAAAATTGAACCAATTTTTAATAATATTTGTTTTAAGTATAAAAAAGGTTTAAATTTATACAACTTGATAAGATATAAATCGTAAAGCCCAAATGAGCTTTAATATTGAAGAGCTTTTTAAAGAGATGAAAACAGGTGAAGTGCTTCTTGCATATAAAGGAAGCATTACGGCTGAACTAATTACTAATGTGCTTGGTGTTGTTGAAACAAAGCTCAATCATGTTATTGATAAGTCTAGTACAAAGAAAAAAATATATAATATACTTGTTGAGAGTCTACAAAATCTATATCATCACGTTGACGACTTGCCTGATTCTACAAATAGCATGGATGTTCATTTTGGAATTTTTGTAATTGCCAAAGATGGCGAGGAATACAACATTAGAACTGGTAATTTTATTAAGAATGATAAAATTAAAAAGTTAAAAGAAAGATTTGAAAAAATTAAATCATTGTCAAAAGAGGAATTAAAAGAATTATATAAATTTGTTTTAAATAACCAGATGTTTTCTGATAAGGGAGGTGGAGGCCTAGGACTAATTGATATAGCTAGGCGAACAGATGGTCGAGTTGACTATATATTTAATGAATATGACTCTAATTATTCATTCTTTAGAATGAACGTTACTATTTGAATTAAAAATACAAACAAAATAAATTAACAAAATGGACTCAATTTCAATAGAAGGAACCCCAAAAACTCCAACTGTAAGTCTTGACGCAGGAACTGGAATAGTTGAGATTAAGGGAAGATCAATTCCTGAAAATTCTATAGAATTCTATCGACCAATTGTAGAATGGCTTGAGGATTACTCTAGTGGACCTCAAAAATTAACTACTGTTAATATTCAACTGGAATACTTTAACACAAGTTCATCAAAGTGTATATTAGATGTTTTTAAGAAGCTTGAAGGTATTAAAAAAGCACGAAACGAAGTTGTTATTAATTGGTATTATGAAGAAGATGATGAGGATATGTTAGAAGCAGGAGAGGATTACGAATCTATCATTCGGATACCATTTAAGATGATTGAAATTGTAGATTAAGATGAACCTTATGAATATATGATGATTTACGAAGTGAGATTTTTTTGCTTCAAAATAAAAGAGCCGGTTATTATTAACTGGCTCTTTTATTTTATTATTGCAAAGATTTTTTAGATTTAAATTTCTTCTCTTCAAAAAAGTCAAGAGCTCTTTTTAGTAATCGATAATATAATACGATATAAAGCATTATTGCCATAAACCATATCATTATAACATTTACCCAGAAGGTATCAAAATAATTACCTAAAAACTGTTTTCTAGGTGCATAAAAATGTGCTTTTATTAGGTTGCTTTCAGGATCAAGATATATTGGATCTATTTTTTGGAATAGTTCGCCCCTAAATTCAATAATACGATTAATCTCATTTGAGTTTCGAAGTAATTCTGAGAGATTTTCGTTTGAGTATGTTCTTTTCAATTTCATAAAGGATTCTCTTTCTTCAGGTGTTTTTTGAAGATCGGAAATCAACCTGTCTTTTAATCCATTCGCTTTATTATATAATTTAATATAGTATTTATTTAAAATGTTTAAATAAATTTTTGTGTCTTGAATAATCTGATTGTTGATATCCGTCACATTTAATTTATCCAGATGATTGAACTTTACAATTTTACCTGATTCTGATTCAAGTTCTTTCTCTATTTCGTTACCAAGTAGTTTCAAACTCTTAATCAATTCATCTTTTTTATCTTGATTGTCGATATTTCTTTCGATGTATGATACCTTATTGTTTAAAGTTCGAATCCAATAATTTTTTTTGTAATCGGAAATACTCATTGCTTTATCGAACTGATAAAACTGTTTTTGGTAATCGTTTTCTTTGTACTGATAAACCGCAAGAGCTTCATATGCCCATCTAGCAGTTATTATTTCTCCATAAATAGGAATATTTCTTGGGTTTGAAATGTTTGGATTTAATTTTTCGAATTTTACAATTATACCACTTAATATTAGCTGCGGAATAATTAGAAATGGTATTAGAATATAAATTGTTATTACTGTTTTAAAACTATCAGATATTACAAGTCCCAAAATATTGGAGAAACACCATGCAGAAAATAAAACGATCCAATACTCGAAATACATTCCTTTTATTTCCATTATAGTGTTACCTATAAGAACAAATAATAATGATTGTATTGCTGAAAGAATAAACTGTACCGCAATTTTTGATGAAAGGTAACTGGACCAGCTAAGGTTAAGGAACTTTTCGCGTTTAAGTATTTTTCTGTCCTTGATAATTTCTTCGGCACTTACAGTTAGTCCAATAAATAAACCAACTATTACCGACATAAATATATATACAGGTAGATTGCTATTTTCACTCAAGCTATACCCTACATCATTGCTAATATTATAATATTTAATTATATAGGCGAGCAAGAATGCTAAAAAAGGAGCCTCAAGAAGGTTTATAACTAAATATTGTGTATTTGCTAATTTTGATAATACATCACGTTTAACAAATACAAGAAACTGTTTTAATTTATTGGGTGTTTTAAATGATATTTCTGGAACTTTACGTTCATGAATTGTTTCTTTTTTATTTACCTCTGAGCTATCATTTTCTTTCTCAATAGAGAAATTTTCTCGCCATTCGGTTGGTGAAATTTTACGATCGTTTGTAAAATTTCCATATTCATCGAGTACCTTAGTTTCTATAATATTAAATATTTGCTCAGGGTTTACATTACCGCAACAATGACATTCGCTTTCGCTCCAGTTAGCTTGCTGAATGCTTGATTTAAAATAGATTATTGAATCGATTGGATCGCCATTATAAATTAAATAACCTCCATTATCTAATATTAAAAGTTTATCGAACATTTTAAAAATATCCGAAGATGGTTGATGAATTACAACAAATACTAACTTACCCTTAAGAGTAAGTTCTTTCAATAAGTCAAGTATATTCTCAGAGTCTCTTGAAGATAAACCAGAAGTAGGTTCGTCAAGAAATAATACAGCAGGTTCTCTTATTAGTTCGAGTGCGATGTTTAAACGTTTTCTTTGACCACCACTAATCTTTTTATTTAAAGGACTTCCAACTTCGATATCTCTAATGTCATATAAGCCTAGATTTTCTAATACATCTAAGACACTTTGTTGCAGTTCTTGCTCTGTATAATTATCGAAGCATAATTTGGCGTTATAATATAGGTTTTGATAAACTGTAAGCTCTTCAATTAATAAATCATCTTGAGAAACATGTCCAATAAGTCCTTCTATTTCAGGTTTTTCAAAATGTATATTAATGCCATTAATCAATACTTTTCCCTGGGTAGGTGCCGATGTTCCATTTAAAACATTTAATAAAGTTGATTTACCAGCTCCACTTGCGCCCATAATTCCAATAAGTTTACCTGATTCCTCAGAGAAACTCAATTTTTGTAAACCAACTGTTCCGGATTTAAATGTATATCCAATTTCTTTTGCTTCAAATAAAATTCTGGATTTAATACGATCTACATTATACTGACTAATAATGTCGCCATAATAAATTGGTTTTATTTTAGGATTTCTAATTGAAGCCCCGTTATTGAGAACATGAATTTTTTCTTGTTCTAATAATTGACCATTCAAGTACAGTTCGCTTTTGCCAATATATTTAATGTAATACATATTGGCCGACTTTACTTCTAAAACTCTCAGTTGACCTTTTAACGAAGGGTTTGTTAGATGAAAAACCTTATTGTGTTGGAAGTTTTCATCATTATCAATCAATAAAATACTGCTTGAATCAGGCACTCTTTCTGAACCAAAAAATACAAAATTTTCAATTTCTTGATATTCTTCTTGTTCTATAAAGAAACTATCGGCTACAGTAGTTATGAATTCAATCTCTTGCTCGGTTATTTCGTTGCCAGATTTAACAAATTCCAACAATTGAACCAGAACAACATGCTTTTGTCTTTGTGTTAATTCTTCATTTATTTGAGTGCAAATTTTTAACACCCTAACTGAACTTGACGAAGTCCGTTTTTTACGTTTGCTTTTTTCGCTTAGTTTTTCTTCGTGAATAGAATAATATTTATCAAAAACTTCAAGATATAGTTTTACAGTTTCCTGATTAAGCTGCCGTTTTAAAAAAAATTCAACAATTGATCGACGATTACTTGCTTCACTTGTTGGATGAGCAATAATGGCAAACAATTGCATTAAAGCTTTCAAAATTTGCTCACTCATATTTTTACTTTATCTTGAATGGTTATTATATTGATATATACGAAAATACAACTATTTTTCTTTAAAACCTATTAACAATTTTACTTCCTTTTTGATCCATTTTTCGGTATCAAATTCAATTTCAACAATACAATCTATGGTTGAAGTAAATATAAAATTCCAGAAAGGAGTGTAATCGTAATCTTTGTTACAAAACAGTAGATTTTTTTCGGTGTCGTATACAGTTAAAATTAGAGGTGATGTAGTAATGTCTGTACATGCTATAATCCTATATTGGCTGCCTCCATAAAATGTACAATAGAACTTTGCTACATTATTTTCGGCAAGTTTTGCAATGTATTCTTGTCCATCGGAAACATAACCTTCATTTAAGAGATCTGAACAATTGTTGTTAGATTTATCTTGTGCATTTACATGTATGTTTACAAATATGATAAATGCAAGAAATGTTATTTTATATAAGAACAATTTCATTAATAAGTTATTTTATTTCGGATAGATGAAATTTTGTTTGTTATTGTTTTTAAATGATATTCGGAAATCATGATAATGGATTTGCTATTGATTGTTGTGATTTTATTTTTTACATCAACCTTTGTATCAAGGTAATTGTAATTGTAAATAATCCCGTCGAATTCATAAGCTAAATCAACTAATGAATCAATTAAATCGGTATATTCTTTTGAATTATAATAGAATGGAGATAAAATTTCTATTAGGTTGTCTAAAGGGTGTTTTTGTTCTCCTAAGCGATCAATAATTTGTCGGTTTTTACTTTCTAGTGCATTTTGTGATAAGATATAAATACTTTCTATCCAACCACCTGTTAGAATTAGAACTCCTGATTCTTTTCGATTATTTACTTTTAAATAATAATCGAATTGTCTGTATGTTCCAGTAATTAATTCTAATAAGGAATCTTTATCGTTTATGTTATTTTCGATTCGGTCAATAATCTCAACCTGAAGTGCATTATCTAATCCTAATTCTCTGCTTAGTTTTTTAATTACAGTAAAATATGAAATTACATCAGGAATTTGATCGTAAATATTAAGATAGCCTAAATCTGTACCATAAACTCCAATATTTAACGCTTGCTGAAAATTTGTAACATAATTAGAAACATTATTGGCTGGATTTAGTAATTTCTTATTAAAATCAATATTGTTATCTTTTACTGTATATGTAGCCTGATAAGGCGATGGAAGAGTAAATAAGGTGTTGTTATATTTTAAGAGTACAGTTGTAGTATCAAGTGATTGATTGTTATATGTATTGCTTAATTTTTCTTTGTCAGAAATATTATTACATGAAATTAATATAACCAATAAAAAATAGAAATATATGTCTTTAATATGGACTTTATTTAACATGAAATAGTTTGGTTCTAATTTTAATTTGGCATTGAATTATCAAATATACAAAGATTAATAGTAGCATTTATCTATTCGAATTTATTTTTTATTTACACTACAATTTTATTGATAAACTCATTCATTCTAATGATTATCATATGTAAAATCCTAATCCAATTTAAAATCTTTTTATATCCCTAAAATGGATTAATTTTGCAGATCGATTTGTAAAGGAAATAATGAAAACAAGCATAAAATATACTGAAATATGGAAGATAGCTTATCCAATAATTTTGGGTAGTGTCGTTCAAAATATAATTAGTGTTACGGATACAGCATTTTTAGGGAGGGTAGGAGAATTAGAGTTAGGTGCAGCTGCTATTGGAGGTGTGTTTTATCTAGCCTTAATTATGTTGGGTTTTGGTTTTTCTATTGGATCGCAGATTATTGTGGCACGTAGGTTTGGAGAGAACAAGCAGAAAGAGATTGGGAAAATTATAGAACACTCTCATTATTTTCTGATTGTTTTAGCCGTTCTACTTATAATTTCAATGAGAAATTTCATGCCTTTTATTTTTAGTAAGGTTCTAGATTCCAATGAGATTAGAGTTTCTACAGAAAGGTATTTAAACTACAGAATTTTCGGTTTGTTTTTCGCCTATATAAACTTTGGATTTAGGGCTTTCTATATTGGAATTGCAAAAACGAAAGTAATAACCTGGACAACAATTTTTATGGCTCTAACTAACGTTTTTCTTGATTATGTTCTGATCTTTGGTAAGCTTGGATTTAATGAATATGGAATAGAGGGAGCTGCAATAGCATCTGTAATTGCGGAAATAGTTGCATGTATATTTTTTATTTTTTACACTTGGAAATTTTCGGATCATAAATATTATGGATTGTTCACATTTGAGAGATTTCAGTTTAGTTTATTAAAAAGAATTTTTACAGTGAGTTTGCCAATGATGATGCAGAATTTTATCTCACTTACGGGATGGTTTTTCTTTTTTCTTTTTGTTGAAAAAATGGGTGAGCATTCTTTAGCAATTTCTAATATTATAAGAAGTATATATGTGGTTATGTTAATTCCAATATGGGGGTTTACTTCTGCTGCAAATACCTTGGTAAGTTCAGCTATTGGGCAAAAAAGGCAACACGAAGTTATTCCTCTAATCATTAAAATATTAAAACTATGCTTGAGTGGGGTTGTAGTTTTAGTATTAATAAATGTGATAATCCCCGAAAAGGTAATTTCAATCTATACCAATAATCAATCGTTAATTCAGGATTCTCTTCCAACATTATATGTTGTTAGCATATCTTCTCTGTTTCTAACCATTGGATTCGTGTTTTTTAGTGGTGTTTCGGGAACTGGAATGACTAAAATTTCATTCCTTATTGAGGTAATTGTTATTGTAGTGTATGTTTTAGGAACTTATTTACTTGTGAATTTACCTTCTACCAGTATTGAGTTGGTGTGGAGTATCGAAATATTTTATGGAATATTGATTGGTGCATTATCGTTTGCTTACCTGAAACTTGGGAATTGGCAAAATAAAATAATTTAGTGTCTTGAAATTAAAAATCAATTCTGATTTTTTGCAATCTTTTGGCATTATCTCATTAACTTTTGAAACAATTTGGCAGATTTTTGATAAATAGGTTTTATTTAAAGTCATAATGGCATTAAATAGGAAATTTGTCTGTTTGGCAAGTAATTTGCAATTCAAGAATCCAAATATGTATATAAGTAAATTTAAAAAACAATAATTATGGAAATGGAAATTTATTTTGACGGAAATAAGAAAATAAATGCGAATTTAAATGGTAATGTTATTAGAACTGATCAGCCAATACAAGGTGGCGGTGAAGGAACAGCGCCATCTCCTTTTGACTTATTTTTAGGATCAATTGGTACTTGTGCAGGGATTTACGTTAAAGGATTTTGTGATCAACGTGGTTTATCATCAGATAATATTAAAATTATTCAGAAGATGAATTTTAATCCTGGAACAAGATTAATCGATAAGATTGATTTAGAGATTCAATTACCTGAAGATTTTCCTGAAAAATATAAAGATGCTGTAATTAACTCAGCCAATTTATGTGCTGTAAAAAGACATATGCAAGAACCTCCTGCATTTGATGTTTATACAAAAACAGTTTAAAAAAAATCCCTTGAAGATAATTCAAGGGATTTTTTTATTTTGTAATTAACTCGTCGAGGCTGAAATTAAAATATCTTTTACCTATAGTGTTCATATTTGTATACATTTCAAGTTGTCGAGGCCAATCCTTCAATTAAAACCGATGTTGCATATGTTTTTTAATTAAAGTATCAGAAATAGGTGATTAGTTATTAATATTTGAATATAACATTTCTTCGGTAGAATTTTGTATTTGAGGTACTTCAACAATAAATTTTGATCCTTTACCGAGTTGACTTTCCACTTGAATTTTACCCTTGTGTTTATTAATAAAATCTTTACAAAGAATAAGGCCGAGTCCAGATCCTTTTTCATTATTCGTTCCTAACGAAGTGTATGTATCGCTTATTCTAAAAAGGTTTTGTAAATTAGATTCACTAATTCCAATACCTGTATCATGAACAGAGGCTTGGACTGATTTTTTTGTTTTGGCTAACTTTACAGAAATAGCACCTTTTTCTGGGGTAAATTTTATGGAATTCGAAATTAAGTTTCTAAAAACTGTATACATCATATTTTTATCTGCAAATATCATCACCTTAGTATTTATTGCAAAATCAATATGGATACTTTTCTGTTTTGCAGAAACCTCAACTAAATCAATAACGTTTATGATAAGTTCCGTTAGGTTGAATAATTCTGGTTTAAATTTTATTTTCCCAGTTTGTGATCTCGACCATTCTAAAAGGTTTGTTAATAAGTCCAGTGTATTTCTGGCTTCTTGTAATATAATATTACTGAAGCTTATAATTTTATTGAAGCGATTGTTGTTAATTTCCTTTACAAGTAGCTCGCTAAAGCCTATTATTGATCCAAAAGGTGTTTTTAAGTCGTGAGCAATTATTGAAAAGAATTTATCTTTAGTAGCATTAATTTCCTTTAATTTTGTTTCGCTATTCTTAAGTTGAATCTGGGTGTTTTTAATTTCTGTAATATCAATATTTGTTCCTAAATAACCGATAGTATTTCCATCAATATTATTAAATTCAACAGCCATTCCGTATATCCATGTAATCTTTCCTTCTTTGTTTAAGAAGCGGTATTCATAACCCCATTTTCCTTTTGATTGAACAGCTTTATACCAATTTTCTGAAATCGTTATTTTATCTTCTGGATGTAAGGCGCTGACCCAGCCTTGTCCTAAAGCTTCTTCTATTTTTAGTCCAGTCATTTGAAGCCACCGTTCATTTGCATATGTGCAATCTCCATTTTTATCTGTTGTATAAATTCCTACCGGTGAACTTTGAGTGAATTTTCTAAATTTTTCTTCGCTTTCTTGCAGTGTTAATTCAACTTTTTTCTTTTTAGTAATATCTCTCAAATTTCCAATTAAATTAGAGGGAATACCATTTAGATCCCTTAACATAGATATGTTTTCACTTACCCATCGATATTCGCCATTTTTATGCTTAATTCTATATTCTAGATTGAATTTAGCATCTTCATCAATAGGGTGATTTAAAAAATCATTAAAAAAGTCTTGAACACGAATTTTGTCTTCGGGATGAATAATCTTAAAAACTTCTTCGACAGGTAATTTTGAAAATTCAATTGAAGAATAACCCAAAATATCGATCATCGAATCGCTAATGTAGTCGTATCTATTTGTTTTGAGGTTTCGGCTATAAAAAGTGTCTAATGAAGTTTTTAATAATTGCTTTAATTTATTGATATATTTTTCATCTTGTTCTTTATGAGTAAGTTTAGATTCTAAATAGTCAATTCTTTCTTGTAGCTCTTGGGGTGTTTTTTTAACCATTTTAAGTTAATTTATTAACTTTTATACGGTTATAATATAGCCAGATAAAATCTGGTATAAGAGTATAAAACAAATTGTAAATTATGCAATTAAACTATACAATTTAACAATTATTTGTCAATTATTACTTCTCTTCGTATTAAAATTTGATAAAAAATACTCTTAAATATGTTGTATCTCTATTATATTAAAAGGAGCAGCAGTTTGTATTACTTTATTTAGAGATAAACCCGATTGATTAATAATAGTTTTGAATTCTTCCTTTGTTCTTTCTTTACCACCATTTCTTCCAACAAGCATTTGAATATCGTATAATTTAGCAAAAGAATATCTATTGTTATTTTCAATAATAGGTTCAATAATTAGAATTTTACCATTTTTTGGAAGGGCAATTTTTATTTTTTGAAGAAGATGAACACATTGTTCATCAGAAAGGTTATGAATAATGCTTTTTAATAAATACAAATTGCCTCCTTCTGGAACACTTTCGAAAAAATTCCCGCTTATTGAATCCATTCGTTCAGAAACCTGATATTGTTCTGCAATCTTTTTAACATCCTTAGCCACATGTGGTAAATCAAATACTTTTCCCTTTACGGATTTGTGTTTATATAAAATCATTGCTAACAAAACACCTTGCCCACCACCAACATCAATTATTGTTTTGTAATTGCCAAAATTGTATTCGGAAAGAATAGCATAACTTAACATTAACGAAGAGTTAGTCATTGCATGATTATAAATCTCATTCTTATCTGGATTTTTTTCCAGGTACTCAAAAACATCCATCCCCAATACTTTCTGAGCTGCATTCTCGCCTGTTTTTACAACATGATCAAGCTCTTCGAACATATTCCAATTTATTCCATTTACCTGATGAATAATCATGTGTCGCATTGATTCCTGCTCATCTAAAAGAGTTCTCGACAATCGATTGTTTTTAAAAGATCGATTTTTTGTTTCAACAAATACATCCTGACTTGCAAGCATTCTCATAAGTCGATAAAGTGATTCTTCATGAGCCGAAGTTAGGAGTGCTAAATCAGCTACAGATTTTTCTGAATTTTTCAAATGTTCTGCAAGATTTAATTCGGCAGCAACTCCAATAGCCCGGGCTACATAGAAATTCTGAACCATTTCAATAATGCTTACATTTGCAGGAGTTAATTTTCGAGAGAATCGAACTAAGAAATATCTAAATCGTTCAAAAACCTTAAGAATACTGGCAGATGGGTAGTTTGGGATCTTTATTTTATTTTGCATAGCATTGTTTCAAAATTGAATTTATAAAAATAGAAAACTTTTTTAGATAAAAACCCTCGGGTAATTGATGAAAGTTTAAAATAACTCCTTTTTTCTGATTATTTTTACCCGTCAATAATAAAATCATGAAATATAGTTTTAAAACAGACGTACGAGGTTATGAGCTTGATTCTTATGGTCACGTAAATAATGCAGTGTATGTTAGTTATACGGAACAAGCCAGATGGGAAATTCTAAAAAATGCACAATTGTTGGATTCATTTTTAGAAAAGGAGTTATTGCTTGTTGTTACCGAAACAAATATTCGCTACATGAGAGAACTTAAACTATTTGATAAAATTGAAATTAATACTGAAATTAAGTTTGAAGCACCATATTTAATTTTTTATCACGATGTTTTAAACTTAACAATGAATACTAAGGCGGCAAAAGCGGTTGTAAAAACTTTATTGATAGATAAAGAGAGAATTCCACAGGATATTCCAAACGAACTAAAATCAATTGCAAAATAGATTTCATAACAAATGATCCAATCAAATATAACAAGCTGGGAAACAAAGGGAGATATTGGAATTTTATCAATTTCCAACGGGAAGGAAAATTATTTGACTGAACCTGATTTTTTAGATCTTGATTTATTTAAAAAATGGATTTCTGATGAAAAGATTAAAGGTTTAATCATTAGAGGACTTGGACGGAATTTTTCAGCTGGAGCAGATATTGAAAATTTGAAAAAATTAGCAGAGGATAAAACGAATTTGTCCGGTAAGATGAACAAAGGGAAAGAGATTCTGAATTTTATAGAAGATCTAACTATTCCTGTTGTAGCATCTATAAATGGAGTTTGTTTTGGAGGCGGTTTAGAAATTGCATTAGCTTGTCATATGCGAATTGCTTCAGAAAGAGCCTTGTTTGCTTTTCCTGAAACGAATCATGGCTTAATACCAGGTTTGGGTGGAAATTATCGATTGACTCAACTGTTAGGAAAAAGAGCTTATGAATTTATATTAACTGCCGATATGGTTTGTGCAGCAGAAGCAAAAAAACTTGGATTTGTAGAATACATTTCAGAAACTAAAGATACTTTTCATTTTGCAATGCAAAAAATGATAAGTATGGTTTCAGATAGATCTTTGGAGATTATTCAATCTGCAATGAAAGCAATAAATAATTCTAATAACTCGAATAGAGAAGAAGCCTTAAAATTGGAAACAGAATTGTTTTGCAATTTAGCGGTTAATGTAAAATTTCACCAAAAAGAATAAGATGTTTAAAGAAATTTCTATTACCAAATCAGTAAGAGATGTTGAAACCTTAATGCGGAATCAATCCGAGGAGTATTATTTTTGCTCGAACGAATTAAAATCAGTTGAACATAAAAATGCTATTAAAAGTCTCGGTGCCAGATATCTTATTAAAAGAGCAATACTTGATTATATTGAACAAGGTGATGCCTATTTGGAAATCGAGATTAAAAACGATGAGCAGGAAAAGCCAGATATTATTTTTTATAATAGAGTAAGAAATAAGATTAAAGATTTAGGAATTAGTAATGTGGAGATTTCTATTTCTCATTCAAGAAACTTTATTGCGATCTTAGTGATAATAGAGTAAGATGTTTAAAGTTTTAAACTGGCATATCGAAGATAAAGTAGGTTATTTAGAAATAAATAATCCACCTTCAAATCCAATGGATTCAGCTTTTTTTGAGGAGTTCTATTGGTGGCGAACCGAGATCGTAGAGAAAGAAGACATCGGATCTATAATAATCCATGGAAAAGGACGCCATTTTTCTTCGGGAGCAGTTTTAGATGATTTACTAGGAATTATAGCAAGAAGTTATCATGATACGAATGATATAAAAAAGATTAGCGAATTTTTAAACAAGAATAGTCAAATATTTTTTTCGTTAAAAGACCTGAAGATTCCAGTTATCGCAGCTATACGTGGAGTGTGTTTGGGATCAGCGCTAGAATTGGCATTGTGTGCCGATTATATTATTTGCGGAGAGAAAGCAGTTCTTGGATTACCTGAAACTACCTTTGGATTAATACCCGGTTGCACAGGTACCTATGTTTTACCTAGAGTTGTAGGAAAAGCTTTGGCAACAGAAATTATTTTAAGTGGAAAAACATTTTCTCCTATAGAGGCTTTTGAATGGGAAATTATTCAAAAAATTGTACCCTCGAAACAAGTTTTAAACAAGGCAGTTGAAGTAGCTAAAAAGTTGTCTGCTAACTTTTCGCCTGAGTTAAAAATTATTTAAAAATGAAATCAGATAATAGTTCAGAAATATTTGTAAAAATAACGGGTAGCGGATCTTATTTACCAGGAAAACCTATAAATATTCATAATGTAGATAAGTATTTGGGGGAGCTTACCGAAGCACCAAAAAAAATCCAGAAGTGGTTAGGGAGAATGAAAAATCTAATGGATGAGATGTTGGAGGTTGAATATTATCATTACGCTATTGATCCCGAAACTAGAGAATTTACCGATGATAATATAAGCATGTCGGTAAAGGCTGCTCAGAAAGCAATAGAAAAGGCAGGACTTAAACCAGAGGATATTGATCTTATTGTATACGGAAGTGCTCACCAAGATCAGATGCCTACTGCTTCGGTTCGAATTCAAGAAGAATTGGGAATAGAGCAATGTGGAGAATTATCGATTCATGCAAATTGCACTTCGGCATATAAATCTTTACTTGTTGCTAGTGATTTTTTAAAATCTGGACGCTATAAAAATGCATTGGTGATTTCTTCAAGTATGTCGTCATCAGAGTTAAGAGCCGAATATTATAATCAAGCCATTGTAAAAAAAGAAGAATTATTTCTAAGATATTTTTTAAGCGATGGAGCAGGGGCTTTATTGCTTCAGGCAACAGATAAAAAAGAGGATGGATTATTTGTAGAAGAAACCTATATGGAGTCTATTGGAGGAAAGAAACCATCCGCAATGTTAAATAAACGACCTGCATATTGGATGAATCCAAAAGAGGAATATGAATTGGGATATCATCATTTAAGTCAGATGTTTAACGAACAACTAAGAACTCATTTTCACGACGCCGACGGTAGTGTGTTTTTAAAAGGTTTAAAACGGATGCTTGAAAAATATCCAATTGATTTGAATGAGTTAAAGTATTTCCAAGTTAATTTTCCCTCAAAACATATTTCAGAGCTCATTATGGATGAGTGTGATGAGCTGGGAATATCTCGCGATACACTTTATTCAAAAATGTCTTCGATGGGTTATGCAGGACCTCCCATGGCCTTAATTTCTATCGATAAAATAATTTCTGAAGAAAAATTAAATCCTAACAATTTGATCTTGAGTTTTGTTACTGAAGTTAGTAAGTTTATGCAAGCTGGATACGTATTAAAATATTATTAGTTTGGCATAGTTTATGCAAATGAAAAGATGTAAAATTAATATGTATAAAATTGTTTATTAACTAATAATGAGGGTTATGAAAAAAATATTTACGTTGCTAGTATTAGCTTTGTTTGTTCAAGTGGGTTTTGCACAAGAAGAAACTGTAGAAAAGAAAGATGATATTAATACAATCTTTACTAAAGAAAATTTAAAATTTACTGGTGGTTATATTGCCCCTGAAATTAAAGTGGGAAATGTAAACGAGGATATGTCTTTATTTGTAGGTGGAAAAATGGGTTTTACATTCAATAATTCATTTTCAATCGGTATTGCAGGATATGGTCTAACAACAAATAGTAATTTTGATATCGATTATGCTGGAAATCCAAATACACCGGCAAGAATTGGAATGGGATATGGAGGATTATCTTTAGAATATACTTTATTTAGTAACAAACTAGTTCATTTTACTGTTCCTGTTGTTGTTGGTGCAGCGAGCATTTATGTTTACGAAGATGATGGAGATTTTTTCTATAATGATTATGAAGATATTGAAAATTCTGCAGCTTTTGTTGTAGAACCAGGAGTAAATCTTGAGCTTAATGTGTTTAAATTTATGAGATTAGATATTGGTGCATCATACAGATTAATTTCTGGAACCGATTTGTATTATTTACAAGATGAAGATTTATCAGATCTTAGTTTTAATGCAACATTTAAATTTGGATTCTTTTAATATTAGTATATATAAAGTGCTAATTTGAAAAGCTACTCTACCGATAATTGGTATGAGTAGCTTTTTTTATTACTAAACTTCTAGTATTTTTATCATCAAATAGTATGAGGATGATTCAAAATGTAGGGATTATTGGAAGTGGAAAAATGGGAACAGATATATTTAATTATCTGTCTGATTTTGAATATAATTTAACTTGGTTTATTCTTTTTGAAGATGAGAAAGAAAAACTGCAAAGATCATTTCAAAAACGAATTACTCGTCAATTAAAACATGAATTAATTAATCAAGATCAATACAATCATAAAAAGAGTTTTGTATTAACGAATAACTTGCCAGATTTATCAAGTTGTGATCTTATTATAGAATCCATTGTAGAAGAAGAAAGTTTGAAAAAAGAACTTTTTAAAGAACTCGAAAAATATGTGAATCCGAATTGTATTTTCACCTCTAATTCATCTTCTATTTTTCCTTCGAAACTGTCAAATACAATTCCAGTTTATGGGATGCATTTCTTTTATCCGGTTGCATTTAAAAATATTGTTGAATTAATAATACCAGATAACTCAGAGAAGAATTCGACAGAAATTCTAGAACAGTTTTCAGCAAACATAAATAAGATAAACTTTAATCAGAATGAAAAGCAAGCATTTTTATTAAATCGATTTTTATTGGATATCCAGGTTAAGGCATTCGAATTAGCAAAAACACATAATATTGAATTTATTCAAATGGATGAAATTTCAAAAACGATTATTCCCGACTTTGGTTTGTTTGAAATGATGGATCATGTAGGACACCAAACAATGTATAATTCTGTTCTTAACTATTCAGATATGGATAAGGATAAAGAAAGGTTTCAAAATCTCTTGTTTGAAATAAAGATAAGAATGAACGAATTAAGACCCTTTATTGATAATGCAGAAGTTGATAATCTAAGTGTCGATAATTCAAAAAAAATAAAGAATAAATTACTTTCCGAAATCGATATAATTTATAGGAATTATATTACAGAATTTAATATTAAACCAGAGTTTTTTAAAGCTGCATTAAGCGATTTTTGTGGACTAATTATTTGAGATTAAATGAATAATCGAATTTCTAAATATTTTATTACTTTTGGGTTCTGAATCGAGAATATAAAAAGGAATTTGGATATAATGAATAAGAAGGTTGTTGTTACAGGGTTTAATATGCTAACCGCATTAGGACTGGATTGGGAAGAAACATGGGAGAATATTAAAAAAGGGAAGAGTGGCGTTAAAAATATTTCTTTATTTGATGCATCAGAAAATCAAACTCAAATAGCTGCAGAACTTCCTTCTGGATTTACCGAAAAATCTACATCTATTATCAAAAAACGTATTGCAAAGCAAATGACTCGTGTTACACAAATGTCGTATGTGTGCGCAGTTGAGGCAATCGAAAAACATAATATTGATTTTGATCAACTTGACAAAAAACGAGTAGGGGTTATACTAGGTGTTGTAAATACCGGTGATTCTTCGAGCGAAATAGGAACAACTGCAAAGAATTTGATTTTAAAAAGAATGAATAATGCTATGCCTGCATGGATTGGCATGAAATATAATATTGAAGGGCCAAATTTTACAACATCATCGGCTTGTTCATCGTCGGCATTTGCAATTGCTCTTGGGTACGATAACATAAAATCTGGTCGCGCAGATATGATGATTGTTGGTGGTGCCGATTCTATAATTAATAAAGAAGAAATTGCCGGTTTTAATGAGATTTATGCGCTTTCTGTTTTAAATGATGCGCCAGAGAAAGCAAGTTGTCCATTTTCTAAAAATCGCGATGGATTTGTAATAGGAGAAGGTGCTGGAATGATGATTCTTGAATCGGAAGAATCGGCAAAAGCTCGTGGTGCTAAAATATATGCGGAGCTAGTTGATTACGCATTTACCAATGAATCGTACAATATTATGGCTCCAAAACCTGATGGGCAAGGAATGGCAGATACAATGGAGTTGGCTATTTCAAATGCAGGAATATCAAAAGATTCAGTGAGTTACATAAATGCACATGGAACTTCTACTATGTTAAATGATATGTACGAGACGCAGGCAATAAAAAAGGTTTTCGGAGAAAAAGCTCACAATATTCCGGTTTCTTCAACAAAATCAATGACAGGACACACAATTGGTGCAGCAGGAGCAATTGAAGGTGTTTTAAGTGTTCTTGCAATTAAAGATGGAATAATTCCTCCAACAATTAACTACGATGAACCAGATGTTGAATTGGATCTTGATTATGTTCCTAATAATGCTCGTAAAAAAGAGTTGGATGTTGTTTTAAGCAACTCATTTGCATTTGGGGGGCATAATGCTACACTTGTTTTTAAAAACTATAATTAAGGATCAAAATCCATTTGAAATCTTGTTTTTAATTGTAATTTAGTTTTTCGAATTTAAGAAATGAGAAATGAGAAAAATTATTGTAATTACACTGCTGCTATTCGTGTGTTTTAATTCCTATTCACAGGATAAGATAATAAGAACTAATGGTGATCAAATAAGGTGTAAAATATTAAGCGAAGATAGTTTAGCTGTTAGTTTTACTTATTATTACAATAGTAAATTAACCCAAACACATCTAAACAAAACCGAAATAAGTAGTATTGAGTATGGTAAAAAATCTAAGGATAAAAAATCAGGAATTGCAAACTTTGGAATCGGTTTTGGTTTAGACTACGGTGGACTTGGTATGAATCTATTGTTATCTCCGAATAAACATATTGGTGTATTTGGAGGTCTTGGATATGCATTTGCAGGTTTTGGTTATAATGTAGGTGTTAAATTAAGTTTAGCACCAGATTCTAGAGTTTGTCCGTATATACAAGGTATGTATGGATATAATGCTGTAATTTATATTAAAGATCAATCAAGTTTTGATAAGTTTTTTTATGGAGAAACAGTAGGTTTTGGATTGGATTTTAAATCAAAGAATGGAAATGGAGGCTGGTCTATTGCTGTATTATATCCTTTCAGAAAAGATGAGGTAAAAGAGTATATGGACGATTTAAAAGAAAATGAATATGTGGAATTTGAAAACGAGCTTTATCCTGTAACTATATCAATAGGGCTAAGATTTTAAATAGGAGAGGTTGTATTGCTTTTGTTCTTAAAGGATAACTGGTTTGAATTTAAGTTCTGGAAATCATTAAGATATTTTTTACACGGTACTTTACTATAATCCCAACATAGGTAAATGTTTTACTTTGTGATAAGTAAGACCTGCACGAATACAGTTTTTTAGTTCAGTTTCAGGAATTTTGTCATTCATCTGAAAAACAATGGCCCGAGTTCCTTCGAATTCAAATAAGTCATTATAAATCATTTTAAAGCTTGGGACTAACTTACTTGTACACTTAAAATACATCGCATATTGATTCGGTTTATTCTCTTTCCAGTCAATTCGGATGGTGCTTCCGATTTTTGTTAAATAACTGGGTTCTCCCCACTTTAGGGTTTCTTCAATATCAGTTATTTCTTCAATTTCATTTGCTGTTTCAATAATCAGCTTTTGAAGGTGTAATATTTTGTTGCAAACTATTTCTGGATAATTATTAAATACTGATTCAACTTCGGGATTTGTTTTTATTTGTAAGTTCTTCATTTGTGATATATTTTTACTGATGTACAATATATTATATGAAAACTTAACACATGATTTAAATTTTTGTTTATTGCATATGCTTAATTGTAGGAATAAATAAAACCAAATAAGGGGGCTGTTCAAAAAGCAGAAAAGTTGTTCGTATTTCAATAAATTAAATATGACAAGCAGTTAATAATCAACATGTTGGACAGATTCCTTATTTCTTCTTTCTCTTATCAATAAACACAACCGGCTTACGTTTAAGTTCAGGGAATTTAACTTTGTTAATTTCTTCTTTAGATTCAAAATGGATGGTTGGCGCAACTCTTAATTTTGCTCTAAAATGGTCTTTAATATATTTCTCGAAATTCTCTGGTTTATTACCATTTGTTGCAATACGAATTAGTATATCATCTGTTCCAATTTGGTTTGTAGATACTTCGATAATGTAGTTTTTTATATGTTTCATATCATTTAAAATATCGTATAATGCTGGCGGATATAAAGTTGTTCCTTTGTACTTAATCTCTTCATTTTTGCGAACCGTTGTGGTGATTTTTTGGCATAGTAATTGAATGTTGCAGAAAAAAAAGGTATTAATCTAAGATGAAAAAAATGAAAAAGGAATTGACTAAATTTACATTAAGAATAAGCGTTTACTTATATTTTATTTTTTTTCTATTAAGTTGTTCTTCACCCTTGGAAGAGGTTGAAATTACTGAATTCAATTTGATAAGAGCAAGTTTCAATATTACAAAGGAAATATCTAGCAATGGGACAGTTTCTGATAAAATTGAAGTTTTTATGAGAGATAAAAACTATAAGAAATTTGAATTAAAAAATGCTCTTGTTACGGTAAATGGCAATAAGATGGACTATGATAATTCTGTTTTAGAAAAAAAATACGAAGCAGATATTCCTATATCATCAAATAAAGAATATACGTTTGAAGTTATATTGGCTAATGGAGAGATGGCGAAAGCTGTTTTAACTACTCCTAAAATAGATTTAGAATCTATTTCTTATCCAAAGATATTTAATATAGGTGAGGATTATTCTATTTATTGGAATAAAGGAGAAGAACCTGTAGGGATTAGGTTTATATTGGAAGATAAGACTTGTTTTGATAATCCAAGTTATATTTTTAAAAGAGAGAAGCAGAATAATGTAGATGTGTTTACAATTCCTGGAAATGAAACAAAAAATTACACTTATGGTAATCGTTGTTCTTATAGGTTGACTTATAGTGGGAAAGATAAATTGCCGGGAAGATTTAGAAGTGAATTGTCAACAGTTGAAATAGTTTATATTGCTAATGATGTTGTAGTTACTAAATAGATGTTAAAATGTTTTGTGCTATAATGAGCTAAAATTATAGCACAAAACAATATTTAAAAATTACTTGCTTATTTGAATATCAAAATAATCCTGAAGTACAAATCTTGATTGCAGTTAGCTTAGCTCCGAATAAAACTTAACTAGGATCTCATCGATGTTATTTCTTTCTTTTATCAATAAACACAACCGGTTTACGTTTAAGTTCAGGGAATTTAACTTTATTAATTTCTTCTTTAGATTCAAAATGGATGGTTGGTGCAACTCTTAATTTTGCTCTAAAATGGTCTTTAATATATTTCTCGAAATTCTCTGGTTTATTACCATTTGTTGCAATACGAATTAATATATCGTCGGTTCCAATTTGGTTTGTAGATACTTCGATAATGTAGTTTTCTACATAATCCATGTCGTTTAAAATATCATACAATGCAGGAGGATATAAAGTGGTTCCTTTGTATTTAATCATTTCATTTTTACGTCCAATAACAGGGCCTAAACGCATAGAATTTCTACCGCACGCACAAGGTTCTGTGAAATGTTCAACAACGTCGCCAGTTTTAAAACGAATTAAAGGCATTCCTTCAACCCCTAGAGTTGTTATAACAAGCTCTCCAGCTTCGCCTTCTTTTACAGGATTATTATATTCATCAACAAATTCAACAATTAGTAATTCTGGGCGATGATGTCCACCAATGCTATTTCCACATTCGGCAAATGCAGCACCCATTTCTGTTGAAGCATAAGTGGAATATAATTTGATATCCCATTTATCTTTTATTCTTTGTCCAAGAGTATTTAGCGTAAAATCGGAGTTTCTTAATGATTCTCCAATACAAATTGCTTTTTTTATGCTTGAGTTTTTATAATCAATTCCGTTTGCTTCGGCATATTCAATCAATTTTAAAATAAACGAAGGAACAGCAACTAAAGCATTTGGTTTAATTCTTCGAATGGTATCCCACTGTAATTCAATCATTCCATTACCAACGCGAACCATTCCTGCACCCATTTTTTTAATACCCAAGAAATAAGCCATGCCAGCCATAAAACGCCGATCGAGTGTTACCATTAATTGGTAAATATCATCAGGATCTCCATCAGAGCATAGAAAAGAGATATGTTCATTGTAAGCCAATCTTTCTAAATCAGCATCGGTCATTGCAAAAGTTACAGGATCACCTAAAGTCCCCGAAGTTGTAATGTAATCAACAATCTTTCTTTTGTCAACACAAATAAAATCATCGTTTTGTTCGTATAAATCATCTTTTGTAGTAAAAGGAACTTTTTGAAGATCTTCAATTGTTTTAATATCATTAATACTGATATTATGTTCTTTAAATAGATCAGAATAAAACTTTGAGTTTTTATTTACATATTGTAAAAGTTTACCTAATTGCTCTTCTTGATAAGATTTAATTTCATTTGTTGATTTAAGGTCTATGTTTTCAGGAAATATATTCATTGTCGGTAATTTTTTAAAATAAACACCAAATTTAACATCTTAAACTTAAAAGATGGAGGAAATTACAAACTAATTTATTGATATTAGTAGATAAAAATTAAGTTTCAATAAGTATGATTGTATCTAAAGTTCCTTATGTAAAGATGCATAGTTTGACAGACTCAGTTTGATTAGCATATTTTAACTCCTTGTCATCTTGAGCTTGTCGAAAGATAGACAAGCTAATAGTTCTTTGAAATGTTAATATTCTCTAGGAAGAAGCTTACTTTACTTGGCTCTTTTGTTATAATAGGCTGCTTTTTTCTTATCATCGAAACGAGTATAAATTTTACCTAAGTATTTGGCATATTCTTTTTTAGGCTCGATTTTATATAACTTTAAAAAGTTTGAACGTGATTTTTTAAAGGTTGGCCACACCTTTTCTAAAGCTTTAAGAAGCTTGTTGTATTGTTTTGTTGTACGGTGATTTTTATATGCTTTCATTTCTGTTACATATAAGTTTTCGGCTTCCCAAAAATATTTCTCAGCATAATATTCTAAAGCCGTAATATTATTTGCATCAAGTTTTAAAATTTGCTTAGCGAGTTTATTGCTAATAGTATAATTTTTTAAATTCTTATTAATGATTAAATAAGAAGAAAGTATTCCTGCATCTGTTTGAGCTTTATTTTCAAGTTCTGGCCATAAAGCAACTCCCAAATCCCAATTTTCACTTTCGGCATATGTTGCAAGCAAACGAGCATTGACTTTATCTATATCTTCTCCCTGTTGATATTTTTCGCGATAGGTTTCCAGTGCAGTAATTTCTTTGGATAGATTATCAATGGTTTTATAAATTGAAGCTAAAGAAGCATATAGTTCTGGAGATGAGAAATCTACTTCTTTTGCCGATTCAAGATATTTTCTTGCTTTATCGTCTTGCTTTAGATTTAAAGCTGCCATTCCACTTTTAAAATAAATCGGACCTTTTGCTTTTTTTCCAGCACTTTCTTTACTTTCAATAATTTTCTCCCAACTGGCAAGTGCATCTTCGTAGTTATTAGCTTGGTATGCTAATTCACCTTCATTTGTGAGTTGAGTTGTTGCACATGATTGCAATAATAGTACTAGGATTAGTCCCTGAATGAGTGTGGAAATTTTCATGTTTTATAGTTTTTGTAAAGTTGCCAAAAATAAGACATTTTTTTGACTTATTAACACTAGCTGAATAGAGTATTGTTAAGTGTTTTAACCGAAAAATCTAAGGTAAATGTTCAAAACTCCATTTTATTTACAAGATTAATCTCACTAAAATTGTGTCAGATATTGGTTTCTATATCGATTTAAATCGATTGAATTAATAGGGAATCCTGTTTAAATCAGGAGCTATCCCCGTAGCTGTAAGTTCAATTACAGTTTAACAAATTTGCCACTGTTCACTTTTTGAGAATGGGAAGGTTGTTAAACATGAACAAGCCAGAAGACCTGCCAATACATAACTGTAGCTTTCGGGTGAAAAGCAAAGGCGGTGAATTTATTTCCCTTCCTTTTCTGATATCCGAAGCTGTATTATTCACAATTTAATTATAAAAAAATGAATGCAGCTTTAGAAAAAAAATCAATTATTAAACGCGATGGACGTATTGTATTATTTGATGCAGAAAAAATATCATTTGCTATTTTTCGTGCTTTCCGAGCAGTTGGAAAACCTGATAGGAAAGAAGCAAATAGCATAAGTCTACAAGTAGTAAAAAAAATAAATTTTGAGTTGCAGGAGATTCCAAGCGTTGAAATGATTCAAGATTTAGTCGAGAAAACTTTATTTGACAATCTACATTTCGAAGCAGCTAAAGCATACATCATTTACAGATATCAACACCAGAATATCCGTGATACAAAAGAGATTTTCTCTAATATTGATATCATTGAAAACTATATCTCGTTAAACGACTGGAGAATTAAAGAAAGTGCAAATTCAACTTATTCTTTACAAGGATTAAATCAACATGTTTCAACAATTTTAAGTTCGCAATATTGGTTAAACCAGATTTATCCTAATGAAATTGCTGAATCACACAAAAAAGGAAATCTGCACATTCACGATTTGGGTTTTGTAAGTGTATATTGTGTTGGTTGGGACTTAGAAGATTTATTACTTACAGGATTTCGTGGTGTTGAAGGAAAAACGCAAAGTACGCCACCCAAACATTTAAGAACAGCATTAGGCCAAATAGTAAATTTCTTTTATACTATGCAAGGAGAAGCCGCAGGTGCACAGGCTTTTTCGAGTTTTGATACTTATTTAGCTCCGTTTATTCGTTACGATAACTTGAATTACGGTCAGGTAAAGCAATGCTTGCAAGAGTTCTTTTTTAACATTAATGTTCCAACACGTGTTGGTTTCCAAACGCCTTTTACGAATGTTACTATCGATTTAGAGGTTCCTGGAAACTTAAAAAACCAGCCTGTAATTGTTGGTGGTAAAGTTCTGGAAGAAACCTATGGTAATTTTCAGGAAGAAATGGATTTATTTAATAAGGCATTTGCTGAAGTTATGTCGGAAGGCGATGCTAGTGGAAGTGTTTTTTCATTTCCTATTCCAACTTACAATATCACTAAAGAATTCGATTGGGATAATAAAAAATACGATCCAATTTGGGAAATGGCATCAAAGTACGGAATTCCATATTTCTCGAATTTTGTAAATTCTGATTTAAGTCCAGATGATGTTCGTAGTATGTGTTGCCGATTACGATTAGATAAGCGAGAACTGAAAAGTCGTGGTGGTGGATTATTTGGTGCAAACCCTTTAACAGGATCAATTGGGGTTGTGACCTTAAATCTTCCCAAATTAGGTTATGAGTCGGGGAGTGAAGAAGAGTTTTTTCAACGGTTGACAAGATTAATGGAGCTCGCAAAAAATAGTTTGGAAATAAAACGAAAAGTTATTGAAAGATTAACTGAACAAGGATTGTATCCATATTCGAAGTTTTATTTAAGAAATCTGTATAAAAAGAATGGAAAATATTGGGATAATCATTTCTCAACTATTGGTATTGTAGGAATGAACGAATGTTCTATGAATTTCTTGGGGGCAGGAATTGGAGAAGAAATCGGACATGAGTTTGCTCAAAAAGTTATGGATTATATGCGGACTAAGTTAGAAGAATTTCAAGTTGAAACAGGTCATATTTATAATCTGGAAGCAACGCCTGCCGAAGGAACAACTTATCGTTTAGCTAGAATTGATAAAATGCAATATCCAGATATTATTGTAGCAAATGAATCGGCGGTAAAAAATGGTGCTGAGCCATATTATACAAATTCGACCCAATTACCGGTGAACTTCACCGATGATTTATTTGAAGCTTTACGATTACAAGATGATTTACAAACTAAATATACGGGTGGTACTGTTTTTCATACATTCTTAGGTGAAAAGCAATTGCCAAACGAATCGGTTAAGCAATTGATTAAGAAGATCACACATAACTTTAAATTGCCTTATATAACTCTTTCTCCGACATTTAGTATTTGCCCTGATCATGGTTATTTATATGGTGAATATCAAACTTGCCCGAAATGCGCAGAAAAGGGAAAGGAACAGGAGTGCATTGTTTATTCACGTATTGTTGGTTATTTACGTCCTGTAAATCAGTGGAATGATGGTAAAGTCGCAGAGTTTAAAGATAGAAAATTATTCGATAGAAGATCAGAAGAGAAGTATGAAGATCCGGTTTTAACTTTGGAAGAAGCAATTGTATTATAGATCATATAAAATCATGTTTTAAAAGATATTCTGTGTGCCTTGATAAGCCTAATTTTGTATTCAATTTATAAAACAAAAACATATTATGGAATATTCAATAGTAAAAGTTATACAAGCAATGTTAGCTCCAGGTTTAATGATCTCTGCTTGTGGTTTGTTAATTCTCGGAATGAATAATAAATACTCAATTGTTGTAAATAGAATTCGTTTATTAAACAATGAAATGCGAAAGATTCATCATTTAGAAAATAAAATGGACGATGATGTAAAAAGAGAAAAGAATATTGGTTTGCAAATCAATAAATTAAACGACCGAGTTAGGATTGTTCGTGATGCTGTTTTTGCATATTCATTTGCTGTTGCTTGTTTTATTATAGCATCGCTTTGTATTGGAATTAATTTATATACAAAATCAAGCGTAGTCGAATTTTTGAGTTTAATCTTTTTCTTAATCGGAATGTTAACTGTTCTTATTGGTGTTCTTTTTGCTGCTAACGAAAGTTTAAAAGGGTATAAAATTGTTAGAATAGAAATTGAAGAGTTAGATTAGAATGAAAATAGGTGGATTTCTAAAGCAAAGTTTAATAGATTTTCCCGGCAAAATAGCATCTGTAATTTTCACTTCGGGGTGTAATTTCAGATGCTTTTATTGCCATAATGCTGAATTGGTTTTACCAGAACTGATTCTGGAAAATCAATTCATTGATGAAAATGAAATATTCGCTTATTTAAAAAAGAATAAGCAGCTTTTAGATGCTGTTGTAATAACTGGTGGTGAGCCAACAGTTCAGCCCAATTTAGTTGAGTTTATTCGTAAAATTAAAGAATTGGATTTATTGGTTAAATTGGATACCAATGGCACAAATCCTGAAAACATTCGTCAATTATTAGCAGATAATTTAGTAGATTTTATTGCAATGGATATTAAATCGCCACTAAAGCTTGAAAAATATCAGGAAATAGTTGGCGATCAATTTTCATCAGCGCAATTAAATAGTATTCTCGAATCGATTGAATTAATTACTAAATCAAACATTAAATTTGAATTTCGATCTACTTTAGTTAAACCATATCATTCCTTTAATGATATTCAAGATATGGTGAACTCTATTGAAGAGGATTACTATCTGCAAGAATTTAGGGAATCAAAAATCTTAAATCCGAATGGTAAAAATCTGCACTCTTTTAATAGAGATGAAATTCTTAAAGAAATAGATTTGTCATCAAATAAAACACATGTTAAATTTCGATAATTAATTCACCCACGAATTATCGTAATCTTTAAGCAAATCTGAATTATTTAATTGATTAACATCAATCTTTCCATCCATATAATTAGCTAGAAGCTTAAAAGAGTCTTTGTTTTCCTTTTTAAGAGTTAATAGAACGGCATTGATCGCAGCCTTTACAGAAATTGGAACGCCGCCACCTAAATCTGACCAATGGCCTGCCAGAATCAAATTTTTAATTGCGGTTTGATGATGTGCAATTCCTGCTTGCATATTCTCCTTACCCGGGCGAGCACCCATCATACTTCCGTTTTTATTTCCTGTATATCGTAGATAAGTGATTGGAGTAGATACATCGTAAAATAAAATATGATTCTTTAAATCAATTGATAACTCTTTTTCAACCCTTTGGATAAGAATTTCAGCCACTTCATTTTTTAGTTTCTGGTATTTTTCACCACGAACAAAATTACCCTTTTCATCTTTATCAGTTTCCCAATTGTTTTTATAATTGATGTAAGCGGGTATGTATAAGGTGATTAATCCTTTTCCTTCAGGAGCAAGGGATTTATCTCTTGCCGAAGGAGCCAAAACACTAATATCACTTATCATTGGATCTCCACTGTCGTGATCATCCCTTTTTAGTCCGTCTTTACTAATGTTTATTAATTCCTGATGTATTCCTATATCTTCGGCAGGGCAATCAAGAGCGATGGAAACTGTAACAGCTGAACTGTAAAGGATTGCGTCACTTAATTTGTTCTTAAACTTTTGGGGTACAGTATTTTTAGGAAGAATCTTTGTGTATAATGTCTCTATATCGTTTGTAGAAATTACATGTTTGGTTTCTAAGTGATATTCTTTTCCTTTTTGCTGAAATACAATGCTTTCACAGATTTTATTTTCGATTTCTAGATGAGTTACTTCTGCATTAAATATAAAATCATTTCCAAGTTGCTTGTTCACATGACTAAGCCATTGAATAAAAACTCTGGCACCACCTTTTTTAGGAATTTGATAACCATTATTGTATGCCCACGCAATAGGGAATAAACATGAAAGAAGATCTTTTTCTGAGCTATATATTTTCTGTAAATCTTCATCTTTAAAAAACTTACTCAATCCTTTTGGAACCTTATCGCCACTATAAAATACATATTTAATAAGTGGCATAATAAATCTTAATAGTTTGATTTTGAATGCACTTTTCTCAAAAAAGGACATGCTTTCATCTGTTCTAAAAAGATTCGCATATTTTAATGATCCGGCACCTATCTTTTGGGCAGCGAGAAAGAATGCTTCAATGCCTTTTTTTTCGTGTGGAAAATCTGCTATTAACTGATCTTTAAGTTCATTGGGATTGTTTGTAAGCAAGTAGTCATGATTCTCAGCTTTAAATCTATGAATTTTTTCCATTGTTTTAATCTTGGGACTATCGTTTCCTATAAGACTAAAAATACGACCGGTCATTTCATTCTTATTGCACTGATTCAACCAATGTATAGCCGTATCAAAATGAAATCCTTCTTTGCTAAAACCTGCCAAGTAACCACCTGCATTTGGCTCTTTTTCAAGAATGCAACATTTCAATCCAAATCTGCCAGCAATTGCCGCAGCTGTTAATCCACTTATTCCTGCGCCAATTATGGTGAGATCATATTTTTGGTGATTTAGCTTTGTCATTTAAATTTAGTTATTGGGTAATATGTTAATTATATTAGAATGTTGTCTATCTTTCGACAGGCTCAAGATGACAACAAATCGACCAATGTCATGCTGAGCTTGTCGAAGTGTGATTATTATTATTTCGTATTTATTTCCTTTATTTTTTCTTCAATATTCTCCCTTTGGTAAATATTAGGGATCTCCTTTTTTAAGGCTTTATTATATGCTAAAATCGCTTTGTCTTTTAACTCAAATTTCTTAAAGTAGTTTCCTAAGTAAACGTATGTCTCAAAAAACTCAGGATTTAATTCTATGATCTCGTTAAACAGATAATCTTCATCTGGTATTCTGGTTCCAGATTTAATAGCTGCCTGAATTTGAGTTCTTATTTCTTTAAATCGATTAAAATTCTCAAATTCTTTTGAGTACAGGAAAGTATCTACAGGAATGGTAAGTTCAGTTTCATAATTGATTATTGTGTCCGATAAGTTTGTTGCGTTTGCAAATACCTTGTTTAGATCATAACAAATAAATTCGCCCAACTGAAATGAAGATGTGGAAACCCAAACCTTTAATTCTTCGGGTTTAAAGATCACAGAATGATGAGCAATTAACTGGTTCACAGCTTTCTCATTTCCCATTCCAATATTTGTGTTGTTTAAACCTTTTTGGTCGCGTAAAATCTTTGCAACAGAGTAAACATTTAATTTTGGATTCTGATTTATTAATTCTTCAACTCGTTTAAATCGATATGTTGTAGCATAATCATTTGTGTTTGCATTTACAAATTCATCCTTTTTTAATTCGTCGCTCTGAAAATGATTACTACAAATAATGTAGTCATTATGCGAAATAAGCAAAGCTTGTTTATCAGGAGATTTTTCAATTGTTACAGTTTTATGATCTTTTGCAGAGCCAATAAACAGTGATTCTGAAACAAACATTTTTCTCTTTTTAGCAATCTCGAATGCTTCTTCAATATTCGATGCATATTGTAATATTTCTCTTGCAACAAGCGAAACAGGAGTTGCAGCACTAAAAGGAATTTCCGATTTAGCGGCATTCAATGTAACTGTTAATCCTTGATCGTTCATTCCAGATGTAGCACCAATCATACTTGCCCATGAAACAATCATGAATTTGTGTCCCTTATCAGGATTGAAAAACATTACAACTTTTTCTTCGGCAAATTCATCGCCCATGTAAAAGTCAAAATTACGACCAATAATTAAAGAGCTATCTGTTGTTTGAGAATCCCAAGCTCCAAATGCAGTGCAGGCAACCAAATTCAAGTTTTGCAAAGCATGCCCAATATCGTGTGCAGCATGATAGTTCAACATTCGTTGATAATTCGGTGCTACAAATTCAAACTCATTGGATGTTGATTTTGAGATTCCGTAAATTTCTTTTTGATATTCGTCAATTACATGTTTATCGATGTTTCGATTAAAAAAAGCAATGAAGCTTCGCAAAAACTTCAGATACGAATCTGATGGAATCATCACTTTTATTTGATTTACAAATGCACTTTCTTGTTTGTAAATTAATTCTTTCGATAATTTGCCATTTACCAATCCGCGTTCGTATGCTTCTCCTTCAACATACATTTCCCATAATCCATGATCGTTTTTCTTTAACCAATTATTCTTTATGGCATAAAAGTTAGAATCAATTTGAGTTCTTTTTAAACCTTGAATTTCTTTATTTTGAACTTCAGGCGGATTAATTTTGCTTGTAACCTTAAAAATGATTGTTAAGATAATAATCAGTATTATCAGAACTATTGAAGTCTTGAGTAATGCTTTTAATATTTTTTTGATTCTATGCATTGTTAATTTTTTCGAGTAAATATTCCATTCCCAACATTTCGGTACATGTAAAAACTGACGCTACCGTAACTCCTAAAACGCCATGAAAATTAACGTTCTGACCGCTTAAAAGTAAATTAGGAATTTTAGTTCTAGGAGATATTTTTGTTTTTAAAGGATCGTTGCTATCATGCAGGATTCCGTACATCGAACCATTTTTTGTTCCAGTGTAAGCTTTCATAGAAAGTGGGGTAGATGTATAATAATTTTCGATGCTATCCTTAAATCCAGGAAATTGTTTATCAATATTATCAATTAGTTTTTCGGCTTTATACTTTTTGAATTCTTCGTATTCATTTCCACGGTTTCCAATAGTTGATTTCTCCCATTGCTTAACTTCATCGTAGCTCATATAAGTCATAGCTGTTGCTGTTTCTGCAAATGTTTTGGACTTACTGTTTGGAAGTGTAAGGAACAAGAATTCTTGTGGCCATTTATCGTGATTGTAATTTGGAACGCTCCAAACATTATTTTCGTTAAAATGATAATAGTTGTAATTCAGGTATTTGAAACTATCTGGTTTGAACGAAAAGTAAGTTGCAAAAACCGACATGGTTTCTTCTAAATCATTTATTCTAGAACGATACGATTTTCGCAGTAATTTAGAATCAGTCATTGCAAGTGTAAGAGAAGGATGAATTGTAGATATAAAAGTATTGGCTTCAATTACTTCACCATTCGTTAGAATTGCAGATTCTATTTTTCCATTGCCCATTTCAAGTTTTCGAACTTCGCTGCTATTAATTAATGTTCCACCATTATTTTTGATAGTTTCAATTAATAAATCAGCAAGCTGATCACTTCCATCTTCGAATCGGTAAGCACCTTCAATTAAAGAGTTGGTAATTAAAGCATGCGTTGCAACTGGCGTTTTATTTGGAATTCCTGCGTATAATAAATTGTTACCTGCTAAAACATTCTGTAAAGTCTTATTCGGTGTTATTGATTGTAAAAAATCACCAACACTTTTACCAAAATAATCAAGCTCATTATCTAAACCTAAGTTAGGACGAAGGTTGTAGAGTGGGAAGTGACTGCAAATATCTTTTATTTGGGTTTTATAATTATTTAAAGCTTCCCTTTCCTTTGGGAAATCATTTGCAAGAGTTTCTACAAAATTATCAAATCCTTGAGCAAAGGAATAGGTTTTTCCTTTGAAGCTAATTTTATCAAAAGCATCAATGTCTAAGCGCTCAAGTTTCAGCTTATCAACAATTTCTGCGTACTTAAAATATTGATGTAAGTTTTGCCCTTCACCTAATCCACCAACATAATGAACTCCTGTATCGAAAACTTTGCCTTCGCGTTTAAAAGTTTGCAGGTTACCGCCAAATTGATGTTGTTTTTCGAGAATGCACACACTTTTTCCTTCTTTGCTAAGTATGTTTCCACAAAGCAAACCACTCAAACCACTTCCTATTATTACAACATCGTATTTTGACATTTAAAGTGCTTAATTCCTTTATTCCTTATTACATTTGATACACTTCGACAGGCTCAGTGTGACAAGCCACATTTTAGTTAGTTGTCATCTTGAGCTTGTCGAAAGATAGACAACAATTTAAACTCAATTCTTTATTTTTTTCTAATAATATAAACAATGTTGGAAGTTCGTTTTGTTTGATCAACAATTTCAACTTCCATATTGTATTTTTTGAAAATCTCTAAAACATCGTCCGAAGATACAAAATACAGTTCTTTTGATTCGCTAATGGTTTTATTAAATCCAAAGATTTTTGTTGAGAAAATCTCAGTAAATCGTGTTCCTTTGTGTCTATCTTTCAGTTTAGTATTGGCATCACGAATAATAATAATTCCATTATCGTTTAAATTAGCAATACAATTTGAGATTACAGTTTCCTGATCTTTTTTAGGAATGTAGTGCAATACATCGCTAAATAAAAATACATCAGCGGGTTCAAAATCATATTTGGTAATATCGGCACAATCAAAATCAACCTTCTCATTTTTCGATGGATAATTATTTGCAACCAAAATCTTTTCAGAATCGTGATCGACACCTTTTATAATTCGTTCATCCGAAACAAAATGAAGCATATACGATAAATATCCATACCCACAACCAATATCATATATTTTCCCTTTTCGGGGAATTAAAGTATCAAATAATTCGTAATTATTCTCAAGTTTCAGTTTCACTTTTAAATACCATTCTAAAACCGGCCCTTTATATATGTAGTTCTTAACTAATTGATTACGATAATACTTAGTTCCTTCTAGTTCTAATCTCATTTGATTATAAACTTCGCGGAAATATTTGCCAATTTTTTTAGCCCTTTCAGAGTAATTCTCTCCGTAATCTTTATTTTCGGGAGTAATTCTATCTAAATATTTCGTTGTAATAGTTGCATTCTTAACTAATAAATCATCGCCTTTAGTCATGCAATAACCGGCACCATGCATAACAATTGGCAGAATATCTAAGTTCAATTTCTCGGCTAAATAAAACGCACCTTTATGAAAACGCTTCATCTTGTAGTTCACGGATCGTGTGCCTTCCGGGTAAACTAGAATTGAATAACCGTTTTTAACTTTTTCCTGAAGCTTTGGAATTAAAGCTTCATAACCTTCGGTAACAGGGTAAAAATCAACCATTTGAACTAGTCGACCATAAATCTTACTGTTTTGAACCCAATCATTTGTTAAAATAATGATTTTTGGATTGATTGACATATGATAAATCAGATCGATATGTGACTGATGATTGCTAATAATAACGCAAGGCTTTTTTAATCGTTCTTTATTCGGATTGATGATCTTTTTCCGAATATTAAACATTCCGTAATATAGAGCGGCAGATGAATAACTCATTGAGTAATTCAAGAATCGTTTTGCAAACTTATTTTTTGATCGGAATACAGTGAATAGTATAAATCCAACTAGAGTAATATAGATTGATCCTGCAATAAATATACTCCAGGCAATTATTGAATTAATAAATTCTTGAAAGGAGAATGCTATTTTCCCTTTTTTCTTTCGATTTAAAATAAGCAATTTAAATAGGGCAGGTTCAATAGTATAGGATATAATAATTACTGATAAGATTCCAATAATAGAAAGCAACGCCATAGATTTTAAGGCTGGATGTTTTGCTAAAACCAATACGCCAATACCTGTTACGGTTGTTACGGCAGAAAGGAAAATGGAAGTTTTATAAGAGTTTAAATGCTTTACTCCATACTTGTATTCTTGTAACATTCCACGCATGATAAAAATGGAATAATCGATTCCTAATCCAAAAATGAACGTAGAGATAATTATGTTAAAGATCGTAAACTTTATTCCAAATATGGCCATTAAACCTAGAGTCCAAATCCATGAAATAGCCATTGGGATAAATGTTAAGAGAGCAAGCTCAATTCTCCCGAATGACAAGAGAAGTATTAAAAATACAATGATTAACGAAAGTTTAACCAATAAATTAAAGTCATCTTTAAGCACTCGAACCAAGTTATCTGTCATGTATTTTTTATCGAACACAACTAAATCATCTTCATGTGCAAAGCTCTCATAAATGAATGGTTTATTTAGCTCATCTGCTTTCAGGATACTAACAACGGTAGTTATATCGTCATTTTCTGTTATAAAATCACTAACAAAAAGTTTCCTTAAATCACCCAAACTTTCTTGTTTTACCGTTTTGTGATCTTTCTCTAAAAGACTATAAAAGGTCGAAAAAGCGTCGGGTTTAAACTTATATTTTTGACCGGATTTCTGAAGGTTTAGTTTTAATTGTTCTTTTTTTTCTGGAGTCCAGAATGTATTCCATCGAGCGATTCTTTGCTTTTGCAAGGAATCAGAAATTAGAATTTTACTAACCGTTGTATATTGATTTATTATCCCGTTTTGTTTTAGCTTTTCAAGCTCAGGAATCGCTTTTTCGTTGTTAATTAAAGCTTCTTCTAAATTATCTCCTGTGCTAATTAAATAAACTGATTTGAGAGTTACATTGGCTATTTTATTCAGATTTGTTTCAGCTTCTCGAAGTTCATCAGACAGATAACTCATTTTATCCATATCGCCATCGAAGGACGTTTTGCCCGAGAAAAATATAGAAACAATTGTAAATGCTACGATTCCAAGAATCAGATATTTATTTTTTTCGTATGGATATGCTGTTATTTTTTCAATAATCGATTTTTTATTAGTCTTAATATTCTTTTCGTAATCCTTTTTCTTTAAGAAATGTGGAAGAACAATCAAAGAAAATAATGCGGCTACTACAACACTTATGGCAGCAAACATTCCTAAATCCTGTAAAGCTTGAGAACTAACAAAAAGCAAACATAAAAATGCAGAAGCGGTTGTTAATGTGCTCATCAGAACAGGAGTAGCAATATCTTTCATTACTTTTTTTACATCGCCAACACTGCGATAATGTGTAAATAAGTGCAATGAATAATCTACTGTAATTCCGAGTAGAACAGATCCAATTCCAAGCGATATGGCCGAAATAGAACCTTTAATTAAATAAAGAACTGCTAAGGACATGCTACCACCAAAAATAGCTGGCAGAAATAGAATTAAGAATATACTTTTCTTTCGAAAGAATACACTCATAAAAACCAGAAGTACAATTAGAGCTAAGGTTACCGTTAACTTTATATCTTTCTTAATTCTGGTTGCATTTCCTACGCCTACTGCTGCAGCACCATAATATTGTGCTTTTATTTCATGATTAAATTTTGTTTCAAGACTATCAATCGTTTGATCTAATAGTTTAATTAATTCACCATTTTTTTTCGTTTCACCAGATGGGAAAGCAGAAGTAACAAACAGACTTAGGTTTTTTTTATCTTTTGTAAAAATTCTACTGTTGTAAATTTCGTAATTATCACCAATTTGAAAAGTATTCAGCTTATCTAAAACAATGGGGGTGAAGTGAAGTGGATCTTTCATTACAAACTGCTTCATTACCATGCTTGCCGGCGAAATCAGAGTTTTGAAATTATTTTTGATTGAGTTTTCAATGGAAGATTCTAGAATTAAACTATCCATTCTTTGATAATCTTTTTCTTCAAGAAAAATGGGTAAGTTTTCAAAGAAGATATCATATACATCGTACATGATTTTATCGGAAACTTGGTAGTTTATATTTTTTATTAAATCAGACTGATGCGGAGCTAGTTTCTTATTTAATTGATCGGCAAACTCAATTAGTTTCCCAGGATTTGATGCAAGGTTTGTATCACTCAAAGCTATGTTTACAATCAACTTATCCATAAAGTTGATGTTCTGCGAAACGGTGCTTATTCGCTGAATATTTTCATCGGAAGGAAGCATTCTAGTAATGTCTTCTTCGAACTTAATTTTCGTGACCAAGTATGCAGATAATCCAAAAAGGATAAGGATCAGGAATATAAATGAGATTCTAAATTTTCGAAATAAATCGTATAAACCGTTAAATAAACTTGACATTATAAGTAAATAATTAAAATTAAATCAATTGTTGAAATAAGCTTTACCACAAAGAACACAAAGGTTTTCACAAAGTTTCACTAAGCATTACAAAATTACTCGTTTGATACCATCTTTCAAATGTCTTACGTTAAAGTTTACTAATAATCCTAACTTACATTTTGAGAGTTTCAAATAAGTAAGTATTTGTGCCATATGAATATCTGCTAAAGATTCGACTGATTTCAGTTCGATAATTATTTTATCTTCAACTAACAAATCAACTCTATATCCAACTTCAAGTTTTACTTCCTGATAAATAAGTGGCAGTGGTACCTGTTTTCTTACTTTTAAACCTGACTGGAGAAGTTCATAGTAAAGGCATTCTTCATAAGCACTCTCAAGTAAGCCTGGACCCAATGCTGTGTGTATTTTAAAGGAACTATCTAAAACTAATTTGAATATTTTTTCTAAATCCATAAAGTTTAAGCTTAATCTTTGTGATACTTTGTGTACAACTTAGTGTGACTTTGTGGTTTAAATTTTTTGAGATGTTTTCGAATCATTTTTCCAATATTATTTGGCAAGTTCCTTTTGTAATTCTGGTTTTTTTCTGAAAATCAGTAATAAAATATAAGTTATTAGTCCAAAAGTTAAAGCTAGAATTAATCCAAAAACAAGACTCCCGGTAAGATACTGAACAATGTTATCTTTAATTAAACTAAGGCTAAGTTTTTTGCTGTATATAACATTTAATTTGTTAGCTTCAATAAATAAACCCCCTGTTCTAAAACTGGCAAAAATAATTACAGGAATCATTGGTGGAATGCTAATGTTTGATGCAACAAGAACAATTACTTTGTTTAATTTTAGTAGGTGCGCTAAGCCAAAAGCAATAAGCATTTGATAACCCCAAACAGGTGCGACTCCCATAAATAATCCAAGCATTACAGCAAAAGTAATGTTGATGTTGGGTTCTTTGTTTTGAGTGATTTGTGTTTGGAAAAATTCCTGAACACTCTTTTTATTTAATTTGCGGATAAATTCAAATGGCTTAACAATTAATAAAGCATAAAGCACCAAGAAAGTGTTTAGAATGCTAACCCTGGAAAAATCTCGAAATGGTCTAAAGTGAGACACACGAGTTTCTATTGGAGCATAATATATTTGAATCGGAACATCAGTAACTTTAACACCTTTCCATGCGGCGCGAACAATTACTTCTATTTCAAATTCATATTTTTTAGTAAAGAAAAACATTTTACTCAAAGGCTTGAGTGGATATAATCTATAACCCGATTGGGTATCAGGCATCTTTATTCCTGTCTCGAACTTAAACCAAAAATTTGAGAATCGATTTCCGAAACTACTTTTCCCGGGAATTCCTTCCTGTTCCATATTTCGGTTACCAATTATTATTGCATTTGGATTTTTATCAATCGCTTCAACGAAATTGGGTAAATCAGTTGCAAAATGCTGTCCATCAGAATCAATTGTAATTGCATATTCGTATCCATCTTCCCATGCAGCTTTAAAACCTTGTTGTAGAGCGTAACCTTTTCCTTTATTCTTAGGGTAACTTACAACATCTATTCCATTAAATTCTTTAATTAATTCTGCAGTATTATCAGTTGAACCATCGTTAACAACCAAAATCTGATCGGTGTAAACCAATACATCCGTTATTACTTGTTGTATTGTTTGATGATTATTATAAGTTGGAATAATTACACAACACTTTTTAGCTTTGAATAGCTCCTTATATTTATCCCCAGACATGCTTCCCCCCTAATTTATTTTGCTTTAAAGTTACCCTTAAATTTGTAAAAAACCTGATCGTTAAAGTGTGTAACACTATCTACTTTTATAATGTTTTCTTCAGTGTTGTATTTTACTTTAAGATCTATTTGAAGTCTGCTATTTATTTCAGGATTTACAACAGCCATAAACTTAATGTTATTGGCATAAACTAAACTAAGTTGCTTATCTTCCACGCTTTCCATTACTTCCTTAATTAATTGAGTAAGGCAAACTCCTGGAACCACAGGATTCCCTGGGAAGTGTCCTTTGTAAACTTCGTGATTTTTATTTAAGTCGATAATTGCTTTTATGTTTTCTTTATCGCTACTATCTAATTCAACTATGGTATAGAAATCTTTTAAAAGCATATTTATTGAATCAATTTTAAGTTCATTTCTAATTTAATATTGTGATGTTGCAAGGAAATGTTTTCTGGAATATCACCCTTGTAACTGTGCAAACCTAATGATATTTTTTCAGAATTTCGTTTCTTGAAACGAATGTTTTCTATCTTATCGGAGTTTATATTTTGAATATAATTGTAATTTAGTTTACCTGATTTTAATTGCCAAACTCTCTGGCTTTCCATTTTATTATCGTAGGCAGTTAGAGATTCAAAATTCATTTGCATTAACAATAAGTTAAAGTCCATTTCAAACGTGTTTAAAATGATTTTTTTATTCAAGTATTCAACACAATATTTAACATTTAAGTTTCCTTGATTTAATTCAAAATCAAAGATTTTTAAACCGAACTGTGTTGTCAGTGCTATTCGATATACGCTTTCATCGGTTTTTTTAATAATCAGTAAACCACTAATATCATTCTTGTAAAAACGAATATCGGTTTTGTAAATAATTGTTTTTTCGGAATAGGGAAGGGCGTAAGGGATATTTTTTATTTGAGAGTGTGAATAGTCTTGTTTACTTAGCTTCTTATAAGGATTTGAGCATGATGAAATAACTACCAAAATAGAAAAAAATATCGAATTTAGAATTACGAATTTAGAATTGCGAATGATATGTAAAATTTTAATTTTCTGAATTCTGAATTCTGATTTCATATTTTAAATTAACTTATTTAAGATTAAACTTACTATTATCAATTTGCTGATTCATTTTTCTATTGACAAATTTTATACTCGTATAATCGTCTGAACTTTCGATCATTTTGATTGATGAAACTGAAATATCTGATTTATCGATATAGATCTCAATTGTTTTAATCATGCTTTTCATTTCGGGCAATTTTGGATCAAGTTCCAACAAGTACTGACTACTATTCTCTAAATACTTTACTTTAAAACGTTCGCTATCGGTAAATAAACTGCCTTTTATTGAGCCAATCATCATATTATTAATCTCGCTAAACATTTTGTTCGACTCCGTATCGAAAGTACTCAGTTTATTTTCATCTTTAATCAATATGTTTTTATCATTAAAAACAATGATGTAATTGAATGGCTCAGAATATTCCCAGCGCAATTTATTCGGACTTTGGAAATAGAATTCACCTTTCGAAATAATATTTTCTGTCAAAAAACTTAGATGTTTTTCTTGAATAAAAGTACTTTGAATTGAGTTGGTGTTTTTGCTCAGTTTTGCTAATTCGGTTTGAGTCTTGTTAATATCATTAACTTCTTTAAAATCTTTATCTTGTGCATATAAAATACATGAGAAAATCAAAAAGCTTAGTATGGTACTTAATATCTTAGTCATATGCTTTAATATTTAATAATTCATCGATACGGACAATTTCAAAACCTTCTTTTTTAGAATATGCTAAGAATAATTTTAGTATTTCTATAATATGTTCACGGTTATCGTGAAAAAGTATAATATCGCCCGATGATAATTTCTTTTTAATTCTTTCAAAAGTTTTTTCTGCACTGTTAACGGTATCTAAAGAACGAACGCTCCAACCAATGTTATGAAAGTTAGAATCTTTAGTCGCTTTCTTTAACGAAGGATTTGTTACCCCATATGGCGGACGAAATAGTTTTGTTTCTTTGTTGATTGTTTCAAATATCAAGCCATTTGTTTTTTCTATTTCGGCTTTCATTTTGGTTGCTGAAAACAAATCGAACCAACGATCGTGCGACCAAGTATGGTTTCCGATTAAATGACCATTTTTATCAATCAGCTTTAACAATTCTTTGTTTTCATCTATATGTTTTCCAATGCAGAAGAAGCTTGCTTTTACATTAAAATCATTCAAAATATTTAATACCTCGGGAGTGATTTTTGAATCGGGACCATCGTCAAATGTTATAGCAATTTGTTTTTTATTCGTTTTTGCTTTACATAAAGTTTTTAGATAAACCTGAGAGCAAATATCGGCTGAGCAATAAACCAAATGCGCTAAAAACAGTGTTGTAATTAAAATAAAAAATATCCCTTTCCACGGAAGAAAGAGATATACCTGGATTAAAACAATGATATAAAGAACTAATGTGGTTCTCGGTTTGATCATTGAGTTAATAAAAATATTGAGTGATCAACTTCTCTAAAATGATTATATACCAATACATTTTTGATTGGCTTTTCAGTAAAGTTTTCTTTTCTGAAACGAGCAACTTCCGGCACATTCTGATGTTTTATCGTATTTGCTGCAAACCATAAAGCAAATGTCCCAACTGTGTGATAATCACCTGAAAGGTGTTTGAAATATGCATAGTTGGTATCGAAATAATTATCGGCTAAATGGTAGTAAACATCATCGGTATCAACATTTCCATTTAAACCTAAAATCACCAAATCAATATCTTCTTTTTTAAGATTATTTTTTGCTAAGAATTCATCTATTTTAGCTTCAATTTCTTCGTTACTTTCAGGCTTATAGATTGTTTTTAGATCTTTTATACGGGCATAATTATTATCATCTTTTTCTCCTGTTAGAGAAAAGAAAGCAACACCTTCACCAACAACAGAACCAGATGTTTTATGATCTAAAAGTTCTAAGCTTTTTATGGCATCATTCTTTACCCAATGTGTTTTCTTAATAATTGAATGATGTTCAGGAGTAATTTCATCAAATCCACCAACCAATACATTTTCCGCATCTTTATCTTTTATTAGAAGCATTCCGTCGAGTAGAGCGCTTTCAAAAGAAAATCCACGATGAGAATAAGTATTGTTATAGTTGAAACATTTTAATGCAATCGCAACCTGACCACTAATTGTATTGTGTGTTGATTGTATGAAAGCAGTAGGAGCTAAGAACTCTTCGTTGTTATCAAGAACCTGATTTAAGAATTTTTCAGTGTCTCCAACAAGACCTAAACCAGTTCCTGTAATTATTGCACCTGGATTTTCAATTCCAGCATCTCTTAAACACAGTTTAGATGCACTAATTCCCATTTTTATCAACTTGCTCATTCGGCGAAGTTGAATAGGATTGATGAATTCTTTATAATTTGGTTGAACACACGAAAGAAATTCTGTATCGTGCGCAACTACTTCATCTAAGAATTTGCTACTGTCAGTAGTATTTTGCGGAGATATAATCCCTATACCTTTTATATAAACATCCATACTAATATCTTGAGAAAATTAATGCTGAATTATTTCCACCGAAACCAAAGGAATTAGATAATACATGATCTACTTTAACTCCTTCTAAAAGTTCAGTTTCAGGACTAAAGCTTAATTCCTTCATTTGAGTTTCAAAATTTAGATTTGGGAAAATCATATTGTTTTGAATTGCTAAAACAGAAAGAACCGCCTCAACACCTCCTGCTGCACTTGTTGTATGACCAGTATATCCCTTTGTAGAACTTACTTTAGGTATATTATTTCCAAAAAGTGTTTGTATTGCTCTACCTTCAGATAAATCATTGTTGTCGGTTCCGGTTCCATGTGCATTTACATAGTCAATATCAGTAGCTTTTAAGCCACTTCTATCAAGAGCTTCTTTCATTGCAGCATATGCACCTTTTCCTTCTGGAGTAGATGCAGTCTGATGAAATGCTTCACATGAGTTTCCGTAACCCGTTAATTCAGCAAGAACTTTTTTACCTGATTTCTTTACTAATTCTTCCGATTCTAAGACCAAAAATGCAGCTCCTTCACCAAGATTTAAACCTTTGCGATTATCGTCGAATGGCTTACATGGTTCTTTATCGAGAATCATTAAAGTATTAAAACCATTCATATGATAGCGAGTTAATGATTCTATACCACCTGCAATCACTCTGTCTAGTAGTCCGTTTTTAATCATTCGGGTTCCTAAAATCATTGAGTTAGCAGCAGAAGAACAAGCTGTACTTGTTGTAGATACAAAATCTTTAACTCCTACATAATCGGCAATACGCTCAGTGCTGTCGCCGCAGTCGTGAGTTTCTATATATTCAATGTGTTTTGTTGTGTTAACTAGGTCGTGATAAAAAAGTTCACTTTTATCCATTCCACCAACAGTTGTTCCTGAAATCAAACCAGTTTTATACTCTTTAATATCATTAATTTGAGCACTTTTTACAGCTTCGGCAGCTGCAATAATACCAATTAATGTAGAGCGAGTAAATGGTTCACTTTTATCAAGCTTTGCCATCTCTATTAATTCATCTTCAGATAGTTTAACTTCCGAAACTGGAAGTTGTCCTTTATGAATTGTTTCAAGATATTTAATATCAGTAACTCCTGATTTTTTTTGCTTTATTGATTCAAGCGTTTCTTCAACATTATTCCCTATCCCTGATATAATACCTATACCGGTAACAAAAACCCTTTTTGACATGTATAGTACTCCCTTTTCAGCTTATTATTACTTTTTCTTTTCTTCAATGAATTCAGCAATAGTTCTTATGGTTTGGAAAATCTTTTTACCGTCTTTTGGATCTTCGATTTTAATTCCATACTGCTTTTCAAGTAAAACAATTAATTCTAATGCATCAATTGAATCAAGTCCTAAACCATCACCAAATAATGGAGCATCTGTATCTATATCAGCTGGTTCAACATCTTCAAGGTTTAATACATCAATAACTTGTTCCTTAATCTTTAATAATAACTCTTCCATCTCTATTTTACTTAATTAATTGATTTATGAATTCGGGTTTAAAACTAATATTATCTTTTATATTTTCCTTACTTTTTTCTACTAAAAACAACATTGCACAGTATTCTCCATCGATGTAATCTGCCCAACCTGTAACACAAGCATCAATTTTACCTGAGTCAAGGAGTCCATTTACATAATCCGAAATAAACTCGGCATCAAATTCTTTTGCGATAAAGCATGTGTTTTCTCCTTGAAACTTATTTCTTATACAGATTTCGCCAATCATTACGTTTGGCAAAGTATAAACAAAAACAGCAGGACTAGGGAAATAGTTCGCTTTATCTTTAATTGTATCGTTGTATTTTGAATCGGTATCAATTGATGAATGAGAATTCTGTAAAATGACACCTACTTTTCCAGGATCTAATTCCTTGATTTGATCATTTCCCTGTAACACAATTTCTGTAGCAAGAAAGGCAACTTTACAAAGATTATCCATTTTAAAATACTTTGGATATTTTACTTCGTAATGTTTATATATAGCTTTCATGAAAGCACCATATTCTGGATTTTCAGAATCTGAAAAATCTACTTTCCCATCAACTATTACTTCGTGAGGTTTAACTATACAATATTTACTTATAACGTTTTCCATTGTCTATATTTTTAACCGACTTTTAATTGGATTACTCTAGGTAATTTCTAGTTTTTAATAACTAATTAGTCATTGACTGTTAGTCGGCGTTTAATTCAGAAAAATATGCTGCGGCATTGCTACCACCAAAACCGGATGCTGTTTTTAAGAAATTTCGCACTTCGGTTTCCTCATACTCTTTAATTATATTTATAGCTTCGCTTACTCCATGTTCAGAATAACCTAAAGTTTTGATCAAACAATTTTCTTTTATGGAATGAATTCCTGCAACGCATTCAATAATACCAGCAGCTCCAAGAGTGTGTCCCCAATAAGATTTTAAACTATTTACAGGAACGTGATCTAGTTCAGCCCATTTTATTGCTTTTGATTCCATTTCATCGTTGTACGGAGTTGCAGTTCCATGTCCAGAAATGTAATCGATCTTAGTATCTGATTTTCCTGCTTCGTCTAAAGTATTTCTTATGGCATAATATAAGCCATCACCAGTTCTTGAAGGACCTGAAATATGATTGGCATCGTTTGTATTAGCACCGCCACGGAAAATTACTGGATTATCTTCTTTTACAAGATTCTTATTTGTTGAAAGAATAATAGTCCCAACTCCTTCGCCTAGTGTAATTCCGTCTCTATTAGCATCGAAAGGCTTACACGGATTTTCGCTTACAGCTTTGAACGATTGAAATCCTGAAGGCGTGAATTCTGAAATAACATCACCACCACAAACTATTACATTCTTATATTTCTGATTTTTCAATAAATGAGCACCTGTATTTATTGCTGTAATACCTGATATACAAGCATTAGAGATGAAAATGGGTTTAATTTTTGATTTGAAAAAGTTACAAACAGAATCAGACATAGCCCATAAATGAATCCGATCTTTATCAAAAGGATGATTTTCATCTTCGATAAGATCAATATTTCCTTTTACAGATGAGAATACAAATAAAGTATCTTCTTTTGAAGGATCAATTTCTGTTTGAGAAAGTGCATCGTTAATTGATAATATCATCATCTTTTCAAGACGAGTATAATCTTCAGGTTTTTCAAGTCTCGAAAAATCAGAATTTAATCTTTCAGAATCAACCTGAGATACTTGTAATGGAGATTGGGTTAATTTAGGGTCAGAAGTTTTAGAAATTCCTGATTTCCCCGCTTTAAGAGCCAAGAAATTCTCATTACTTGTAAATCCTAAAGAACTAATTATATTATCGGCTATTGTGTATATTTTATTCATAATCAGAAGTGTCTAAAGAAGTTATTCGATTAATCCCATTTTCTTTTTCCAATCCAGAAAAAAGTCTGGGCAAACTAGGACTAGTTCGCGCTTAAGGTTCAAAAATACCTGAATACTTTCTCCTGTTGCTGCTATTCTGTTATCTTTTTTATTGTAGATAGTATATGCAAAATGAATTTTTGCTGCATCATGATCAATATAACGAGTCTCTATTATTGCAGAATCTCCATATTCGAGCGGAGTTTTGTATTCGAAATCGAGTTTTACCAAAGGAGTTAAATGCTTATTGGCATAAACATCCAAGTAGCTTAAACCCATCTCTATTCCGAAAGCTTCACGGCCATCTTCAAAATATTTTGCGTAGTTTCCATGCCACACAATTCCCATTGAGTCAACTTCACTAAATCGAACAAGCATTTTTGTTCGGTGTATTAATTCTTTCTTTTTCAATTTCAATTCTTTTTATACGATTGGCTAAATTAAATTTTCAGAATTTATTTTTAGCATAATCTAAACATAGGTTATTAACAAGTTTCTAATATTTATTTAGTTTTATTGTAATTATTGTAAACTATTGCAATAAGTAACATAAATACAAAAAACAACAGAAGTTTTGCTGTTTCGGCCAGAACTACCACTAAATCTCCACCACGTAAGAAAATATCGTAAAAGCCATTTAATCCCCAATGTAAAGGAGAGAATTGGCTTATAATTCTAATTGTATGTGGCATAACATAAACAGGAACCCAAATTCCGCCTAATGCAGCAAAAATGATAATTGAAACAGCTCCAAATGTTGCAGCTTGTTCGTGCGTTGTAGCAATAGTTCCAAGTGCAACTCCATAACCTGTTGCTGCTAATCCAGATGCAATTGCCATTACTCCTAGAGCAATTTTATGTGGGCCAATTTCTAATTGAGGCAATCCCATGAGTGGCATTATGTATACTCCAACTAGTAACATCAAAATAAACTGAAGAAATGCAACTCCCAAGAAGACAAATATCTTGCTAAACATGATTGTAACAAAAGAACCAGGCATTGTTTTTAATCTAAATGCACTTCCATCGTCACGTTCTTTAATAATGTTTCCTGCTAATGGAAGAACAATGAAAAACATTGCGAACATAGTCCATGCGGGAACATTGTGCTGAACGGAATTTGGCATAATTTCATCCTGTGTAGTCGAAGCATACACTTCCTCGTACTTTATTGTTTCGAAACTTTCAAACTTAATTGGCTTTTGGTCAGGCATCAGCTGGGCTAATGCTTCAGAAAAGTTTTTAAAGAACATTTCAATTTCAAGTTGAGATGTAAATTCCTTTAAAGAACTCATTACTGAATTTTTGAAAGATTGACTTGTTGCAGGATCAATATATATGGTAACATCAATTGTGCTTTTTCTTGTTCTCTTTTTAACTCCGGGAACCTTAAATGATTTAAACGACTTGTTAATTAGTGCATTCACATTTCCACGAATTGCATCTGTTGCTCTTTCAGGAATAATGATTCCAATTTTGTAATCGCCTGTGGCAACAAGTTCTTTAGCTTGTATTTCAGTAATTTTTTTGCCATCTATCTTTTCAACAATTTGAAAAAACTCTGATTCATATAATCCTTCTGTAATAGCTTGACCCAAACTGTCGTTATCATTATTTACTAGGATCATTGCAATGTTAACTTCCTTAACACTTCTGAAAGACGCATCTTGAATTAATGTCATTATTAGAATAAGAACAAGTGGCATAATAAATAAGATTGCCAAACCAGCTCTATCTCTAATTAGAACTAAAAATTCTTTATATATTGATGAAAATAATCTTTGCATAATCTATTTATTTATTCGTCGCGTAATGCTCTGCCTGTTATGTTTAAAAAGATACTTTCCAAATCGGTATATTCTTCTTTGCTATTAATAAGATCCTTAGGCTTGCCTTCGGTAAGTACTTTTCCTTTATCAATTATAGCAACCCGTGAACAGAAATTTTCCGCTTCTTCCATATAATGAGAAGTGTAAATTATTGTAGTGCCTTCTTCGTTTATTTTTTTAAGATGTTCAAGAATAACATTTCTTGATTGTACATCGACACCAACAGTTGGCTCGTCCAGATAAATAATTTTAGGTTTATGAAGAATTCCTGCAATAATATTAATTCGACGTTTCATTCCTCCAGAGAAGGTTTTAATGCGTCGATTGGCGTTTTTCTCTAAACCAAATAATTCAAGACACTCCTGAATTCTATTTTTTAATTCCTTACCTTTTAGTCCATACATATGACCAAAGAAGTTAAGATTTTCTCGAGCTGTTAACGATGGATAAAGAGCTATTTCCTGAGGAACAACTCCAATTATATTTTTAATCTTATCGGAAGAATTCTGATATTCCATTCCATCGATAAATACATTGCCCGATGTTGGACCAAATAATCCACATAGAATGGATATTGTTGTTGTTTTTCCAGCACCATTTGGTCCTAATAATCCATAAATTTCACCTTTGTTAATATTAAGGCTAATGTTGTCGATAGCAGGTACGCTGGAGCCTTTGTAAAATTTAGTAAGATATTTAATCTCTATTATATGCTCTTTTTCCTGCATTACTATATTAGTTTTTTTAATTCGGTAAAAAACTTTTCTTCATCATCGGCAATTTCTAACATCAAATTAGCGATTGTATTATATCCATTAGTATCAGCAGAACGACCTTTACAAGTTTGAGCAGCTAGAGAAGAAAATTTTCTCCATTTATCACCAATCTTGGTCATTTCTTTAGAAAGTTCATTGTACCTTTCATCATCCATAACACCGGCAGCTTCTTGCAAGAATGCTGCGTAAATAAATCTAAAACCAGCACCACCAGTTCCAATTTCTTCAAGCATACGAACCATTTGCGCTAAATAAGCCGCAGCCCTTTTAGCTCCAAGTTTGTTTGGCCAGTTTCTTAATCTTTTCGATAAATATCTAATTCCTTTAACTCCAAATAATGGGATTGGAATTGTTGTCATCCAATCAGCTGTTTGCTTGATTCCTTTTCTTATAGCTGATTTTAAATCAATTTCTTTAGGTATGTTTATGGGATAATACATTTTCCCATTTGGTCCCAATGCACCTTTGGCAAATCTAACTTTTTTAAGTTCGTCGTATGTTAGGGTTGTTGGATATTCCATAACCGGGTCGCTGATAAAGTAAGTATTATCTTCTTTACCGTAAACCGTTAAGTTGTGTGCGTTAAAATGAAATCGATAAGCAGGAGGGAAGTAGGATAAATGAAAAACTCCAGCTTGAATTCCAACAGGAAGCTTTTTATCCAGTACTTTATCAAGTTCATCCATAGCTCTCTTAGGTTGTTTTCTAAAAGATTGTTTTTTCATTTCAATTCCCAAACGTTTTGCAGCTTTAGCAAAAATCATTCCTGGAATTGGTCGAAAGGAAGCTAAAGGAATTCCATTTACTTTTACAAAAGGCATGTATGCAAAGAAATACCCACTACCAATACCAAATATCATAGCTTCGCTAAGCTTTAATCCATGATAATTTAATAAACTAGAGATTACGCCATTTTCACAATGCCCGGCAGGTATATGTTCGAAGTCAAGTTTCATTATTCGTTGTTCGGTTTATAATTTAGTAATTCATCAAGGCTTATTTCAAAAACCTTAGCGTAATTTTCTAATTGTTCTTGCGTTAGCTTTTTAAATCCTTTAGGTTTTAAATGTCGCTTAACTTTCCACTTTGCAATTTCAATATAATTAGAAAGTAATGTTACATCCATCTGGTTTTTCGCCATAAAATACATTATTGGACTTGCTTTGCCCGATAGGATTTGCTCATTTGCAATGTCAACTTGTTCTTGTATATCTTCCCAAGCTAAATCATTCACAATATTTTTAGGTTCCCAACCTGTGCTCATTACTTTTACATATTTCCCATTTTCATCAATGGCATATTGCACTTCGCGTGATACACCTCCCGTTATTCCTTCGTCTTGTGGTACTTTGTCTTTTTCCATAATCTTAAGTTTTAACTAAAATGAAAAACTATTATTCGTCTAAGTATATTTTCATTGAGCAATCGGCAATTAATTCATCATCGCAAGTAATTTTTCCGTTAATTAATGTTGTATTAAAAACCTTATGTTCAACATTAACTTCTGTAAAAATTGTTTTACCTAATTTTGGTAATTTATGAATTGTTAATTTTTGTACAGCACCAATATATCCTGTTGGAACATCTTTATCTTCGTTGCGATACTCAAAACCAACACCAACAGCCGCTGTTTGAGCAATGTTTTCTATTAGTCCGGGCTCTTGCAAAAATCCATCTTTACTGAAGATATTTTTTTCGATAATAGGCAAGCTACTAATTGTTTGTCCATCTTCTGCTTTGTGCAAATTTTCTATCATTACCATTGGAGCTCGCTGTGGAATGAACGTTAAAATTGCTTCTCCATTTGCTATTACATTGTCATATACTCCCATAGCGGTCCTTTTTTATTTCTAGCTCTTAATTTATTAATTATTGCTGAGTTATCTTCATCGGGGAATACCCAGCGTTTTCGAGTTTTTCTAGCTCTTTCTTTTAATGTATCGTAATTTACTTCTTTTGCAATATAATATTTTGGTTCAAGTAGTGGATCGTTTTTATCAATTACTCCTTCTTCAATGGCATATTTTTGAAGCTTGGTTCCCGGATAAATTCGCATTCCAACAAAAGGAAAAAATACCGAATTATCAATTAGTTTAGAGTTCTCATATGTCTCATCAACAGTTGCATCGGTTTCACCATACCCTCCGGTAATTAGGAAATGTGCAAAAGGAATATCTAATTTATTACAAAGGGCTGATTTTTCTAAAACATCATTCACAGTAAAATTCTTACCATATGTTTTTAAGGTTTTCTCAGCAATAGCTTCAGTTCCAAACTCGACATGTTGTAAACCTGATTTTTTCAGAAGTTTTAATAAATCTTCATCTAAATTTTGAAAAGTGAAATATCCACCCCAATGAATTTTTATACCACTCGAAATTATCTTTTCGGCAAGTTCTATATTATATTGATTGTTTATATTGAAAACAGAATCGGTAAAGAAAACATAATCGATTCCTTTTTGATAATATAGTTTTTTTAAGGTTTCAACTATTTTGTCGGGATTTAACGTACGAACTTTTTTACCTTCGATTAAAGGATATGTACAATAAATGCAATTATATGGACATCCACGTTTGGTTTGAATGTTTAACATTCCACTTTTTTCCCAATAAAAATCAATTAGATCTTTGTCAAAATCCAAATTTAAATCACTAAAATAGCTTTCGGTTTTATTGAATACACATTGTCCATTTTTATTGTAAATTAACCGACTAAGATCTGTGTAATCTTCATTGTTATCAAGCTTATTAATTAATTTAAGAATTGTTTCTTCGCCTTCGCCATAAACTCCAAAATCTGGGTTTATGCGTTTAAACATTAGTTCAGGAAAAATCGAGAATCCAGCACCTCCAATAATAATTTTAGCGTCAGAAATGGTTCTTAGATTGTCTACCACATTTTTATAATGTGTAACAAATTCTTCTCGATTGTATGAGTTAACATCATCAACATTTCGAAGTGAAACGCCAATGTATTTTGGATTGTATTCTTTTGTGATTGATTTTAGCTCTTCAATAGAATTAAAGTTGAGATCAACCATTTTAGTTTCATACTCAGGTAATTTTTCTTGAAGATATGTAGAAATATACGAAATCCCTATTGGATAAACAGGGTAAGGTATTTTATGTGTGTTGGCTGATATAAATAATATTTTGTTATTCTTCATTTGTTTAAATTTCAAGCTTGATGTTTAATTATTCCACAATTGTTTCAATCATGCATTGGTCTATCTCAATTTTTATAACAGCTATAAAATTATTTTATGTACTATTCTGTTTTCCAGAACTGATAATAATTAAACCATTGTAATGGATATAGTTTTAATATTTTCTCAAATTCTTTTACGAAGTTTTCTGCAGCTCTTTTCAATTCTTTATCTTGTTCCTCTGGATTTCTTGATCTTTTTACATATTCAGGAGCTGAAGCATAAAAGTGATAGTGTGTTTTTGATTCTTTCATCGCAAAAGTAACAGTAATAGGGACTCCAAATCTGGCTGCTAAATAAAATGGTCCTGTAGGAAATAATGCTTTTTGACCCATAAATTCTATTTCTATTACATTAGTTTCTTCTACAAAACGATCTCCTGCTATAGCTATGAGTTCTTTATTTATAAGAGCTTCGCTTATTGGAACAATATGAGAATAATCGTTTTGTATAGGAATGATGTTAACATCTTTATTTACAAGCACATCAGTAAAATATTTTTTTAGATTCTGATGTTCTGCATCAAGCATTAAGATATTAATTTTTGTATTTAATCTTTCTAATAGTTGACCAGCGGTTTCAAAATTTCCAATATGCACCGTTACAATGATTCCTCCCGTTTTGTTATCAACCATGTCTCGTAAATGACGCTCCCCATCAAAGTTATAAGTGAATTTTCCTTTTAATCCACCTAGAATAGCAAATTTGTCGAGTAATACTTTTCCGAAAACAAAGTAGTTTAGATAAATACTCCAAATAGCTTTAATTTTAGAATATTTTAAAATATTTCTAAAATAAAAATAGCTCGTTTTAGAGCTTTTTCGAGAAAAAAGGAAGAAATAAAAGGCTACAAAAACTAAAATAAAATATGCAAAAGAAACTCCAAAATGTTTTAAAGTAAAAATAAATATCTTATAACCTAATAAATTCCCTCGTGATTGACCTTTCCATGATGGCATTTTTGCACCTCCAAATACTTTCTAATGTGATTTAATTTACTTGAGCTTTTTCTATGATGTAATCATAAAAATCTTGAAGTGATTTTATTGCTGCGAAGTCTTCACCTTTTACTTTAAATCCAAAATTTCTTTCTATAATAACTACTAAATCAACATAATCTAGACTATCAATTTCTAAAGTTTCTTTTAAACTAGCTGCAGGGATAAGCTGATCTTCATCTATCTCAAATTCATCTATTAAGAAATCATTTACTTTGCTAATAACCTCTTGATTCTCCATATTCCTATTATCTCTCAGTTAATAAATTATTTAATCTTTTTTACAATTAGGCTTGAATTTGTACCCCCAAATCCAAACGAATTGGACAAAAATATATCAATATTATGATTTTTTATAGTTTCCGTTGCAATATTTAGTTTTGCAGAAAACTCATCGGGATTCTCAAAATTAATATTTGGTGCTACATAAGAATTTTGCATCATTAAAATTGAGTAAACTATTTCACTGGCTCCACCCATCCACATTTCATGTCCAGTCATTGATTTAGTTGAACTAATGTATGGTGTCTTTTCTCCAAAGACTTTGCTAATTGCTTGTGCCTCATTTAAGTCTCCAACGGGAGTGGCAGTAGCATGAGCGTTGATATAATCTATTTGATTTGATTTTAATTGTGCATCTCTTAAAGCCATTTCTAAAGATTTTGCAGGACCTTCGACATTCGGAACTGAAATATGGTCTCCATTTGAAGAAAATCCATATCCAATAACTTCTGCAATAATATTAGCTCCTCTTTTAACAGCTGATTCGTAACTTTCAAGTATTATTGTTGCACCACCACCACTAGGAACCAATCCATCTCTATCTCTATCGAATGGTCGACTGGCTTTTTGTGGTTGGTCTTCACGAATTGAAAATGCACTTAACCCATCAAAACTGCCCATTGAATGAGCATTGATTTCTTGTCCACCGCCACATATAATAATATCTTGCAATCCACTTTTAATAAAATGATAACCCATGCCTATAGCATGAGAACCACTAGCACATGCTGCGCTTACGGTTAAATTTATACCTTTCAATTTAAAAATGGTCGATAAATTCATCGTAATGGTCGAATTCATCGATTGGAAAATAGCTCCTGAACCTAAGAGTGCTGTATCCTTTTTTTCTTTTAATAAATCATGAGAGTTGACAACCGCACGCGCAGAACTATCATTTCCATAAAGTATTCCAACATCGAATCTCTCAAGAAAATCATCATCTATTTTAGCTTGTTTTAAAGCTTCGACAGTAGCAACGTAAGCATATTCACCTTCTTCGGCCATTCCTACTCGTTGACGTCGTTTTAATTCTCCTTTTAAATTAGGACGTTCTATTATTCCTGTTAAGGCAGAACGAAAGCCCATATCTTTTCTTAGTTGTTCAAAACCAATTCCAGATTTTCCATTATAAAGAGAATTATTTACTTCTTCAATATTTTTGCCAATAGTGGAATAGATTCCCATTCCAGTTATTACCACTCTATTCATAGGTTCGTATTACAGTGTTTTACTTTATTTTAAGTATATAATCCTCCGTTAACCGAAATAACCTCTCCAGTAACATACGATGCTTCTGGAGATGCAAGAAATGCAACTACATTTGCAACTTCTTCAGCTTTTCCAAATCTACTCATCGGAATCATTCTTTTTAAATCTTTTTCTTCCAGTTCTGCAGTCATATCAGTTTTTATAAAACCCGGTGCAACACAATTTACTGTTACATTCTTTTTAGCTACTTCTTGAGCTAAGGCTTTACTAGCAGCAATTACACCACCTTTTGCAGCTGAATAATTTGTTTGTCCAGGTAATCCTTTTATGCCAGATAAAGACACAACATTAACGATTCTTCCAAATCTGTTAACAATCATATCTTGAATTAAAAATTTTGTAATATAATAAAAACTATCAAGATTTGTATTCATTACATCTTTCCAATCTTCGTCTTTCATCCACATAATTAGGGCATCTTTACGAATACCTGCATTATTAATTAAAACTTCGATTATTGAATCTGGATTTTTTTCTTTCCAACTTCCTAAATTTGTTCTAATGTCATCAGGATTAGAAACATCAAACTTCATCAATTCTCCAGAACCACCTTTTTCTTTAATCTGGTTTAAAGTATCCTCAGCTTCTTTGGTATTGCTACGATAGTTAATTAAAACATGATAGCCTTTCTTAGCAATTTCTAAACAAATTGCTTTTCCAATGCCTCTGGAACCTCCTGTTACTAATGCAAATTTCATTTTACTAGTTTATTAGATTTGGTCTGTTATTTACTAGGTATTGTCTCATGTTCTCAATATGTGGATATAATGGAACATCATTTACAATTTTAGGAACAATGGCTCTCATTTCTTTGTGTAATTTTTTACCAATATCTGATAGTTCTTCTTGAAATTCCATGTAGTCAATAACTTGAAGTAGACTCATGTATTTAATTGATAATACTTGAAATGAATTTTCAATTACCTTTTTGGTAATTAGTGCAGAGTTTGTACCCATACTAACAATGTCTTGGTTATCCCCATTATTAGGAATACTGTGAACATACATTGGGTTGGATAATGTTTGGTTTTCTGCTGTTGTAGAAGTCGCTGTAAATTGAGCTGCCTGTAAACCTAGATCTAATCCAATAACTCCAAGATTTGCAAATGGAGGGAACTTTTCGTTAATCTTATTGTTGTATAAATAGTTTATTTGTCTTTCAACCAACATTGTAAGTTTGGTTATAACAATTTTTAATTTATCCATTTCTAAGGAAACGTAATCGCCGTGGAAATTTCCACCATGCAATACATCTTCGTTTTCTTGATCAATAATTGGGTTATCGTTAACCGAATTTACTTCGTTAATAATAACTTTTTCAGCATTTTGTATTGTTTCGTAAATTGGACCTAAAACTTGAGGTACACATCGCAAGGAATAGTATTCCTGCACTTTTACTTTAATAACTCCTACGTCATGGTTATTATTGAAGAATAAGTCAGATCTTTTCTTTATTAGTTTACTTGAAGTAACAATATTTCTCATTTCTTCTGCAATTCGGTTTTGACCTTCGTGCAGTTTTACTTTGTTTAGTTCCTCAGAGAAATGGTCGTCAGCCGATTCAACTACTTCGTTAATTAAACTTGAAGAAATTAATGACCAATTTAATAAGTTTTTGGCATGAATTAGATTAATGATTCCAATTCCTGTCATACATGAAGTACCGTTTATTAAGGCTAAACCTTCGCGCAAATGAACTTTTAAAGGAGTAAGGTTATTTGCTTCGAAAACTTCTTGAGCTGGTCTGAATTCTCCGTCGAAAAAAATCTCACCTTCACCAATAAGATTTAAAGCTAAGTGAGCTAATTGAACAAGATCTCCACTTGCACCAACTCCACCATGTTCAAATACTTTCGGATAAATATCTCTATTAATAAATTCTTTTAACAGGAAAATAGCATCTTGGTGAACACCAGAAAAACCTTTCATAAAGGTGTTTAATCTTCCAATCATTAAGGCTTTTGTATAAACATTAGGAAGAGTGTTTCCGCTTCCAGCCGCATGACTTCTAATTAAATTATACTGTAATTTCTTTTGATCTTTATCGCTAATTTTATATTGAGCCATAGGACCAAAGCAAGTATTGATACCGTAAATAACTTTGTTTTTCGAGAAATCTTCTAAAAAACCGTAGTTTTCTTGTACTTTTTTTATTGCTTGCGAATCTAATTCTACTTTCTCTCCCTCAAAAAGGATCTTGCGAAAATCATCAAGATCAAGGTTTCTTCCCCCAATTATTATCATTTCTATTTTTGGTTTATGCGTTAATTTCCCTGACATTCAGAGATTTATATTACTACTTATTTTTCAAATATTGCAAATTTAATAAATACTTTTAATAATTCTTTGTTTCGTGGATGTTTTACTTGCAATTTTTTTATCAAAAAACAATAAATCATCATAAATATAGTTGCTTGAGAAATGCAAGTTTGAAATTTTAATTTTTTAATTTTTCTTTGATAATTTTTATGTATTCCTCACAGTTTAAATTTTGGCAATTATTTAATTTAATATAATTTAGTGGGCTAAAAATCACCTATAAATATGGTTCTTGATTTGGAGCTTAATAAATGGGCGTGATCTTTATACACTTTTTAATTGTGCCGAATGAAAGAAAAAGATGCTTACATCGATTATGAACCGCAACAACTTATAATGTACGTTGAAAAAGAGGATGGGTCATATGGTCCAATTCAAACAGGTTCGTATATTTCCAAAAATTATTTAGATGATTTCTGGGATAAAATGATGAAATTAAGGAATTCATTATTGGAAAAGCTGAAGAAAAATGAAATTACACCAATTTATTTTTACAAGTTAATTCATGACTTTAATGATGTTGAATTATCACGCAGAACGGGGATTCCTGTATTTAAAGTAAAGAGGCATCAGAAGTTAAAATCATTCAAAACAATTAAATTATCTGAAATGCAAAAATATGCTTATGCATTTGATATTCCTGTATCAAATTTATTACAGGCAATTGTTATTGAAGGGAATGAAGATAAAGTGGATTCGGATATAATGCAGCAACCAATATTAGTAAAGCAAACGAGAACAGAGAATCCGTATTTAGTTATTACCAAAATAGAATTAAATAAGAAATGATAATAGAATCTTTTAATCACAAAATGGCGGCTCACTGTGAGTCTGGGAGTTTAACCGCATTATTGCAACACAAAGGATTAGAAATTACAGAGCCAATGATTTTTGGTTTAGGTAGTGGATTGTATTTTGGTTATTTAAGCAGAACTCCAAACTTAAGTTTTCCGATGTTTATTTTAAGAACAAAACCAGGGAAGCTTAGAAAAAAACTCGCTAAACGCACCGATATTAAATTTGTAACACAACGATTTAAAGATCAGGATAAAGCTGAACAGGAAACTGATCGATTAATTTCGGAAGGAATACCTGTGGCTTGTCAGGTTGATTTTTATTATATGGATTATATTCCTCAGTGGGAGCGGGTTCATGCAAATATTCACTTCATTACAATTGTAGGTAAAGAGGGTGATGAATATATTGTTAGCGATAGCTATTTTCCAAAATTGGCGCGTATTCACAAAGATAATTTGCGTAAGGCCAGATTTGCAGGTGGTTATTTAGCACCAAAGGGTTTTATGTATTATATAGAATCAGTTCCTGAGCGTATTGATTATAAAAAGCTAGTTCCAGTTGCATTAAAAAATACGGTAAACAATATGATTGGAGTTCAACCTCCTTTTATTGGAGTTAGAGGAATTCGTACTTTTGCCAAAAAATTACAAGGATGGCCTAAGTTGACAAGAGATATTGATCATTTATCGCATGAGGTGATGAAGATTAATGTTTTTCTTGAAGATCAAGGAACAGGTGGTGGTGGTTTCCGATATTTATACGCAACATTTCTTCGTCAAGCTTCTGAAGCTCTTGGTAATAAAGATTTAGTTGAAATGTCAAAAAAGATGATGGAAATAGGAGATGGTTGGAGAAAAATATCTTACTTTGCCGCTAAGATCGGAAAATATAGAGACCTGGGACCTGAAAAACTAGAGGAGCTGGGCGATTTAATTAACAAAATGGCCGATGTAGAGGAAGTGTTTTACAAAGAGCTGAAGATTGTGAGTAATAATATTTAATTAGATTGAAAATAATGGGAGAATTAAAGGGCGTAGAATTAAGAACAAGTATCAAGAAAATGATTATTGATACTTTAAATATAGAAGATATTACACCTGATGATATTGCAGATGATTTAATACTTTTTGGAGGAGAGAACACTTTAGGATTAGATTCAATTGATGCTATAGAATTAGTAATGGCTGTTCAAAGAGATTTTAAGGTTCGCATTGATGATCAAAATTTAGCTCGAGAAGTATTAAAAGATGTAAATTCGATTGCAGACTTTATCGAAAGTAAATCAGAATAAAACGCTTTTTTAATAAAAGATATTAACACCGAACGAATTTGCTTATGAAAAGTGCCTACCTGATAGCAGGAATGAGACTATCTAGGTTTATTAAACTTATTTTTAAAAATGGGATGGCTTTGTATCCCAAATATTTTATCCGGTTTTTATTTCTACTTCAGAATGGTGTTTGGGCTTCAATTTTTTATCGAAAAGAAAAAAAGTTATTTAAACAAAAAATAGAACAACATTCTTTATCAGATAACCCAATTATTATTGTGGGACACTGGAGAACAGGAAGTACATTCCTACATCAGTTATTAGCATTGGATAAGAACTTAATAACTACAAATGTATTTCAAGGTTCTATTCCAGATAGTTTTTTATCATCTAGAAAATCATATGAGCCTATAATGGGGCGGGCTTTAAAAGGCACCAGACCAATGGATCAGGTTAAGTTGAGTATGGATGAGCCGTTAGAAGACGAATATGCCCTATTTCGTTTAAGTAGTTATTCACCTTTAGAAAGACTTATTTTTCCGAAATCGAAGGAGTATTTTTTAAACTTATTTCCTGGATTTTTACCTGAAGGGAAGAAACTGAAAGAATGGAAAGAAGCTTTAGTTTACTTTTATAAAAAATTAACTCTATTAAATAATAAAACGATTTTAATAAAGAATCCGTTTCATTCATATAGGATAAAAGTGCTTAACGAGATTTTTCCGAATGCACGATATATTCATATAATTCGTAATCCTCATAAAGTTGTTCCATCAACAATAAGAATGTGGGATATTGTAGGAAAGCAAAATGCAATGAATACAAAGTGGCAAAAGCCCAGTGTTAAAGATACTGCAGGATTATATAAATCTATGTTACTAAAGCTTGAGGATGATTTAAAAACTATTCCTGAAAGTAGATGTTGCGAAATTAAGTTTGAAGATTTGGAGAAAGATCCAATAAGTCATGTGAAAGGGATATATAAACAATTAAATGTTCAATTTTCTAGTGAATTTGAGCAACAAATGAGTGATTTTTTATTAGGAGTAAAGGAATATAAAAAAAATAAATATGAAATGCCTGAGGATGATAAGCTGGAAATCAATGAGATCCTTGGACAGTGGATGAATCAGAAAAAATATGCTTTGTAATAGAAGTTTTTTTTGATAATTTTAAACGATTGAATTAGAACAAAACAAAACAAACCAAAAAAATGAAATTTCAATTAATATTTCCTAAGTGGAGAAAACTACAAGGGCAAACAACATTTAATTTGCCACCTCATGGAGCAATGGTTTTTGCTGCAACAATTCCTGATTACGTTGAAGTAGAATTTATCGATGAGAATTTAGAAGAAGTACGATACGATGATGATGTTGATTTCGTTGGTATATCTATGCTTTTAACAACTCAAATAAAGCAAGGGTGGGCAATAGCCGATGAGTATAGAAAACGTGGTAAAAAAGTAATGTTTGGTGGTATTTCTACCATGTTACATGCTGAAGAAACTATGTTACATGCGGATTGTGTGTTTTTAGGTGAGGCAGAAGGACATATGGAACAAGTTTTTAAAGATTTTAAGAACGGTGAGCTTAAGAAAGTTTATAACCATATGAATGATTTACCAGCAATTGAAACTGTTGGTCCAGCTCGTAGAGAATTATACAATAGAGATTTGTACTACCATAAAGGAGTGCAAATGGTTGATTTATTCCATGCATCTCGTGGATGTCGTTATAGTTGCTATCCTTGTGCAGTATCTTATTTAGGTGGAAGGAATTTCAGGGCACGACCAATTGATAAGGTTGTTGAAGAATTGGATACGATTGAAAACAATAGATTGTTTTTAGTGGATAATTCGTTGGCCCAAGATACTGAATGGGAAAAGGAATTGTTTAAAGCAATGATTCCATTTAAGAAAAAATGGTGTAGTCACACAATTGAAGATAAACCAGAAGTTTTAGATTTAGCAGCTCAAGCTGGTGCTTGGTATGTATATCAGGCAGTATTTGATACTTCAGATTATATTAAAGAACGTGTTAAAAGATATCACGATTATGGTATTGGAGTAGAAGGTACAATTCTTTTGGGTCTTGATAATCAGACTGAAGATGATATTAAAAGACTAATTGATTTCTTACTAGAAATTGATTTGGATTTAGCTGAATTTACCGTTCTAGCACCATTCCCTCATACAAAAGCTTATACCGATTTAATCAAACAAGATCGAATTTTTGATAAAGATTGGAATAATTACAACGCTGGTCAGGTTGTTTACAATCCAAAACATATGAGTGCCGAAAGGTTACAGGAGTTGTATCAATACGCTTGGGATACATTCTATAAAGATGAAACTCAAGAAGAGAAAATGTTTAAATTGCTTAAACAAGTTGTTTCTCGTGAAGTAGAGGATGGTACATTTAGAAAGAGAAGACAAGATTTATCAAAATCAAGTTTTGGTAAAGTTGTAAATAATAAAATCGCTTAATAATTATTTATAAAATGGAAGCAACAGTAAGTAATTATCAAGATCAGGTGTATAGCTATAATGGATTATGGGATCTTCCATCAATCTGTGGTTTGAAAATTGTAAAGAAAGAGAATAATACAATTGTTATTGCAACTGATCTATTCGACGAAAACCCAGGTACATCTATAACAGAATGGAATACAAAATTAGCTAAAGACATCTGTGACAAAAATGAGATTAACTATAATAAGCTAATTTACATTGAGCATACGCCAGATAAAAAAACGAAACTATCGTTTAATCAGGAATCGTTTTTTAAGGTTGATTTTGAAATTAGCGATGAAAAATTCGATAATCCTAAATGGCAGGAGTTGACCAAAGACGAAGTAAATATATTATTAACAGAATAATTAGAATAAGCAATGGCTCAAATTACCGATAAGACTCGTGAAGAGGTTAAAGAAGTTGTTTTAGATTTCTTTGCAGAAGAATGTGAGATGGAAATTGATGAAATATCTGAAGATTCAAGTATTATTGGTGATTTAGATGGTGATTCATTAATGTTTTTAGAATTAATAGAGATTTTTAAAAAGAGATTTAATCTGAATATTGAACTAAAAATAATTGGTAAGTTTGCAGTGAAAAATCCTGTTCAGACTGTTGGTGAATTAATTGATATGCAATTACTTATTATTGAACATGAGAACAATATTTTAAATTTATAGAAATCAAATGGTTTTCTCTTGCGGGATTGATATTGAAGAGAAAGAAAGATTCAATAAACACTATTTTGAACGAGGGAGACTATCTGATTTAATGTATGATATTTTTACGACTAAGGAGATTGAGAATTTTTCAATCTTCGGAAAAGAAGCCTTTTTAAAAGGCTTTTCTTTTAAAGAAGCTTTTTATAAGGCGATTAATAATTCCGATTTTGGTTTTAAGGATATTGAAATTATTTTTGAGAATGAAAATCAGTTCAGAATTTCCTTTTCAAAAAGTACTAGAGCAATATTGGATAATTTTAAAATTAGTGATGTAAAAGCCGATTTTCAAGAAAAAACTGATTTTGTCATTTCAAAAGTTTTATTGATAATTTAGATTTGTGAATACAGCATTTATTTTTCCGGCATTTATTGCAGATTATACCGAAAAAGAAGTTGATTTTCTTGTTCGAAATGGAATTGATATAAATGTATATATTAAAAACGTTTCTGGCGTTTTAGAGCTTGATTTACCTTTGTTTTCGTATAATTCGATAGAATACAAGCAAGACGAACTTTTATCGCAAATAATAGCTTATTTGTTTGCTTGTGCAATAAGCGATGCCTTAAGATCTCAATCGATTAAACCAGATTTTGTTTCGGGATATAGTATGGGTATTTACGCTGCCTTATATGCAGCAAAATCTGTTACAATTGAAGATGGAGCTAATCTAATTGTAAATGCCTTTAAAATAGTCGAGGAAGTAACCAAAACTGGCGAATATGGAATGGCTGCTGTTATAGGCTTGTCGGTAGATGATATTGTCCAGTTAATTAGTGCTAACAAATTGGATGCTGAAATTATTAATATCAACAATAAACATTCAATTGTAATTGCAGGAGTCAAAAAACACATCAAATTATTTTTGATTTTAGCTCAAAAAGAAGGTGCAATGTCTGTTTCAGAACTTACAGTAAATACACCATATCATTCCAAATATTTAATGAATTACTCAAAGAAGTTTGAGAATTTTGTGCAGAGTGTAGATATTAATAAAGCTGAGATTCCAATTATTTCTACCTACAATCAGAGACTTTGTATAAGTTCGGAGGATATTAAACTTGATCTTGTCCATAATTTAACAGAAAAAATACATTGGCATAAAACGATGCAAAAGCTAATTGAATTAGATGCGAGTTGTTTTTATGAATGTGGGGCAGGGAAGGATTTAACAAAAATCGCTCGGTTTATTGATGGAGATTATAAAATAAAATCAATTTATAAGTTATAAAAAAGGGGCTGTCCCAAAAGTCTTACTTTGTCATCCCCAACTTGATTGGGGATCTTATAATAGTCAGATTTACTGTTAAGTATAAGATTTCCTTTTTACTCGCTTCGCTCATGAGAGAAGTTCAAGGGAATGACAGTTTTAGGACTTTTGGGACATCTCTTTTTTTAATAAATGATAATTATAACTTTTTAAGTAAAACTTCTTTCTTTTGAAGTTCGAATGCTGTGTTAAGAATTTCGGCAACTTTCGGCCAGTTTTCCAATTCCACAAAATTTACATTTATTTTGTAATTTGTTTTTAATACTAAACGACCGTCCTGAATTGTTGCTGTTGATTTATAACTGCCATATTCATTTTCAATACTAGTAGTAAGATTCTCGATTCCTTTTAATTCGAAATTTTCAGGAATAGCAAGAGTAATCTCGTACGATTGCATTTTTGGATATGGGATATAAACATCATATTCTCGTTTGAGCTCGTCTTCCTTAACTTGAAAATGATCGCCTGTTAATTCACCAATTTTAATAATGTAGTTGTTGCCTACCTTATTAATAAGTTCTTCTGTTGTGCAGTTATATTCAGCAGAAAAAGATTCATCCTTTGCGGTCATTCCTAGTTCTATTTTTTTAACTTCGTTTAATTCTAATTCCTTAACACCCAATCTTACAGTTAAGTATTCTTTAAAGTCTTCTTTAAATTCATCTTTTTGGTCTTGATCCATCTGAAGAATCTTGTCTTTCATTTTTCCATTCTTTAACTCAGAAGGATCGCCCCAACGTTTGGTATTATATTTAATATTTTCTTCGATAACAAAATCAAAAACCGAAACAAAATAATTCTGATAACTTGGTAATGCTTGTCCTTTAACCGACAATTTACCATTCATGGTTAATATATTATCAGAAAATTTTACATCAATATTTGCTTTAAAAGCATTTTTTTCAGGATTCGAAGTAGGGATCTTATAATCAGATAGAATAAAATCTCTTTTGTCAGGTGATTTTTTAACACGTATACAATTCACACCTTCAATTGCTTTAGGAAGAATATCGTATCGAGAAAACTTTCCGTCGAAATAAATAAAGCTTGGTGTTTTAAAATTTATTTTTAGAATAGGAACGACTTCACCCATACTTAATATATCAGAAATATCACCAAGAATTCGAGGTGTTGTTAGCAAGTAGTCGTATTTAATATCCATTTTCTTTAGAGCAAAAATGAAATGTTGGCAGAAACTAAAATGCGAAATCTCTCTTTCTTTTGCATTGTTATATTTATCATACATTAAATGCATATTCACAAAATGATGACGTAGAAAATAGAAATATTCTTCTACTTTTCTTTCCTTACTGAGGTTTGTGAGATTATTTTTCTTTAAGTATTTTTGAAAACTTCCAAAAAGAGAAGATACATCAGCATCATAATATTTTTTCATGTAATCCTTAAGAACTTTCTCGTCGATTTCTCTTCTCGAAAACGTTTTAGCTCCTTCTTTTTCTTGTTTGCTAATATGTCTGGGTTCCCAATCAGCATAAACTTTTAACCAAGGTCTTGTTTTGTAATAGAAATCCCATTCAAGATCGCCAAGAGCTTCTACATTTTCAGATTCTGAAATAAAATGATATTCACCTTCGCCCTCTTTAAATTCTCTAAATGGACAATCATTAATGGGTTTTATTGAAAGTTTCCAGTGCTTGTCGGTTATAATTTCGTATTTTATTTTTGAAATAGGATATTTATCAGGAACTAAAAATCGATCAAATATAAACAAGTAATCACCGTGACTTTTTTCCCATTGTTTTATTTGATTCTGATAATCATATGCATAATTAAATAAATAATAATCAAGTACATCGCCTATTTGTAAGTTTGGAATAGCAATTTTTTGTTTTACTTCATAATTGTCTTTCTCTACAATCATTTCCTTTTCGGTATCAATGATCTCAATTTTACCATTCGGTTTAATAATTCTGAAGCCCACAAAATTCTTATAATACATTTTGTATATCCCGGTACGTTCTTTTGAAAAGTAGAACTCCGAAAAATTATCAACTGCAACTTGATCCAAAAGAACTACCTTATAGTGTTTTAATTTTGAATGTCCAATACCAGTTGGGCTAGTTTCCTTAAGTTCGTGAATGAGCTCATAATCAAGAATTACAGCTGATTTTTCTTTCCATTCAGGTTTCAAAATTTCTAAATCAACATAGGAATCATCATTCCATACAATCTTTTCGATATCTTTTTGCTCGTAATCCCACATTTGAGAAAAAAGTAAGCTTGGAATCGAACTTAGAATTATGATTGTTAGAAATTTTTTAAATAATGTTTTCATGTTATGATTTTTTTAAAATAATATTAGAGTTATACACTTCGATTAGTTCTTTTAAAGCTTTATTCCATTCTTCCTTATTTGTTTGATGAATTAAGCCATTTGGGATATTTATAGTCTTGTTATAGATTATTTGATTGTTAATAATCTCGAAATTAATTTCTAAAATAAAATCACTATTAACATACTTTATACTTTCGGGTAAAAATGTAACTGTATAATTGCTTGGAATATCAATTGAAGTTCTACTACGAATCTCTTTTTTGTAATGTAAATCATAATCGAATAAAAAGGAAGTATCGATTTCTGAATGCTTGAAATCAGGATAATTTTCAAATTTCAAATAGAGTTCGTCATCAAAACTTATGGCAGAATTAGTACTTACAAAATCAAAGTTGATAGAAAACAAAGAATCAAAGTTTTGTATTTTGCTATAGTTAATGTTTTTTATTTCGATATTATCCGAGTCGTAATAATCTCTTAAAGCTTTCGCTTTTTTATCGTTCTCGATGCTATTTAAATAAGCTTTTATATTTGATCTGGATTCGCCGGCGTAATTCATAATAGATTTTCCAAGCATAGTATTTCCTTCAATCACCATATTGGTTGTTCTTGTTCTTGCATTCTCGTTGGCTTTTTGTGTAGGAACTTTTTTTATAATAAAATTCTCTCCGTCTTCAATAAGAGCTTCTTTATTTTGTATCCTTTCAGCATTATGGCCCAACGGCATAAATCTTTCGGTACCATCTAAATAGTAGATTTTATCCTTATAAAACAAAGCACAAATCATGTGGTTATCTACATATAAGGAAGGTATAGAATAGTCATATGCTCGGCTATTAGTGCCAATCCAAGTAAGTCGAGCATCAAAACCTTCCAGATTAAGCAAATGCTTTGTAAGATTTGCTACTCCTTTACAATCTCCATATTTCTTATTAAAAACATTATGAGCAGCCTCAGGTTTAAACCCGGCTATTCCATCTTCAAATGCTATATATCTAATGTTTTGTTGTACCCAATAATATATTTTCTTAATTTTTTCGATATCAGTATCGTTATCACTGATTAAAGTTTTTAAAAATGGTTTTAACTGATCATCATCATCTTTAACAGAATCAACTAAACTTGAATACCATTTATATAAGTCCTTTGTGTCCTTAAAATATTCTTGATTATGCTTTTTTGACTTATATGATTTTGGTAATATCAATATATGGGGTAAGTGAAATGATGTACCTCGAACATCATCAATATCTGCTATATATGGAGGGTTTTTGATTTTAAATTCATATTTGTGAAGATTTTTCTTTTCATCGAATTCGTATTTTTTCTCGATGTCGAAATTCTCAAAATTTAACTCTAATATTTCAAATTCAAGTTCATTTTCAATTGAGAGTTTTATAGTTTTTTCTTCTGTAGGTCTAAGATTTGCTAGGTATATTGGTTCTATGTATTTTAAATCTAGGAATCTCTTTTTGGACACAAAAGACAGATAGTCGCCTCGTTGTTTAAAAAAAAGCTCAATAACTTTTAATTTTTCATCATGATGAAAAATATTATTTGAGCTATAATCTAAATTGTAGATTTTACAATTATAATTAGACTCTGATTCGAAGCGAGCATACTCTATGTATGAAGAGTTTATGTGATAGTTTTTTGTAAATATGTGAGATACATTACTATTTAGACTTATTAGACTTGTTTTTTCTTTTTGAATTGCAATAACGGTTTTATCGGGTTTATTGTATTCTAAGTAAAAATCAATATTGTTTTGCGTGATATAAACATCACTTTTAGGATACTTCTTACCCATTTCAAGAGCTTTCTGGGTGTCTTTTTGTGCCACGCAAAAGTTTGCTAAAATAGTAAGTGAGAAAAATAGAAGTTTTGCTTTTAACATGTAGAACAAGGTTTAAAAATTAATAAAAAATAAAATGCCAAAAGACTTGGCATTTTATTAAAGCATAAATATAATTAAAAAAATAATTCGCGAATTAAATTTACAAGAATTCTCATTGAAAGTGTTTAATAAATAGTGCCTTGTGTTCACTATTCAACTTTTATAGTAACATTATCTTTTCCTTTTGAACCATGTTTATTGCAGTGGCCTTCAGCAATAATCTCTAGATTAGAATCAGCAGTAACTTTAAACTCAAGAGTGAAATTTTGACCTGATGGTAGTTCTTTAGGAGAGAATTCCCACTTTTTGTATTCTTCACCGTTAATTTTTACAACAACCCAGTCTGTATAATGACCTTTTGTGTTACCAACATGCTTTACATCGATTTTAACTGTAATTTCTGTTCCTTTTTCTGCCTTTTCTGGAGCACTAATTTTTACTGTTGTTTTATTTGCTAATGCACTAAACGAAAAGAGAAGAAGTACAAAGATTGTTAATATGCTTACATTAAGAAATTTTTGTTTCATGATATACCTCCATTTTTTTTATGTTTAGCTAATTTAAGAAAAAATATCTTTGTCAAAAGAAATAAAGAATTATCTTTAGTTTTAGCATTAAGTTTTATAATCTTAACCCTAAAAATATGAAAATGAAAAGACAAGAATTAATACTTTTTCTGTTAATAGGGTTTCAATTTTTATTTATCAATCTATTAGCCCAGAATGATAGTATCAATATTAATTCTTTTTATTTTGATGATGGTATAGTTAATGATAAGAATCTAATTAAGTTTAATGCTCTTTCAGCTATTAATTGTGATTTTAATATTACGTATGAACGAATTCTAGGTAATGTAATAGGAATTGAAGTTGGAATAGGTTTATTGTTACCTTATCATGTGTTTGAATTTTCTGGTGATATTACAAATGAAATCGTAGAATCTGAAAATTTAAAATTGGGTTATAGTTTATGGGTAAATCCACGATATTATGTAACACGAGAAGCACCGGAATTGAGCTATTTCGGGATTCTATATAGAAAAAGGAACTATGGTAAGTCTGTTATTTTTACGGATGTAGGAGTAAATTTTGGATATCAATTTATAGTTGGTACTAGAATGATAATTGATAGTAATATCGGGATTGGTCTGCGAAAAATTCAGGATGCTAGTCCAGAGATTATTGATGATGAATGGGCCGGAGTCATCCCATTTGCAATTAAAATAGGTTACATATTATAAATTTAAAAAGTATGAGAAAATTATTGATTATTATTGGTGTTTTATTTTTATTCATTCAGAATTCTTTTAGCCAAGAGATATCAAATAAAGTTGATATTAATTTGGGAGCGGAACAAAAAGAATCAAAAAAAATAACTCTTAGTGATATTGCTGGATATGATGAAACAGGATTTTACGCTGTTAAAAGAAAAAGGAATGCTTTTGGTTTTGTATCATCAATTACCCTAGAACATTTCGACAATAAGCAAAATTTCACAAAGTCCGTTGAGCTCGATTTAAAATATCAAAAGAAGGATATGTATTATAGGTTCATCATTCACATTAACGATGAACTATTTCTTTTTTCATCTTTTAAGAATCAAAAACTGAAACAAAACTTTTTATTTATTCAAAGTATTGATAAAAACACTCTTGAGCTTAAGCAAGGTTTGAAGAAGATAGCTCAAATTGATTATTCTGGAAAAGGTAGACGTAATGCTGGTAATTTCAATTATAGATTGTCGAGAGATAGCTCTAAGGTGTTGATATATTATGATCTGCCATACGATAAAGGCAGTAAGGAAAAGTTTGGATTTCATGTGTTTGATAAGAATTTGAATCAGTTATGGGAGAAAAAAGTTACATTACCATATAATGATGAATTATTTGATATTAAAAATTATAAGGTTGATAATTTAGGGAATGTCCATTTATTAGGAAGAATAATCCCTGAAAGGGTAAAAGGTGATCTGTATGGAAAACTTAAATATAAACATCAGATTTTAAGTTATTTAAATAACGGCAATGACTTAAAAGAATATTTAGTTGAAATTGAAGGGAAGTTTTTATCTGAAATGCAAATTGAATTAAACGATGATCAAGATATTATGTGTGGGGGCTTTTATTCAGACACTTACACTAAAGTGCATTCAGATGTTGGTTATAAAATTGGAAGTGATGCAGCTACGGGAACTTATTTTATAAAAATAGATGGAAACTCAAAAGAAATAATAAATAAGAACTTTAAGGAATTTGGAGTTGATTTTATTACTCAAAATATGTCTGAAAAACAGAAAAAGAAAACCGAAAAAAAGATTGAAAAGGGAAAAAAGAATGCAGATATACGCCGTTATGATTTAAAAGATTTTATTATTCGTGAGGATGGAAGAGCTTTTTTAATTGGAGAGCAATACTATGTTAATATAAGTGAGCAGTATTATACCGACTCAAAAGGGGATCGTAAATCGAAAAAAGTATATACATATTACTATAATGATATAATAGTTATTAATATATCTCCAGAGGGAAAAATTGAATGGGCAACTAAAATTCCCAAAAGGCAGCGTACAGTTGATGATGGCGGATTCTATTCTTCATATGCACATTCGGTAGTTAATGATAAGTTGTATTTTGTTTTTAATGATAATCCTGAAAATTTGTCGTATGATGGGGTAGGAACACCTGCAATATTTACAAAAGGAAGAAACTCTATAGTTGTTCTAGTGGAACTTAACAGTAAGGGCGATTATACTAGAGAAACCTTATTTTCAACAAAGGATGAAGAAATCTTTACAAGACCTAAGGTTTGTGAACAAATATCAGAAAAGGAAATGATATTATATGGGCAGAAAAAAAGAACTCACCGTTTTGCAAAAATAACATTTAAGGATTAAATATTTGATTTTAGACGGATGTTTTGTAGCTTTTATAGAGCTATATTACATCCGTTCCTTTCTTTATTAACCACAATTTACCAACATTTTCGTAGAATTTTTCCAGTGGTAGTTTGGTTTTTAGAACACTATTAAAAAAGTTATATTTTGATAAATCATAATCGATAATTTGATCTTTTACTTCGTCGTAAAATGGAGTTCCTGGCATTGGCGTAAGTATAGTGTATCCTGCGTAGGTCACTTTATGCGATGATGTATAATCAGAAAGTGCTTTAAAATCATCTTCATCATAATCATTAGGAATAACATAATTCCCACGCAACATAATTCCGTTTTGATGAAAGATATTAATAGCCTCGTGAATTAATTTAGCCTCAGAACTTTTATTGTAACGCTTTAATTCCTCCTCGCGAAACGATTCAAATCCACAAATTACAACCTTTAAGCCATTTTTAGCAAGCTTTTCAATTAATTTTGGATTACTAACCGCAGTATCGGTTCTAATGTCCATTATGTATTCTTTTTTGATCTTTTCTTGCGCAATTCGATCGAATAAGTGTTCTATGGTCGATTCATTTACAATTGTGTTTGCATCGGCAAAACGAACAACAGGGTAATCATCAACTTGCTTAAGTTCATCAATTATACTCTCTACGTCGCGCTGCAAATATTTACCTCCAAACTGACACCATATTGAACAAAAAGTACATCTGTAAGGGCATCCAAGCGATGTAAAAATATATGTCGATGGATATGGATTACCGCCAACTTTATATGTTTCTTTCCAACGTTCGATGAGTTTTCTGTTGGGCATTAGAAAATCTTCTTTGGCTGAGTTGTATTCTGTTGTTCGAGGTTTTGTCTTTTTTAATTGTCCATTATTGTTAATAATGATTCCTGGAATTGTTTCAAAACTAATTCCTTTTTCTTTTGCTTCCACAACTTCTCTGAACGTATGTGCCGATTGTCCGGGTAGTATTAAATCAATACTGGGATCGGTAAAATCTTCAGGTGTTAAGCTTGTTTGCAATCCTCCAGCAACTGTTAGTATTTCCGGATTGAATTGTTTCGAAGTTTGCAAAATTTCAATGGCAAAATAAAATTCAGAAGCTATTACTGTTGTTCCTACAACATCAGGATTGTGTTCTTTTAATAGTTTTAGTACAAGGTCTTTTAGTGGAGGAGTAGTTTCTGGGTGAAGGTCATATTCTCCTTTAGTTTCAAAAAACACCACATCGTGATCTTTAACTGCTTCGGCAACAGTCATTAGTCCTAAAGGCGGACCGATAAGTTTTTTGTGGATATACTTCTTAGCTTCGGCTGGTGCCGATTTAAGAATCATATTATGAGGCGATCGGGGAGTATTTATTAAAAGAATTTTCATTGTCTGTAATTATTCTTAGTATCAAAGTATGCGAAGATAATAAGATTTGCACGAATTAAAAAAGCCGTTCATAATTTGTATGAACGGCTTTGAGTGTTATGGTAAATCAATTTTTAAAGTTTTTTAAAGTTTCTAACTTTTCTGTATTTACATTCAATTACAAGCTCTCCTGCTTTATTAATAAAACCCCATTTTCCGCCTTTTAAAACGGCTGCATATCCATTACTAAAGTCTTCTACCTTATCGTACTCAGCAGAAATCACAATTTCACCTGTTTTGTCAATAAAACCCCATTTTCCGTTTTGGATAATTCGAGCTAAACCTTCATTGAAAGAATATTTTATCTGGTAATCTGTGTTTTTACCAATTTCTTGACCTGATGTATTAATGTAAAAGTATTTGCCTTTCTCTCGAACTAAAGCTAAATCGTCGCTGAATTCTTTTGCAACCTCGAAAATTGGCTGAACTAGAAAATCACCTTTTTTATTTATATAAGTCCAATATTTCCCAACTCTTACAGGAGCAAAACCACCGATAAATTGATCTGCATCTGTAAACTGTGGCGCAATGATCATTTGTCCACTCATGTCAATATAACCCCATGCTTTATCAATTTTTACAGCTGCCATTTCATTCGAGAATTCTTTATACACTTCGTATTCTTTATTCGAAGGGAAGGTGGTTTTCTGTGAGTTTAAATAAACCCAACCAGTTTTGTCTTTTACCATTGCAACACCATTTTCAAAATCTTTGGCTCCAAAAAATTGAGGGGCAGTAAAGTAATTCCCTTTTTTATCGATAAATCCCCACAGACTTCCTAATTTTACTGCGGCAAATCCATTTTTAAAATCTTTTACAGCTGTAAATTGAGGTTCTACTGCAATATTTCCGCTTGTATTAATAAATCCCCATAAATTATTTTTCTCAACTCTTGCTAATCCCTCCGAAAAATTATATTTGGCTAAATAATCGTTGGAGCTATAAATAATATCTCCAATATTATTTACATAATACCATTCATCAAGGTTTTTGATGAGTCCTATGCCTGAATTATAATCTTTAGCGAGATTATACATGGGTTGAAGAATATAATTTCCCTTTTCATCAATATATCCCCAAAATTCGTCGTCAAGTACCGCTGCTGCATAATTTTGAGAAAAGGATATATTGCTAAATAATAAAAGAAGTGATAGTAAAACAAATAATTTCTTCATGGTAATTTTCTTTTCAATTTTGAGGATTTTTATCTTTCAAAGATAGTGCCATTTTCTATTTGACATAAAGTTATTAATTACTTACTAGTTTTGCCAATTTAAAAGGTATTAGAATTGAATTCGCCAACTTGCCATAGGATATAATTCCATTTCTGTATAATAATGAATTTCACCATTTAAAGGATCTATTCTGCGTTCGTAAACACTTGTGTAATTTGTTCTGTATTGAAGATCCATAGACATTTCCACACTAAACTTGGGTCTGTTTCGCTTAAAACCTAAGCGTAAGTTTGCCCTAAAGTAATTGTCTTGGTGGCTTTCGTATGCATTATTCCAATCCAATACTTCTTCGGTTCGGTTGATTGTTTCTTGCACATTATAAGGGATATAAGGTCGTCCACCAGAATATGTAAATCTTAGTCCAATATTAAGGGCATTATTCTTTCTTACTTTGATTTCATATCCACCAAGCGCATTAATTGCAAAATTTCCATTGAAAGCAGTGTTTCTTTCTTTTTTGTCGTAACCCGAATATTTTGATTCGTAAAGAGATGTTGTTATTAAAAAATAAAAGTTGTTGTTTAAAAATCGTTCCAAAGTAAATTCTATACCGTAGTTTCTTCCCGTTCCGTCGTTTGTTAAACTATCAATTCGTTCTATAAAATACTCGGCCCCATAATTTAAAACTGAATATTCAGGCAGATTTTCTTTAACCGGAATATCATATAAATACTGATAGTATGTTTCAATTTTTAAACGAAGATTATCATTAAATAAATGATCAAATCCTAAAATAGCTTGATGACTTTTCGAGAAATCTAAATCTTTATTCGTGAATTCAATAGAGCCATCGGGTAATTCGGTTTGTGTAAAGTATATTACTCTTAATTGAGCCTGACTGTGCAAACCATAACCAATTTTAAACGAGTTTTTATCGTTTAAGCTCCAATTAAATCCCAAACGTGGTTCGAATGCGTAAGTGTTATTTAAATCGAGAAACTGACCATGGAGACCTGTATATAGTTCTAAATTGTTGTTGAATTTATGTTTATACTGTAAATAGACTTGCGAAATTCCGAAGTTATCACTTACATCGGTGTCTGTTCTAAAATTCCCATTTACGATGCTGCTATCGGCAAAATTTACGAATAAACGATCGTACTTAAATCCATAGTTTATAGTGTTTCTTGCATTAATTTTTGTATTGATATGTGTTGTGAAACTAGCTTTTACTTCAGATGTTTTTTCGCCAGCCCAGTTACTTGGATTTGGATTCCAAACGCTTAAAGTATCTATTTGTGTTGTTACTTTCGAACCATAAGTCGATAAGGCAGTTTGCATCCTGGTTTTTGTGCCGAAGAAATGAGTGTAGGATAAAGCAAAGGTTCCGATATCTGAACCATTACTTAGATCTTCGCCCCATTGAGCAAAACTCCAATCTTTCTGATCATCATTGGAATCAAACATTTCGATGTAGCTTTTTCCGCCCATTCCTAAAATTGTAAAACGACCTTTTTTTGTTGGGAAATTCAATTTGAAAGTTAAATCCTGATATTTTGTAGTTTCAACTTCGGCACCCAGTAAATCAATAATATCTACTAAAGAATATCTATAAGTTATGAGGTAAGATGCATTTGTTTTTTTAGAAATAGGACCCTCTGCTCCAAATTCTAATCCATTATAACCAAATTCGGCCCAGTATTCTCTTTTTTCATTGTTTCCTGTTCTCATTTTAAGATCAAAAACGCCTGCTAAAGCATTGCCATACTCAGCGGGAAAAGCACCGGTTAAAAAATCAGAATTAGCTAAAAGATTGTTGTTCAATATTGTAATTGGGCCGCCCGTTGTTCCAGAAGCTGCAAAGTGATTAGGATTTGGAATTTCTATTCCATCTAATCTCCATAATAATCCTGTTGATGAATTACCACGGATTACAATATCATTTCTATTATCTCGTACCGACATAACTCCGGCATAATTAGCAGCCATACGCGCGGGATCACCATAACTTCCAGGATATTTATTTGTTTCTTCAACAGTAAAAGATCTTGCACTTATCGTTGCCATTTTATTTATGGGTTGATCTTTTCGAACAGTTGCTTTTACAACTACTTCGTCAATTGTTGTAATTGATTCTTCCAGTTCAATTTTAAGAATAGTTTCTTTGGCCGAATTTAAATATATATTGTCTAGAATTTGAGTTTTATAACCAATGTAGCTTATTTGTATGGATTGTCGACCAACATGAACTTTTTCAAACCTAAAAGTTCCTTTATCATCTGTTATAGCTCCCCGTTGAGGATCGGAATTCAAAATGACAATATTTACTCCTGGTATAGGTATTTGGGATTCTTTATCTACAACAGATCCTCTAATAGTTTGCACTAATTTTTCTTGCGAATTTGCAGTAATACTCAAGAAAGTAAAACTTAATACGATTAAAAAACTGCTTATTTTCATTGATACGTGATTCGGATTTTTAGCAAAACAAATATAGTTGATTTATTCCTTATTTTTTACTGAAAACCCTGCTTGTTCAATAATATCTCCAAGTTGAACATATTTACCATGCGAATAAGCAATTAATTCCTGATGTTGCATATTTACTGTTCCATTTTTAGAATCGATGTAATTTTCAGCTACTTGGATGTTAACAACTTCGGCAATAAACATATCGTGAGAACCTAGCTCTTTTATTTCTGTAACTTTACATTCTATATTAATTGGAGATTCTTTAATTACAGGTGATTTAACATTTTCTGAAGGAATTGGAGTTAGGTTCATCTCTTTAAATTTATCAAAATCTCTTCCAGATCTTTTTCCACAAAAATCAACGGCCCTCACTAAATCTTTAGTAGGGTAATTAATAACGAAACTCATATTCTTTTTTATAATTTGGTGGGAGTGTCGTTCTTTACGGATCGAAACATAACACATAGGAGGTACTGAGTTTATTGTACCTGTCCAGGCAATACTTATTATATTATATTCATCAGGATTTGCTCCGCAACTTACCATTGCTGCTGGAACTGGGTAGATTAATGCTGCAGGTTTTTTGTTAATTTTTTTCATTTGTTAATTTCATTAATGATTTAGCATTGTTATGGCAAATTGTATTTTCATAATGTTCCGAATGTGATTTAACCCATTCAAATTCTATATATTTATTTTTCATCAATTTATCGAGTTTTTTCCAGTCGGTAATATTTTTTGCTTTTGTTCCGTTTGCTGTTACAAAATAATTTAATTTCCACAAAGGTAACCATTCAGTTGCTCCTTTTATTACATACTGACTGTCGGTTATAATTCTTATTCTTTTTGCATCATTCAAATATTCTAAACCGTGAAGTACGGCTAAAAGTTCTATTAGGTTATTTCCTTTTCTTTTTGTTCTTACTTTATCTATATAGGTTTCTTTATTTAATGATTTAATTAGAATCGCAAATGCCCCAATCTCTTTTGAATGATTAAATGAGCCATCCGTATACAATTCAACTATATTTTGTGTTTTTTTATCAGATTTGAATACTTCGAAATTGTTTTGAGTATTATCAATAACAGTAAGTTTGTTTTTATCATATAAAGTTGGATTTGGTAGACCGTCGTGTAATGCAAAATTTAACGAAAAGCCTATATAGTAACTTGATGGTCGCTTATTGTGAAGAAGTTTTCTTAATTGAAATTCTCGAAGTTTTAAAACTTGAGTTAGATAATTCGAATCTTCATATTTTAATTCTTTGCTAATGGGTGAGAAGTAAACAAAACAAGAGTTGTTCTCATTGTCAGAGATACTAATTTTGAAGGAACTATTATGTTCTTCAATAATATCCATTTTAAATAACTCAAAGTTCATATTTCTTAAATAAATTTGAATTTAAAAGTATACTAAATCGTGGTTTTATCCAAGATAAAACAGAACTTGCGAGGTGTTAACTGAGTTTCTATTCAACAATGATAATATGATGATACAGATTAATATGTTCGAATATCAAGAACATATTTTATTTCACGATTAGTAGGAGTTTCTTCTGAAAACATTGGGTGTGAAGGTTTTGGGTGATTAGTTGAAGCAGCTCAACGAAAACCATTTTCTGTAATCTTTTTGAATGAAATTGAAAAAATCTTTCAAGTTCTATAAATGAGGAGAAAGAAATTTTCGTAGACAGTAATGGAGAAAAACGGATGTTTAAGAATTTTAAAAAAAAAACCGGCATTTGCCGGTTTTTATATTTATTCAAATGTGTTTAGACACTCATCTACTGTTCCGTAAATATCGAATACATTATGTAATTGAAGCAATTTGACAAGCTCCATTACTTCAGGAGCAATATTGCAAATCTTAAATTGGCTATCGTTATTCTTTGTACTTCTCAAAATAGAAAGTAATGCTCCAAAACCAGAACTGTCAATATATTCAACTCCTGCAAGATTTAATACTAATTTTGTATTAGCTTTTGAAATATACTGGGAAACATCTTCTTTTAGCGATTGTGCAAGTAAGATGTTTAGTTTGCTAACATTATCGAAGGATAATATTTCAATTCCGTTATTCGATTCATGCTTTAACATAGATTCTAGATTTAGTTTTATATTTTGGTTATTTCTTTTCGCGCCTCTTCAAGTTCACTAATAGCGGTTGCACTATCACTTACAAATTTAGCAATAATTTCGCTATATTCATTAATATTAATACCATCTTTTGCATTTTCCTCTAATCTTTTAAGCATTGCTGCCAGATCCTTAATCCCCATCATTAGTATGGAAGACTTTGCTTTGTGAGCTGTTTTTCCTAGTTGAATCCAATCTTTTTTATCGTACAGTTCTTGCAATAATTGCTGGTATTCCGGGATCTGTTCAAAAAACATATCAATTAGTTCAAGCATAAACTCCTTGTTACCATTGCTGATTTCTTCTAAATACGATAGATTTGTGAGTTTATCTTTGCTCATTTGGAAAATATTTTAAAGAAACTTTGTAAATTTATTGCAATAAAATAAACTTTTATCAAATTCGAAAGTAAAATGTAATTGAATTTTAGATTGTCAATGCATTATTTTTATTTTACGTATAGTTTTTATATACTTAAACAATTTTATAGATATTAAGGTTTAACATTTCACAAGCACCAGAATAAATATGAAACACTTTAAAATTACAATACTCTTGTTGTTTATTTCTTCTTTCGCCATTGCACAGGCAAACGAAATAGAACAAGAAATTTTAAAATTAAAAAAGCAAGCTAAATTAATTTATAACGAAGGAGTTAGGTTTGCCGAACAAGGAAAAATAACCGACGCGCATAAGAAATTTGATGCGGCATTATTTATTTATTCTGATTTTGCATTGCCTTACCTCGAAAGAGCGAAAATCTTGATTCTGACAAACGAACTTGATCTTGCAATGAATGATTGTGCAAAGGCTATAGAGTTAAACGATAAGCTTGGGGAGGCGTTTTATATAAGAGCATATATGAAAATGCTTATGAACGATCATCAAAATGCATTAACGGATTTTACCCATTCAATACAGAAAGGATTTACAGAACCTCAATCGTATTATTATAGGGGCTTAATGAATTTTGAGTTGAAAGATTACAATAGTGCATTAATTGATTTTACAATGGCAATCGATAAAGATTATGATTTTGCATATGCATATAACGAACGGGCAAGTACAAAGCGAATGTTAAGTGATTATCATGGTGCAATTCATGATTATAAACAAGCATTATCATACGATTCAACCATTGTAATAGCATATGATAATATGGCTAGTTGTAAAATAAAAACAGGTGATTTTGAAGGAGCTTTAGAAGATTATACAAAAGCAATAACCAGAGATCCAGATTTTTATATTTCACTTAATAATAGGGGTAATGCATATTATCAAATGAGTAATTATGAACTTGCTTTAAATGATTTTACAAAAGTTACCGAAATTAAAAAGGATTATGCACCAGCCTATAATAATTTAGGTATAACAAAAATCGAATTGCAAAATTATTTAGGTGCCGAAAAGGACTTCGATATGGCAATTGAGTTAGATTCTGAATATGGCGAGGCATATATGAATAGAGGATATGCTAGAGAGTTTTTAGGAAAATTCCCTGCAGCATGTGCCGATTGGAGGAAAGCTCAAGAATTGGGAGTTGAAGATGCTGAAAAATATATTGTTGAATGCGAATAATTAAACCTAAGAAGTCTTATGAGAATAGTTAAATCAATCATTTTTATAGTTATCCTGATTTCAAGTATTAGTTTTAATTCTATTTCGCAGGAAGATATTAAAATTAAGAAAAGCGATTTTCAAATAGAAATCAAAGAAGTTGGATTCAAAGAAGCTTGGAAAGAATTAAAACAAGCCGAAAAATTGTTTTCTCAAGGATTGGGAACATACCCTGATGCCCTCGAATTGTATCTGCGAACAGCGAAATACAATTCCGATTGTGCAAAATTGAATTATAAAATCGGTGTTTGTTATTTAGCAACAGATAAGTTTTATCATGCAACTGAATTTCTAGAAAGAGCCTATTTAAAAGATAATTTGGTAACCGATGATATACATTTTATGTTGGCTAGAGCATACCATCTTAATTTAGATTTCGACAAAGCTATTGTGAATTATAAAGCATATTTTGATGCGTTTACTGCAAAAGAACTGGAGAAATACAATATAAATGTAGATAAGTATATTAGAGAATGTCGATATGGGAAAGAGTTAACAAATCAACCAGTTCGAGTAATAATAAACAACTTAGGGCAGCGTGTAAATTCTCGATACGATGATTATAATCCTGTATTACATCCAAACAATGATTTGCTGTATTTTACATCACGAAGGGAATTAGATAAAAAAGATAAGAGAATCGAAGCTGATAACAAATTCTTTGAAAATGTATTTGTTTCTGAACAAGCGGGTGACTTATGGAGGAAACCTAATTTGGTTGAGAATAAACTAGACTCTAAAAACAATGAGTCGGTTATTACAATTTCAAAAGATGGTAGTTCAATTTATTTATATAATGGACAAGAGAATGGTGGTGATATTTTAGTTAGTGAATTGAAAAAAGGAAACTGGAAGTCTCCAAAATTAATATCTGGTAAATTATTATCAAAAGGGAAAGAAACAACAATAGCCTTTAGTCCTGATGAGCGGGAATTATTTATCGTTTCAAACCAATATGGTACGGTTGGAGGCATGGATATTTTTTATAGTAAACTAAACGAAAAAGGTAAATGGACTGAACCTGCAAATATGGGGGCAGCTATTAATACAGAATACAACGAGGAAGGTGTTTATTGGCATCCTACAGAAGATAAGGTTTATTTTAGTTCGCAGGGACATAATTCGATGGGCGGATACGATGTTTTTGTAATGGAGCGTAACGAAGAAGGGCAGTGGTCTATTCCGGTAAATTTGGGTTATCCCATAAATACTCCAAATGATGATATCTTTTTTAAGATGGATGAGAATAATAAGCAAGCCTATTATTCTGCAGTGCGAGATAATGGCTTTGGTGGAAAAGATTTATATAAAGTGATATTTTTAGGTGAAGAAAAAGAAATGAAGCTTTCAACAGAAGATATTTTCTTAGCTTGGAATTATAAATCTATTGATGATCTTTTTTATTATATCCCAAAAGAAGTTAAGGTTGATACAGCTCTATATATGGTAGGTCAGGTTACTGATTCAAAATCTGGAGAAGCAATAAAAATGGCTAAAATTGAAGTTATCGATTTAGAAATGAGTCAGGTTGTTGCAACAGGTTTGGCCGATACTTCTGGCATATATAAAATAAAGATTCCAAAGAAAAAAGATTATGGTGTTGAGGTTACAGCAAAAGATTATTTATTCTTTGTTGAGATGGCATATTTATCTCAAAAACAAGTTGTAGATAGCAAAGTAACTGCTAACTTTCAATTAAATAAAATTGATGTTGGAGCGACAATGGTTCTAGATAATATTTTCTTCGAAACCAACAAGGCAACAATAAAAACTGAATCTGCAGCAGAATTAGCAAGATTAGCTGCTTTGTTAGTTGAAAATCCTACAATAAGGCTTGAAATCTCAGGACATACAGATAATGTAGGTTCTTATAGAGTAAATCAGAAGCTTTCAGAGTCACGTGCTAAAAGTGTAGTAAATTACATGGTTTCTCAAGGTGTTTCAGCTGATAGATTAGAATATAAAGGTTACGCCTTTAATCAACCTATAGCCGATAATAATACAGCTGATGGACGTGCAAAGAATAGACGTGTAGAGTTCAAGGTAATAAGTAAATAGTAAAAAATTAAACTAAAATACGAGTGGATGGTTATTTTATATAATCATCCACTTTTTTGTTGCTTGGATATGTATTAAAAACATGATTTTTATAATTTATTTTTTATAGATTTGTCGCACATTGAATAAAACTTTATAAAACATATAAGTACAATGAAAAATACAGCATTTACACAATTTCATATTGATTTAGGAGCAAAAATGCTTCCTTTCGCCGGTTATAATATGCCAATCGAATACTCAGGAATTAATGAAGAACACATGACAACTCGTGAAAAAATAGGGGTTTTTGATGTTTCTCATATGGGTGAATTCTGGGTTAAAGGGCCAAAAGCTTTTGACTTGGTTCAAAGAGTAACATCGAATGATGTTGCTGATTTACATAATGGTAAAGTTCAATACTCATGTTTTCCTAATGGAAAAGGAGGAATCGTTGATGATTTATTAGTTTATAAATTCGATGATGAAACTTATTTATTAGTTGTTAACGCAGCAAATATCGATAAAGATTGGGCTTGGGTTTCAAAAAATGCTCAAGAAATGGGATTGGAAATAGGTAAAGAAGTTTACAATGCTTCTGATGAAATTGCTCAATTAGCAGTTCAAGGTCCATTAGCTCTTAAAGCAATGCAAAAACTAACTTCTGCAAATGTGGTTGATATGGAATATTACACATTTCAAAAGTGTGATGTTGCAGGTATAAAAGATGTTCTTTTTTCAACAACTGGATATACTGGTTCAGGTGGATGTGAAATCTATGTTGCAAACGAAGATGCTGCTAAATTGTGGAAAGCAGTTTTTGAAGCTGGTGAAGAGTTTGGAATTAAACCAATTGGTTTAGCTGCTCGCGATACTTTACGCTTAGAGTCAGGATTCTGTTTATATGGAAATGATATTAACGATGAAACTTCTGCAATTCAAGCTGGTTTAGGTTGGATTACTAAATTTACTGATGGTAACAATTTTATAGATCGTGCAGTTTGGGAAAAGCAAAAAGAAGAAGGCGTTACTCCTCGCTTAAAAGGATTTGTTATGGAAGAGCGTGGAATTCCACGTCAGCATTATAAAGTTGTTGACGCAGAAGGAAACGAAATTGGTGAAGTAACATCAGGAACAATGTCTCCTATTCTTAAAAAAGGTGTTGGAATGGCTTATCTTAATAAAGGATTCTGGAAAGTAGGAACTGAAATTTTTATTCAAATCAGAAATAAAAATGTTAAAGCAGTTGTTGCACGTGCTCCATTTCACGAAAGCAAATAATAATACATATCATATAAAGAAACCCTGCTATTTTTAGCGGGGTTTTTTATTAGGTTTTGAAATCTGTCATTTTCACGAAAGCGGGAATCTATTATTTTGATACTTTTATAGTATAATGTAAAAATAATATGAATACAATAGAAGTTTGTTTAAGTCCGAACTTATACGAAAATTATTCTGTCGAAAATAAGATAGTTGTAGTGGTTGATATATTAAGAGCAACAACAATAATTACCACAATGTTTCATAATGGATTAAAGAAACTTATTCCAGTTAAAAGTATTGATGAAGCTAAGGAGTTAAAGCAAAAAGGATTTCTTGTTGCAGCGGAAAGAGATGGTGAAAAACTAGATTTTGCTGATTTTGATAATTCTCCATACTCCTTCACAAAAGATAAAATTCAAGATAAAACAATTGTTTATAGCACAACCAATGGAACAAACACAATAAATCTGGCTAAAGATTCTGACAAGTTAATTATTGCATCGTTCTTGAATCTAATGGCAGTAGTTAATTATCTTATAAATCAACAAAAAGATGTGTTAATTCTTTGCTCAGGATGGCAAGGGGATTCTTGTTCCGAAGATACATTATTTGCTGGAGCACTTTCCGAAAAATTGTTACAAAATGAGTTTACTTCAAATAGCGATTCTGTAAAATCATCAATTGATTTATGGAAAAATGCAAAAAACAATCTTCTAGATTACATAAAAAATATCTATCAATATAAAAGATTAGTGAATTTAGGTTTGAAAAATCTTATTGGTTTTTGTTTTAAAATGAATACAACTGATGTTATTCCAATATTTCAAAATCATTATATTGTTGATTTAAAGAAAATAGCATTAAGCTGAGTTTTTTATTCGCTTGTTTATTCTTAATTTTATCATCAATTTATTATCATTTTCTAAATCTTTAAAAAGGTGTTGAACATCATATAAATTTGGTGTTAATATTTAAAAAAAATTCACATCTTGCAGTCTGATTTTGAGAATAGTTAACAATTTAAAAAACAATAAATTATGAGAAAGCATATTTTTAACGCTGGTCCATGTAAATTATCTGATTCTTTATTGAAGAACTCTGCAGAAGCAGTTCTTGAGTTAAACGGAATTGGTCAATCATTAATTGAAGTTTCTCACCGTAGTAAGGATTTTCAAGCTGTAATGGATGAAACTGTTGAGCTTATGAAAGAAGTTTTGAGTATTCCTGAAGGATATTCAGTTCTTTTCTTAGGTGGTGGAGCAAGTTTACAATTTGCTATGATTCCTTATAACTTCATGAAATCAAAAGCATTTTATGTAAATACTGGTACTTGGTCTTCTAAAGCAATTAAAGAAGCTAAATTGTGGGGCGAAGTTGTTGAAGTATCTTCAAAAGATAAAAACTTTACTTATTATCCAAAAGGATATGAGATTCCTAAAGACGTAGATTACGTTCACGTTACATCTAACAATACAATAGCAGGTACAGAATCTTTTGAAGATTTAGATGTAAATGTTCCGTTAATTTCTGATATGTCATCCGATTTCTTAAGTCGCCCTGTTGATGTTTCAAAATACGCTATGATTTATGGTGGTGCTCAAAAGAATTTAGGACCTGCAGGTGCTACTTTCATTATTATCAAAGATGATTTCTTAAACAAAGTTGTTGCTGATCGTCCAATACCATCAATGTTACAATACGGTATCCACGTTGATAAGGGATCTATGTACAATACTCCTCCTGTATTTAATATTTTCGCAATTCGTGAAACTTTAAGATGGGTTAAGTCTATGGGTGGTGTTACTGCAATGGAAAAATTAGCAAAAGATCGTGCTGATTTATTATACAATGCAATCGATGAAAGTAATATGTTCGAAAGTCCTATTAATAAAGAAGATCGTTCTCGCATGAATATTGTTTTTGTAATGAAAGAACAATATAAAGCACTTGAAGCTGATTTTATCGCTTTTGCAGGAGAAAGAAATTGTGTTGGAATTAAGGGTCACCGTTCAGTTGGTGGTTTCCGTGCTTCTACTTACAATGCTTCTACAATTGAAGATGTTCAGGCATTAGTTCAAGCAATGAAAGATTTCGAAGCAAAAAATGCATAAACCCAAGTTATAGGTTGAAAGTTTAAAAGTTAAAAGTCGATGGCAAAAGCAAAAAGTTTTGAAGAACTTGAGATTTGGCAAAAATCTATAGACCTTGCAATCGACTTTTATTCACTTGTTAAAAATGAACCGCTTTCAAAAGATTATTCTTTGTGTGATCAAATTAAAAGAGCTGCTGTTTCAGTCTCCAATAATATAGCCGAAGGATTTGAATATGGAAGTAACAAACAATTTATAAAATTTCTATTTATTGCAAAAGGTTCTTTGGGTGAATTAAGAAGCATGGTGTTTTTATTAGATCGTTTGAAATTTATTGATGATGATTTATCTGTTAAATTAAAAACTAAATGCACTGAACTTGCAAAAATGATTTCATCATTAATAAAATATCTTGAAAATCATATTAAATAATTGAACTTTCAATTAAAATAACTTTTAACCTTAAACATTTAACTTTTAAACTATAATATTATGAAAAAAGTACTTGTTGCAACAGAAAAGCCTTTTGCTCCGGCAGCAGTAGCTCAAATAAAAGAAGTTTTAGATAAAGCGAATTACGAATTGGTTTTATTAGAAAAATATACAGAGAAATCAGAATTATTAAAAGCAGTTGAGAATGTTGATGGAATGATCGTACGTTCAGATAAAGTAACAAAAGAAGTTATCGATGCTGCTAAAAATCTTAAGATTGTTATTCGTGCGGGTGCAGGTTATGATAATCTTGATTTGGAAGCCTGTACTGCAGGAAATGTAGTTGCTATGAATACTCCAGGGCAGAATTCAAATGCTGTTGCTGAATTAGCATTGGGAATGGCAGTTATGATGGCTCGTGGAAACTATAATGGTAAAGCGGGAACAGAATTGCGTCATAAAAAAATAGGTATTCATGCATATGGTAATGTAGGTAGATATGTAGCTGAAATTGCAAAGGGGTTTGGAATGGAAGTTCTTGCATTTGATCCTTTTGTTGATGCAGAAACTATTAAGAAAGACGGAGTAACTCCAGTTGCTACAGTTGAAGAATTGTATTCAACTTGCCAGTATATTTCGTTACATATTCCAGCTAACGATAAAACTAAAAAATCAATTGGTTTTGATTTATTAAATAGCATGCCAAAAGGAGCTACTTTAATTAATACTGCTCGTAAAGAAGTAATTAACGAAGAAGAGTTACTTAAAGTTTTTGCCGAAAGAGATGATTTCAGATATGTATCTGATATTGCTCCTGAGTGTAAAGACGAAATAGCTGAGAAGTTTGAAGGTAAATTTTTCTTTACACCAAAGAAAATGGGTGCTCAAACTGCTGAAGCTAATATTAATGCAGGTGTTGCAGGCGCAAATCAAATTATTGATTTCATCGAAAACGGTAATGAAACATTCAAAGTAAACAAATAAGTTCATCGTTTCGGTTTCAAGTTTAAAGTTGACTGGGAACTAGAACTTTTTAATGATAAAATAATTAATAATAAATAAAGTGATATTGGTTTTAGGGCAAATTTGAAGGAACCTTAAACTTGTAACTTTAAACTTTAAACTAATAAAAAGATGGCAATAATTAAACCATTTAAAGGATTAAGACCTCCAAAGGAGATTTCGAAAGACTTAGCATCATTACCATACGATGTTATGAATAGTGAAGAAGCTGCTGTAATGGCAGAAGGTAAAGATTGTTCTTTATTGCATATTACAAAAGCAGAAATAGATTGTCCTGCAGGAACAGATATTCATTCTGATACAGTTTACACAAAAGCTGTTGATAATTTTAAAATGTTCCAAGATAAAGGTTGGTTAGTTCAAGACGAAGAAGCTAAATATTATATTTATGCTCAAACAATGGACGGACGCACACAATATGGTATTGTAGGTGCTGCTGCTTGTGCTGATTACCATAACGGAATTATTAAAAAACATGAGTTAACTCGTCCTGAAAAGGAAGATGATAGAATGGTTTTAACGCGTTATTCTAATGCGAATATTGAGCCTGTATTCTTTTCTTACAAAGCAGTTCCAGAAATTGATGCAATCGTTGAGAAAATTGTAAAATCTCAGGAAGCTGATTATGATTTTACAGCTGAAGACGGTTTCGGTCATCACTTTTGGGCAATTAACGATGCTGATGTAAATAATAAATTAGAAGAACTTTTTGATACTAAAGTTCCTTACACATACGTAGCCGATGGTCACCATAGAACAGCTGCTGCTGCTCGTATTGGAATAGAAAAAGAAGGGCAAAATCCAAACCATACTGGCAATGAAGAATACAATTTCTTTATGGCTGTTCATTTTCCAGATAATCAATTAAAAATTATTGATTACAATCGTGTAGTTAAAGACTTAAACGGATTGTCAGAAGAAGAAGTAATTGAAAAATTAGCTACTTCTTTCGAAATTGAAAAAGTTGGTAAAGAGATTTACAAGCCTGCTAAACTTCATGAGTTTAGTATGTATTTAGCTGGCGATTGGTATAAAATGACTGCTAAAGAAGGAACATACGACGATAAAGATCCTATCGGAGTTTTAGATGTTACAATTTTATCAAATCAGGTTTTAGAGCCAATTTTTGATATTAAAGATCTAAGAACATCAAACCGTATTGATTTCATAGGTGGAATTCGTGGATTAGGCGAATTATCAAAACGTGTTGATAATGGCAGTATGAAAGTTGCTTTTGCTTTATATGCTTGTTCATTACAACAACTTATTGATATTGCTGATACAGGTAACATAATGCCTCCAAAAACTACTTGGTTCGAACCAAAACTAAGAAGTGGTTTGGTAATTCATAAATTAGACTAGATATATAGTCATTATAGGTCATACTGAGCTTGTCGAAGTATGACATCAATAATATAGGAAAGTTGTCATGTTGAGTTAATCAAAACATAGACAACTTTCTTGTTTTATTAGAGTAATCCTTTTTTCGAACCTGACTTTTGTCTTTCCTAAGCAAAAACTTTTTTAGTACATTTGAAATCATAAAATTAAAATACGAGTTTAATGAGCGTTTCTGAAAATATAAAACACTTTCTTTCCGAAGAAATACCTTCTAATGTAAAGCTTATAGCAGTTTCTAAAACCAAACCAATTGAATTAATCGAAGAAGCTTATACGTCTGGACACAGAATTTATGGGGAAAATAAAGCTCAAGAATTAGCAGGAAAATATGAAGCATTGCCAAAAGATATAGAATGGCATATGATTGGTCATATGCAAACGAATAAAGTAAAATATATTGCTCCTTTTGTTTCTTTGATTCATGGAGTTGATAGTTTTAAATTATTGAAAGTAATAAACAAAGAAGGGGAGAAGTGTAATCGGAAAATTAATTGCCTTTTACAGTTTCATATTGCTAAGGAAGAAACAAAATTTGGTTTGGATCTGAAGGAAGCCATTGAATTTATTAAATCAGACGATTTCTCAATTCTTAAAAATGTAAATATATGTGGTGTAATGGGCATGGCAACATATACCGAAAATGAAGATACAATTCATTCTGAATTTAGAGAATTAGTTCATATCTTTAATGAGTTAAAAAACAGTTCTTTCTTTAATGATGATTTTAAGGAAATTTCTATGGGAATGTCTGGCGACTACAAAATTGCAATTGAAGAAGGAGCAACCATGGTACGAGTTGGAAGTTTGTTGTTTGGAGCACGAAATTATACGAAGTAGATAATATAAATAAACATTAATTATGAGTCAATTAGAAACCACTTATTTAGGATTAAAACTTAAGAATCCGGTAATAGTAGGAAGCTCAAGCCTTACAAGTTCAATTGAAAAAATTAAAGAGATTGAAGAAAAAGGTGCTGGTGCAATTGTATTAAAATCGATTTTCGAAGAACAGATAAAATTTGAAGCTGGTAAAATGGCTAATGGTTCTGATTCTCCTGAAGCATGGGATTATGTAAATCATTACGTAAAGCAAAATACTCTTCAAGAATATTTAGACCTTATAAAAAAAGCTAAATCTGAAGTTAAAATTCCAGTTATTGCAAGTATCAATTGTGTTACTTCAAAAGAATGGACAGGTTTTGCGAAAAGTATCGAAGAAGCAGGTGCTGATGCTATTGAAATTAATGTTTTTGTATTACCAAATGATAGACATGCTTCTTCAGAATATTACGAAAATGTTTATTTCGAATTAGCAGAAAAATTGAAATCTACAATAAATATTCCTTTTGCATTTAAGTTAGGTTCACAATTTTCAAATTTAGTTGGATTTATACAAAAATTGCATGTTCCAGGCGTAGTATTATTTAATCGTTTCTATACTCCAGATATCGATATTGATGAAATGAAGTTTACTTCTTCTGATGTATTCAGCACATCAGCAGATATTAGGAACTCTTTGCGTTGGGTTGGAATCGTATCTTCAAAGATTTCGAATATGGATATTGCAGCATCAACAGGAGTGCACGATGGTAAAGCTGTTGTTAAGCAACTATTAGCAGGAGCTACTGTAGTTCAGGTTTGTTCAACACTTTATAAAAATGGAATAGGACATTTAGGATCTATCCTTAAAGAATTAAAAGAATGGATGGAGAAAAATGGATACAATAGTGTTGATGAGTTTAGAGGAAAAATGAGTTATGATAAAATAGAAGATCCTCTAGTTTATGAACGTTCGCAATTCATGAAATACTTTTCAAGTATACATTAAAATAAAAAATCCCGCTAATCAGCGGGATTTTCTTTTAAATATTGTATTACATTAATGAGTTCGGTGCACAATGCTTTTTTATCATCAGTTAAGTCTTCAAGTGAATTTTCAAGTTTTATCAGATTGATATTCGCAATGCTTTCATCAACATTCTCGTAAGTGTCAATAACTGTAAATGCGTCGAATGCTAATTGGAACTCCGATTTCACAAAAATATCTATAAAAACATCAAGATATTCTTCATAGTTTAATCCATTTTTCCAGCACGCCGAAACCAATATTGAAAGTTCCTTACTATTTTTCGGATTTGTAATCGCATCAATAAGAATTTTACTACTATCTTGTTCCTTTAAGTTTTCAATTATTTTAATAATTTCATCACGAACCTTTGTGCTCGATGATTTTTCTATTAAATCAATTACTTTGACTAGGATTTCGTTATTCCCTTCTTTTGATATTTTTTGTAGAGTTTCTAGTAATACTTTTTCATCAGAAGACTCTAATTTTTGAATTATTTCTCTATTCGTCATATAATATTATTTACTCGTGTAAAATTACTACAATTCCCTGTAAATATTGGATATTCAAATTATATTTTCCTATATTAGATGGGTGAAAAATAAATAATTGCGGATATGCTCAAAAATAAATCTGATTGTAGAAATCTACAAATAACAGGGATTTGCGTGTATTGTTAATTTTGTTTTTTAAAAAAAAGTGTTAATTTTACTACAAATTGTTTTAAATTGGTAACAATTAATAAGACAGCAAATTATGGATATTAAATCAGTACATTCTAAAGCATTATGTTTTCTGGCAGTTATTGTTTCTGTAACAATAATAACTGGATGCGGTTCCAATAAGAAAAATAAGGATACAGAAGAAGTAACAATTGAGTCTCTTGAAATTGATGAGCAATTAATTAAGGACGTAAAAACAGTTAAGGAAATCTTCTATTCTTTACCATCTCCGTTAGAAACAGCGATGATATTAAAGCAAGCTGGAGCAGTTTACAACGAAGAATTACTTAACCCAACGGAAAATGTAACGAATTATGTTACCAATAAAAGTATGGCTTTAAATCTTGGAGTATACACAACAGATTTAAGTTATGCAAGTTTATTTGATCAAACACAAGCTACAATTAATTACATGAATGCATCTAAAAGAATGGCGGAAGGCTTAGGTATTTTAAATGCTATTGACGAAAATGTAATTGAGAGATTAGAAGCGAATATTAATAATAGAGACGTAATAATGGATATTATCTCTGAAACCATAATGAACTCAAGTTCATTTTTTGAAGAGAATGATAGACAAGCAATGTCGACAATTGTATTAGTTGGAGGTTGGGTTGAAGGTCTTTATATAGCTACAAACTTAGTTGGACCGGATGTTGATTTGAATAATAATGAATTGGTAAATCGTATTATTGACCAGAAACTTACATTATCTACAGTACTTAGTTTGTTAGATGAAAATAAGGATAATGAAGATGTAATTACAGTAATGACAAATGTTAACGAATTAAAGGCAATATTTGAAAAGATTGAAATTACCTCTTCTAAAATTGAACCTGTAACCGATGATGAGACAAATGTTACTACTCTGAAATCGAAAACAGAAGTAAAAATGAAGCCTGAAACTTACTACGAACTTAAAGAGAAAGTGAAGATAATACGTAATAATTTTACATTATAAAATAATCCTCCGCTATGAAAAAAATATATCAGATATTAATTGTCTTAACAGTATTAGCTCTAATTCCATTTCAGGGAAATGCGCAATGTAAAAGTTTTGCGAAAAAAGTCTGTAAGCTTGAGCTAACCCCATACATTCATGATGGTAATTTTAATGCTGCTATTTTAACAGAAGGAGAAGATGCCGAATTATATAAGACTTTTTATGCAGGTCAGAATTATAGAATTTATATTTGTGGTTCTGATGCATTGCCTGAGATCGAATTTCAGGTATTAGATGTAAATCGTAACGTATTGTATGATAACAGAAAAAGTGATTATTCTCGTATTTGGGATTTTAAACTAGAGTCGAGTCAGCAATTAATTATTTCGTTAAGAGTAAAAAATAGCGAGGAAGAAACGGATGAGTTGGTGAGCGGTTGTGTAGCTATTATGTTTGGAATTAAGGAAAATGCGGATTAATAAAAATAATTAGATATAAAAAAAGGATTTGTTTATAGCAGATCCTTTTTTTTATTTATTTATGTCTAAAAGCTAAACTTATATAATTTTTTCCTTTAGATATTTTCCTGTATACGATTTAGGATGCTTTATTAATTCTTCAGGAATACCTTCAAAAACAATATTTCCACCATATTTTCCACCTTCAGGACCTAAATCAATAATCCAATCGGCTGATTTAATAATTTCTAAATTATGCTCAATTATTAATACACTATTTCCTCTTGCGATTAATGCATTAAAAGCATCGAGTAGTTTTTTGATATCATGAAAATGAAGTCCTGTTGTTGGTTCGTCAAAGATAAATAATGTAGTTTGTTTCGAAGCTTCTTTACTTAGGAACGAGGCAAGTTTAACTCGCTGACTTTCTCCGCCACTTAATGTACTCGATGATTGACCCAATTTTATGTAACCTAATCCAACTTCTGCTAACGGAGAAAGTTTATTAACGATCTTTCTTTCAGTTGAACCGTCCGATTCTCCAAAAAATTCAATAGCTTCATTTACTGTCATTCCTAATACATCGTAAATACTTTTTTGTTTGTATTTAACTTCTAATACTTCATCTTTAAACCGCTTTCCATTGCAAGTGTCACATACCAAGGTTACGTCAGCCATAAATTGCATTTCAACCTTAATAAAGCCATCTCCCTGACACTCTTCACATCTTCCACCTTCAACATTAAATGAGTAATGAGAAGGCTTAAAATTGTTTATTTTTGATGCTTGTTGATCGGCATAAAGTTTTCTTATTTCGTCGTAAGCTTTTAAATACGTAACGGGATTAGATCTTGATGATTTTCCAATTGGATTTTGATCCACGAATTCAATACTATCAAGTCTGTTTATGTCCCCTTTGATTTCGTCAAATTTTCCTGTTTTTTCTCCTGTGCCTAGAAGAATTTTACTTAGAGCAGGAGAAAGTATATTTCTTATTAATGTTGATTTACCAGAACCACTAACCCCTGTAATAACAGTCATTACATTTAAAGGAATTTTAACATTAATGTTTTTTAGGTTATTTTCACGTGCCCCAATTAGTTCAATATAGTTGTTCCAGCTTCTTCTAATACTTGGAACTGGAATAAATTCTTTTCCTGTAAGATATTTACCAGTTAAACTATTTTTATCTTTAATGATTTCTTTAGAATTCCCTTGAAATATTATCTCACCTCCTAATCTTCCGGCTAAAGGACCTATATCTATTATTTCGTCAGCCGCTTTAATAATATCTTCGTCATGTTCAACCATTATAACAGTATTTCCAATTTCTTGCAACTGTTTCAATACTTTAATTAAACGTTCATTATCACGAGAATGCAAACCGATACTTGGTTCGTCTAAAATATACAAAGAGCCAACTAGGCTGCTTCCAAGAGATGTTGCCAAGTTTATTCTTTGAGATTCTCCTCCCGATAATGTTGATGATAACCTATTTAAAGTTAAATATCCTAGACCAACATTCATTAGAAAATCAATTCTACTGTTAATCTCAATTAATATCCTTTTGGATACTTCAGTTTCAAATTTTGAAAGCTTTAGATTCTTGAAAAATATTTGTAGTTCGTCAACAGGAATTAAAACTAAATCTTGTAATGATTTGTCTTGGACTTTAATATACGAAGCTTCTTTCTTTAATCTTGTACCACGACAATCGGGACAAATTGTTTTACCCCGGTATCTCGATAACATAACCCGATATTGAATTTTATACTTTTGTTCTTCGAGATGTTGAAAGAATGTATTTAATCCATAGAAGTATTTATTTCCTTCCCAAAGTAATAGTTTTTGATCTTCGGTAAGATCAAAAAAAGCTTTATGAATAGGGAAGTTGAATTTTTCTGCATTATGTATTAATCGATCTTTCCATTCTTGCATTTTTTCGCCTCGCCAACATGCAATTGCTTCTTCATAAATGGATAAATTTTTATTGGGTATTACTAAGTCTTCATCAATTCCGATAATTTTACCATATCCTTCGCATCTAGGACAAGCTCCAACTGGGTTATTGAAACTAAAGGTATGAACTGTTGGTACTTCAAATTCAATGCCATCTGCTTCAAATTTGTTTGAGAATTGTTCCGTAACCGTATTATCATTATTTAAGATTTTAATAATACAATAACCTTTTCCTTCAGAAAGTGCAGTTTGAACAGAATCGCCAAATCTACTTATTGAATCTTCGTCGGTTTTAATAATAATTCGATCGACAACAATATTAAAGTCTTTTGATTTATTAATTTTAGAACTATCCACTATTAAATCAGATACTTTATAAATATTAGAGTCTTGCTCAATTCTTGAAACACCTTCTGATTGCAGTTTTTGAAAGCTTACTATAAAATCATTTTTTGTTAATTTCTTAAAAGGAGCAAGAATGAGCGCTTTTGTTTCAGGCTCAAATGAAATAATATAATTAACAATATCGGTAACAGAATGCTGTTGAACTTGTTTGTTAGATATAGGGGAGAAGGTTTTCCCAATTCTAGCGAACAAAAGCTTAAGATAGTCGTATACTTCCGTAGATGTTCCAACAGTTGATCTTGGATTTCGAGTATTAACTTTTTGTTCTATTGCAATTGCAGGAGGAATACCATGAATAAATTCAACATCGGGTTTATTTATTTTTCCTAAAAATTGTCTGGCATAGGATGATAAACTCTCAACATACCTTCTTTGCCCTTCGGCATAGATCGTATCGAATGCTAAAGAAGATTTGCCAGAACCAGAAACTCCGGTAATGACAATAAATTTGTCACGCTCAATATTGATGCTTATATTCTTTAGATTGTGAACTTTAGCTTCTTTTATTTGTATAAATTGATCATTGTTAGGCATAATTATTGAAGAATATTGTCTTAAAGAATGTTAACAAAACTTAAATACCTTTGATATATCTAATTTTTTTTATTTAATTGCGCTAAATTAATTTAATTAATTACTAACCCAAAACTCGGAGGATTGTTTATCGATTAAAGTTCTACCTTTTTTTAAAAACGTAAAAAAGGAGGTTGTTTTGACAAAAACAAAGCTAACAGATCATGAACTGGTGAAACAGTTTATCGATGGTGAACAATCAAGTTTCGAAATCTTGGTAAATCGTCACAAAGATAAAGTTTATACTTATATCTTTCTAATGGTAAAAAATGATCATTTAGCAAATGACATTTTTCAAGAGACATTTATTAAGGTTGTAAAATCCCTCAATGTAGGTAAGTATCAGGAAAATGGTAAATTTGTTTCATGGGTAATTCGAATTGCTCACAACTTGATTATTGATCATTTTAGGAAGGAAAAGCAAATGAAAACTTGCTCCAATGATGAATATGAAACCGATATATTTAATTCGCAAAGATTTTCTGATAAAACGGTTGAAGAAAATATAATTCAAGATCAAATTAATTCAGACGTTCGAAAATTAGTTGATCATTTGCCAGATGAGCAAAGAGAAGTTATTCTTTTACGTCATTTTGTTGGATTAAGCTTTAAAGAGATCGCCGAGCAAACCAATGTGAGCATAAATACTGCTTTGGGGCGAATGAGGTATGCTTTAATTAATTTAAGGAAAATAATTGAAGAAAGAGATTTGTGTTTGACTGTTGCTTAGTTTTTCAAAAAAAATGTATTTGTAGATAATAAATAAATTCATTTTGGCGTTATTAAGGAAATTAAAAACGCCTATGGTTAAAAACTCTACTCTACTTTACATTTATAGTAATTTTGAAGAAAGTAATATAATAACTGAAGGATCAGTTAATTATGTAGATAAGGAATATGAAGATATTCGCAGTTATTTAGATGGAAATTTAATAAAAGCACCAGCACAGATTGTTAGTAATGTTTTAAGGTTTTCGAAGAAATATTCATAACGTGCTTTTAACAGGAATTTAAGAGATAGTATTTTATGCTATCTCTTTTTTTTGTTGAAAAATTTGATTTGCAAAATAATAATGGTACTATTGTGATATCAAAATGATATCACAAATTGTAATTAAAATTTAAGATTATGAAAAATGAGAAAGTTTTTAAAGCAAAGTCAGGGTTTTTAGTATTGTTTCTAAATTTATTATTATTGGGAGTGAGTATTGCGGGATTAGTAGCATTGCATAATTTATGGTTTCTAGTCACATTATTTCTAAGTATTTTCATAATGATAGGATTTATTGTAGTGAATCCAAATGAATCGTCTGTATTGGTTTTGTTTGGCGCTTATAAAGGAACTGTAAAGTCTAATGGTTTCTTTTGGGTGAATCCTTTTTTTATTAGAAAAAAGATTTCATTACGAGCTCGAAATTTTGATAGTGAGCCAATAAAGGTCAATGATAAAGTTGGAAATCCAATAAAAATTGGAGTTGTTTTAGTTTGGAAGGTAGAAGAAACGTATAAAGCATCTTTTGAAGTTGATCAATATGAGCATTTTGTTGTTGTGCAAAGTGAAGCTGCATTGCGAAAATTAGCTGGAAAATATCCATACGATAATTTTGAAGATGAAGAAGCAGAAGTAACTTTGCGTTCTGGAGTTGAAGAAGTAAACGACGAGTTGGAAAAAGAAATTGTTGAACGTTTAGAAATTGCAGGGATACATGTAATTGAGGCTAGAATTAATTACATTGCATATGCCGAAGAAATTGCAAGTGCAATGTTACGTCGTCAGCAGGCAACTGCTGTAGTAGCTGCACGTCATAAAATTGTTGAAGGCGCAGTAAGTATGGTTGAAATTGCATTGCAACAATTGGCTGGAAAAGATATTATAGAGATGGATCATGAAAGTAAAGCTGCCATGGTTAGTAATTTGATGGTTGTTCTTTGTTCCGAAGAATCTGCCAGACCAGTCGTAAATACAGGTACTCTAAATCATTAAAAACTATGTCTAAAAAGAAATCTTTTGTACTCCGATTGAACGAAGATAAAATGAAAGCTTTGGAAAAATGGGCTGCGGATGAATTTCGGAGTACAAATGGACAAATAGAATGGATTATTACAAAAGCTCTAAAGGAATCGAAGAGATTAAAAAAAACAAGTTCATCAGAGTCGGAAGAAAATTAAATTAATTTGAGATGGAAAATGAGAAATCAAAGAGTTTCTTTATTTATTTGACTGACTGCTTATGTATAGGTTTTAAAGAAATAGATCCAGTATTTAATAAGGGATTAAAAGGGAAGAAATATCTTTCTGTATTTATGTCGTCGGGATGGATTCTAGATAAGGAATTGATTGATAAATCATTTAGAGCAGGAGTTTTGCTTAGAAGTAAGTTTAAATCAAAAAATAATTAATTATGTATACAAATTATAAATATACTTGTCCAAAGTGTGGAAACAGACATTATGAAGTGGGAGAAATTAGAACTACCGGTAGTTTTATGATGAAATTATTTAATATTCAGAATGTTAAATTTACAACGGTCACATGTTCAAAATGTCAGTATACGGAATTGTATAAAACATCGAGCAATAAGTTTGGTAATGTAGTTGACTTTTTTACCAACTAGTATGTGAAAAGAACAAAGTCGAAAGATCTAGTAAATAGATTCCTCGACTTTGTTTTTTATTTGAATAGAAACTATTCGAAATGATATAGGAAAGTGATTAAGCCCTCGTAAGCAGGTTTTTTCTTATCTTCAATTTCCATTCTAACCTTTAACTGAACTTTCGATATTCCTCTTAAATCATTAATAGTGTGTAAGAATACGCGAACTCTAACCTTACTGCCAACTACAACAGCTTCGCCAAATTTGAATTTATCGATTCCATAGTTAATTATAGCTTTTACATTTCGAACTTCTGCGATATCGTCCCAACAGTATTTAAGTAAAGAAACTGTTAAATAACCGTGGGCAATAGTTGCTTTAAATGGAGAATCTGTTTTTGCTTTTTCAGGATCTGTATGTATCCACTGATTATCCAATGTAGCTTCTGCGAATTGATTAATTTGTTCTTGAGTAATTTCCGTGTATTTAGAAACACCAACTTCTTTTCCTAAATAGCTTTCAAATTCTTTATGATTTTCAATTATTACTTGTGCCATCTATTATTTTATTTTTATTCGTTAATAAGATTGATTGTATGACAAGCTACAATACCTGCCGTTTCTGTTCTTAATCTACTTTCGCCTAAGCTTATCTCGTGATAGTTATTTTCTTTGGCAAGTGATATTTCGGCTGGACTAAAATCACCTTCAGGTCCAATTAAAATTATAGTGTTCTGAGTTTTTTTATACGTGTTTTTTAATAATGCTTTTTGGTTTTCTTCGCAATGAGCTATAAGTTTCGCTCCATCAAAGTTTTTTCTAATGAAATCGTTATACGAAGTAAGCTCGTTAAGTTTAGGTTTATATCCTTTTAAAGATTGCTTAACAGCAGAAATTATTATCTTTTCTAGTCTATCGTTTTTTATAGCCTTTCTTTCTGAATGATCGCATAAAATAGGAGTAATCTCATCGATCCCAATTTCGGTTGCCTTTTCCAAAAACCACTCAAAGCGATCTATATTTTTTGTAGGCGCTATTGCAATATGTAAATAATGATTTCGCTTACCAAATTCTTTTTTTGTTTCTACTATTTCAACAGTGCATTTTTTTGGATTAGCATCTGTTATTTTTGCTTTATAAAATCCACCATTGCCGTCTATTAATTCGATTGTATCACTGGTACTTAATCTTAATACACGAACACAATGTTTCGATTCAATTTCATTAAGTGTATAAATATTGCCATTTAAATCAGGCGTGTAAAATAAATGCATATATCTTTGTAAATGATTTTAGCAAAAATACGGATACTAAATAAAAATTAATGAAAAAGATCGGATTATTATCGGATACGCATTCTTATATCGACGAAAAAATAATGAATTTTTTTAAGGATTGTGATGAACTTTGGCATGCAGGAGATATTGGAAATATTGAAACAGCTGATGCAATTTCAAGAAAAAAAACCCTGAAGGCAGTTTATGGAAATATTGATGGACAAGATGTGCGTATTGTTTATCCGCAAATACAATCTTTTAATTGCGAAAGTGTTAAGGTTTTAATGACACATATTGGAGGCTATCCGGGTAGATACGAAAAAACAATGAAAGAGGCTATTTCTAAGATAAAACCAAATTTATTTATATCAGGTCATTCGCATATTCTTAAAGTTATTTATGATGATAAAAACGAACTACTTCATATAAATCCAGGTGCTGCTGGTAAGTCAGGAATGCATAGAGTTCAGACAGCTATCCGTTTTGAAATTGATGGAGCAGAAATAAAAAATCTAGAAGTTTTTGAAAAGCAAAGAAGCTAAATTTTTCGTGCAATTAAACGAATTACATTAGCTATGCCTTGATGTAATGGCCCTTCGTCTAAATTGACTTGAGTTTCTTCAAGAAGCTCAATTTGATATTCGGAGAAATCAGTTTTAATATCTTCAATGCTATAAAGTAAATCAAGATTTTTTGGACCTCCTGAATTATTTTTGATTTGAGATTTCGAGAAACACTCCAAAATAACTTTGCCTCCAGGGTTTAGAAATTTATACAAGTTTTTATGAAAGGGAATTCTTGTTTCTTTGGTTAAATGCAAGAATACTATCGATATTACATCAAAGCTTTTTTTGGTTTGAAAGTTATTTACATCTGAGATTTCGTAGTTAATTTCTAGGTTATACGATTCAGCTAATTTTAAAGCTTTCTCCTTGCCAGAATTGCTGTAATCGAAAGCAGTAACCTCCCATCCAAGTTTTGCGGCATAAATAGAGTTTCGTCCTTCTCCATCACCAGGTAAAAGTATCTTTCCAGGTTTTAAGGTATTTATATTTGTACTTAAAAACTGATTTGGTTTTAAACCATAAATATATTCATTCGAATTATAACGTTTATCCCAGGCTTCTTTCATTATTACAAGTTTTTACTTTCTTCGGTAGAAACTTCATTTTCTTTTAATTGTTCATTTTCAGGTAAAGCTTCCTCGGTTTCTTCTTCAAGATTTTCTTTCTCTAATTGCTTCTGTTGTTCTAGTTCTTGCTGTTCTAATTCAAGTCTTTCTTGCTCTAATTGTTTGAGTTCTTCCTCTTTTGCAATTTGTGCTTCTTCAAATAAACGAATGCTACGTAAGAATTGCTGCATGTTCTGTTCTGTTGCAACAATATAACGATATGGGGTAGTGCCACGAGGTGTTTTAAGCTTACGTTGTTTGTTCTTTAAACCTTTAATAACATTCATAAAATCTTTGTTATTCGAAAGGGTTTGCATTACACCACGCGAATATGTAAAATAGTAATAATTGTTATTTGGTAGCTTGAAATAGAATTTTAGTAAATCTCCACTTCGTCTTTTTAGGATTTGTAAATGTCCTTCTACATATTTGTTAATAGGTTTGTTATTAATTGTGGCAATTCCTATTTTTCCATAATTCATGTATGATCCCGATTCTGTGAACCATTTTAACTTTACACTACCTAAAACTAATGTGTGCTGAGATGATTGTGGTAACACAGCATCGTTACCATATAACATAATTTGATTGTTGTATTCATTATAGTTAATCGGACCAACCAATTCGTTCATATTCTTTTTAAAGAAACCTGAGCTTATGCTCATAGCATCCATTCCTCGAATCGATTGGATATCCTTTGCTAAAGTATCAAGAGCAGCATCAGAGAAAAAGAAATCTAAAGGTAAAATCAACTCAAGTTTTATTTCATTTTTATCTAAAAGATGATTTACAGAACCAGCAGGAGATAATTTAACTTGTCCGAGTTCAATACCAAGATTTACTTTACCTTCCGAATGTTGCAAACACATATCTCTTTGTAAGCTTACCAAGCTTCCAATAGTATCTTTATCTCTGTGTTTAGATTCTTCGGCAACCACATATTTATTTGCATTTTTATTAAAATATAAATACCCTAGTGCTCTTACAAGTGCTTCATCGTTGGGATCTCTTCTCTGATCGAGAAAACGGGTATAAATATGTGATGAATCTTTTGTAATAAACGATGCCGCAAATAATCCTCTTCCGTTTATGCTTTTTGTTAAATCGCTAATTGGAATATAAATGCTATCGGGATTTATTTCTGATTTAAAAGTTGCATAGTGAGTTTCTTTTCTTGGACAATTATATGCAAGTTTTACTCCACCATTGAAGGAGAGATATTTACGACTTGCATTTAACTGAATATTCCCTTGGTAATGATAAACAGGGCTAAGCGTGAAATCGTCTGTTCGGGCAATTTTACTTCTTGCAATTGTTTGTTTGCTAGTATCTACAGAAATATCAGTAAAATGAACAATTTGTACATCTTTATTTTCATCAATATAATCATAATCTCCTGTTCCTAAGTAATTATATCTTCCTTTAATATTTACTTTAGCATTATAGATCTTATGATATCTATGCTCTGAATCAGCAATTATTTCTGCATTTTTTAAAGTTTTAATTTCTGCAAGATTTCCTATTGTAACATCTTTTTCTTCAGGATAGACGAGGGCATCTGCAACTTTTATATATTCAACTTCGGTAGCATTAATGGTACTGTCTTTGAGTTTGTAAATTGCATTTGTAGAGGCAAAACGCAAAGAATCCTGACTTCGATGTATCGACAGATATAATGCCCCCGGTAGATTATCATCTTTTAGTCGGGCTAATTCTTTAATATTTTCGGATGCAGTTGTATCAATCTGTGGACTCGAAACAATTGCAATTTCATCCTCTGAAATATTCCAATTAAATTTATCTAAATAACTTAAATATAGATTTTTAGGAAATTTTGCAATCGTGAATTGATCGTTTGAAACAAAGTCTCCAGCTTGACTTGTGAAATCAATTTCTCCTTTTAAATTTTCTGTGATAAAATTGAAATCTTTTTTGTCGATAGATTTCAAACTAAAAGTGGTTGTATCTGATTTAAAAGAATTTGATGAGATGTTAAATTCTTTTGAGCGCAATTCGGCTTTGTCCAAATTAAAAATACCATTTCCTTTAAGTCCAATGGGTTGTATTGTAAGTGAGCCTGAGAGCATTGAATTATTACCAAATAATTCGAAAGGTTCTTTTGTTTGCTCGGCATACATAATATCATCGTATGGATACCATTCAATATTTATATTGGAAGAATTTAAATTTGGAAATTCGATTCCGGTATTTCTTTGTGCCATTGTAAAACTGGTAGCATGAATTTTAGTTGAGTCGGGGAAAAACAGAACGTTATCCGTTTCTGCTTTTGATGTTAAATATTCAAGTGTTCCCGATCCTCGTAAACCTTTATTGCTTAAGTCTATTTTATTGTAATAGGTTCCTTTTCCTTCGTATAGAGGAAAACCGTCAGGGGGTGTTTCCCGAACAAAACCTAAAGAATTATCGGGACGTTTATATATTTCATTTTCGAATGGCGGGAATATATTCGAAGAGCTAAACTTCCCATTAAATCTTAGTCCTTTAGCCGAAAAATTATCGAGACTATCTATTATAAAAGGATCAACCTCAAAATAGAAGCTGTCGCGTTCATATACGCCATTGTATATACTAGGCTTATCGTAATACACAAAAGAGTTGTCGTAACTTTTAAAAATAGGGTAATCGGGAAAATCTTGTAAGCCAGATTTGTTAAATGGTTTGTCGATAAGTAAATCACCATTAATAATCTCAATTTTATTTTGGATTAGATCAAGAATTGGATTGTTGTACATATCATAGTCGTCGGTCTGCACTTTTATTTCTAATGAGTTAATATTCGATAGACTAATTTTGAATGTATCATAATTAAAATAAAATTCGTCGCCATAGAAAGTAAAAAGTCCAGCATCAACAATTCCTGCAAAACTAAAATTCCTATCCTTTTTCATTATGATTTTTTGATGTTTTGGATAAATTGCAACGTTCTGAGAATCGGAAAGGAATATTTCAGGAACACCATTAATTTCCAAATCGTAAGATTTTAAATCTAAAACACCATTATGAACGAGGTCTTCAGTAACCGAATTAAAGTTAATAACATCGTAATCAATCTTCCCGAAACGGGCATCAATAAAATCGTATAGTTTCTTTTTTATTATTGCTTCGTCTTTGTCAGTATCGTAAAAAATAAATCCATCGACACTTAAAAACATAAGCATTTGTTTAATCTGATAATCATCGTATCCTAAAAACCGAGCCAGATCTTCTCCTTTAAACTGTGTTGCCTGAATTTTATTTGCATAATTCTTAATGGCTATTAAGGGATGAAAATCATCACGCATCATAACCCTTTCAAATTCAATTAGGTTATAGAAATTAGAAGATGTAAAAACGCCATTACCAATTGCTGCGCCTCTTCGTTTAGTTAAATATATCTTGCTATCGTTTGTTCGCCATAAGAGTCGATCAAAGTTCATTGTTATATTATGATATGAATCGAAATAAGGACTTTTAGATACAATTCGATCCGATGCAGTTAACGAAACTTCTTTTGTGTACGTTGTATAATCGAACGAAATTCCGGGATGATATATGGAATCTTCTTCCATGTAGATCGTAATTTGAGCATTGTTCGAAACGATTCGGCCATTCATAAACATAAATGTTTTTGCCATGGCTGTTAAAATTGAGGTGTCGTTTCTTTCTATGTAAAGGTAGGCTTCATTATTACTATCGCCCGATCCTAATAAGTTTGAACCTTTCATAGAAAGGCCGCCGTCGTAATTAATATCTTCGTACATGCCTTCTATAAAGAATCTCTTTTTATAGGAGTTAAATTCTGGATATATTGATTTACTTGGAGACATGATGTGAATAACCTGATCGGAAAGTTTTCCTAAAATTGGCTCATCAAAATACAATTTATTAATGAATGTTGCAGAATCGGCGGTATATCCCGATTTCTTTAAATTGATTTCATAATCGTTTAAAATTGCTTCAACCTCATCTGGATAATAATCGGCTCTTTCCCATGTTACATTACCATTTTTACCAATCCATTGGTTTGTTAATGGGTAAAACTCTCCACTTGTTTCAAATATATCAATAGAATCAGATTTGATTTTGCAGGTTAAATTTGTTTTCTCGAAGGTAAATTTTAAAGACCCATCAACAATTATTTTAAAATCAGAAGAACTGACTTGCCAACTTGTTGAATATGTGCTGTAAATAATGTTATCAAGAATTAATGATTTTGTGTTTTTAAAGTATTCTTTAACAGAACGTAGAGGGTATTTTTCAGTTTCAAAAATATAGTAAATTCCTTTCTCCCAATTATCGTAGTGTTTCATAGCTTCTTCGGTTCTATGAAAAGTCATTACCAGATCGTAATATTTAGTAAAGTGAGGATTTCTTCGTGCTTTGTTTGATATCATTAAATTACAAACACCAATGAATCGATTCATAATATCTTCGGAAAAATAAGCTTCTTCCCATTTATCTTTAAAAGACTTAAGACTATCTTCTTCTTGTTCTGAAATATTTCTATCGACAAACTCTTCGAATTGATCAATGAATATTGCTGTGTCTTGAGAAAATTCCTTTATATCCTGAGCATAACTTGTTGTAAGAATTGCACAAAAAAAAATGAGTCCTAAACCTTTTAAGATAAATCTTTTCATTGGTGTGGTTTTATTTATTAATTCTTGGTAAACCTTGCAGCTACCCAACTGTTTTTTTCGATATAACTGATATATTCAAGATTATTTTCAGATGTTTCAGTTTTGATTAGAGTTAAGTCTTTATCGTAAATACCACTCAATAGAAGTGTTCCTCCTGATTTTAAAACCTTTGAGTAATGTTTAATATCTTCCAATAAAATATTTCGGTTAATGTTGGCAATAATTACATCAAATTGTTGATCCGTTAATAAGCTAGCATCACCTTGAAATACCTTAATGTCTAAGCTGTTGTTTCGTTCAATATTTTCAATGGTATTGTTGTAAGCCCATTCATCAATATCAATGGCTGTAATATCTGTTGCACCTTTCATTTTAGCAAGAATTGCCAGTACACCAGTTCCACAACCCATATCTAAAACAGTTTTATTCTTAAAATCAAGATCAAGCATTGTTTTTAACATTAAAAAAGTTGTTTCGTGATGCCCGGTTCCAAATGACATTTTAGGTTCAATAATAATTTCGAACTCACATTTTAGTGTATCTGTATGGAAAGGAGCACGAATAATGCATTTATCTTCAACGGTAATCGGATTAAAGTTGCTTTCCCAAACGGCATTCCAGTTTTGTGTTTTAATTAGTTCCCATTCATAATCAATCTGAATATTAGGGATTTCATTTGCCTGAAGTTTCTTAACTTTATCAATGTCAAAGGATTTCTCAAGTATATAAGCCTGAAGACCCTCATCTGTTTCGTCGTAGCTTTCGTATCCAATTTCGTTTAATTCAGCAATTAAAATATCAGAAATTGATTGAATATCTTCTGCAGCTATTTTACATCTTAATTCTATATAGTCCATTGTTGTATTTTATTAAAAAGATTGTGCTATTGCTATAAAGTCATTGGCATTTAGTGCTGCTCCACCTATTAAGCCACCATCGACATCTGGTTTAGCAAAAATCTCTTTTGCATTTGAAGGTTTACAACTACCTCCATATAGAATTGATAGATTGTTTGCTAATTCTGATCCGTATGAATTCTTAATTGTTTCTCGAATAAACTCATGAATTTCTTGCGCTTGCTCAGGACTTGCTGTTTTTCCTGTTCCTATAGCCCAAACTGGTTCGTATGCAATAATAACATTTTTAAATTCTTCAGGACTAACATTTTCAAACATCCCTTTTAATTGCTTAGCTACAACTGTAAAATGCTCTTCGTTTTCTCGTTCTTGTAAAACCTCACCACAACAAACTATTGGTTTTAAACTGTTTGCAATACAAAGTTTAATTTTCTGATTTATTAGTTCATCGGTTTCGCCATAATATGCTCTGCGTTCTGAGTGACCTAGAATTACATGGTTTGCTCCAACAGAATTAATCATCGATGAAGATATTTCACCTGTATATGCGCCACTTTCCTGATTCGAACAATTTTGTGCGGCCAATCCAATCGTTGAATTTGAAAGTAAAGAAGCTGCTTCACTTAAAAATATATACGGTGGAGAAACTATCAATTCTGCTTTATCCACATTTTTACTTTGTTCTAGAATATCTTTAATCAATTCTATTCCTTCCGGAAAATTTTTGTTCATTTTCCAGTTTCCTGCGACAATATTTTTTCTCATTTGTATGATTTTTAAAAGTACGTTGATTGTATTACCAAAAATAAGAAATTATAAGCTCTTAGAGTTTATAATTGATAAAAAATTATTCAAGCTTAATGCGTGGATCGAGAATAGCATACATAACATCCACGAGTGTATTTATTATTATAAACATTACAGATATAGTTAGCACGCAGCCAACTATAACTGGCAAATCGTATTTGTTTAAAGAATCAACGATAACGTATCCCAGACCTTTCCACCCAAATATATACTCAATAAAAACAACACCAGCCATTAAGGAAGCAAACCATCCCGATATGGCTGTAATTACAGGATTAAGAGAGTTTTTAAGTGCATGTTTCCAGATAATTCGTTTAAACGAAAGTCCTTTGGCTCTTGCTGTTCTTATGTAATCTTGGGATAAGACGTCGAGCATGGAATTACGAGCGAGCTGAATAACTATTGCTAATGGTCTTATTCCTAATGTTATTGCTGGTAATATAAGGTTCTTTAAACGTAAATGAATTCCTTCACCTAAATCATCAATTTCGTAAATATTCCCTGTGAGGTTTAATCCTGTTATATCGCCCAATACAAAAGCAAAGATCCATCCTATAAGAATTGCCGCAAAAAAGGATGGGAGAGACATTCCAAATGCCGAAAACAGGAGTGACGCTCTATCGAAAAAACTATCTTTTTTTATAGCTGCTACAATTCCCAAAAATATGCCAAGCAAGCTTGCAAAAATTATAGATGAAAAGGCTAGAATAAAAGTATTAGGTAATGTTTCACCAATAATTTCAGAGACCAATTTTTTACTTTGATATGATCTTCGTAAATACGGTGTTTTTGCAACCAAAACCGATTGCTTTGATATCTTAAGTACTTTCTTGTAATTATATTTATTGGTATCTAAGTAAAAATAGCTTTCTGTATTTGTTTCATTATGAATCGATAATGGTGATAAATCATTAATGTATTTAAGGTATTGCATTCCTTTCGATTTATCCAAACCAAGTTCTTTTCGAATAGACTCAATGGTTGAAATATCGGAACGTTGCCCAAGCATCATCTTTGCAGGATCACCTGGTAATATATTAAATAGGAAAAATACTAAGCTAACTACTCCCCATAGAATGAGAAGAGCGTATAACAAGCGTTTAATAAAAAAATGTATCACTAAAATTTAACTTTAGTTCAAGTAAGCCAATGCCTCGTCAGTTTTATTCGATTTTTTATACTTTGGGTTTTCTAAGAAATCATTTGAAATTTCTTCAAAACTTGGTGTATTTCTATGGTGCCATTTTCCTAAGATTCTTCCTTTTTTTAATAAAACAATACCAGGGTTTGATCTAACAATCGTTTTTAAGGTAATTTCATCGGTATTGAAAAATGTGAATGGAGCATGTGTCTTTTTAACAAATTCGTTTATTTCAGATTCTGCTGATGAGGTCATACAAATGAAATTACATTTGCCCGATTTCTTTGTTAAATTAGCGAATTTGCTAATCTCATACATATTTTTTGTGTTTGTCTTTTTAAGATCATAGGCAATAAACAAAAAAGTGAATTTATCATCGTTTAGTACAATTTCTGTAATGTCGTTTCCTGCTAATGTTTCGATTGTAAAATCATGAATAGGAGGAATGTATCCTTCCGAAATTAAAACATTTTTTGATTCTACCCATTCCCATGTTGAATCTGGGATATTCTCAAGCGAAACTTCAATCATATCGCCATCTTTTGTGTAAATAAGTGTAGTCTCGTATTCAGCTCTAGGAGCATCTTCGGGCATAATCATTTTTTCAGGGATATAAGTTCCAATCTTGTACGGACGGAAATCAATAATTGGAAGATTATTGTAGCAATAAATTGATAATAGGATGCTAAAAATGGTTGGTATTGAAATAATTAACCATTGTTTTTTACTTGTCCAATTAACTTCGAACTTTTCTTTATTTATATACAGAATTACAACGAAAATCATTAAAAAGATATTCTTTCCAAAGGTTTGCCAATTGGTCATTATAATGGCATCGCCAAAGCAACCACAATCCGTAACCGGATTAAAAATTGCCAATATGAAGGTTAAGATTGTGAAAAATCCCAGGAATAAACTTAGCAACCAAACCGTTAATTTCTTTTTTGTTCCAAATAGTAAGGAGAATCCAATTACTAATTCAAGAGTACTTAAAATTATTGCTAATGGAAGTGCCATAAATGTTAAAAAATCCATTCCAAAAGCTTCAAAATAATCAACGAATTTGTAGGTCGATCCAAGTGGATCAATAGCTTTTACAAATCCCGAAAAAACAAAAACGATTCCAATAAAAATTCGGCTAATATTATTCAATAATTTCATTTTGGTATTTATTTAATGATACTTTCTGATTTTAATAATTCAATAATTTTGGCAAATATTTCATCTGATTTAGACATTTCACCAGTGTTATTTGCACAATTAATAATTTTAAGATTTTTATCTTTTTCTACTTCTCTTAGATATACATTCCGAACTTTATCCTGAAAATTAATATCTTTTTCGTGAATATCTTCTTTCCCATTTAGGTAATCTCGATCTTCTCCGTCTCTTTGTTCAGATAGATTTTTGCGTGTAAACTCGAAAGGAACATTTAAGAAGATGCTCAAAGCTGGTTTTGGAATTTTAAAATAATTGTATTCCAAATCTAAAATCCATTCTGTTAGGGTTTCAATTTCTTTATCGTCACTTAATTTAGCACACTGGAAAGCAATGTTTGAGTATACATAACGATCAACTATAACTAGTTTATCTTCAGATAACCAGTTGTTTATCATTTCTTTGGCATCGTTTCTATCTCCTGCATAAATCAGTGCAATCAAATAAGGATTAACGGTATTTATGTCGCCTAGTTCGCCACGAAGAAATCGCGAAACTAAATCACCGTAAATAGGAGAATCAGTTCGAGGAAAGTGTAAATACTCATAATTAACTTGATTTTCTTCAAGGTAAGATCTTAATTTCTTTAATTGTGTCGATTTACCCGATCCGTCCAATCCTTCAATAACAATAAACTTCATTTGTAAGAGTTGATTTTTTGTATGTATATTTTTTTTATTCCTTTAGCGATAGAACTTTGCTGAGTTCAATTTATTACATTTGTATTGAAATAAACACTTTTTAAAATGCAGCCTAAAGATACATTTTTTTCGAGAAAACTGACTATCAATTGTAAGGGAGAATTAATCGATTTAAGTTTCCCGAAAGTAATGGGAATCGTAAATATTACGCCAGATTCTTTTTACGATGGAGGAAAATATACATCAGCCGAAAGTTTGATTTCGCAGATTGATAAAATGATTTTGGAGGGGTGTGATATCTTTGATATTGGAGCATATTCATCAAGACCAGGAACACAGGGTGTTACGGAAGATGAGGAACTCAAAAGACTATCAATAGCATTAAAAGTAATTAGAGAGAAGTTTCCTAAAATAATAATTTCTGTTGATACGTTTCGATCAAATATTGCAAGACAAGTAGTTCAGGATTTTGATGTTGATATAATAAATGATATTTCGGCAGGAGAAATGGATAAGAAAATGTTTGAAACAATTGCCGAATTGCGAGTTCCATATATTATGATGCACATGCAAGGAACTCCTGAAAATATGCAAGAAAATCCACAATATGAAAATATTGTGAAAAGTATTGTGATGTATTTTTCAAAGAAAATTGATGAGCTAAGTCTCTTGGGAGTAAATGACGTTATTTTAGATCCTGGTTTTGGTTTTGGAAAAACTCTGGATCACAATTATCAATTATTAAAACATTTAGATGATTTTAAAATATTTGAGCTCCCAATTTTGGCTGGGGTGTCCAGAAAATCAATGATTTGCAAGCCTTTGGAAATAAAACCACAAGATGCTTTAAACGGCACAACTGTCGTTAATACTTTAGCATTGATGGGTGGAGCAAACATTTTAAGAGTTCATGATGTTAAAGCAGCATTAGAAACGATTAAATTACATGCTAAGTTTGATCAAGCAAAAGTCGAGAATTGGCATGATTGAGATTAATTTTATTACATTTGTTAAAACACTATAAGTTCTATAAATGATCACAGCTTTTATCTCCATAAGATTTTTAGATATTCTTGATATACTTCTCGTAGCTTTCTTGCTATATCAAATATACAATCTGATTCGGGGTACAACTGCAATCAATATTTTTATTGGGATTTTTTCACTATACTTGCTTTGGTTGCTTGTAAAAGCGCTTAATATGAGCTTGTTAAGTAGTATTTTGGGGCAGGTTATAGGTGTTGGAGTTATTGCATTACTCATTGTGTTTCAACAAGAAATCCGTCGGTTTCTATTAATTATAAGTACCAGATATATTCGAAGTAGAAAGTTCTCTTTCGATAAAATTTTCTCTTTTGCTGAAAAGAAGGAAGAGAAAGTAAATATAGACGCAGTTGTTAATGCATGTTCAAATATGTCGGCTTTTAAAACAGGAGCTTTAATTGCAATTTCTAAAAAATCAGATCTCCTAAGTTTTATAAAAACAGGCGATATATTAAATGCAGATACATCAAGTCGTTTATTAGAAAGTATTTTTTTTAAAAATAGCCCGTTACACGATGGAGCTGTAATAATTAAAGAAGATAGAATTGCTGCCGCAAGATGTGTTCTACCTACTTCCGAAAATGTCGATTTGCCTCCACAATTTGGTATGAGACATAGAGCTGCCTTAGGAATAACAGAAAAAACAGATGCTCTTGTTGTATTAGTTTCTGAAGAAACAGGAGCCATTTCTTTTGCAAAAGAAGAAAGTATAGAAACAAATATTGGCCCCAATCGATTACGTCAAATACTTGAAAAAGAATTGGCTCTAGATTAAACACCTAATATTATAAGATATGAATATTAGAGAGATTTTAAATTTTTCCGTAATTGAAACCGCGAATTTTCATATTACTGTTTTCAATCTTTTAATGGTTGTATTTATCTTTTTTATTACCGAAGTTATTATTTGGGTCATACATCGGGTATTTAAAAGAAAAATCTATCCAAAGCCCAATATAGATATTGGAAAAAGTCATACTATTTATCGATTATTGAAATATTTTCTATGGATTTCGGCCATTTTATTAATTCTACAAACAATAGGGGTTAAGGTAACTTTTCTTCTTGCTGGTTCTGCAGCTTTATTGGTCGGGTTAGGTCTGGGTGTGCAAGAGATCTTTAAAGATATCGTTTCGGGTTTGATTTTGCTTTTCGAACGAAATATGAAGATAAACGATGTGGTTGAAGTTGATGATGAAATTGGTAAAGTTAAAGAGATTGGATTTAGAACAAGTAAAATTGAAACCAGAGATAATATCATTCATATAATTCCTAACTCAAAATTTATTACACAGAATGTTGTGAATTGGAGTCATATTGAGAAATTGACTAGATTTTCTGTTGACGTTGGTGTTGCATATGGTTCAGATGTTCGGTTGGTTGAAAAAGTATTATACAATTGTGCAGTTAATCACAAAAAAGTATCCAAAAAACCAAGCCCTTTTGTTCGATTTAATAATTTTGGAGAGTCATCCTTGGATTTTCAATTATTCTTTTGGACAGATGAAGCTTTCTTTGTAGAGAATATTAAAAGTGATTTGCGTTTTGAGATAGATAAGCAGTTTAGAGAGAATAAGATACAGATTCCTTTCCCCCAAAGAGATATACACCTTATTAAACAATAGCGACCGGTAATTGTAAATATATCGTATTCGATACTTTAAGAGTTTTCTCTATCAGAACGATTATAGCAACAAAAGAAAATGATCAGAATAAAGAAATTGTTACAGAAATTGTAAAAGAATGAATGTCCAATTTCTTATCTACAGATTACATATTATAAAAAGAAAAGGATGGAATCAATTTTAAGCCTTTTTTATTTATTTTCAGTGGTTTTATTCTTCTTTTTAATCTTAGGAAGATTGGCCTTCTTTTCTTCTTTAGCAAGTAATCTTTCAATATTCTTTTGATGAGTGAACAACATTAAAATTGCCATAATTAAAGAAAAGATTACCAAAGTTGGAGTAGTTTCCTTGAATATAACAATTATTAATACAGGGAAAGAAAAACCTGCAACCATTGAACTTAAAGAAACATAGCGTGTAGCAACTAATGTAACTACAAAAATACCAGCCATTATTAATGTTGGGTAAAGACTAATTGCACAAATAACTCCGAATAAAGTTGCAACACCCTTACCACCTTTAAAACCAACATATATTGGGAATATATGTCCTAACATTGCTGCAATACCAAGTAATAACTGAATGTTAATATAATCACCACTATGTGGAATATAGTAATTTGTAAAATGAATTAGATTAACCGCAGCAAAACCCTTTACTACATCAACAATAAAAACAACTATACCTGCTTTAACTCCTAAAACCCGAAAAGTATTTGTTGATCCTGCATTACCACTTCCGAAATCACGAATATCAATGTTATAGAAAGCTCTACTTATCCAAACCGATGTTGGAATAGAACCCAATAAGTAAGCTACGATAGTAATAATAATGTTTACTACAATATGCATAAATTAAATTTTTAAAGACAGGCAAAATAACAAATAATTTTCTAAGCATCAAAGTTTATGCTTGTTGTGTTAGTTTATAAACAATAAGAAAACCTTCTTTACTTTTTAAAATAAAGAAGGTTAGGTGAAATTTATAAAATGATTTTTATAATTGAGTATTCGTATTTAGAAATGTTTTAAATAGAAATCACATTTTGTACAATTGCCTTGATTTATAATACGTTAATTTTTAATATTCGTGTGAATCAATACATCAGTTTTATAAACTTATAAAATTATCTTTTTGGGCCAAGCCATAGATTTTGAATTACCCCATAATTTATTGATATAATTGATAGAGAAATAGTCTTCAAATGCGTGAATCCAGTATGTACCTTTATCTGATAGTCTAATTTGATCTTCTCCGTTTTTTAGGTAGCCCATTCTGTTCAGCATTTTCATCTGTTTTCCATATTTATCATCAAAACTTAATTTAAATCTATTTTTAAAATCACTCTTTTTGAATTTGGTTTCATATATCCGCCAATAGAGCCAGCCTGCCATTTGCATTTCTTCAGAAAGATCAATTGAGAGAGCAATAGGAGATTTTCCTTTGTTAATTGCATTAATATATTCACTCACACTAAAAGTGTTAACATAGAAAATATCTTTCAAATAAGAACTCCCACTAGCACCAAGACCCAAGTATAATGGAACAGTAACGGAACAATATTTATCGACACCTTTTTTAGTAAATGCCCAAACGGAAGAACGTGTATAGTCTGAGTCATATAGAATATCTTCAAATATTTTCAAGAATTTTCTGCGCCGAAACATAGTACTAATGGCATTTTGTTTTTCATGAAACTCTTTTCCTAACCGAGTATAAGGGAATTTAAATAGGGGATAAGTGGCCGCTTGATGAATTCCTAGGTTTACAAGATCCTTACTTGCTTGTTCAATTTCTGATGGAGTTTGCCCAGGTAAATCAAAAATGTAATCAATGTTGACACACTCAAAGTTTCTGCCAACAGCTCTTTCTATACTTTTTTTAGCTTCCATAACAGTGTATGGTCTCTCAAGATTTTTTAGATGTCTATCCTGAAGTGCCTCAACTCCAATACTTAAGTGTTTTACACCTATCGTTTCAAGAATATTAAGATTTTCAGAAGTTAAATGATTAGGATGGCTTTCCATATGAATATTACAATTCATATTAAAATGCTTATAAATGTGATTGATAATCTCATCAATTCCTTTTTTAAGCATTGTTGTTGGTGTTCCTCCACCAATATAGAAACTTGTAATGGTTTTATTCCCAATTATGGATGCATAGGTGTTTATTTCTTTTTTTATAGCATTTACATAATTCCAACCTTGATTTTCAGTATATACTTCCCTGTTATATGGACAATATGGACAAATTCGATCACAGAATGGAATATGTAGATATAAACCTAACTCATTAATCCCAGAAAGTTTTTCAGTTAGAAGACTGGATGAAGGAATATTATTACGAAAGATTATTTCGTTTTGACCAGTGAAATACCGACTTATTTTTTTTCTTATAAAATCAGATACCATATTAAAATATCTTTGATTAATTGTTTAATAATGAATCGTTACAAATTGTATTTGCATATTTCAAAAATCTGTACATAAATTGCAAAGCTTCTTTTTTTACTCTGTTTAAATATAAATTTGTTATGGATGATTTTGTTAGTTGACACTGCTGAGAATATTTTACTGTTATTTCTTCATCTTTCATAGATATTTGATAATACCCTGAAGAGGATACCATTTTTGGCATAATTGCATGATTATTTTTACTTGAAATTAGAGTAAAATCCACTCTCATGTTTTCTTTATCAAATTTTCTGTTCCATACAGATTTATTTTCAAAATAGATGAATTTCTGATAAGTATAACTGATTTGGTTCCAATCATTACCCTGATCCTTAATTAATACTTCTTTTGCATCTGGGGCAAGTGCGCTTATATGTTCATGTTGAAAACATATGTCAAGCAGACAGTTTGGATTTGCTTTGATTTTAAAACTACCTGAAAAAGAATAAGTCGAATCAGTTTGAGTAAAGGTATATTTAATATCATCTGGTTCTTTAGCAAAAGTTGTTAAGGTCATTAATAAATGAACAAGGATTATTGTAATTAATATGATGTTCTTTCTAATTTTCACTGGTATTGAATTTAGATTTAGAAATATTTCAAAGCACTAATTATTGCTCCCGGTTTTAATTTTAATGTTTGATCAATTTCGGCATAGCTTAAATAGCCGCATTCATTACATAGTGCTCCATTTTTATTTTCTCGACAACATTTAAAATATTTTCCATCTTCATATACTCTGCATATATCTACATTTTTCTTCCAATCATTTCTCATAGCTGATCTCAGACCTGGAAATGAATTTAAGATCTTATACCGACTTTTTAATTTAATTAGCTTGTTTAGAATCTTGTTTTTTGTTTCTAAATCAATATTAAGATTATCATAACCATAGTAAGGTGTATGGAAATAGAAGAATGTTCCTTTGATTTGAGGAACCTCATTAATATATTTACAAAAGTCTGATATGTCATCTTTATTAACAGAGTTTATTGTATAGTTTACGTACAATGAAGGATGATTGGATCTTTCAATATTAGTCAGAATTCGTTCGAAAGATTTCCCACGTATGTAATCATGAGTTTTTAATAACCCATCAACACTGACAAAAATAGTATCGGCATCTGATTCTAAAGTTTGCATTCCATTTGTATATATTACTACAGTATAATATCCTTTCTTTTTTGCATATATCACAACATCTTCCATATTATGTGAATTATCGTGCCAAATAAATGGCTCTCCACCTTCTAAATACAAACATCTACCACCATCAGAATAAAAAGAATCTATAACCTTAACAGCTTCTTCAAAACTCATATGTGCATTCTCACGGTCTATTATTGTACAATGACGACATTGCAGATTACATTTATTATGCAATACAAGTCCACAAATAAGAGGGTCATCTTTTCTTAATATCCAGTGTTTGGCAAGATATTTTATTCCATAGATTAAGTGCTTCATGTGTTATAAAATTAATTAGCAACCATTCTGCTCGTTAGTTTAGTAACGAGCTTTCGTGGAATAAATCTAACTAGCATTACCTGAAACTTATTAGTTAATCCGGGAATAGCAAGCCTTTTCCCTTTCATTAAAGCCTTATATCCTGCTTGTGCAACTACCGATGCTTTCATTACAGGGAAAAGAAATGATTTTTTTTTATCGTCAAATTGTTGAAATGCTGTTTTCGTACCACCCGGACATAGCGCCGTTACTCTAACACCAGTAACCGAAAGTTCTTCTGCGAGTGCTTCCGAAAAACTTAGTACAAAACTTTTTGCTGCGCAATAAATAGCGTTATGTGGACCCGGCACAAACGAACCTGTTGATCCAACATTTAGGATGCCACCCTTTCCCTGCTTAAGCATATTAGGAAGAAGTAGTTTTGTGAGTTGTGTATGCGTTAGGCATTGTAGTTGAATTAAATTCTGTTCATCATCCCACGAGTTATCAGAAAAGATTCCTTTTACATAAAAGCCTGCATTATTTACCAGATAATTAACTGTAATCGATTTCTCTTTAACCAACCTGAAAACTTCTTCAGCTGCATTAGTATTAGACAAGTCGATAGGTATAATATGAGTTTCAATCTTAAAATCCTTTTTGAGATTATCTGTGATTTTAGTTAATCTATTTTTATTTCTGGAAACTAAAATTAAATTATGTCCATTTTTAGCAAAAAGAAGAGCCAACTCATAACCAATACCACTTGAAGCTCCAGTTATTAATGTATAATCCATTTCTACCTGAGTTTATTGAAATCAAGTTACGGATATTTAGGAATATTAGCAATTTTGATATAAATGTGTTAGCTTTTGTTAATTAGCGTTTTAAAAGATTTGTAGATTTAGAATTTTATTGAGTAACTTATTAATGGGATTGGTATAAAGGAATAATCTTTTCCATTATCATATGTTTCCCAACCTGGTTGTTTATATTTATCAGGAATTTCTTCATGTTTTGCAAAAATATAGACAGCGCTTATCTGCCAACTTTTTAAAGGATTTTTTTTATTTATAATACGTAATCCTAAAATACCAGCCACTATAGTTTCTTCTCTGGCAAAATGTTCTGAACGAACTGTAATTTCACCATAAGATGAATTATCTTCTTTTAATTCAGCCACAGGACTCATGTTTAGCTTTAATCCATAATTTTCGGAAATAAAGTATAAATTACTCGATAATTTAAGTTGTGTTGAAAAATTAAAGGCTGGAGATACTGTATTAATTCTTGTATTATATTCTATGAAAGAAGGATTCATGTCAGGATCAATTGTTTCCGTTTCATCTTTACCTTCTATTGATGTCCATAATCCTACTCCGATGGTAAAATTGTTATCCAAACTACCACGAGTATATAATCCATAAAAAAGATTGCCATAAACAAAATTATCATATGTAGTAAACAGAAATAAATCACCAACTGCAAGTGCAGATTTATCATTAATCTGATAAGTATAGGTTGGCATGATATAAACAGGGTTTAATATAATTGAAGTTCCTGCACCTAAAGAAAATCTGTCGGAAATACCAAATTGAAAGTCTTGTACAAAGATATTATAATTAGTATAGCTTTTCATGCTTTTATCTATTCCAAATGCAGAAGGTCCAAACAAATACCTATTAGCATACATGACCTTATCTGTATAATTAGCAGGTTTTCTTATTTGGTCAATATAAGAACTGCCCGATTTAAAAACTGCCAGCTTTTTATTTACAACATCATATTTATATTCAATAATCTCATATTTATCTATAACAGTATGAATCCAGTTGTTATTATATTTCATTTCAAAATACACCTTGGAATCTGTTATACTATCAATTTGGCAAGCTATGGAGTCTCCATTGGCCTTAACAATTAAATCATAATTCTGTGCATTAAGGTTAAATGCGTATAGGATTAATACTATAAAAATTGCTTTTTTCATAATTCTAACCTTTAAAATTTCCTAGAATAACTGATTATTGGAAGAAAGATATAGTTCATATCGTTATCAAACGTTGTCCATTCTGGTTGTTTGTATTTATTGGGAATTTCATTATCATGTATGAAAAAAATATATACAAGTCCAAACTGCCAACTGTTTCTTGTATATTTTTTACCTATGTAGCGAAAACCTGACAAGCCTCCCACTATTGTTTCTCTCTGGTTAAAATGTTCTTCAATAAATTCAATCCAATAACATCCGTCACAGCTAGGGTCATCTATTTGATATTCATAATGGGCACTTTCTTCGATATTCATCTGAAACCAATAATTTTCCGTTATAAAATATACGTTCTCGGACATTTGAAGTTGAGCTGAAATATTAAAAGCAGGCGATACTGTTTTTTGTGTCATACTATTGTTTGTAGTTGTCCATAGTCCAACTCCAACACTGAAGTTATTGTCCATGCTTCCACGGGTATACATTCCATAAAATAGATTGCCGAAAAAAGATAAATCAGAATATGGAGAAAACATGAGTAAATCACCAACGGCAAAAGCAGATTTATCATTAATTTGATATGTATAGGTAGGCATAAAATATAAAGGGATAAAAAAGATTGTAGTTCCTACTCCCAAGGAAAATCTGTCGGATAAACCAAATTGAATATCTTGTAAAAATATATCATAATTAGTATAACTATTAACTCCTTTATCTACTCCAAATGCCGAAGGTGCAAATAAATACCTGCCTGCATAGATCTTCTTATCAGTAAAATCAAGAGGTTCTGTAATTTTAATAATAAATGAAGTTTCTGGTTTAAATATTACTTGTTTTTTATTTATTGCATCATATTTATATTCTAAGATTGCAGATTTATCTATATCTGTGTGAATCCAGCTATCATTATATTTCATTTCGAAATACACTCGGGTATCAGTAATGCTATCTATTCGGCAAGCTATGGAGTCTTCGTTGGTTTTTACGATTAAATCGTAATTTTGAGCACTAAGATTAAAGGTAGATAGTATTAGTAATATGAAAAATGCTTTTTTCATAATATCTCCCTTTTTTCAACCTTCTTATTATCATGTAAATATACGAATTTAAGGAGCAGAAGTCAAGATGAAGTAGCTTGAATATATTTTCGTATTAAAATAGAAACCCACTGCCAAAGACAGTGGGTTTAATTATTATAATGTATTTTTTAATAAAGCAATTATTTTCCAGGGCATTGATTTCTAACACTTTCCTTAATTTGCTTGTCTCCATAAGCTTCGTCAAATGCAGCGCTAAATTTGTTAGCTAATCTATTGGCTGTTAGTTCGTACTCTTCTTTTTCAATCCACATATTAACTGGATTTAGAATTTTATTTGGAACAGCAGGGCAAGTTTTCGGAACATTCAAGTGGAATAATTCGTCGTGTTGATATTCTACATTTTCAAGTTCACCGTTTAACGCAGCATTAACCATTGCACGAGTTAATTTTAAGTCGATTCGTTTACCAACACCATAAACACCGCCATACCAACCTGTATTAATAAGGTATACTTTAGTATTAAATTTCTGCATTTTATCACCTAGCATCGATGAATAAAAATCAGGATTTAAAGGCATAAATGGTTGACCAAAGAAACGTGAGAATGTAGCTTGTGGTTCAGTAATTCCAGTTTCTGTACCTGCAAGCTTACTTGTGTATCCCATTAAGAACCAAAGTTTTGCTTGGTCTGGATCTAATTTCGAAACAGGAGGTAAAACACCGTAAGCATCAGCTGTTAAAAATAAAATGGTAGTTGGATGACCCGAAACAGATGTTTCTTTTATATTACTTAAAAATGATAGAGGGTAAGATGTTCTTGAGTTTTCTGTAATTCTACTATCATTAAAATCAAAAACTCCATTAGGATAAACCATGGCATTTTCTATAATTGCACCATGATCTAATGGATTGGCTTCGTGCATTACTGCTTCATAAATCTCAGGTTCTTTTTCTGGATTTATATTTATCATTTTGGCATAACAACCATTTTCGAAGTTAGCAATTCCATCATCGCTCCATCCGTGCTCATCATCACCAAGTAATGATCTTTCAGGGTCGGCAGATAAGGTTGTTTTTCCTGTGCCCGATAATCCTAATAACAAAGCAGATCTTCCGTTTTTATCTTCATTAGCAGAACAGTGTAATGGTAAAACACCTTCGAACGGAAGATAATAGTTCATTACGGTAAACATTAATTTCTTAACGCTTCCTAAATAAGCAGAACCTACAATAACTCCTAATTTTCTGTCTAAATCCATGATAACAGCAACGTCAGAAGTATCACCATTTGGCGTTACTCTTAATAAACTTTTATATTTGATGCTATCTAATTTATCGAATGGCACTGTTACCAATTGGAAACCCTTATCGGCAAAAACACTTTTCTTAATATCCTTAGGGATTGGTCTGAACATATTATCAGTAAAAAGTGCAGTTAATGCTTCACTGGTAATTGTTTTTACAGGTAAAGCGTAATTTGAATCAGCTCCAATCACTCTATCTGTAATGTAAATATTATCTCTTTTTAGTAAATAGTCTAAGGCATCAGAAAATACGATATCGAAAATTTCTTCATTAATACCGATATTATTTGGTGAAGTCCAATCTATATCAGCTTCGCTTGATTTTCTTTTTACAATATAAGTATCTTTTGGTCGTCGACCTGTTGATTCTGGTGCTGTCCATGTTGCTAATGCACCATTTTTAGAAGCTATTGCTTCACGATTATCTAATACATGTTTTATTATTTCTTTTCGTTCAAGATTTTCATGAAGATTTTTATGTCCTTCAATAACATCGATTAGAGATCTGTTTAGTGATGATTCCAAAAGTCTGTCCATAATTTTGATTAATTATCTTTTTTTTCTGAATAAACGCCAAAGTTAAGAAAATAATCACATTTATAGTATATGGTACACATTAATATTTGGCATAAAAAATATTTTTTAAAGACTTTTAAGTATGTGATTTCGTTTTAATTAAGAACATATTTTATGATTAGATCATGGTGTAGTATAATGATTTAATAAACAAATAATTATGCTCGATTGTTACATGCTTTCAAACATGATATAAGTCATAATTTTTTGAATAAAGTAGCTTTTTAATTGAAAAATAACTATTTTGCTCGATTAAAATCTCGATAAATTTATGAGGTAGAGATAAAATTTAACGACTAAACTTAAGGAACTAAATTTGAGGGGATAAAGAGATGGCTTGGTATACAGAACCTACTGTAGAAAAAAAGACAACACAGAAAAAGCTTTGGGTTAAATGTAAAAAATGTAACTCTCATATATACGAAAGTGAGTGGATTGAGAATTTAAATGTTTGCCCAAACTGCAATTATCATGGGAGTATTACATCTTATGAACGAATAAACTTGATTTTCGATGAAAATAGCTTCGTAGAGTTATTTGATAATATAAGTCCGAAGGATTCATTAAAATTTAATGATCTAAAGGGTAGTTATAAGGATAAGTATGAGACTGCTATAAAAAAGACTGGAATTTCAGAATCGGTAGTTACGGGATACGGCAAAATAAATGGTATTCCTGCTGTGGTTGCGGTAATGGATTTCAGATTTTTAGGTGGAAGTTTGGGAAGTGGAACTGGAGAAAAAATTCTTCAAGCTTCAAATTACGCTTACGATAATAACCTACCTTATATTGTATTTTCGGCTTCTGGAGGAGCAAGGATGCAAGAAGGAGCTTTGTCATTAATGCAAATGGCAAAAACCTGTGCTGGTGTTGCACGACTAAATAAAAAAAACATACCATATATATCGGTTTTAACCAATCCAACTACAGGGGGTGTATCTGCTAGTTTTGCAATGATGGGTGATGTTAATATAGCTGAGCCCGGAGCATTAATTGCATTTGCTGGTCGCCGGGTAATTGAACAAACTATTGGTGAGAAACTTCCGGATGATTTCCAAACCTCAGAATATTTGCAAGATCATGGTTTTGTCGATTCTATTGTTGATAGAAAAGATATGAAAAACTATTTGAGTAATATTTTGAGTTATTACAACCGATAAAATCCTTTTATAGTATTTATTTAAGAATTGAAAATTATGGGACTATCAGATAAGTCAGTTATGGAACTTGAAGATGTTGCTTTGAAAGAAAAGAAGAAATCGAAAAAAGAACAATTACCGTGGGATGTTGTGCAAATAAGTCGACATCCTAATAGACCAATATTACAAGATTATTTATCCAGAGTTTTCGACAACTTCATAGAATTTCATGGAGATCGCTTTTTTTCTGATGATAAAGCAATGATAGGTGGATTTGCTCGAATTGGAAATCAAAAAGTAATGTTGATTGGTCATAATAAAGGTAAAAATACCGTTGAAAATATTGAACGTAACTTTGGAATGGCAAAGCCAGACGGTTATCGTAAGGCATTAAGATTAATGAAACTAGCTGAGCGATTTAACGTTCCAATCGTTACATTTATTGATACTCCGGGAGCATTTCCAGGATTAGAAGCCGAAGAAAGAGGACAAGCAGAAGCAATCGCTAAAAATCTAACAGAAATGGCTTCAATAGAAGTTCCAATCGTTTGTTTGGTTATTGGTGAAGGTGGAAGCGGAGGTGCTTTAGGAATTGGTGTTGGTGATAGAATTCTTATGTTATCAAACTCAATTTATTCGGTAATTTCTCCTGAAGGTTGTGCATCTATATTATGGAGAGATGCAAAATTTGCACCAGATGCAGCAGCAGCTATGAATATTACTGCAAAGGCTTTACATCATCATGGTGTTATCGATGAAATTATTAAAGAACCAGGCGAAGGTGCTCATTCAGACTATGAAACAACGGCTCGGGATGTTAAAGAAGCTATTATAAAAAACCTAAAATCATTAAGTAGATTATCTAATGAAGAGTTGATTCAAAAGCGATTTGAAAAATACTCGGGAATTGGAAAGTTTTCGATTTAATAAACTACAATAGAATATTATGGGACAAAATAAATTAAGAATTACCGACACAACTTTGCGTGATGGTCATCAGTCATTATGGGCAACCAGAATGAGAACTGAAGATATCATGAATATTATTGATACAATTGATAAAGTTGGATATTATTCATTAGAAGTTTGGGGTGGAGCTACATTTGATGTTTGTTTGCGTTTCTTGCGCGAAAACCCATGGGAAAGACTTCGATTGATTAAGTCGAGAGCTAAAAACACACCATTACAAATGCTTTTAAGAGGGCAGAATATTGTTGGCTATAAAAATTACTCAGATGATTTGGTTGATCGTTTTGTGGCAACTGCTCACGAAAATGGAATTGATATTTTTAGAATATTTGATGCTTTAAATGATTCAAGAAATTTAGAATCGGCAATTAAAGCTGTAAAAAAATATGGAGCACATGCTCAAGGATCGTTATCTTATACGATAAGTCCAGTGCATACAATTAAAAAGTATGTTAGCGATGCAAAGGAACAAGTTAGTATGGGAATCGATTCGCTTTGTATTAAAGATATGGCTGGTTTATTATCACCAACCATGTCGTATAATCTGGTTAAAGCTTTAAAAGATGAACTGGATATTCCGATTCAGGTGCATTGCCATGCAACAAGTGGAATGTCTGAAACAACATATCTTGAAGCTGTAAGAGCAGGAGCAGGAGCAGTTGATTGTGCTATTTCATCAATGGCAGGATTCTCGTCTCAACCACCTGTGGAAACTATTCATGCTATATTCGACGAAACTGAATTTGATGTTGATTTGGATTTAAATGCATTAAGAAAAGTAAATAAATATTTTTCTGATTTAACTCCACAACGTTCAAAAGGACGTGGTTATGAACCAATTATTGATTCGGAGATTCTGGTTCACCAAATACCTGGTGGAATGATTTCAAATTTCCGTTCACAGTTGGAGCAACAAGGTGCAATTGAAAAACTTCCTGAGGCCTTAGAAGAAGTTACTCGTGTTAGAAAAGATCTTGGTTATCCACCTTTGGTAACTCCAACAAGTCAGATTGTTGGAACACAGGCTGTAATGAATGTGTTAACCGGTGAAAGATATAAAGTAGTTCCACAAGAAGTTAAGAACTATGTAAAAGGAATGTATGGACGTTCTCCAGCATCGATTGAGAAGAAGTTTATTAAGCAAATTTTGGGTAATGAAAAACCAATTGATCACCGTCCGGCGGATGATTTGGAACCAATGTTACCAAATGCAACTAAAAATGTAGCTAACCCAGAATTGATTGAAACAGAGGAAGATATTTTATCATACTGTCTATTCCCAGAAGTTTCAATGGAATATTTCAAGTGGAGAGCACAATCGGAAGATAAACGACCAAAAACTCCAGCTGATATAGAAACTGAAGAGTTTGTAAAAACCAAAGAACCTGTTAAAGTCGAAAGTAAGACGAATGGAAATCCTGATTTAGATCCAATGCTTCATCCACAAGATTACGAAGGTGTAAATTCTATTTTGGAGAGAGCTGGAAGAATGCAATTAAGCGAATTGGTTATTAAAAAAGGGGATTTCAATTTATCCTTACGATCTGGTAATGGAAGTGCAAAAGGACATGTAATTTCGGAACCTTTCGTTGAGCAAACAGAGCAAATTGTAACCGAAACTGCTACTGAAGAAAAGTCTGCTAAACAAAATGTTGGAGAATACAAAGATACGATTAACTCAGTAATGGCAGGAACGTTTTATCGTTCGGCATCGTCAGATAAACCTTCGTTTGTTGAAGAAGGTTCAATAGTAAACGAAGGCGATACAATTTGTATATTAGAAGCAATGAAGTTGTTTAATGAAATTGAAGCTCCATTCAAATGTAAAATTGTAAAGATTTTAATTGATGATGCTACAATGGTTACAAAGGATCAACCAATAATGGCAATAGAGAAATTATAAAATCTATTATACATATAATAATAAAGCCATTCTTATTGAGTGGTTTTTTATATTTATACTTCGACAAGCATAGTGTGATGGTCAGATTGTCATATTGAGCTTGTCGAAATATGAACAACCGATTTAAAAAAGTAACTTATTATATTGTAATAAGAGATTCCGGGTCTACGCCCGGAATGACAGAACTTTCTGTTATATGTTGTCATTCCTGCGAACTTTTCTCATGAGCATAGCGAATAACGCGGGAATCTTCATTTCACTTCATCTAGAATGACAATGAGTTAAGAAAGTTTTTTCTTCCAAAAGCTATCAGTATAAATACCTACGCTCATTATCCTATTGAAATTTAAAGTTTTACACTGTTTTAATTGATTGTTTTCGAAGCTATTTTTGAAATGTCAAACTAAAACATGTTTTATGAAAACAATCAAATTAATTTCAATCGTCTTTCTTATTGTTATATTATTCTCGTGTAACAATAACAAATCAACTGGTTCTTCAGATGATTTAAAAGGAACAGTAACTATTTCTGGTGCATTTGCTTTATATCCAATGACCACTCGATGGGCCGAAGAATTTCGTAAAATTCATCCCGATGTGCGAATAAATATTTCTGCTGGTGGCGCAGGAAAAGGAATGACAGATGCTTTATCTGGAATTGTCGATTTAGGTATGTTTTCGCGCGGAATTTCTGATGTAGAAAAAGCAAAAGGCGTTTGGTGGATAGCTGTTACAAAAGATGCAGTGTTACCAACAATTAATTCTAAAAACCCAGCAATTGACCTGGTAAAGAAATGTGGATTCAATCAAGATATATTTATTAAACTTTACTTGAATTGGGAGATTAAAACCTGGAGTCAGTTATTTGATAATGAAATAACTGATAATTCAGACATTAATATATATACACGTGCTGATGCTTGTGGAGCTGCACAAATGTGGGGAGCATATCTAGGAAAAAATCAAGAAGCTTTAATGGGAATTGGAATTTATGGAGATCCGGGAATGGCAGATGCAGTAAAATCAGATATCTATGGAATAGGATATAATAATGTGATTTACATATATGATATCAATACTCGAAAAAAACACGAAGGACTTGATATTATTCCTATTGATATCAATAATAATGGATTAATTGATGATGATGAGAATTTTTATGACACGCTCGATGATATTATGAAAGCAATTGAAACCGAAAAATATCCATCGCCGCCAGCTAGAGAATTGTATTTTGTTGCAAAAGAAAAACCAACTAATAAAATAGTGATAGAATTTTTAAAGTGGATCGTAACAGACGGACAGGCATTTGTAAAAGAAGGCGGCTATGTTCAATTGTCCGAAGAAAACTTAAGTAAAGAACGATCTAAAATCACTGAATAAGATATTAACTCTGGATCCATAGAGTTACGGTGGATGTTCAGTTCTTTATTGGAACCGGGATTCTGACATCCACCATGTTTTTAATAATTAAAATCATTAAATGAAATCACTTTTAGTTCCTAGTTTTAAAATAAGGAGAAACTTACGCGACAAGTCAAGTAGTTTTTGGATGAAATGCTGCTATTACTTGGTTTTATCGATGCCATTTATTCTGTTAACAGGATTATTAATAAAATCATCCTTATTATTTGGCGAAAAAACTTTCTCAGAATTAATATTCTCAAGTGAATGGAAACCGTTATCTGGAAAGTTTGGTTTTCTACCTTTTATATTAAGTTCATTATGGATAACTTTTATTTCTATCGCTATAGCTGCGCCTGTTTGTTTACTTACAGCAATCTACTTAACACAATATGCTAAAAGGTTTGTGCTTAAAGTAATGCATCCCGTTATAGACATCCTAGCAGGAATTCCATCTGTTATTTATGGTGTTTGGGGAATCATAATTATTGTACCATTTGTTTCAAAAGTAGCAAGTTGGTTCAATATACATTCTTCTGGTTATAGTATTTTGGCTGGATCTGTGGTGTTATCGGTAATGGTTATTCCATTTGTCTTAAATATTCTAATCGAAGTTTACAGATCAATACCGATCGAATTATCAGAAGCATCTTTGTCTCTTGGAGCAACAAAGTGGGAAACAATAAAAAAGGTATTAACACGAAAGGCATTTCCTGGAATTATATCATCTTTTGGATTAGGGATTTCACGCGCATTTGGAGAAACAATTGCTGTGCTCATGGTTGTTGGGAATGTGGTGCAAATCCCGAAAGGAATATTTCAGGCTGGATATCCATTGCCCGCTTTAATTGCGAATAATTACGGGGAGATGTTGTCGATTCCAATGTACGACTCAGCCTTAATGCTGGCCGCTTTAATATTATTTATTGTTGTTACTTTTTTCAATCTGGGTTCACGCTATTTGATTATGCATTATGAAAAGAAAGTTTAAAATAAATCGTCAAGTTTTACGAAAATCAGAAGAAATATTTTATCGAGTATTAATGATTCTATCAACTTCGATTATAATAATTGCTTTGTTGGCAATTATCATCAGTATTTTGGTAAAAGGTATTCCTTCATTATCGTGGAGTATGATTTCACAAACACCAAAAGGTGGTTACTATTTCGGAAAAGAAGGTGGAATTCTAAATGCAATAATTGGCTCTTTGTATTTATCCTTTGGGGCAACAATGCTTGCTCTGGTTTTTAGTTTGCCGCTCGCTTTGTATATGAATATTCACAAAATGAAACAGAAAAATGTTGTGAATGTCATTCGGTTTTTTCTTGATTTATTGTGGGGAATACCGTCCATTGTTTATGGAGCTTTTGGTTTTACTATAATGGTATATTTTGGATTGCGAACATCTTTATTAGCAGGGATTATTACTGTTACCTTATTTATTATTCCCATTATGGTTCGATCAATGGATGAAGTTCTGAAAACAGTACCTAAAGGACTTTTAGAATCAGCCTTCTCACTCGGATCAACCCGCTCAGAAACTGCATTTAGAGTAATGCTCAGGCAATGTATTCCAGGAATGATTACTGCAATATTACTTGCATTCGGACGAGCAATTGGTGATGCTGCTGCTGTTCTTTTTACAGCAGGTTATACCGATTATATACCCAATTCTCTTTCGCAACCAACAGCAACTTTACCTTTATCCGTATTTTTCCAATTGAGTTCACCAATACCGGAAGTACAAAGTAGGGCATATGCATCTGCTGTGGTTTTAACCGCGATTGTTTTAATCATAAGTATTGCCTCACGTGGTTTTTCATCAAGATATCAAAAGAATAGAATTAAATAAGTAATCATGATAAACGGAACAAAGATAAATATAGAAGATCTTAATCTTTATATTGGCAAAAAACATATTCTAAAAGATATTAATGTTAAGATTCCAGAAAAGAAACTTACCGTGATTCTAGGACCTTCGGGATGTGGTAAAACAACTCTTCTAAAAAGTTTAAATCGCCTTACGGATCTTTATCCTGAAGTAAAAACACAAGGTAAAATCTTTAATGGAACCGACGATATTCTGCATCCAAATACAGAAATTACTGAGTTAAGAAAGAAAATGGGTTTACTGGCACAAAGTCCATATCCATTGCCTATGAGTATTTACGATAATATTACTTACGGATTAAGAATTAGCGGGCGGCGCAAGAAAAGATATCTGAATAAACGAGTCGAATATTATTTGCGACAGGTTAGTTTGTGGGAAGAAGTAAAAGATCGATTAAAAGATCCGGCGTCGGCACTTTCAATTGGTCAGCAACAGCGACTTTGTTTGGCTCGCGGTTTATCGGTCGATCCCGAAATTATTTTGGCTGATGAACCAACATCTGCACTCGATCCCGTTTCAAGCAGAGAAATTGAAGAGTTGTTTTTAAAATTAAAACAACGATACACGATTGTAATGGTAACCCATATTTTACGTCAGGCAAGGAGAGTAGCCGATTATGTAATTTTTATGTATCTCGGAGAAATTATTGAGCATGGAACTGCTGAACAAATATTTGAGCACCCACAAAATCCAATTACAAAATCTTATATAAAAGGAACTTACAGTTAATTGGGTGTTAATAAATCTTAGGATAGAATCATGAAAAAGTTTAGTTTAATAATATTACTAGCTGCAATAACAATTACAACATTAAAAGCGCAATTATCAATCAATGCAGAATATAGACCACGGGGAGAATTTCGACACGGTTATAAATCTATGTTTTCTGAAGACGATAATGCCGCTTATTTTATTTCACAAAGAACTCGACTTGGATTAACATATAAAAATGAGAAGTATAGCTTGAGAATTACAGGTCAGGATGTCCGTGTTTGGGGCGACGAGAGTTTGTACAGCTCAACTTCAGTTAAAGGAGATAATGCGAGTGTCGATTTATATGAAGCATGGTTTCAGTTGAATATTACTGATAAGTACAAATTAATAATTGGTCGGCAGGAGTGGACATACGATGATCAAAGGCTTTTAGCAAAAAGAAATTGGGGACAAACAGGAATGACATACGATGGGCTTTTACTCAATTTTGATAACAAAGATTTTAGATTTGATTTAGGATTATCCTTAAATAATGATGCTGAGAATAAAATGGGGAATGAATACACTCCAGATAAGATGAAGTTTCTGGATTTCATCTATTTGAGTAAGAAGTTTGGACAAAGTTCTAAAATTACCTTTAAGGGAATATTATCAGGATATCAAAAGGAAGAAGGAAGCGAAACGATTTATGCGATGGGAACCTATGGTCCGTATTTTCAAATTAACAATTCAAAATTCAAACTCGATGCTTATTTCTATCACCAAACAGGAACGAACAGAACAAGTCAGAAGGTAAATGCTTATTTATTTTCAATAAAGGCTATGTATAAACTATCGAATACCATTAATGTAGGACCAGGGTTTGATTTGATAAGTGGCAACGATCCTTCTGGTAATTCAAATACAGATCATTCTTTTGATTTATTGTATGGTGGTCGTCATAGATTTATGGGAGATATGGATTATTTTTCTTCCTTAAGCAAAAGTGTTTCGGACGCGGGTTTAATAGATGTTTTTGCTAAAGCAAATCTTTCGTTCAATAAAAAGAATAGCTTGAATTTAGCTTACCATCATTTTGCATTACAAAAAAGGATTCCAAATCCTTTAGATATTTCCAGTGATTTTAAAAAATCATTAGGAGATGAAATCGACATCATGTATAAATACAAAGCTGAAATTCCTGCTGAATTCCGAGTTGGATTTGCCTTGTTTAATGCAAGCGAGACTATGGAATATTTGCAAGGAGTTTCAAATAATTCGGCCGATTTCCAATATTTTATGTGGATTCAATTGGCTTTTACTCCAGAGATATTTAAATCTTTATAGATAGAGTGAAAGTTACAAATGAATTAACAAAAAGTTGTAATTCTGAAGGTGTACAAAAAGCCAAAAAGTTGTCTATGCTTCGACAAGCTCAGTATGACAACTTTCAGTTAATCAGTTTGTCACACTGAGCCTGTCGAAGTGTTTTTGCCTTAAGACTAGCTTTTTGGACAGCCTTGTCGAAGTATAGACAAGTTTAAATTTTTATAATACCTTGTTTAATAGAGTACATTACCAGACTGGCTGTATTATTAGTTCCTGTTTTTTCTAAAATATTTGATCGATGAGTATCAACCGTTCGCTTACTAATAAACAGCTTGTCTGCTATTTCCTGATTCGACAAGCCTTCACAAATTAACTGAAGAATTTCAATTTCTCTTTCAGAAAGATTCGGAACATTATAATCAGTTCTTTTGGCTTGAGATAAATTCTGAATAATATGATATAAAAGCTCTTTCGAAAAACAATTTTCTCCCCGAGCCACAGTTTCAATAGAATCTAGAACTTCATCAATATCTGTATTCTTTAAAAGAAAACCTTTTACACCGGCTTCAATCATTTGATAGTAATATTCATCTTCACCGAACATGGTTAGCACAATTATTTTCAGGTTCGGATATTTTTCTAAAGCTAACTTTGTAGTTTCAATGCCATTTAGTTCAGGCATTTGAATATCCATAAACACGATAGCATCTTGATTATTCTCAATTATTTTAAGAAACTCAACTCCATTCGAAGCTTCATCAATAACATCAACTTTGCCCGAATTATTAAGCAATAGTTTTAATCCATCGCGAAACAATTTATGATCATCAACAAGAATAACTTTATGCTTTCCCATTTGTTCTATCCGTTTTTAGACTTATAAATGCGTGAAATCCATCATCTTTTTCACTATTGATTTTTAGATATCCATTCTTGGATGATATCCGCGACGACATATTCTGCAATCCCATTCCCTTAGTTTGTCCTTCTAAAATTTGTTCGATATTGCATCCTTTGCCATTGTCATCATATAAAATATCAATAATATCATTTCTGATATTCAAATTTATTGTGATTAAATCTGCCTGAGCATGTTTCAGTGAGTTATTTACAAGTTCGCAAATGCTTCTGTAAATTACCACTTCAAGATCGCTTTCCAAGCGTACAGAGAACATATTCGAATGAAAATCAATGTTAATTACTTTTGATTCTCTGATTTTATCGGTAAAGTTCTTGATTGCGCTCGCCAGACCAAAGTTGGTTAATACATGTGGACTAATATTGCTTGAAATCTCCCTTATGCTTTTAATTGCTTCTTCAGTTACATTCTTAGCATTGGTAATAATCTCAAGATTTGCTTGGTCTTTTTCAGATTTCACCAAAGCACTTAAAGACATTTTTACAGTTGATAATAATGGACCTAATCCATCGTGTAAATCACTGGCAAAACGTTTTCTTTCCAATTCTTCTGTTTGAATTACGGCATTAAGAACTTTCTTTTCAGCAACTTTTCGTATATGCTCTTCCTTTTTTATGTAATTAAAAATCTCAGGTATTATGATTACCCCAAGTGAAATTAGAACAGAAATTATAACAGCAATCCAATCATTTAAAAGATTCAGATTATCGAATGGCTTAACTTGCATAAATTGAAAAAGATCTATAAAACGGCGAATAGCCATGAATATAAATCCGGTAGAAATTAAAATCCAAGAGATTTTGTATTTGGTAACTTTAGTTAGGCGCAAAGCAATTACAACCGCAATTATTTGCAGAACAATTGAAATGATCAAAGCGACTAATCGAAACATAATGATATCTAAACTTCAAATTTATTGATAATCTGTTGTAAAAACTATGTTATAGATTATACAATTGCATTCTTTTGGTTGTCATTCCCGCGTATGCGGGAATCTATTTCACAAAGAGATTCCGGGTCTACGCCCGGAATGACATATAATGTTAAAAACAAAAAAGCCGTTCCTTTAAGGAACGGCTTTTGAAATATTTAAGATTAATTTTTTATCTTAAGTTTGCTTGAGCAGCAGCTAATCTTGCGATTGGAACTCTAAATGGAGAACAAGAAACATAATCCATTCCAGTTCTGTGGCAGAATTCAACTGAAGAAGGCTCACCACCATGCTCACCACAAATACCAACTTTTAGTTCTGGATTTGTAGCTCTACCTTTTTGTGTTCCCATTTCAACCAATTGTCCGATACCTTCTTGATCTAATACTTGGAAAGGATCGTGCTTAAGGATACCTTTTTCAATATAGATAGGTAAGAATTTACCAGCATCGTCACGAGAATAACCAAAACCCATTTGAGTTAAGTCATTTGTTCCGAATGAGAAGAATTCAGCATGCTCAGCTATCTGATCTGCAGTAAGAGCAGCACGTGGAATCTCAATCATAGTACCTACTAAGAAATCAACTTTTACACCTTTCTCAGCGAATACAGCAGCAGCAGTTTCTCTGATGAGAATTTCCTGCATTTTAAATTCTTTCATAGTACCAATTAATGGAACCATAATTTCTGGCTTAGGATCTTTACCTTTAGCTTTTAAGTCACAAGCAGCCTCGATGATAGCACGAGCTTGCATCTCAGTTATCTCAGGATAAGTATTTCCTAAACGACAACCTCTATGACCTAACATTGGGTTGAATTCGTGTAGAGATTCAACTTTAGCTTTTACGATAGATACATCAATTCCTAATTTCTCAGCCATCTCTTTTTGAGAAGCTTCGTCGTTAGGAGTAAATTCGTGTAATGGTGGATCTAGTAAACGAATAGTTACACCAAATCCGTCCATAGCTTCAAGAATTCCTGAGAAATCTTCTCTTTGAACAGGAAGTAATTTTGCTAAAGCAGCTTTACGTCCTTCAACATTTTCAGCAAGAATCATCTCACGCATTTTCCAGATCTTATCGCCTTCGAAGAACATGTGCTCTGTGCGACATAGACCAATTCCTTTAGCGCCAAATTCACGAGCAGTTTTTGCATCAGCTGGAGTATCAGCGTTAGTACGAACGTACATACGTGAACTCTTCTCCGCAAGATCCATCAATTTACCAAAATCACCATCTAAAGAAGGAGTAATTGTAGCAACTTTACCGTCATAAACTTTACCAGTAGTACCGTTCAATGAGATGAAATCACCTTCTTTATATTCAACACCGTTGATAGTCATTGATTTTCCTGTAACCAAAACACCAGCAGCAGAAGAAATACAACATTTACCCATACCACGAGCAACAACAGCAGCGTGCGAAGTCATACCACCACGTTCGGTAAGAATACCTTCAGCAGCGTACATCCCTTTTAAATCTTCAGGAGAAGTTTCACGACGTACAAGAATTACTTTTTTACCTTCAGCAGCCCATTCTTCAGCAGCAGTTGCCGAGAACACAATTTGTCCTGTAGCAGCACCTGGAGAAGCAGGAAGACCTTTAGAAAGTTCTTTAGCAGCTTCAATTGCTGAAGCTTCAAATACTGGGTGAAGTAACTCATCCAATTTGTTTGGCTCCATGCGAAGGATTGCAGTTTTCTCATCAATCATTCCTTCAGCTAACATGTCAACTGCCATTTTTACCATAGCAGCACCAGTTCGCTTACCATTACGAGTTTGCAACATCCAAAGTTTACTGTCTTGAACAGTGAACTCCATATCTTGCATATCGTGATAATGATCTTCTAATTTTTGTTGTATTGTATTTAATTCGTTGTAAAGTTCAGGCATAGCTTCTTCCATAGAAAGGAAATTAGCTGTACGAGCTTCTTCGGTTGTACCGTTACGCTCAGCCCATCGCTTAGAACCAATAGTTGTTATTTCAAGTGGAGTACGAACACCAGCAACAACATCTTCACCTTGTGCGTTGATCAGATACTCACCGTTGAACTGATCTTCACCAGTTGCTGCGTCACGAGAAAAACATACTCCAGTAGCAGAACTTTCACCCATGTTACCATAAACCATTGCTTGTACATTTACAGCAGTTCCCCATTCAGAAGGAATGTTTTCCATTCTTCTGTAAAGGATAGCTCTTTCCGTATTCCAAGAATCGAATACAGCACAAACAGAACCCCAAAGTTGATCCCAAGGATTTGTTGGAAAATCAACACCAGCATGCTCACGAACAACTGCTTTGTAAAGTTCAACAAGATCTTTAAGATCGTCAACTGTTAATTCAGTATCAACTTTATAACCTTTTTCTTCTTTTAATTTATCAAGAACAACCTCGAATGGGTTATGATGTCCTTCTTCAGCTTCAACACCCATAACTACGTCTCCGTACATGTGGATGAAACGGCGATATGAATCATAAGCAAATTTTGCATTTCCTGATTTTTCAGCAATAATTTTTACTGTTTCATCATTCATACCTAGGTTAAGAACTGTGTTCATCATACCTGGCATAGAAGCGCGAGCACCAGAACGAACTGATACTAATAAAGGAAATTCACCATTCTTAGCATCAAATTTAGCATTCATAGCTTTTTCAGTTGCAGCAACACCTGCTTCAACCTCATCTTTCATAAGTGCAACTACAGCATCTTTACCTTTTGCATTATATTCTGTACATACTTCAGTAGTAATAGTAAATCCTGCAGGAACAGGTACTCCAATTAGGTTCATCTCGGCAAGGTTAGCACCTTTACCTCCTAATAAATTCTTCATGTCCGCTTTACCTTCTGCTTTTCCGTCTCCGAAGGTATACACTCGTTTCACATCTGACATTTTTTTATACTTTAAAATTTATAAATAATTGAATATGATTCATTTAACAAAAAATCTTAGCAGGATACAAAGATATTCAAAAAATGCCAATTAGACAGGATTAGATTGAATAATTTCTGAATAATGTTTTATAATTTGTAAATCAAAAATTTAGCAAATTGAAATATTAAATCCACACTACTTTTTGCAAACATCTTGGAAGAGAAAAAGTTTAAGCTTAGAAGATAAAAGTTTAAAGATAAAGGTTCAAAGTTGAGCCTCAATTTTTAATATTTAATTGTTTAGTACATGACAAAAATTATTCACAAATTTTTAACCTGCTGAATAGTAATGATTTTAATAAAAAAATAAATTCCATATAGAATACAATTCACAATACTCAATAATCAAAAAGTTTGGGATTTAATTTATTGATTTATTGGGTTTTATTTGTTATTTATGTTTTGAAATTTGTAATTTTAAAATACGGAACTAATATTTAATAAAACTTTCATGTTAATCTTTGTTTTTTGTCATGTACTAAGATTTAATTGTTAATTAGAATTAAGATCTAGGATGGAATCTAATAATTGCATCTCGTAGATATTCTCGGTCGAGATGAGTATAAATCTCAGTGGTAGTAATTGATTCGTGTCCCAGCATTTCTTGAACGGCTCTTAAATCGGCTCCACCTTCAATTAAATGGGTTGCAAAGGAATGGCGAAAAGTGTGAGGGCTAATATTTTTTTTGATTTCAGCTTTTATAGCTAGTTTTTTAATAAAATCAAAAATAGTAATTCGCGATAACTGTTTTCCCCGTCTGTTCAGGAATACAATATTTTCACTTGATTTATCGATTTTAGAAAGCATGTTTCTGTCTTCAAAATAGAGTCGGATTTCTTTCATAGCCTTACTTCCGATTGGGACTAACCGTTCTTTATCGCCCTTTCCTGTCACGCGAACAAAGCCATCATTAAAGTATAAGTTTGATATTTTAAGATTAACCAGCTCAGATACTCGTAATCCGCAACTGTACAATGTTTCTATAATAGCTTTATTTCGTTGCCCTTCGGGTAAACTCAAATCAATTGCAGAAATTATTTTATCTATTTCTATAATAGAAAGTACTTCTGGTAGTTTTCTTCCTAATCGTGGTGATTCTAATAATCCTGATGGATCTTTTTCAATTAAATCTTCCAATAAAAGATATTTAAAAAAGGCTTTTAATCCCGATATGATTCTGGCTTGAGAACGTTCGTTTAATCCAAACTGATTAATCCATTCCAGAAAGTTTTTTAAATCTTCAAAGCTAACATGGATAGGGGATGTAGTTTGCTTATTCATTTCGAAAAAAGTAACCAGCTTACGAATATCTGTTTCGTAGGCTGAAATAGAATTCGGCGATAAAGATTTCTCTAATTTTAGGAAACTCTTAAACTGAATAATTGTTTTTTCCCAATCCATTAATAAATTGTTAAATCATTAATTATATATTTCAAAGTTAATGTTTATGCTTAAATTTGCATATACGATGTTAAAAAATGACTGATGAAAATACAAATTATTAATGGTCCGAACCTAAATCTATTAGGGAAACGTGAAAAAGAAATTTATGGTGAAGTAGATTTTGATAATTTTTTAAAGCTTCTGAAAGATCATTTCGAAGATGTTGAAATCGAATATTTTCAATCAAATGTAGAAGGAGAAATCATTAATAAAATTCAGGAAATAGGATTTGATTATGATGGAGTTGTTTTAAATGCTGGAGGATATACTCATACTTCTATTGCTATTGCAGATGCAATTGCCGCTGTTATAGCTCCGGTTGTTGAGGTTCATATTTCGAATGTGTTTGCTCGTGAAGAGTTTCGTCATGTATCTTTAATTGGTCCAAATTGTATGGGAAGTATTTCTGGATTTGGATTAGATAGTTATCGTTTGGCTATTGAAAGTCTGAGAGTAATAAAGGATAAAAGATAAAAGTATAAAGATAAAAGTGTTGATTACATGATCTTTCTTTGTTAAGATTAAGGTCTGTAGAATTAGCAAATTAATCAATTTTAATTATGATTAAGAAAACAAAAATAGTTGCTACAATATCGGATAAGATGAGTAGTCCAGAGTTTATACAATCATTATATAATGAAGGAATGGATGTTGTTCGAATGAATACGGCTCATATGAATCAGGAAAATGCTATAAAACTGATCAATGATGTTCGACAAGTATCCGAGAAGATAGCTTTGTTAATTGACACTAAAGGCCCTGAAGTAAGAACTGTTAAAACTGATAATGTAATTAAACTTGAAATTGGTCAGGAAATTTATGTAAAAGGAGATCCAAATCAGGAATCAACTCAGGAATGTATTTATGTTTCGTATCCCGATTTTGTTAAAGAGGTACCTGACAATACAAAGATTTTAATTGATGATGGTTATGTTGAGCTGGAGGTAATTAAGAAAACAGAAGATTCGCTGCTTTGTAAAGCAACAAATAAAGGTGTTGTTAAAGGAAAGAAAAGCGTGAATGTGCCTAAAGTTGAATTTAATTTGCCATCTATAAGTGTTAGAGATAGAGAATTTATTCAGTTAGCAATAGAACAGGATCTTGATTTTATTGCGCATTCTTTTGTTCGAAGTAAAGAAGATGTATTGGAAATTCAGAAAATATTAGACGAACATAAAAGCAAAGTTAAGATTATCGCTAAAATAGAAAATCAACAAGGAGTCGACAATATTGACGAGATTTTGGATCATGTATATGGTGTGATGGTTGCTCGTGGTGATTTAGCTGTTGAAGTACCTTATGAGAAAATTCCTGGTTTACAACGATACTTAATAAGTAAATGTATTGATAAACGTAAACCTGTGATTGTTGCAACTCAAATGTTGCATAGTATGATTGACAATCCTCGTCCAACACGCGCAGAAGTAAACGATGTAGCTAGTGCAGTATACAGAAATGCCGATGCTGTTATGTTAAGCGGAGAAACAGCAAATGGATCTTATCCCGTAGAATCGGTTCGAACTATGGCAACAATATCAAAAGAAGTTGAGCAATCGAAAAATCCGATAAACGATATTCCAATAAATATTATTAACAACGAAGTTTCTGCTACTTTAATTAAATCATCGGTTCATGCTGCGGTTGATCTGAATGCAAAAGCAATTATTGCTGATTCTATGTCGGGTCGAACGTTGAGAAGTTTGGCTGCATATCGTGGAGCAAAACCAATTTTTGCTCAATGTTATTCGAAACGAACCATGCGTGAAATGGCTTTAAGTTATGGAGTTATTCCTGATTATATGGAACTTAAAGAAACATCGCATGAGTTTTTATCAGAAGCACTAAACAATATAATAAGTAATCACACTTTTACTAAAGATGATTTATTTGTAGTTGCTGCTGGTAATTTTGGACGTAGTTATGGAGTTTCTTTTGTTGAGATTGGAACTTTAGAGAACTTGATGGGGAACTTGGTTAAGTAAAACATATGTATTTGTTCAGAGTTGTTTTAGGTTTTTTTAAAGATCGCGCATACAGAAATCTTTCAATATCAACATTGCTGGTTTTAGCAAATGGTACGATAGTATATCATTTTGTTGAAGGCTGGCGTTGGTTAGATTCATTGTATTTTTCGGTTATAACGCTAACTACAGTTGGTTATGGAGATTTATCGCCGCAAACTGATTTTGGCAAAATATTTACGATAATCTATATTTTAACTGGAATAGGAATCATTTTTGGATTTATTAATACATTTTATTTGCATAGAAGATCAAGGCTGAAAGATCTCAAAGAAAAAAGAGATAGAAAAAAGACTAATTTGGTAAAGTAATATGAGGAATGATATTCTTATAAGGATTATTACATCTGAAGATTATGAATTAATTACAAGCCTTACAAATCAGTTAGGACCTAATGTGCAATCAGATATTGTTAAGGATCAAATTGATAAAATACTAAACAATCCTGATCACTTTGCTTTTGTCGCAGTTTTAGATGAAGAAGTCGTTGGTTATATTCATTGTTTTAATGCTATAAGACTTACCTCAAAACCTTTTACCGAAATTTGTGGATTAGTAGTAGATGAAAAAGAACGTGGAAATGGAATAGGTAAATTACTAGTTAAACATGTTGAAACTCTTTTTAATGATAATAGAAAAATTAGAGTTAGATGCAATGTTAAACGCGATTTAGCTCATAAGTTCTATTCTGATTTAGGATATTCTTTGAGTAAGGAGCAAATGATATTTGAGAAGAAGGATTTTAAAAATAATCCCTTAAGTCCCACTCAATAAATTCATTTTTCCAAGCAAGGAATAGATTTTCCTGCTCAGGGATATTTGCTCCATTTTTATCAAATAGATTTAAGAAATATTGAGTATCTGTTTGATTCAATGATTGTGATTCTTGAACCAATCCACTTCTTAAAAAATAAGTTTTATTTCCGATATTTATTTTCTTATGGAACAATTGATTTTCTTCGTTATCATCGAGAAGTAATCCTTTATATGTAATTTCAATCGATTCGGCGTTCTTTTGCGGATCAATAGAAGATGTATTTTTCAATTGCTCATTATCGATTGTATAATTTGATTTATCATGACTTATTGTTCTTAAAAAGCCATTCTCTGTAAGCTGAGAATTAGAATCGATAAATTTTGATGCAATTTTTTTACGAAATCCAGCTTTCTGAAATCTGTTTTTAAAATGAAAGGCACAATAATTAATTCCAATATCCAGATTATTTTCTGCTACAAATTCAATAATTTTTAGAGCTGTAATTTCCGACTCTAGTACGGTTGCATGTTCTCCATGTAAATAGGTATAATCTCTGTTTAGAAGTTTGGGAGCATTGTAATTTGTTAATCGCATTTGATGCAGATTCATATTTTTTACACCCATTTTTATTAGTTCAGGTATAACTTGTTTCAATTTCTCGAATTCCTCTGGAACGGCTGGTATTTCAACTGTTAAATTTGGAATAATATCTTTTGCCAATTGTAAATATTTCAAATCGTAATTTGTTGCTCCAATATCAAATCTTATTTCGTCTATTCCTGCAGCAGCAAGTTGATTATATCTTTCAACAGAACCTAAAATCCCATTTGTATACATCCATAAATAAAGCTTATCTCCAAAGAATTTTTTAATGCTTTTTATGTAGTGTAGTGTTCTGTCGAAAACAATTAAAGGTTCACCACCACTTAAGCTCGCTCCTTTAAAACCAAAGTAATCTAAGTATTGAATATAGTCTTCGACATTATCAAAGCTTGTGCCTTGAGTTGATGGGATTCCATCTTTATTCTGAGATGTAGGACAGTAAAAACAATTTGCGTTACATTTTCCTGTAATAAATAAGCAAGACCATTCACCTTTACCACATAATTGACATCCCTTTGATAATCTATTAATCCATGGTTTTGTGTTTTTAAACGACCAATTTAATTTATGATCAAGTTTATCTAGTAAAAGGCTTTTTTCGCTTTCATATTCTATAGCATTAGAATATTTTACCCAATTAATTTGAGTACTAAATCCCACATACTGAAGATTATTTTTATTTGTTAAATCATTCAAATAATTGATATATGCATTCATTGATTGTATGAGTAAAGTGAAATTATTCTTTAACGAAAAAATAGGAGATAGCGGTTGGCTATAACTCAATCTGATAATGGTAAAAAGAAATAATAATTCAGAAAATAGGTAAAGGCAAATAAGAATCTTAGAAACATTCTTAAGTCCAATTGAAATTCTTAAGTCAAGAATTGTCCGATATTAAAGATGTACTTTATATTAGCAATTATAATAGAACGAATATTTGCTTTTATACAAATACCTTTATTTGCAGCAAAGGTACGTGAATTAACTAGAAAACAATTTTATATGGCGATAAATCGGTACTGGTTAAAATTCTTTTGATGTTTATAGAAACTAAAGCTTATAAAGTAGTTCGTCTTGGTTTTTTTCAACCAGATTTTTACGGATTCTTTTTGTCGATTCGTTAATTGCGACAAACTCTTCAAGTATTTTTTTATTGCCTGTTAGATAGTTTATTGTAAAATCAACATTCTCGGTTATGAATATTTTATTTCCGTATTTATCCGTAATTACTTTATCGTTTAATTCACATTCATTACCTAAATACTTTTTACAAAGTAGTTTTTGAAGAATTTCTTTGTCTGGGGCATTTAAATACGAGAAAACATATGAGAAGTAAAATAATTCATTTTTATATAAATGAACTTCTTGTTTTGTTTTGAATCCACCCATATAAATTTTATAAAACATAATGTTAAATTCTAGTGAATTAACCGTTTTTTTGATGTAACAGCTCGGAGTTCCCAAGTGTTTTTTAATTTGATTTTGCTTGCTCCCAAAGCTAAGGTTTGTATTTAATAATATGGGTTTAGATGTTTCTATTTCTTCTTTATCTACAACAAATAAGTTACAAAGACTCTCAATATTATTATACATATAGAAACTTCTATCGCGATAATAATTTTGTGAATATGATTTATATCTTTTAGAAAATAATTTACGAACTATTTTTCTTGTTTTTTTACTAATTACAACTGTCTGCACAACTTCCTGTATTATCTTTTTATAAAAATAAAATCACCACCTTCATCACCTGTATCCTTTATTTCGCCATATTGCGGAACGTTTGGACTGTTGTTTAAAACTGCAATTTTAAAACTGCCAAATAATTCTTCTGCAGATATAAATGCTTGAATGTTTTCGGTTAATCGTTTGTTAAGATATAACAAAAATACACTTTTATCGGGAACTTCCTTTAAAGTGCCACTAGTCATTGCTTTTCTACTTGGATATTCATACAGCTTTTGTATTGATTTTGGAGCATCAGAAAATGCTTTACGTGTTTTAAAAATACCCCCGCTAAAACATGCATCCGCAATTAACAATGTGTGTTTTGTTTTTACCGTGCGTAAATAATCGCGCACAGTGCTATTTCGAATCCAATTTGCAGTATTTGATTTTTTTGCATCCGAAGGCATCCAATATCCAACTTCATCTTGCGTATCCCAATAGCCATGACCAGCATAAAATATCAATAAGTTATCATCTTCCTTTATCAATCGATTTAATCTATCTAGTTCAGCAATAATCTCTTCACGCGTCGGACTATTTAATAAGCTTACATTCTCTTTTTCAAATGTATAATTACTTGTAAGCGTATTGTAAAGTTTTGTAGCATCGGAAAATGGTTGATCAAGATTCATTATTCCAGGATCGGGATAAGAATTTACACCAATTAATAATGCATAGTATTTTCCATTTTTTGTTTCTTTTTTGTCAAGTATAGAAGGATCAGTATTGTTATTTGTTTGTCGTTGATCTTTTTTGTTTAATGGAATGTAATTTACTTTATACTGTTCTTCAACTGTATTTTGGTAGGTGTCAACAGCGCGAAAGAAAATAGTATTACTACCTTCTACTAGATACGCATCAGCTTTAAAATTCCCATTCTCGTCAAGTTGGGCGTTCATACCATTTACAGTTATCTCAAATATTCCATTCTGATCAACAACAGTTCCTTCAATTAATAATTCTTCTTTATGAACTTTTAAGATTTTATTCGTTTGAAATTCAGGATTTGAATAAGCAATGCTTGGGGCTTCTAAATCCTTAATACTTCTATTTTCTATTCCAATATTAAGATCGATTGATTGAGAAATTAATTCTGCTTTAGCGGGTGTTTTCGGATTGTCGAGAGAAATATCTTTAAATTGAATATTTCCGGTTTTTAAATCTAGTCCATAAGTAATCTCAAGTACTTCAACACCCAATTCTAGCATTTTAATACGTTTAGAAAATCCTTCGGGAATAGGAAAACTTACAAAGGCCATGCTTGTGCTATTGGGCATGAATGAAAGTGTAGGTGTAGAATGACGATCTTTTCCATAAATTCGGCCCAACTTTGATGATTTTGCTTCAATTTTTTTGCCTTTATCATCGTAAATTTTTGCCAATCGATTAATGATTTTTAGATCTCTTTTTACACCATTATTTGTTACTTTTAGTGCACAAATTATATTGTGATCTTTTTTGTACGAATCAACCAATTCAAAATGAAAAGATTCAGCATGATCAGTTGCGTGTTCAATTTGTTCAGGAACAGCTATAATTTTAAAAACATAATTGCCCTTAAGCTTTTCTGTATCTTTTAAAACGTCCCAAATAATGATTTTATCTTTACCACCTTCTGTTCCTTTTCCATAATCACCACTAATTGATTTTAATGTCATATCAAATGTTTTACCACCATTGTTTGAGCATAACACTTTAACATTAAATAGTTGACCAGATTTTTCATTCGTAATGTCGTAAATCAGATTTACTTTGTTTTCCAAAGTTCGAATACGAAGATTGTCGATTTGCTGACCATTTGCTGTAAAACTAAGTAAGGCAAGAGCCGCTATTTGAAATAAGAAATACAACTTTTTCATTATAAACATAAAATGGGTTAAGTAACGAGAAAAATACTTATTAATTATCAAGTTTCCAAGTATATTCTAATGATTTAATTCAATTTTATCAGTCTAGAAAGGAAAACGTTCTATTAGAAGAATCAAAGAGATTCCTAAACCCGAACCAGACAATATAAAACTCCAGTCTTGTTTCTTTAGTTTTAAAAGGTACAAAGCTAAAACAGAAAAGCTTAAAATGATTGCAACAACGAATATCTGACCTATTTCAATACCTATGTTAAAAGCTAAAAGTGGTTTAATAATTGATGATTCTGATCCTAATAAACTTTTTAAATAATTTGAGAAGCCTAAACCATGTATTAGGCCGAAGAATATTGCAGTTATGTATTTAAAAATTTGTAATCTCTTTGAAAGATTTTCACTTCGATAAATTATATTGGCAATTGCGGTAATAAAAATGGTAACTGGAATTAAGAATTCAATAATATCACCAGAAATATTAATAAGCTTGAGTGTAGCCAAAATAAGAGTGGTGCAGTGTCCAAGAGTAAATCCTGTAATTAATATTAATATCGATCTCCATTGACTAAATGAATAAACGGCACATAATGTGATTAGGAATAAAATATGATCATAACCCTGTAAGTCAGTTATATGAGATAATCCAAGCTCAAGGTATAATTTAAATATCGACATATTGATTTTTTATCTGTACCGTAAAAGAAATAAAAAAATAGTAATTTTAACATATGATTGTGCAATTTAAAACGATATCGGTATTAATCATCTTTTTATTCCTTTGGTTTCACCCGATTCATGTTTCTGTAACCAATGTGGAATATTTTCCAGAAACGAGTGAACTTGAATTATCAACCAAAATTTTTAAAGATGATTTTCAATTATTGTTTGTACATTTAAATGAGCTGAATATTGAATTTGAAAATGAGGATTCTATTCATAAATATCAAGATGAAATAGATTCTTACATAAGAAAAAATCTGAAAGTAATAATTCATGAAAATGAATGTAAATATTATTTCAAAGATTATAAAATCAACGATGAGGCTATTTGGTTATCATACACAATGAAAATTACCGATGAAATAGAATCATTAAAAATTAAAAATACCTTACTTTTAGATTTATATTTTGATCAAAAAAACCTCCTTATTTTAAAAGCAGGCGACTATAACGATGGCTTTCAATTTAACCTAAAACATAAAGAACACATATTTGATGTTAACTAAATTTTATAAAATAGTAATTCTTTTTTTTCTTCTTGTTTTTTGTAACAGTGAGATATTTGCAACTCATAATAGAGCAGGAGAAATAACCTACACACAAATTTCCGATTTAACATATGAGGTAACCATTACAACGTATACATATTTATTAAGTAATGTTGAACGAGAGGAATTGGAAGTAGAGTGGGGAGATGGCACATTTACGACTGTTCCGCGAATTGAAGTTGTTGATTTACCCGATTATTATCGTAGAAATCGTTATGTAGCTCAACACACCTTTCCTGGCCCGGGTATTTATGAAATTCTGGTTCAGGATCCGAATCGAAATTATGGTGTTGAGAATATTCCAAATTCAGTTAATACAGTGTTTTCTGTTAAAACAGCTTTATTTGTAAATCCTGCATTGGGATATAATAGTACTCCCATTTTATTAAATCCACCAATTAATCAGGCAGCTCAGTATCGAGTATTTATTCATAATCCGAGTGCTTACGATTTAGATGGCGATAGTTTATCTTATTTATTAACTGATTGCACGGGCGAAGATGGTGAGCCAATTGAAGGTTATTCATTGCCAGCAGCAACAACCGAAATATATGCCGATGCTATATCGGGAGATTTAGTATGGAATACACCAGCTGAAGCAGGGAAATATAACATAGCAATAAAAATTAACGAATGGCGAAGTGGTGTTCAAATTGGAGCTATAACACGCGATATGCAAATAGACGTTTTTGAGACAGAAAATATTCCTCCGGTTGTAGATTCAATTCCCGATATATGTGTTCTTGCCGGTGATACAGTTTCAGTTTTAATCCGAAGCACCGACGAGGATTTAAATGATATTTCTGTTACTGTAACAGGAGGTCCATTTTTGTTTGAATCGAGTCCAGCAACAACAGAAATTATATCGAATACTGCTGGTGAGAATATCACAAAATTTACATGGATTACCAATTGCAATCATATTCGTAAAGAACCTTTTAGAGTGGTTATAACTGCACGAGATAATCACCCTGATGTTAAGTTAGTCGGAACAAATAAATTTGATGTTAAAGTTATTGGACCAAAACCAACCGGATTAATAGCTGAACCTGGAAATGCGTTTATAAGATTAAATTGGAAAGCACCAGATTGTAACCCCGTAAAATATCTGGTATATCGCAAGATTGGATCTTTGGATTTAATTCAGGATAGTTGTGAAACAGGTCTTTCAGAAAGCTCAGGATACGAATTTGTAAGTGAAACAAGCGATACTTTGTTAATAGATAACGATAATGGAGAAGGTTTGGTGCAAGGATTTGAGTATTGTTATCGAATTGTTGCTGAGTTTATTAATGGAGGTCAAAGCTATCCTTCAGATGAATTTTGCGCTGCCCTAGAGCCAGGCTATCCAGTAATGACAAACGTTAGTGTCGAGAACTCAGATGAGTTTAATGGAGAGATATTTGTTCGTTGGTTAACTCCAGATAGGATAGATACGGTTGCAGGGGCAACAGGGCCTTTTAAATATCTCATTAATAGATCGAATGATGCCATTGGTATGCATTTTCAATTAGTTGATTCTATTTCAGGATTAAAAGATACTACGTACTCCGATATTAATTTGGATACTAAAACATCCCAGTATTCATACGAGATTGAGTTATATAACGATGCTCCAGGAAATCGTTTTCGAATAGGAACGCCACCATTAGCATCTTCGATGTTTCTTACAACAGAACCATCCGATAATGCAGTTAAAATAACGATAAGTAAAAATACTCCGTGGCTCGATAACGAATATGTAATATATCGATTGAATAATGCGACAATGCTTTATGATTCAATAGCATATTCAACCAGTAGAGAATATACCGATATTGGACTAAAGAATGGTTCCAGTTATTGTTATAAAGTAAAAAGTGTTGGAACTTATACCAGCATGGGGGCAGAGCGCCCAACAATAAATTGGTCAAATGAAGTTTGCCAGACTCCTGAAGACTTTCAACGACCGTGTCCTCCAAGTTTAAAGGTAAAATCATCGTGCGATAGTTTAAAAAATATTCTTAGTTGGAACAATCCAAACTTAAGTTGTGCCAATGATGTAATTGCATATAATATTTATTATTCAAATTTGGCAGGGCAGCAACTTGATTCGATTGATCGAATTAATGATTCCGAAACAATAATATATGAACATTTTCCGGAAGGAAGTATGGGAGGCTGTTACGCAGTTGCAGCTGTCGATTCATTTTATAATGTAAGCGATTTATCCTTTCTGCAATGTGTTGATAATTGTTCCTATTATGAGTTGCCGAATGTTTTTTCTCCGAATGGAGATGGAATAAATGACCTTTACACCGCAACAAATCCATTGGGATATGTTAAAAAGATTGATATGAAAATATTTAATCGTTTGGGGGAATTGGTTTTTCAAACCGACAATCCATTAATAGAGTGGGATGGGAAAATTCAGAATTCAAACAAAATGGTTTCATCAGGAGTATATTATTATTTATGTGATGTGTGGGAACCTCGAATATCTGGATTAGAATTAAGAAATATTGTTGGCTTTATTCATGTTTACTCAGAAAATGGAAAGGGGAATGTGAACTATGAATAAACTTAAACACATAGGACTTTTTATATTATTGATTTATTCGTTTACCGGATTTGCCCAAAATTTGAATATAAAGGAGTTGAAACCTTTTATTTTAATTGAGAAAGGAGACTATAATCAAGCAAAAATATTGTTAGATCAACTTATAAAGGAAAATCCAAAGCAGGAGTTTCAAATGGCTAAAATCGAAGTTCTTTATAAACTTAAGCAGTATCAAGAAGCAATTTTCCTTTGCAAAAAGGTAGATCGGCAGAGTACTTCCTATTCAAGTGTTTGTAGGATGCTGATATATAAGGAGCTTGGTGATAATGAAAATTTTGAACTTTCATTGCATGAGAATCTAAGTTCGCAGTATAAAATACCCTTGTACGATCTATTAACAAAGGAAGATTTTGCAGATTTCCAATCTGATATCTTAAATAAAAACACGTATTCCGATGTCGAGAAGCAATTGTATCAGGTAGAGAATTTAGTTCAATCGCATAATTATTCGCAGGCATTGTTTCTGATTGATGAAATAATATCACGAAACCCAACTAATGCAGATGCTTATTTTTTACAAAGTAAAATAAGTTATTTTCTAAAGGATTATCGAAAGTCAAATTTTGCAATTGATAAAGCGATTAGTTTGGAAAGATCTAAAACTGAATTTTATAGGCAAAAAGCGAATGTAAATATTAAAATGAAGAATTATTCTGTGGCTTTGGAAAATACAGATAGATTAATCCGAAAGGATCCTTATGTTCTTGAAAATTATATACTCAAATTAAATGTACTAGTATTAAATAGTGCCTATGTGCAAGCCGTAAATATATCAAATTCAATTTTAGAACTCTCACCAGAAAATGTTGAAGTTTTACAACTAAATAGCAAAGCATATTTCAAAACAGGCGATAATTTATCGGCATTAAAATCTATAAACAAAGTCTTGGAAATAGAGCAAAGTAAAGAAGCCTACGAAATCCGAGGCGATATTTACATGGCAACAAATACGTATAAGTTTGCTGTTTTTGATTACTCCATGTATTTGGATATAGAACCTTACAACGGAGAAGTGTATGCGAAAAAGGGATTTGCCAGATTAAAATTGGGCGATCAAAAAGGAGCCTGCTCCGATTGGACAAAAGCTAAGCGCTACGGAAGTTACGAAGCTGTTAAATATATCGAAAGGTATTGTAAGTGATTTGAATTCAATGATTTGCACATCAGATTAAACCAATAATGATTTATAATATTGATAAGAAAATTTTATAAAAAAGATATAATGGATGATTTTATGAAAGAATCGATTCAGGAGGCAAGAAAAAGTCTTGCCGAAGGAGGTATTCCAATTGGTTCTGTTTTAGTGAAAAACAACAAGATTGTATCTCGTGGGCACAATAAGCGCGTTCAGGAAGATAATCCAATTCTTCATGGCGAAATGGATTGTTTAAATAACGCAGGAAGAATAGGAAGTTATAAAGATACCGTAATATATTCAACTCTAATGCCATGTTATATGTGTGCTGGAACTATTGTGCAGTTTAAGATCCCGAAAGTTATTGTTGGCGAATCGAAAACTTTTTCAGGAGCACGAAAATTTATGGAAGAACATGGTGTTGAGGTTGTTGACTTAAATTTACCTGAATGTATTGAGATGATGTCAGATTTTATTGAGAAATCTCCACATTTATGGAATGAAGATATTGGAGATTTGTAATTTATATTTCCTTTTGAATTATAGATAATAATATCTTGTTTAATTCGTTAATCAGAAAATATAACAAGCCTATGGTAAATTGCTACACTTTATTAACTAACTAATTTGTACACTTAACCCTTTAAAAATGAAAAATTTATTTGTTGTAGCAGTTTCAATCATAGTATTTGCATCTTGCCAGAAAGGTAATGATATTAATATTAATATTAATATCAACTCTACTATTAACTATTTACCATTAGATATTGGAAATTATTGGGTTTATCAAGAGTTTAATATTGATGCGGATGGTATATCAACGGAAACATCCAAATTTGACAGTATTATTATTGTTGGCGATACATTAATTAATAACAATACGTTCTATGTTTTTACAAAGACCAAGATGTATAGCGATGGAACAGAAAAGGAATTTATAGATTTTTTAAGAGATTCTTCTGGTTATATTGTTGATGAAAATGGACGAAGAAGATTTTCAGAAGATAATTTTATAGATACTATATATAAAGAAACTCAGCTAGGTGGATTGGGTGATACGATTTATACCTGCTCATATAGAATGGAAAATACGGAAATTATGATAAGTGTTCCTGCTGGAGAATTTGAGGTCTTAAATGTTAGAGGAACTGTAATTGACAAACGAGAAAATCATAACCACGATCCGAGATATACAAATTCATATTATGCAAATGGAGTGGGGCGAGTATTAAGTTCATATTTTTGGCTGGAAGCTCCAGATTCTATGGAAAGTAGACTAATTCGATATCACGTGAGGTAGAAAAATCATAAGTTTTTATTATATTTAGTTTAACTCCTTCCAATATTGATCTAAAAACCAATATTGTTATTGCTTGGGAAATTAAAGATTAATGAAAGAATCAGTTTTATTTTTCTACAAAATCAAGTACCCTGCATTCAATTGAAGGTTGAGGTAATAATGAATACCAAAACTCTATTGAATTGGCATATCGCTCCTTAAATTCATAGAATTTTCTGGGTGAGTTAAGGCTGCAATCATTTACTCCTAGTATCTCATCTTTAAAAATAATTATTGTAGTATGGAGCATCAATTCGATAAATCCATTCAAGTTTTCTGGAATTTGTACAATTTCTTTAAAATGATTTGTATCAAGATTCGTTTTATTAACCGAGAATAATGCCTTTAAAATTTTTGATTCGATACCAGTTCTTTGTTGCTTTTTATCATTCCACTTACCGGGATTCTTTAGATAGGCATCAATAGTTATTTGTTGTGGGATAAATATAGCATGTTCATTTAATTGGGGGATTAAATTTTGCATTATGCTAACTTGAGGTTCGTTTTGCAAGCAAGCTTGCATTGTTTCAGAGATAACAATATCATAATCTTTATTAATCTTGTAATTCGAGGCATCTTCTAAAACATAGTCCTCAATAAAATTTTCATAGCCTAAGTTGGTTACCAATTTCTCGACTGCATTTAGCGAAATCTGATTTATATCCAGAAACGTTATTTTAATTTCATCTGAACTATATAATGTAAGTAAAGGAGTTATTAAAGTTCCATATGGGCCACATCCAGCATATAAAATATTTATAGCCCTATCAAGATTTTCTAATTTTTGATCAATTGCCTTTTTTATTCCTCTAAGGAAAATAGCCGTTCTTTTCATTTCCAGAAGGCAATGTGCAGCTGCTGAGGGTGAGATAGCTTTGCCCGTAGGGAGTAAAATATCTCCCTCATTTAAATTGTTGATATCGATATCGGTGATAGACTTGAAAATTTCGTATAAGTTATCAACTGCTTGTTTCATAAGAAAGAAATCATTTTTACAGTTAATTAATTTTTGTGATGATTCTTTAAGTATATTGAGGTAATTCGTGTTGTTCATTTATATTGTATTAATTAATTTTTATTCAAAAATGACTATAATCCTTTATTGTTAAAAAATATAAAATACTGCATTAAATATTTTGATTTATGTTGTGTAAATATATAAAAAAAGTCAACAAAATACTTAAATAAATAAACGACACTGTTTAACTATTTTTGGGTGTGATGTTAAAATTGAATTTTTATCTCAATACTCCTATTGTTCTTATAATAAATTAGATTTGTATATTTAATATTTGACAATTGATTATTAATGGTGTATTTTTATTAGTTAATAATAAACAAAATAAGCATTGATTATTTATATAATTGTTTAAGTTTATCTGTATTAAAATAGTCGTATAGCTAGTTATATCTAATATTCATCAAATTAAAAATTTTAATTATGGAAGGAACAATGGCAGAAATCAGAGGATTCGGAGGTAATTATGCACCTCAAAACTGGGCGATATGCAATGGCGCTTTACTCTCTGTTTCTCAACATACAGCCTTGTTTAGCCTTTTAGGGGCGATTTATGGCGGTGACGGTAGAACAACTTTTGCGCTTCCGAATCTGGAAGGTAGGGTCCCAATTGGTACAGGTAGTTCATATGGAGGCTCAAATTATGTTTTAGGCCAGCATGGAGGCTTAGAATCTGTTAGTTTAGTCTTAAATCAATTACCTGCACATACACATAATGCTGCTCCTAACTTAACGGTAACAGGTACAGCAACAGGTAATGTCGAATTACCTTGTTACAACGAGGGAGGAGACGCAACATCGCCCGGAGGAAATATCCTGGCTAACATAGGTTCAGGCTATATGGAAGCAGGAGAAGCTGATGCCAATCTGGCACCTGCAAGTGCATCACTTAGTGTACAAGGGAGTGTGCAAGGGAGTATTGATATTGGATCTACAGGAAGCGGACTTCCAATTTCAAATATGCAACCATTTACTGCAATTAATTGGATTATTTGCGTAACAGGATTATTTCCATCAAGAAACTAATATTAACTTTTAAAATAATTTATTATGGACGGATATATAGGTGAAATCAGAGGATTTGCTGGCAATTTTGCACCGAGAAACTGGGCATACTGTGAAGGGCAATTATTACAAATAAGTCAATTTACTGCTCTTTATGCCGTAATTGGAACTTTTTTTGGTGGTGACGGGCGTTCTACCATGCAATTACCAAATTTAGGAGGTAGGGTACCAATAGGAGCAGGACAGTCCGCAGGTACTTCTTATTATCCTCTTGGACATACGAGTGGTTATGAGTCTGTTGTGCTTACTCAAAATGAATTACCATCACACACTCATACTGCAACTCCAAATTTAACTGTTAATGGAGCTGCAACAGGAAACGTAGAATTGCCTTGTTACAACGAGGGTGGAGACGCAACATCACCAGGTGGAAATATCTTGGCCAATATAGGTTCCGGTTATATGGAAGCAGGTGAAGCTGATGCAAACTTGGCACCAGCAGCTGCATCTTTGTCTGTTCAAGGTACTGCGCAAGGAACAGTTACAATTGGTGCTGCAGGTGCAAATCTGCCAGTTTACAATGTGCAACCATTCACTGCAATAAATTGGATTATATGTTTAGATGGACAATTCCCATCAAGAAATTAAAAAAATGAATATACTTAAGAAGCTTATGAATATTTAGTCATAAGCTTCTTTTAATTAAAAATATTTTACCGTTGAAAATAGGAATAATTTTACCTCAATCGATTGATTATCCATTCCTGGCTAAAGGGTTTTTGAATGGATTTGACTTGGTCAGTGAAAATCTTGATCATATCACATATTTAAAACGATATGTTTCTAAAGGGGAACCGAAAGAGCTGATAAGCGCATATAGAGAGTTAATTGTTGATGAAGAAGTAGAGCTTATTGTCGCTTTTAATGAGTCTTTCATTGTTCCAGATATAAAGAATCTTATTTATTCTACACAGATTCCTTGCATAATTACTGGAATGGGAGCAAGATTACCTTTCCCCAAGATAGCGGGTTCCCCATTTATTTTTTATCATACCTATCAGATTTGGGAGTCAAACTGGTTAGCAGGAAGGAATTTTATTCAAGAAAATGTAGATGATTACGCCATATTATGTTCCTTTTTCGATAGTGGATACCCATCAGCATATGCGTGTGTGCAAGGAGCATCGGAGGGACAAAAGCAACCTAAGTTCGTATCAATTACACATAAGGATAATTTTGAAGCTGAGTGGAATAAAGTTGAAAACATGATTGCCGAAATTGATCCTAAATTTTTCTATCTAGCATATTTTGGTCGTGAGCGAAACGATATAATTGAAAAGCTTTTAAAGCTAGGAATAGAACCTGAAAGAATAATAACTTCTCCAGGAATAGCTAATGGAAAAGACGAGGTAAGTCGGGTTGCTAGTTGGTATCCTGATTTAAAAATTAAAGAAAACATCGAATTCAAAAAAATGTACAGTGCTACTTACGGGAAAAAAGCAACTGAGTTCGCAGTGCTAGGTTGGGAAGTGGCAAATTTAATAGCTCTAAATACAAAACCTGATGAGTTTGAAAGAGCTGAATTTTTAAATAGTATGATACATTCAACTTTTAAAGGCCCACGCGGGAAAATCAATTTTATTCCAGAAACCAATTCATCATATCTACCTCATTATTTAATTAGTGAAAAGGGAGCTCGGCAGCTAGAATATCCGGTTAATGAGCTTATTGAAGAAATAAATAAAAATATAATTACAAACCAATTGGGTTGGCACAATACTTATTTATGCAGATAGAAAAACGATTAAATATTAGTGTTTTATGTAATAGCGATATAGCCTTACCAGCATTGAAGGAGCTTATGTTATGTGCAAATTTGCTTGCTATTGGTATACATATAAAAGGAAATAATGTGTACGTAATAGAGCATTTTGCAAAGGAAAATAAAATTCCCTTAAAATATTTTGAGAAATCTTCATTTCGTAAAGAGATTCATGAATGGGTAAACACTTATAATTCTGACGCCGTTTTTGTAATAACTTTTCCATTTCGAATTCCTGAGACCGTAATGTCGATACCCCACAAAGGTTTCTTTAATTTTCATTTTGGATTATTGCCAGAATATAGAAGCATTGATCCTATTTTTTGGCAAATAAAGAATGGGGAGAAATTTGGCGGAATAAGCGTACATAAGATGGATAAAGATTTGGATACCGGGCCTGTTCTTCTTCTAAAGAAAATACCAATAGCTATAGATACTAGTCATGGTAAACACTGGAATGATCTGGCAGCATTAGGTGCAGCTATAATCCCTAGCGTAATAAAGTTAGTTTATTCAAATAACTTCAATTTGCTAGATCAAGGAAATGGAACGTATTGGGGAAAACCAGTTTATGCTGATGTTAAAATAAATTGGAAAGAAAAAAGTGCAAAACAAGTAATAGCCTTAGTTAAAGCCTGTAATCCATGGAATAAAGGAGCGTTTACTTTTTTGAATAATAACGAAATACGTATAGTAGAAGCAAAACTTACTGAATACAAAGATAATCTGGGAGTTAAGTCAGGGCGTATTGTGGTTGATAATAATCAAATTTTAATTCAATGTGCAGATGCTGAGTTTATTGTGCCAACTATATTTTATACCTCAGAAGGTTTTTTTAATACAGATTACTTAATTCAGCAAGGTGTTAATACTTATAGCTTATTCTCATAAAATTTAAACATATTAAAACTTATATTATGAAAAAATTTATACTTTTTTTTATTTTTTGTTTGCCAATAGCACTATGGGGGCAAACAAGCCTAAGTCCCGGTGAACTTGTTGTTTTAAATACAAATGGCGATGGTGATGATGGCTTCTCATTTATGTCTTTAGTTGATTTAGATGCTGGTACAACAGTACATTTTACCGATGTTGGTTGGCGGATAAGCACAGGAGCATTCAAAACAACAAATGATGGAGGAACTGGACCAGAAGACGTTCTAGGTGTTTACGGTGTATGTACATATACAGTGCCTGGTGGAGGATTGTCAGCAGGAGTGGTTGTTAGTCAGGATAAAACAAATTCAAACGGTAACTTTTCATCATATCCTGGCAAATGTAATTTCCCTTATATTCCTTCATTGGGTATTTCTTATGGTGATCAGGTAATTGTATTTCAGGGTACCTTTGAATCTCCAACTTTTATTTGGGCTTTATCGTATGTGAATAGAACCGATGATGGATTTATTCATGATTGGACAACTGATGGTAGTGGTGATGCTTCTGGTTTGGATGATGGAAATAGTGATTTACCCGCCGGACTCACTGATGGTACAAATGCAATTGTTATTCCGCATACTGAAGCAGTAGATTATGACAATGGATGGTATAGTGGGACAACAACATCTGCCGATGCTGATACCTGGCGAAGTAGGGTAGTTAATCCTTCGAATTGGACCTATACTGATGATTTAGTTGATGGTGAGGGAGATCCAGATTTCTATACTCATTCAGGACAAAGCTATACTGTAGAGTCTTCACTCGCTGTTCCAACAGCAACAACAGATGCTGCAAGTGCTGTTTCAACTACGGGAGCAAGCCTAAATGGTACGGTTAATGCCAATAGTGCAAGTACAGCAGTAACTTTCGAGTATGGATTAACTACAGGTTATGGAACAACGGTACCAGCAGATCAAAGCCCTGTAACGGGAACTTCAGATATACTTGTAAGTAAATCTATAAGCGGATTAAGTCCGAATACAACATATCATTATCGTGTTGTTGGTGTTAATAGTGAAGGTACAACAAATGGCTTAGATGCTAATTTTACAACTCTGCCTTTAGCTGCAACAATTACAACACAAGCTGTAACAAGCATTACTCAAACTACTGCTACAGGAAATGGAAATATAACAGATTTAGGTGATCCAAATCCAACACAACATGGTGTTTGTTGGAATACTGGAGGAACTCCAACCATTGCTGACAGTAAAACAGAAGAAGGTGCAGTTTCTGCTACAGGAGCATTTACTTCGAATATAACAAGTCTAAGTGCAGGTACGATGTATTATGTTAGGGCATATGTAACAAATGCGGCAGGTACTGTATATGGTTCTGAAGTAAACTTTACTGCATTGGAAGCACCTACAGTAACAACCCAGGCTATTACTAGCATAACAACCACTACGGCGACGGGTAATGGAAATGTTACTGATCTGGGTGTTCCAAATCCAACACAACATGGGGTATGCTGGAGCACATCTACTAGCCCTACAACCAGTAACAGTAAAACAGAAGAAGGAGCCGTTTCTGCAATCGGAGCGTTTACTTCTGATATAATTGGTTTAAGTCCTGGTACGATGTATTATGTTAGGGCATACGCAACGAATTCGGTAGGTACTATATATGGTTCTGAAGTTAGCTTTACTGCATTGGAAGTGCCTACAGTAACAACTCAAGCTGTTACTAGCATAGCAACCAGCACAGCAACCGCTAATGGAAATGTCACCGATTTGGGTGTTCCAAATCCAACACAACATGGAGTATGCTGGAGTACATCTACTAACCCTACGACCAGTGACAGTAAGACAGAAGATGGAGCTGTTTCTGCTATCGGAGCGTTTACGGGTAATATAACTGGTTTAAGTCCTGGTACGATGTATTATGTTAGGGCATATGCAACGAATTCGGTAGGTACTGTATATGGTTCTGAAGTAAGTTTTACTACTTTAAAATTAGCAGGCGTAACAACCCAGGCTGTTACAAATATAACTTCAACTACATTAACCGCGAATGGAACGATTACTGATTTAGGAATACCTAATCCTACAGCTTATGGGGTTTGTATGAATACCTCAGGAGCTCCTTCGCTGGCAAATTATTTCACAGATAAAGGTGCCGCCAGTGCTACAGGATCATTTACATCTGATATAACATTAATGACCTCTAATACGACCTATTATGTCAGAGCATATGCTACAAATGAAGCAGGAACTACTTATGGTACTGAAGTTTCATTTACAACAGAACCAGAGGCTGCAACAGTTACAACACAAGCGGTAACTAACATTACTCAAACTACTGCTACAGCTAATGGAAATGTTACCGATCTGGGTGTTCCAAATCCTACAGAGCATGGAGTATGCTGGAGTACATCTAATAGTCCTACGACCAGTGATAGTAAAACAGCAGAAGGAGCAGTTTCTGTTATCGAAGCATTTACTTCTGATATAACTGGTTTAAGTCCTGGTACGATGTATTATGTTAGGGCATATGCAACGAATTTGGCAGGTACTGTATATGGTTCAGAAGTTAGCTTTACTTCATTCAAAGTACCTACAGTAACAACTCAGGCTGTTACTAGCATAGCAACCACCACAGCAACAGCTAATGGAAATATTACCGATCTGGGTATTCCAAATCCAATACAACATGGAGTATGCTGGAATACGGGCGGAACACCAATGCTTACAGACAGTAAAACAGAAGATGGCGCTGTATCTGGTACAGGAGCATTTACTTCTGATTTAACAAGTTTAAGTGCTGGTACTATGTATTATGTTAGGGCATATGCAATAAATGCCGCAGGTACTGTATATGGTTCTGAAGTAAGCTTTACCACGTTGAAATTGGCTGGCGTAACAACCGAGGCTATTACAAATATAACTTCAACTACATTCACCGCGAATGGAACGATTACAGATTTAGGAATACCTAATCCTACTGCTTATGGTATTTGTTTGAATACCTCAGGCTCTCCAACGCTGGCAAATTTTGTCACAGATAAAGGAGCTGCCAGTGCTACTGGAGCATTTACATCTGATATAACATCACTGGTACCTAATACGACCTATTATGTTAGAGCATATGCTACAAATGAAGCAGGAACAATATATGGTGCAGACATGTCGTGTACTACTGCGTTGGAAGTAGCTACCGTAACAACAAATGCTGCCAGTAGTTTAACAGCAAAAACAACTACTTTAAATGGTACCGTAAATGCCAATAATGCTAGTACAGATGTAACATTTGAATATGGTTTAACAGAAGCTTATGGAACAATTTTAACAGCTGATCAAAGTCCTATTACAGGAATGTCCGATACAGGTGTAAGTGTTGATTTAACAGGTTTAACACCAAGCACAACTTATCATTATCGAGTGGTTGGAGTAAATGCTGGAGGAACAAGCAATGGATCAGATTTAACTTTCACAACATTATCGCAAGATCCAATTGTTACTACCAATGCTGCATCCGATATTGAATCATCGGGAGCTACTTTAAATGGTACAGTAAATGCAAATGATTTAAGTACAACTGTTACTTTTGAATATGGCTTGACTGAAACTTATGGAAGTACTGTAACTGCAGATCAAAGTCCTGTTACTGGAACAACTAGTAAAGATGTAAGTGTAAGTATTACTGACTTAATCCCTAATGCCACATATCATTTTCGTGTTGTAGGAGTTAATTCAGAAGCTACTACCAATGGTTCAGATGTAACATTTACTACATTGTCTCAAGATCCTATTGCTACAACCAACGTAGCATCTGATATAGAACCTACTGGTGCTATTTTGAATGGTACCGTAAATGCAAATAATTATAGCACAACAGTAACATTCGAATATGGACTAACTATAGATTACGGCACAACTTTAACTGCAGATCAAAGTCCTGTTACAGGAACGTCCGATATAGATGTAAGTGTTGATTTAACAGGTTTAATACCAAGCACAACTTATCATTATAGAGTGGTTGGTTTAAATGTTAGTGGAACAAGTAATGGATATGATATGACTTTTACTACGAATAAATACGATCAGGTAATAACGTTTGCTGCATTGTCAGATAAAACAACAGCAGATGCTGATTTCGATCCAGGGGCAACAAGTAATCTTGATTTGGATATTACCTATATGAGTAGTAACGAGCAAGTAGCAACTATTGTAAGTAATATGATTCATGTTGTTGGTGTGGGTATTGCAGATATTACAGCTTCACAAGTTGGAAATGACACTGTAAATGCTGCAACACCGGTTATGCAAAGTTTAAATGTTACTCAAGCAACAGGCTTTGAAAATACGGATTTTATTGATTTTAAAATATTCCCAAATCCAGCAAAAGATTATGTGAGTATTGATATTGGAAGTCATGCTGATTTAGATGTTAAAATATCGATAATTGATTTAAGTGGAAGGATCATATATACTGAAGATCTCAAGAATACGATAAATACTATCGATATGAGTAATTATAGTTCTGGTATATATTTTGTAAAAATAGAAACTCCACAGGGAAGTAAAAAACGAAAATTAATATTAGAATAAAGGATTCAGAAGTAAAACAGGAAAGAGGGTTGCCAAAAAGTTAATACTTTGCTTTTTGAAAGCCCCCTGGATTCAAATAACTAGTGCAACAGATTTAGAAATCATAAATTTGTTGTATTATGGCTACATATCAATATCTTA
>JAEINU010000025.1 GCA_016342685.1 Bacteroidales bacterium | reverse complement strand
CTTAATCCTGAAATAGATTTACGTTTTTTATTCATTTTCATCCTTTTTTGTGTAAACCTATTTTAGGACGAGTCATTGAAATCTCAATTTGTGCGAAGCACAAAAGCGCGTTGGAAAAACTAAAACAATTTTCTATCACACTTACCAAACCAATCTTGTTAAATTTAGTATCAAATAGCACGAATAAATTACACTTTCATTGTCAGAAAGCAAATTACCTTTCTAAATTACAAAAGCTGTCAGAACGCAAAAAAAGACTCTTAAATTTTATACTTACAAAAAAACAGAATAATTTGATTTACAGAATTTTTAGCGGCTTATTTATAACGATTTAAACATACCAGTAGTGCGGGTTTCCACTGCTCTACTTTGTCAGACCGTTGAACGAAAACGAAGATAGCAAAACTTTGTCAAACCGCCAAAACCCCCGCATTTCTGGTGATGTTGGGTTAGGCATAGTTATTTTCAATTTTTTCTTTAAGAATTTCTAAATCACTTACTAAAAGCTTAGCGGCAGTTCTAATTTCAGTATACTTATCAGTTATTGTCAAAACTCCAATGTTTTCATTTGGGTCATATACTTCTTGGATTCCTATATTCATACCATCAACTTTAACTTCTCTTCGATTTCCCCTGAAATACCTATAATCTGCTTCATAAACTATTTTATCTGTTTCCATTGACAAGTATTCTTTTCCATATTTATTCCACAAGAATAGTTTCAAAAAGAAACGTCCAGAGAGTCCAAAAATTATATATGTAATTATTATAGCAGGATGAAATGTTGAATATATTGCAGATACTATAGTTGCTGCAATAGGTATTACAAAAAATATAATCATAAATACCAGTAATACAATCCTTGAAGCACGAGACGATTGCGGTGTTTCTATAGATATTAAATTTGGACTTTCTTCTTTAAATTCAATTCTTTGTTTCATTTCTTACAATTCTTAGGGGTCAATTATTATTGTTATTTTCGTTGTGTTTAAGTTCATTTAATCTTTCACGAATTTCTATCATTTGAGTCAAGAACCCTTCAATATCTAAAAAGTAGTTAGGAAAACCATCTTTTAATTCTTGGATATTGTCTGTCGATACAAAAACTGATTGTGTATTAGTTTTTTCATTTGAGTTTTTTTCAAGCTCGGTATATTTCATGTTTGCTTCTCCTATCTGCTCTTCACTAAAACTTTGGATGGAGACTTTCTTTTGTTCAATATCAAGTGTCACAATGTGAAATTTCTTTTTTGGGTCTATCCGCGTACAAATAATATTAACCGCTACAGAATATGCACTTAAAGATTCACTTATATGATAATAATTATATTCATAAAGTGCTAATTTTAATGTTTCAAGCTCAGATAAGTTATTATACTTTGGAATTGCTGGTGTACTCTCAAAAAATGAAAATGCAGAACTTGTAAGAGCAAAATATTTCAACCATTTTTGTTGTCCTTCATTAAATTTCAAATGAGTTCCTAAAAATGTGCTCATTGTCTCAACTGCAGTTGCCCACGTGTGTTGTAATCTTGTTCTCAATTGAACTTCAACATATAGATTATTTAGCTCAGGTTTATCTTCACTTGTATATTTATAGATTAAATGAATTCCCCTATATCCACTATCTTTTGGATTTTCGATGTAATCTTTTTCATTAATAAATTTATGCTTGAAGCCAGAATCCTTTAGTCTCTTTGCTAAATTATATATTTCTGAAATATCATCCACAACAATTCTCATTCCTGCAATATCCTGCATGGTATTCAATTTCATATTAGACTCCCTACCAAGTTTTGCAATTATTGATTGAGAACGTTTTATTCTCTGTACCATTAATACTCCAGAATTAAACTCTTCAACAACTTTTTTGATGTCATTATGAAAATCTGTTATCAAATTACTATGAAGTGTTCTCCAATATGTTAAAGCATCCGTTGAAAAGAAAAGCTCATCTAAAGATAATTCTGACATTCTTTTCAACAGTTCTCCTGCCTTTTTTACCTGACTCCTTGAGAATTTCGTTTCTTCCATAATAAAATTTTCAATTGGTTGCTCCCGAATAATTATGCCTAACGATTTAAACATACCAGTAGTGCGGGTTTCCATTGCTCTACTTTGTCAGACCGTTGATCGAAAACGAAGATAGCAAAACTTTGTCAGACCGCCAAAACCCCCGCATTATCTGGTGATGTTAGGTTATAAACTGTTGCTTATTCTGTAGTTTCCAATAGTTCAATTTTCTTTTTTAATTCTGAATTCTCAATTTCTAAGGAATTCATCCTTTTATTCATTTCAATCATATAAAGTGTCAATTCTTCAACCTTTTGTAAAAGCTTTGCATCCATTTTACCAAGCTCAATTCCATTTTCTAATACTTCCTTCTCAGAAGGTATATCCGGTAAATGGTTATTTTCTTCAATGAAATTTTCAACTTCTTCTAAGTTCTTTAGCTCATAATCTTTATTAAATACATAGTCTGACCAAACACCTGCTTCAACAATTATCTCTCTTGCTCCAATTGTACCTTCAACTGCCAGTTTATGTGTTCCAGTCTCTGTTGTTCCAATTCCTGCACTTCCATTATGAAGTAATGACAAAATTTCAACATTTCCACTATTAACTGTATTTATACCAATATGCGCATTACCATCACCATTATTATAATTCATCCATAAATATTGATTCCCAGCTGCGTTTGCAATTTGAAAAGTTGGAGCTATTAAATTTGAATTTGAATTTTTCAACCTTAATGTTCCCCCATTCTTTACTACGTCTAAAATTTTATTAGGAGATGAAGTTCCAATTCCTACGTTTCCATTACTATATTTAAACCATATTATTGGTGAATAAGAACCATCAAATCTCCACAATGCTAAATCATTACCATTAGAAATTGGACGTAAGCCAAATTCCCACTTAATTACATCATTTGATCTAAATTCCATTGGAACTTTATTTGCAGTATTTGGATCGTTTAATATAAGTTTTGGTCCATAATTATTCGAATTAATTATAATTGGTTCAGTAAATTGACCTAAACCAAATTTTGAAGTAAAAAGAATTACAATTATTACTAATGAGTACTTATTCATCTTTTTCATTTTGTTATTTTAATATTTATTAATTATTGAAATCTATCTTGCAATTGTTTATAACGATTTAAACATACCAGTAGTGCGGGTTTCCACTGCTCCACTTTGTCAGACCGTTGAACGAAAACGAAGATAACAAAACTTTGTCAGACCGCCAAAACCCCCGCATTTCTGGTGATGTTGGGTTAGGCATAGTTATTTTAAATCTCTCTTCTAATACCAAACATTGTTAGTGACACATCTATCAACAATTCATTTTCTAACACTTTAATTTTCTTTAAATCAAATTCTGCTAGTTCTATTTTCCCAAGATTTCTATATATATTCTCTCTTAATTTATATAAACTAATATCATATTCATCTTTTACAATAGCTTTGTTTGCTAAATCTAAGGCTTTCTCATACTTACCCTTATTTGAAAGCTTTGTTGCTCTTTCTTTTGCTATATTACTATCAGAACCAATATAAAAGTTAAATATTGCCAAATATTTTCTCTTAACTGATACATTATCGGATTTAGCGGAAGTCCATAATTCTTTACTTTTCACAAAACCTTTTAAAACCTCATTAACGGCAAAATCATTTGGGTATTTAATTATCGAAATACTATCAAGTTGTCCAGTTTTATCAATTATAAAACTTAGTACCACCTTACCTTCCTTAGGATTCATATTTTTATCTAAAGGAAACATGACATTTCTATTAAAGAAGTCTTTTGCTGGTTTACCATTTATCTCTGCATTAACATTTTTTTGCAATTCTTGAGTATCAATATACTCTTGAGCTTTTAAATTAAGATTTAAATGAATAATGCTAAATAAAATTAATAACTGTAGTAATTTTTCCATGTTGCGAAATTTAAAATTATTATGCCTAACGGTCCCGGCTTAGGAAGAGTGCGGGTTTCCACTACTCCACTTTGTCAAACCGTTGAACCAAAACGAAGGTAACAAAACTTTGTCAGACCGCAAAAACACCCGCATTTTTTCTGAAGCCGTGTTAGAAGTTGTAGCGCCCTAAATAAACAAATTATCAAACCGTTGAGACAGTTGAGATTAAACGATATAAAATACAGACGATTCCTTATTCAGATTCTCAATCATTAAAACAAAACATTATCAGAACGTATTAAATTATCAATATAAATTGAACCAAACTGAATTAGACTTTATTTTTAAAAGCTTACTATGAAATACAACTGTATCAAGTTTGTGGGCGGGAAATAATTTTTAAAACCTAAAACTGTAATTATCAAAAAGCTCTTATTTTTCTTAAATAAATAACTTGTCTAAAGGCATGAATTATCAAAACTTAAAACATTATCAAAAAGAAAAAGAACAGTCGAACTGGAAAAAAACCTTTCTTTATCAAATTGAGAATACATTATCAAACCGAAAAACTTTTTCAAACTGCTGCTAAACAATCAAACTGAAAGAATTATCAGAATGCACAAAATTATCCACACAAAAGCCAAGTATCAAATCGAAAAAATTTATCAGACCGTGATGAAAGGTTTTAAAAATTATTAATGTGCGGTGGGCAAAATAAGTTTTTTTGCGCTATTACTTTTAACGATTTAAACATACCAGTAGTGCGGGTTTCCATTACTCTACTTTGTCAGACCGTTGAACGAAAACGAAGATAGCAAAACTTTGTCAGACCGCCAAAACCCCGCATTTCTGGTGATGTTGTGTTAGCGGTTGGCTTTATTCAATTATAGATGACATTGTCTCAACAATAAGTGTTTTATTATTTAATTTGATTCTATAATCGTCACTTCCATTATTTCTTGAGATTGCTACAAATCCAGTCAGTTTATTATCATGGATAATTAATGTAATTTCTGGGTCACAACAATCTTCTACATTTTCAATGAAAAATGTTTCAAAACTTGAACTTGAAACTAATTCATTAATGTTCTTATAAGTTCTTTTCAATGGAATTTCCAACCTGTAAAAACCCCTATTATAATAACGCAAAGGAACTTTAGGAAACATATATCTATCAATAAATGTCCATGTTTGCTTTGCTTTCAATTCTTCAACTAATTTATCATCAAACATAGGTTCATCCAATAAGTTTAAAGCATATGCAAGTTGAAATGATAAAAAACTACAATCAAGATGTAAATCAGATTCATTAAACTTCATTGACTCTTCAAAACTTCTATTCCTTAATTCTTCTATTGTTGGATACTGTTTAGATGAAGTTTTATCAGATAATTTCTTCCATTGATAAAAGTCTTGCTTCAAAATATTGTTAAGATTTTTAATATTCTGATTTATCAATATGGCAAGGCACTTATCAAAATCTCCACCATACATCGCATATATAGTATCTGATTTTACAAACTTTGGTAAGTTCCTATAATATTCAAAAAGTTTCCTGCCAGCATGATTGTCATTAAAATTTTCAGCTAAATATTCAGTATAAAATGGAGTTTTATAATAAAAATGCTCAGATGACTGAGAGTGTTTTTCAACAAAACCAGCTTTAAATTCCATTTCAATTATATCCTTTGACTTTGTCGAGTCAACATACAAAATACTTATTGGTGAAACATAAGATTCAAGTTTTGAGATCCCTTGTTTTGAACCAATTTCGATTAATTCTGCAACCGAATATACTTGAAGAGTTTTCAATTGACAGAAAGAAAACATACTTGTCAAAAGAAATAATAAAACTATAACAATCTTTCTCATCTGTTGCGTTTTTAAAAGCTTACCGCTAACGGTTCCGGCTTAGAAAGAGTGCGGGTTTCCACTACTCCACTTTATCAGACCGTTAAACCAAAACGAAGGTAACAAAACTTTGTCAGACCGCAAAAACACCCGCATTTTTTCTGAAGCCGTGTTAGCGGTTGTTATTTCTTATTTTTACCAATTATACCTGTAATTATTACACCGAATATCACAATAGCTATTAAATAGAAATTATTCAATTTTCCAATAAATTCTAAATACTTCATTAAAAAAATTAGTCCTACACCTATCAATATTAGAAGCAAAATTTTAAATATAGTTCTCAACTTGAAAATATTTTTAAGTAATTACTATTTCTTGTATTTCTTTAAAAGTCTTTCCTTTTTCATTAATCCATTCCGTAAAACCATTTGAATTCCGTCCAAGAACCATATTAGATGCAGCACTTGGGCTACTAAAAATTGCATCTTCAGCAAACTCAAGTTTATCACCTTTGTCTATCAATATGCTTGTTTCTAATAATTTTCTTCTCAGGTTTCTATAAGTTTCAGTTGTAGATTTTGATAAACTCTTTTTTGCTTCACTGCCTTTAACGACAATATAACCTTGATCAGATTCATACATTTTTGCTATAAAACTCTTAGTTTTAATTTCAAAGAATTCTACATTGGCCTGCTCTGTTTCTTTACTATCTATTGATTTAGGCTTAACAGTTGAAGAAATTAAAAATCTAAAACCCATTACTGGAAGCATAAGTTTTATCTGTTCAAGAAAGTATTCCATATCAGAAATATCAGCTTCATGAAGCGTTGGCAAATTTGGAGAATTACCATTTTCAATTTCAGCAGTCTTAGCTTCAACTGCTAATTGAATTAATCTTGATTCCAAATATTTAATCTGAGTTTTAGTTAATAACTCATCTTTACTGATGAAGAAAATTAACTCCTTAAAATCTTTATTTGGATCGCTTAAATGTTGTTTGATTCTTGTTTTAATGTTTTCAGCTTCTCCAATATAAATCTTTTCTGCAAATGCTTCATCTGTTGGATCTCCCTTTAGACAATATATTCCAGGATTATCAAATTCTGAGCGAGTTAAAATTTTATTAAGTGCAGATCTCGGGCTATAAATTGCTTTTCCCACCCAATTACCAATTTCACTGAGACGTGGTCCATACTCAGTTCCATCAATCATATAAACAGTCAATTTTTTTCCCATAATCTATAATTAATATTTTTCTAACTCTGGCGCAATAATTCTGACTAACGTTAAAAATTATAATTGGGACTCAGCGAGTTACCCAATCCTATTTCATCAGCCTTTATGTCAA
>JAEINU010000024.1 GCA_016342685.1 Bacteroidales bacterium | reverse complement strand
CATACCAGTAGTGCGGGTTTCCACTGCTCTACTTTGTCAGACCGTTGAACGAAAACGAAGATAGCAAAACTTTGTCAAACCGCCAAAACGCCCGCATTTCTGGTGATGTTGGGTTAGCACACGTTTTTATTTAATAAATTCATCAATTAGCATCACTATCAAGTTATATACAGCTTTCAATTTTTTATAACTGTTCGTGTTTCTATTAACATTTACAATTAATAAATAGTCATCCCGTGAAATAGGTTTTCCATTAATAAAAAATACGTTTTCAGAAATTACCAGATTGGCTATTTCAGTATTATTTACTATTCCTTTTGTTGAATTTCTGTCATTGGTTTTGATTAAATACTGATTGTCAAAATTATCAATACCAGATTTTAAGGTCTTTGATGAAAAATATGACAAAATCTTTTCAACGCTGTCACTTTTCATAATTTCAAACCAAAAGTCCTTTCTGATATTTTTTAGAGAACATTCAATGAATAAAGGTTTTGTATCAGTTTCTGTGAAAGTAATTTCGACTCCTTTATAATCAACTTCCAACGCAGTTTATTTAGGTCTCTCGAAACAGTTGTGATTATTTTAAATTCTCCATTGATTTCATCTGAGAATGTTTTCCAAAATTCTCGTTTATTTTTCACATCGTGAAAACCTAAATTGCGTGATTGTTTCTTTGTCATTATTTACTTAATTATCTGCGTGTTTTTCAAAAATGTGTGCTAACGGTCTTCACATACCATGTAGTGCGGGTTTCCATTGCTCTACTTTGTCAGACCGTTGAATGAAAACGAAGATAACAAAACTTTGTCAGACCGCCAAAACCCCCGCATTACTGGTGATGTGATGTTAGCGTTTCGTTGTTTATTCTTTCAATTTGCCTTTTTGTTCAATATAAACATTGTCATTCAATTTTTTCAGTGCTTTCATAAAGTCTTTTTCATTCAAAACTGATAATTGATATTTTGCAATTTCCTTTAATTTATGATACCTAATATTCTTGCTAATTTTTTCCTTAATCATTTGGGCATTAATTGTCTCAAGGTTAGATAAAATAGCAAGTTCATTAATACTTGCAATATCTCTAATATTCATTGATTTCTCAGCCAAATCAGGATTTACATCTCTCCAATCTTTTGCCGTGCAGTTGAAAAGAGCAACATTTAACAAATCTGCTTCTTCTGCATAAATTATCCACTCTTTATCCTTTTCGTAGTTTTTGTCAGGAAGAATGAAATTTTTGACAGCATCAGTATGAATATGATAATTTGTTTTACTCAATATTCTTTTTACATTCCATTCGAGATTATATTGGTTAGTTTCAACTTCTTTTAATCTCTGATATTCCGTTATAAGGTAAAGTTTAAATGTTGGGCTAATCCATGATGCAAATTCAAATGCGATATCTTTATGAGCAAAAGTCCCACCGTATCTACCAGATTTTGAAATTATTCCAATGGAATTTGTTGTCTCAATCCATTTTTTCGGAGTAAGAGTAAAACTGTTGGAACCTGATTCATTTCTAAAGGCATCGAATTCGATGCTTTTAAAATTTTGGTTATGTAATTGCTCCCAAAGTCCTACAAATTCAATTGTACTTCGAGTTCTCATCCAATTCTGAATAATATAATTTGTTCTTTCGGAATCCCGAAATTTCGCCATATCAGTCAAAGATATAAATTCTTCTTCATTCTGTTTGAATAGAACAATTTCAATATCGTTTACATTCAATCTTTTTTTACTCATTATTTCAATTTTTCAAAAGATAAAAATAATACAATTCTTTTGAATTTTATAATTTTCCACTTGCTTTACAAAGTGCTGGAACAATGGACGCTAACGATTTAAACATACCAGTAGTGCGGGTTTCCATTACTCTACATTGTCAGACCGTTGAACGAAAACGAAGATAGCAAAACTTTGTCAAACCGCCAAAAACCCCGCATTATCTGGTGATGTTGGGTTAGCAAGCGTTTTTATCATTCTTTCACAATTCATTATCAAAATGATAACACAATTATGGAAACAAAAATTATCAAAACGGACATAAGCATAACAATCAAAGAAGAATTAACTTTCTTTCTTAATATTTCAAGTTTCTTTGATTCTGCTTTTTCCATTAATGGTATTGGAAGAACTATTTCAACATAATTTACACCTTGTTTCATAGAAAAACCTACATTAACATAATCAGCTATCTTTCCACTTTTTCTATCTTTAATTCTTAAAAATTGGAAATGAAAGTATGATTTTATCCCGATAGATACAAAAATTGTCAAGATACTAATTGCTATCAATATTTGAAAAAAAATAGTCATTGCCACTTTTATTCTTTTAAAGTATCACTAATCATTAAACTATCATTTAATGTTTCAACTTTTCCAAAATCATTTGTTATTATTTTATTGTAGTTCTCAATCATAATTTCCCTTTTAGTTTTATATCCTGACTTTATCTTATAAATACTTAAACCTATTGAGAATAATACTAAAATTATCAAAACCAAGTACGAAATTCTTCCAAGAAATTTAGAAAATAATTTTAGTCCATCCGTTTTTGAGTTAACTATTAGAATTGTAAGTGTAATTAAAGAAATTATCCCAGAAATAGTAATTACAATATACAATCCAATAGATTCAAAATCCGAATCATCAATCAATAATATTCCAAACAAACATATTGCAAAAGTTATCGAGGATATTATTGCGATTGTTTTTCTCATTTCTCCTTTTCTAAATTATTTAATACAAATGATTTATCAGTTTTCTCATAAAATCAATGTCGCGTTCTAAAATTCTGACTAACGTTAAAAATTACAATTGGGACTCAGCGAGTTACCCAATCCAATATCGTCAGCTTTTATGTCAAATTTAGCCATTTGTTTTTTAATTCTTTTTACTAATCCTAATTTTCTTTTTTGATCAAGAAATAAATATGCTGATGGTGGATCATAGGGAACTTGCTTTACAACCATTGTCCAGATAATTGTTGCAAGTTTTCTTGCTGTTGCGCTCACTGCAGCTTGTCGACCTTTTCGATAAGCAATACGCTTAAAGAAATCAGACATATGTGTATCTTTTAGGTTTCCGATTGCATTTGCAGAGTGTCGCAGTGCTATTTTTAAGCGATTACTTCCTTTTGGAATTTTATTGCTGAGAATTTTTCCTCCAGAGATTTTATTATTAGGTGCTAGTCGTAACCAAGAACAAAACTCTTTTGCTGTTTTAAACTTTTTAAAACCATCTATACCTATTTCACTCATAATTGACATAACAGTTGCATGACTCACCCCCTCAATAGCCATAAGGTCAATACCCCCAAAGTATTGGTAAGCTATTTGATTAAAGTTCTTTATGTCAATAGCATTTTTATTAATTCTTTTGTATGGTTTTACTGTTGTTTTTAGCTTTTGTTTTGCTGGATGCTTTTGTATTTCATTTTTTATTAATTTCTCTATTTCCTTATCACATGCCTTAATTTTTCTTTGAAAAAATTTATAGCTATCATATTCTTGATTTAATCCAAATAAATAATCTACTCTGTTGTTGCCATGCAAAGCTTTAGCTATTTCTTCTTTGGGTTTTCTACAATTATAATGTCTATGTTCTGCTAATGAATACGGATCAAGATTTCCATTACAAATATCTTCTATGATTTTCAGCCCGGTAAGACCACATACATCATTTACAACCACATCCAAGCGAAAATTTAAAAACTTAAGATATTTCTGCATTTTTCGGGATGCACTTGCTGCTAATTCTAGCCAATTTGTTCTTTGACGACAATAAGTGCGTAATATTTCTGTTGTCTCATCAGGTAAAAAACTACTTGTCAATAATCCTAAAGAGTGAAGTTTCTGAATCCACCGACTATCTTTTACATCGGTCTTTTTCCCTTTTGCATTTTTTGTAAACTTTCCATTACACAAGACAACTTCAAGTCCATGTTTTTGCAATTCTACATATAAATTTTGCCAGTAATCGCCTGTGGATTCCATTGCTACTGAAGTAATACCATAAGACAATAGCCATTCACATAGTTTTATCAAATCTTCTGCATATACACCAAATTCTTTCACATCTTCCAAAGATTGTCCGATTGCTACAAAATGAGATCTACTTCCAACATCAATTCCTGCTGCATTGGTATTAATAATCTCCATTTCAATTTTCTTTTTCCTTGCCATAATTTCTTTTTCAAATTAATAAAATGACTCTAAGGAAATGTATCTTTGAATCGAGAAATATTCTGAACGGGGTTGCTAAATAGCACCACCACTGGATTTATCAACAGGCCTCTGAAATGCATCTTCAGGGGCTTTTTACATTTCGACCAGAATGCGCCACGGGCTTTAAAAGCACCAATTAAAAATCGGTCACACAAAGAGTCAGTTCAAATATAATAGAAATCTATTTCGAAGATATTCATTCGTTAGCAGAAGGACTTAATCTGAGCTGGAGGAGTAGATAAATTAGCTAAAATCTACTTCGGAAGTTCATATGTGGGGAATGCTTGCTAACGGTCTTGTGTTACCAGTAGTTTGGGAGCTTTAAGCACCAAAACTGTCAGACCGATGATCGAAAACGAAGATAGCAAAACTTTGTCAAAACGCAAGGACACCCGAATTACCTGGTGAACACATGTTATAAATTGGGCGCCAATACTAACCTTGTCAGTTTTGTGAAAATCATCAACAAAGTACCAAATTGTTTTAGTTTTAAAAATAGCAAATTGCACGTAAGTGCAAAAACAAGCTCTTTTGCAATTAATGCAAATGTGCTTGTTTCTTTACATCAAGATTGTTTACTAAATAGTTCATTGGCTGCAAGCATTTTCTTTCCTTCTATTTCTATTGTATTAGATCCTTCTCTAATATAACATTTACTGCCTACAAAAGACAATTCTTTTTGTTTTGGTATTCTTAGTCTAATTACGGAAAGTCCACCAAAATCCACAGAGTCAATCTGACTAAGAATTTGACTTTTTAATGGTTCAGTCAAATCCGACATTGAAAAATGATTAATAATTTTTTTCAGATATGTGTCAAAGTCAATATCATTAATTGCAAATTCTCTTTCAATACCTACAATAGTTCTACCATTAGTTATTGTATGAGGTGAAATTCTATCGAGAGATTCAATTCTTTTCACATCTGAATCTTTATCTGCGACTCCTAAAAAAATAAAGCCATCTGCATCAGGTCCAACGTTTGCGATAGCGCAAGAGGTATGCACTAATTTCTGTAATAAATTGCTATCAAGTGTACGATTATCACTTAAGTCATAAATACCTTGCTTGCATTCATATCTATTTGATTCATTTTTTGAACGCCTAATTGAATTTTCTAAATCTATTAATAAACCTGGACCATGAGTTAAAACTGGAGGATCCTTTTTAACAAAATAAGGCTGAATTAGTCCTTTGGTTAAATTTATATTTCGATTTCTATCTGCGGTAGTTGCATAATGAGCTGAAGATGTCAACTTCGATTGTAATTTATCAATTGACCCAACAATAGAATCATAATTTTCAGGAGAAAGTTCATTTTTTACAACCAAATCAAAAATAGCCATAAACATTGAAAAGAATGAATTCTTCACAGGATTCTGTGACCTTGGATTAACCACAGATTTAAAGTTTGGTGAATTATTTGATTTTTGTAGAACTTCTTTAAAAATAGAAATAGTAACCTTAATTTCGTGTCTTATCTTTTCAACGCCATATGCATAAAGCTTTTGGTTTAGGTCTCTGTGTTCATCTGTTTGTGGATCATATATTTTATCAAATAAATCTTTACTTCGAGAGATTGGTTCCAAATTCAAAACAGAAGCAATAATATCTGCAATCATTTCTTCATCTTCGCTGTCTCTTAACTGGTTTTTGTTTAAAATTCCGTGAAAAACCCAGAAAACATCTTCTGCTTTAATTCCATATCCAATATCTTCTCTTGACGAATCAATACTTATTTCTGGCATTTCCTGCAAAGGAAGTAACTCTTTTGATGAGTCACCACGTATTTCACTTGAAATAATTCTGACAGTATTTGAAAACATGTCTAACATTCCAGCTTGTCTCTTTTCTTGATTACTTAATTGTTTTCCACCAGAATTTATACGACCAAAAATATCTGTAATTTCAGTTTCTTCGGCATTTGGATAAACTGTTATTGCCAATTGATAATCTAAAATGTCTGCGCAAATTGCGGGTTCTAATACATCCCCTTCCTTTATTGCAAAGATACCTTGTTCTCCAATCTGTTTAGCCCTTGAGAATTGTTCAACATCAAAATATTTACCTTCATAAGTAAATTTATTTTCTATAAAGGATATTATCGCATTAAGCCGTTGAAGACCATCAATAATTTCATAGTTATCAGAACTAATATTCGCTAATAAAATTAAAGGAATAGGTAATCCTTTTGCTATACTGTCTATAAGAAATTCCTTCTCATCTACAGACCAAACAAGTTTTCTTTGATATTTTCTGTTTACTTGAAAGCCACTTTCACTGTATATGCGATAAGCTTCCTGTACGCTCATTCCCCGTGGTGTAATACTCATCTTTGAAGGTTTTTATATTTATCTTCCATTTAACTGTAATGGTGCATGAAATTAATAAAATAATGAAACAAACAAAGCATTTTTCCAAAATACTTAATAACCTAAAGCTACTAATATCCTAATTTAAACTTATTTGCGTAGCAAATGTGTTTGAATTGAAATCCCAATTTGTGCAAAGCACAAAAGCGCGTTGGAAAAACTAAAACAATTTTCTATCATACTTACCAAACCAATCTTTCTAAACTCAGTATCAAACAGCTCAAATAAATACATTTTCATTGTCAGAAAGCAAATTACCTTTCTAAAATACAAAAGCTGTCAGAACGTGAAAAAGTATCTTAAATTTCATACTTGATAAAAAGAACAGAATTGCTCGATTTTCTGAATTTTTCGCGCCTTATTTATAACGGTCCCGCGTTAACAATAGTGCGGGTTTGCGCCGTGTTTCATTGTCCACCGTTGAACAACTTTACTAAGATAAAACTTAGTCAGCAAACTACAAAACCCCGCATTTTTGTTGAACGCGTGTTATAAGTTGGGTGTAGTATTACAAGCCTGTCAATTAACTATTTAGTTTTCCATAAAAAACAAAAAAAATAGTATTTAGGTTGGAATTACAAATTCCAACTAACGTCAAATTTTAAGTATTAATATTCAGTGTTTTAAC
>JAEINU010000023.1 GCA_016342685.1 Bacteroidales bacterium | reverse complement strand
TGACAAGGAGCTAACACTTTCAAAGGTACAAACGTTAGCTTAAAAACTCAACTGTTTTTAATAGTAGGAAGATTGCCAATAACGGCAAAATTGGGTTGGCATGCAAACTTATTGTTAAGCCTTTGAACGTGCGTTTGGTAATGCTGGCTTAATAATGTGTTTGTGTTGGGCTGACTATAATTATTTTTAAAAACCATATAGCTCATTGATTTTTTTATCAATTTCATCTAAGTACATGACAAAAAAATTACTTATTTTTAGATACTCGTAAAAGTTATCACAAAGATGAATGTCACAGGAAAAAAACGATAATACATATACCGCTCCGAATCAGGCACAAAAAAGCCAAAAGGAAAAAACGATGGTTGCCAGCCGCATAAACAGCCTGGCAACAATTGATATTACTCAGGCTACTACTCTGGAAGAACAGGCTATTATAATGCAAAACAATCTTGAAAAGGAAAATTCTGCATCTGCATATTCAGATAATATTGCCAGTTATTATCCTGGGAAATATCAGAAGCATACTGTAGTTGCAGAAGCACCTAAAAAGGAAGAGAAAAAAGATGGATACATAAGTTCTTACGTTGGCGATTATGATAGCAATCCTGCAAAAAATAGAATTGCAAATTTAGGTAATGATGTCGCTTTCGTTCAGGGTCACCTGAATAGATTAGGAATACTTTCTGATGAACACTTTATTGCAGAAAAGCCAGCTACAGAAAAGGAGATAAACAAAAGTAAAATACCACATACTATTGTAGCAATAGAGTATTTCCAGAGAGAAATTCTTTCGTGTAAAATAGATGGCGAAATTTGGCCCGGCAAAGGCAATATTAAGAGTTTGGTTGCTTTAACTGTGGAGCAGAAAGACGCTAAACATCTTGAATACCTGAAAAATAAAAAAGAAGCAGAAGCAAAAGCTGCAGCAGATAAGGCAAAGGCAGAAAAGAAAGCTGAAATAGAAAGAATAAAAAAAGAACCGGCAACAGAAAAGAATTTACAGAAGTATTATACTGAACTTGGAAATATAGAGGCATTTGGAAAATTTTTGAAAGATTATGTAATACTTAATCCTGAATTTGTAATAAAAGCATATGATCTGATGGATTTTGGAGAATCCGATAATCTTACACGGGCTATAATGTACAATCTGAAAGATTCGGAAATAGAAAAATTGCAGGATACACTTGATTTGAAATTTTACGAATCGTTGGATGCAGGCTGGACGGTAGATGAAGAGTATTCAATGATGTCTAAATTAAAAGCTGGAAAGAATAGTAAAAATGAGGTAGAAAGTTCTACCAGGAAAACTTCAGAACCACTTAAATTTGAAAAAGTAGATGAAAAATACAAAAGTGGTTTACCAGGTTTGTATGGAAGTAGAAATAATTTTAACAAATATCTTAGTAAAACCGAGCTAAAAGGAGACGTTGGAAATGATTCAGGTTCTAAGAAAGCTCCAAATAATAAAGAAGATGTTATTTTAGTAAGAACAAAACTTAAGGAAAAAGGATTTGAAGTAAATTCAGGTAAGCTTTCTGATTTGATTGTGCAAATTGAAGCGTTTCAGTTAACATTTCTGAAGAAAGAGAAAGTGGATGGTAATATTTCCCCAACAGGAACTACTGCAAGTAAATTAGGTTTAAATGTGTCTCAAAGCACTATTGGAAGTTTATCAAGAACTAAAGATAGTAAAGGAGAATATACCTACTCAAAAGGAACAGATGAAAAAGACTATTATTCTAAAACGGAATTAATAAGTGAAAATATTGCAAAGGATGACAGTAAAGAAGAAAATATATTAAAGTCAGCACAAGAAGCTGCAACAAATGAGAAATATTTCAAAAGTATTACAAAGGAGTTAAACGTAAAATTAGATTGGAGTTTAAAGGATAAGAATGGAGAGTCTCCTAAAAAAGAAAATGAAGGTAATAAATTGTCTTCGGTACTTGAAGACCGAATGAGTCGTTTTCATAAATTTTGTGTGGCTTTGGGAATTTATAAAGGAAATATGCTCGTTAGTAATGCTGTAAGATCTAAAACAAAATCACATAAATGGAGTGCTGAACATTTTATTTTATATAACAACAAGCAAGATCACTGGAAAACTATTAAGTCGAACTTAATTGAAATGTATAATAATCCAGATTACCGCATTGGAACTAAAGTTAAAGATTTGGATGGAAATATTTGGGCAATTCAAAAACATTTTATTTTCAGCAAGAATGATTCAGAAAAAAATAAAGCAATTGGTATAGATTATTCTTTGGTTCAAGAATATGTAGATCAAAAGAAATATAGATCAAATAAAAAATCAATAGCAGCAGAAGGATACATAAGTGGCAACAGAAGATTACCCCTACCTGAATCAGGGCGTCCGGGCAGAAGCAAACATATTACAGGAGATGCTATTGATATTAATTCAAATGGTTTTATTAATAAAAATGACGCAATAATAGATTTAATTGCAATAAATTTTGGAATCGTTAGGTGTGCATCAGGCGAGCAATGGCATTTTGAGTGTACCGATTTAAGAGTTTCTAATTCGGAACAAGAATTGGTTGAACATGAAAAAAGATAAATTAAAATTAAATAGTTATGAAAAACTTAAAAATTACCGGTTTAATACTTATTCTGTTCTTATTGAATAGTTGTTTCGGAAAAAACGCAAAAAATGAAGAAATGGAGAAAAAAGAAATTGTAAAGGTATTATCAAATTCTAACAATTGGTTTCAGGAAACAAAGGAAAAATGGTTTGATAATTTTCAAAATGAAGATTGGAATGATTTGATATTAGTAAATTGGATAAAGGAATCTAATTATTTTTCAAAAAACTTTTTTGAAGGATTGGAACCTAATTTGGATAACAGTAAACATTTTGGCTTGTATTTTTATGATTATCAAGATATAGGAGGAATGTTAAAAGCATTGTGTGATGAGGATGAGGAAGCTATTTTGCAAAGAGTAAAGAAAATTTCTGATGATAAGTATAGATATATAACGCACTTTTCAACAGTTTTGAATTCAATACCGGATCCTAATTATGATGAAAAATATATGTGGATGTGGGAAACAGGGGAAAAAGGTGAAATTTGGTATTTCTCAATAATTATTATAAAAGAAAATAATCAATGGCTTATTGATAAATTTGAAAGGTATTACTCGAAGTAAGAAAATCAATTATTATAAAAGCCCCAATCACTTGAATATGATGTTGATTATAGTGAAGTAAAGAAATATGTTAAAGGTTTGAATCTTGGGAGATCAAATATAACTGATCCTGCAAGTGCTGACTTCTCAAATAGTCCTGATTGCTTACCTTTTCCAAAAGGTAAGAGTGTGTCAAATCATACTAAGAGGTTAGCAGTGGACATAAATCGGCATAAAAAAGATGTGGAAAAATTAAAGCTTTTTTGCGAAGCCAAAAGTGCTTTAATGTGTAGTTGGTTTCCAAATTGCCGTAAGGCAAAAGCGCGCTGGAATACTATTTTTTTAATTGTCATTATTACCAAACCTATCCCAATAAATTTATTATCAAACTGCTAAGAATAGAATTTAAACTTTAACTATCAAAATGAGACACAATTTCCAACTTGCAAAAAGTATCAAACAGTTAAAATTGATTATTTAATTTACGAACTTTTACAGAAAATTTTTAAACACCTTACTTATAACGATTTAAACATACCAGTAGTGCGGGTTTCCACTGCTCCACTTTGTCAGACCGTTGAACGAAAACGAAGATAGCAAAACTTTGTCAAACCGCCAAAACCCCCGCATTTCTGGTGATGTTAGGTTAATAACCGGGCTTTTATTAATTCATTTTCTATAACTTTTGAACATTACTATGAAACACCACTAATTTAGTATTTGGGATGGACTATTATTGCCAGTATGGCAATTCTTATTTAACCAAATATCCTATTTGTATAGATAACTATTCAATATCCTCAGCAATTTCATAGTCTTTATCTGTTAAAATATACTCATATATTATATATGAATCATCTATCTTGATATATTCAAAACTACTTTCATTTAATATATTTCTAATTTGCCCATCATTTCTTCTATAAACTATTTGCTTTGAATTATCAAAAATGATATAAACAGAATCTTCTACGCCACCAAATGGTGGATGATATTCAATTTCAGAATTTATTTCTAACATAAAGGTTGTATCCTTATATACATTGTCTTTCATATATATATTAAAGAAATTAAGCTTTACATTAAATCCTGACTCATTTATTATTTTATAATCTATTTTTACATTTTCTGGTTCTGGTTCACAAGAATTGAACATTAAAACAGTTATTATAATGTTAATTAATAATATTATTTCTATCTTTTTCATTATTCCGTATTTTTATATTTTACCAATATAAGGCAAATAATTCATCAATTTCAGAATTTGTTACATTAGACAATTTATTATCTTTAATAGCATTTCTTAAACTACTTAATCCATAAGCATCATTCAGTATATTATTTTGAATATATGAAAGAGAAAATCCTGATATTAGATCATTTGGATAACTTACTCCCATTATTAATCTTTGATTGATTTCATCCATTAAATCAATAAAAATGGGAGAATACTCCCAAGTTGCATCAACAGGCCAATACATTTTTCCAGAATTATAATTTAGATTTATTGCCGCATCTCCACCAAACCTATCTCCCATTCTATGATATTCGTCATTAGTTAATGCCCATTCCACTGCAGTAGCCCAACTTTCATAAACAATCTCTGAAACTTGCATATACTGTAACTTACCAATATACTGCCAGTGACTCAAATGACCTAATTCGTGAGTTGTTGTTCCGAATACGTCTTCTGTTGATCTATAATTCCCTGTTGAAGGACTTTTGCCCCATATTTTTATATCAGGCAATAAACCTCCCGCCCATTCTCCCCAAAATATACCTGTTCCTTCACTATCCATATAACATATATTAATTTTAGAGTACACAATTGGTCTTTGAATACCCAAATTATCTCCATAAAATTGCTTATGCGCAGCACGATGAATTGTAGCATACATAATTGATTTTCCACTTCCTATATTTAAATTCCAATCTCCTTTTTTCTTTGGACCATTATACCATGCTTGATGCACCATCCCATTCAAAATATTATAATATCCTCTCTCCCACTTAATTGCGTAATTAACTTCATATATAAAACTTCCTGTCTCAAAATAACCATTTTCATCTGTTAAATCTCTTTCCACATGTGTAAACCAACGAGCATGAACACTTACATTCGCAAGAGGAATATAACTACCTGTATTTGTAATATATTCATAGTGATAAACTGCTCTTTTACATTGTTCAATTGGAGCTACAATTCTTTGCTTAGGATCAAATTCATTCCCACCACAATCATAATATTCCCAATGATCAAATATTTTTACAGGTGTTGTATTACTTCCTATAATATCATCCCAAACTTTTATTGTCCCCTTTGGTTTCCAGCGACCTTTGGCATTTACTAAATCTTTTTCATCTTGATGCAAGTTCCCAGTCAATTTTACAGATTCATATTCTAAATCAGCTAAAAATTGTTTTGAATCCAAAAATCTCTTGTCATTCTCATAGTCTGGAATAAAAACCTCATATATCAATTCATGTTGTATTGAAGGAATATTATATTTTATAGGAACAACGCAATATTGCCAAGTTATTTTATCTTCAGGTAATGAAGGATCGTGATAAAACGTACCAAACTTTTCAATTTCATAATCCAATGGAAAATCATATAAAATCAATGTTGTATCCAATCTCAGAATATTCCACTCATCATTATCTTGAGGTAAAAATCTTAAATAATAATGAGTTGGTTTAATATCAATATCTGGCATTTTTGAGTTAACAGATTTCAAATTGATATAAGCTTGTGCAATATTCTTAATGTTATATGGATCTTCACGCTTCTTACCTATAATAATTAACTCATTTGATTCAGAAATATCATTATTTTGTAATTCTGTGCTAGTAATATCAATTTCTTCCTTTTCACAAGAAATTAATACGATTGTAAACAAAATTACAATCTTAATTGCAACCTTTAAATTCTTCATTAATCTAATTTATTTTATTGATTTCTTATTTATTGTTTTATATGCTTTGATTTAGTATTAAAGTAATGTAATAACATACTATTAAGAAAGTTTCATAAATGAATTACACTTATTAAAACTGTATATGAAGTTAATAAATAGTTTAAACAAAAAAAGCCTTTTATCTAAAAAAGTTAATATATTATTTGCTCGTCAGAGCAAAAGCGCGTAGGAATAATAAATTACTCAAAATTATTTTCTTTAAAGAAATAGTAAATATCAAATTCTACCAAACAACGTAAAATTATTTTTTACAGCCTGGTTTTTAACGATTTAAACATACCAGTAGTGCGGGTTTCCACTGCTCCACTTTGTCAGACCGTTGAACGAAAACGAAGATAACAAAACTTTGTCAAACCGCCAAAACCCCGCATTTCTGGTGATGTTGGGTTACCAATTGTAGGGCTTTAATTATGCTGTTTTCACTTCAGTTTTTTGTTTCAAATACCAGTTTTTTGATTCCTTATTATACAACAATATCAAAGCATAAATTTGCAGTCCAGTTTGTATTAATGATATTAATCCGATAATTGGACTCAGGTTGAAATAATATATCAAAGTAGGAATACCCAAAACTGCACCTAATAAAAACAATACTAAAATAGTAATTCGTGCCCAATTTCTTCCAAGCAATATCATATATGAAAAAAATGTCATTATGCTAAGAGAGAAAATAAGTATAAAAATACTATACGATGTTGCGTATGCTTCTCCATTTGTAAAATAGTTGTAAAGAACTGAGTTTATTATTCCAATAAGAATTGTCCCAAAAAGGAGATAAGCCGCCATTCTAATTTGTTTAGGCAAGTCTTCAGGAATAACAAATGCCTTATTTGCAGATTCATTAACCTGCTGTTCCTGTTTAATTAACATTTCATCTTTCAACTTGATATATTTTGTCTCAGCTTTTTCTCGTTTTTCAAGTTCCCAAACTGCTGCAATAAAAGCAGCTTGCTGAAACTTCTCTCTATTTTCAATAACTTCTATCAATTCTTGGTCAGATTTGTTCTGCATTTTTTTCGAAAAACTATTTTCCATACTTATCAATTTTGTAGATTTCTTAAGGTCTCGTGCTAAAATAGGTTGACTATTTTTCGCCATTATTTTTTAAAGATAATTTATTTTTTTGTTTTCTTTTTAT
>JAEINU010000022.1 GCA_016342685.1 Bacteroidales bacterium | reverse complement strand
TTAATATGAGCTGGAGGAGTAGATAAATTAGCTTAAATCTGCTTCGGAAGTTCATATGTGGGGAATTACCGCTAACGTTTTTTGCTTAACAGTAGTGCGGGATTTCGCCGCGTTTCAGTATCACCCGTTAAGAAAGTTTAAATGTAGTAAAAAGCCCGCAAACCACCAAGCCCCCGCATTATCTGTTGAAGCAATGTTATGGGCTGCGATTGCATTAAGTCCATATCAATTTAACTACATCTTTAGAATGTTTTATCCTTTGAACATTAAGTAATTTATCAATTTTATTTGCTATGGATTTTTCTTCTTTTATCAAAATAGATTCATCAAATTCAAATTTATATTTTGTCTTATCTTCATCCCTTTCCATATAAAAATTTATCCCACTAAAAGTAAACTCTGCAATTTCATCACCAAATACATTATCAGGATAATACTTAGGTTGCCAATCAGATAATAATTCTAAGCCAGCTACTTCAAAAATATCTATAAAATCATCATAAAACTTGCCTTCAAAAGAATATTCGTAACAATTTTTTTTCTCCGAGTTAAGACACCTTTCACTCTCACCTTTCTCAATTTCTTCTATAGAGATAGAAACTAATTCCGTCAATGTCATAAAAGGCTGTATTTCTCCTAACTTTTCATTGTTGTCAATGACTTTGTATACCATTTCATTATTTAGATTTAATGTACTCATAATATAAATTGTATCAACTTCATCCACATCCACAAAAATTGGAAAATAGTCTGGTATGACATCTCTTAAATATTTTACGTCTTCAAGTATTGATTCTTCAGATGTACTAATACTTCTAAGTATGTCCTGTACTAATCCGAATGTTAATAAGAATTCATGATAAACTGAATTAATCCGTCTTCCAACTTTTTTCTCAAAATCAATAATTTCTCCTTCTGTCATTGGTTCATAATAAAACAAATTTGGAAATTTATCAACTCTTGTTTTTAATTCTTCAAACATTTCCTTATGTATTTTTTTGACTCATAGTTGCCCATAACGGCCCTGTGTTAACAATTGTGCGGGTTTCCGCCTTGTTTCATTGTCCCCCGCTGAACAACTTAACGAAGATAATATTTTGTCAGCAAACCACCAAAACCCCGCATTATTGTTGAACACATGTTATAAGTTGATATTTTAAGAACATTCCCACTGAATTTCAATTGATGTTTCACCGCATGCTTTACAAACAAAAAAGTACATGTAACCTAAATCACCAATCATCAAGCCGTGTCCAGACCAATTATCAGGGGCAGGAGGATATTCTACTCCGTCTTCAACATCTTCACTTGACAATTGAAAAAAAAGTTCTTTATTTTTCCCACAACTACATTTTACTTCATTGGCACCCTGTATCCAAACTGGATAACCATTAATTTTTGAACCAGAATGTGCTGAATATTCAAGTATAAATTCATCATCAAACCATTCTTCGCCAAATTTCACTTTAATTTTATCTTCATCAATTTCTTCATAATCACCCCAGCTTGGCAAATCAATAACTGATTCTGGTTTTAAATAACATTCTATTAATTCTTCTTCAAAATTATCAAGGTTAATTACAGGTTTATCATATTCTTTATTCTTTGCAAGTTCACTTTCTGAAAAGTAAAAGTAAAATGTAGTAAAGTCATGATGTTCATTGAAAGATTCAGGACAGTCAGCATTGGGACACCTATATATTTGAAATAAAACCTTGTCTTTGGGAAAATAAAAGTCAGGAAATTCTGACTTATAAATTTGTACAACATGATTCAAAGGAGTTTTACAGTGCTTACAACAAGGATAATTATCAAAACCATTTAAGTTTGGTTCTCCACCAAATTTACTTCTATTTTTTTCAATTTTGGTTGGTGATTTATGTGGTCTAAGTGCGGTAATTTTTCTACTGTACTTTTCAAAATATTTAACAATAATTTCGTCACTAAGTTGCTCTTCTGTAATCATATCCGATTCACCTTAAAATATTTACTTATAACGGTCCTTGGGTATGAAGCTGTGCGGGAGTTCCGCCGTGTTTCAGTGTCCCCCGAAACCGAAAGCTAAAGATAACTAAAATTGTCAGAAAACCACGAAAACCCGCATGCTTTATGACCCAATGTTAGCAATTGTATTATGCAAAATAAAAAATAATTAGGAATTACCACCATTTCAATATTCACATGGTGGCGGCGGAGGTGGTGGAATATTAATAAAAGAAAAATAAAAATTATTTTCAAGATAAACAGGAACAAGGTTGATTATTAATTTTTTCTCCGAACTTTCTAAATTCATAAATTCACTTGAAAAGATTTCTTGAGCTTTACTATCTCTAACTTTGTCATATGATTCCAGAACAAGTTTATTGGCTTTTATTACTGTTTCCCAGCTAGATTTTTTATTAATAGTATCAGGAGAAATTTCTAAGCTAATAAATGTAATTAACTTTCTAGCGATATATTCTCTATCTTCAAAAGTAGTTATGAAAAATTCAGGTAAACTATAAGATTCTCCAATTGTATCAAACAGAGTATGAAGCAAATTATGATAATTCAAAAAGCTTGAATCTGAATATTCAATTTCAACCACATTATTTTCATCAATATTAACAAAAATAATATTTCTACTTTTTATATTTTCATGCAGCCCACATTTATCGTATAAATTAAAACCTGAATTTAAGATTGTATCTTCAGTCTCATTGTAATAATCATAATACTTTAAAACTAGACAACCATTTTTAGGTTTATATTTCTCCAAAGAGTCAATACACTCAGAAATTAATAATGAATCTTCTGTGGCTATGGCAAAATTGAAAAAAGCTGAGAAATCTTTTTCATTTTTAATCTTGTTCCATTCTGTTAAGTCATTATCAACCTGATTGCAACTCATCAAAACTATCTGAACAGCTATCAATATGTATGTTAATTTTCGCATAATATTATTGCTAACGGTCCGCAAGTATGCTATCGTGCGGGTTTCCGCCTTGTTTCATTGTCCCCCGTTGAACAACTTTACTAAGATAATATTTAGTCAGCAAACCACAAAACCCCGCATGTAGTATGACTTGCTGTTATAAACCGTTTTTATTTATTCAAATATTCTATGTGTCGTGATTTCCACAAGTTTTTTATCTCCATTTTCAAGCTGTTCAAATTGGAAAGATATTCCATAAGCAAAAAGATTGTATGTTAGCTTATTATCAGAAACATAGTCATGTTTACTCTTTTCGGAATATACACCTAAAATGTCAGGATTTATTTCTCCTAATTCAAATCCTGTATCAGTATACACTTTAGTCGCTACATTTTCCTTTACTTCTATAAAACGAAGTTCAAGATTATTCTTATCATTTTCTGAAGCAAATTCAAAAACAAGGGAATTATGTTTTATTTCTCGTGTCCATTCAGCTCCAGAAATTGATTCTCCAGTTTCAGAGTCAAATCCATCCCACATAGTCATATAAATGATTTCACTATCAGTTTGGTCAGCAATTTTTAATATTCTGCAGGTTTCCTTTATGTTAGTTTTTTCAAGAAAAATTGTATCATTATTGTAGACAACTCCTGTTCCTGCAATTACTTTCACAAAATCAAAAGTTTGTCCTTTTACCACAATTGAAATAAAACATAAATGTATCAAAAAGATAATTGCTCTATAAGTCATATAAAATAATCTGTCGTTTCACTAAAAATGGTTTATAACGATTTAAACATACCAGTAGTGCGGGTTTCCACTGCTCTACATTGTCAGACCGTTGAACGAAAACGAAGATAGCAAAACTTTGTCAGACCGCCAAAACCCCCGCATTTCTGGTGATGTTGTGTTAGGGGGCGGTATTGATTGAATCCTTTTCATTTATCATCACATATTCATAAGTTCTATTCCGATCATCACCACCTGCCATTATAATCATGACCCCACCATCTTCAGTGAACTCATCAACTATCAAGCTGCTATCTCGAACTGAAATCCTAATCTGTTGATTATTATACCCCCAGAGGATTGGTAATATCGGAATAATCAAATATTTCTTATTAACTACAAAACAAGAATCGGTTAGAGTTCCTCTTATTTTCTTTTGATCAACTATTACATTATCCTTAATAAGTTGAGCTTGAATAGTTCTTTTATGTAAACTCAGATAAACTAAATGATTATCATTCTCAATTCTAGACCATCTCTTTAAGCAATGCCATAAATCTTGATTACCAAATGGTGACAAAATAGACTCATTCTTATATACACCAGATATATTCTTTGAATTAACAACATTATTGGGCAAACAATTAAAAGTTGATTTGCATTGAATAAAAATCAGGGAAATTATCAGGATGGTTAATATTGTTGAAATTCTAATTTTCATTTTGAATATTTTTCATTAACATATCTATTCCACATGAAAGGATTTCCTGTTATATAGGTTGGATATTTATAGTTCAATTTAAAGCACTCTTTCAAGTCATATGCAACTGTATCATAAAGTTCAATAAAATCTGAATCATGGCGAACAACCGTGTTTCGATTAGAACATGCAATGTCAAATATGTATATTCCAGCATTATGATTTTCTGCGTCTATATCTATTACTTTTCCAGTAAGTAAACAGTTAGTGCCACACCCTTTATTCCAAATGGAGAATCCAAGAGTATCACCAAGGTTAAAAAATGTAAGTTGATAGTTATCTATTAGTCTATCTTCATAGTCTATGATTACATCTCTAATATAAAAGCTTTCCTGGTTGTTACTGATTTCTAATGATCTTAGTCCTGGGATATTTTGATAATAGTCAAATGCATCTGTGATATTAACAGGTTCATTATTTAAATGGTTATGATAGCACCTAAATATTATTCTAAGAATAATATAAGGTTCATAAATACCATTGTCAAAATAATGTTGCAAAAATTCAGGATTGTTTTTTGAATAGGTTAATTCTCCATCTAAGCCCCTGTAATAGTTTATTTTCCATTTATCATGTAGAAAAGAACCGATATTGTAATTAAGTTTAACAGGTGCTATATCAATTGGAAGATTTTTCACCTCTAAAATAAATGAGTCATTCAAAATTGTGTCAAGTTGAAGAAAACAATCCTCAAATTTAACTGGAGGAGTTATTTTACCTTTCTTTATTACAGATGGTCTAAATTGTCCAAATCCGCAGTGTATATTAAAAAGAAGAATTAAAATTATTATCCAAGATTGTTTCATAAATATGCTTTATTTTTCTTAATCATATTATTTTGTTGTAGCTCTGATACTGCCCCCTAACGGCCCCGGCTTAGGAAGAGTGCGGGTTTCCACTACTCCACTTGGTCAAACCGTTGAACCAAAACGAAGGTAACAAAACTTTGTCAGACCGCAATAACTCCCGCATTTTTTCTGAAGCCGTGTTATAAATTGTGCGGTTTAACCATTTAAAAATAAATTATCTGCTATTTTATCATAATAGGTAAAGTCATTGTTATATGCACATTTTTTCCATCTAGCTTTCCAGATTTCCATTGAGGTGATAATAGAGCTACTCTTTTCACTTCATTGTCAATTGTGGTATTTATTCCTTTTAGAATACGTGCATATGAAATATTTCCATTCTTGTCAATGATTATAGTTAGCATTACATTTCCTTTTTCTCTAGCAGATTTCGGTATGTTAATATTCTTTAAAATATATGAGCCAAAAGAATTATATCCTTTTACTGAAAACTGGGGCATCTCTTGAGCAACAGAAAACAAGTCTTCTCCATTCTGTGCATATTGCTTTGGGAAACCTAAATATTCTCCTTTTCTACATTCTTGAACAAAACGTAATTGTCCATTTTCATACCAACTTTTTCTTGTTCCATCAACTAATAATGATTTATTTCTAGTAGGTGAAATAAACTGCAGTTTATTATATTCTTGCGTGATATATGTTGAATGACTTTCAATTTTACCAGATTTAAAATAATCTTTCACTTCTACTGTATTATCATCCACACTTTCTCTTTCCACAAGTCTTAAAAACTCATAATTTTGTTGTTCTGCTCCCTTTTTATTCAAATCTAAATAAATAGTATCAACTATCTGAGCATTTAAACAAAACGAAATAATAGTCAAAATAATAAAAGTCACAATTTTCTTCATCTCTCTTAGTTTTATTAATTATTAAAAAAAAATTACAATAAATCCATTCACGTTGTGCGGTTAAAACGCATTATTTATAACGGTCCGCGGTTAGAAATAGTGCGGGTTTGCGCCCTGTTTCAATGTCCCCCGTTACCGAAAGTTAAAGATAACTAAAATTGTCAAAATACCACTGCACCCCGCATTTTTTCTGAACCGCTGTTAGGCGTTGGTGTTTTTTTCTTCAAATTGTTTCATTTCCTTATACAAAGCATGTGCACTACTCTTTATAGAATTAAATAAATCATCAATCCGACTAAATTCAGCTGGTATGGGAAGTCTACCAACTACAGGAATCTCAACTAACATAATTGTATTTGCTTCTTCGTTTGCACCAAAGAAGCTTAATATAAATTTAACATATTCATCATTGGCATTACCGTTATTCCAATATCCAGATTTCTTTAAAATTTTCTCTACAATTAAATCTCGGTCTTTAACTTTACCACCCAAATGAACAATTACATGCCTAAAAATTTCAATTAGGGCTAAATACATTTTTATATTCTTTCCTAATTTATTATCCACTTCATTATCTTTATAATTGGGAAATATTTCTCTTAATTTATTTAAAATACTATTAAAAGAGTCTTTCTTTATTTTAGCTTGGGATAAAAAATAATCATATTTTTTTTTCTTTAACTCTTCCAAATAAATATTGCCAAAATCCTTTAATGGCCAATTTTCATAACTCAAATAACCAATTAATGCATAAATTTCTTCTAAATAATCTTTAAAAAGCTCAAATGATTCAGCGAGTAACCATTGATATTGTTTGTTCTTATAAAGAAAAACCTTCTCAATCATTTCAGCAGTGAAGCTTTCATGAATATCATAGCGCAATAATTCTCCTGAATCAATTTCTTCAATATGAAAAAAATCCATTCTACCTATAATTTCTTTTATTTCAGGATTTGCATCAATATTTTTCTTTTGTATATGTAATCTCTCAAGTTCACTTTTTGAAAATGTGTTCATTGAGTTCTTTACCATCTCAACTTGAGATACTTTATCCATAAAAACACTAAAGATACTTTCGATTTTCATAGTTTAGAATATTGTTGAACCTACTGTTCGTCATGGGACACTTACGCCTAACGATTTAAACATACCAGTAGTGCGGGTTTCCACTGCTCTACTTTGTCAGACCGTTGAACGAAAACGAAGATAAC
>JAEINU010000021.1 GCA_016342685.1 Bacteroidales bacterium | reverse complement strand
AAGACATTTTAACTTTAAAAGAAAAAATGCATCATAATTATATTTTTAAATAACTATAATGCAAACCTAAAGGCTTCACAAAAGAGCTTTAGCTCTCAAGTTACTATAGCAATACCAATTTGCATTTCTGAATAGTAAAATGGGGCTTTTTTATATTAAGGACATCTTTTAAGAAATAAGGTTTTTTTAAAAAGAAAAAACTAACTTTGGTTGAATGAGAAAAAGCAAATAAAGGAATCTTTTATAGAATACATTTTTATTCTTCGTTATTAATTATTTATATGGAATATTATGAAAGATATAAAACAGAAAAAGGATATAGCTCTATTTTTAGGAATACTATTGATAGTAATTTATATAATAAATTTATTTTACCCAATATACATAAGTTCATTAACTGCTTTAGCTTTAGGTAAAATAACTAATTTTATATTAATTCTAATAATTCGTATTTATTCAGCGTTCATATGTGTTAGTATTGCTAAGCAATTGAATCGAGAAACTTTGCTATGGGGAGTTTTAGGATTCATTATTCCTCCTATTTTTTTAATAGTAATATCTCAATTAAAAGCAAAAAAAGAGTCTGAAAAAGAATTGAATAGAGAAGAATTAATTGTAAGAAAATTAAAAGAAGAACATAACATAAATGATTCAACTATAAATAGTGAGTCTGGAGAATTTGAAGAATCGTATTTCAAAGTTGTTGAGCAATTATCAGAAGAAAAATCTGAATATATCAAAAAGCAAGTTTATAAAGAAAAGTTAGTAATTGATCAGAAGTTTCATGACAATAATGCGTTAACTGATGAACAAATTGATATTGATCAAGCTGGAAAAGGAGCAAATATTACAATTCAAAGTAAAATAAGTGAAAATATAGTAAATGTTCCGGTAGAAGTGATGGAAGTATATGAAAACGAATTTTCTTATAAAGTGGAATATATTAGAGTAAAATTTAAAAATGGACAAGAAGATATAATCCACAAAGATCATGATTTTATACTGTTTTCAAATGAAGAAGATGATGGATATGATGAAGATATAATAACGTCTGCTGATTTTGAAACAAAGAAGAAGTAAAAAGTATGACTAAGAAGTTTTTAAGATTTGTTTTTTGTTTAGGGTTAATATGTTTAATTAACGTTAATTGCTCAAGAACAGAGCCTAATACAGAATTTTCAAAGGAACTTGCCTATCATAAAAAATATGGTAAAAGACAATCGTATTATATTAAGGGTCTTGCAAATTATAGTGAAAAAAAATATCGTAGAGCATATAGATTTTTCAATAAAGCAGCTAAGCTTGGAGATGCTGGAGCTTATATGTATTTAGCAGAATTTAATGAAGAAGGATTGGGTATTGAAAAAAATATTGAAAAAGCTATTGAATATTATAAATTAGCTGCAGAACAACATGGATATGAATTTGCTTTTATAAGTATTGGTGAAATATTTGAATTTGAATACAAAGATTTCAAAAACGCTTTATTTTGGTATGAGAAAGCAGCTGAAAGTAAAGGATTATATCATTTTCAATTACATGTGGGAGTTATGTACTATGCGGGTCCTGAAGTAATAAGAAGTATAAAAAAATCCGATTATTGGTTTCGAAAATTTGCAGAACATGACATTGGTTATATTTCATGGATTAGTGATGATGATTTAATTATTGATCTTGAAAAAGCATTTTCTTGGTTTGAAAATGAAGCTGAAAAAGGAAATACAAAAGCCCAGTTAATATTGAGTATGATGTATTATCATGGGAAAGGTGTGCAAAAGGATATTAATAAAGCTGAAGAATGGTTTTTGCTTTCATTTATTAATGGTAACCAAGAAGCAAAAGAAGTTTTAAAAGAATTATTCTCAAATGAAAATGCTTTTATAGAGTCATTATTAGCTGATTAAACAGAAGTGGAAATTGTAGAATCTAACTAACCCAAAGCAAACACATTGTTAACCCTGCACTTTTACAGCCCACTACCAAAGGCTTAACAATAAGTTTGCTGCCAACCCAATTTTGCACTTACGTGCAATTTGTAATCCCAACCTAAATACTATTTTTTTGTAATTCATGGATAGTTAAATACGTAAATGACAAGCTTGTATTACTTACACCCAACTTATAACACAACATCACCAGATAATGCGGGGGTTTTGGCGGTCTGACAAAGTTTTGTTATCTTCGTTTTCGTTCAACGGTCTGACAAAGTAGAGCAATGGAAACCCGCACTACTGGTATGTTTAAATCGTTATAAATAAGCCGCAAAAAAATTCTGTATAGAGCAATTCAATTCTTTTTGACAAGTATTTTAATTAAGATACTTTTTAAGCTTTTTGATAACTTTTGTATTTTAGAAAGGTAATTTACATTCTGATAATGGAAGTATAATTTATTTGTGCTATTTGATACTGAATTTATATAGATTGGTTCGGTAAGTATGATAGAAAATTGTTTTAGTTTTTCCCTACACGCTTTTGTGCTTCGCACAAATTGGAAGACGATTATATAAAATACCAATATTTAAGAAATGTGTTTTATAACATATAAAATTAGGGGTCACTTTTTCTTTTTTTCAGAATAAACAGTAAAATGATATTAATAAATGAGTAAGTTAAATTATTTTTAAATAGAGATAAAGCAGAAATGTAACAAGGTTAGGTATAAATTAAAATTATATGATTATGAAAATACAATTTAAAAGTTTTTTGAAGTTAGTATTATTAATCTTTATTTTAATAGATATTACAAGTTGTGAAAAATTGGATTTTAGTAATGAAATTCTTGCGAACAATGAAATCGTTAATATTGATGATGCAAAAATAATTGCAGAAATAATTACTTTTCCAAACAATTATTATTTGAAAAATGGAAAAGAGAAAAAGGAAATTAAGGAAATTAAGGTTATAAAAAATAAGGAAGAACCTTATTTTTATATTATGAACTATAAAGATGGAAAAGGTTTTATAGTACTTTCTGCTGATAAAAGATGCATGCCAATTTTAGCATTCTCTCATGAAGGGAGTTTTAATATTGAAAATATTACAGGTGGTCTTGCTGATTGGATAGAAGAAAGCAAGTTCTATGTAAAATCAATGAAGGCAGATACTTCAAAAAAAATATTTTTTAATAAAAAACTTTGGGACGGAATTACTGGAATAACTGCTCCTCCTGTTGGTGATGATCCTGTTCCAAATCCAGAAGATCCACCAGCGCCAATAACCACAACTAAAGGTCCATTATTATCAACAATTTGGTGTCAAGGCTGTGGTTTTAATGATCAGTGTCCTTATAATGTAAATGGTCCTTGTTATAGGGCTAGAGCGGGTTGTATAACTATTGCTATGGCTCAAATAATGAATTATCATGAATACCCAACTTATTATGATTGGGATGCAATGCCAGATGGTGGATATTCAGATGAACTTGCTGCATTTATCAGGGAGATAGGAGATGCAATTGATATTAATTGGGGTAGTAGTTCTGGCTTACAGCCTGATGTTGAGGAGGAAAGGGTTCCTTCAACGTTAAAAAATACTTTTGGTTATAGTCAATATCTTAAGTTTATTGATTATAATGGAAATCATGATAAAGTTATTAATGAGTTAAATCACTATAGACCCGTTTATATGAGAGGTGGTTGGAAGGATTACTGGTTAGGATTATTTTCATATTACGGAGGCGGACATGCTTGGGTTTGCGATGGATATCTTAGAAATATATATCCTAACGGTTGTTCTTATTTACATTTGCATATGAATTGGGGATGGAATTATGGTGAATCGAATGGCTGGTTTGCATTTAATAATTTTAATCCACCACTTGGTGATGAACAATATAGTTTTAATTATAAAAGAGGATGTATAATTGGAATACAGCCATAAAAATATACAATTATGAAGAAAAATTTTATTATACAACTAATTTTATTTATGGTTATAGTATTAAGTTGTGATAAAGAAGAGGATATAATGCTAGATGTGGATTTGGGTGTGGGGATAAGTTATATTGATGGTCTGGGGCAAGATTTATTGGATCCCAACAATCCTAACTCATATGACACTGATCAGTTTAAAATTTATCATTATAAAAATGGTGAGAAGGTTTTATTTCAAATGGCTAATTTAGATAATCCTAAAGGTTATTTCGTTTTTAAAGAAGCAAACATGGAATATTATAGACTTGCCATTTCAGAACCTAATTCATATACAGAAGAAGAAAGTGAGGAATATGAAACACTTACTCTTTTAGAATTAAGTTCAACTGAAACAGATACAATAAATATTGTAATTCGAAAAGGAAATAATTTTCTTGAAACCAGAAAAGTTTATTATAATAATATTCTGGTTTGGGCATGGGAGGACGCTAAAGCTAGAAATTTTATTATTGAAAAATAATAGAATATTTATTCTCTAGTTAACGTATGATCAAAACATAGATTTTGGTTCATGTAATATGTAAATCCCTCCTAAAAAAACTAAAACAATTTAGCACTTCATTGTTATTTTTCACTAAACAGGCAAGGTTTTTTTTGACGGCCAATTTATAACCCAACATCACCAGATAATGCGGGGGTTTTGGCGGTTTGATAAAGTTTTGCTATCTTCGTTTTCGTTCAACGGTCTGACAAAGTAGAGCAGTGGAAACCCGCACTACTGGTATGTTTAAATCGTTATAAACAATTGCAAAAGAAAATTTAGTACAAACTATAATTCATTAAATAAAATAAAAAATGAGAAAGCTAATTTTACTAGTTGGATTAACAATTATTTTTACAACTTCAAATTCACAAACTCTAATTGATAAAGAAGTTGTATTAAAGTGGAATGACGGAAATACAACCTGGATAACTTCAGATACGTATTCACATATATTAACTTCAGGTCAGGTAGGAAGTGTTTATCCATTTCAAACTAGGGGTAATCTATTGTTACAACCAAGGGCGCATGCCGCAACTGATATTGTATTTGGAACAGGAGCTACGCCAACGGTAAGAATGGTTGTTAAAGGTAATGGAAATGTTGGAATTGGAACAACAAGTCCTGATTCTAAATTAGATGTTGAAGGCGAATTTAGGGTTACAGGTTCTTTGGGTAATTTAATTTTGCAAAACAGTGGAGCTGTATTGAAATTTACACGAAGTAGTGCTAATTATATAGAAGCAGGTACAGGTGGCTTTTTAGTATTTAATACTAATGGAACTGGCACTGATGCTGGAAATGCAAATTTAGTATTACATAGAGATAAATCTTACTTTCAAAAGCATAATGTAGGTATTGGAACAGCTAATCCAATGTATAAACTACAGGTACATGGATCTGTTTTATTTAAGGATGAAAGTTCTGTGAATGGATTTTATTTCGCAGGTGGAACAGGTGCTAATAGGTACCTAAATATTTATGATGATAGTGGAAGTAGTACTATTAAATTAAGTCCAGAAGGTAATTCATATTTTAATGGTGGTAATATTGGAATTGGGACTGCTGATACTAAGGGATATAAGCTTGCAGTAGCTGGAAAAGTAGTGGCTGAAGAAGTAGTAGTGGCATTACAGGCTGACTGGGCAGATTTTGTTTTTAACAAAGACTATAAATTAAAAGACTTAGAAGAAGTAGAGAATTTCATTGAAGAAAACAATCATTTACCAGATGTCCCTTCTGAAAAAGAAGTATTAGAAAATGGAATTCAATTAGGCGAAATGGATGCTACACTTTTGCAAAAGATAGAAGAGTTGACACTTTACATGATTGACATCAATAAAGAAGTGAAAGCTCTTAGAAATGAAAATTTAGAACTTAAAGAAAAAGTTAAGAAATTATAAACTGCAGAATAAGCAACAGTTTATAACCCAACATCACCAGATAATGCGGGGTTTTGGCGGTCTGACAAAGTTTTGCTATCTTCGTTTTCGTTCAACGGTCTGACAAAGTAGAGCAGTGGAAACCCGCACTACTGGTATGTTTAAATCGTTAGGGTGCATTTCCTACATAAAAACTTCTGAAGCAGATTAATACAAAAACTATCTACTTCTTCAGTTTCTATTACATCCTTATTATAACATTAAATGGTTTGGGAAAATTAGGTGAAAAATGATAATTTTTGAATAAATTATAAGCAACTGAAGATTAAATACTTATTTTTACATTAATCAGAATAAAAAACAACAGCAAATGACAATATTGAAGAAGTATGATTAAAGAATTACAATTATTATCAGAAGCTCTTTGGGAGAGTGTTAAAAGTGACTTAAAATTCTTTTCACCTATTCAAGTTTTCACTAAAAAGTTAGCAGAAACAAACTTCACTGATCAGGAGGAAATTAAAGATTCAATTATTTATGCTGAGAAAATTGAAGAATTCTTTAGTAAATATAGATCAAGACCTGGAGCTTTTTATGTGGCTCCTGTACAGACTTCCAAAAACCAAACAACTGTTAAGAGAATATTTCAGTTATCCCAACAGGTTAAGAATCTAAATGGAGATGAACTTTTAAACCAAATTGCAGAGCTTAAACCCAAAGGAAAAAAAGTATCAAAAGGAGGAGGTAAAGTTTTTATTGGACACGGAAGAAGTCAGTTGTGGGCAAGAGTTCAACTTTTTCTACAAGATGATTTTAAACTTGAGACATTAACATTTGAAAGTGAATCAAGAACAAGTGAGACAATTGTAAATATTTTAGAAGGTTTTTTGGATGATGCTTCATTTGCAATTCTTATTATGACGGCTGAAGATGAAACATCTGAAGGTACGATTAGGGCTCGCCAAAACGTAATTCATGAAGCTGGTTTATTTCAAGGACGTTTAGGATTTGATAGGGTTGTTATATTAAAACAATCTGAAACAGAAGAGTTTTCAAACATAGCAGGACTTCAATATATTCCATTTACAGGTGAAAATATTGAGCAATGTTTTTATGAGTTACAAAGAAAACTCAAGAAATCTGGCATTATAAAATAGAATTACTTATTTAGAAATATCTTTTTCCGAAAAACTAAAATAAAAGCAAAATGAAAAGATTAGAAAAATATTCAAGCCTAATAACTGTAATTGCTATAATAGTAGCAGTAGAATATTCTGAAAGTAATTATGATTTTTGGGACATTTTTTTAGGCGCTATTGGATTAATATTTTGGCAAATGCATCGCAACGAAATGTTAAGTTCTGAGCTTCTTTATAAGATATTATTAGGATTTTTATTTAGCATTAGTTCTATCGCAATCTTATATACTGTTTTGACTAATATTCCTATTAGTGTTACTTTGAAAAAAATATTTGACTTTAAACTCTTTTGGATAATAAATTCTAAAGTTCTTTTAGTATTAATTCTCACACTGTTTGAAACGATTTTACTGTTAAAAAAGGATTAAAACGCACCCTAACATCGGGTCATAAAACATGCGGGTTTTGGTGGTTTGCGAGCTTTTTACTATCTTCAAACTTTATTAACGGGTGATAATGAAACAGGGCGAAAATCCCGCACGATTTCATACCCGAAGACCGTTAGCGGTAATTCCCCACATATGAACTTCCGAAGCAGATTTAAGCTAATTTATCTACTCCTCCAGCTCATATTAA
>JAEINU010000020.1 GCA_016342685.1 Bacteroidales bacterium | reverse complement strand
TTTGAATGGACCAAAAGAACAAAATCTAAATTAAAAAATAATCAAAAAAAGGTCAACCTATTTCAGTATAATACAAAAATAAAAGTGCTTAAAAAAACATTTATAAACATAATTATTAAGAAAATGAGAAGAATTATATTAATTTTTACAATTACTTTATTTGCACTAAATAGTTATAGTCAAACATTAGATGGTACTTACTTGAATCCTATAGGTGGAGATGGTATTGAAAATAACTGGATTAGGTTTGGAAATAGTTCTAACTATTGGTCAGGTTTTTTATGGAATATTAATTCATCGACTTTTGGAAATGGAGATGATTTCACAATATTTACATACAATAATCGAGATTTAAATCTTTGGACTGGGAATGGCAATATCTCATTATTACCAGGAACAGGAAATGTTGGAATTGGAACTACCATTCCTGCTGCAAAACTTCATGTTTATGGAAGTAATGTTGGACAAGGAAACGTTTTATCTTCAATAATGATTGGAAAAAATAATGGAACAGAAATTCAGGCAATTCAAGAGACAGCTGATGATGATGTTCAATCGATAGCATTTAGAGTGAAATCGTCATCAACAAATGCTGATGCTAGTTTTGAAGCAATGAGAATTAGATATAATGGAAATGTTGGTATTGGAACAATTAATCCTTCAGGTAAGTTAGAGATTCTTAAAAATGCAAACTTGTCTGGGGCAATTAATTTAGCAAATAGCGGAATAGTATTAAGAGCTGATGATGATGGCAACGATGCTACTCTTAGGTTTGGAGTTGATAATACAAATTTAAAGGCAGTTATACAAACTCAACAAACTACAACAGCAACAAAATTTGATTTACTTCTTAATCCTTTTGGTGGTAATGTTGGAATTGGAACAATAAACCCACAAGCAAATGCAGATATTACAACTTCTAGTAGCTCTATGTTACTTCCAAATAGTTCTGGCTCAACGAATACAGCAATATTAAGGGTAGGTTATTCTCATCATTCTTGGGCAGGAGTGCAATTAGATATAGGAGTTTATAATCATTCTGTCAGTCAAGAGAGTGGTTATCCTGCTTGGATACAAGCGAGAAATCCTGTAGATTATTCAATTAATAGAAATCTCCTACTTAATCCTAATGGTGGCAATGTTGGTGTTGGAACAACAGATACTAGGGGATATAAGTTGGCTGTAGCAGGAAAAGTAGTCGCTGAAGAAGTTGTCGTGGCTTTGCAGGCTGATTGGGCAGACTTTGTATTTAATAAGGACTATGCATTGAAAGACCTAGAAGAAGTGGAAAAATTTATAGAAGAGAATAACCACTTACCTGATGTGCCTTCTGAAAAAGAAGTATTAGAAAATGGTGTTGCCCTTGGAGAAATGGATGCTAAACTTTTACAGAAAATTGAAGAGTTAACTCTTTATATGATTGATGTAAATAAAAGAATGAATTCCTTAGAATCCGAAAATTTAGAACTAAAAAAGAAAATAGAGCTATTGGAAACTGTAGAATAAGCAACAGTTTATAACACGTGTTCAACAGATAATGCGGGGTTTTGGTGTTTTGCCAACTTATTACTATCTTCAAACTTTATTAACGGGGGACACTGAAACGCGGCGAAAACCCGCACTACTGTTAACACGAAACCGTTATAAACAATTGCAGTATAGCAGTATATTTAATTCAACAACTTTTAGAAATCAAAAACATTAAAAACTTTTAAAATGAAAAAAATCTCATTCCTTATTATTGGATTCCTTTTTGGATTAGCTAATTCATATTCTCAAGATCAAATTACATTTCCTTTTGTGAATTTTGATCTTAATGCGAATCCTCGTACACAATTAAATCCAATGAGCATAAAACTTTTTGACGATTATAATTCATATCGACCTTCGGTAGCTTCGGCACCTGGGAATAATTCTTTTGGTACTTTATTAGCAATTTATGGTAGAAGTGATCATTGGGAACAAAACTTATATTTTGGTGCTGACAAAAAAATATATTATAGGATGTGTGGCTATGTAAGTTGGACGGCAGAAGATGGAACAGTAGGTGGATATAACGAATGGCGAACATTATTAGATTCGAAAAGTAATATTGAATCAAATGGATTGCTAAAATTAACAGGAAATGGTAATCATTATTTATCACAAGGAAATTTAGGAATTGGAACAGTAAGTCCAACAGCATCTGCAAGTGGGAAAATTTTACATTTAGTGACAAGCGGTGATAATTTCCCATTTTTCAGGATTGAAAGAATAAATGGAGTATCAAAAACAAATCGAGCTTGGGAAACATTTATCAGCTCAAATGGCTCCTACTATCTTAGAGATGCAACTGCTGTTACTGATCCATTTATAATACAATCTGAAGCTCCCACTAATAGTTTTAATATGTCTGGTAATGGAAATATAGGAATTGGTACAGGCAATCCTATTGATGGAAAACTTCATATATATAAAAATGCTACAATGGGTGCTTTTGGAGCTATTACTGAAGCGAATGCGGGAATAAGAATACAAGACAATAGTGCAAATATGTATATTGATGGAAATACAATTTATGTTAACTCGACAATGGCTCTGGGAACAATGACAAACAATCATTTATCATTTGGCACAAATAATACTGAAAGAATTCGAATTAATGCAAATGGAAATGTTGGGATTGGAACAACAGAAACAGGGACTCATAAACTAGCTGTTGAAGGGACAATAGGGGCAAGAGAAATTAAAGTTGAAGCATTTCCTGGTTGGTCTGACTTTGTTTTTAATGAGACTTATGATCTAAAGGACTTAGAAGAAGTTGAAAACTTTATTGACGAGAATAAGCATTTACCTGATATTCCTTCTGAAAAAGAAGTTTTAGAAAATGGAATTGAGCTTGGGAAAATGGATGCTAAACTTTTACAAAAGATTGAAGAATTGACACTTTATATGATTGAGCAAAATAAAAAAACAGAAAAATTAATTAATAAAGTAGAAATTCTTGAAACAGAAAATATAAAATTAAAAGAAGAAATTAGTAATATAAAAGAAACGATAGAATAAGCAACAGTTTATAACCCAACATCACCAGAAATGCGGGGGGTTTGGCGGTTTGACAAAGTAGAGTAATGGAAACCCGCACTACTGGTATGTTTAAATCGTTATAAGTAAGGCGCCGAAAAAAATCTGAAAACTTCATCTTATTTTGATATGTCTGTTATTTAAATAATCTTTCTTTTCGGTCTGACACTTTTTGCAAGTTGGAAACTTAATCTCATTTTGATTTAAATATGTATTATTTTTATTTGTAGTAGTTTGATAAAGTGTTTTTTTTGAGATTGGTTTTGTAAGTTTGACAAATTAAAAAATTAGTATTCCAACGCGCTTGCAGCCTAACGGCTGCAGTTGTAATTTTTCCAATCGCGCATTTAAACGCCTTACAGCAAAGCCGCAAAAGGTTTAAATTTTATCTTTTCTTTATGACGAATTGTATGGAGTTTTTACAAAACGAGATGAAGTTGGAGCGGATAAATCCACTCCAACTATTCCTTTACAATAACTTGCGGCACATCTGTTGCTTACTCTAATTTCATTGCATAGGCTGAAACATCTATACTTAGATTTGTCAGTTTATATGAAAACATATCATTTGTGTTCAACTTATGAATTTTAATTGATGAAGTTGGTAACCAAGTACAAACAGTTGGCAAATCTCCAGGATTAATCATCCATGTTGTTCCATCCAACAGTACTATTTTTTCTCCATCATTAATTATTTCCATTAACATTTCTTCCATATCAATTTATTCTAAGTTTGGGTTGTTATTTGGAATATTTACTGATTTTGCTCCTGAAACTCCTTTAGCAATTGCAAATCCAGATATTCCTGAAAGAATTGGTAATCCTGCTTCTGCGGAAATTGCTTTTGTCAATAGTAATATGCTTAAAATTATAACTATCACAATTGCGATTATGACTTGTCCAAATGTCGTCCAAAATTCATTTCTTCTTTCAAGATAATCAGAATAAGCACCAGCAAGATGTTGCGGAATATTCTCACGCCGATACGAATTATCTTTCATTGAACGATGAAATATTTCTTCCCAATATCTAAAAGGTTGCAAGTTTTTGAAAACATGATTTCTAAGTATTACTTGTCCAAAAAAATAAATTCCAAGTAGACTTGCAACGCCTATTAAGGCAACAAGAATACAAATCCAAAAAATTAAATTATTTTCCATTTTATATGTGTTTTAGTTAATTTCCGTCATGAATGGTTTATTTCTTTTACAAAAGACTTTGTTTCATTTAGTTATGTGAATGTATTACTTTTTTATTAAATTGTCAAACAAAACTTAATTCGATTGCAAACACATTGACAAACTTTTTTGGATTTGTCAAAAAGTTTGTAATTCAACCCAATTTTGCTGTAACCAGCAATAAGTAACCCCGATCTTAATACTAATTTTTTAGTTTTTTATGGATAAATTTTAACTAACTTGACAAGCAAGGTGGTTGTGCGCTCAACTTATAACCCAACATCACCAGAAATGCGGGGTTTTGGCGGTCTGACAAAGTTTTGCTATCTTCGTTTTCGTTCAACGGTCTGACAAAGTAGAGTAATGGAAACCCGCACTACTGGTATGTTTAAATCGTTAGGCACAAGCATTATGGAAAAAGCATCGATTGACAAGTTAGAAGATTTTGCAAAAGGAAAAGGAATCAAATATTACACTAATTCAAGTTTGAAAAATTATTCTCTTGTTAAAAATGAGAGATATTCTAGTTCAAAATTTGTTGTGTTTGAATTGCAAAATTTATTTCTAATTTTCTATGATTCATATACACCAAAAGCATTTACAAGCAGTACTTATTGCGGATTGTTTAAGAAAATGCCTGAATGTAAAAATGAAATGAAAATATCAAAACGTTATTGGCTTGATAATTTAAGTTTTAGAAAAAGACTAAAATCCGGTGATAGCTATATTGATAATAAGGTAACAATCTTTAGTGAAAATAACGAAATTGATAGATTCATTTTAAACTCTAGTACAATTAGAAAATATATTGAAATTACTAAGAGAATAATGCCTTTGGAAATAGTGACAATTAAGAATTCAATGAGTGTTGTTTCAGAATTGAATGGAAATAATTTGATAGCATTAAAATCAATTGATTGGATATTGGATACTAAAGAACTAGAATTATTTATTGAAAAAGGAAGTGAATTACTAAATAGTATTAATTAATGCCAATGCCTAACCCAACATCACCAGAAATGCGGGGGTTTTGGCGGTCTGACAAAGTTTTGCTATCTTCGTTTTCGTTCAACGGTCTGACAATATAGAGCAATGGAAACCCGCACTACTGGTATGTTTAAATCGTTAGGCATAATATTTTATAATGAGATAGTACTATGAGAAAAATTGCAGATTTAATTGAAGATCTATTAAAAGAGAATGGAAAACTAAGTCTTTTATTGTTAGAAGCGAAATCCTTTGTTGATCAATCAGAAGATAAGAAATTGATAGAATTTGTAAATAATGAACTAAATGGATACGTTGATGATATGCCATTGCCAGATTATAGAATAATAAACTCAGAGATTATTGGAACAATTCAAAATTCTTTTGGTCAATTAACTCATAAAGACTATCCGCTTGATTTTTCGGTAGTTTCTAAAGAAGTAGGAACAGATATTTCTAAAACACACATCCCTGATGGTATTTCTTTTGTTGAGAGTAATATTGCAAATCTGACAGGACAAATTGCAATAAGACCAATGCCAATGGAATTAGTGAATATGTTAAATCAAGTCTTTAGCTATAACAATCCTGGACTGAATTTGGTTTCAGCATCATATCGTTTCAGCAAAGCAGGAATTGAATTTGTTCTCAATAAAGTTAGGCAAGAGTTAATATTAGGGCTAAAAAGAATTGAAGTAAGTTCTGAAAGTCAGGAAGTAAATGACATAGTTTCTCTAAGCAAATCTGACACATCAAACAAAGTTTTTGTTACTTATGCTTGGGAAAATGAAGAACATAATGACAAGGTAATTTCATTTGTGGACTTTTTAAGAAAAAAAGGATACAATGCGTCAATGGATAGAAAAGAATCTCAAGAAAAGACATCAACAAATTTTAATCAAATGATGATTGATGGTTTAAAAGACTCTGAGAAAATTGTAGTAGTTCTATCTCCTAAATATAAAGAAAGGGCAGATGAACTAAAAGGTGGTGTTGGATTCGAATTTGGAATTATTATGGAACAACTAAAGAAAACTGAAAACAAATACATATTTGTATCATTTGGACCGTATGATGAAAATTCTGTCCCTTTAGCAATTAGTGGACGAGACGTATTAGATCTTAAAAGAGATCAAGATGAAAATGACTTCAATGAACTTTTTGCAAAGCTTGACAGTAAAAATATTATAAACTTTAGCGATGTAAGTGAAGAAAAGGTCAAAGTGAAAACTAAAAAGATTAAGCCTTTTAAATTATAAAATACAATGCCTAACATTGTTTCACAAGCCATACGGGGGTTTGGTGGTTTCGTGACTTTGTTTTATCTTAGTAAAAGTTCTTAACGGTGGACTGATAAACTGGGCGGCAAAATCCCGTACAGGCTCGTAAACAAGGACCGTTATAAACAATTGCAAGAGAGAGAAATAACAATTTATAAACTTTAATTATTATAAAAAATGAGAATTTTAAAAGTTATTACATTTATACTTTTATTGATAAATGCTGAAAAAGGTTTCAGCCAGTATGAAACAATAAATTTACCAATCGAGATAAATAGATTTGGTGGGAATGTTACTTCATTTATTACTAACCAAGATAATCCTTTTATTTATTCCACCACTAATGGTGCAAGTACATTTCCTTTTACGGAATTAGGTCATTTGGTAATACAGCCCAGAACATCTACCCTAAGAGATATTTTATTCGTAACAGGAAATGGAACTGGTATTAGAATGGCTATTAAAGGAAATGGAAATATTGGAATTGGTACAACAACACCAACAGTAAAAACAGAAATACTTGACGGACAACTTGCAATAAATGGAAGTGTTGGATATGATTTTCAAAACAAATGGAATTCACAAGGCTCATTGTGGAGTGCAAATGTAGGTTTATCTTCAATAATATTAAATGGTGAAGCTGGAGATAGACCTGAAATATCATTTTATAGGGGCACTCGACCTTACCCTGAATTTGCAATAAGAGAACATTCGACAGCAGATAAAGGTGGGACTATTTATTCGGGATCAGGTCTAGTAGCACCTACTGCAACAATGAGTTTTAAATTAGGAAATGTAGGAATTGGAACGATAAATCCACAATCAAAACTTGCTGTTAATGGAACTATTACTTCAACTGAAGTTATCGTAACAACTGAAGGTTGGTCTGACTTTGTTTTTAATAAGGACTATAAATTGAAAGATTTAGAAGAAGTTGAAAGCTATATTGAAGAAAATAATCACTTACCAGACATTCCATCTGAGAAAGAAGTGCAAGAAAATGGCATTCAACTTGGAGAAATGGATGCTAAACTTTTGCAGAAAATAGAAGAACTAACTCTTTATATGATTGAGCAGAATAAGAAAACTGATAATCTAATTGAAAAAGTTGAAACTCTTGAATCTGAAAATATAGAGTTAAAAGAAAAAATTACAAAATTGGAAATTGCTGAATAAGCAACAGTTTATAACACGGCTTCAGAAAAAATGCGGGTGTTTTTGCGGTCTGACAAAGTTTTGCTATCTTCGTTTTGGTTCAACGGTCTGATAAAGTGGAGTAGTGGAAACCCGCACTCTTCCTAAGCCGGGACCGTTAGCGGTAATTTATCCGGTCATTCACAACTTAATAGCAAATTACAAAATATGAAGAATTTTCAGTATGGCATTTTTATAATTTTGATACTATTATCAATAAAAGGGAAAAGGGATCAATTCATATTTCTGTGGAGTAATTAATTTTCATGCATAGATTTTAGCTACTCGATATAGGAAGAATTTGATA
>JAEINU010000019.1 GCA_016342685.1 Bacteroidales bacterium | reverse complement strand
AATTCTTTACTTTTCAAGCAGTTTCCAAACGAAAAGTTTGCGGGAAGTGTTCCGGATTTAATGCGGGAATCAACAATTATGTGAAATCTCAGATAGCAAATTATTAATTTGTAGTCATATAAAACCATGGCGAACTGGTGAAGATAGATTAGATAAGAATAATGTCTTAACCTTATGTACAATTCATGATGCTTTATTTGATAAGGGATATATATCTATTGATGATGATGGAACAGTCTTGTATGCGGAAAATGATATATTTGATACTGAAATTGTAAGAAAGGTTAAAGAATGTACAAATGATAGATTACGAGACGTAAACTATGATAAAATGAAGCAATATTTCCGGTATCATCGTGAAAATATATTTATACAATAACTGGGAGAATGTAATTGTTACAAAATGAGAATATCTATCCATTTGAAATTGTAAAAGAAGAGAATGAACAATTTTTAAATGAACAACTTATTACATATATTGGGAATAAAAGAAGTTTATTATCGTTTATTGGTGAAGGAATAGACATAGTAAAAACAAAACTCGATAAAAAAAAATTATCTACTTACGATGTTTTTTCAGGTTCTGGAATCGTAGCTAGATTTTTAAAACAATATAGTAGTAGTTTAATTGTAAATGATTTAGAAAAATATGCAGAAATTATAAACAAATGCTATTTAGCAAATTTTAACGATGTAAATATAAATGATGTAGAGAAATATTATAAAGAAATAATTATCAAACTCGAAAACGATCCACTTAGAAATGGCTTTATATCGAGACTATATTCACCTGATGATGATAAGAATATTAAAAAGAATGAGAGAGTATTTTATACTACAAGAAATGCAAGATATATTGATACAGCTAGACAATATATTGAAAATGTGCCAGAAGATATAAAACCATTCCTTTTAGCTCCATTATTATCCGAAGCCTCCATACATGCAAATACATCAGGAGTATTTAAAGGATTCTATAAAAATAGAGATAATGGTATCGGGAGTTTTGGAGGTAAGAATGGGGATGCTTTATTAAGAATCTTAGGAGATATCCATCTTAAGCTACCAATCTTTAGTAATTTTGAATGTGATGTGAATATTCATCGTGGAGACTCTAATATAATATCCAGATGTATTGAGGAAATTGATCTAGCATATATCGATCCTCCATATAATCAACATCCATACGGTTCAAACTATTTTATGTTGAATTTAATATGTGAGTATATTGAATCTAATAATATTAGTAATGTTTCTGGCATCCCAACAGACTGGAATCGTTCGGGGTATAATAAGAAAAAAGAAGCTTATGAACAATTTAAAGAGCTTGTTGAGATAATTCCTAGTAAATACTTGTTAATATCTTTCAATTCTGAAGGATTTATCCAAAAAGATGATATGATGAATCTATTAAATAAGATCGGTAAGGTTGAAATTCTTGAAACAAAGTATAATACATTTAGAGGTAGTCGAAATCTAAGAAATAGAAGTATACATGTTAAGGAATTTTTATATTTAGTAAATAAGAATTAGAATATCTCCATTTAACAAGCAGTTGGAGCAGTCTTGGCTGTTTTCACGGTTTTAGCGGAGACGTTCCGCGCTAATCGCGCTGCACTCTAAAACCGCGCCAACACCTCGCTTCACTCGGCCGCCAAGCAGCTCAACTGGTCGTTAAATGTACATTTAGTTAGAAACTTAAAAATGTTAGATTTATATGTATATCTGGTATAAAATGACACTAAGAAATTGCCCGGACCTCCGGCCGACGGGCTATATAGAGAATTAAAAATATTATAAACAAAGGATGAAATTATGGCAAAAAAACTACCTTATAAGAAACTAGCTTCTTTGGCTGTATTTAGAGAGTTATATTCAGAAAATAAAGATGTATATTCTGTAATAAGTGAATTTGCAAAAGATAGAATAATATCTAAAGCTTTACATTCATTTACATTAGTTACAATAACAGAAGAAATAAATAGTTGTTATGGCTTCGATATTCCTGAATATATTATAAAAACTTCTTTGAAGAGGTTAACTTTTTTAAATCGAAGTCAAGGGAAATATCATGTTGAAAGTGAAATACAGGAAGATTTTTTACTTCAAAAGAAGCAAGAGGATAATCAAAAATACAATAGAGGTATTATTGATAACTTATATACATATATAGAAAAAGAGTGTGTTAAAAAATTAGATAATAATGAAAAAAAAGTAATTATGAAATCTTTTTGTGAGTTTATTGCAGATGGAGAAGTGTATAATAAATATAGTGATATTATTAGTGCCTTTATCTTACTAAACCAGGATAAAGGTGAATTCACAGAGCGATTGGATAAAATTAAGGAAGGTGTGCTTTTATATACAGGATTAGTTTTTACAGATCCTAGTAAAATAGGACTATGGGATAAAGAACTTATCATATTTGTTGATACTGAGATTTTATTTCATATAGGCGGTTTTAATGGAGAAGTATTTCATAAAGCATCCATTGATTTTTTAAATTTGATTAATGAAATAAATGTAAAATCTGGAAAGGAATTAGTTAAACTAAAATATTTTGAAGAAAATAAGAAAGAAATTGAAGTTTTTTTTGATGTCGCTGAAAACATAGTTGATAAACGTAATGGGTTAAGAGCTACAAGCGTTGCTATGGAAAATATTGTAAATGGGTGTAAAAATAAAAGCGATGTTGCATTAAAATTAAGTGATTTTTATTCTTGTTTAAAAACAAATAAGATATATAAAGATACTAAAAATGATTATTTTGAAGAATATAATCATAAATATAATATTATTGGACCAGAGTTGCTTTGCGAATTAGAAAGTACTTATAATTGTGAAGATTTAAGAGATAATATGAGATTATTGGATTATATAAATATAATAAGAAAAGGTAGAGCAGAATTTGAATTTGAAGATTCAAAATGTGTTTTGCTAACTGGAAATAGACTTACGTTAAAATTAGCAAAGAATCCTTTAGTAAGAACTGAATATCGTCAGAATTTGGCGGTAGATCTCGAGTTTGTAATTAATAAAATATGGTTTAAACTTAATAAAGGACTAAGTAGTAAAGGATTACCAAACATATTCAGTGTCATATCTAAAGCGCAAATTGTATTATCAACGCATTTAAATGATCGAGTTAAGAAAAATTATGAAGAAGCAAAAAAAGAATATAATTTAGGAAATGTTACCGAAGAACAACTAAGCGCTAGGATTATTGATTTACGACAGAAGACAAAATTACCAGAAGAAATTAATAAAGATAATATTGAAGTAGTATTGGATAATATAAATGAAGATACGTTACAGAATTTTTGTGAAGAACAAGAATTATTTAAGCGCAAAGCTAAAAAAAATGAAGATGAATTAGAGAAAGTGAAAACATCACATAGTATTCAAATAATTATAGAAAAAATAAAAGTAAAACAAGAATATTTATATAATATGCAAGAACAATATGATTTGGAGAAAATGAAAAAAGAAAAAATAGATATTAAAATTAATAGAAGAATTAAAACTCTCAAATTTGTAATAATTGGTTTATGCATAATTTTATATTTTGTTATTGTTCTTTCGTGCTTTAAACTTGGTTGGTGTAAAATTGAGCCAATACTGTTTTTGCTTGGACTGATACCATCTTTCTTTACAATTATTTTCTTAGTTATTAAGGAAAAGACATTTAATCCTAAACGGGCTATCAAATCACTGAAGGGGAAAATATCAAATCGATTTTATAACAAATTAATGTTTGATATTGATAATTATAAAAATTTAAGTGGGAAAATTGACAGTCTATCATTTGATATACAGGCCCTTGAAAAAGAAAAAAACAGCCAGACCTTGACTCCGTCGTGCGGTCTGGCTAAATAATGACATTTAACAAGAGATTTGGAGCAGTCTTAGCTATTGTCACGGTATTTTGCTGACGCAAAAACGCGTGCCAATACCCTCGAGGACTCGGGTCGCTAAGCAGCTCAAATCGTCGTTATATGGAATAAAGAATTGGAAAATAATAAAGGTGAATGATAATATGTTATTTGGGTTAAATCGATGGAGGAACAATAAATATGAATAGTGATGGTTCAAGTATCGTGCTAGTCGTAATATTAGTATTATTGATTATATTTACAATAGGAATAAATAAAGATCTTGATAAAATCAATGAAAATTTATCTCTCCTTGAAGAAAATACTAAAATGGAGGAAGGATATAGCCCTATAAAAAACTATGAATCTGGGTGGTATTATGAAGATGGGAATAAGTATAAAGATAGATTGTCAGTGGGATACCGTTCCACGGTTGATGGATATAGTATAAGTGGAAGTAGATTTATAGATGGCGTGAAACTTTTATTTATAGAGGAAGAGGATTATCTCTATAAAATAAGTGAAAGTATATATGTTTTATTAAATGATAAAACTGGAAACAATTTATATATCATTGATGAAAATGATGTAAATATACATCATTTTGTTAAAAAAAGTTTCATTGATGATAATAATGAAAATGAAGATAAACAGACTTCCAATGAGGTGCACGATAATAAATCTCTGTCCGTAGGTAGATATAATTTATTTGATGAAGAGAATCGTATTACAGATTGTATAAACATAGATCATAACGAAGAAAATAATACTCTCTATATTGTTTTCTATTCACATCGAAAAGGTGAAAAGGTTTTACAGAATGGAGTAGTTGCATCGGTAAAAGGCGTTTTTGATGAAAGTTTAACATATAAAGAAATTTATTCAGGTTCTATAGTAGAGGAAGTGAAAGTATATAATAATAAAAACCAATACTATGAAATCTTATATGAGGATGATGGTAGCACTGTATCATTCTACTCTTGGCATAGTGGGTTTGAAACTATCCCTGATTTCAATAATTATATAAATTATCAAAAAGAGTTTGATGCAGAGATAATTTTACTTGAAAATGTTTATGATTACATCATAGAGAGCAATGAAGGAAATGAGATAACAATACAGATGAGAGGTGATGATTTATTTATTTCGGAGGATGAGACTGTTCTTAGATATGAAAAAGATGTGGATTGGTATTCTGAATAAATTGCAAATAAAATAGTCATTTAATGTACTGAAACTAAAATAGTTAGAAAAATAGGTTGTTGGGTTTATGAAGAATGAAATTAATTATGATAATAGTAATCGTAAACGAAGTGGAGAGAATTATTACTATTATTTTACATCTCATGAATATGCTATTTCAAATATTAAAAATAATAGAATAAAAATATCTAGCTATACTTCTGCTAATGATATCCATGAATTATTATCTATTAATTTTTCTGGTAATGATATAGAAGCAATAATAGCGCAAAAACATTATAGAACTAATATGGGATTTATTTCATTTTCAAAATATTGGGATAATCCACTTATGTGGGGGCATTATTCTGATAATAACCAAGGACTATGCCTTGGATTTATAATAAATTACCCGATGGATGATACTGATTATAGATTAAAGAAAATCCAGCCTAATGAGTTAGACCATTACACTCCAACAAATAAGGAGACTTCAATAAGAAATATTCGTTGTATGGTTAATACAAAATCAACTGATTGGATTTATGAACAAGAATCAAGGCTTTTTGAGGATCTTAAAGTACGGGATGTCGAAACAGGATTATATTTCAAAGAGTTAGATGAAAAAATAGAGTTAAAAGAAATTATAGTTGGTCCGAAGTCACAATATAATCCACAAGATGTTAGATGTTTCCTTGATAAAATACGATTTGCTGGTTGTGTAAAGATATTCAAAGTAAAACCTTCAAATGAATTATATCTGCTAGAGAAAGATGAAAACTTCAAGGAGGAAGTTTATTCATCTGTGAATGAAAATATATAGCATCCTATAAGAAATGAATAATTATAAAAAAAGGATATTTATAAGAAAATTGAGAAAAATCCATATAACAAGAGATTTGGAGTAGTCAAAATTTATTGTCACGATTCTGGCTAAAGACGTTCGCTGATCGCTCACTCCAGAATTGCGCCAATTCCGCGAAGACGCGGAACAATTTTGCTACTCAAATCGTCGTTATGTACCCGCTTCGCGGGACAAGAAAAGAGAAACTATAATTCGGTAATAAAAAGATATATTTAGGGTGTCTGTACAAAAATAAAATAGAAAGGATGAAATACAAAAAATATGGTAGTGTATAAAAATGGTGAATACAAATCAAATTTGAGCTAATAATATATGAAGAGATTATTGCTAATATTAGGAATATTGATTTTTACTGTCTCGTTATTACTTCTAATAATACCAAAAACAAGAGCAGCCTCGGTTGTAGGAATATTATTTTCTGCGTTTATAATTCTATATTCTAAGAAATATAAACCTGTTGAGCCATTAACGGAAAATGAAATAAATATTGTTAAAAGTATAATTGATAATTCAGAAGCCATTTCTCAGAATTTTAATAATATTAATGAGAATACGATTTTTATTAATGCAAAAAAATCAGGACATGATAAAAAATCTGAGTACTATGTGTCTGACACGGGACAATATGTTTCAACTGAAGAATATGTTAAAGAATACTATCAAAATGCAGGCTTTAAGGTTCTAAGGACAGAAGTTTCTTTCTGGCAGGCAGTAACAACGTTATTTTTTTGGAATGTTATTTATAATAATGAGCCATGTGGAGGAAACGATATACCAAGAGATATTTTTACCGACAGTTTCTTTAAAAGAAATAGTTATATGATGAAATCATACTTATTAAACAATTATCGAAATTCAATCAAAGAAATAGTAATGGGGAATTTAAATAGATATAACTATAAAAAATATTTTTCTAGATTAGTAAATGATGGGAAAAAAAATATAGAAGAGAATAATGAGTTAGTAAGAGAATTTCTTGATAAAATCGATGTAAAACAATTTTTCTTTATAGCACATACAATTTTAAGGGATCTAAATAATAACAGAGCTGGATTACCAGATTTTATTGTTTGGAAAGGTTCAGATTTATTCCATGTTGAAGTTAAAAGAAAAAATGAAAAATTGCGAGAAACACAACTTAAGTGGATAAATTTATTTGAAAATCAAGAAATTAAATATAAAATAATTAGGGTTTGCAATGAAAAATGAAATAGAAAAACTTTACCGAGCATTAAATAGAAATGAGATCGAAAAAGGAAACAGACTTATTCCAAAGAGTTTTGCATATGATTTTAAGGATAATGCAAGATTTGCATTGAAATTTCCAATTAATCTAACAAACAGTATTGAAAATGCAATTGATAATCATCAGCGATTTGGTGGTGATATTGAAACTATTGGAATTTCTACAACTATTGAATTAGATGTTGCTAAAGGGTATGCGAAAAAAAATAAAATAATCGCAATAATGAGTATAGAGAAAATTAGATCATACGGAATAAAATTATATAATGTTGAGGATTGGATCCCCTCTAACAATATTATTAAACCAAAAGATAAAGAAGTAATTCTTGTTGCCGAAAATAACTTATTTCCAGAAGATATAATTATAGAAATAATTGAAATATAAGATATAGAGAGAAATGTATGTAAAATTGTACATAACAAGAGATTTGGAGCAGTCGCAGTCTTTTGTCACGAAGTTTGCTTTGCAAACTTAGCGCCAAATCCTTCCGCTTCGCTTCAGGAACGAGTGCGCAGCTCAAATCGTCGTTATATTTGCCCAACTTTCTTTCAAGGTCTGACTTCTGTTGAACTGGCTACTTGCAGGACGGTTTGGGTCCAGAATAGACAGAGACAAAGCTATTTGAAAGAGAGAATTTTGATTATTTAAAGCAAACCCGAGAAGTAAAAGTATTGGGAATTTGTCTGGGTTTGTTTTCATAATCCGGGTATGCAGGCCGGAGTAGAGAAGGTATAAAGAATTTGCCTGCTATGGTCTTGAGTAAGACTCAAAGCAGACCAAGGTAGAAAAGATATATGGAATTTGTCTGAAATTGGACGCTGTTAAGGCCAAGCTTCTAATTCCATTGAGTCTATAGCTCTCCGACCATTTGCAACTATGCTGGAAATATAACAAGTGTTTTGGAGCAGTCTTGGCTGTTTTCACGATTCTGGCGGAGACGTTCGCTGATCGCTCACTCCAGAATCGCGCCAACACCTCGGAAGACCTCGGCCGCCAAGCAGCTCAAAACGTCGTTATGTGGCCTGAACTTTTTCTTTA
>JAEINU010000012.1 GCA_016342685.1 Bacteroidales bacterium | reverse complement strand
ATGCTGCATTTTCTGTTTTCATCTGATTTCTTTATAAGTTGATTAATTTTTAGTCAACCTATTTCAGGAAAGTTCTATTCGCTATGCAATTATTAACGTCGGCTACTGTAACAGTATAATTTCCTTCTTCCAAGTTATTAATATCCTCCAAAATATAATCATTAGACCATAAATAGCTATATGGAGGTACACCGCCATTAACTGATAGATCAATAAATCCATTATTCGACGAAGCGCATATGAGATTGGAGATTGAATTTGTAGTAATTTTCAATTCTAAAGGTTCTTGAATATTTGCTCCCAAAGTAGAAAAACACCCATCGGAATTTGTTGCTGTTACAGTATAGTCACCAGGGCTTAGGTTTGATATGCTTTGTGTTGTTGCGCCATTATTCCAAAGATACGATGTGGCAGGTGTAGCAACGGATATGTTTCCATCATCCATTCCAAAGCAGGATACGTTTGAGAGGTCTAAACTAATTACAAATTGGCTTGGTTCAATAATTAATGTGTCACTTATTGAAGAACAACCATTTACGTCGGTTACTGTTACAGAATAATCTCCAGGGCTTAGGTTTGATATGCTTTGTGTTATTGCACCATTATTCCAAAGATATGATGAGGCAGGTGTAGCAACGGATATGTTTCCATCATCCATTCCAAAGCAGGATACGTTTGAGAGGTCTAAACCAATTACAAGTTGGCTTGGTTCAATAATTGATGTGTCGCTTATTGAAGAGCATCCATTCACGTCGGTTACAGTTACAGAATAATCTCCTCCTGAAAGATTGTTAAGAGTTGAATTTGTGCCTCCGTTATTCCAGAAGTATGTGTATGGTTGCATACCTCCAATTGGCGTGACAATTGCTGAGCCATCTCCAGATCCAAAGCAAGTAACGTCATGTTTTTCCGTTATATTACTTTCAATAGCTGGATGAATAGTTATTACTTTTTCTACTGTGTCGGAGCATGCTCCATTGATGGCAATAAGAGAAATAGTATAATCTACATTAGTATTGGTCTGGTTTGTATAGGCATGTGCAACATTTTCGTAATTTGTTTCTTCACCATCTCCAAAATTCCAGATGTAATCTGTTGCAACATCCGAAGTGTTTGTTAAGTTGGCAACGTGGGGGGCGCAGCCTTCTTCGGAATCAAGGTCGAAATTTGCGATTGGTGTTTGGTATAATTCAATAGTAACCGTTGATGTATCTGTTCCTCCGCATGATCCTGAGATTTGAACATAATAAGTTCTGAAATCTTCTACAAGTGCTATTGGATTTGCAATTGTTGGGTCTGAAAGACCAACGGAAGGCCACCAAAAGAAATCGGTTCCACCAGTTGCATATAATTGCAATGTTTCTCTATCGCATGCGCGTACGACACCACTGGGTTGCAGATTATTTACAAGAACTTGAGCTTTTGTCGAGACCTTGCTAAAATCAGAAAAATATCCATAGCGGGAACCTCCCGAAACATTACCATTCATAACTCCCATATGAAAAACATTTTCTGAATTCGAAATGGTATAGGTTTCACCGACAATAAAATCAGAGAAATCGTTATACCCATAATAGATTTGAGTCGCTAACCAATCTCCTGAAGAACCAACTGGAACAAAAGAAGCAGGATCAATTATATCATTACGAACAACACCGTCGATTAAAAAACTATTTTCTGCTCCTACTCTAACCATAATATTTATAAACATAGTCCAAGGCATATCTCTAGTGAAAGAAATGTTTGTAGAACCGGTGCATTTATCAATCGGAGGTAATACTGCTCCTCCTACTTCTTTTCCAATACCAGAAACATGAAGCACAGACAAAGGTTTGTTAGAAATAATCTCCATAATATTGGCTGCAAACATTCCATTATCAAACTGTATTCCTAATTGTTCTCCTCTATTAATAATTGCATTAGCAGGACTTAATGTTGTGTCGATATTGTTTCCGTACCAGATTCTTGTATTGTTTTCGGGAGCAGTGGCATATATATATTCCCAACCATCATCAGAACCACCTCGCATTGCTGCATATTCTGTTCCTAGCATACCACTAATGCCCTCTATTTTTTTATAGGGAACCCATTGGTCTCCAATAATATCCCAGCCGCCCTCAGAAAAAATTTCGGTGCCTTTTCTTACCGAATCATCTTTTTTTATTACTGCAACTCCTTGTCCCGATACTACTTTTACAATAATTCCTCCAAGATGTTGTGCTCCTTCAATACCCCACCATCCAGAATTTGCGGTATTGTTTCGTTTTACTGTTGGATCCCAACCTGGGGCGCAGGTGTACACTTGCCCACGGTTAAGTGTAATATTGTATGGGGCTAATTGATTTTGATAAGTCCCACTTCTATAAACATCTTTAGTTGATGGAGGGGTTATCTCAACTATAGTTCCATCCTCTATTCCAATAATGTCAAGAGAAGAGAAAGCTCGTTCACGATAACTACTTCTTTGGTTGCTTCCAAAATCCTGAAATGGGATTATAAATTCGGTGCCAATTCCATTACGGCCTTTTAAAGTATAAATATCACTATTATTATCTGCTGTTTGAGTTAAATAAGCTGTAATTGGCGAGGTGCTTGTAACTAATATTGCTTTATTACCAATATTATCCTGCATAGATGGAGGTAATGATAATTGGTCAATAAGTGTAGAGTTATTCATTATGGTAAATTCAGCACTTGGGTCTGTTACTTGATGTTGAAATGTTGTATGAGCAGGAATATTAATATCTATGGGGGTAAATGCTGGTTCAGCAGGCATTTGGATAGTAACATTTGCAGCAAATTCTTGCGTAGTAAAAACAATTTTAAAACTCCGATTTGTATGTTCTGGGGTTATATTCGGTTTTACAAACCAAAATTCTGTATCTGTTTGTGCACTTAAATGATTTCCAAATCCTAAAAAAAGAGACGTAATAATCCCTACAAGTAACAATCTTCTCATAATCAGTTGTTTTAATCTAAATTAAAAATAGTATTTTTTTTTTGATTGAAAAAGAAAAGAGCAAAACTAATTATTTTAAGAGGGTTAAATAGAACTCATTATAAATAACTCTATGAATAATTCATTTATGGTATATAAATTGTTTGAATTTGTACGATTTAGATTTTATTAATCTAATTATAATCTGAAAAAGTAATTTTGATTTGTATTTTTGTATAAATCATTTAAATATTGGAAATGAAAAAGCTTCTAAAATTTTTTATATACTTTGTTCTTGCTATTATAACATTAATGATTGTACTGTTGGTTATAGCAAAATTATCCGAGAATAAAATAACCCAGATTGCATTAAAAAAAGTAAGTGAAAGTATTGAAGCACCAGTCGAGATAGGAGATGTTTCTTTCAATTTAATTCGTGCTTTTCCATTGGCAACTATTGAGTTAAAAGATGTTATGTTAAGTTCGCCAAATAGACAAATCGATTCAGATTCTTTATCACTTGATTTAAATTCTATTGTTAATATAAGTCGAATATATGTTTCGGTTAAATCAAAACCTTTGCTCAAAGGTGAGATTGAAATTATGAAAATAGATATTGATGGAGCAAATGTAAATTATTCTGTCGATTCCAGTGGAACAACAAATATTGATTTTTTAATTGCTTCATCTGATACAACAACTACAGACACGGTGCCTTCGGATCCGTTAAATATTACTCTTACTGATTTTTCTGCAAAAAATATTACTTGTAATTACATTGATAGTTCCCTGAAAGTACAAGCAAAAGTTTTTATTCCTGAATTAAGGGTAAAAGCAAAACTTAAAGGGGAAGATATTATTGCTTCGGCTAACGGCGCTGTGCATATTAGCAATGCAAGTTTCGAGGGAACAAACTTACATTTAATGGAACAAACTGAAGTTAATTTCGATGTGGCTTATAAGAATGATTCGGTAGATATAAAACAGCTTGATATAAAAACAGATGGAGCAAATCTTGCTATTTTAGGAGGTGCCAGTTTGGGAGATGAGATTAAGACCGACCTAGTTGTCAGTGGGAATAATATGATATTAAATGAGTTATTAAAATACGCTCCAAAAGAGATTCTTGATGAATTTGGTTTAAACGCACTGGAAGGAGAGTTAAATCTTAAAGCACAAGTACAGGGAATTTATTCCGAATCGGAGATGCCAAAAGTTGATTTAACTATTGATTTTAAAAATGGTAGAATTGCAATGAAAGATTATCCAGCAATACGAAATATTGAGTTTAATGGCAATTTAACAAATGGGGTTTTACGAAATAATAAATCGACACAGGCACGGTTTGAAACTTTTCATTTTGAAACCAATCAAAGTAAATTTGATATCGCCTTTTCTGTTTTAGATATTGATCATCCAAGGTATAATATTAAAACGGTTGTGGATATTAATGTTGCTGAATTTAAAGATTTTATTCCCGATTCACTCATTCCATATATTGATGGGAATATAAAAGCTAATTTATCAACAAAAGGTGTCTTACCCGATTCTATTGGCGATGATTTTATTGATTTTGCAATGGCAAATACCTATGCTAATATAGAATTGATTGATTTCGATGTTGATTTAGATTCATCATTATTTATTAGAGATTTTTCGAGTAAGTTATCCTATAAGCCAAACAATTTCAAAGTAGACGATTTGTATATTTCAATTCCAGCATACAATGCAAATCTTAAAAATTCATCGTTTGATGCACAATTTTCAGGAAGTATTAATAACACTTCAGACTTAGGAATAGATTTAAAATCATATCATATAGAAACAGAGCAATCGGAATTTAGCGGTTCTGCTAAGATTAAAAATTTGGATCATCCAACATATAATTTTATAAGTAATATAAAACTTAGTTTGGATGAGGTTAAAACGATGTTGCCCGATTCATTACTAAATGTTTTAAAAGGAGATGTGCTAGCAAATATTGAATCTAAAGGAACTATCGATTTGGATTCAATTGAAAATGACGCAATGGATATTGTTTTTAATAGTAGTTCTTTCGATTTACAGTTGAGTAACATTTCGGTTGAAATGCCTGATGATACATTATATAAAATTGAAAACTTATCGGGTAATATTAAGATGAATCCTGAGGCAATAAGTATTCATAAAATGAAAGGTGTTGCTGCGGGATTGAGTTTTGAAATCGATTCAACCGAAATTTGGAATACATATAAGGTCTTAATTCAGGAATTAGAGAACGAACTTATTACTGTACAAACAAATATTGTTCTTGGTGATATTACAAATAGCTTTATAACTGCATTTATGGGTTCCGAAACTGAGCCTCAAGATCAATTTGCAGATAATAGTTCAAAATCGGAAGAAGATAATTTACAAACAGAATCGGAATCAACAGAAAGTAAAGATAGTATTGAAACAACACCAGAACCTCTTTTACCAAATCTCCAAGAATTGGGTGTTCCTCATTTTCTTGTTCGGGGTAAATTAGCTATTAATAAGTTGGAGTATGAAAAAAATATAATTGACGATATTTCTTTAAAATTTAGATTCGCCGACAGTTTATATGTCATTGATGAATTTAAATTAAAAACTTGCGGTGGAGAAATAAATACATCATTATTGTTAAATGCTCGCGGTAGGTTTTGGGAAAAACCAGTTATAGATATAAGAACTAAAATTGATAAGTTAAATATTAATGAATTATTAATTTTGAACGATAATTTTGGTGATACTTCAATTACATATGAGAAATTTGCAGGTTTATTAACGAGCAAATTTGATGCAAGAATATTTTACACAGAAGGAACCTGTCCAACCAATAGAATAAGGGCTGAAGGACATTTTACTCTGGAGAATGGTAAAATTTATGGTTACGAGCCATTGATGGAATTGTCTAAAAATAAAGTCCTTGGTGGTCTTAAAGAGCTGGATATGCTTGACTTTAATACTTTAAACACAAGTTTGTTTATGTATAAAGATAAAATCTACATTCCAAAAACTGATGTAGTAACCTCATCGATGGACTTTACTGCATTTGCAATGCATAGTATGAGTGACGATTATGAGTATCACTTGAAAATTCATCTTGGTGATGTCTTTACTGGAAAATCAGAGAGATTGATGAAGGAGCAGGCCAAGCAAAATAAAATGGATGGTAGTGCAATAGAAAGAAACGGCTTAGAATTCATTTCATCAAAAGAGGGAAAGAAGATAAAAACTGGTTTTGATAATGATAAACTAAAGAATGAATTCAAAAAAGATTTGAATAAACAACAAGGTTGGCTGAGATTATTGTTCAATCCTTTATTGGTAAATTTTAGTACCGATCTCGATAGAACAATACGAAATAAAGAATTGATTGAGAAATATGGGAAAAAGAATGAATAAAAAGCGTTTTTTTTTATTGCTTGGTTTTTTGGTGTTAATGGTAACTTCTGCGTTTTTGATTATTCAAAAAACAGATATTTGGAACAAAGAGCGCGTTGCTAAATCAGAACTTATCGAACGGGATTTAGATATTGTTTATGGTTCAGACTCAGCCAATTTAACTATTTTTCTTTTTTCCAGTTACAATTGTTCTTTTTGTAGAAAGTTTTATAAATCAGTATTACCCGAGTTGGAAGAAGAATATATAAAAACAGGTAAAGTAAAACTTATAATAAAGCACGTAGCTTTAACAAACAATGAATCGGTAATTAATTCGTTACAACTAGCAGCGTGTTTAAATAAATATGGCAACTTTGAAAAGTTAAATGAACTCTTATTGCTTGAACCCAAGGTGGTTTACTCCAATGAGTTCGAAGAAGTAATTAATGATTTAATAGATAAAGATGAGTTTGTCGCAGAGTGTATGTATGGTGGTGAATCGGAATGGTATATTGCTCAGAATTTGGGAGATTTTAAAAAAATGAAGTGTACAGGAACTCCTACTTTTGTTATTAATAACAGAAGTTATAAGGGTTTTTTAGATTATCCTAAATTTAAACAGCTTGTCGAAAAAGAGCTGGCATATACTTTGCAATAGAAGGATTAATCATTAATTTGCACTTGATTTTAATAGAAAATAATTTTTATAATAACTAAATACAATTGTAATGAAAGCAAAAAGGTACTTTATGTTGGCAATGATGATTTTTGCCGTAGCGTTTGTTTCTTGCGAGAAAGACGAAGATGATGAAACTTGCGATAGTGAAAATTTGTCGGAAGATTTTAACTGTCCTATAGATGTTGATGCGATTGCTACTTTTTGTAGCGATGGTGTAAGCAATTCTTATTATACTTTTGCCGGTAATGATTACCAATGTACTGGTGTTGCTGCAGCTACTTGCGACGAGGCTTTAAATCAAATTGGAGTAGCTTTACTTGAAGCTGGTTGCGGCTCTAAAAAGAAATCGGGAGCATATGATGCAGGAATGATAAAATTATCTGCTATGGCTGAGAATCTGCTCGAAGAGGTTCGAATGAATTCTGTTTGTAACTAAGTAGAGATAAATAAACGTATATAAAATGGCTCACTTTATTTAAGGTGAGCTATTTTTTTTGACCTAATTCTTTGAAAAAGAAAAAGATTTTTTTTTTCGAAGCTTCTTAAGTTTCGAATCTAGATTATCGCCTCTTAAATTTATTCCAACAATAATACCGTCGCCATCGATTAAAAAATTGGCAGGAATGCTTTTTACGCCATACAAAATTGCAGCTTCGTTTCTCCATCCTTTTAAATCACCAACCTGGTATGTCCACACCAGTTGATCGGCTGCAATCGCTTGTTCCCAAGCTGGCTTTTTAAAATCTAATGAAACGCCTAAAACTGTAAATCCTTTGCCGTTTTTAAAATTGGAATCTTTGTATTTATTATAAACCACTACAATCTTTGTATTTTCTTTTCTACAAGGTTTACACCACGAAGCCCAAAAATCTATCAATACCATTTTTCCTTGCAATTCAGATAAATGAAACTCTTCGCCTGTAATTAGATTCTGAATTATTTCGGGAGCTTTATCTCCAACTTTTAGTTCCTGACTGTAAAGATTAAAAGAGATTAAACTTATGGTAAATAGAATTATAAATTTGATTTTCATAGTAAGCTTGTTTTGAATTATTGCTGCTAAGATAATTATTATTAATGAACCTGTAATTTATAATTATGTTTTTATAAAGTAAACCTACTTGCAAAAAAGAAGCCATCTTTTAGGATGGCTTCTTTTATCTGATCACTCTTCGACAGGCTCAGAGTGACAATATCTTACTGTCATACTGAGTTTATCGAAGTATGAATAGGAATAAATTTTCAGTCCAGCCATGTATTGCACAAGCGTCTTCGCTTGTGCATTAGTTATCTTTTGTACCAGTGAATATGTTTTTCATAAAAAAAGGTCCAAGCTAAAAGCTTGAACCAGTTTTCTATTTTGCCACTCTGAGCTTGTCGAAGAGTGAGTGTGCTATTGTCTATCCTTCGACAGGCTTAGGATGACAAAAAATACTTTTAGTTAATGGTTGGTAAGAAAGAATACTTCTTACCATATTCGATCATTTGTTGTTCGTAATTGTCTGGATATTCAACTTTTACGTCCGTAATTTTGCCATTTTTAGTAACAGGAACTAATTCAGGATTCATAAAACCACCAAATACAGCTCTGTTTAATTTAGCATATCTATTTAGTATTTCTTTATGTAATTCAATATCGACTTTTACTCCGTAATTTTCCACTAAAGCTTCACCAGCAGCATAATCTCCTTCCGATTTTATTCTTTGAATTTCAGCTAATAAATCTCCAAATAATACTTGTAATTTAGCATAATCGTTTATGCGGATAAATGTTTTACCATCCTTTTTATACATTTCAATTACATTATCGGCTTTACCTTGTTCGTAAACCCATTTCGAGATTAATTGTCGGTCTCTCATATGTGCTTGTTCTATGTTTTTACCAAGTTTGATTCTTGCTAATTGTCCCATTAATCCGTTAAGGATATAAGAATCGTATTGAGCTTTGTAGGCTTCAGCATCTGGTAATAAACCAAGTTCAACTAATTTTGTATCTGGTAAATAATACAATCCGAATAAGTCGGCACGTGATTCTTCAAGTGGAGTTTGATATCCTTTTAGTGCTCCTGGATCGGTGCCAGATAATAATTGCCCACTACCATGGCCAACAACTTCGTGTAAATCGGTATGAAGCATTCCTGTAATAGCACCATATTTCTTAATGTTTTCTTTTACAGCTTCGGTTTCTATAAACTCATCTAAAAAACCCGAACGTCCAACTTGATCATAAGCAAATCCAATATTCTTTAAACTTACTGATTTTGATCCATGATCTTTACGTATCCAATCGGCATTTGGAAGATTGATTCCAAGTGGAGAAGTTGGATAACACGCTCCACCTAACTGAACAACATCAATAACTTTTGCTGTTACACCAGTCACTTTTTCCTTTTTAAATTTAGGATCAACGGGAGAATTATCTTCGAACCATTGTGCTTGTTCTCCAATTATTTGAGTAAGCTTCGTTGCTTCGTCGTTTTTAACATTTACAACCGATTCCCAAGTTGCTTTCATTGCAATAGGGTCATCGTAAACCTCAATAAAACCATTGGCATAATCTATTTGAACATCGGTATTTCCTGCCCAAAGAATGTTGTACTCGTCCCAAATTCTTAAATCACCAGTTTTGTAATATGCAATAAGTAATTCAAATTCTTTTGCTTGAGTATCGTTTTCTGCAACAGGAATTGCTTTTTCTAACCAGCCAATAATTTCTTTGATTGCTGATCCATACATGCCATTAACATTATAAGTTAGTTCTTTAACTTTTCCGTCTTCTTTAACCACTTTGCTATTTAAACCATAGCTTATTGGTGTTTGATCTTTAGGATCGATTTGGTTTTCGTAATATGCATTTACTTCGTTCATAGTAACTCCTTCGTAAAAATTACTTGCAGAATTTGCAATTACGTCGGTTCCTTTTTCCGAAGCCACTTTTTTAGAATATAAGTCTTGATCGAACAAAATAGGAGTAACTGCTGCAATAAAATCTTCTACAGATTGATTTTCGCTTAATGGAAGTTCTTGTGCATCTGAATTTTGAATTAAAGATTTGAAGTATTCCTCGTTAAAATTTGGAGCAAACTTATCAGTTGAATAATGATGATGAATTCCACTTGAGAACCATACTTTCTTAGTGTAGGTCATGAAATTCCCGAAATCTTCAGAAACCTTATCACCATTGTAAGTAGTTACAATAGCATCAAGAGTTCTTCTAACTAAAAGGTTGTATTTAAAATTCTGATCGAACGTAATATCACGACCGCATTTTGCCGCTTCGCTTAAAAAATATAAAAGTTTCTTTTGGCGTAGATCCATGTTTTCGAATCCAGGGATTTGATATCGTAAGATTTGAATCTCGTCGAAACGATCCACTTGAAATTTAAATTCTTCAGTTGTCTGTTCTGGTTTTTCGTTGCATCCAGAATTAAATAATGTAATCATTAATAGTAAAATTAAAGTAAATGATTTAAAATAAAATCTCTTCATGATGGTAATTATTATATTGTTAAACTATGAAAACTATTTTTAAGACTTCATCAGGTAAGTAAGGTTTAAAAAATATGAGCATTCAAAAATAGTTGAAATAGATTGAAAATAATAATCATAAAATAGATTGATCTAAAACAGTTTTTATGCTGATATATCAACACGTATTATAATGTGTTTTATAACAGTTTTGATTTAAATTTGCCTTTATAGAAACTAGAAAATATGCCATTAAAGGAAAGTGATATTAAAGAATACTCCATACAGATTGCGGAAAGCAATGAGTTGTTTGTGTGGGTTGGACCCTGTTCGGTAAAGAAGATAGAAGCTCAATTTATACCACTTGATGGTAGAAAATATGAGTGTGGTGGAACGATATTCCTTGCAAATGGATTGGAGCTTCAGGCAAGTTTTAGAATACAAAAGTCGGAGTATGCACTGTTATTAGATGATACAGTTTATACTAAAATCGATGATGTGTGGTACAAGTTAGGCGAGCCTGGTTTTTATGTGAAAACAGGCTTAGAAAAAATTGATGTTTTTCCTTTTGATTGGTTGCCAGATATTCCGCTGGAGGGAAATAAAATTACACCTTTTGCAATGGATTTTAAAGGGTAGAATTATATATGATTCTAAATAGGATACTGTGAAGGGAGAAATGAAAATCATCACATTAATTAATTAAAATAAAAAAGAGGCCATTTGAATAGCCTCTTTTCGAAAATGATGTTATAGTTAAATATGTATTTAAGCTTTAATTTTATTTCTAAAAATAAACCAGATTAGACTCGAAACAAGAAATAGAAAAAATGAGTACAATGGAGCAATAAGTGATACTCTAAATCCATTAGCTATTATTGTTGGGGCAATGTCTTGTGCTTCAAGAATAGATGATAAAGCACCATAAATCCCTAGAGTTCTATAAAAAAGAGAAAGTAGAAATCCAAAAGTGCCAATAAAGAGAATTGTAGAGTTAAACTTTTCAAGTTTTTTCAGATCCTTTTTATCCGAATAGAAGTTTCTAATAAATCGAATCGAATAGAGTATTACAAGAATCCACATGATGTAATGAAGTGTCATAAAGAATGGTCCTCCATCCACGAAATTTCCTTTTAATAAATCTACTACTGACATAATTTTGTTTTTAGTTTATAAATAACTAGAATGCTTTATTAAACAGTTAAAGCATTTTATTGGGTCTTATATAATTCAGAATTTATGTCTTTAATTAAATGCATTAGTTCAGGGCGTAATTGGTTTGATAGGAGTATTATATAATAATCATTATTTACATCATATTGATTATATGCACCAAATGATGCTAACGATCCTGTATGAGATACTACTTTGTTATCATTTTTGGGATCCTTTAAAAACTTGGAAAAAAGAGAATGAAATAGTGAATTATTTTCATTAGTTACATTTATTTCCCACCCAAAACCATAATTATTAATTTCTCCGTTTTCCAATTTGGAAGTTTCAAACATTAATGTTTTACTTGCCGAAGTAAGTATTTTATTTTCAGACAGCGCTTTATCCCATAAAAATAAATTGTCAATGGTTGAAAGTATTCCGCCATCAGCTGTTGTAATAAGATAATCATTTATATTCCAGGTTTCATCATATCCAATAGCCTTATTGCATTTATTACCTTCATACAAAAAAGTATTACTCATTCCAGCTGGCTCAAAAATATTCTGGCTTAAAAAATCATTATAAGTCATCCCTGAAACACTTTCAATTAATAATCCAAGAAAGAAATAATTCGAATTATTGTAATGATATTTTGTATTTGTAGGGAAATACAATGCTTCGCTTTCGTAATGGAATTTTAAGATTGAATCTTTATTATTTTTAACATTATTTTCCCAATAATTAAATAATCCAGAAGTCATATTCATAAAGTTCTTTATTGGAATATCATTCAGAGTTGGAGGAACTTCCATATACTTACTTATTTTATCATCAATAGATAACATTCCTTTTTCTTGCAGTATCATTATAGCTGTTGCTGTAAATTGCTTTGTTACTGAGCCTAAAGGGAAAAGGGTTGAAGATGTAATTTTTGAGTTTGTTTCAATATTGGCTAATCCGAATGATTCCTGATATATAATGTTGTTTTTTTGAGCAATAAGGATTGAACCGTTTAATTGATCTTTAGAAGCATATGCTTTCGCAATTTCCCCAATATCTTCATAATTAGGTTTTTTTTCCGTGCAAGACAGGGCTATTAATGCTATAATTAAAAACGCTGGTAATTTTCTCATAATCACTGTTTTTTGTTAAGAACTATTTTTCATTAGTTTTAGCTAAAGAAACTAAACCGCCCATAGCTCCCAAATTCATTGAGTCTAATGCCGAACTCGGTACAATAACCATTGAACCTTTTTCTTTTAATCCTTCGAATAGCATATTCATACCACGAAGATGCAAGGCTACTGGATTATCTTTGTATTGCTCGCTGGCTTTTGCGAATTTTAGCGCTATTTCTGTTTCGGCTGTTCCAAGAATAACTCGTGCACGGCGTTCTCTTTCTGCTTGCGCTTCTTTACTCATGGCATCGGCTAAACCCTGTGGAATAATAATGTCTTTTATACCCACGGTTTGACAAGTAATCCCCCACGAATTCGTGTTGTTATCGAGGATTTTTTGTAGGTCTTCGGCAATTTTATCACGTTCTTGTAAAAGTTCGGCTAATTCGTGTTTTCCAATAATATCTCGTAAGCCCGTTTGTGCAATGTAAGATATAGCTCTTTGATACTCTTGCACTTCGAGTGCTGCTTTTTCAACATCCCAAACGGTCCAATACACAACCGCATCAACGTTAACAGGAACGGTGTCTTTTGTTAAAGTCTGTTCTGCTTTAAAATCAGTTACTCGAACTCGTTGATCAATGTAGTCATCTACTTTATCGACAATTGGGATTATAAAAAAAAGTCCAGGTCCTTTAAGACCGTTATATTTTCCCATTCTTAATACTATTGCTTTTTCCCATTGATCTGCAATGTTAATAGATGTAGCAACAAATATTGAAAAGAGTAAGGCAGGAACTAAAATGGAAATACCGATTAATTCCAATAGAAACAATCCAATAGAAACAGTTAGTAATATAATTAATACTGTAAAAGAGATCGGATTAAAAAAGCTTTTAGTAAGAGTGTTTTTTTTCATAATCATTTTTGTTTTTGAAGTTCATATATAATATCATTTACTGAAAATCCATAACTAAATGCAATGGTGCTAAACTCATGGCATATTTCCTGAATTTTTTTGGCTTTCTCTTTTTCAGAGATTTGAATTTCAATTTTACTTATGAATGTTCCGGTTCCTTGTTGTGTTTCCAGAATGTCCTGAATTTCTAGTTCTTTATATGCTTTAGCAACTGTATTTAAATTAACTTTTAAATCTACAGCCAATGCACGAACCGTTGGAAGTTGCTCGCCAATTTTGAGATTGCCGCTTGCTATACCAAATTTGATTTGATCGATAATCTGACGGTAAAATGGCGCTCCTGCTTTTGGGTCTAATTTAAATTGTATCATTGTTCTGATGTGTTATTGTCATATATATATAGTACAAACATACAACGCATATTTTTAAATGTCAAGTTATTCAGGTGAAAATTTAACAATAAAATTTGTAAGGGCCACTAAATGAGAATTGTGACGAAGAAAAAATAAAGCTTAGATATGTTTTTAGTTTATTGTCATTCTGGACAAACGAATTACAGATCCGGAATCTCAATACTTTAATAAAAAAGATTCCGCATCAAGTGCGGAATGACATGCTTGCTTATTTTAAAAAAAGGAGATCTATTTGTAGATCTCCTTTTTTTAAATGTTGTGTATATTTATTTGTTAGCTTGTATTACTTTTTCAAAATACATTGCAAACGAACGATACAAAAAGTGAGTCCATTTTCCAAAAGGTACAATTATTAATGCCCATTGAACAAGAACAATTAAATGGAATAAATACATCCAAAGATTATTTTCGATTAAATCTAAGTCGATGAATATACGAACTATGAATGCCGTAAATCCCATTAAAAATAACCAGATTACAAAAAACCAATCTGATGGTTGCGAGAATTTATTTAATTCTCGGTTCTTTTTAATTCGACCAGTAACAAAAATAGCAGTTATTATAAAAATGGAGATGCTTTCGATATAGCCCAAAGCAATAATGAACATATTCTCGGTTCCAAACCAATCTAAAACTACAGTTGTAAATAATAATGCCAAATAACCAAAAACAAGAATTAAGTGCATAAACCAACGAGCTTTACTATCGTCGCAACCTAAAGTTCTTTTTTGGGTAAACATATGAATGAATAACTCTTTGGCACTTTGCAAATAAGTTTTAAACTTAACTTTTACACCGGGTTTAATTATTGTAAACCACCACATGCGTGCAATATTTGGTAATAATATCAATGTAAAAACTGCAGCTATTGAAATCATCTCAAACTGATGACCAAAATGCATGATTGCTTCGGTATTAAAGTTGAGTTTTGCACTAAACCAAATTACGGCAATTGCTGTTGCAATAAATGCAAACAGCGTTGCAAATAACGATTTGTATAGTATTCCAGATAAACCTGTCCAGTCGTATTTCGCTGTTAACCAACGACGCAACGACATCATAAGTTCGCCTGGATTTGCTTCGCGAGGACATAAAGTTGCACATTCTCCACAGTAATAACATAACCATGGATCGAGTGATTCAGTAATTTTATCATCTAAACCAAGAACACTTAAACGAACCATTTTTCGTGGAAATGAATTGTCCTTATCTGATAAGCTACATACGGCTGTACAATTTCCACAATTATAACATGCGTTAAAATCGTTGTTGCCATATTTAAAGATTTCTTTTGCAAAATCAGGATTTATTTTTGCCATATCTTTTACTTTTTCAATTTGTATAAATAATATTCGTCCATATCATCTATATCGTCAACTTCAACACTTCCAAATTTCTGCAGTGTCATTAAATGATATGTTACAATATCCTGGGCAAGATCTATTTCCTTTGCAATTTGCGGAACAGATTTTGGTTCCGTTTCAAGAGTTTTTAAAATCTGTTTCTTGATTTTTGTAAAAGCCTTTATATTATCTTTTACTTCTTGAGGAACTTCCCTTTTTTTCTTAATAATGTCTATTGTTTTTCCCATAATTATTCCATTATTAATCAATTAAAGCTTCTATCATACTTTCCATTTCTATATCTGTATATCCGATTAAATCGATTGCATTTTCCGGACAAACTGGTAAACACATTCCGCATCCTTTACACAATGATTTTGCTACCAAGGCTACTTCTTTGTCGTTCACTTTTGTAACAGAGATGGCATCGTATGGACAAGCATTCGTGCATTTGTCGCACCAAGTACATTTGTCGTTGTGTACAACAGCCATGGTTGGTTCAAGTTCTATTTCGCCAGAACTAACCAATGAGTTAACTTTTGATGCTGCTGATAAAGATGATTTAACAGATTCGGTAATATTCAGCGGAGCTTGACATGCACCTGAAATTAATACTCCATCAATTACAGTTTCAACCGGGCGTAATTTTGGATGAATTTCATTAAAGAATTTATCACGACCAATAGGAACTTTCAGAATATTTACAAGATCTGCATTTTCGCGAGGAACCATTCCGGTTACCAACACAACTAAATCTGCGCTTACCTCAAGTTCTTCGTTAGCAGTTAAAATATCTTTTATTTTAACAATGGTTTCATTGCCCACTTTTTCTACTTGAGTAGGAGCGTCTTCGAACGATTGTAAGAAAATATCTCCTTGCTCAGAAGCCTTATTGTAAAGCACTTCTTGTTTACCGTAAGTTCTTATACCACGATTAAAATGGAAATTATTTATATTCGGATACTTTTCTTTTACGAGTATTGCAGTATGAATTGCCGATGTACAACAATATCTTGAGCAATATTTATTTTCTCCATCGACCTGTCGGCTTCCAACACAATAAATATATGCTATATTCTTAATCTCTTTATTGTTATAGATTAATTTACCACCGTTCAGTTCAATTAATCTTTTGAACTGTTGTAAAGTGATAACATTATCAATATCCTCGTATCCAAACTCGCCTTTTGGTGGTTCGTATGGATTAAAACCAGTACTTAATAAAACAGAACCAACATTAATTAATTTCTCTTCAGGTTGTTGATTTAAATCTATCTCATCGCAAAGTTTGGCACATTCGCCGCATTTGTTACAAGCTTCGTAATCAATTGCAGGCATCTCGGGAAATTCGCTATCGTAATTTTTGTAAATAGCTTTTCTTTTTGTGATATTAAAATTGAATTTATCGTCAACTTCGATAGGACACAAATCAATAGCTTCCTGAAATTTCTTTTTATCCAGTTTACATTCTGGTTTAATATATCTTGGATTAACCTTAAGAGTTAAATTGAAATCTCCAACACTTCCTTTTTTCGAAATAATATTAGTTCCAGTGTATAAGGTAATTTTCGGATGAGAAATTATTTGATTGTACAATCGTGAAATAACTTCTTGTCCAGTTTCATTTGTTGTAAATAACACATTCCACTGTGAAGTACGACCGCCAACAAAATGTTCACGCTCTATTAAATGCACTTCGGTTCCCATTTCTGCAAGTTCCAGAGCAGAACGCATTCCTGCGATTCCAGCACCAACAACTGCTACAGAATTTTCAGAAGGAATTTTAACTGTGCTTAATTCTTTCGAATGTTTTACTCTCTCTATACCAGCCTGTACTAATTTAATAGCTTTTTCAGTTGCTTGTGCAGGATTGTCGGAATGAGCCCAAGAACCTTGTTCGCGAATGTTAACCTGAACATAATTGTAAGGATTCAGACCCGCTCGAATGGCAACATTTCTAAATGTGTGCAAGTGTAATTTAGGAGAACATGAAGCTACTACTATAGCATCTAATTCTTGATCTTTAATGTCATTCGCAATTTCTTGCTGAGTTGAATCTGCGCAAGCAAACATAGTTGTTTTTGAAAGTAAAACGCCACCAATTTTCTCGGCTTCTGCTTTTACTTTTTCAACATCAACATAGTCTGAAATGTTAGATCCACACATACATACGTAAACACCTATTTTATTTTTCATGATTACCTCCTCTCAAATAACCAGCTGTTTCTGATGATGCAGCACCAGCCGATAAAATAGAATCAGGAATATCCATTGGTCCTGAAGCAGTTCCTGCAACATAAACTCCACCAATATTGGTTTGTGCAGGATTAGCTAATAAATCTTTTTGATTAACATAGTTGAACTGATCAAGTTCTAAATTTTGTTTGAATAAAGAAGTAACTCCATCGTTGGCTAATATTCCAACAGAAAGAACAACCATATCATGATTTGCTTCTTTAACAACTCCTTGTTCTATATCTTCATATCTTAATTTAAGATCTCCACCTTCTAATTCTTCAACTTTACCAATTTTACCTTTAACAAATGTTACTCCCATATCTTTTGCTTGCTGATAGAATTCGTTGAATCCTTTTCCAAAAGATCTGATATTTAAGTAATAAATTGTTACATCGGCCATAGGTAATGCACCTAATAACAGCTGAGCTTGTTTAATGGAGTACATGCAACATACTTGCGAACAGATTGGATTTCCAACAGTTTCGTCGCGAGAACCAGCGCAAAGAACGTATGCAATATTATCGGGCATTTTGCCGTCTTTTGGTCTTAGAACATTATTGAATGGTCGAGTTGGAACCAGTTGGCGTTCCATTTGCATGGATGTAACAACATTTTTAAATAGACCAAAACCATATCTAGGTATTAAAGTTGGATCAAATAATTTGAAGCCTGTAGCTACAATTACTGATTTTACTTTAATTTCAATATCTTGTTTTTCTTGAGTGAAATCTATACAGTCTGCAGGACACGCTCTTTCGCAAGCACCACAAAGACTACAGTTTTCAATATCGATAGCAGCAATTCTCGGATTGGCAATACTAAAAGGAACATACGCTGCTTTTCTTCCAACTAAATCATATTGATATTGATCTTGAACAACAACAGGGCACTTATCTTCACAAACTTGGCAGCCTGTGCAAGATTCTTCATCAACGTAACGAGGGAATTTTGTTATGCTTGCCCTAAAATCATGTTCAGCCTTTTTATCAATATCATTTACCTGGCTGTAAGTATAGATTGTTATATTTGAGTGTCTTGCTGCCTCGGAAACTTTTGGGGTTGTTATACAAGCAGAACAGTCTAAGGTTGGAAACACTTTACTTAAGTGAATCATTTTTCCACCTACAGATAAATCTTTCTCAACAACAAGAACTTTATGTCCTTGATTTGCTAGATTTAATGATGCTTCAACACCAGAAATTCCTCCTCCAATAACAAGAACATCATATTCTTCTGATTTTGACATATTGAGTTATTTAAAATTAATTTCCTTTAGCTTCTAATAAATGAGAATGGAAAGATTTCATGTGCTTAACAAAAGCTTCTGCACAAACAGAACAAATGGCTGCCATTTTTAATCGAGCAGGATCAATGTTTTTCTCTCGCATTATTTCGTGTGTGGTTTTTACAATTTCAGAGGTTTTTTCCGAACAGGTATCACTGTATGAGCAATCTGTTCCATCGGCCGCTATAAATACGCCATCGAAACCTTTATCGAATGCATGTAAAATCCACTTTGGTTTTACGGCACTGGAACAAGGGACGTTCACAGTATATACTGTAGCAGGATAGTGCTTTTTTAGGAGCCCCGCCATATCTATAGCGGGGTCGGAAATTTTCTCCGTTGAAAAAACCAGAATTTTTGGATTATCTAATTTTTCCATGAATACTAACCTTTCTTCATGTAAATTTTGTAATATCCTGAATCTTCAACTGTACCTAGGTATTCGTGACCTTTTTTAGTAGCCCACTTTGGAATATCTTTTTTAGTACCTTCATCTGCTGAAAGAACTTCCATTATTTGTCCTGAAGTAATTTCACCAATTGCTTTTTTAGCAGCTAAAAGTGGTCCTGGACATGCAGTACCTCTTGCGTCAACTGATTTGTCTACATTTATTGCTTGTAATTCTTCTGTTGTCATGATATTTTATTTTTAAATAAATAATTGAACTTTACTTTCTTCTGCATCAACTAAAAATGTTGCTACTCCACAAATGTTTAGGTTTGGATAATCGATCATTTCTTCTTTCTTTAAACCCATTAGCTCCATGGACATTTCGCAAATATTAATTTGCACACCAAGTTCGCCGGCCATTTTAAACATATCTTCTAATGAAGCAACATTATTCTTTTTCATCAATTTTTTCATCATGGATGTTCCCATTCCCATCATGTTCATTTGTGATAATTTTACTTTTGTACTTCCTTTGGGCAGCATAGCTCCAAATAATTTAGAAATCAAATTCTTCCCTTTTACTTTTTTGTTCTTGTCGCGTAAAGCGGCTGTTGCCCAAAAAGTGAAAAATAATTTTACCTCAGTATCCATTGCTGTGGCTCCTGTAGCCATAATTAATGCAGCAAGTAGTTTGTCGAGATCGCCAGAAAAAACGACCATGCTCATTTGATCTTTAGTACCTTTTTCGAGGTTGTTAACCTTGTTTTGTAAATCAAGAAATTGTTTTTTAAACTCAGAATCCATATGTCAGTGATATTAAGGGTTAATGATATTAAAATTAATTCCACAAAAGTAGATCTTTATATCATAATACCACAAACATGTCTACATACATAAGTTTATATATTTTATATTATAAAACATGTTAATTATATAAATATGTTGATATCTGTATTTTGGATTGATTCAATATATTCACCAATTCCACAAATGTCATCAACAATATCGATGAAATCTTCCATTTTTTCTCCACCAGCAATTTTACCGGCAAGTGAGCAAATGTGAATTTTTACTTCGGTTAGTTCTTTAGCCATTTCAAAGAATTCTAACCACGATGGTGAAGATACTTTTTCAAGAGAAGCCTTAAATTCTTCTGATGTTTGAATGTCCTCACTCATTGCTGAGATGTTCTCCGCTTTGTTTTTTAGAAATGCGTGACCAGCATTTACCAGAACAAACAGATCCACTTCCATATCATCGGCAGCTGCACCACTAAGTATTACTCCAACGCTTGTTAGTTTGTCAATGCTTGAAGTGCTTAAGCCTACTGTCATTTTTGCCATTTCGTTTTGCTTTTAAGATTAACTATTAGTCGCCACAACCACCACCTGATGATTCTTTCTTTGCTGGTTCAGCAGAAACCGATTCTCCCATTCCTTGATCTACTAAATCTGGATAAGTTTCTTCCCAATCGAACCAAGAAAAATCTAGTAAATAGGAATCTGAGTATTTTAATAACTCTAATGATTGAACAGCTAATGCTCCGCTTCCCATTTCATTTCCAATTACTAAAGTTTTGAGTCTTCGGTTAGATATTTTACTCGAAAATTCGAGCAAGCCTCTTGGGATATGAATTGAACCTGTAATATGACCAAGTATGAAATCATAATCTTCGCGACAATCAATAATTTGAATTTCGGAATGATTATCAATTAAAGTTTTTAAATCTTCCATACTCATGGTTTTAATTTCTGCTTTTACCGTAGTAACCATCGCATCGGTACTTTCATATACTGTAGTATCTCTTTGTACACAACTTAAAAGCAGTGTAACTGAAAGTATCGTAGGAACAATAAATTTTATGAATTTCATAATTATTTTAGTTTAATTTCCATTCGTTGTATGCGCCATCATATACCTTAACGTTTGGATATTCAAGGATTGATGATAATGCAAGAAATACAACACCAGCACGAACACTAGTTGCACAATAAAGAATAACCTCTTTGTTTTTTGTGATTCCTGTTGCATTAAATAATGCTTCCAATTCAGCTTTTGACTTTAATTTGCCACCATCTGTTAAAACATTTTTGAACTCAAGATGCTTAGCATTCTGGATATGTCCTGCACCCCATTCAGTATCGTCTCGAACATCAATAATAGCAGCTGAATTTAATTTAGATTTTACATAAGCTTTATCTGCAAAAACTTTAGAATTTACTTTTGGGGTGAAAGGTGTAGCAACTGTTTTTGTTGCAGCTCCTGTTACTGGTCCTCTGGCTGTTCTCCATGCTTTCATGTGACCATCAAGAATTTTTACATCATTAAAACCAAGATATTTAAGAGTCCAGTACAATCTTCCAGCACTTTTGTTTGATCCACTATCGTAGATGATAACTTTTTTAGCAGGATTTATACCTTTTTCTCCTAGTATTGTCGCTAATTCAGTAGGGGATTTAATAATTCCCTTTGGTTCTGTTGTGCTCGCTAAATCGGTTACACTAATATTAACCGCATTCTTAATGTGAACTTTTGCGTAATCTGTAACTTTTCTTGCTGAAACTAAAACAGTGGTTTTACTATTAAGTAGTTTCTTTGCCTCTGCAGCAGAAATAATATCTTGAGCTAATGAAATATTAGCAAATATTACCACTAAAAGAAAGCTAGAAAGTATATTTTTTATTTTCATGATTTGTCGGTTTTAAAATTTTACTTGAACTTGTAATACAAATTGATCATTAGGTATTTCTAATAATTGTTCTGCTTTATATCTGTAATTGGCTTGTATTCTTGTCCATTCATTTAAAAAGTAATTAACACCAAATGTCAAAATAGTTTCAGAGTTATCATCGATATCTACATTAGAATCAAATGATTCTAATTTAACTACTGGTTGAAGATTCCAAGATGTCATATACATTGCTTGAGCATAATATCCATTTCTTGTTACACCACCTGTGTGAAATTCAATAGGTGTTCCATCGCATCCACCACCTGTTGTGTAATTTCCGGTATCATCTGCCCATAAATATTCACTTTGGAATAAGAAATTTCCAAATGTTAATTGAAGTTCGCCGCCTAAACGAGTTTTTTCGTTATCTGATTCAACACCGGTTTCACCATACGCAAAACTTCCACCTATCTGAAGAAAATCTAAAGGAGAATATGTTAATCTACCTTTAAGACTTTTCCCATTATTTTCATCTTCAAAACCTCTAGCATAGTCGTTCATAACTGCTAAATAGTAGTGGAATTTGGAATCCGCTTTTCCTCCAAAAATCATTGCTCCTATGTCGCGTTGAGGACCGGCAAGTTCATCTACCGCTTTTGATCTGTAAATTGTATGTAGTCCTTGGCACGCCGTGTTTTGTTCTAAACTTAATGGTGATTTAAATTGACCAAATGTTATTTTAGCCCAATCAAATCTATTATAAGTTACAAATGCATCTATTAACTCAGGTCCACCTTTGAATTTAGAAAGATCCATCATTACAAAATAACTTACATCGTAAGGAATGTTTCCTAAAGCAGCTATTCTAGCACGATTAAATGTGAAGCTGTTTGCATCTTTACCGTCTGTTGTTTGATAATATTCCCATTGAGGCTGAATATATCCTTTTATACTTACTCCTTCGTCTGAAGAAGCTTCCATACAACCTTGTGCATTTGCCAAATTCATTGACATAAATGCTACTGATAAGGTAAGTACTATTGTTGAAAGAGATTTTTTAAATGTCATTTTTACTATTTTTTGATTAAAAGCTTGGGTAGTGTATACTACCCAAGCTTTTATATTTTTATTGTACTAAAGTTAAATCAGAGATTGAAGAAGCATTCCATTTATGAGCAGTAAGATTATCATAAATCATACTGTTAGAACCATTCTTTAAACTATGAGAGTTATAACCTAAAATATATAAGTAAGCAGTTATAACAGAAGATGTTTGACCAGTCCAGCAATATGTAACGATATCTTTAGAAGGATCTAAGTTCTTATATTCTCCACCAGCTAATGTTAATGGATTAATTCTGTGAGCACCAGAAATGTTTCCGTATGTAGCAACATCTTCAGCAGCCCAGTAATTATTAATAAAATATGATCCAGGAGCAGCTAATACATCAGCACCTGCAACACCTCTTAAACTTCCGTTTAATAATGAAGTAACTCTTGCAGCTAATATTTCAGCTCCAGTACCTGTTTCAGTAATATCAGGATCTGCAAATTCAGTTGTATGTTCAACAATTGAACCTGGAGACGAAGTCCAGTTTGCACTAGAAATAGTGTTACAAGCACCACTCCAAGAATCTAATGTAGTATGCCATCCGCTCATTCCCCATAATAATACTTTAGCATCAGCATAACCACTTAATCTTAATGCAGCTACAGCATGACCTGCAGTTTGTCCGCTATAACAAGCAACAACGATAGGCTTGTCGTCTAAACCATCAGCTGCTGTTAAGATTCCAGCTAAAGTAGAATTGATTGCTCCATTAATGTGACCTGCATTATAAGATTCTGCTGATCTAATATCGATTACATAGTAATTTGCTAAACCTGTATTTAAATCTGCTGCAGAAATGTTCCATGCAGTTAAAATATTATTCAAATCAAGGTCGCTAGTTTGTAAATATGTAACTAATGTTTGAAATTCTGTATCTGTTTGACGTTCTGGAATTGGATCATCACCATCATCTTTACAAGAAGTTAAAACAAACGCAGGAATCAATAAAAATAAAAATGCAAATTTTAAAAACTTTTTCATAGTTGTATTTATTTAGTTAGTATTAAAGAATTATCATCCACCGCAACCACCTGATTCAGGTTGCATTTCGGCAACTGGATTTTCTCCAGCAAAAGCTGTCCATCCGCCTTCTAGGTTTGAAACATTTTCGAAACCTAATTTCATAAGTGATTGCGTAGCAAGCGTTGCACGATTGCCAGATGTGCAATACACAATAATTTTATCGGTTTTAAGAGGGGTGTACATGAATTGTTCTTCCCAGAAATATTCATCAAGAATTAAGAATTCTAATTCACCACGAGGGATTGAAAATGAACCAGGAATGTTGCCAGTTTCATAGTCTGCAGGTTGACGTATATCTAATAATAGAAATTCTTCTCCTTTTTCTATCATTGATTTTAAAGTATCAACCGATACTTCATTTATTTCCGATTTAACAACACTTACAATATCTTTACCGTCTTCATAAATGGCTGTGCACGAAGAGAAAATTATAATAAGTAGTGCTAAAATTGATATATTGAATTTCATTTTTTTCATTTTACAGTTCAATAATTTATCATGATTAAAAAGCACTGAATTTTCCTGTACGTTCGTTCCATTTAACAAATACATACCAAATTAGAATTATGGCAAGTACAATTAGAACTGCACCGGCATAACCAAAATAATCGGGTAAATAACTTTTAAATTTTGTTGTAAATGGAAGGGCTTCAACAATTGAAGGAACGATGTAATGCTTTGAGATAGGAGATATTAATAAAAATCCTAAAGCTGCCATCCATAGTTTTACTTGACCTTCGCCAACTCGCCATAATGTACCTACAGCGCAACCACCGGCAACAGTCATTCCTAACCCAAAAATAAAACCACCCAAAAGTCCACGTAACCAGAATTGTCCAAAAACCCATGACATTTCTCTGGCACGGATTGATGTTTCGCCAGCACCAATTCCGAAGAATTTGATTGCTGTAAATCCAATAAGGCCTATTAATAATCCAGCCATAACACCAACTGAACCATCGCTTTCGCCCGTCATAAATGGGTCTCTAAATGCTTTTACTATGCAAAATCGAGATCTTTGACAAATTAGTCCCATTAATAATCCAGAGATTATAAACCACGCTAAAACACCATTTGTACCGGCAACTCTATAAGCTAAAATGAACGTTCCGATTGAAACAATCCAGCCTAACCAGATTTGCCATTGCCCTTTTTTCTCTGATGCAGCAAGAAATGTAAAGCTTTTACCTGAGCTAAAGCTTGGGAATTTTTCCATTTCCCAGATTAAATATTTTAAAGCTATTATGGTTCCTGCAAATAATCCAATTGTAAAGATTATTGCTCCTCCAGATAATGCAGGGACACCACTAAAGAATGAACCAATTGTACATCCTAAGCCTAATGTTGCTCCAATAGCCATAAGCGCTCCGCCAATAAAACCTTTTACTAGTTCTCCTTTTGGGGGAATTCTTAGTGCAAATTCTTTGGAAAACAATGCACCTGCAAACGAACCTAATATAATTAGCAAGCAAAGCATTCCATATAAGCTTGTTCCTGTTGGAGCTGCATTCTCAAACGCAGAAATACCCATCAGTTTAAAAATATTTTCGCCCCAATTATTTATTCCACCACTTGCTCCCCAAGGACTCTTTACTGTAAATAGTAAAATGTTTAATAATCCCAGAGTTACACCACCAACCCATACTGGCCAGTGCTTAGCAAAAAAAGTATTAAATAGCTCCTGAAGAATACCTGGCTCTTTTTTTTGATCAGCCATTTTAACCTCCTATTTTTTCTGGATTAAAAATCTGAAAACACCTGCTTCAACTTCACCTTCTTCAACTAAGGCATTTCCTGTTTTCTCGCACCATTTTGGGAGATCTGACTTTGTTCCAGGATCAGTTCCAATCATTTCAAGTACTTCTCCTGAGTTTAATCCTTTAATTGTTTTAGCCAATTTCATCATTGGCATTGGGCATGAAAGCCCTTTGCAGTCTAATGTTTCTTTTATTTCCATATCGTTAAATTTTAAGAGATTTTCGTTGGGGTAAAGATTGTTATTTAATTAACAGAAGAAGAAAGAACCTAACTGACATGCCCCCAGTATAAAGTATGAGATCGCATAGATATAAAACTGATTCATATCATCTTATTTTATGATATTGTGATTATATTTGTGCCATATTGAATTTAAAAATGTAAGTCATATGGAAAAATTCTCTGCTCTAAATAGCTGTACTGTAAGTAATGCCAAAGACTTTTGCTTCGATATGTTAACTGATGAAGAGCAAGAGCTTATTGATAAAAATTCCATTGATGTTAGATATAAAAAAGGAGAAGTGATTTGCAAACATGGAACTTTTGCATCACATGTTATTTTTTTAAAAGAAGGATTGGCAAAGATTTTTTTGGAAGGAGTAAATGATTCCCTTATACTTAAAATTATTCCTTCAGGAAATTTAATAGGATTAACTTCTGTGATGGAAAATAGTAATGTATTTCATTATTCATCATCAGCATATATTGAATCAACAGCAAGTTTAATTGATATTAATATAATAAGGAAAATATTGAAACAAAATGTGAAATTTGCCAATTCAATAATTAATATTTTATGTGAAAATGCCCTACAAACCCATGGTCGATTTTTTTGTTTAACTCATAAACAATTGTATGGGCGAATGGCAGATATATTGATATGTTTATCAGAAAGGATTTTTAAAGATAAAAGCTTTGAATTAAATCTTTCAAGAAAAGAGTTGGCTGAGTTAACTGGAATGTCAACCGAAAGTGTAATTCGCATGCTTAAAAAATTCAAGGATGATGGTATTATTACCTTGGAAGGAAAAACGGTTAATGTTGCAAATTATGATTTGTTAAAAAAGATTAGCGAATATGGATAAGCGAAAAATCTATTTATAATAATAAAAGGCTGCAAATTATTGCAGCCTTTCTTTGTATTTGATAATTAAGTCCTTATTTTCTTTGTATTTTATGACTTGGGATCATTTTTCCTCCTCCAAGACCTGTTCCATCAATGTTAAGAACATTCACTACTCCTTCAGTAACAGTAAATGTAGCAACAGCTCTTAAGTCAACAACACCATCGTTATCATAATCTAATGCTGATGTATTAGTCACTTGATCAGGGCTTTGTTTAACAGCAATATCATTAAATACACCTTGTTCAGAGAAATTACATGTAAAAGGTACATCTATGTGATTGATTGTTTCGGGTTCATTATCTGTATTCCAATGTGCAAAATCATTAGCGTAAAGGAAACTATATACGTTATAGGTTCCATTTGGTAAATCGGCACCTGATATTTCAATTACTTCGGGACACGATCCTGTTTCTGCGCTGGCAACTTTATTATCAGCCTCGTCAAAGACAAATATATCAAAGTCCATATTTGCACTTGCATGTTCAATAAATGTATAATCCTCATGGTAAACTTCATTAGAGTTTATGATAACATCTTTTTCCCAATCACAAGTAATTGTTAGTAAATCTGGCACAAAGTTAGAAATTGTTAAATTAAGTACTGGATTTGTTGTACTCGGATGAACTAGATATTTTTCGCCTAAGGATGCAAGACCAAATTCTATTTCTATAGTTTCCGAATCGTCGGCAAGCCAATCTTGTGTGAATATAACAGATACATTAGTTTCCGTTTCATATGCTATAATTGTACCTGTTACAACCTCAATATCTGATGCATCAGCTGTACCGCTAATAATATATGCCGAGAATGTAAGGTCTTTATTAATAGGTTTATTTAGAGACATATGATATTCAATTGTATCACCTTCAGATGCTGTGTTTCCAGTAAAATTGGTAGTGAAATTTACTACTGGATAGCTATTATTGACTTCCACAATTGATTCTACATCTTGATCTGCTGTGTTGCAAGATACAAAACTGGCTATCAATAGGGTCAGTCCAATTATTTTATATTTGAAATATCTTTTCATTATATCTTTTTTTAAGTTTAACAAATATATTTATCTATTTAGCTGGAGTGTAAACTGCGGTATATGTTTTGTCTCCAGCATCAAAGCCAATAGTATAGTAGATTGTAATTACACCGGTACTTTCATTTACAAAACCTGCTTCATGTCCATAATTTTCGTTAGAATATGCCTGATATAAATCTTGAAGAGGAACTGTAATAACATTACAAATATCGATAAATCTCATTCCTTGTGGTTGTAATGGAGTTTCCCATAAACCAACGGATTCTGTAATATATTCGCCTATTCCGATATTTGTTATTTTTTCGCCTGTAAATGCTTGCCTAGCGCCATCTTCTCTAGTGTGAACTACATCGTATGTTCCTTCTAAGAATGAAGGACAGGCATAATTCATGCTTAAAGTAATAGGCTTACCATTTGCAATTACATTTGCATCACCTGTTGTACTAATCACATTTAAGACCAATACTGGGGACGCATCTAAGGGTGTAGCAATTCCTTCTGTTAGCATGGTAACTTCTAATTCAACAAGGTAATTGTTTTCTTTTGTTAAAGTTACGGAAGGGTTATCTATTCTATAGTGTGTTCCTTCTATTGCTGTAGAAGTCTCATTTACCGAAATAACTGCTTCTAAATCAGACGTGATATTCATAGAACTAGGGCCTGTAAGGGCTAGTTTGATTTTAAAAGTATATTCCATTCCATCTGCAATAACAGCTAGAGAACCTGTTGACTGTACAAAACTGACAAAGTTTTTTCCTTCATCATTTTTATCAATATCCGTATCATTATCTATTAAGCAAGAATTTAATAATCCCAGACTTAATATAAATACAATTATATATTTTATCTTTTTCATAATTTAATTGTTTTATCGTTTAGTTTCCCCAAAATATCTTAGTTGTAAATACATCTGGTTGTGCAGGAACATTTCCGCCATTCGCTGATATTTCACTGGATGGATATGCTAACCTTACAGGACGATCTGGAGTTGAAGCTTGCAATGAAACGGGTAATCCTAAAGGATATCCTGTTCGGTTATAATCAAACCATGATTGTTCTGCTGTTATGCCATTTACTGCAATCCATTTTTGAGTTATAATTGCTTCAAGTTTATTTGTGGAGGCATTCCAACTAACGTTAGCTATTGCCTGTCCATAATAAGAAGAAGCATCACCAGCCCCTAAATAATCAAATGATGCTTGTATTCCGCTCTCATATAAGGCTTTAGGGTCTCCCGATATGTAGGAGTTTTCAACAGCTTCGGCTTGATTAAAATAGCATTCGGCTAATGTTAAGATAATAGCATCCATGTCGCCACGTTTTAGGATACCAGGACCAATATTTGAAACATATTCAAAAGTGGTATTTTCTGGATAAACAAGTAATCCCTGAGGTACACCTAGATGTCCATCGGCTGGTTTTTCATATAAATAATCAATACGGGAATCATTTGTTCCTTGTAAATAAGAGATTACATAATCGGTTGCACAAGTCGCTTTATTGCTCATTGTTTCGTTACCGCCTGGATCAGATCCCATCATGTTCCATAATGGATTTTGTTTATTTTCTTCTCCTTCTACATATCCCGGATTAATTCCAATATCTTCGGTAATAAAACCAGAACCTTCGGCAGCAATAACATCAAATTCGGTTTGAATGTAAGTACTTCTTCCCGACATACTCATTTGACGAGTTAAAATTCTAAGTTTTACGGTGTTTGCAAATTTTTTCCACTCATCCATATTACCTGCAAACATGGCATCGTCGGTTCCAATTTCTACTGCATTAGCAGGTACATTGTTTATTACATCTATAGCCTCGGTTAATTCAAGCATGAGATTTTCGTAAATTGTTTGAGCACCGTCGTATTTTGGCGTTGGATTTTCTCCTCTTAATAGAGCCTCAGAATAAGGTATGTCGCCATAAAAATCGACTAATAATTGAAAATGATATGCTTTCATTATTTTAGCTATGGCCTTATAATTATCGTACATTGGATCTAAATTAATAAGTACCTGATATTGTTTTAAAGCATCGTAGTATGATTGCTCAAACATTCTTTGGTAGAAAGAGGATGTAACCAGGTATTTAAATTCATCAGCATACCAAGAGAAACCATTTGTTTGGGTCCAATTATACATCATCATATTACCAACATGATTAGCCAATCTAAGAGGTGCATCCGGGCCTCCTTTTATCATCTCAGCAGAGTATTTCTGAGCAACAGGAAGTACCAAGTCTGGGGATACACTTGTTGGATTATTTGGATCTGTATTTACATCCAAATAAGCATCGCACGATGCTAATAGTAGTATGGCTATCAGCACGTTTATGTATTTAAATATATTTTTCATATTCTTAGTATTTTTCATTTTTAGAATTCAATATTGATTTTAAATCCGTATGTTTTTACAGGTGGAGACTGCATAAATCCTCCGATACCTACAGCATTAGCTGCAACAGCTTGATTTGTTCTATTTGTTTGATTCTTAAATTCAGGATCTCCAAATCTGTTTTCTTCAGGTAACCATGTCCAAGGATTGGTTGCTACAAAACCGATAGTTGCTTTGCTTAAAGGAGTTTTGCTTAAAAGAGATTTTGGCAATTCATAGCTTAGCGATAATTCTCTTACCTTAAGTGCAGTAGCGTCTTTTACATAATTCGATTTTACCTCATTATATACATCCATCCAATACGATTGATTTCCTCCTGAAATTGGAATGTTTGTGTTTTCTATAAAAACACCAGGACTTGTTTCGATTACCGAGTTAGGGATTATGAAATCTTGTCGGTTCGAAGAAACACTGGCAACAGATCTACCTGTAAATTCCATAGCATCAGAACCTTCTTCATAATAAACATGACCAGTTCTGTAATCTAAAGTTCCAGATAGTGTGAAGCCTTTGTATTTAAGTGATGATGTTAATCCCATTATGTAATCAGGAGTAGTTTTTCCTAAATTTTGAAGACCATCTTTTGTTGTTGGATAACCACTAACAGGATCTATGATTATTCTTCCTTGAGGATCTCTTGCATAATCATTTGCTTTTAACTGAGGATAAGTTTCGCCTTTAACTGCATAAATACCAAATTGACCGGTAGTATAAATAGATATCTCATTTAAACCTTCGTAAATTTCATTAACAACGGTTTCGTTGCTGAAATAGTTAAAACTTATTTCCCACTCAATATCTTTGGTTTTAACAATTGTTCCTGATAATGAAAGTTCTATTCCTGTACCTTCTAATTCACCAATGTTTGTTAAATATCTTAATGATCCAGAAGAATTTGAAGGAGTTGTGTTGGTTATTAAATCGGTAGTTTTTGTCTTAAACCAAGCAAAGTCAAGAGATGCTCTACCTTTTAAGAAACCTAAGTTTACACCTATTTCGTTGGTATTTAATTTTTCTTTCTTAATGTTTGCGTCTACAGCTGTTACTCCCTGAGAGAAGCCATTGTTAGGACCAAATGGGAAACCATTTTCTTGAAAGTATCTTTCGTTTAATTCATAAATCCCTAAGTCGTTATATACCGTTGAATTGTTAAATGTAACTTTAGCAAATGTAAGTACATCGCCCGTTTTTAGAACTTCGAAAGCATCGGTTGCAACAAATGAAAGTCCTACTCCTGGATAAAAATAACTACGGTCATCTTTACTTAAAGTCGACGTCCAGTCGTATCTACCCGATAGGTTTAAGAATAAATAATTTTTGTATCCAAAGGTAAAATCACCATAGTAACCAAATGTTCTTTTCTTTAATTCGTCAACCATTACTTCGGGTGCTCCTGTTCCATTAGAAACATCATAAAAATCTGGAATACTTAAATTATTTGCTCTAATTTCATTTTGGTAGGTTTTACGTGAAGTGGTTGTTCCACCAATAATACCTTTTAATGAAAAATCTTCGAAGAATTTAAAGTTTCCTGTTAAAATAGCATCACCAATATACGATTCGGTTTTAAATTCAGTGTCTTCAACAAAAGAACTTACTACAGAATGTGCAGGCTGTAAATCTTCATTGTATGCTTGGTATGCACGCCAGTTTTTTCCATTTCCCCACACGTTGTTTGCTGAAACTCTTCCTATGAAGTTAATATTCTCGGTAATATCGTATGATAAACTAAAATTACCTACTAGTCTATTGGTATAGTCGATGTTTCTATTGGTTCCTACCGCCCAATATGGGTTTTGGTAGTAAGCATTATAGTAATTGTCGGAATAGCCATAACTAAGTGGATTATCCCAATCTTTGTATTCAGATAATGGAATGTTTGCTGATTGATTTAATACGAACCAATACAATGGTCTGTCTTGATCGCCAATTGTGTTGCCGACAACATTTGTTTTATCGGTTAAAAAGCTAAGGTTTAAACCAACTTCTACCTTACCAATTTTTTTACTTGCATTAATTCTTAAGGTATTTCTTCTGTATTCGTCGTTAGGAACGATGCCTTCGGCTCTTTGATCTCCAAAAGAAGCATAAAACTTACTATCGTCTGTACTACCACTTAAGTAAATTGTGTTTGTAAGTTTATTCCCTGTTTCGTAAAAATCTAAAAGGTTATTTTTTACCGGAGCATAAGGAACCATTTGAGTAGCTAATCCATAATCAGCAGGGAATGCTGGTCCAATTTGGCGTATAGTACCGTCAAATCGAGGTCCCCAGTTTGTATTTTCAACAGGATTGTATGCACCATCGATTCCAGTACCGTATTCGGATTGAAAATCAGGCATGTATGCAACTTGGGTCATGGAGAATGAAGAGTTAACACCAACGGTAAACTTTTCGGCTCCTTTACCAGATTTTGTTGTTACAATAACTGCACCATTGCCAGCTTCGGCACCGTAAAGAACGGCAGCATTAGCTCCTTTAAGAATGTTGATGCTTTCAATATCGTTTGGGTTTAAATCGTCAAAAGCTCCTGCTGAAGCTACTGATCCATCAATAACAACTAAAGCATCGTTACCTTTAGATATTGAACGCATACCTCTTAATAAGATTTGTGTGTTTGGATTTACCCCATTGTCTTGAACATTTATTTGAAGACCGGCAACTTTCCCAGCTAAAGCTGTTGCCGCTCTGTCGGGAGAAGCTTGTAATAACTGATCTCCAGTGATACGCTCGGTTTGGTATGCCACCTCTCTTTTTTCTCTTTTAATACCATAAGCAGTTACAATAACTTGCTCCATCTCTAGTACATCTGCTTCCATTTGCACATCAATTACTGATTGACCATTGATAGCAATTTCTAGTTTTTTCATACCTACAAAACTGAATTCTAATATTTCAGCACTTGCAGGAATAGTTAAAGAATACTTGCCATCTATGTCAGTAGTAGTACCAATTGTAGAGTTACCCTTTACAACAACCGATACTCCAGGTATTGACAAACCGTCTTCTACTCCGGTTACCGTACCTGTAATTTGCATCTGTGCTGCCGCTTGAAAGCTTACAAACAGCAAGAATGCAAGAAAAATTGTTACTTTTTTCATAGATTAAATTTTTAATGATTACTTTTTTTAGGATAAGATTGATTTGGAGATATGCCAAGTTAGTTATATCTACTATTGATAATGTTTCGAACGACTCTAATAAGGGTATAACCAGTGTTTAACATATTTTCCTTCACAATTTATATGACGCTAAAATATTTAGTGTGAGTGTCGATTAAAAAAAAAATCAATCAAATACTTAGGACTTGTTACAAACAGTTCTTAAATAAAAAAAATGGATGATATATGAAGGAGAATGCAGTACGTATTGTGGAGAAAATATAATGTTGTTGTTGATAAAAAAATGAATTAGGAGGTTTTACTTTAAAAAGTAGAATTTATTGATTCGTTTAGAACTACTTAGGTTTTAGGAGCTTTTTAAAAATAGGGTTAAGTTTTAATTATTAATCATAAGAGTAATTAAACAACTAGATAAACCCGTAATCTAAATTATAAATAATAAATATTTAATTTATGTCTATTAACTAAATCTTACAAAATGTTTATTAACAAACTTATATATAGTGAGAAGTTCGAATTTAAGATTTCAAGGCACAATTTATTTTGGGTATTTATCAGTTTGTATTTTATTTCGTGTGGTTATAATCAATCGCTTTATTTTTATACTGTAAACAGTAATTTTTTATTATTACCAATAAACATCATTACTACATACATAATATTATATGTTTTTTTACCAAGATATTTTGCAGACAATAAATTTTCTAGATTCTTAGTGCGCTGTTTTATTCTATTGTTAATCTATTCTGGATTAAATTTTTTGATAGAAAAAACATTGACAAATAACTGGGAATATTATAAAGGGAATTTATTTTCTTTTAGCTTTCTTTTAAACTTCAAAATATTCCTTATAATAAATACTCCTGCAATATTTATTCGTGTATTAAAACAATTACATATGCTAAGGCTTGAAAAGCATGATTTAGAAATCAGAAACAAGGAAACAAATATGTCTGTTTTAACATCTCAACTTCATCCTCATTTTCTGTTTAATACACTTAACAATCTTTATCTTCTTTCTTTAGAAAAATCAGACAAAGCCCCTGAAATAATTATGAGGCTTTCTGAGATTATGAGGTATATTCTTGACGATAGAGATAAAAAACTTGTGAACTTAACGCGAGAGTTAGAAGTAATTAAATCTTATATCGAAGTAGAACGGTTGAGATATGATAATCATTTAAGGATTGATGCCAATATAGATTTAACCGATTTAGAAAAAACAACAATTCTAATTCCTCCACTGCTCATATTTACACTGGTTGAAAATGCATTTAAACATGGTGTGAGTAAATCTGTTGATAATCCTTGGATAAATATTGAGATGTGTCAGAAAGATGAAACTTTTAATATAAATATTGGGAATAGCTTTGATGAGTGCTGTTGTAAAAAATCATGTAGAGAAGGTGTTGGATTAAAAAATGTTCAAAGAAGACTGGAATTGTATTATCCGGAAAAAAATAAATATTCGATTAATAAAATGAGAGATAAATATATTGTTAAACTTGAAATAACCATGAATAATGAAAACAAATTGTTTGATCGTAGATGATGAGCCATTATCTATTAAATTAATAAAGGGATATATAAATGAGTTAGACGACTTTGTGTTAGTAGGAGAAGCTCGGAATGCTCTGGAAGCACTAAAGATAATGGAAATAGAGAAAATAGATTTAATGTTCTTAGATATAAATATGCCCAGAATTTCTGGTTTAGAATTAGTAAAGTCGATACAATATCCTCCAAAAATAGTTTTAATCTCGGGGCATAAAGAATATGCAATCGATGGTTTTGAATTGTGTGTCGTTGATTATCTTTTAAAGCCAATTTCATTTGACCGATTCTTAAAAGCGGTTAATAAGTACAAAGGGAAACAAATACTTGAGTCAAGGAGAGAAAGATTAAAAGAGAAATCAGAAGAAAAGATCTTAAGTTTAAAGGACAATAAAAAAGTATACAATGTTAACTTAAAAGACATATTGTATATCGAGAGTTTAAGAGAATATGTAAAAATATACTCCGATAGTGCAAATATTCTTATTAAGTGTGCCTTAAGTAAGCTCGATGAGGGTTTACCTCCCGATGGTTTTATCCGAATTCATAAATCGTATATTGTTGCCATGAATAAGGTTAAGGTATTTTCAGCAACCTCGGTTGAGGTTGGTGATAAAACCATTCCTATCGGGAGAAACTATAAAAGTACGGTTATTAAGAAATTAAATAATTACGGTTTTTTTATTTGATTTTATTGAATGTTTCTTGGCTAAATACTTAAAGCTTAAACATGCAAGTAGATAATAAACAATCATTTGTCCAATTAAAAAGAAAAGTTCAAATTTTACATTACTTATATCTACTCCCATGGTTCTTATTCTTGTATATGCAGGAATCATACTTGTTGTTGGAAAAACATGTGCTATTTGATATAGGACTTTAGGTATAGATGTCGATGGCCATGATAGTCCGGTTAGAAAAAGAACTATAGGCGATAGGAAAACTAAGAATATAATTGAATATTCTCGTTTTTTAAATAATAAAGAAATCGTTAATCCAAGAAATATTACTGAAAACAGAAATGGTATAATAAGCATTAATACATGAAATAAGTTTCCTTTATTGGGAAATCCAAACCAACTATAAATCCATATCAATGTAACAATGATATTAACAATATAAATTGTAAAATAGGCGAATCCTTTTCCCATAATTACTGAGAATACTCCTTTTCGCACCATTACGCCAGGGGCAACGAACTGACTATTATTTTTTTGTCGACCTGCACCACCAATCATTCCTATTCCAATTAATAGGGTTTGTTGTATTATAATAAGAATCATTCCCGGCATTACAAATGAGCCATATGCCCCCGAAGGGTTGTACAAACTAAAAAATTGAGAGTTTAAAGGGTGTTGTTGTTCTATAGCTTGATTAAAAGAACTTCCAGAGGCCATATATCTTTTTATTTCGACACCTGCTGAAAATGTACCCGATGCTTTTAGCGCTGCATTAAGTGTTTCTTTGTAAATCAAGAAATAACCAGCATCGCAATATACATCTAAATCAGCTTGTTCTCCTTTTAAAAGATTCTTTTCAAAATTGGATGGTATAAGTACGATCCCATTTATTTTTCCATCCCAGAATAATTGTTCGGCTTCATTCAGATTATTTGGCTTGCTATGCACATCAACTTGTTTTGTATTATTTATCATTCGTGATAAAACTCTACTTCCTTGTGTGTGATCCAGATCAACCACCGCAATTGGAATATCGCTAAGCACATTGTTTTTGTAACCTATGGAGTATACAATTGGATAAGCAATAACTGCAAAAAATAGAATTAATAAAGCTCCTTTATCGGAAAGAATCTCTTTCAATTCATTTTTATAGGATGTGGCGGTAATACGTAAGCCTGTTCTTATATTATTCATTCTTTTTGATTTATTATTCTTTTCCCCAATACTTACTATCGCTCAATTTCTTTTTCATTCCTTTAAAAGATAAAACTCCCGAAAGAATAAATGCAACAAGAATTATGATGTAAGGTATAATTTCAAACAGAGGTTCATTCCTTATGCTTTGACCAACAAATATTTTTAACCAAAACGTGTAAGGAAAGATCCAAGAAAAAACTTTGGCAATTAAAGGCATCGCCATTGTTGGGAATGTTAATCCTGAGAAAGTTAAAGCCATCATTGTGTATGCACTACCTAAAGAAAGAGATAAACGCATATTTGCTGTAATATTTAAAAATAATACGGCAAGCATCTGATAAGCAATAATTAAAAGTAGTTCTGATAGTATTATTATAGTCAGATTTCCATTTAATGGAGTTCCTAATACCGAGAACAAAACAAGGTTCATTACCATTACGTTTATAAAAAACAAAAGGGTATATGGAAGTAATTTTCCAGTTATAGCAACAGTAGCACTGCCTTCTGCGGTTTTTAAAAGTTCTTTTGCTGTACTTTCTTTTAGTTCAATTCCCAATACGTAAACTGATCCAAGAAAAATAAATACCACGGCCATCAATGGCAATAATCCTAGTGTAAGAAAATAGGAATAGTTGGTGTATGGATTAAATAATAAATGGGTATTTAAATTAATTGGCACAGCTCTGGAAATTGCTTGACCTTGTGTATAGCCTTTTTTAAGTTGTGTTTGTACTTTAATTCCTGCCGAAACAGTCGATAAAGTTTTGTACAATCCACCTTTTATCACCCCACCTTTTACAACATTCGAATTGTTGATGTATACAGCTATAGAAGTCGATCCGCCGGATAGTATTTTTTTCTCCGATCCTTCAGGAATAACAACAACGGCATCAATTTTTCCTTTCTCCATAAGAGATTTTGCATCTTTTAACGAACCTGAATTATATTGTACGTGAGTTGCTGGTGTGACATTCACTTGCCGAATAATGTTTCTTGATAAAGAAGTATTATCTAAATCAACAACCGAAATGGGAATATCTCTTATTACACCATCGGAAAACATCCACATAATAATTAAATATGCAGCAATAGGAGCAATAAGTGTTATAAATAACAAAATCCAGTTTTTCGACAACCTATTTGTTTCACGTTTTATAACACTAAAGAGTGCCGAGTTATATATTCTCTTGAGCATTTTGAACAGTTTGTTTAAATCAATAAAAAATTTATTTAATGATTTTAATAAAAAAGCTATTTGACAATATTATTCCAATTAACCAAGGCACTCATTCCTGGACGAAGTCCTTCAGTTTTTTCAACAGGAACAGCATGTACTTCAAATGTTTTCATATCAAAATCACCGGAAGTTTTTGTTGCCGTTTTTGTAGCATAATCGCCTAAAGCATTGATGTAAGTAATTTTTAATTTTACTTCTTTCATTTTGAGAGCAGGAAATTTTGCAGGAATAATATCATCCTTTGCGATATCTGAAAGCAGATCTTCTGTTAAGTTAAATACAATCCAGATATCATTTAAATCGACAACCGTAATAATTGGATATCCTGCAGGAATAAGCTCACCTCTTTCTGCAAGAATATTACTTATTTCTCCATTAATTGGAGCATAAATCTGAGTTTCGTTTATGTACGAATTTAATTCGGTTAAAACACCTTCGGCCTGTTTTACAAGTGCTCCGGCAGCTTCTTTATCTTCGTAACGAGCCCCTTTTTGTGCTTTTTCATATATCGATTTAGCAGCCTTTTCTGTTTCGGTTGCCGCTTTCATATACATTTCAGTTTCATCTTTCTTTTGTTCTGCAATAACACCGTCTTCGTAAAGATTATTTATTCTTGAATAGGTTTTTTGCGCATACTCAGCAGCAGCTTTTGCTTTTTGCCATGTGTTAAATGCAGCTTGAATATCTTCAGACTGAGCTCCGTTCTCAGCTTTTTCTTGTTGTGCTTCAGCAGCCAATTTAACTGCAGATGCTTGTATTTTTTTAGCTTCTAGTTCAGGACTATTTATTACAAAAAGTAAATCGCCTTGTTTTACATCCTGTCCTTTATGAACTCCTAAGCTATCAATTCTTCCAATGATTTTTGAGGCCACTTTAATTTGTGTTGCATCAACTTCACCTTGAATTTCTATAGGTTTAGCTTTGCTTAAAATACATATAGTATATATTATAAATAAGATTAGGATTACTAGAAAGGATGCTATGATATAATTTCTTGACTTTTTCATTGTGTTCATATTTTAATTGTGATGGAATAAGAATTAATAAGATTCGTAAATAGTATTCGGATTTGACATATAGCTACTAAATTCACTCGATAATCCCGAGTAATAAAGTAGGTTAGAAAGTGAGATGTCGAAGGAGTACATTACCTCTAAGCGTTCAATCTTCACTTTTGCAACTGCTAAACTTGCATCCGAAACTTCGGTTGTAGTTGCCATTCCTTCTTTAAATGCACTTTCACGAACACGATAATATTCTGTTGCAAATTCAAGTGCCGATTCAAGTTCCTCAAGTTGTTCCAGATTCATTTGAATTTCCTGATAATACTTTGTTATAGCTGTTTTTATATCTGATTCTGCTTTTTGATAAAATGTTTCGACTTGCATTTGCTGAATCTTCGACGCTTTTAGTTTCTTTAATCGTTCAGTTCCGGTAAATAAATTCCACTTCATTCCAACCCCAACCATATATTCTGGGATGTTTGGCGAAAGATCTTTATTGTATAAATCGTAAGTTCCCATTGCAGCAATCGTAGGGAAAAATCCGGCTTTTTCAATTTTGTAACCCTGTTCGGCAAGTTGTTTTTTTGTATCGATTTGTTTTAACAAAGAACTATTCTGATTTGCTTTTTCCCAGTAGAAATCTATTGACTCAATTTCTTTTGTGTAAAAAAGATTTGAAATTGGATAAATAGTAGTACTTTCTTTAACAGCAAGTGTGTTTAGAAGCGCGTCGTTTACAATATTTACCTGTCTTTTTACTTTTTTAAGTTCTCTGTCGGCCGAAGAATGATATACTTTAGCGTGCAAGTATTCGGCTTTTGCTATTAGCCCTTCATTCATTAATTTCTCGGCATCACCTAAATGATCTTGCATTGTACGTAAAACTTCTTCACGGATTTTTTGAGCATTATTTGCGAGTGCCAATCCATAATAACGTCCAATAAGTTCGCATGTTAGTTCATCTAATTTTTGTTTGCTTTCAACTTGAGCTTCTTCTACTTTTATTTTTGCTGCTTTATTTGCTGTTCGAATTTTACCTCCTGTGTATAAGGGCATTGTAAATCCAGCGCTAACAACTCCAAATTGTTTTTTCTGAATTATTTGATTCCAATCCTTAGAATTAATTTCATTCAAGCCATTTAAAAGTTCTTGACGAACAGCGGCCGTTGCAATGTCGTCAGGTAAATAAGGCATTACACCTGAAGTGTTTGGATCGGGATTTGGAACGTCGGAAAAAACACCATAGTTTCCCAAAGCACCATAAATAGGAGTTATAGCATCTTTTACAGGAGTTAAATCTAAATTTATATCTTCAGACATATAAACATACTGCGCATTCAAAGAAACTTTAGGCATATACAATCCTAATGTTGCTTTCTGTTCTTGTTCTTTTTGATCGATGTTTTGTTGTGCTTGTTTTAAGATTAAACTGTTTTGTTCGGTTATTTGTAAAGCATCTTCAAAACTAAGTTCTTTAAGATTCGTGTTTGCTTCTTGACTCAAAAGAGTTGTTGAGATAAAAAGAAGAAAACAACATTCAATAGTAAAAACAATCTTTTTCATTTGTTTATGATTGATTTAAAGTATTAATACAAAAATTAGTTAATCGTGATATATCAGTTTTTGTGCAAGAATTTTTATTAAAAAAATTCTTCATTCTCATATTTATAAATTCAAGAGGATAAGTAACTGCAATAAGATATATTTCCTCTTCAGTTTTCTTAGGACAGATTTCTTTAGTTTCTTTCCCTTTTAGGAGAACTTTAGAACATAAGCTTTTAATTGTTTTTCGTTGTCGATCTTCAACCTGGAAGTTATAATCATGCATTAAAACATGAATAAATTTAATGTGTTCAGGATTCTTTTTAGCAAGGTCGAAAAAACGGATAAACAATCTTTCAATAATTTCAGAAACAGTATCGCAGATTTCAATAAGATGTTCTAGTTTTTCAATCAGAACTTTTAAACGAGTAAAAAGAAGATCTTCAATTAAATCCTGTTTACTATTGTAATATCTGTAAAGGTAACCTTCGGCAACTTCTGCTTTTTTTGCGATCGAAGAAATTGATGCACCACCATATCCATTAGAAACAATAAGCTCAATTGCTGCATCTTTAATACGAATTAATTTTGTTTCATCAACTAAACGTGGCATGTTCTATAGTTTTTAAGTGAGTAAGCATTCATTTAAAATCAGAATGCAAATATATGTCAATAAAAATTCAAACAAACAAAAAATAGAATAAAAAATTCTAATATTCTAAAAAATAATTTGAGATGAAACTTAATAGGCTTTAGTTTAGTAGAATAAGACTGTTTTATAACAAAAAAAGAAGCTTCTTTAATTAGAAGCTTCTTTTTTATTTATGATAAAGAATATTTTATTTTACAATAATTTTATGTGTAATATTAAAATTATCATTTTTAATTTTTACAAAATAAATACCTTCGTTTAGATTTGATACGGAAATTTGTGTTGTTTCTGTAACATTATTTACTGCCTTAACTTTATTTCCTAATGAATTATATATTGTAATATCAGCTTTTTCAATTAGATAAACATTTAATACATCATTAGTAACTGGATTTGGCCATATTTTATATGTTGAGATATTAAGATCTTCGATTCCAGTAGTTTCTTTTTGAGTTTTGAAGACAGTTTTAGAAATAGCATTCTGTTTATTACCTGATTTATCTATTGCAACAATACATAGCTTGTATTCGGTGTCTTGTGTCAAACCTTCAATAGTAGTTGAAACGCCAGTATTAGCCTCTACTTCGAGAGTAGCTGTATTAATAGAATTGATAGATTCCAATTCGTTTATAAGCTGATCAACTGAAGGATCTTCAATATCTGTTTGCATAATAGCAAAGTATATATCGCATAACTCATTAAGTTCGAGATTAATTCTGGCTTCAGTTATGGTAATATTATCTACCGAAGGATAATTCTCATTAAATACAGGAGCAGTAATGTCTGGAGTTTCAATTTCTATTAATACGACATTTTCGTTAATATTATTATTTGATGAAATGTCAATTAAAGCAAGATATACATTATAACTAGTTTCAGCTTCTAAACCTAAAACAGAAAGAATTGCTTCTGTATCTGCCTTTAATGGAAGTTGTCCTGCATTTATAATATTTACTTCATTATAATTGACTCCAGAAATTACTTGTTGAGCAGTTGGTGCTTTAGAGTTTTCTTCAACAAGGATATAGTGTACTTTAGCATCTTCGTTAACAGTTATCTTAATATCAGCGTAAGATGTTGTTACATCTGATAATAAAGGATAAGTGTTTTTAAACTCGGGAGCTGTATTATCCTCTGTGGTAAAGCTAATAGATTCATTACCAACTGGATTGTTTGCGAAATCTTCTAATCCTTCTAATACCGAAACAAAATATAACTGATTATCATTTAATGTATGCTCAGGAATAATTTCGATCGATGTGAAATCATCAGAAATATTTAAGGAGTAATTTATTAATTCACCATCAATACTATTTGTGCGAATTTCAATAAGTGATTTTACATTTTCGGCACTTATCTCCGTGTTATCAAGTAGTCTTATAGCCTTGCTAAAAGTAATCGTTGGGTGCAGATCAACGGTTACATTTTCTGCATTATCAGTAGGAGTAAAATCTACTGCAACAGGATAAGGCATAATTACTAAACTATCCATATAAATAACACCACCCGCAACATTATTTCTAATTGCAAGATACCTGTTGTTTTCGGGTCTCACTCTTATCATATAATGAGAATGTTCTTCAGTGAAAGAAGTTTCTTCTAGTTTAGTGAATGAATCAAAACCCTCCATTGTTGATATGGTTCCTATTTCAGCAATAGCATTATTTCCTCCTATTGCATAAAAAGACACATTATATCCTCCTGAATAATTTTCGAAAGCAGGAAGAGCTAAAATTGTTGCGTCTGTAGCAGAAAAGCTTTTTCTTACTTTTATGCAATTGTTTCCTGAATAAGGATTTGTAGTAGTAACGGAAACACCGTTATCTCCTTCAATATTACATGAAAAATGCGTAGGTAAACTCTCAAACTCTTCAAAGTCGTTTACCAATTCTTTATATGACTTGTAAGCATTTAAGGTAAAGGCTCCGTTATATTCCTTTTCTTCTGCATTTAAAGTGTATGCTAATTTTATATTGCAATCTTCAGTTAAATCAAGATCTGTAACTTGTGCAGCAGTAAATTTAATCATTAAAGTATCACTTTCATTTTCACCAAGAGTAAGTTCAGTCACTTCGTTGATTCCTTCTGCATCATATATTGAGTACTCCCAATTGCCAGAAACTGAAATGTTTAATAATGCGTCTATATAACCTTTATTTTTTATACTAAAATAGAATTGATCTGAAGCACTACTGTATACCGAATTTGCTTTTGAGATATAATTTATTTCAGGATCGACAGCAGGCATTTCTTCAACAACAACATCATCAATAATTACTTTGTCGTAAGAACCATCGATTAAGTTGCTAAAGACAATTGATTTTGCTTCGTCTAGAGTTTTAACAAAAAAGAAATATTGTTCATATGAACTTGATACATCAATTGTTTGTAATTCTGAATATGTTTCTGGTAAGGCAGGGTTTGTTTGTGTTCCAACAACCAATTTACCACCACCTGAAGCAAAAACGCTTACCTTATAACTTGCTCCTTTTTTAAATAAAGGTGTAACTAAATGTGCATTTGCTCCTTCAGCAGAAGAATTTCCTAATTGAACATAACCTTCGCCATCATGTGCATAAGAAGCATATTGAAAAAATCTGATAAGGTTTGTTGCACCAACTTCATATTTTGTCCATAATGCAGGAATAACTTTTCCTGTCTCGAAGCCTTCGTTTAATGTAACAAGAGGTTTGTAAATATTCAAATTAGCACTTGCAGAAGCTGTGATATCTGTATGTCCATCAATAAATACATCTAGGTCGAATGTTTCTTTAACAGATGCTTCGGTAATATCTTTAGTTTCCATATTTAATACAACAGTAGCCTTTTGACCAGCAGTAATATTAATAGATTCTATTGTATTTGTTGCAGTTTCATCCATTATAGAGAAAACTATTTTTTCAGAACTTGGTTTAGTAAATTTTATAGTTGCATCTTTTGCACCTTTGTTATAAAGCTCATATTTGTAAGTAGTACTTAATCCCGCAGCTACACTAGCTTCTTCTGAAGTAAAAGAAAAATCTAATTCATAATCCAATACTTTTTCGATATTAAAATCATCGATATATATAAATTTGCTAGGAGAATTATAAGCAAATACGATATATGTAATTTCTGTAGGGGTAAATTCAAATTCACATAATTGGTTGGTATATGATACTTCTAAATTGAACGTATTTAATTCTTGAAAAGAAGATTTATCATATGGATTACTAGTTTGAAAAACTTTTATACTACTACTAGTGCTACTTCCATTAAACTGGAACGAAGCGCGATACTTTTCTCCAGTAGTTAGTTTTAATGCAGGTGTAGAAACAGAAAGCTCGCTCACATAAGTTGTCTCGTCATTTAAGTAAAGACAATTAGGTTGTGAGAATGCTTTGTAGTAGCTTTTAACTTCTACTTTAGGATTAGAACCCGAACTATTTATAAAACTATACCAGTTTGCAGGCATATCGGTATTAGCATCAAAATTTTCACTTAAACTTGTATATGGTTCATAAACTTTAACTTTAATAGAGTTACTGTTGTTATCAGCATTGACATCTAAATCGTTTTCAAGCAAAAAATCAATGCTATATTCACCTTCGTTTGTCGGTGTTGTCCATTCGGGGAATGAAACTGTAGTTGTTTCACCAGCATTAATACTAACAGACTTAGAATTAACTTCAGCACTATTTACTAGCATTTTAATTGTAGCTGTAGCTGTTTCTTTACCATAATTTTTAACAGCTGTTCTAAATGTAGCAGTATTTGAAATAAAAACTGTAGTATCTGCTGTTGCATTTGAATTATCAATACTTGATAATAATGCAAGTTCTACAGCAGGAGTAGCATCTATTGTAAGTTTGTCGAAATAAAAAGAAATATCGTAATCGTCGCTACCACTATCGTGTGCATAAAAAGCGATCTTTACATTATTATTAGTACCATATGCTGATAAATCGATCATTTCGGATGTAAGATCTTTAGAGTATCTACTAAATTCTTTTAAAGTAGAAAAGCTTGTTCCTCCATCTGTTGAAATCATTATTTTAATAAAGTCATTACCTAAAGTTTGGTTAAAAGTACAATTGTATAAGAATGACAAGGTGTTTTTTCCTTCATTTTGGGAAAGATCCAAAACTGGGGTAATTAACCATTCGTCGTTATCAGTCGAATTGTACTCGCTAAAGCTAAAGGATGCCATTCGATCCGAATAGCCTGAACCGCACCATCCAGCATTTCCTGTTACTAATGCTCCCTCTGGGCCTTGTGCTTCGCTCCATCCTGGTGATGAGATAGGATCACCTGAATAAGAACTTGGGAAATCTGTAAAATCTTCAAATAAAATTTGTTGAGCATTTACGGTTAAAATCGTAAATAAGCTCATAATGAATAGGGATAAATGTTTAATCATAATTTTAAATGATTTAGGTTAAAGAATAAAAGAAGGAGGTAGTTCCTCCTTCTTATTTATTTATTTTTTAATTATTTTCTTAACAATTTGTGTATTATCGTTTAAAACAAATTCAATAAAATAAACTCCACTATTCAGCTTGCTTAAATTGATTGAATTGTTAAAATTGCTTGTATTTGTTAATCCTTGAACTTTAAAGCCCACAGAATTGTAGATGTTTATTTGTTTTAAATTGATATTTTCAATACCATCAACATAAAGTGTTGTTGATACAGGAGATGGATAAACAGAAAGATCTATTTTTTGATTATCATCATTTATGCCTGTTGTTGGATTGTAATTAACCTCTTTACTTTGTGAATCGGCTCCACATTTACCAATTACTTTTAAGGTTACGTTGTAATCTCCATTAGAAGAATATGTATGAGTAGGGTTTTCTTCGAAAGAATATTCACCATCACCAAAATCCCATATTGCAAGATCGCCAGCAGTTATATTGGAGCTAAATACAACTTCATTATTATTAATGGAATAACTAAATTCTGTGTTTAATGGGCAATCGATCTGGATTGTTTTCTTTACTTCGGTATTTGCACATCCATTTATTGCATTTAGTATAACCTCGTATTCACCATTATCGTCATATTTATGAAATGGCTTGGGATCATTTGAATTTGAATTATCTCCAAAATTCCAAATTACATTTTCTGTTCTTTCGAGACTAGAAACAAATGAAACTTCTTTATCAAGCACATTATATGTAAAATCAACCACAGGTTCATAATTACTAACTTCAGTTAAAGAAACATCATCAATAAAGAATTTATATCGAGTCATTGTTTCCATATCACCGAACACATGCCAACCAATATAATAATCTCCGGTTTCTGAAACTGCGATATGTAATGATTCTTTATAATACTTATCTCCTTTTTTATTTCCTAAAACTCCATAATCATGTAGAATAGTAGTCATGCTTTCGGCATTTTGCAAGGAAGCTAAAGCAACAACAACGCTATCTTCTGTAAATTGAGAATTATACCAATATACTAGTTCATAGCATTTATCTTTTTCTAAATAGAAACCTTCGCTAATTAACCAATCATCATTTTCAGATTGATTATAATCGTCCGTTTTTAACTTATATGAATAGTCTCCAATATGTGCCTTATAGTTACTATTTATAAGTTCAAATGTTTGTTCAGATCCTTTGATACTTTGAGCAATCCAGTTTCCTGTTAAATCTTCTGTTTCGAAACTGGTTTTAAATGCGGCCAAATATAGATCTTCACGAAAAATGGTATCATTATATTGATTTCCATCATCCAAAGTATTTACCCAGAATTTAATATCATAAACTGAATATGGATCAAGATCTAAATCTGTAGTAAGAACACCGCGGTAGGTACTACCAGCACTTATGGCTTGAGTAAAGTCTTTTTCGATAGCTTCGCCATTGTTGATACTGACATAAGCTTTAAAATCAGTTATTGCAGATTGACCTGAATTTTCGATCGTAAAAACAAAATCGTTGATATTTGCTAATTGTTCACTGCCAGCCATTTTATTTCGAGGAACAACAACAGAATTTGCTTTTAAATCAACTGTTGAAACTCTTTCAATTTCTACGTTATCTATACTCATTCCCATCTGACTAGGATCACCGTAATTATGCCATGCGATATAATAATAGCCTTCTTCAAGAATTGTAATTTCTGGTTCGGTTTGATAAAATTCGTTATTTGAAATTTCTCCCATATCAATTATCTCAGTTAGGAAGTATTCTTTTTCAGGTTTACTACCTAACATTATTCGCAATTTTTCTGGCAAAGACCCAGCATAATTTGCATAGTAAAAACTAATTCGATAGGTTCCTGGGAACATTTTTACAGCAGGAGAAATAAGCCAGTCGTCGGAAGATTGAATGCTACCTTGAGAAAAATATGAAAAAGCACGTTCTCCCATATAAACACCTCTGGATTCTTCATTTATTTTCCATTCTTTTTCGTCCTTATTGGCGTTTAGAATGGTCCATGCAGAAATATCTTCATTTTCTTCAAAACCGTTTGTATAAGAACCTTTTGATAAATCAATAAAGTTGGTTTTTAAAGATTTTGAAATACTATTGTTTTCAGCATTATTATCATCAGGAAAAACAAGTTCAACTTTTAGTGTTTTGTCAGTACATTCAGTTAAATCAGCATGAAGAGCAAAACTATATATTGTTTTTTCGCCGGGGTTTAAAGTCTTAGTATATGTTTCCATCGAGAACACCTTATCATCAATACTATATTTTAATTTGAAATTACTTGCAGCATTTAAGCCTAGATTCTCTATCTCTGCAGATATAATATGATCGTTTCCATATTCTGGCAATACTCCAGGTGTGACAATTTTATTAATGGCTATATCATTTTCTCTGAATTCTCTTATTTCGATATTATCGATAAAAGCATTATAATATTCAGGATCGTTTGCTTCATCTGTTGTTGCAAAAACTGCAACAACTATATTTTTGTCTTTATAATCTTTAAGATCAAAAGAGAAGTTTTTCCACTCTTCACCAATATTCGAATTTTTATCAATTTTACCTATCTCAGTCCAAGTTTTCATATCATCTTCTGAAACCAAAACAGATACATGATCATCAGACCCCATACTTGTAACATCGTCCATATATTTAAGGGCAAAATCGAAAGCAATTTTTGTATTTTCTGTTACATGAATATTAGGGGATATGAGCCAGTCGTGTGTGTAAATTTCTGTAAAATAAACCTTGGCACATACTTCATAATTGTGATCTGAAATACTCCAATCAGAATCGAAAGGGTAAATAAAGAATTCTTTTTCTCCACGGGCTTCTTCCCAACCATCCTTAGAAATTTGAATAAGAATATCTGAGAAGTTAAGAACAGGTAATGGATTTTCCTGTAAACCTGTAAAATTCAATTCCGATTGTATTTCGTTATTATAATTTACTTGATCTTGCTCGTAATCGACAATAGCCTGAATTTTATAATCGCCAGCTTCTGTATAATTAAAAGATCCTAAACTTAATATATCTGTTTGTCCAGGTTCAAGTGTTTTATTATAAGTGGCAAAGAAGTTATCATTTATTGTTCCCCTGATATTTCCTCTTACAGGAATATTTGAAATAGCTTTCGAACCATTATTTTTTATAATAACATCAAAGCTTTTAGTATTGCCGGCTACAGATTTTTTTTCGGGATTTACAATACTTACAATTAAAGGATCTATTTCTTCTTTGTTTTCTAAAACAATGTCATCAAGATGTACTGCACACATTCCATCCTGAAGATTTCCATCGGTAGCATAGAATCCAATTTTTATATTTTTTCCATCGAACTGGCTAAGGTCAACTTCGTATTCTTTCAAATCAAGTGTAAGTTGGTTTTCTGACCTTATGGTAAATTCCATAAGAGATTCGAAACTGCCATCTTGTTCACCAGAAACCATGATTGCAAATTTATCATCGCCACCCAACGATGAAAACATAGGTTCTTTATGTAAAAGGGAAATACCGGCTTTAAATTTTAGAACGGTATTTGCTTTTGCTGTAAAAACAGGGCTGATGATCCAGTTATGATTATTCGTTCCCACTAGAGAAACAGAAGCGTCCATTGAAGAATATAATACTCCACTAGCATACCATCCCGATTCACTTATAGTTACTGATGTAGGTAATCCTCTTGCTTCAATCCATCCCGAATTTAATTCTGGAAGATTAACTCCGTAAAATCCTTCAAAAGTTACTTGTTGTGGTAATTCGCATGATTGCTGAGAATAACTTGAATAGAACAAAAACAAACTTATAAAAATTAGGAATGTTCTTTTTAAAGATTGGTACTTGTTTTTCATATTAAGTAATATTGTTGGTTAATAAAATAATGATTATGGGCATAGCCCATAATCATATTATTTTGTAATTAATATTTTCGATTGAATTAGATCTATATTATTTTGAATTCTTATAATATATATACCTTCAGGCACTTGAGAAACGTCGATATTAATATTATCTGTTTGTGCATTTATGGATGTATTATAAATTGATTTACCCTCCATAGATTCTATTTCAATTACGGTATTTGATTGAACAGCATTATTTAATACTATTTTAAATTGACCATTAGAAGGATTTGGATAGACAGTTATATCTTTATTTGTAGTTATATCATTTACATCGGTTGTCGATGTTGATTCAATTTTGAAGGCATCTATTCCAGCTCCTTCGTCATTTTCGTATTGATCCGAATTAAATCTAAATCGGAATGAAACACTTGATAATTCGGCAAGTTCAGGTAAAGTAACTGTCTTATTTATCCAAGCTCCTGTATATCCACTCCACCAAGGGGTTCTAAAGTTCCAATCAGGGTTTTCGGTTTTCTCACAATTGTAGAATCCATCTTCTGATGCTCCAATTTTCTCCCAATTTCTGTTTGGTTTTTTTACTTCCAGTATCATTCCATCCCATTCGTTTTCAGTATCGAGATACAATGCAAAAGAAATTTTCGGGTTTTTGACATTTGTAAAATCAAAAACAGGAGATTGAAGAACTAACTTTCCGTTATTAGGATAATTTTGATCTTTAAGTGTTACCCAACATTTTTCGCCGCTACCAGCAGTATTTAATTGAGATTTGGCAGGAGTGCAATGTTGCCAAACAGGGACATTACTTTCTGAAGCATCAAACCAGTTTCCTGTTCCATTTTCAAAATCTTCGAAATAATTCTCGGCATTAGTAAGTCCCAAACATTGAACACGGTAATATAGGGTGTCGTTTATTTCATTTTCATCACCATTGGTTAACCAAAGTTTGATATTATATTTTCCTAGTTTTGAAAGGTCAACTGTTTGGTCAAAAGTAAGCTGTATTGTGCTTTCAGGAGTAAGCTCCTTGGTTAAATTAAAAGATTGTTCAATAGCTTCGGAATTATTTACACAATAAGCAAAATGCAGTTGTTTTTCTGTGCTAATATTGTTTATTCCTTTGTTGTTAATTATAAATGATACTTTTTGATCAGAAGGTAAATCTAATCCTGAAGCAGGCATAGTAATAAAATGCTTCATTTCAACATCAAACTCTGGATATTTGCGTAAATCAACAATGTAATCCTCAGTTTCTCCTAGTATAAATTCTTCGGTATCTCCTGTTTCATTAATATCTTCTTTGTATACTGCAGCTTGGATTCTTAATCTTGTTTTTCCTGTAAATGTTAAATCAGAAGGAATAGGTATAGAATCTGAAAGTAATATATAATCTTGCCAATTGTTTTGATAAACAGATTCTTCAGCTCCAAAATGTCCATCTTGGTTAAAATCAATCCACATTTTATAATAAACACCTGTCGATTCAGTTTCCATTGCAGGTGGAGGAGTTAGACATCTTAACGAAAAACCATATTTTTTACCAGCATACATTCTTATAACATGATCGTTATAAAAACTATATCCTTGGGTATTTGTGTTTTCACAAATTGTTGTGTTTTCTACTGAGAGATTTTCTGATATTCCGCTTAGCTGAAAGTAGCCTATTCCTATAAAATAATTATTAGCAATACAATTTGATTTTGTTTCAACATAAGTTTGAACATAGTTATCTCTAATACTATCATTTAACTTATATTGATCGTTTGAATAATTACTCCAAGCATCAAGATTATATCGTTTCGTTAAATTTGAAAGATCGATTGCTTTATTAAATTCATATTTGATAGTATCTAATGGAGAAATAATCGTTTCTGTAATTATATTTTCCTGATTTTCTACTCCATCAATATTATAGCTTACCGGAATTTCAGTTCCAACTTCATAAGTATTCTGACCCATATTCAATATTTCAATGGATACAGCTTCGTTATTTGTAAATAGTTTTTTGGCAGAAACAGGCTTTACTGATAATACTTCAAAGTCGTGTTGCTTTGCTTCGCTGATCTCAAATTCGTCAATAGCTATAGAATTGTGAATACTTTCTGAAGATTCCATTCTGAATCGAATTCGAATAACACCTTCATATTTATACTTTGATAAATCGACCATGCAACATTTCCATTCGTTTACTCCATACTGAGTTAATGGACTTATTACATCGCTTTCCCATGTATCGCTATTTTGTTTGTATACGTCTATGTGTAAAGAGCCCATATCGTTTTGCTCGCCCCATATATGATAATAGAATTTAAGTTGAGGTTTGCTTGTTCGCATAAGATCAAACGAAGGACTAATTAAATTTGCTGTTGCTGGCAAACTTGGTAAAAGCGAAGCTTCTGTATAAAGATATTTTCCCCCTTTGTAACCTTCTCTTGGACCATTATCTTTTCTATAAGCAGGTCCTCTTACTGGCCACCAATCAAAATCATCATCTTTTCTATCATTAAGCCATCCGTCACATAAATTAACAGGATCAAAAACAGTATTAATAAGTTGAACTAGATCTAATTGACCTTCAAAACCATATTGGTATGGGAAATTTTCAATTACTTTATCTTTTGAAACATTTCTGTAAATAGTATCGTTTCCATTATTTGTTATATCCTCGGAATATTTTACCCATGCTTTAATTGTGTAGTAACCAGGGGTTTCCATAAATAGTTTTTCGCCACCTATTATATCTATTGTTTTTCCCTTTTCTAGAATTTCATCTGTTGTTAGTTCCAATGATTTAATAGTTCCATTATTTAAAGAATAACCCACTTTTAAAAGAGTGTTTTCGGGTATTGTGTTGGCTCCAACATTTTTAATTCTTAATACTAATTGTTCAGAAGATTCTAGATGTGATCCCGGCCAAGGATTAATGATTTCTTTAACTGCTATATCGTATTCGGGGATAGAAAATATTTCAATAGCTTTATTTCTAGCTCCTTCTTTTCCATTATCGAATACAGGAGAAATGGAATACCAGTATTTACTACCGGTTTCCAAATTGTTGATTGTAAACTCTGTTGAGTTACTTTCTCCTGCCTTAACTAACCCTGTTTCTTTAATTTCGTATATGTTATATTTACTGATTCCTTCTATTGCTTTCCATTCTAAGCTTACCGTTTTAAATCCTTGTGTTAATTTTTCAATTTCTAAGTTTGGTGAGATATAAAATATTGAGCTTTCAGCTGTTTTACTTCCATTGCTAACTTGTAATTTTGCATTATTACTTACGGTATTGGGTATGGTAAATGTTAAATAATTATGATTAGCTTTAAGATTTGTTGCTAGGCTTTCCCAATTTATACCATCATAGCTAATATTAACATTATATGTGCTGGTAGAATTCCCATTATCCCACTGAAAAACATAGCTATTTCCTGTAACTAATTTTTCTCCACCACGAGGAAAAGTTATTTCAATATCAGAAATGATAAAATCATAAGAAATGCTGTAAGCTTGTGTGCTAACAATATTAAATGCATTAACATCAATAATATAATTACCTTTTTCAGGATTATTGATGGTAATTTGTTCAATATTATTAATATGATCATTTCCTCTTGTTGCAGTATTTATGGGTTTGGTAGGATCAAGAATCCATGGTTTCCATTCTTGCGAATCTTTTTTTAAGAGAATATCCAAATCGTTAACGAGAACTTTTCCAGACATAGGTGTTCCAGGTAAATCATTCCAACAAATAGTAACTTTAAGTTGAGAGCAATTCTCGGGTACTGTTATTTGATGTTCTTTAGTTTTGTTTGTTGTTGATAATTCAGATTGGAAAAATTGCTCTTGTTCAATTGTATTTATCGCTTTTTTAAAGTTAGCAACACCAAAACCATATTTATAATCCGGACCTAATTCATTTATATCATTTGCAGAATTACATACAATCGCTTTTACTAGATCTGATGTAGGTAAAGTATTATATTGATTTTTATATTTTTCATCGAGTAAAGCAATTCCTCCGGTTATTACTGGAGTAGCCATAGAAGTTCCATTCATTGAGTCGTATTTGTTATTATCTTGAGTTGACATTACATCTACTCCATCGGCACAAATATGTGGTGTAAGGCGACCATCGAACATAGGACCAAAACTTGAGAAATTGCTCATTGCTGAACTATCGTTTGAAGCACCAACAAAAATTACATTTTTCATTGTCCATGTTGTTGTACCAAATCCTAAATGACATTTTGTTTGTTGATTTCCATTAGCATATACTTGTGTAAGTGTTGGAAAATCAAGGGATAATTGGTCAATTATTACCATTTCAGATGTGTATGGTACTGGATCTGAACAGAATTCTCTTTCAAAACCCGGACCCCAGGAATTATTGTTTACAGAAAGATCGTAATTATCTAATGCACTCCTTACGTTATTCACAATACCCGAAATATCATGATTAATATCAGATGCATAAACATTTACATTAGTAGCCATTCCTTTGGCTTCGGGATCAATTAATCCACGACCTCCAATCGTTCCAACCACATGTGTTGAATGTGTATTTTCTTTCTGATCGGTATTTGTTGTAACTCTTCCTGATATATCAAAATGAGAGCCTATAGCTCCACCGTCCCAAACACCAACCCAAATGCCGTCTCCAGAAAGATTTGTAGTGCCGTCGGTATTGTTGGTAATATAATTAATCCTCTGGTTTTGTGAGCAGCTTGAATTATTTAGTTGAAAATCTGTTAAAACGGGTTCAATCCATTCAACCCAGTTTAATGAAGCGATAGTATATAAATCTTCGTTTTCTATTCTTAGGGTTAAAATATTGGAAGTTATTTTTGATAAGATTTCAATATCAAACTTCTTTTTTAAATAAGTTATAGCCAATTCCGAATTTGTACCTTGTGCTAATACTAGATTTATATCTAAGTGGTTTTGTTCTTTTTTAAACCAAAGATCTGACTCTTCATCAAGTCGAAGATCATATTTAAAATTAACAGGAATATCTAAAATGTATTTTACCTGCTCAAATTTAAATGCTTCTTGATTTGTTATAACTGCTGTATAAGAATTATCAGGAATATATTTTAAAAGTTCTATTCCCTTTTTCTGAAGTTCAGTTTGGTCATTCTCATTTAAGGCATGATTAAATTGTATAATACAATAAAAGCCACTTAATGGATTTGTATCAGATTTTAATTGCCTTTTAGAAGGAGTTTTTGCTTTATAATATTCTGGGTTTTTAATTTCCCCATTTCTAAGATTTATTGTTTGACCTGAGAGCATTGTCAGTGCCAAAAAATAATAAATGCTTGTTAATAGTACCTTTTTTATCATATGATTATTTATTTGTTTTCAAAAAAAATGAATTTATCTTTTGTAGTATAAAACTCAAGTTTAGACGAATCAGAAAGATTGAAATTATTGTTAATAATTATACTGTCTCTTTTTGTTGATTTTATCATTTTATTTTCATCTTTGCCGCTCATATTACATCCTCCGATAAACAAAAACAGTATTAAAATCTCGCTTAAAAATTTCATGCACTCTATCATTTTATAATTTGAGTATAATGATAATTCGATGATTTTTTTTAAAGAAAAAATTCTTAATACAAAGAATAGACATCTATAGACAAATGCAGGACAGAATTGTAAAAGTTGTTAGTAATCAAAGAAGAAGGTGGTAGTTTTTAGAGCTGTATAATAAAATCTTCTAGGGAAGTATTCTTCTCTAAATTAAATTTTGTTTTAATTCTGCTACGAGCTTTATCAACAGCTCCGATTGTTACATTCATCATAATTGCAACCTCTTTAACTGAGAGATTGATTTTCACAAAAGCACAATGTTTTAGTTCTTTACTGGTAATACTTGGGAACTGAGTTTTAAGAATTTTGAAAAAAGAAGGATGCACATCATTAAAATGTAAAACAAATTGCTCCCAACTGGTATCGTTATTAATAATAGTGTTGATCTTGTTAATAATAGTATCAATTTTTTTCTGAAATGTTCTGTTTTTTATATCAACCGATAATAAAGAATCTTTTAACTCAATAAGCATCTCATTATTTTGCATAATTTTCATTGCAGTTGTAGTAAGTTCTCTATTAATGTGTTCTAATTCGTTTTCGAGTCTTTTTTGATTACTCATATTATCTTGAGATAACTTTGCCAACTCTTTTTCCTGATTATTAATTTTTAATTGTGTTAATTTTTTTTCTTGTTTCAACAACAGCTGTTTATCTTTTGCAATTTTTAATCGATATTTGAAAATAGCAAATACCAATAATGCAATAATCAGTAATCCAGCAATTATAGCAATTAGAAAATAAGTAAGTTTGTTTTTTAAAGAGAGTTCTATTTGCAAGAAATCTAATTCTTTTTCTTTATTTTCAAGATTATAAATTGTATTTAAACGATTAATCTGTTCCGTTCTTTTATCTTGAAATAAGGTATCTTTTAACTTTGATAATTCTTTCGAATAATACAAGGCTTGTTTGTAATTATCCGTTTCTTCGTATAATTGTTGAAAAAGAATATAATTATTAAAAAGGTTTTCTTTAGCTCCGATTTTTTTATTCATAGCCATACTTGTATCAAGATACATTTTTGCTTTTTGAAAATCTCGTTTTAAAATATTTAACTTCCCCAAATTATTATAACACATTTGAAGTGCCGTGGCGTTGCCTATCTGATCAAGAATATTTATCGAAGAAAAGAAATATTCTTCGGCTTTTGTATAATTGTTAATTGAAGAATAATATATTGCTAGGTTATTCAAAGATGTTGCTATGCCTTCTAAATCATTAGCTTCATTATAAAGCTTAAGAGCTTGGGTAAAATAGCTTTCAATATCTTTATCGCCCATTGAAAATTTACAAATACCAATATTGTTAAGCGATCTGCCAATTCCTGATTTGTGATTTTGTGATTTAAAGATCTCTAGTGCATTTTCATGATTTTCCAAAGCTTCAACAAAGTTTCCTGTTGAACGATGGCACATTCCAATATCATTGTTTATTTTTCCAACTACACTAAGATCATTAAGTTTTTCAGCTAGTTGCAGTGCGGAATACAAATTGGAAAGAGATTTTTCATATTCTCCTAAATCATAATAAGATCGCCCAAGATTATTAAGGGCTATAAGTTCACCTTTTTTATAATTGATTTTTTTAGAAAGATTAAAAGATTTGATAATATACTCAATACTTTCTTGAGGATTACTTTTTATTAATTTTTCTGAAATAAGATTTAATGAATCAACTAATCTTTGTGTTCTATCTATATTTTTTAATGTAGTATTCTCCTGACAATTAATATGTGTTAAGTTGGAAAAAAATAAAACAAAAATTAACAGGAATTTACTCATATTTTAGTTCTTCAGAATTAATTTGCCCAAAGGTATAATATAATACTAGAAAAATATGGATGTATTTATACTGGTGAATATGTGTCGCATTTAATCTATTAAAGCACAGTATCTTTAATCGAAAATGTTTTACGACACTTGCTTTTATGTAACTTATAAGAGTGTAAAATATTGAAAAATAAGATTGTAAATGAAAAGTTAATATTAAATTTGATTAGTAATGATTAAAGAATAAGGATTGTAATGAATAAAAAAAATGAAGGTTCCAAATCTTGGGAATAGAAATTATATTAGTTATTTGCTATTTCAAGATTACTATAAATACAAAATCTAAATAGATTTATTTTTAAACTTTGTAAATTATTTTTTGTCTTAGCTAGGGATAAAAATACGAACGTTTTTGTTAAATATTAATAAATTGATATATGAAACAGATTGATAGGCGAATAGTCATAGTTGCTGCATTTATATTTATTGTTGGTATGGCTTTTGGAGTAATGAAATTCTTAATTGCACAAAAAGAAGAACCATTTAGACGTCCGCCAGTTGTTGCAAAAAGATATGTTAAAGCTGAGAAGATAAAGTATCAAGTAATTATTTCTCCGGTATCAGCACCAGGCAGAGTTTCTTCGATTTCTGAAATAGATGTAGTTGCCGAAGCGTCAGGAAAAATTCTAACAAACAATATAGCATTAAAAAAGGGAGCAGAATTTTCAAAAGGAGACATATTATTTACAGTGTATCCTGATGAAGCTATTTTAGCTTTAAAATCGAAAAAAAGCAATTTTTTAAATTCATTGGCTAATTTACTGCCAGATATAAAAATTGACTATTCAGAATATGAATCTGATTTTAGATCATTCTTTAATAACATTAATGTAAATAAGAAGCTGCCAGAATTTCCTCAATTTGATAATGAGAAATTAGAAATATTTTTAGCAAGTCGGAATATATTAAGCGATTATTATGGAATTTTAAAAGACGAACTTCAGCTAAGTCGCCATACGATAATTGCTCCATTTAATGGAACATACTCTGATGTATTTGTTGAAGAAGGGTCATATACAAATATGGGAGGACGAGTTGCTCATATCATTCAAACCGATAAGTTGGAGCTTGAAGTTCCGTTGGATAAATTTGATGCTGAATGGATAAAGATAGGCGATCTAGTGGAGGTTTCTTCTAAATCAAGAAATTCTGTTTACACAGGGAAAGTTATTCGAAAAAGTCAATTTGTTGACGCAAATACACAATCGCAAGGAATTTTTATTCGAATAGAAAATAACAAAAGAAATCCAGTATTGGTTGGTGAGTTTCTGAATGCCTCTTTTTCTGGACATCCTGTTAAAGGAGTAATGGAAATTCAACGAAATGCTGTATTTAATACAAACGAAGTGTTTATTGTCGACGACGGAAAAATTCATAAGGAAACAATTAATATAATTAAAGTAAACGAGAAATCACTGATCTTTAATGGACTTAAAGAAGGAAAGATGATTGTTGTACAGCCATTAATTAATGTGCTTGAAGGAACTCCTGTTGAGATTCAAGGTGATCTAAGTTTAGATCAGCAAAAGAAGAAAACAGAGAAGGAAGAAAAAGGCGCGAACAATTAAATCTTTAATCAAGAATTATTATGAGAAAGATTGTAGAACGATTTGTAGAGTATCCAATATATGCTAATTTGATAATTATATTTGTTTTGATTGCTGGTCTTGCGAGTCTTTTTAGTATGAAAAAGGCATTTTTTCCTGAGTCAGAAAGTCGAATACTAAATATATCTGTATATTATCCAGGCGCCTCGCCGGTAGAAATGGAAGAAGGAGTTACTTCACGAATCGAAGAGGCTATTCGTGGATTGGTTGGCATAAAAGAAATCAACTCAACATCAATGGAAAATAGCTCTGTTGTAACTGTGGAAACAACAGGTGAATACCCAATTGATGAAGTTTTGATGGAGGTAAAAACGGCAGTTGATGGAATATCATCTTTACCTACAGCCGCTGAACGGCCAGTTGTGTCAAAACGAAGATCTCGATCGGGAGCTTTGTACATGACCTTGGTTTCTCGGGAAGATTCAGATGTTGATCTAATGACCTTAAAAGAATACGGTCAACGAATCGAAGAGGATTTAATGAATTCCGGTGTTATGAGTCAGGTCTCCTTATCGGGATTCCCAACGCCCGAAATCTCGGTTGAAATAAAAGAAGAAGAGCTTCTTCGCTATAACATCACTATAAGTGAAATTATTAGAGCAATCCAATCAAATAATCAAGATATTTCGGGAGGACAGATAAAATCCGACGACGAAGAGCTTTTAATTCGTTTACGATCACGAAGTACCGATCCGGTTAAAATAGGTAATATTATTATTCGTGGACAATCGGATGGGGGACATATTCGTATTCGAGATATAGCCGAAGTAAAAAAGAAATTTGCCGACACATCAAATAAATCTTGGATTAATGGAAAAAATGCCGTTTTTATTGGTGTTGATAAATTGCCTGAAGAAGATTTAGAAGAGATAACCGAATATGCAGAGAAATATGCAGAAGAATTTAATAAAGCGAATGAAGGAATAAAATTAGAGATATCATTTTCGTTTATGGAGATTTTAGATAGTCGTTTAGATCTTCTTACAAAAAATGGGGTAATTGGATTAGTACTGGTAATTCTTGTTTTATCTATGTTTCTAAATGTTCGATTGTCTTTATGGGTGTCGTGGGGTATTCCATTTAGTTTCTTAGCCATGTTTATTTATGCTAATCTGGCAGGAATTACTATTAATATGGTATCCTTATTTGGAATGATTTTGGTTATTGGTATTTTGGTTGATGATGGAATTGTAATAGCAGAAAATATTTACTTGCATTTTGAAAAAGGAAAGACCCCAATGCAAGCAGCTGTTGATGGAACAATGGAAGTTTTCCCAGCAGTTTTAACTTCGGTTACAACAACAATAATTGCCTTTGTGCCTTTATTATTATTATCGGGTACACGAATGGAAATGATGTATCACATGGCAATTGTGGTTGTGGCAAGTTTGTTCTTTTCTTTATTCGAGGCATTCTTTGTTTTACCTGCTCACTTGAGTAGTGAATATATTCTTAGTCGTAAAAGTCTCGAAAAGAAAAATAGAGGAATAAAAAAGTATTTTGAAGGATTTATTGCTTGGCTGCGCGACGATATATATCACCATGCACTTATTTGGTTGTTAAGATGGAGACATGCTGTAATTGGAATTCCTATTGCTTTGTTTTTAATAACAATGGGATTACTAGCAGGTGGACATATTAAGAATACTTTTTTTCCAATGGTCGATTTCGATAATTTCGAAGTAAATATTGCGTTTACTCCTGGCGATGGAGAGAGACAAACGAAGATCTATTTAGATAAATTTGAATCTATTGTTTGGGAGATAAACAACGAGTTGGTAAAAGAATTTAATCTCGAAGAAGATATTATTGATTTTGTAATGAAATCTATTGGAAATTCATTTAGCGGGCAAGAAATTGGATCACATGCTGGAAATCTTCGGGTGTATCCAATAAATTTGGAAGGTATTGCAATAAGTGGACATGAGATCGCTAATCGGGTTCGAGAAGAGATCGGTAAAATTCCTGAAGCACGAAAATTTACTGTTGCAGGTAGAAATCGCTGGGGTTCGCCTGTATCTATTAGTTTAATGTCTAAGAATTTACATGAGCTTGATGAGGCAAAAGACTATTTAATGAGTCGCTTGTCGGAGATGCCACAATTAAAAGATATTAATGAAAATGTTGCATTAGGGAAACAAGAAGTTAGATTAAAGTTAAAACCAAAAGCTTATTTTTTAGGATTGGATGAGAGTATCATTGCACAGCAGGTTCGTCAGGCTTTTTATGGAGGACAAGCGCAGAGATTGCAAGAAGGGCGAGACGAATTGCGTGTTTGGGTTCGTTATCCAAAATCGGATAGAATGACTCTGGGACAGATGGAAAATATGAAAATTAAAACGGCAAAGGGTGAGTTTCCATTAACAGAATTAGCCGATTATCATATGGAGCGAGGTCCTGTAGCAATAAATCGATATCAAGGTTCAAGAGAGATTCGAGTGGAAGCAGAAACAATTAATCCCTTAGCTCCTGTTCCGGAAATTTTGGATCAGATTAGTCGTGAAATTATGCCTGATGTAAAAGCTCAGTTTGCAGGTATTCGATACGAGTTTCAAGGGCAGCAAAAAGCAGGAAACGAAGCAATGGCTAAAATAATTCCTTACTTTTCGATTGCTTTTCTTCTTATAATATTTATTATGATTATTCACTTTAAGAGTTTTAATCAGACTTTAATCATTTTAGCGATGATTCCTTTATCGATGCTTGGAGTGTTCTGGGGACATGGAATTCACGGAAAGCCATTATCTTTAATGAGCATGTGGGGAATGGTTGCTCTTACAGGGGTTGTGATAAATGATGCAATTGTCTTTCTCTCAAAGTACGATAGGAGCTTGCTGGAAGGAAGAAAAGTACATGATGCAATTGTAGAGGCCGGTAAACTCAGATTACGACCCATTATTCTTACTACAGTTACAACATCGGTTGGTTTATTTCCAATAATTTTAGAGAAAAGTATCCAGGCTCAATTTCTTATTCCAATGGCAATTAGTTTGGCATATGGTGTAGCAATTGGAACGATTTTTATCTTGATATTTTTCCCGGTTTTAATAATGTTATTAAATGATGTTCGGGTTTATTTAAAATATTTATGGACTGGAATAAAACCAGAACGTGAAGATGTTGAAGTTGCTATTATTTTGCAAAAACGGAGAATGAAATACGAGCAAAATAGCATGAAATTAACACCAGAAATAAAGGAGTAATAAGTATAAAAAGTATTAGCTATGAGTAATTTGAGTAAATATATTATATCTCTTTTCGTTGTTTTAATATCGATTAGTGTACATGCGCAAGAAGATGAACTTGTTCTTTCTGTAGCAATTGAAAAGGCTTTGGAAAATAACTACGGAATTGTAATATCTAAGTCGGATGTTGCAATTGCTAGTATTAATAATAATTGGGGAACAGCAGGACGAATTCCAACGCTTGGATTTAATGCCGTTTCTGCAAATAGTCAGGAATTAAACGATAAGCTAAAAACAAATAGAATTTCAGGCGATATAACTCTTAACTGGACACTTTTTAATGGTTTTAAGGTAAATATTACGAAAGAAAAACTCGAAAAACTTGAGAATCTGGCAAAGGGTCGATCTGCTGTTGTTGTTGAGAGTGCAATTCAGGATGTTACAATGAGTTATTACAATATTCTTTTGCAGAAAAATCGATTGGATGTGCTTAATAAAGTGATGGTTTTATCGAAAGATAGATATGAATATGAACAAACAAAATATGATATTGGAGGATCGGTAACTTACAATGTTTTGTTGGCAAAAAATATTTATTTAGATGATAAGGCTTCTTTTTTAAATCAGGAAGTGGTAGTTAGAAATGCTATTCGAAACATGAACTTCCTTTTAGGCGAAGATGCATCAAAAGAGTGGATCTTTACGGAAGAGTTTAGTTCGGAAACCTATGAATATATCTTAGGAGACTTGATGGACAAGATGATGGCAAGTAACCAAACATTGCAAAATCAATATGTAAATTTATTATTGCAGCAGGATGAGATTGGTCTGCAAAAAAGTACTTTGTACCCAAGAGTTAGTTTATCGGCAGGTATAAACAATACGTACTCGTGGGTAAAACCAGATGCACAACCTGAATTATACACCGAAGCACTTACTCCCTCTGCAAATTTATCTTTAACTTATGATATCTTTTCGGCGGGTAATCGAAAACGAGCAATCGAAATTGCTCGAATAAACGAAGAAATTACTCAAATTGAAACGGACGAAATTAAGCATAGTTTAAGCAATCAGTTGTATAACGAATATGAGGTTTACAATTTACGCAAAGTGCTTCTTGAAGTTTCTAATGAGAGTTTAGAAGCAGCTGAAATGAATCTTCAAATTGCTGATGAAAAGTTTAAATCGGGAGTAATTAATTCTTTTAATTATAGAGATATTCAGTTAAGTTATTTGAATTCTGCATTAACCCAATTACAATCGATTTATAACCTTATTTATTCAAATACTACCTTAACTAGATTGACGGGTGGGTTTTTAAATGAGTAGGAAATCGATTTTACTTTAATTACATATTGGAAAATATAATACCACGTATTTAATTTATTGTGTTTTTTTCCTTGTTTAAATCATAAGGTTTCCTGTTTAGAAACATAATACCAAAAATGTTATTAGTAATCATAATATTATCTTTGTTTTAAGAATTACGAAAAAAATTAAAGGTGCAATATTTGTTAAGAATATTGCACTTTTTTAATCCCTAATTTATTAACAGCGTAATAATTAATAATATTGTGAATGGATTGAAAATCATTATTATATGCGATAATAACTCTAGTTTAAATTTATTTGAAGGATTGTTAGATAATGAAAGTTTTGAAATAGATTTTGTGCATTTTAATAAAATCGAGTTTTATTTTAATGCTTCAAATTTTTCAGATTTACTTTTAATCGATGTTAACAATAATTACAAGTGGTTAACAAAATCTATAATCAGTAAATATATTTCGAAAGTACCTTGTATATTTATATTCAATAATTCAGGAGAGGTAAAAAACATTAAAGAATTTAAGTTAAGCAACTATGATTTTATTTTAAAACCGTTAAATAAAGAAGAATTAATTGCAAGGATTAGAAACAAAATTAACTTAAGTACTTATCAAAATAATTTATATCATGTAAATAATGAGTTGGAATATCAAGTGCGTGAAAGAACGAATTTGTATAAAGAGTCTGTAATAAAATACCGTTCGTTATTTGAAGAAAGTCCAGTTTCTTTATTTGAAGAGGATATTTCTGAACTTATTAAGCTATTAAATGCGAAGAAAAAGCAAGGGGTTTTTGATTTAAAACAATATATTGACAGTAATCCTCAGTTTGTATATGAATGTTTGTCTAAAATCAAAATTTTGAAAGCTAATAAGGCTGCATTAAGAATTTATTCAGCTAAAAGTGTTGAACATTTAAGGGTAAAAATAAAAGATACATTTAATCAAAATACAATTACGGTTTTTACTCAAGAATTGATCTCTTTATTTAAAGATGAGTTTAGATATAGAAGTGAGATTGAATATGTTGATTTAAAAGGAAAAACGTTTTCATCAATTATTGAGTTTAGCACGCTTACAGATAACTATATATTACTTGTATCTATAACTAATATTAATGATTTAAAAATCACAGAACGTGCTTTAAGAGAAAGTAGTAGTAAATTAGAAGAGGCCCAAAAAGTGGGAAAGTTTGGTCATTGGAATTTAGATTTAAACACTAATTACATTGAACTATCTGAGGAATCAAAAAATATTTTCGATTTAAATACACATAAAATCACCAAATATTTTCTTATTAACTTGATTCATCCTGAGGATAGGGAAATTTTTAAAGAGAAAATTATTGAAAATAGAAATTCGAAACTGAATACAAGTTTTCAATTTCGAATTATTCAAGAGAATAAAAATGTTAAATATTTATATGGCACATATAAAACTATAGTTGATAATGGTATACCTATATCTGCATTTGGCGTAATTCAGGATATTACTTCTCAAAAAGAAAGTGAATTTGAACTTCAGAAATTATTAAATAAGGTAGAAAATAATGAAATCAAATTAAATAAGATTCTGGATACTTTTGAAGATGGAGTTTATGTGTGTTCTGATAATTTTATTATTGATTATATGAATACACCGGCTATAATTAAAGCAGGTAAGAATATATTAGGTAAAAAATGCTATAAAGAAATATTTGGATTATCAGAGCAATGTGCATGGTGTAATTTTGATAAGAATGGTAAACAAAAAGGTTCTACAAGCGAATTTAATTATCCAATTACAAATAAACGGTTTAAAGTAGAAAGTGTATTACTTGAAAACGGATCAATGTTAAATATACTTAAAGATATTAGTAAACTAAAAGAATCAGAACATAAAATTAGAAACCTTATTACGGCAGTGGAACACAGCTCAAGTATGATAATAATAACTAATTCTTCAGGACTTGTTGAGTACACTAATAAAAAATATAGAGAGGTTACAGGATTTTCTAAAAATGATATTATAAATAGACTCTTACCAATTCATGATCCCCAAAAAACTACACGAACGATTATTGCTGAGATGAATAAAGAATTAAGTTGTGGCAATGAATGGTATGGAGAGGTGCTTTGGGGTAAAAAGAATGGAAATACCTTCTGGGCGAAAATTAGCAAAACTCCAATCTTTCAAAATGGGGAAATAAATTCCATTATAACTATTTTAGAAGATATAACGGAACAAAAGTTATTCGCTAGTAGAATGCTAAATGCAACTGTTAATGCTGAAGAGGTAGAGCGTAAAAGACTATCCGAAGACTTACATGACGAATTAGGACCTTATTTGTCTGTTATTAAGCTAAATGTCAATCAGTTAAGAGATGAAGATTTTAAAAAGAAGAGCAAGGATACTATTTTAAATAATTTGGATGAAATGATTGATAGCTCTATATCTATTACAAGGTATATTTCAAATTGTTTAATGCCGAATATTTTAATTGATTTTGGATTAATTAAAGCATTAGAGTCGTTTCTAAAGAAAATAGAATCTGCACATAAAATAAATATTGAATTTAATAATAATTTAAGTAGAGATCTTAAATTAGAAAAAAATGTTGAGATAATTATTTATAGAATTTTAATTGAATTAATTAATAATTCATTAAAACATTCTGAAGCAAAAAATATAAGGATAAGTTTTATAAATAATAAGAATATAAAAATCTGTTTCTCAGATGATGGTATAGGATTCAATTTACAAGAAAAATTAAATAATAAAAATGGTAATGGACTATTAAATATTTTAAATAGACTTAAAGTTATTGATGGTAATTATCAGTTTAGAAGTAAACCTGAAACTGGAATATATTTCAAATTTGAGATTAAACAGAATTAATGCATATAATAATGTTGTAAATATGGATAAATTAAATGTTGCAGTCGCAGAAGATCATGAATTGTTTAGAACTGGACTTGTATCTACATTAGAAGAAGTTGATTGTGTGCGTGTTATTGGCGATGTTGAGAATGGTGAAGAATTATTAAAACTAATTAGTAAAAAGCCAGTAGATATTGTATTCACAGATATTAAAATGCCAGTAATGGATGGCTTTGAAACAACAAAAATCCTTAAGGATAAATTCCCTAATATTAAAATTATTGTAATGACTTTGTACGACGAAGAAGATTATTTTAAAAAAATGATTGAATTAGGAGTACATGCTTATATACTGAAAAATACAGGAAAGGCAGATTTAACAAGAGCAATTCATTTGATAAGCGAAGGCAAACAATACATTGCTGAAGAGTTTTTGCCTTTTTTAACTAAACAACTTGTGTCTGGATTAAACGGTGATTATAATGAACATCTTACAAAAAGGGAACTCGAAATATTACAATATATATCTTTAGGTTTAACAAATTCCAAAATTGCAGAGAAACTTTTTATAAGTAAAAAAACTGTTATTAATCACAGAACAAATATTATGTCAAAAACTGGAACTAAGAATTCTGCCAGTTTAATTAGTTATGCGTACAAACATAATCTAATAAATTAGTAAGTAAATATATATTGAGATAAAGGGAGTAGTAATTACAGCTACTCCCTTTTTATTTGAAACCTAACTGTTTGGAATTTATAGGAATTTATTCCTATATCGCATGGGGTTATTTCAATAAAAAGGATAAAAAGAATCCTAATAAAAATTGAGAATAACGCCTCTACTATAAGCTCCCCCCTAAATTTATCTTTACTAAATGTTAATATTAAGCTAGATTCTATTGATAAGCTTAAAGTTTATACCACAAAAATGGGTGATAAAGTAAAAATACTAATTGCTGAGCAGAGTAAAATTTTTAGGGAAACCTTAAAATTATTCTTGGTGGGCAAGAGTAAATATAAGGTTGTAGGAGAAAGTGCAAATTGTAAAGCAATTTCAATGCTTTTGGAAAAAGAATTGCCTGATATTGCGATACTAAATCTGGAGATGCTTTATGGCACTTGTTCAGATTTTATTTTAAAATTAAAACGTAAATATCATAATAAAATAAAATTTATTGTTCTTACAAGATTTGATGAAATTGAGTATGAAAAAATGATGATTAATGCAGGAGCTGATGGTTATATAAAAGAGATAGATGTTTATTATCAACTTGAAAATGCAATAAAGCAAGTTTTAAATGGAGAATTATTTTATAGTGATAATACAATAGGGTTTAAAAAATAAAAGGTTTAAAAAAATGGATTTTAAAAAAATGAAGTTGGGAAAAAAGCTTGGATTAGGCTTTGGAGTTGTTTTAGTTCTTGCTTTAATAGCAAATTTAATAGGTTTAATAGGTTTTGTTAAAGTATTAGACAGACTCGATAAAGGAGAAGAAGCAAAGGAAATTGTAGAACAAGTTCTCGAGATGAGAAGGCATGAAAAAGATTATATCATTCGAAAAAAAGACGAATATATAACAGAGGTTAATAATAGAGTTAATAATATTTTAGATGTTGCAAATAATTCAATTCAGAAAAATAATTCAGAAAATAAAAAGATTGTTGAAAGCATAGGGCTTTATAAAGAATCTTTTGATATGTATGTAAAAATTGAAGAGCAGAAGAGTCTTGCATTAAAAATAATGCGTGAGTCAGGAGACATTGTTGTTAATGATCTAAATAAGTTACAAAAAAACCTTTTGATAGCTCAAAACAATGATAAAAATCTGACAGAAAAAATCGTATTAGTAAATAGTAGTCTTCAGTTGTTTTTAGAACTTAGAAAAGCAGAAAAGGATATAATCATTTTTGGTGATAAAAGTTATTTCGATAAACACATGCAATTGTATGATGAAACAAATAATAGTTTAACAGAACTAATAAATAGACTTGAGGATTCAGAGAATCTTGATTTGGCAAGAAATGTACTAACAGATACTCGTAAGTATAAAAACACGTTCGATATTTTTTGTAAGAATACAAATGATCAGATCGATGATACTGAAAGAATGGTAAAATATGCTGGAGAAGTAATAGAATTGTCAGAAACTAACGATAAATACCAAACAGTTCAAATGTTTAATGAAATTTCTAATGCGAGATTAGTTTTAAGAATTTTTACTGCGTTAGCTATTATTTTAGGTGTGATTATTGCAATTGTTCTAACGAAAGGAATAACTAAGCGTTTGGGAGGAGAACCGTACGAAGTAGAAGTAATTGCAAATAAAATTGCAAATGGAGATCTTATGATAGATTTTGGAAACGAAAAGCGAATTGGTGTAATGCATGATATTCAGCTTATGGTTGAGAAATTAAAAGAGATTGTTAAAGGTATAACTGATGGGGCAGAAAATATCGCAGCTGCAAGTCAAGAAATTAGTTCAGCTTCTCAACAAATGTCACAAGGAGCAAACGAGCAAGCTTCATCGTCAGAGGAGGTTTCATCCTCAATGGAAGAAATAGGATCTAATATACAACAGAATACTGATAACGCACAAGAAACAGAGAAAATAGCAAGATTATCAGCTGAGGGGATAAAAAAAGGCAATGATTCAGCAGCAATTGCAGTAAATTCAATGAATGAAATAGCCGAGAAAATTACGATTGTTAATGATATTGCTTTTCAGACGAATATTCTTGCGTTAAATGCTGCTGTAGAAGCTGCAAGGGCAGGAGAACATGGAAGAGGTTTTGCAGTGGTAGCAGCTGAAGTTAGAGGGTTAGCTGAAAGAAGTAAAACTGCTGCTGATGAAATAGAAATTCTATTAAAACATGGAGTTAAAGTTTCTACTGAAGCAGGAAGTAAACTTTCTGCAGTTGTACCAGAAATTGAAAAAACAGCGCAATTAGTTCAGGAAATAACAGCATCAAGTATGGAACAAAACAGTGGTGTTGAGCAGGTAAATAGTGCAATCCAACAATTAAATCAGGTAACTCAACATAATGCTGCTGCATCTGAAGAGATGGCAACTAGCTCTGAAGAGCTTGCCAGTCAGGCAGAACAGCTTAAGGAAACTGTGTTGTATTTTAAGATTGATGAAAGATCTTTAGTTATTAATGGGAAAACAGAAAGAGTAAAAGGGAATATAAATAGTTTAGATAAGGAAAAAACGGAAAGAATCCCAATTAAGTTAGAAACATTTAATGTATCAGATCAAGAGTTTGAAAATTTTTAAATCCAACATGTACGGGGATGAAATCAATTAGAAGAGAAGAGAATAAGGGTATTAAATATATAAATAACATATCTGCAATAGCAAAAACAACTATTGATATGGAAAAACTCAACGATAGAGCAGTGCTTATGATGAAAGACAATGGCTTAACAAGCTTAGCCGAAGATGTTAATATTTTAAAGAAAAAATTGTCTGTTGTAAGTAAGGAATTAGAGATAAAAGAAGTTGAACTTAGAATAGCTAATAAAAGAGCAGAGGAATCAGAAAAATTAAAATCATCATTTCTTGCTAATATTAGCCATGAAATTCGAACCCCTCTAAATGGATTAATGGGTTTTATTCAGTTGATTCAAACAAATAAATTGTCGTTAGATAAACAAAATGAGGGTTTGCAGATTATGAAAGATTGTGGTTACTATTTATTAGACCTAATGGATAATTTAATTGATATCTCTAAAATAGATTCTAATAATTTATCTGTATCCAGAGATCATGTTTCTATTGAAGATATGTTTAAAAATCTAGATAACACTTTTAGAAACTCTATAAAAATTAAAGATGCCATCGATTTTTCATTTGTTTCGCCACAGTACAACGATTATGAACAAAAGGTATTTATTGATGAATGTAAAACGAAGAGAGCTCTATATCATTTAATTAATAATGCCATTAAGTTTACAGAGGGTGGGAAAATTGAGTTCGGATGTCAAAAAGAAGGTAGTAATCTTGTGTTTTTTGTAAAGGATACGGGAATTGGAATTGATGAAAATCATAAGAAAATAGTATTGGAAAATTTTAGGCAAGTAGATGAAGGTATTACCAGAAAATTTGGTGGACTTGGATTAGGTTTAACAATTGCTAAAGAATTTATAAAAATCCAAGGGGGAGAAATGTGGTTTAATTCTGTTCTGAATAAAGGCACTAATTTCTTCTTCTCAATACCATTGTAAGGATTATTCTTGAAAAACGGAAAGATGCACTAGAAAAATTCAAAGGTGTTAATAGTAGATGATGACTGCTATAGTTATGTTTATTTAAATGAGCTATTACATATTGTAAAACCAAATTTAGAAATTGTTCATATTAAAAATGGATGGTGTTGAGGCAATTAATCAGATTCGAAATGTAATGCCTAATATTCCTATAATAGTTCACACCGCATTTTCGGAAGATGAACGGCTAACTTTAAATCATGTAAAATGCAATGAGATATTGAGAAAACCAATTAATGGTGATGAGTATTGTGAGACAGATCATGCGATTACATAATGAATCAATAAATGTACAATCAACGTTAGGAGCACAAAGTGCTTTTACTTTAAAGTTTTAAATTTTAATTCCAATAACCAGAATGTCGTCGACCTGTTCGTAGCCATTTTGCCAATTGTTTATCGTATCATCAATAATTTTGGATTGATTATTCATTGGTTTATTGCAATTAGCAAGAAGTAAATCTTTAAAATTGCTTGACATAAATTTCTTTCCCCTTAATCCCCCAAACTGATCTTGATATCCATCCGAAAATAGGTATAAACAATCTCCTTTTAATAACTTAAACTCATACATTTTAAAGCGATCCATTTTTTCATTAATGGCGATTGGCATTCTATCACCTTTAATTTCATATAAAACATTGTTGTCATTTTCGGTAATAATTGAATGATCTATTGGAGTTTTGTTTTTATCTCTGATAATATATAATGGGTTGTTTGCACCTGAAAATTGCAGATCCATATTTTTAAAATCAATTGAGCACAAAGCTATATCCATACCATCCCTTTGTTCTCCAAATTCACCTTTTTGTTGCAATGCATTTATAATATCCTTTCTTAATCGTCTTAAAATAACACCAGGATGTGTTATATACTCTTTATTTACGATTTCATTTAAAAATGAAACTCCCAACATGCTCATGAATGCTCCTGGGACACCATGTCCCGTGCAGTCTGCTGCAGCAACAATCGTTCTTTCTTCAATTTCCGTTGTCCAATAAAAATCGCCACTTACAATGTTTTTAGGCTTAAAATAAACAAAATGTTTACTTAGAAGTTTGTCTCTTTTTTCCTTTCGTGGTAATATGGCATTTTGAATGTATTTAGCATAATGAATACTATCTGTAATTTCTTGTTTTTGTTTGTTGATAGTTTCCATTGTTGTGCGAAGTTCCTCATTTGTTTGATTTAGTTCTTCGTTCGATTCTATTATTTCTTCTTTTTGATATGTAATTACTTCATTTGCCTTTCGAATACGCATATAACCAATAATAATAAGCACTATTATTACTGAAATAGCTATAAATCCACCAATTAAAGCTATACTTCTAATTTGTTGTTTTTGGATTTTGACATCTTGCTTATCTAGTTGTGTTTGTTGAAGTTCTATTTGTTTTTCTTTTCGTTCAAGGTCGAACCTGGTTTCTAAATTTGTGAGTTGTTCTTTGCTTGCAATTGTAAAAATACTATCGTGAGTTTCTTTAAAGAGAAGAAGATATTTATAAGCTTCTTTAAACTTTTGTTGTTGTTCAAAACTTTGAGATAAAACCTTGGAGGCAAGTCTCGTATTTTCTTTGGATCCAATTTTCTTTGAAATGTTTATAGCTTTAAAGCTATAACTTATTGCTTTTTCATATTTTTCTAAATCAAAATATGCTTGCCCAATTTTCGCATAATCGTTTGCAATAAACGCATCTTCTTCAATTTCTAAGTGCAATTTTAAAGCTTTTTCGAGTTGCTTAATTGCATTTGAAAATTCTTTCTTTTCCAAATACACCGATCCTAAAAGAGAAGCCGATCTGGCAATTCCGCTCAAATCCTCTATTTCCTGACTAATAAGGATGGCCTGAGTAAAACTTTCTAGTGCCCCTTCGTAATCCTTTTGTGAAAGTTCTATTTCACCAATATTATTCAGACTAATGGCTTGTCCACTGTGATCGCCAAGCTCTGCATCAATTTTCAATGATTTTTTATAGTACTTAATGGCTATGGTGTTATTCGCCAAATGCTGATGAACCGTTCCAATGTTGTTTAAACACACAGAAATACCCGACCTGTCATTTAATTCTTCATTAATCTTCAGAGATTTCTCATAATACTCCAAGGCTTTAACATAATTTCCTCGTAATCGATTAATTTCACCAATATTATTCAGATTAATAGCAACTCCTAAATTATCATTCAGTTCCGTACTTATTTTTAATGATCTTTCGTACTGTTCCAATGCTTTTGAATATTCTCCTAAACAATCATAGGTTCCTCCAATATTAATTAAACAGATAGCAATTCCGTGTTTGTCATTTAGTTCGGTGTCTATTATTAAAGATCTTTCGTAATGTTCTAAAGCTTTTGAATAATCACCTTGTGTTTCATAAAGAATTCCCATATTGTTTAAACAACGTGATATTCCCTTCTTATTACCTAAGGTTTTTTCAATTTTCAATGATTTATCGAGATAATCAAGTGCTTCAGAATAATTACCTTGAATTTCTTTAATTATACCAAGCGTTATATAGCAAGTTGCTGTTTTATATGAATAATTATTTAGTTTTGACAGATTTAATGCTAAATTTGCATTTATTTCAGCTAATTTTGTGTCGGTGTAAAATAATGTTTCACTTAATTGAATATGTAAATTTATTTTAACAGAATCTTCGCTAGATTCCTTCAATAAGAATTCGAGACTATCAATTTTTTTTTGATTTTGAGCAAATGTACTGGGTGTGACGGTGTTAAATATTATTATTGAAAGGAGTAAAAAGAATTTATAGACCATTTATTAAACTTAGGGTTGAGTATTAGATAATTTTTATCAGCGAAAATAAATATAGGATATTTAAACGAATATTAAAAAACAAAATAGTTTTATATGCCCAATCTATCTGCTAACATAGATTTTTTTATTTTTTACTTTGATTGAAGAAGATAGAGCTTAATAAGGAATCGGAATTTATTTAAAAATAAATCGTATTTATATAAAGCACAAATTGTTGATTTTTAAAACAAAAGGCGTGTTTAATATGTTATTAATAATAAAGTTCTTATATTGGACAAAAGAAATCGTGTATGAGTGTAAAAAAACAGAATAATTTTCAATCCCCTGATTTAAATTTATTGCAGGGAGTCGTGGTCGATTACAAGACAACTATTTATATTTCTAAAGGAGCAGATCCTGTAAAGGCCAAATCTCGATATTTAGAGAGAATAAATGCTAAATATGTTAAAAGTTAATCATAAATAGATTTATTGTCAAAAATGCTTAATTAGGTTTTTGTAATTAGATATTGAGAAGGAGCGTAGAGTACAATAAAATACTAGAAATAGAATATGTTTTAATGTAAAGAATATAAAAAAAGCCATCTTTGATAGGATGGCTTTTTTTATAGTATTAATTTATAATTGACATCTTTTTTGAGCCGGCGTTTCTACCATCAACTAATAAGCTATAGTAGTAGTATCCGGCAGGCAGTTCCGTTAATTCCAGATCAATAAAATGCAATCCTCTTTCTTTTATATTAATTCTTTTGTGCACAACACCTTTGTTATCGTAAATTATTAAGGCAGCTGAACTAATATTTTCGGGAATAAAATATTGAATTCTTGTTGATTCATTGGTTGGGTTTGGAATATTTTGGTATAACTCAATTCCTGTTCCTTCAACAAAAGCATTCGTTACATCAGTGCTTAAACTTTGTAAATATGCAACATCTGCTTCAAGTTTTATTATTCTTTCTTCGTGATTTGCTATAGTTGTATTTATATCTGTCAATAAAGGTGATAAATCAACAGAAACAGAAGAACCATTTTCGATTCCTATTTCCAGAATTGTTCCAGTTAGATTAGCCGATGTTAGATTTTGTTCATCTGTGTTTGTTATTGCACTGCTAATATCTATTGAATTACCATTTGAGATAGTAATATTTGATCCATCAAAAGCTAATTTTTGCTCATCTGTATCATCTATATAGGGTGCTAAATCTACTGAGTTTCCATCAGATATAGATAATACATTTGAAATTAGACTAAGGCTTTGATCGTCTGTGTCATCTAGATAAAGGCTCAAATTAACAGAGTTTCCACCAGTAATTGATAAAATATTTGAAGCTAAATTAAGATCTTGATCATCCGTATTAGCTTCAAAACCATCTTGCAGTGAAGTTATATCAACAGAATTTCCGCCCGTAATAGTAATATTTGATCCATCAAATGTTAAATTTTGCGAGTCTGTATTGTCTAAATATCCAGCTAAATCAACCGAGTTCCCATCTGCAATTGATAATGTATTTGTACTTAAACTCAGGGTCTGATCGTCCGTATCTGTATCATCAAGGTATGCAGATAGGTCTACTGTCGTGCCATCGTTTGTCAATGAAAGGGTGTTGCTTGTTAAGCTTAAATCTTGTGCATCTGTATTGTCCAAATACCCCGATAAGTTAACTGAGTTCCCATCAGTTATTGTGAGAATATTACTTGATAATCCTATATTTTGAATACCTGAGGAAGTCCATTGGCTTCCATTCCAGATGCTTAGGAGTTTGCTGGTGCTATCGTAAACCATCATTCCTTCATCGGATGCTGCTAATGCACTGGCGAAAGTTATTTTTTCTGAGTTTGATAAACGATTAATTAAAAAACCTTTATCATTTTCTGATAATTCTAAAGACGCATCCTGGTCTGGTGTATCCGTACCAATACCAACGGACATTCGTGTTACTGATGTTGTTCCGCCAATTACACAGCTATTATCTGATGATACTCTTGCGTTAGATCCTATTACACATGAATAAACTCTTTCCCCATTAATTAAAGCATCATAGCCAATTCCAATATTGTAGCTATTTGTGCTTCCATTTCCTCCCATGGCAGTACTTGAAAAGTCTGTTAATGCTCCAAGTAGCACGTTGTATTGTCCTTCTCTGTTTGTAAATCCTGTATAGTAACCCAAGTAAGTATTATAATTTGCATTGTTGGTTTCGTCTGTTCTATTATTATCCCAACCTGCATACGATCCAATAAAGGTGTTGTAATCTGCATGTTCGGTGCATGATCCGGAAGCTTGTCCAACAAAAGTATTATGATGTCCTACACCAACATCAAAACCAGCCGAATCACCAATAAATGTATTTCTATTACCGGTAGAATTATCCCATCCCGCTTCGTTACCAAAAAAGGCATTTCTAGTACCCGTAGTATTACTTCGTCCTGCCTGATTTCCAACAAAAGTATTAAAACTCGCAGTAGTATTATTATAACCGGCGTCTTCACCAACAAAAACATTATCATCGCCTTCAGTATTACTGTAACCGGCCTCTTCCCCTATAAAAACTACATCAGCGCCATCCTCATTAAAATAGCCCGCTTGTGTACCGATAATTACCACATCGGTACCATAATGGTTGTATCCTGCCATTTTGCCAATTATAACATTATCTGTACTGCTAACAGAAAACGGAGTGCCTCCCATCGCTTCCGCACCAATAATAGTATTATCACTTTGTGTAAAGGATGGAAAACTTAAACTATAACCTGCACGATAACCAATAAATGTATTGTAAAGTCCGGTAGTGTTTGTATATCCTGCAGAATCGCCTACAAAGGTATTAAAGTCGCCTGAAGAATTACTAAATCCGGCACCGTCACCGGCAGTATATACTCCTATTTGTCCGTAAGAATTAAAGCTAAGTGTAACAAAAAGAATTACAATTGAAATTTTAACTAAGAAGTAGAGTGATTTCATAATATTTTGATTTTGGTTAATAACATAATATAGGTTGAGTATTATATCCTTGATTTATAGCAATAAACAAACTTAGTAACTTTGTGATGTGAAAAGCATCAGTATAAATACTCATTTCCTCATTAATGATAAAGGGTATAATTACGAGTACAAATGTCTATATATGTTAGAAGATAATTAAGGATCACTTGACATTTCTGGTGGATTAATTTTTTTAAGCATAAATTTTTGCTACTCTATAGAGAAAAAATCTAATATCCTTCACGCCTCTTAGTGTTGCTCTGAAAGCTTTAAGCTTAGCATTGAATGATTCAGCTGAAGCATTGGTACTTCTATTGTCGAA
>JAEINU010000018.1 GCA_016342685.1 Bacteroidales bacterium | reverse complement strand
ATAACAGGACTAAAAATGCACTGTAAACTTATGCTAGGATTTAATATTAACCTGTAAACTTTTTTTAGGACGAGTCAGATAAAGTTTTGCTATCTTCGTTTTCGTTCAACGGTCTGACAAAGTAGAGCAGTGGAAACCCGCACTACTGGTATGTTTAAATCGTTAAAAGTAATAGCGCAAAAAAACTTATTTTGCCCACCGCACATTAATAATTTTTAAAACCTTTCATCACGGTCTGATAAATTTTTTCGATTTGATACTTGGCTTTTGTGTGGATAATTTTGTGCATTCTGATAATTCTTTCAGTTTGATTGTTTAGCAGCAGTTTGAAAAAGTTTTTCGGTTTGATAATGTATTCTCAATTTGATAAAGAAAGGTTTTTTTCCAGTTCGACTGTTCTTTTTCTTTTTGATAATGTTTTAAGTTTTGATAATTCATGCCTTTAGACAAGTTATTTATTTAAGAAAAATAAGAGCTTTTTGATAATTACAGTTTTAGGTTTTAAAAATTATTTCCCGCCCACAAACTTGATACAGTTGTATTTCATAGTAAGCTTTTAAAAATAAAGTCTAATTCAGTTTGGTTCAATTTATATTGATAATTTAATACGTTCTGATAATGTTTTGTTTTAATGATTGAGAATCTGAATAAGGAATCGTCTGTATTTTATATCGTTTAATCTCAACTGTCTCAACGGTTTGATAATTTGTTTATTTAGGGCGCTACAACTTCTAACACAACATCACCAGATAATGCGGGGGGTTTGGCGGTCTGACAAAGTTTTGCTATCTTCGTTTTCGTTCAACGGTTTGACAAAGTAGAGCAATTGAAACCCGCACTACTGGTATGTTTTAATCGTTAGCCCCAATATTTTATGAACGAAATACAATTCATATTATCTAGTTATTGTCCAGATATTGTTGATATCATCGGGGAGAAAAAGAAATTTTGGAAAAAAGTAAGGTTAAAATATCTTGATAGACTATCCTTAATTAAGAATGTGACACTTGAAAAAAAATCTTATATCTCAAGACGTTCTTTTTTAGATAATTTAATTTCCTCAAAAAATGAATCAGATGAATCTAAAGCTTTCATGCTTGATATAAATTATAGGGTAAAAAATATTTATAGAGAAATAAGTTCAAAGAAAGAATTATTAGATAAATTAAGAAGTATATTAGAACAACTGATACTTCCTGAAATTGATGAACCAAAATCTTATGATAGGGTTGGAGAGATATATGCGCTAGACTATATTATTTCTTTAGAAAATATTGAAATCCTTGAAATGGAATATAAATTAGAGAATGGTAAAAGAATAGATTGTTTATTATTAAATAAGGGAAAAAATAAAAAATTTCTAATTGATTTTTTGAGCATTAATATAGATCCAGAAAAAGTTGAATCATCGGACGGACTCACAAAACTTCTTTTGAATAGAATTCTTCCTAAATATAAGCAGAAGACGATAAATCTTAAAACAATAGATTATTCTTTTAAAGTTTTACCAATTATTTGGATAGAGCCAGAGTTGATAGAGAAATATATTGGATTATTTAAGGAATCTAGGACTGCTATAAATGAAGAAATTTGCACATTAATTATGTTTAAAAGCGTGACTGATAATAAATATTATTTCACTTTTGGACAAGTAGGTGGTTAAAAATACTAGGGCTAACACGGCTTCAGAAAAAATGCGGGTGTTTTTGTGGTCTGACAAAGTTTTGTTACCTTCGTTTTCGTTCAACGGTTTGATAAAGTAGAGTAGTGGAAACCCGCACTCTTCCTAAGCCGGGACCGTTATAAATAAGCCACAAAAAAATCTGAAATAGAGCAATTCTGCTCTTTTTGACAGTAATTTAACTAAGATGTTTTTTAAGCTTTCTGACAGCTTTTGTATTTTAGAAAGGTAATTTGCTTTCTGAGAATGAAAGTGTAATTTATTCGTGCTGTTTGATACTTAATTTATCGAGATAGATTCGGTAAGTATGTTAGTAAATTGTTTTAGTTTTTCTAACGCGCTTTTGTGCTTCGCACAAATTGGATTTTAATTTAAACACTTAACAGCTTCGCCGCCAAAAGAGTTTAAATTATCGTTCTTTTTAAAGTATTGACAGTTAATAACTTTTTTTAGATATTATTTGATTGTTTAATTATTTTAGTAACTTCACTACACAAATTCATTTCCTTAAATAATTAAATAAATATAAAGATGGCGTATAATTTAAAGCTGACAATTTTTAGAATAACTCTAAAAAAGAAAGGTGGAACAAATGATGATTTAAAGAAATTTAGTGAATTCTTTGAAACTGCATACCCAGAAGTTGATAAGCCACTAGCTTATACCGAATTTATCAAAGATTATATTGGCTCTTTCAACAATGAGTTTAAACTCAATAAAGATAAAACAAAAGGGATATCAGCTACAGAATCTCATAACTTTGTGCCTCGATCTATTAATAACATCATTGATGGAGAAATATTGGGTGGACAAACAGGTATTCCACAAGAACTATTTAAACAAACTAACTCGTCAGATTCAACAGGAAAAGTATTATCTGATGATGTTTCAACACTGCCATATTATATAAAGCTTTGGACGCCTCCAGATCATGATACCGGAGTGTTAATGGTCCAGAGTTATAGTAATTTGACTGTAGTTGATTTAATAAAATTTCATCTTTCAAGATTTTTCCAAGATTTTAATTTTAGTTTAATATTTACTCCTTTTGTTCCAAATAAAATCAAAGAACAGTTTAAAAAAGATAGTAATGTTTATAAGATCGCTTTTGTAAAGGAATCTTTGAGTAAAGATAAGCGTAAATTGATTAACCCTTTGTTTACTGAATTTGATGATTTGAAAGTAAGAATTGAAGTTTCAGGATTTAAAAAAGGAGTAAATGATTTTTGGGACGATTTATTAAGTTCTGATAAGATCATTGAATCTAACTTAGAAGATTTTGATATTAAGGAAAATGATGATTTTCAAACAATTGCTTATTATACAGATTCAGATGGTCATAAATCAAATACAACGATTAAAAAGAATCTTGAAATTAGCCCAACAATATTTTTAGATAATACGCTTAAAAAGCAAGATAGTGAACAATTTGATTTTGATAAAATCAAGAAACATACTGATGAGCTTTTAGAAAATATTAAAAAAGAAATAAAATATATTAAATAATATGTTTGCAAAGCTAAATGTTTTTGAAATTAGAAAGGATGCTTTAAAAGCTATAAAAAACGATGCAAGTCGTTGGTCATTTATTTTTATATATTATATTATTCCAATATGTATTGCACTTTTAATTCACTATATTAATTATGAGTTAAATACGGAGCTTTTTGGAAATTTAATTGGCGGTATAAGTTTATTTGCTGGATTACTTTTTTCGATAATATTTGTTGTTTCAAATAATCTAAATAGTAGAAAAATACAGTATCAATCACAGAATGAAGAAGATAAACGTTATATAGAGAATTACAGAAATTTTTCTAATAATATTGTTTATTTGATTTCATACACTGTAGTTAAGTCTATAATAATAATAGTATTATTAATATTAGCTGATGCTTATTTTGATTATTTAAATGAAACCGCAAACTTGTTAATTAGAATTATTTGGGATTTGATTGTCTTTTTGTTGTATCATTTTTTACTTTATATAATAATCATTTTGAAAGAAATGTATGTAATGCAATATGAAGATATAAATAAGAAGTAAACATAAAAGTTAGACAAAATAATGGTAGAAAGTTTAATACGTTATTATTCAAAGCACTTGACTTTTAATTCTCTAGTAATTAGAAGAAACGGGTGTTGGAAAAATTTTATTTTTGTTATCTTATTAATTTTAGCTGGCTCTATAAGTATTGCTTCGGTTTATTTTGACTATTCATATCTAAGTTTTATAGGAATATTTGTATTGTTATCTTCAATTAAAATTAGTTGGTATTTTACTGGACAAACAATAAAGCATAAATATCCTAATGTTTATGTAAAACGTTTTAGATGGTCTCAAAACAAATTTGATAAAATGGTTTTGGAGAAACTGGATCATTATATCGTGAAATATAAATTAGAAAACAATATTGATGATATTCAGTACCTGTTAAAAGAAAAATTAAAAGATATTAAATTACCATTTATTCTTTATTCAAGTGTTTTTATAGCCTTGTTTGTTCCTCTGTGGAATTCATATATTGATAAACTACTGGAATTGTATAAAAATAATATTGCTGACTTATCAATTATTGCATTTTCAATACTTGCTGTTATTTTTATTTTGCCTTTATTTCCACCTTTAGTCTACAATATTAGAGATAATATTTTAACAAGATATAGTAAATTGAATAGGCTAAATGCGTTGTTAGAAGAGTACAAATTAATGAATCAAATTAAAAAGTAATTCACTTTTTATTAGTTTTTCCAATGCGCTTTTTTGTGTTCTACAGGCTAAATTGACATAATGATTTGATAATTAATAACTTTTTTATTGAATTACTTTTTTTGTTTAATAAATTTAGTAATTTCATATACGCAAAATTAATAAGCTATATTATGAATACTAGATTCTTATTTGATAATTTAAGTACTCGTTTAGAGATATTAAAAGGGAAATTAGTTACAGAAAATAAAGTAAATGATTTGAGTTTAAATATTTTACTTGAAGGTTTGTATATTGATATATTAAATGAAGTGTATGGATATAATTTGGTTAATGCAAATATGTTTCAACGAAATTACCCTGCTGTTGACGCTATTGATGAAAATAATCGAATATTTGTTCAGATCACATCAACGTTTAGTAAGGACAAAATAGAAAAAACCATTAATCAGATTTATAGAAATAATCTTAACGAAAAATTCGATACTCTTTTATTTTTCTTTTTGAAAGGTAAAAGAACATTGCAAACAAAAAGTTTAGATAAAATAAAGAAAATGACGATTGATAGTTTGGATTTTGATCCTGACGATCATTTATTAGATAATTCAGATATATATCAGAAACTCTTTTATAATCAAAACATAAGATCAACTATAGAAGTATTAAGTAAAATAAATAAATTTCTCGGAATTGTTCCTGAAGAAAAGGATTCAGGATATGAATCAATCAGTGTTTCTTTTAGCGGAGAACTTGAAAATGCTTATCAGGTTGTTGATGTAATGTTGAAAGAAGGGATAAATGTTTTTATTAATTCATATGAATTATATCAAAGATTTAAAAAAGATAAGCATCGATTATTTACTTACCTTATATACACAAACGGTGATATACCGATAAAACATGTTAACTATTGCATTGTAATTTTAAATGATACGTATGTAAATGATAATTTAAAAACTGATGAAGTCAAATGTTCCTTATTAAATCAGGCTTTATTAGATGATAATCGCTTTCAAATAATAAGTTATCATACTAAATTAAATTATTCAATTATTAAAAATCCATTGTTTAAAATTTGGAAAACCGTCTCAAAAGAAAATATTGAAAAAATATTACTAACCAAGATACTACCCAATCTTTTAAATGATCAAAATAGTATATTTTTTGACATTGATTATATTAAAGAAGAATTGCAGAGAATTAATAACAATTTCATATTGGAAGAACTAAATAATGATGAAGAAATAGAATATCAATTATTTAAATTTACTATTCCAAATTTTGAAGACATGCAAATTTATTATCTATTATTGTTTCCAGGATATTCTATAAACTCTGTATTTAGTCATTTTAATAAAAATTTCATAAATAAAATAAATAAGAATCTCGTAGTATTAGTGCCTAAAGATCGCCTACAAAAAACAAAAAATCGAATAGAAAAAATAAAAAAGAAATTTAATAGTAACAATGTTGAGTTTATTCAGGATCACTTCTATGACAAAACATTCAAATCTGTAAAGCAGGAGAGTATTTTAATGATTAATGATTTTGTTGATCCAATAATTAAAGATTCAGATGGGTTATTTACTGGTATAAATGGATTGTTGAATTGGGTAAAAACAGATTCTTCATCCAAAATTGCTATAATAAAAGGTCAGGGTGGTATAGGAAAAACTACAATATGTAGAAAATTACATGATATAATATTAAAAGATCATGAAAAATATCATATTATATTCATTAATTCTAATGAATTACTAAAAGATTTTCTTCGTCTCGATTTTAATGATGAGAAAGAGTATGAAATATATAATATTTATGAAATTTGGTATAGAAATTTATATAAAGGTGACCAGAAATTTCTAGATCGTAATACATTTTATATTAATTATTCCCTAGGCAATATTTTAATAATATTTGATGGAATTGATGAAATTATATCCACAATTTCAAGCTTTAGCATGCAATCTTTTCTACTAAACGTTTTAAAAATTCAAGAAAATTTAGGAAAAGGAAAAATAATAATTAATTGCCGTGATTCTTATATTAATGAGTTTTCATACGTTTTTAATGATATAGAAAATATACCTGAATTTGAGATTGAGATTTTTGATTTATTACCTTTTAATTCGGAGCTTGCAAAAAATTATTTCTCATTGCATTTTGATAAAGATCATAAAATAACCAAGGCAATGAATCTTCTAGATGAGTTTGTGATGAAAGAAAATAAGGAGAATGATTTTATTTATCCGCCTTTTGTCTTGGAAATCGTAAATCAGTTTGTAGATAAAGAATTTGTTGATGAAATTAAAGATTTTACTTTTCATTCTAAACTCTTAATTGATACCGATGTAACTGATAACATTATATATAAAACATGTTTTAGAGAAATATCAAAAAAGGAGAGAAATGGATTTGATCTAACAGTAGATAAACAAATAGAATTTATGATTCACCTTTCAATTGAGAAACGTGGTTATATATCAGATGATGAGTTTGTTGATGTTTTAAGAGACATTAATTTACTTGATCGCATTACAGAATATTCGAAAGGGTTAAAAGATCATCCATTTCTTGTAAAAAAGGAGAATTCTTATTACTTGCGCTTTGATTTTTTAAAAAGCTACTTCAAATCTTTGTCAGTTCTAAATTTAATAAAACAGTCATCAGATATAAAGGAATCTTTAATCAATTTGTTAGCAAGAGAATGTAATTACAATTCTCAAATATCTAAATATTTAATTCTGAAAATAAAAGATAGTACAGATCAATATATAAATAATTTTAAAGAGTTGATTGAAAAGTTCAATGCAACGGATATTACGTCTGAAGAAATAAAACAAAAAGCTATTTGCAATTTATTTCAAATTATGCAACAATCGTTTTCTTCTAAGACCCCAGAAACTACTAAGTTTATAATACAAAAATTATTTCCAGAAAATGGAGATGAGCAAGTGATAGATAAACTATACTTAATAGATATCCCTGACAATTCTGATCTAATTATTGATATGAAAGACCTGTTTTTTAAAAATACAATTATTAAGAATTATGCAAATTTCTTTAAGTGCAGTTTTGATGAAAATACACTTTTTGATGAAACTTGTTTACTTGAAGGTGTAGAAAGTAATGATTTAGATTATGATAATATTACAGCTGAACTAGATAATTTTGATTCACATATCAAAGGTGATAATACTTATATGAAGGTACTTAACTTGAAGAAGTCTGATGATGGATTAGGATCTAAGCGACTTATTATTAAATCAATTAAGATTTTTTTTAAATGTTTTTACGTTGGTCAAAATATGTTAAATGAAAAACTAAGAAAGGATATAATAGTTAATTATAACCTACAAAATGGTCCGGCTGATATTGATAAAGTAATAGAAGTATTGATCAATAATGAAATAATGGAAGAAAATAATCAAAGGATTATTATACAAAAAAAATATAGAAGTAAAATAGATAAATTTGTTGATAGTGGTATTAATTATGATTTTTTGAATCAGGTATTTATTAGTTTCAATGAGTTAGTCGTATAATTCTAATTGTATCTTATACAAATAATTTTTCTAGATCAAGGGAGAATTAGAAAACAAACTTTTAAATTATTGGAAGGATGTAAAAGCTATTTTGCTCTTACGAGCAATTTGCTATTTCTGAAAACTAAAACAATTTTGTACTTTGTTGATAATTACTACAAAACTGACAAGGTAGTATTGGCGGCCAATTTATAACACAACATCACCAGAAATGCGGGGGGGGGTGGCGGTCTGACAAAGTTTTGCTATCTTCGTTTTCGTTCAACGGTCTGACAAAGTAGAGTAATGGAAACCCGCACTACTGGTATGTTTAAATCGTTATAAACAAGCCTATGAAAATTATGAGAAAACTATTTTACTTAAGTATTACAATTTTATTATTACATACTATTTCGGTAGAAGCACAATCAGTGAAGATTGATAAAATGATAAATAATTATTTAAATGTCGCTTTTAATGATATTAATGGATTAACATTTCCTTTGACAAAATGGGAAAATGTAGACACAATTAAATACTTCATTGTTGGCAATCAGAAATATTTAAGTGAAAAAAAATGGAATGCATTTTTAAGTGAAATAGAAATTATAAGTAATCTACACTTTCATGAATGTAAAACTATAACTAATTCCGAGATATTGATTTACATTGGTGACCTTAAAAGTTTTTTCGAAATATCTAATACTGATGTCCCTCAAAAACAAACAAAAGAATTGAGCAACTGGAGTAGTAAGCGCTGGAATAGTAAATACCAACTTTTATGGACAGGATTTTGCATTGTACCTGATAAAGTACCAAGTAAACAAATAGGTTCTTATTATCTTAAAAAACTATTCTTGAAATCATTAGGAATGGTAAGTAATTCTGAAAATGAGTATAGTATTTATTTTAGATATTATAATTATAATGCTAATAACAGCACATTTAGTAGAGCTGACAAGAGATTATTGAAATTACATTATAATGAAACAATAAAAGCAGGAATGACATTCCAAGAAGTTAAATTACTCATTACAGAAAAGATGGATTTGGAATCTTTAAGTAGGGAAAAACTATAGAATTTTACAGTATAAATTTATTGTAAATGAAATACGATAATTAGTTGCAAAATATTTAGAATCTATAAACGGCCAGTTTATAACCCAACATCACCAGATAATGCGGGGTTTTTGGCGGTTTGACAAAGTTTTGCTATCTTCGTTTTCGTTCAACGGTCTGACAAAGTAGAGTAATGGAAACCCGCACTACTGGTATGTTTAAATCGTTGTGAATAATGTTTGGAAGCGTCCAATTAAATTTTTTATAATATGAATTTAGAAGATATTAATAGCGTGATAGAGCATTCAGAAATGCAAATAAAAGAACTTGCTGGTTCTATTGAAAAAAATAAAATAAATAAAGTTTTATTAAAAAATACTTTAGAAAATTTAAGAAGTATTCTTGATTATTTAGCGGTTGATATGTCTTCTTATCTTAATGATAGTAAAGAGAAATTATATTTCCCGTATGGTCGAAAAGAGAATCATTTCAAATTGAGCGTAAAAAGAAATCTACCAGAACTAAGACAAAAATCTGAAGAATTATATGAAGTATTGGAAAAAAGACAGCCATTTAAATCGAAAAAATCTTGGTTGATTGATTTGTGCGAATTGACGAATGAAGCTAAACACAATAACTTAAATAAAACATCAAAAAGTACAACAACAGGTCTTAGAGTAGGGAATTTATTGCATGTTGAAGATGTTAGTAATGTAAAAATATCGGCATCAAACAACTATGTAAATGGAAAAAGATGTGACGATTTTGAGATGGATAAAGGAGTAATTACCAGTATTAACCCAGGTGAAATAAATTTAGAGTTTACTTCTAATGAAAAAATACGTTTTCAAGGAAAAGAAATTGAGATAATTTCATTTTTGGAAACTACGAAAGATGAATTGATTGATTTAAAGAAAGAAGTTTATAATTTAATAAGCTAACACAATTCACAACATCGGGTCATAAAACATGCGGGTTTTGGTGGTTTGCGAGCTTTTTACTATCTTCAAACTTTATTAACGGGTGATAATGAAACAGGGCGAAATCCCGCACGATTTCATACCCGAGAACCGTTATGTGTAATAATTTTATTTTGGAATGAAAAAGATTCTATTTACTGTATTTTTAGGTTCGTTCATTTTTACAAC
>JAEINU010000017.1 GCA_016342685.1 Bacteroidales bacterium | reverse complement strand
TTCGGCTAATCGCCTCACTCCAGAATCACGCCAATACGCGTGAAGACACGCGCCGCCAGGCAGCTCAAAACGGCGTTCTATGGAAAATTACGCGTTGAAATTGATCCTTTGTAGATTTCGTTCTTTGAAAATATAAAATTATTAATAGGAAGAAAGGAAAATCCCAATGGTAGAATAGCTCTGGAGAGAAACCTCCGGTGGAAGATTAGCTTTGCGAAAACCCTTGTTATTCCATAATAATCCAATCTTCTGTTGCCCCAGCGGGGGAATTTGACTTTGGAGCAAGAAACCCCAGTGGAAGAAAAACTTTGGAGCTGTTCCTCCGGAGGTAGACTAGCTCTGTTTATAAAGATGCTTTTAGGTTTCTACACTAATTCATCTGAGCTATTATGGGGCTTTGACTTTGAAGCAAGAAACCTTCGTCTGGTTGTTTTGCTCTTTTATAATAAATTGCTGCTAGACTTACACAATTCTTCTTCTGATCTATAATGGTCTTTGACCTTGAAAGAAGAAACCTCCGGTGGAAGATTATGCTCTGAAGTTTTCTCCGTAATTCTTGATTTTAACGAAAAGAATGGAATTACACAGAAAACTTATTATTTCAGAAATGATTTTTGTAGACAGTATGTTTATTTATGATATGATTCCATAGAACAAGCATTTGGAACAGTCAAATCTTTTTGTCATGTAAATTGCTATTGGCAATTTACACGCCAAACCCTCCGGGACAGCTTTGCAGTTCAAATGGTCGTTATATGTACAAATTTTGAACTTTTTTAAATTATTTCATTTTTTTATTGTCAGATATTTTAATTGCGAGAAGAATAATAATATAAAACCATACAAATGAGGAATAGAAGAAATCCATGAACGACCAATTTGATTTTTCAACAAATTATACTATTCCCGTATATTTCGATATTGAAGATATTACAAATAGGACTCTAGAGGGTGTGATTGTAATTAAAAAGGGTTATTTGCCATATCTAAAAGTAAATTCATACAATAAAGATGATCTTATACCAGTAAAAGAACAGACAAAAGTGAAGATGATTTATTGCCATCAGAAAGAAGCAGGTAAAACGTTATTACTAATTAACAATATCATTAATCCAATTGATTCAATGATTGGCTATATGAGTAGTTTCAAAATCTACTTCGATTTTATTATTAATAGTGCAGGAAATATTAACAAATATTCAGACTTATCATTTTATTCTGTTATCTTATCATTTGAAAACCTATATAAATGGACAAATATTTTACATAAAAAAAATCTTAAAGAGCATGTATTGTTTAGATCAAAAATCAATAATATGTACTCCAATGAAGCTGAGATTTCTATCTTTAAAACTATTCAATACAATAAAAATGATAATACTGATTCTAGATTTTCAATAAGAGAAAATGATACAAAGATTGAAATTAGATTTATTAAAAATAAACTAAATCTCGATAATGTAAAAAAAATAATTCGAGATCTAGAGTCTTTACTAACATGTATATCCGGTAAAAGTTGTTTTTGCTTAGATGCTACAATAACAAAATTAAAAGGAAAATCAAAATACAAAAATAAGTACAATTTATTTGTGTCGAATAAAACCAGTGAACCTATTTTTGATATGGATTTTTATGCGAAATCATTTCATCCATTCATACTTCAATATAAAACTGAATTAACGGATATATTTAATAATTACTTCAAAAGTAGAGACGTTATAAATGATTTAATGTATAAGATTTCTTCAACTATTTTATATAAAAATCGGTTTTTATACGATCTAAAATTTCATTATATTTGTACGCTTATTGAGACTGCGAATAAAATCTGTATAAAGCAAAATGATAAAATTCAAATCAATAATACAGACTTATTTAATGCAATAGAAAGTGTTATTAAAAATGATGACATATCAAAAACAATTGTTAATTCTATTCCTTTTTTATTAAATGGAACGTTTGGAAAGAAAATAAGAAATCTTGAAAATTATCAATATCCTGATTGTAAGATCATCAATTTCACAAATCCAGAAATTACATACATCGTTAAAAATAGAAATCTGTTGAGCCATGGCGAATCTCCTCTTGACGACCGAAACATTAGTTTTCAAAGCATTATGGAAAAAATGACTATTTTGCTACTTTATACAATATGGAAGTATTTAGGATTAACATCAGAGATAATAAAAAATAATATTTTGAGAAGTTTTGCATCATTTCAATTTCCTATAGATGATGAATTAATTAAATATGAAAAATATGACAAAATATATCTCTCTCATAAACAATTCAATAAAGCAATGAAGTTTCCTCAGCACAGTTTTATGGTTATAGAAAAAGTAGGTGACCAATATATATTTAATAATAGATATACAGAATATCTTCAAAAAGATCATCATTTCTTGAATTACTATTCTTATATTGGAAATTATCTGAAATGCTATTACAACCAAACTAAAATCACATTTAATGGCTATAAACAGAATGTTTATCTTATTAATAAAAATTCGATTACTGAGAAAAAGTTATTCTCACAGTATTACTTAATTTCAATCAACGATGAGAATCCATCGACAGCTTACTTTGCCGATAATACTTTAGTGCCTATGGAAGTGTATAAGAATTATAAACCAGATAAAATGATATTAAAGGCGTATCGAGAATATAGAAAAATGACAATCAATGAGTTAGCAAAAAAAGCAATATTATCAATATCAACAATTGAGAAATATGAAAATGAATATCATCCTGCAAATAAAGAAACATATAGGAAAATATTAAAAGCATTAGGTACAGATCTATTCATAGATAATACATTAAGATGACATATAACAATCGAATGAACGAAGACAGAGTCTTTGGCACAGCATGTGCTTGTCGCTTCGCTCTGAGCAAATGCAATGCCAATCCTTACGCTTCGCTTCAGGAGCGAGTCTGCTTGTTATTCGGGTGTTATACAGATTTAGGTAATTGAGGAGTTTTTTGTTTATTGCATAATGTAGATACCCAGAATTGCAAACGAGAATTCCCCACTTTTGCAGAATGGAATTCCCCATAAATGCAAAAGCCATTACAGGCTCCCGCTGGGTCGCCGACCTTTGTAATAACGACAAAACAAGGGAGGCAACGAATAAGGATGCTTGCAATGACCGAGATAAATATTATCAGAGATGATTATTTTCGTGAAGGTTTAAACCTATCGGAAATATCAAGAAATAATGGAATAGATAGGAAAACAGCGAGGAAATATGTAATGGCGGAGGACTGGAACAACAAACCACAATGCTTCAGCAAAAATAAGTCCAAACTTGATCCGTATAAAGCCTTGATAGATTCCTGGATTGAAGAGGACTGCAAAAGACGAAGAAAGCAGCGTCATACTGCTCAGAGAATACATAACAGACTCTGCGCCGAAATTGGTGAAGACTTTGATTGTTCATATAGGACCGTAGCAGTCTATGTTTCGCTAAAACGAAAAGAGATTTTCAAGATAAACTCAATGGCTCTGCCATTGCAGCATAAAGCAGGAGAAGCCCAAGCTGATTTTGGACAGGCTGACTATATTGAAAATGGAAAACTTATCAGCGGTCATTATTTAATCCTATCATTACCTCATAGCAACGGCGGATATATCCAGCTATTTAAGGGTGAGAATACTGAATGCCTGCTTGAAGGTCTCATAGCAGAGTTTACTCATATAGGTAAAGTGCCAAATCGAATCTGGTTTGATAACGCATCAACGATAGTAACCTCCGTTTTAAAAGATGGGAAAAGGCTATTAACTGATCGGTTTCTGCGGTTCCAACAGCATTATGGTTTTGAAGCGGCCTTCTGTAATCCTGCATCAGGAAATGAAAAAGGACATGTAGAAAACAAGGTTGGATATCTAAGACGAAATCTACTGGTTCCTGTTCCTGAGTTTGACAACTTGATTGATTTCAATAAAGAACTTCTAAAAAAATGTGATACCGATCACATGAGGCCCCATTACCGAAAAGAAATCTCTATAGAAACTCTGATTGAAGATGATATAGCAGAAATGCTTGAGCTGCCTCGAATACCATTTGATCCTGCAACATATAAAATATTAAAAACCGATGCTTATGCCATATTCAGCCTCAACGGAGGCAAACATCGCTACGGAACTGCGCCAAAACATGCAGGATCTGAGGTAACTGTGAAAATAACTGCCCATAGCGTTACAGCTTTAGATGAAAATCTTCGGGAGATCGTAATCCACCCGCGCTTCTATGGAAATCAGAAACAGGAAGTAATAGACTGGATGCTCTATCTGAACCAGCTTTCGAGAAGACCTGCGGCGGTGAAGTACACCCCGATATACGACATGATGCCGGACGAACTATGTTCCTGGCTGGATAAACAGAAAAAAAGCGATGTTGGAAGCGCACTCAAATTGATTTCAGGATTGGCTGGTAAAAGCAGCTTTGATTCGGCATGTAAAGCTGTTACCGAATCTATCAAAAGTGGGATAACAGATGCAGACAGCCTGACGGCCTTACATGACAGGATGTACCGATACACGCCGTTCATGGGCGTCCTGAGCAATTCAGAAGATATCACAGCAGCACCTAATGTTCATTTTAATCCTTCAAAGTATGATTCAATGCTTGAAGGAGCTCGCTCATGACTGAAACACGCGAACGAATAGAAGGATGCTGTAAGAAGCTCAGACTCAGGCGTTTAACCGACAACCTTGATCAGGTCAAAGAAACTGATCCTGAAAAATATTTGTTGAGTCTTCTTGAGATGGAAGTTGAAAATAGAAACAGAGCGCGAATAGAGCGGTCAATCAAGACTGCCGGTTTCTATACGATGAAAACCTTAGAGGGGTTTCAATTTGATGCGGTTACAGTTCCAGCAGGCCTTAGTCCGGAATCGTTGGAAAGTCTAAAATTTATTGATGATCATCATAATCTTATTCTTTACGGGAATGTTGGAACCGGGAAAACGCATCTTGCAACGGCACTTGGAATTGAAGCCTGCCGGAAAGATTACAAGGTTGGATTTTACAGGACAGCGGCATTGGTGAATCTACTGACGGCTTTACATGATGGAGGTGAACTTGATAAATTCATGAAAAAAATAGAAAAGCTGGATTTGCTTATCTGCGATGAATGGGGCTATGTTCCTGTAAACCGTGATGGAGCACAACTGCTTTTTCAGGTAGTTTCAGCCTGTTATGAAAAACGCAGCTTGATAATAACTACCAACCTAGACTTCAGTAGATGGTCTAATATCTTTCTGGATGAAACTATGACAACGGCAATGATTGATCGTCTGGTTCATTACAGCCACTTACTGATATTCGATGGAGAGAGCCACAGAGTGAGAACTTCGCTCATGAGGCGATAATAAAATTCCCCACCGGGAGCCTGAGGAATTTATTTTGCAATTCTGGGGATTTTCTACTTGCAAAAAACAGTTTTTTGATAAGAAGGAATATGAATGAAAAAAATACATAAATAATTATCACTCAAATTTGGTGGTATAAGACTAATGAGTATACTCAAACATTGTCAGAGAGATTTTTTGAAAACAAACTAAGGAGAAGAAAAAAATGAGTTTACAATCACAATTTATGAAGTTCAACGAAACCATATCATTGTCTTGGCAAGATGAGAAGATTAAAAGCATTCGCGAAAAAAATGATTCAATTCTTGATGATATTAAGGCGAAATTTAAAGAAGAAGGTTATCCTGTAATAGACTCTTTCAAACAAGGGTCATACATAACAAACACAACTATTGAACCCTTAGAAAAAGAATACGATATTGATGTTGGCATTGTGATTGATTACGAAAAAGCACCAGAAAATCCAATTGACACTAAAAAAAAATTAAGAGATGTTTTGCTCGCACGAAATTTTAAAGAACCCAAGATAAAAAAACCGTGTGTGACTGCACAGTATTTTAAAGCGGGTGAGAAAAGTTTTCACCTTGATTATCCAATCTACAAAAAAGACCAGTTTAATACTTATTATCTTGCTGTTGGCAAAGAGCATTCAAGCTCCGATGATCGGAAATGGGAAGAATCTGACCCTAAAGGACTGATTGAATGGCTAAATGATAATGATTATTTTAGTAGCAATGAAGCCTATCAACAATACAAAAGATTGATTCGTTATATGAAGAGATGGCGTGATTACTGTATTACAGGAACAGAAAGGAAAAAGATTTATTCTATTGGCTTAGCTATAATGATCAAAGAATCATTTGCCATGAGCATTTCAAATGATGGCGATATCAATGATGTTACAGCACTTCTAAATACTGTTAAAAATATAAAGAACAGGTATTTTACATGTGTTGATTACATAAATAATAAATATGATGTAAAAGTTAACCTTCCAGTAAAACCATATCGTGATGTTTTTGACAAACATGGTTCAACGGTTGGAACTCTATTTTATAACAAATTCGATAAATTACTATCAAATATTGATGCTGTAAATAAAGAAGATTCATTAATTAAAAAATGTGAATTATTGAAAAAAAACTGCTTTGGTGATGATTTTCCTGTCCCAGATAAAGAAAATAATGACACAAAAACCTTTAAGGAAGCTGGTTATATTTCATCGCCACAAGGAGCATGATTCTGGAAAGTAGTGATATAAATGCCTCAATTGTAGACTTTCTCAAAAAGCATGAGTATGAAGTTACTTACGATGAAAATCATATAGTAACAACACATGCTTTTAAAGATATGATTTTTAAAATTGAAGGAATGGTGGTCAACTCTTTTCCGTATGAATTACCTCGTTTTTGGTTATTAGAAAGAAGTAAGTTTAAACACTTGGCACATGTTGGGTGGGATAATGAAACGGACAAAGGTATTATTTGTGAAGGTGTTTCGATTAACCGACACTTAGATTATACCAATCCAGAAATTGTCTACTTAAAAGCACTTGAAAGTGCAGAAAAAACAATATTTTCTGGTCTGTCAAATAAAATTATTAATGAAGCAGAGATTATTGAAGAATTTACCGCTCACTGGAGATTTTCATCGCATGAAGGAAAATCAGTTCTAAGTTTTGTTGAACCGCAAAGTATGATTATTGAATTACAATCAATCTCGAAAAATCAATCTAACTGGGCTGCAATTTTAAACCAACCTAATTGCAAAAGCATCAATCAAAAATACGTATTCAGAAATAGAATACAAGAGAAATCTCAGATAGAAGCTAAGGCCTTCTATATACCAATAATAGATAGGATTTTACCACCGGGTCCAACTACAAGTATTATAGATTGGTGGAAATCATTGTTAAATAAACTACCCACAGAACAAGCAAAAGAACTAAAGGATATTGCAAGAAGAAATTGTGCTAAGAAACTTTGGATATTGGGTTCCGTGATTTTAAATGATGGAAAGCATGGATGGTTTTGTATAAGTTTTTCAAGCCCTTCAAAGCAGAAATTACCATTTTATTCATCATGTGAATTTAGCAACTGGGAAGCTAAAGCATATAACGTCGAATTGCATAATAAAGTGCACTTAAAACCAAGGGGTGGTGCGACATTATCCAAACCCCAAACTATAGCAATTGTTGGTTGTGGCTCTGTTGGTGCAGAAATAGCAAGACAATTAGTATGCTCCGGGGTAGAAAATATTGAGCTTGTTGATTATGACAAATTGAAAACAGAGAATATATATAGACATTATTTATCGTCTGAATATATTGGTGTTTCTAAAAGTGATGCATTGGCACATGAGCTTTCATATAAATATCCTTATACCAATATTGTTAAATCAAAATTTTCAAAATTAATAGATTGTCTTAATTCTTCCTTTTTGAAAAGAATAGATGGAGTTATCGTAGCAACAGGTTCCCCAACTGATGAACGGTATTTTAATGAAATTTTAGTTAAAATGAGTGCCAGACCTTGGGTTATCTATGTTTGGGTTGAAGGTCATGGTTTTGGTGGACATGCCGTGTATGTACACAATTCAGGAAAGGGATGCCTCAACTGCTTATATAGAGATAGTGATGGTAATAAATCATTAGAATCCATTCAAAACTTCCTCAAGGCAGAACAAAATATTGCTATAGATTTATCAGGTTGTGGTTCTCACTTTTTACCTTATTCATTTGCAGACGCAATTCAATCTGCATTACTTGCTACAAGATTAGCAACTCAGGCAATTAATGGTGAAATGTACAAATCCTGTCGTATTTCATGGAAAGCATCTTTTTCAACAAAATCTCCTTTAGAAACAACTTACCGATATAAAAACTATAATAGCTCATTAGAACCAGAAGATTTACTGTGGGAGGATTGTGATGTCTGCCAATAATAGCACCGCCCCACCAATTTCGGTATTAGTATATGGAAGTGTAATAGATAAATTTAATATATATAAACAAGACTATAAACAAAATGAGTCTTGTGGAATTTTAATTGGTACGCATAGTATTGATGAGTCAAAAATAACAATAACATTTGCAACAGAACCTGATTGTAATGATAAACGGAGCAGGTTTTCATTTAAGATTAAATCAAACAAGCACAATAAAATACTTCAAAATAGATTTTCAAAATCGGGTAATCGAGAAGTCTACTTGGGTACTTGGCATACACATCCTGAAGATCATCCAAATCCCTCAAAATGTGATACTGATGACTGGTTAAAGCAATATTCCATCAATAGGAATTTATTTGAAAGCATGCTTTTTGTTATCGTTGGCATTAAAACTAATAAGTGGTTTCTTGTAAACGATAATGGGATTTTTATTTTAGATAGTAATTTAATTTATCATGAGAAAGAGGAGAGAGTATGAAATATAGATGGTTGCATATATCTGACTTGCACTCATTATGTGGAATAAAAACTGAAATAATGCGAATGGCTCTTTTGAGTGAAATTCAAGAAAATATACCTTTTAGCTTTATCCTAATAACTGGAGATTTAAGTGACAAAAATCAAGGATATTCAGAGGCAAAGGAACTGATCCTGAACATTGTGCAAATTTTATCATTGTCACAAGATAAAATATACATTGTTCCAGGAAACCATGATGTAAACAGAAATGTTCCCCCAGATAGAGTTGATAAATGTAAAGAACTTTGGAAATTTAATGATCTAATTGACAATGAAGAAATCATGAAAGAGCTAATTAAGGGACAAGATGATTTTTTTCTTTCATACAAAGAAATCATCAATAAAGACTACCCCAAAAACACAATTCACTTTTATCAAAAATTCGATAACAATTTAGCAATAATACATCTAAATACTGCTTGGATGTGCTGCGACTCAGATAATGAGTCAGGAAAACTACATCTTGGTTTGAAAAAACTATCTAAGCTATTTAGCGATAACCCCGAATTGAATAGTACCCCGATTAAAATCGCAATTGGGCATCATAGATTGGAAGATTTTAATGAAATAGTAAGAAATAATTTTAGAACATTACTTAATGAATATGATATTGATCTATATTTAGGAGGTCATTGCCATGAATCCAATGTAGTTTATGATCCAACCATTAGTGTAGAGTTTTGCTCCTGCCGTCAAGCTAGAGCGGAAGATATCAACTTTCCTGCTGGTTTTATTATTGGAAACATTGATACTGAAACTGATCAAAGCTATTTCGAATTTTATAGCTGGAATACTACTTTGTCTAAATGGACATATGATTACACTGTTAATCCCGCGAAACATGGCAAATACTACCTTAATCACTCTAAGTATAAAAAAGATAGTTCAAGAAAAATAATTGTTGATCTTAAGTTGATGGGTGGCAAGCTCAATATCGTAGAAATCTCAAACAAGTTTCCTAGTCTAACTTTATCAGAAATTTATAAGACATCTTTGGTAAATGTTCGTCCTGAATCAACAGATGAATGGATTTGTTGTTTTGATAGTATTCACGGTTTATTTAACCAGGTAGTACAAAATTCGCAACAAGATATTCATGTATTCCCTTTAGCCCAGATTCCTTTGTTAGTATATTTTGGGTTTCTAATACAGAATAATTCATCTAATATATCGATTTACCAATATTATGAAAATGCTAATGCATGGATTCTCGATGAAAAATCAGATGATTATGAAATAAACGAACAGAAGAGTTTGCAAAACAATCGTATTTTGGCTGTATCTGTGAGTATAAGTGCTGCTGTTCAAGAAAGTGATATAAAGAGTTCACTTAAAGACAAGTTTGATTTAATAGCTTTTTCTATAAACGAACCAACGTTGTCAAAACTTAATTACAAAAAAGATGTCGAAAATGTGAAGAATATCATCAAGAATCACTTAGATAAACTTCATAATAATTATGAGGAAATACATCTTTTCTTAGCAGCCCCGGCAGGCTTATGTATAGAAATTGGGAGAATAATTCGCAAAGACATGTATCCAGATACTTATGTTTACCAATATAATCGCCGTAGTGAGCTAAAGTATGCCCAAATTGCAAATTTAATGGAACTGAAATATGGTAACTAATAAAAAATCCAGCCGACAAAAGCGTATATACGCAGAAAGTTGAGATTATAAGAGGGACAATGAAAAAAATGTATAACAATCGCATGCAACTGACAATTTTTTTGTCATAGTTTTTGAATACTCAAAAACTACGCCAACCCTACGGGACAAAATTGCAGCTGATGCGGGTGTTATGTTTACAAGAAAATTGGGTAGGATATTAAAAGGTTGTATTTTTGAACATTATTACATGGAATGCAAATATGGCATTCAGGAAGAAACATGAAAGGGTATTTGAATTATATGATCCAGATATTGTTGTGGTTCAAGAATGCGAAAATCCAGAGAAGATGAAAAATAACATCCTTCCACATGTTATTTGGGTTGGTGATAATCCAAATAAAGGATTAGCAATATTCTCAAAGTATAAAATCAATACTATTAAAAGCAACCCGTGCGATTCAAAATATTTTTTGTTCTGTGAAATAAATGAAATTACAATAATTGCATTTTGGGCAATGAATAATAAAGATGTTAAAAAGCTGAGGTATATTGGGCAAGTACATGAATTTTTTAATAAGAATTTAGAAATATTAAAAAAAGAGAATGTTATAATATTAGGAGATTTTAATTGGAATTCGAATTTTGATGAAAAGTCTTCCTATCCATTGTTAGGTGATTTTTCAGAATTGTTAAAAATTTTCTTAACTTATGATTTTGTTAGCGCTTATCATTCATTTACAAATGAGCAATTTGGGAAGGAAAAAATACCAACTTTGTATTTTAGGAAAGATGAGAATAATCCTTTTCATATAGATTATGTGTTTTTAAAAGAAAAATACTTAATTACGAAAATGGATTATGGAAAATTCTCATTGTGGAAGGATTTTAGCGATCATATACCAATATATATTGAAATCGATGATAATTCGATATCAGAAGTAACATTGCTAACAAAGGATTTAAATCAGGAATATATTGAAAAGTATAATAAATCTTGTGAATATTTTTGTATTGAAATAAATAAATTATTTGAAAGATTATTCATCATTAAAATAATTCAGAATAAGATAAATTCTAAATATAAAAGGGTTATTAATTCAGAATTCTTTTATTCAATTTTTGAATCAATATATGAGTATTTAATAGTTTCACTGCATAGAATTGCAAAAGATAATAGTAGTTATTCGTTAGGAAATTTTAAAAATGATATTTTGAAAAATTTACCTGAGGATAAACAAAAATATTTTAAGGAAAAAATCAAGAAAATAGATTTTTCAAAAAAAATTGATAAGATTTATACAGAAACAAAGACCTTACGGAATAAAAGATTTGCTCATAATGATAAAGATATATTTTTAGGTGATGATAATATTGAATTGCTAAACTTGCAACAACTAGAAGAATATATAGATAATATTGAAAATTGTTATAAAATTCTAACTTTTGAAGTGGAATTAAGTATTGAAAAAGAAAATGAATATATAAAAGAAGAAGTTGAATTAATTCTAAATGCAACATTATCAAGGATTAAGTATGAAACATAACAAAGATTTGGAGCAGACAAATCCTATTGTCATGCTTTTTGCGATGCAAAAAGCACGCCAATGCCTGCGGCACGGCTTTGCAGCTCAAATCGGCGTTATGTGGCCTGAACTTTTTCTTTAAATTGTCTTTCTGTTAAAGTGTTTGTTCGTAGGACGTTTTGGGGTCT
>JAEINU010000016.1 GCA_016342685.1 Bacteroidales bacterium | reverse complement strand
TGTTTTCATCTGATTTCTTTATAAGTTGATTAATTTTTAGTCAACCTATTTCAGGAAAGTTCAATGTGGGGAATTACCGCTAACGATTTAAACATACCAGTAGTGCGGGTTTCCATTACTCTACTTTGTCAGACCGTTGAACGAAAACGAAGATAGCAAAACTTTGTCAAACCGCCAAAACCCCCGCATTATCTGGTGATGTTGGGTTAGTATTAGTAATTTTTTAATTCCCAAACTTTGATCTTTTCATCGTCACCCATTGATAAGAAAATATTGGAGTGATCTAATCTATCAGCACGGTACACCTGTCCTTTATGAGCCTTAATTCCTGAGATTAAAGCAAGCCCATCAAATTTCCAAAAGTATATTATCCCATCTTGACCATAGCTGATAAAATTTTCACCATTATTAAAAAAAAGAGTTGAATAAACATTACCTTCATTTGCATACACTCCTTTAATGATTTTGTTTTCTTCAATATCCCATAATAACAATACTGAAGATGAAGTCCCAATCAACATTAAATTTTCATATTTAGTTTCTATTGGGGAATAAGCTCCATCTTCTCCAATGACAATTTTATGTTTTAAATAAAGTGAATCATTAGTATATAAAAGAATTTGGGTTTCATAACCATTCTCTATTGTCACAGAGATAAGTTCTTTGTGTGGCACATAATCTAATGAAAACAGCTTACCTTCAAAATCAATTGTTTTTATTGGTTTTTCTTTTATTATACTATATAAAGTCAATTGTTTATCATCCCTGTCGAAAATAGCTAATTCATTAGCTTCTGAAACAAATTTCATATAAGGACCATACTTGTTATCATGTAAAAATGACACTAAGATTGTATCATTTAACCAATCATAAACCCTAATAATTTTATCTTTAGAATAAAAGGCTATAAGTTTTTTGTCAAATGATGGAGTAGCTCTATAAACAATTTTCTTAGAAATAGAAATTATCTTTTTCTCTTTACTTTTCAAATTATAAAGTATTACATTTTCTTTTTTATTTGCTTTCACATATAGTAAAATACTATCATTCAAAAAAAATGAATTAAATATGAATTTATTTTCATCTATCTCATCAATTAGATTGATTTGACTGTAAGAATAATAACTTAATAAAATAAAAAAAATTGAAAGAAAGGATTTCATTGCTCTAGCTCTTAAAAAATTATTGATACTAACGATTTAAACATACCAGTAGTGCGGGTTTCCTCTGCTCTACTTTGTCAGACCGTTGAACGAAAACGAAGATAGCAAAACTTTGTCAGACCGCCAAACCCCCCGCATTTCTGGTGATGTTAGGTTATAGGATGTGCCGCTGTTCGACTTTCGAATTAACTCATTAAGTATCACAACGATTTACTTTACTTATCAAAAAGCTGACACGATTAATTATCAACCCGTGAAATTGGAAAATAGAAATAATAGCTTATCAGATAGTTCCAAAATAAACAACAGAATAATAATTATTGTTACTCGATTTGCAAACTCGAAAGTTCGCAAAAATGTGCGTTGGGAAAAGCGTAGTTTTTTTACCAATTCAAATACTGATTCTTTCAATTTAGCTGAAATTATCAAACTGAAAATAATTATCAAACCGTGAAGCAAATATTATATCAAAACGATGAAAAAATGATTGATGCAAGAAATATCATTTCGTTATAATTATCACCGAGATTTATTTGCTTAACAGCTCAATTAAAAGTTTCCAAAACTCTTAGTTGAAATTATCAGATTGTGATAAAATTTAGAAAAGTAAAAAAACGAAGCTTGGGTGGTTTTTTTTTGCAACCGGCATTTCCTATAACGGTCTTCACATACCATGTAGTGCGGGTTTCCATTGCTCTACTTTATCAGACCGTTGAACGAAAACGAAGATAAGAAAACTTTGTCAAACCGCCAAAACCCCCGCATTACTGGTGATGTGATGTTACAAATTGTGCGCCAGAGATTTACTTGTTATTTTAGCAGATTAGGTAACCATGAAATACTAAAACAAATTTGTTTTGAAAGGGAATTCCTTATTGCTGGTTACAGCAAAATTGGATTAAAATAAACTTTGTAGTTACGTTAAAACAAAAGTTCAAAAAGTGTTTGTAAAAGGATGGAATTTTGTTTGAAGAATTGATAAAAAAATAATACTTTCACAAAAAATAGACTAATTTCAATAAAAAATTCTTCCAACATGAGCGGAAAATGTTATAAAAAAAATTTCATTAAGAAAGTTATAGCTAAAATTGATTTTACCACACCAGTTGAATTATTTACACCTGAGTCTATATCTGATGCTGTTGCTGAAATAAAAAAAAGATTTCCAATAGCCGAGCAAGCAACTGCTTCTAAAAATGAAATTAAAATATCTAAACAAGGTGTTGAATCATCTAAAAAAGAATTTCCAGAGTGGACTTTTCATGGGGAAAATAGAACTAAAATGCTTAAGGTTAATCAACTTTCCATCGAAGTTCTTTTGACTAAATACGACTCTGAAGATGATTTCAGGAATGATTTAATTGTACCTGTTTCTCATTTATTAAAGCTTAACCCTAATGTTGGAATTCAGAGAACAGGTATTAGATTTGTTAATGTTTTTGATTTTGAGATTAAGCATTTTAATGATGCAGAAAAATATTTCTCTAAAAAAATAACTGGTCATTATGCATCAATGTCTGATATAGGACATTGCAGTAGAGCATTTATGGCTAATGAGTTTGTATATGATGATATAAGATTAAGAGTGCAGTCTGGTTTCTTTAACCCAGATTATCCAGCTCCAATTAAAAGAAACCATTTTGTATTAGATTTTGATGCATATATAGATTTTCCGCACTTAATTAATGATTCGGAATCATACTTTAAAAGATTACATGGAACTATTGAGAAGAAGTTTGAGGATTTAATTACAGATAAACTGAGAAATGAGATATTAAATGGATAATGAAATTATAAATATTGAAGATAATTTATATTCAGACAAAAATGAGTCTGAATGTATTTTAGAAACTACTAAAATAATCCTTAAAAAGGTTGACGAAGAATTTGTCGATAAAGTTGTTAGAATAAAAATAAAAGGGCAAATAGATGGCAATTAAATACTTAACTGATAAGTTAGTGGATAATCAGGTTCATCAAGGTGATATTTTTAAATCAATCCATTATTACGAAAATTATTTCGAAGAATCAGGGAGTTTTGAACTACATATGTTAAAATTTCCTTACTCAATTGTTTTAACTCAAGAGTGTGATTTGAGTAATAATATGAGGGAAAGAAATAAGGATGAAAAAGAAGGCGAGTTAAAAAAACAAGATAAATACTTAGTTTCATTGCTATGTGCACCACTTTATAATGCTGAGCATTTGTTTACTGGAAACCATTTAGAACATTTAAAGATTCAAGCTGAAAGAAAGAATAGCGACCAAAGAAAATATATTAAATCGAATAGGGAACCACGTTATCATTATTTAGAATTTGATGAAAAGACACAATTAGTTCCAATGGTTGTAGATTTCAAACATTATTTTACAGTTTCAGTTAATACATTAGAAAATAATATTGAAAACCGTATATGTTCTCTTAAACCAATCTTTAGAGAATCTATCACCCAAAGATTTTCTAATTTTCTTGCACGTATTGGTTTACCGGAACCTGAAAGAATTCAATAACCATAACAATTAATTTGTTAGTTATAAACAGATAAAATCTCTAATGCAGCCGTTAGGATGCAAAGTGCGCAGGGAAACAAATTTGTTTTTTATCATTACAACCGAAGCAATCTCAAAAAATACATTATCAAACCGCTATGAATAAAATTTCAATAAATTGTCAAACCGTAATACATGTTCAATAAAAAATAAATTATCAGACCGATAATGAAGATTCTTGATTTTTGAACTTTTTTTAATGATTTGAAGTGATCTGATTTTATTTGAGCGCATTATTTGTAACGGTCCCGGCTTAGGAAGAGTGCGGGTTTCCACTACTCCACTTTGTCAAACCGTTGAACCAAAACGAAGGTAACAAAACTTTGTCAGACCGCAAAAACACCCGCATTTTTTCTGAAGCCGTGTTAGCGGTTGGTGAATACCTGATACTTCAAACCTAATTCAATATAGTGAAATCCAAAAATCGAATTTTTTGTACTTTTCCACTCTCCATATAATTTTGTTTTAGTAGTTAAACGATATGCTAATCCTAATTGATACCCAATCCCTAATAATTTTGTACTTGGCCATGGATGTAAATAATAATCTTCTAAAGTCTCAGCACCCGTATAATTGGGATTGACATTCATGGCATTACTATCTCTTCCCACAAATACATTATCAATATTTATACTTATCCCTGAGATTAAATCAAACCTTTCAGATAATTTGATCTGGAGGTTCACAGGAATTTGAAAATTCAAAGAGTATCCATTTGATTTACGTTCAATGATTCCTCCATCCTGAACAAAATTTCCATCGTTATCTAATGAATAAGAATAAAAGTAATAATAATATACCTCTTGAGCCAAACTTGTCCCAATACCAAATTCCAATGTTAAATACTCATTCATATCTTTATCAAAACAATACTGCACTATCATTCCGTTGGTTCTAATATACTCATTATAGTTATTTGTATAACGATTATAACCAAGACTTATATTACCATTTAATTGTCCATACAACATATTTGCCGTAAAAACCAAAAATATTACCAGACCTTTTGTGAAAAGTTGAAAAAAAAGATTTCTAAACATATATTTCTTTATTAGCACGGATTAATTCACTTACCGCTAACGATTTAAACATACCAGTAGTGCGGGTTTCCACTGCTCTACTTTGTCAGACCGTTGAACGAAAACGAAGATAGCAAAACTTTGTCAGACCGCCAAAACCCCGCATTTCTGGTGATGTTGGGTTAGCCGTTGTAAATTTTTAAAAGTTTAACAATTTCTGGATGATAGAATCTTCCAGCACTGAATTATCCTTAGCAAAAATTGAAATTATAAAAAAACTGTCATTTCCTTTAAAAAACAAAAAGTTTGTTGGAATAGCTTTCTTTTCATGAAATATTTCAAATTGATATTCTCCTTGTTCATTTTTAATTACTAGTTTATCAAGAACAGTCTTAAATTGAATACTCAAACTGTTTTTATCAATTATAGATGCGGTACTATTCTCAGAAAAAAAGAGAGTCAATTTATTTGCTTCTATTTTATCTAGTTTTGAAGTAAATGTCAATGAATGCCATGAACCAGAACCAGAAATTCCAATTTCATTTTCTTTCAATTTTTCACTTAGTGCTATGCCTATATTTGAAATTTGAATATTTTCATACTCTTCAATTTCGTATATGTAAAGTAAATATTTCTCATTAAGTTCATAAACATACAAATACTTATCATCAACTCTTCCTATAGAATAAACCTTGTCAGAGTGCGATATATTTTCTTTATTTAATAACCAGTCATAACGCGATTCTTGGTCTCGAACAAAGGTCATTCCATAGTTTTTTGCTTTTTTAATGCCTTTAATGAAATGAAAATTAAAATGAATAATTAACAACGCCAGAATTGATAATCCAATTATTCTAATAATTTTTGCTTTTTTCTTCGAACTTTCTTGCATTCTGTGATTTAAAAATTTATTACGGCTAACGGTCTTTGCATATGCAACTGTAAGGGATTTTGAAAAGTTTACTTGTCAAAATAGCTGTGAGCCAAATATGCGATTAGACACAAATTTAGCTTTTTTTATTAATTAGTCAAATCGCAGATTTGGCGGAGCAACTTACTTGCAAAAAACTAACCGAAAACGTCCAAAACCCTTATGTTGTATGATGCAATGTTACAAATTGTGCATAAAAAGACCAACCTTGTCAAGTTGGTATAATATTTTCTATGAAATACAAAAAACATTTTATTGGTGGGGAACTTTATTGCTGGATACAGCAAAATTGTACAGTTTACAAACTCTTTGGTAACCTTTGGCTGAGGGTTGGAACGTGTGGGCTTACCAATGTGTTTGTAAATTACTGTATTTGACTATTATATTCCTTTTTCAATCCAAATTGTCGGAATTAAAGCTTTGTCTTCTTCATCATCTCTCCATCTTCTTACCATTTTTACATCATCCTTATATTTATTCCAAGCATTTTCACCAGCATGTTCTAAAATTATTAACTGTACTTTTGATTTTGTTCTCTCTTTAAATTTGGAAAAAGCTTCAAAAATCTTCTCAACTCTTACTAAGTCTTCTGGAGTATAATCTTTCTCTTTTTTAATTTCTGGGAAATAAACTTGCGATGGTTGGTCAAATATCAAAAAACTAGGAATTTTATTTTTATCTGGTATTGATAATAAATACTCATGAATACTTAACATAACTGCTAGATGATATGACATAAAATTATGACCACTACCAATCTCCCACAAATAATCTTCACGTCCAACTTGAGATTTAAACTTAACGGTTAAATTCTTAATGTCAAGATCTATTCTGTCCTGTGAATACTCTGCATTAAATATTTTTGAATAAAACGAAATTAGTGAACTTATTTTGTTTAATACTTGTTCAGTTTTAATCCTAATCTGGAATTCATTTACTTTTTTTAGAATACTACTTATCTTTTCCCTAAGTTCTTGAAGTTCTCTGTTTAAATCACTATCATCGGATATTTCATTATAATTATTTAATGCTTCTTCTAAACGACCACCAAACCTATAAATCGAGTTAAGTGTCTGTCTTTGACTTTTTAATTCAGTACTTTCAACTTCTAATTGTTTTTGTTCTCTCCTGTTAAGATTGATTTGGTTTTCTAATTCACTAAGTGTTTCTTTTATATTTGAAATTTCTCTACCAAAGACCTTATGACTATCAGCAATATTATTTCCCAAGATCCCAAGTTCACTTTTTAATTTGTTTAGACTATTAATATAATCGACAGAAGTGCGATGATCATTTCCACAAAATGGGCAAACTGAAGCTTCTTCAATGTTATTAATAAACCAATTAACAGATTTAAGCCTTTGATTCTGTGAAACTATAGCATTTCCATAATCATTAGTAGCTTCCTTAACACTTTGGATTAAATACAATTTCTCTTTTTCTTCTTGAATTTTTGCAGAAAGCTTATATTCAAATTCTCTTAACTGTGTTTGCTTCTGAGTTATTTTTGCTGATGCTCCTTTCTCTATTATAGGTAATTTATCTCTGTTGAGATTTTCAAGCGCTGTTTCTAATTTTTTAATATATAACTCATATGGCCAATCAGATTTATCAGGAATGTTATCTTCTAACATACCTAATTCACTTGCAATATTGAAATAACTTTTAATTTCAACAATCCAATTCTCGACCATTTTTTCTCTTTGAGATAATTCTCTTGCTATAAATTTTTCTTTTTTTCTTAATAATTTTAACTCTTCTTTTAATTCTAATGTTTCATCATCAATTATTCCTAAAATATAAGGGAAAATTGTAATTAGTTTTTCTTTATTCTGATATGTATCTGCCTTATAAAAAAGAGCATATGGATTTGCTACTATATGTTGTGGTTGAAAATTTAAAGATATTAAATCCCTAAAGCTTGCAGATTGGTTAAAACCAGTCTGGTTATCATCAAATGTAAAATCAATCTTTGTAATTTTGGATTGCTGATTTAATAAATTTATAATATCCTTTCTGTCACAATTAGATTCTATAATATCTGGTATATTTATTTTTGTATCTTCGATTTTAAACATTTCATTTGATACTTGATCCGCTCCAGGTTCTTTCCTTGCAAGTAAAGCTTCTTTTTGTCCAAACTCAATAACAATCCCAAACCACTCGGTTAAATTGCGAATATACCCTGTCGGAATACTGCACTTACTACTTCCTAAACAATAATCAATTATTGAAATTAATGCTGATTTTCCTTTTCCGCTATCTCCAGTTATTACATTAATTTTATTATTAGTAAAAGGGATTACCCTAAGATCTAACTCTTTATTCTTAGGCCATAATATAATTGACTTAATTTTAAAATCCATCTTTCTAAAAATTTAAGTTGAAATAACTAATTATCTCATCATCTTTAAGTTGAGCAAACCAACTACCTAGACGTTGTGATGATTTTATAATATTTTGATATGGTTTAGATAATTCCGAAGACTTTAAAATATTCACTCTTCTTCCAGTATAAATTCGAGAATTTTCTTTATCATATGTTAATATTTTAGAAGAAAAACTTAATCCTAATGCTTTATAGGTTGTCTCTGATAATTCTTGCATTTTAGGTACAATATTTATGAAGAATGAATTATCTAATGTAATTACTTTATAAAAACTACCGATTTTAAAATTTCTATTTGCAATTTGTTCGGCGTATTCTTTGGTAAATACAATAGGTAATACTGGAAACATAAATGGTAATAAAGGTCCTAATTTATCTTTGTTTGAATTTTCATACCTTTTAATAAACTCATAAAATACATGAGCGCCAATTGCCGCATTCTGTATTACTTCAAATTCATTTAATTGATTATTCATCTCTATTGAATATTTTTTCCCAATCTGGATGCCATCCTAGATCTAAGTTATTAGATAGCTTATGGTAAGTTCCATTACTGGTATATCTCTGCACTGGTATTTCTCCTTTAATATTTCCCCGATAATCGGTTGTATCTTGAAATATTGCATATCCACAATCTAACTTATCTAAATCTTTTGACAAACGTGTATGCTTATTGTAGACTTTTTCCCAATTACCTTTTAGATCATCTTCATAATTTTTAAAATCTGCTCTAGATAAAACTCTATTATTTTCTGCATGAGAAATCCGTTCTCTTTTAGATCTAATAAAGTCTTGTATGGCATTTAATTGTTCTTTTTCATTTAGTTTAATACACTGAAGTTGTTTTACAAATATTTTGTTTTTTTCTTTTTCAATTTCAACATCTTTAATTGGTAGAAGATCAATCGTTTTTTCAATAAATGGTTTTTTGATATGCAAACTAACTATTTCATCCTTTTTTGAATGTAATAATTTATCATTCAAATATGCGACTTCTGAATTTAGCCAAAACTGAGTAATTTTAGAAACTATCCAACCATATAAGTTATCATAGATTTGATTATAGGGATAATTCAACAATCTTAAATTCTCAGCTATTCTTTTTACATAATCATTCCTATCATACTTTGGAAAATCATTATCTATTAATTCAATACGTCTCAACAATGAGATTATATCATTTTGAGAATAAGTAAGAAATTTGATTGCATCACTTTTCACTTCTTTGCTTGGTTTTTCAGCAATAGATTTTAATTCCTTGTATTTATCAATTAAAAAGACTCCCTTATCATCACCTGAGTTTTGGTTATTATTGCTAATTTGATAAGCAATACATGTTTTACTTATTTTAACATTAGTAACTAATAAAAACCGAGAATTATCAATATCTAAATCATTATTTTTAATTATTTCAAGCCAAATTACAAGCGTTTTCCACAAGTCTTTACTTTTGTTTGAAAATGGATTTCTTTTGCCAATACTGCTTTTATCCTGCTCAAAAACTTTATTTAACTCCTGACCATTCTTAATATCAACTACAATATCATCATCAGTCTCAATACTCACAATTGAATTAGGAGGACACATACTTAGCCAATATAGAGCACGATCAATTTGATATAAATAGCCTAACATTTGACCTGGTGCCGAATGTTTAGATATTTTTTCTTCACTCATAATTCAAATAATTAATTTCTGCTATTTATTTGCTTGAATATGTATAGTCTTGATAACAAATATAATAATTTTGTTTGTTTTAAAAACAACATTTGGCTTTAGACAAAAATTAAATACAACTTAAAGCTATATAATAGGAGCTGGCACAATGCTTTTTGGAAAGTGTAAATATCGGTCATGAAAGCAAAGTAAGTTGAAAAACAAACATTTAGGACGCTTTTATTTCCCGACGTATTTGTAAATGTGTTTGTTTTTGTTTGATGATTTAATTAAATTATACTACATTCACATTGACTTCTAAGAATGATTATTAAAACAGAATAAAAATTAATTCAAATGCTCCTCTTAAATTTACAACGATGATAAAAAAAATAATTAGAATTAATAATGTTGGTAAGTTTACAAATTATAATTCCAGAGGGTATTCCAATTGTGATTTTAAAAAAAATACTATTATTTACGCCGAAAATGGTTGTGGTAAAACTACATTATCTGTAGCCCTAAAATCTTTAACTGGCAGAAATAGTTTAATTAAGAAAAAACAATCTTTTGGAACTGATTCTGGACAAATTTTTGAAATACTTTCTGAAAGTGGAGTTTTAAAATACGAGAATTCAAAATGGAACGTATTTAATAAAAAAATTGAAATTTTTGACGTTCATTTTATCGAAGATAATATATATACAGGTTCTGCACTCCCAGACGCAAGCAGGACTAATCTTTTTGAAGTCGTTGTAGGAGAAAAGGGGATTAAATTAAAAACTCAGATTTTTAATTTAATAGAAGAACAGAGAAACTATACAAGCCAAAGAAGAACAATAAAAAATAAATTGAAATTTGAAAAAAATCAGTTATCTAAAACTGAGATTGACGGTTTAAATTTGCAACATGGTTTTTTAAATGAAAAAATTGCAACCCTTGGGCAGCCAATTATAGAAAAAAGTAGAGAACTTGGTAAATATTCTCAAAAAGTTTTTGGTAAACATGTTGAAGAGATTAATAATCAACTAAAATTTTTCACACCATATATTGAGATAAAAAAGTTTTCAAATAAAAGTAAGGGAGGGGTTCAATTTTTATCATACTTTCTTACAGTTAGTGGACATAATATAGCGTTTGAAAGAGACACGAAAGTTGGACCAACTGTTAAATATTCTCTAAGTGAAGGTGATAAAAGTGCAATTGCATTAGCTTTTTTTCTTGCTAAAGTTAACATGACTTCAAAATTGGAAGAAAGAATTATAGTTTTTGATGACCCAATATCTAGTTTTGACCATTCTAGAAGAAGTTCAACAATAAACCAACTTATAAAACTTAGTGAAAAAGCAAAACAGTTAATTGTTTTAACTCATGATATTTACTTTGCAAGAGATATTAAAAACAGATTAAAACAAGCAGAAACAAAAAGTCTTAAGATTATTAATTCACCAGCATCAAGTTTGATTAGGGAACATGATATTGATGCGGAAACTCTATCTGGTATATTTAAAGATATTTCAGTTTTAAAAAACTACATTGATAATGGTGTGAGTTCAGAGCTTGAAAAGAGAGAAGTGATTAGATGCATACGTCCAATAATTGAAGGTGTTATTAGAATTAAGTTTTTCACTGATGTTTTACCATCTGAATGGTTAGGAGATGTGATTGGTAAAACGAGAAATTCAGTGGAATCAGAACCATTATCAAGATTAAAACCAATCTTAAATGATTTAATTGAAATAAATGATTATTCTAAAAGTTTTCATCATAGTGATCCAACTAATCCTTGGGGTGACATAATAAATGATGAAGAGCTTAGAATTTATGTGTCACGTACTTTGGAATTAATTATTAAGATATAACTCTTTGTTATAGTTTATGGAAACACTTGAAATTATACTTAATTTATAGAACTGAAAGGGAAAACATATTCAGATTAATATATAAACAAACAATTAAGTAAAAATGTATGATACTATAAAAATAAAAGATTTTTCTCATTTAATTTCATTGATTGAGGATGATACAAAATACGACCTTTCAAATAAATACAACGGAATTACTTTATATAGAGGTCAAAATTGTGATAAGCCACTACTTCCTAAGATAAGTCGTTATAAAAAAACAGTTCCAGAAATTTTAGAAATTGAAGCAAAGCTCATTGATGAATTTGTTAAAAGATGTCAACCCTATTTAGGATTTGAACCTGACAATGAATGGGATTTTTTAGCTTATGCACAACACTTTGGATTACCAACCAGACTTCTTGATTGGACGGAAAACCCGCTAATAGCACTATGGTTTGCAATTTCCAAAGAATCTGATGATAATGATTATTCTGTAGTGTGGATATTTGATGTTGATGATGAAGACATTGTATTCGATCTTGATAAAGATCCGTTTGAGATCAAGAAAACAAAAGTATTTGATCCAAATCACATTAATAAAAGAATATCAAGTCAATCAGGTTGGTTTACTGTTCATATGCTTAGTGACAAAACAAAAAAGAATTTCATTCCTTTAGAAAGAAACAGAACTTATAATGGACAACTACGTAAATTGATAATTCCAAAATCTTTAAATACTGATTTTAGATTAATATTAAATAAAATGGGTGTAAATCAAGCCACAATATTTTCAGATCTAGATGGACTCTGTAACCATTTAGCTTGGTTGTTTTTGTAAAATTGAATAAACATTAAAATCCATTGAAACATAGAATATGAAGAATGTTATATCAATTAATAGAAATTTATTCAATATCTATCTGCTTTTCACAAGAAATCCCTTTGTAAGATACTTTTCAAGAGAACTCGAATTTTATAGTAATGGTAATAAAAGTTTGATAGGATTTATCAGTTTGGATTATACTGATAATGACTTTAATGTAGCAATCCTTTCTCGTGATAAATCAAAACAGTATCGAGCAGGAAATATGGAAACAAGTATTCCTACAATTGAAAAAGCAAGACGGTGGATTGATGAACAAATGAATAGTGACTCTATTGTAATGCATAATGATGAATCAGAATACTTTGACCTATTTGAAATTAAAGCTAAAAAAAGTCAAATAAGTCAACATTTTAAACTTTTAAAGGAAAGTGAAGGACTAAAGGGTGCAAAAGAAGTTATTAAAGAAATTTCCTATCATTATAAAGACATTGACGGGAACTTTATAGAGCAATTTCAATCGAATAATGGTTTTGACTCTAGAATATGGGAACTTTATCTTTTCTGTCTTTGTCGAGAAGAGTTGTTTTCTTTTAAACGTAATTCTCATTCACCTGATTTTATGATTGAGAAATTGGGAACTGAAGTTGCAATTGAAGCAGTAATTGTTGCGAGAAAAAATAATAAAGCAATAGATGAATTACCATTAAAATCAATGGAAGAAATTGAGGAAAAGCTTAAAAACAAAATGCCACTTATGTTTGGCAGCGCTTTATTTGATAAATTGAAAAAAGAATATTGGAAACTAGATCATGTTAAAGGAAAACCTTTTTTAATAGCAATTGCAGATTTTCATGAAGATTTTTCAATGACGTGGTCGTTTACAGCTTTGAGTGATTATTTATATGGTTATAAGTATACTCATAGTTATGATAAAAATGGGGAATTAATTATTATTCCTGTTAAAATAAAGGAATTTGTAAAAGAGAGTGGGGCAAGAATACCTGCAGGTTTCTTCTTTCAGCCTAACTCCGAAAATATTAGTGCAGTGTTGTTTTCATCAACAGCTACTATTGGTAAATTTAATAGAATGGGGAAACAGGCAGGACTTGGTTCTTCTAAATCAACAATAATAAGAATGGGGGCATGCCATAATTTTGACGACAATGCATCTGTGCCTAATATGTTTCAATATCAAGTAGATGAAGACTCTAAAGAATTATGGTCAGAAGGAGTCTCAATATTTCATAATCCTAATGCCTTAATACCATTAGATAAAAGTTTATTTCCATCTGTAGCTCATCATGAACTAAAAGATGAATTCTTGTATAGTAGTTTTCCTGAATTTTTCCCTTATAATTCTTTTAATCAAAACATTGTATCCACAGAGGACGAAAAAGAAATAAAAAGCAAACCTTAAACTTTTTTGCGAAACGTAGTGTAGCAAAAGTGTTTAAACAAGAGTTAGGTAAATTACATATGCAGCCAGAGGCTGCAAAGCGGGTGGGGAAAATGTTTTTACTGTCAATGCTTCCAAACCAATCTCCATTACTATTCTATAAAACTGCTACGATTAAAATTTACTTAAAATACTAAAAAGAGATTCAGTTTCAGAATGATAATTATGATGCTTGATTTACAATATTGTCAAAATGAGATGAAGTTGTTAGAATTTTGTTTGAGTGCATTATTTGTAACGGTCCCGGCTTAGGAAGAGTGCGGGTTTCCACTACTCCACTTTGTCAAACCGTTGAACCAAAACGAAGGTAAC
>JAEINU010000011.1 GCA_016342685.1 Bacteroidales bacterium | reverse complement strand
CAAAAATATCTCTTAAATATTTTCTTTCATCTAATCGATTTATCATATAACTTATAATAAATAGTTATCCTTTATTCGAGAACTAAATATGAATATGTTTTCTTGGGTGTTTATTTAAGATTATATCCTTTTGTTTTTTTGAGCTAACATGTGTATAAATTTGAGTGACGTTTATTGAGCTATGACCCAATAAACTCTGAATATATCTAATATCAACATCTTCCTCAAGAAGCAATGTAGCAAAAGAATGACGAAAGACATGGGGCGTCACTTTCTTATTAAACTTTAATTCTTTACAATACTTGTCAATTGCAAACCTAACAGATTGTTCTGATAGTCTTTTACCTATTCTATTTATAAAAAAATAGCCAGTGTTATGAATTTGATCTTGAAATAATCCATAATACTTTTTTAATATGTTTTTAGTATCATTATTGCTAATTCCAATAACCCGTTGTTTATTTCCTTTTCCGTTAACGATAATGGATGTAAATTCACTACAGACATCAATAAACATTAAATTACATAATTCAGAAACTCTTATTCCTGTTGCAAATAGCAATTCAATAATTGCAATATCTCTAACAGTTTGTTTATAATACATGGAATCCAGGTTTTTAATTTCATACATTTTATTATAGACCATTTTTAGAACAGACCCAACCTCATCTAATGTTAGAACTACAGGCAACGTTTGAGGTTCTTTTATGTTGATTTTTATTTTGCGAAATGGATTTATTTCTAACTCTTCTTCAAATTCTAAAAAATTAAACATTGCTTTCAATGTCGCTAGTTTTCTTTTAGTTGTTTTTGCTTTTTGGGTTGAAATATTCTGGATATATGCTTTAATTTGGTGTTTATTTATCTGGTTAATACTCAAATTATCATATTCATTAATAATAAATGAATAAAATTGTTCCAAATCAATTTTGTAAGCTTTTAAAGTAGATTTACTTAGACCTTTTTCAAATTCGCAATGGAAAATAAAATTTTGGATAGAACTTCGCATTTGCTTTTTGAGAAGCAAATAAAGAATAATTAAAGATAGAAACGGATATTTAAGTACAATTAAACTTTAGCAAATTGTGACAAATCAATTTAGTCATAAATTACTCTTCTTAACCTAGTAGCTTTCATCTCGTTTTAAAGTAAACTTTTCTTTAACAAGATCAGATATCAGTAATTGAATAACTGGAACACTACTTGACAAACATTGTATAGTATTGAATCATACTGCAATATTTTTTAAATCTATATATAGACTGTGTGAGTCAAGTATATTGAATTATATGTAATAGAATGCATTTCATTTACTCCTAGGAAAATAAGTTATGCAATTACTCTAGTTTCTATTAAAGACTTTACCAAACTTAAAAACTATACTTCGCCTTAAACCAAACCTCCGAATTATTTTCATACAAACCAAACATTCCTTTATCGCCATAAAACCAATCATAGCCCAACATAACATGAATTTCGTCAGTTAAGGAGTAATCGGCACTTGTACGGTTAAAAAAACCATTGTTTGTAATATCTAAATAAGTGAAAGTAGATAAGTTCAAAGTGCTACGTAAAATTTTCTTCGTTATACCCAGAGTGGCTAATGCTGTATTTTCTTTTGTTTCTATTATGTCAATATAATCAGGGATTAGTTTATGCGAATATTGGGTGGTAAAAGTCCAATCATTACCAGGATACCAATCTACTCCTAACAGAAAATTTGTGGTATTTCGTTTTAAAGAAGTGTTACTGTTTGCCTGCATATTAAGCGATTGGATCTCTCCAAAATATTCTGCAACTTCTCCCCGAATTACAAATTGTCCTATCGGCATTGAAAAATCCGCTCCAAGCATATCCATTCTAGTGTGCAGTGCATCAACAAATACAGTATCGCTATTTGTTGATAATTGATTTTTAAAAACAGGCATTTTGTTCCATGTATGAAGTGCCGATATACTAAAATCAATACCCGATAAAAAGAAAGATATTCGACCGCCGTACTCGCTATTATTTAAAGTCTTTTCTGGAGTATTATTCATGTTCACATCAAAATAAGTTCCTGTATTTGAAGGAAAAACCGACCATGGGTTTTCTGGTTGATATGGTACAATAAAAAATGATGAAACAGGAATGAAAATCAATTCCGCTCGCATATTTTGAGTTAGATATCTAACTCTCATTGCATTTACTGGTATCCGTATATCATCGTAATCGCGAGCTAAAAATTCGGTCATATCCATTGGTGATACCACGTCGGTAATTCGCATCCCATCAGAAATTCCCCAAATAACAATCTGTCGTCCAGCTTTAAAATCCCAGTTTTTGGTAGTATATTCGAAAAAAGCTTCTCTTAGTTCAATCTTAGTTTGTTCTGGCAGAATACTGTTATAAGTAGCATTAAAAGATGCAAACATATATGACTTTCCTTTTTTCATATCCAGTTCTGTACGCAGGCGTGTGCGTGAACTCATAAAATTATTTGGACTTTTGCTTTGCACAGCATGGTAGGTATCTAAGAAACCATTAAGTTTCATTTGGCTTAATTCCTGTGCTCTTGTTACAAATGGTAAACCAATGATTATAAGTAAAACCATTCCTATAATTTTATTTGTTTTCATATCTCATATTTAAAGGTTCCGCCGTGTTTTGCACGACAGAACCATATTATTACTCTTTATTTTATCCCAAATGGAATTCTTATGTTTATGCTAATATTTCGGCCTATATTGTAATATCCCATGCCTTTAAGGGTAGATAAATGGTCAATATAAGTTTCGTTTAATAAGTTGTTTGCCTGAATAGAAATGGCAAGCAATTGATTTGCCCATTTAAAGTTTGCTCCAATTCCTGCATTTAATAGAAAGTAGCTGTCTGATTCGGTTTCGAACATTGCAGGTTTGTTTTGCTTTGCGGCGTATAAGCCCCCCAATTTTACGAATGGATTTTTCATAAATGCTATTTTTTGTTTTTGAAATTTAAGTTCTAAGCGCAATTTGTTTTGGGGAATAAATGGCAGATTACTTCCGTCATCTTGTTTTCCAAGCAAGTAAGCATAGGTGGTTTTAATATTTATCCAATCTACTGGCAGAATATTTAAACTAAGTTCACTTCCATATATTTCAGCATTGGTTTGCGAATATCTGTAAATTTTATCGCCACCAGCAATGGTATCGTTAGTTGGGGCTATAAATATGTAATTATTTATGCTATGATAAAAGCCAGCCAGATCGACCATTATATATTTTGAGTGAAAATGAGCACTTAAATCAGCTTCGTAACTGCGTTGAGATTTTAAATCGGCATTTCCTTGTTCATATCGTGAACCATGCATTCCATTTTGAGTTAGTTCTGCAATATTTGGAGTCCGATGTGCCGATGCTAAATTGGCACGCAATAAAATATGTTTATTTAACTCGTATGTGGCTCCTACGGAAGCACTTATGTTTCCATAATCATTATCTATTGCTTCTTTATTTGTTTCGGCAACTGTAGAAATTGTGCGAAAATCGTATCTAATACCAGCTTGCATTTTTAGTTTTTCGAAAAAAGTGTGTTGTACTAATCCAAAAACTGATAAATCGTTTACGTCGGCATCGGGCAATACATGGCTTGGAGCGTCATGATTCCGATTGGTTTTATTGGCTCCCTGCAATCCAATAATATATTCTGAATTAATTCTTGATGGTAAATAGGTCTTTATTTCATATGAAAAGGTATTCATATCCATATCTACCATTTCGAAAAACGGTTTATTATTGTCGGTTTGCAACCGCCTGTTATTCATTTGATAAGCAGCATTCATATCTATTTTATATTTCCCAAAGAACAATGTGTTTTTGGTTGAAATAAGGTGATTGGTTAAATCTTGATACCAAATTTTATTTTCTCTTCCATTCTCAGTTGTCAATGCAATGGCATCTCCTACACACATTCCTAAATCGGGTTGATTATAATCGTAGTATAATCGGAACAGTCCAAAAGATTTTATCAGGCCTACGTTGGCTTTAAAACTTTTTTCATTAAATCGAGTATTAGGCACATAATCTTCGTTTCCGTCACGATAATCGGCATGGCTTTTTAGTCCGCCACGTAAGCCCCAAAAAAAGTTTTCGGAGCTGCCTTTAATGCCTAAATTACTTACTATGCCTTGTGTATTAGAATGGTATTGTGTATTAAAATCGCCAATTATTTTTCCAATAGGGGCGGGTTTTTCTTTTAACACATTTATGACTCCACCCACAGCATCGGAGCCGTAAAGTAAGGAGGCTGGTCCTTTTATAATCTCAATTCTATCAATTCCAAATTCATCAATAAGAAAGGGATGATTTTCTGAAAACTGAAAATTCTCCAGTTTTACGCCATTATTCAGCATTAATATATTGGTCATTGATAAACCACGAATTACTGGTTTTGCAACTCCTACGCCCTTTGATATCATATCAACACCTGGGACATTAGCAATAGCTTCGGTAAATGATGGTGTTCCAATTTCTGCTATATCTTTGCTTTTTAATATTTCAATTTTTATTGCATTTTGATGCTGAGTAGTATATGATCCACCAGAAACCACTACTTCTTCGGCTTGTAATACCGCTGATTCCATTTCAATATTAAGAATGATTTCGGAATCTTCAATTAATAATGTTTTTATAATAGTTTTATAACCTACATAGGAAAACTGAATTTTAATCTTTCCTTTTGGCAAATGATTCATATTGTAAATGCCATTATTATCAGTTAGGGTGCCTTTATGTTGCTCTGGCAAATAAACATTGGCAGAGGGCAAGGGCTGATTATTGGTTTTGTTGGTTATTTTACCTTTTATACTGTTTTGAGCAAAACCGACTTGGTTAATCATTATAAATACAATAATGAAAGACCATAAATATTTTAATTTCATTAATTTAAATTTTTATGGTTGGGGTTTTATCACCAACCTGTTAATAATATTTTTCTATTTCTTTAAAAATATTACGACAGGTGGTGCACGCAGATTAAAAGTATATAATGGATGAATATAGGCAATTACAAAATCATAAATAAGGAATAAACTGAATGTGAATTCGGGCTTGCCGAGAGTAAATGACATATGAATTTCAATCTCATCTACCGTCTCATAAGCACATATTGGGCATTTAGAATGATATTCAGAATACACCAATGTGTTTGAACGGGGAATTGAAAAATGCTCATGATGAACGTATAAGAAGTGTGTTGTTTTTATCAGCATTGGGCTGATAAAAACAAACACTAAGACAAAAACTTTAAAAAGTATATATTTTCTATTCTTCAACTTATCATGTATTAATAATGCAAAATCAATATCTCATATTACTTTATTCACGCCACGATATAATAAACTTAAATATCTCCTCTTTCCAAATTTGAAACCGTAAAGGATTCTTCATTTACATCGATATTAAATTTAGGATTGGCGATTGTAATCTCTGTTTGATGCATAGTTTGAACATTGCTCATGTGTAACTTATGTGCTTGCCAAAAACCATCTACTTTTTTAATGTCAGATAGCAATAGTTTCCTATGCAATTTTCCAAGTTTATCATGATATTCAACCTTTAGCGCAATTAAACAATCTTGTCTTATCCATGTAATTTTCTTCGAGAAGATATCTTGTTTGTCTTTTGATGTAGATTCCACGATCCAACATTTGTGTCCTTCAATAGTTTCTTCCTTAATAAGTTTATGAATATCTTCGTCTACACTGCGGCTACCCATATCATCGTAAGTAAAATCAGTTCCCATAAAATAATCTTTCTTAGCTGAAGAACCACTAATACGTCTAGTTTTTTTCATGGCTGGCAAATACAACCATTTATCATCGTCTTTACCAATTTCGTTATAATCCCATGTTAAAAAACCAGTTCCTTTTACATCACCCGGATACTGAAAAAACATAATTGTTTTCTTATCTTTTCCAATATCCATTGAGTAAGATTTTACTTTTCGTTCCCGAACCCTGTTTCGTTTATTTATCAGTTTCATCGTCATTTCTGAATAACGGGTATCGCCATCGGGACGGTCTTTTACGTTTTGCATAATATCTCGACCGCTTTGAGTTTGTGCAGATGCTCCAATTGCTGCAAATAGGGTTAAAAATATCATAATTCTAAATTTTAAATGTTTCATAATTCTATATATTTATTGTTAATATTTATTATTTTGTAATATTGTTCCTATTAATAATTCGGCAAAAAAAATCGATTTGTTTTGTCCATGTTTCAACATCCTGTGGTTTGTAAAAATCTCCTTGTTCAACGTTTCTGTTTATTAAACAAATCATTCGCATTATTAAACTATTGATAAAACTTAAACTACGAAACCTTAAACGGCCTTTGAAAAAAGCGATTGATGCTATGGTTAGTTTAGGTGCTATTATATTTAAATTACTCAGATATGTGGATACAGCATGACTCTTTTCCCACGAATTCATTCTCTCCAAAACATTGATATTTTTTGCGATATTACTGTCTGTAAATATTTCAAGTTGGTAGTTTTTCATTTCATTATCTAAATAACAAGCCATACAGGTAAAAAAAAGATGAATGGATTTAGTCGCAAGTCTATCATTATTCTTTTTTAAAAATTTAATGATTTCTGGAGCTGGTTTACCGTATATATTTGGTGTACCAATAAAAATTCCGTCATAATTTAGGTGCTGAACTTTACCAACTTCTAATAAATCCACATCATAATTTGTTATTGTATTAAGTATTATTTTAGCAATTTCTTCGGTAGAACCAGATTCTGAATAATATGTTATAAGAATTTTCTGCATATTTTTTATCCATTAAATAAATAATAAACAGCAAGCCCAACTAACAAAGCAGGGATCGTTGTTATGATTGTTGCGATTAAAGATGATTTTTTATCAATTGCAAGCAATGGAAATAAGGCATCGCCATCTTGCGAAAGGGCATTTGCGAGTAAAGCAGCAAAAGGTAACATGCCCTGCGAATAAAGGGATACAAAAATTATTTGAGGTCCACATCCGGGGATTAAACCTATTGCTGCACCTATTATTACTGAAATAACACCAGCAGAAGTCATCCATTCGCGAACAACTGGTTCTCCACCAACAGTATAAACTGCTATTTCATAGATTATATAAGCAACAAACACCCATGTATTTACAAAAGCGGTATCTTCTGCACTGTGTATCAAGGTTTCTTTCAATGAGAATATCTTACTTTCCTCTTCTTCGTGCGTATCATTTTTTACAAGCTTTTTATTGATAATCATATATACTGCCGAAAACAGTGTTCCAGCAATACCAATAATGAACCCCAAATGAGGAATTTTCAGGCTTGTATTTACATTAATCTGAAAAAGCAATAACATACCTAGTATTAATCCAATACTTGCAAGGACCCAAAAAACTTTATAAGCATATTTATGGGTAAATGTGTGTGCCCATTTAGATTCTTGTTTTTGGTGATGATGCAAAAGAATATCAATATTATCACCTTCTTTATGTCCGATATGATACATGCAATTCTGATGATAACCTTTTGTTATAAGTCCTTTTTCCAAAGTTTCATGTTGAATTTTTTTCTTTTCCAACTTGTTTAGTAAGACCTTTTTTCTATGTGTGAATTTCTTATCGATATTTAATTTATCAACAACATAGCCTGTTATTATTGCCACGATTATACTTATTAAGGATACCAGCAAATATTTCTTTGGGAAAGTTGAGATGAGTACGAAAGCTGAATCGCCCATGGTAGCAATCAATGTAGCGACTACCGTACCAAAGGTAACTGTACCTTTTAAGTAGAGTGGCATTACAAAAATAGCTCCTCCACAACCGGGCGACAATCCTAATAAAGAACCAAATACAGGCTGCCACCTTTTGGAATTCTCTAGCGATTGCACAAATTTCCCTTGACGTTTATAATTTATTAACCCAAAGAGCAAGAGTACAGCCCCAACAAAAACACCAACTTGCAAAAAAGCATTTTCTGCACAAACTATCAGTATTTCAAATATAACTTTAATCATAAACTTCAGTATTAATCGAACCTTTTTTAGTATCAGCTAAGTTGAATAAAATCCCACTTAACCTAGTTTTACAATGAGTTTTTTCACAGGTATTGTCTTGTTCCTTTTTTATATTTTTGATATTCCTTTCCAAAATTCTCTTCGCAAAATCGTTCTTCTTCTTTTATAACAGGGTGTTGAATCATTAAATATAAGAGTAACAATAATCCGAATAAAAATGATTCGCTTAAAATGGCAATTCCAACAAGAGTAATTGATGAGAATACATAAATAGGATTTCGAGAAATACGATACATTCCTTTTGTAATTAATTTCCCCAAAGGTGTGGTGAAATAATTTAGGTAGCTGATTAAAATAAAAATACAGCCAATAGTAAAAAAGGTAAAACCTAATATAAGCAGTTCTGGCTTATTTGTTATCTCAAAAAAAACAGGAACAACAACCATAAATATAAAAAGCACCATAATTAAAATCGACAATCGTTTACCCCGTTTATTCATCCAAGAAAAATCCACTAAGCGTTTTGCTCCTTTTCCTCCAAAAAATATAGGCAGATATGAAACCAATAAAAATATAAAACTTAATAACCAAGCATTTTTTATTGTAAAATCTAAATCAAACATCTTATTCTTTATTTAGTTAAAATTTGAAAAAGGATAATTGATAGTTTTTAAGATATTTTAACCATCAATTATCCACAATTAATTATCTATTAATAAGCTCATCTTTCCCAAATATCTTAAACCACTTAAATAAAATTGGAGTAATAAATAAATCAGCAATTAATGCTGCAGACATTCCAATAACAGCAAGCACTCCGAGGTTTATAAACTGATTAGCTGTAGATGTTGTATATACCAAGAAGTTAGCCGAAATAACAATAGTAGAAAGCACAAGAGCAACTCCAACAGTTTTAAAAGTTTTCATAATAGATTTATTATAACTCTTAGATCTATTAAATTCTAACTGTCCATGATTGATAAAATGTATGGTGTCATCTACTGCTAAACCAAGAATCATAGGAATAATGGTAGCCGTCATCATATCTAAGGGAATACTCAACCACCCCATAACACCACCAACTGCAATTGCTGGCGCAATATTTGGAATTAAACCAACCAGACCCGTACGAATACTTCCAAAAACAATCATTAAAAGAAACATAATAACTATTAAAGCAAACCCAAACGACTGGACCTGACCTTTTACAACATATTGCATCATGCTTGTAAATTGTGGCAGATTACCTACTACTGTTACCTGAGCATTAGGATATAAGTCGCTTGCCATTTTCTGAATATTGGCTAATTCTCTTTCGGCTTCGCCCGAATTATAGGTGCTAAGTTCAACCATTAGCCTCAACCTTCTATAGTCATAATCCATCCAATATTCAGATTCCGTTCCACCGGAATTCTCGTAAAGTAGAAGCATCTGGGCTACCTGATTTTCTTTAGCGGGGACACAGTAAAAAGCTTCGTTATTTTCATTTAATGTTTGGTTTAGGTCTTTAATAATATTAAGTACAGATGTGGTTCTTTTAGTGAGGGGGAATGCTTCTGCATAAACTCCAACTTCTTCTAATTTTTTGAGGTTTTGAGGTTTTTTAGCTGCTCCATCATCATTAAACTCTATTAACAAATCGTAAGAATAAAGAGAACCTAATTCTGATTCACTAATATTAAGCAAATTATCTACATAAGGAATATTACGTCCCATCGTTTTTTCAATATCAAAAGCAGATTCTACTTTTGTTATCCCAACAATTAAAATCCCTATAATAACAGCTGAAGAAATAATAATAGATTTGGGATATGCTAAAACAAAATCACCCAACTTTCCTAGTTTTAAATCTAACCAGCGACCACCTTTTTCTTTAAATGCAGGATGCGGTTCGCGGTCTTTTCCAAAACTCAATAATACAGGCATTAATAGGAGTACAATAGCAAAAGTGAGAAGTACGCAACTTGCAGTTGCAAACCCTACAAACCTAAGCGGTCTCATGGGTATAATTAAAAACGTAAGTAAAGCTCCCATGGTTGTAAATGCTGAAAACAGAATTGGCCATCCCATCTCACTTACGGCTTCTATTATCGCTTTTTTTCGTTTGCCATGAGTAAAGAAATTTCGCTTGAAAAAAGTAAAAATATGTATGTTATAAGCAATAGCAATGGCTAACGAAAGTAAAATGGGCATAGTGAACATTCCACTATCAATCTTATAACCGATATAGCCCGCAAAACCATAAACAATGGCAATAGAACTTATTGATGTAACTAGAGGTACAATAACGCCTCTAACTGATTTGGTTGCAAAAATTAAAACAATTATCGCAAGTAGTAAAGCTAGTCCCATTACTTTACCCGATTCTTTTCCAAAATAGCTCTGTTTCTTGTAGGTGAGATAAGGCATTCCTGTAGCCCTCGGTGAAATTTCTTTGTATTTTTCTTTACTGATTATTGTTTCTACCTCCACACCTGTTAACATCTCAGGAGTTATTGAGTTTGATTCCTTTTCCCAAACTTCTTTTTCGGGGAACGTACGAAGCTTAAGAACAATCCATGTTAATTTTCCATCTTTAGATATAAGTCGTTCTGCAACTTTTGGTTTGCTGTATGCTTTATCTCTAATTTTTTCTAATGATTGTTTGTCTGATGGAATTATATCGGGAACAATTTGTTCTATTTGCATCCCATATTCTGTACCAGTCATAAACTCAATATCAGTAAGAGATGTTATTTTTTCGGCATATGATATACTATCCAATAGTTCATTAGAAAGTTCTCTAATAAGTTCTAACGATTCCTTTGAAAAAGAATTGTCACATTCGGTAAGTACAGCAATAAAATTATCATTCCCAAAAATTTCTTTAAACTCTTCCGATTTTACTAATACAGGATCATCTTCTAAGAAAAAACTCTCCCACGATGATTCTAAAGTTAAACTCCTTAGCCCGTTAAAACTAATTGCTACAACTGCAATAAACAGGGCAATAATTAACCATCTCTGTTTGATGATTCCTGTGGCTCTTTTTTCGAACCAATTGTTGATTTTTTGTATTTTCATATTATACTTATTTTAAATTATTAGTATTCAAAAACGAACAGTGTTTCATTTTATTCAGAAATCATTCTTTAATTACTTCAGAAAATTACCAATCTTCAATCCAAAATAAATTGTTCTAGGGTTCATTGGTCCATAAACATATCCAGGATCACGGTCAACTCCAGTATCAAAATCACTTTGATACGAATTGAATATGTTTTTTGCTCCCGTAAATAATTGCAAAGTAGCCCCATTCAATTTAATGTTATATCGTACTTTTAAACCCAAATCAAAAAAACTCTCTGTTTCACTCAATTTACCGTCATCAGGATTGGGTATTTGTAAACCAAAATAGGGAACAAACATTTTACCAGTATAATTACTTGTTGACGAAATTCCCCATCTTTTTGATACTTGCCAATCTAATGTTAGGTATCCATAGTCTTCTGGGGTTCTAAAAAATTTCTTTTCATTAAACTCTTGTGCTTGTTCGTATTTACTGTTTTGTAAAGTAAATCCTGCTTTTACTGAAAATTTATTAGTTGGAACTACATTTAATTCAATATTTACACCTTGTACTTTTGCTCCTTCATCTGTATTAACTCGTGTATAGATAACTGTTCCGTTTTCGTCAGGCTCGCTATATTCATTTGCAAAAGCATCATTCAATTGAGTGTAAAATCCTTCAAGCAATAGCCCAATATGAACGTCACCTAATTTTTTGTTAAAATCGAGTGATGCCATGTAACTATGGCTTATTTCCTGTTTTAAATCAGTACTATTTTTATGTATTATTTTTCTCGAACCAGAAATTGCGATATGCAAATCTTCGTCAAATAATTGTGGGGCACGATATCCTTGTGAGTAACTCACCCTCGCTTGCAAATACTTTTTTATATCATATTTAAAAGTTAGCCTTGGGCTTAACACATTACCTGATTTATCAGAGCCAGAATTTTCTTTATCTTCAACATTATAATGGTCGAAGCGTGCCCCCACAGAAACTTTAAGTTTATTCCAGTTAATTTCGTACTGAGCAAATAATCCGCTAGTATTAGTAGTTTGATTGGCTACTGTAATATTATCGGTATGCGGAACACTTATAATTGTATCGTTAACAATTATAGCATTATCAATATCGGCACATCCCAGCTTTTTATCTTTTAGCCATGCTCCACCGTTTTCAATACCAATTACCAAATTTGAAATCCCGAATTTTGCATTGTATTGAGTCCCTATTGTATATGAAAAGTCTTTGGTATTTCCATAATCGCTTAATGATTTTTTGGCACCGTAGTATGAGTCTCTGTTTACTCTTTGTCCTGAAATATAAATGGAAAACAAATCGTTTTCCCTAAAAAAATGTTCATAAGTCAATGCTCCTGTTGTAAGGTTATGTTTTAATGCTTCGGCAATATTTGCTTCGTGAACAGAATAATCAAATTTATCTCCACCACGTCTGTCTTCTTTTATATTAAAGAAATCAGCAGTCAATTTACTTCTTGCTCCGAAGCGATGGTATAAACGAGTTCCTATGGTGGTGTTCTTTAACAAAGCTATTTCGGAGAAATCGTCATTGTTAGCATCAAATGGTTCTCTGTCGCGATAAAACCCATAAAGAGCCATTCCTGTTTTATGGTCAGCTGAAACTAAAGATGTATTAAAATTAACAGAGTAATCTTGCGCAGGATTGCCCGAATTATCTAGCCCTACACCTATAAGCCCGGTATTTACACCAAATTCATAAGAGTTGTTTATGGGGTCTTTAAGGATAAGGTTTATTGTCCCTGCAATGGCATTACTGCCATACAATGCAGAACCACCACCACGAACAACTTCTACACGTTCTATCATACTAGATGGAATTAATTCTAATCCATATACACCTGCTAATCCACTAAAAATAGGACGGCTATTAATTAATATTTGAGAATACGGACCTTCCATTCCGTTCATTCTAATTTGAGAAAACCCACAATTTTGGCAATTATTTTCCATTCGTAAACCTGGGCAAAAATTCAATCCTTCGCTTAAAGTAACTGATTGTGTTGTCGCAAATAACTTAGGTGTAATTGTATTTACAATAGTTGAAGATCCTATTCTGTTTGTTGCATTTCTGTCACCTGTAATTACAACCTCTTCGAGACCCAAAACATCCTGCTCTAATTCAAAATTCAACTCTTTGGTTTCACCAGCTTTGCTTATGATTTCTTTCTTTTGAGGTTTATAACCTAATGATTGTGCAATAATTATATGGTTGCCTTCCGGCAGATTAATCAATTGATAATGCCCTGTTTCGTCAGTTGAAATTCCAACAGTTGTCCCCTTAACACTTACAGTTGCAAAAGGAATGTGTTCTCCATTACTAACAACGTGTCCTACTATATTTGCATCAGTTTTAATTTTTTGCGCAAAAATAATTTGTGTTACTGACAATAAAAATAGTGTCAGGATTATATATATTCTGTTCATAATATCATGTTTTTATTGATTGTTAAAATATTTTTTAGCATTAAATGGTTCTAGCAATAAATAATGCCAGATGACAAGAATCAAAAAAATTGTAATGTGAAAATTGATATTATGAAATAGGGGGTGCTCTGCCTTTATGAAGAATTATACAGATTAATGTATGCTCTGATATTAATTTAAATGAAACTTCCCCTTTTTTTATAGGTGTAATCAGCGCAAGAGTTAGAAAAGCTATAAGAAAGAGAACATCTAAGTTTTGAAAGAATAAAAATTCAGCATTAGAATGATGATGAGATTTATAGGGTTTCGAATCGTTTGATTTGTCGTAAGGGTGTGCATGTTCAATAATTGTTCCATCATTTAGTTTATGGACGTGCAAGAAAATTGCCCTATTGGCAATAAGTAGTCCCATTACCCCTATCATAAATAGGGTAACGAACTTTATTGTTATATTTCTTACAATCAATTTCATGAGTTAACAGAATAGGGTACTTAAAAATAGCATCTTAAAAAAATGCAATGGTTTAATCTTTTCTCTTTGTTATTATTAGGCTTCTTCAATTTTAATAGCTGCAAGAAGTAAAGTAGGATAATCTAATGTAAAATCAGGTTCTTTCAAATGGAATTTACCAAAGCCCGCTTTGCTTAATGCCTGTTTGAACATTTCTTTGGGAATACAATGACCAGAAAATCCCATGGCTCTGGTCATTAATTCAATAATAGAAATTGTTGTTTGTGTTTCTGCATTAAAATCTCCCGACATATGATTCGAAACAAATAAACCACCAATTCTCATTGATTTGTTAATCTGTTTTAATATACCTACTAATAATTTTTCAGTTTCTACATATTTATATAAATAGTGAGAACTAAAGAAGAAATCATAATTATTACCCCAATATTCTTCTTTCGATAAATCAAAATCGTGGTAGGAGATTCGATTAAAAGCAGGTTCGTTTTTTTTAATATTTCGGGCAATTTCACAAACTTCTTTCAAATCATAAACAGAAGCATATAAATTTTTATTTTCGTTTAGAAAAGAAAATGAATAATAGCCAGAATTACCAGCGAAATCACACATTTTCACAGCATTTTTAAATTCAGGAATTTCTTTAACAAAGGTTATAACATTTTGTATTGCCCCTGCTTTAGAACCTTGCTCTATATCCTTTATAGATTCTTCGCTACTCCACATATTTTGCTCAAACTTTGGAATATCTCCTTTTAAAGCTTGAGTTAATTTGCAGAACGGGCCTTCGTTTACAACAAATCCTTTTAGTGCTTTTAGTTGGTTAATGTTCGAACTTTGAGTTAAATATTCTTTTGATTGTGCTGTTAGGCTGTATTTCCCATCCTGATACTGTACAAAATTGATACTTAAGAGTACTTCTAATAATGATTCGGTAATTCGAATATCTGTATCTATTTTTTGTGATAATTCGGCAAACGACATTGCTCCATCTGATAGGGTTTCAAGTACTGAAACTTCTACAGCTGCATTTATAATATTGGGCAGATAGCTTTTATAAAGTAAATTGTGTATTTCTCCGAATCCTACTTTTATTGATTTATTCATTTTTATATATTTTAACACTGATTTGTAATTATTTTTATGAGTTGATTATCTTCATATTCATAAAACAGGGGCACTCCTGTAGGTATTTCCAACTCTAATACTTTTTCTTTTGTGAGGTTTTCGATATACATGATAATCGACCGCAGGCTGTTGCCGTGTGCTGAAACCAAAACATTTTTACCTTTCCTGAGTTGAGGTAGGATGGATTCTTTAAAAAACGGGATGGTTCGTTTTGTGGTATCTTTCAGGCTTTCGCCTTCAGGAGGGGGAATATCATAACTCCTGCGCCATTGATGTACCTGTTCGTCGCCATATGTTTTTGCTGTGTCATCTTTATTTTTTCCTTGTAACTCTCCGTAATAACGTTCGTTTAAACGCCAATCGCGGTAAACAGGGATTATGATTTCTTTTATGGCATCATCATGAATTATAGTATATCTTGCCATTTCTCCAGATCCATGGATTATTACAGGAGTTTTGCCGCTTTTGTTTTGTACAAGGGCAAGCATCGCTGTTTCGATAGCCCTTACCTGAACCGATGTATAGACAATATCAAAATTTATATCAGCGAATTGCTCACCTGCTCTTATTGCTTCAATAATTCCATTGGATGATAGCGGAACATCTACCCAACCCGTAAATACATTTTTCTTATTCCATACAGATTCCCCATGTCGCAGTAAAATTAATTTTGTCATTTTTTTAAGTTATACAATTGTTACTTCTGAATTTAGATAAACCGATTGAACGGCTTCAATAATTTTAACACCTTCCTCAAAAGGTTTTTCGCCCGAGAATCAATCTGTTGCTTCCCGATCTGTAACGGTTTTTTCATCTGGTAATATTTTAGGAGTAGAAAAATTCAGGAAAGAAGCATCTTCTCTCAATAAATGTTGAATTTGATTAATCTGTAACATAATTCTTCTTTTTATCTGTTATCAGCCGAACAAATTGAAGTCCCAGATCAACAGGATTGACCGTAAACTGCTAACTTTTTTCATTATTTCACTCTTCCCCGTGTCCTGACAGTTCGGCAATTTCTTTTATTGTTTTTTCCATTTCAGGCGATAGCCCTTCAATCCCAATATCAAGAAATCCCCTTATAATAAGTGCTATTGCCTGCATCTCGTCAAGTCCTTTCGATTGCAGGTAGTTTACTTCTCCTGTATCTATTTTTCCAATAGCAGCCTCGTGCGACATGCGTGCATCGGGATGCATGGCTCTCAAGCCAGGTATTGCTTCAATTATCCCAGAGTCACTAAGCATCAAACCAGAACAATCGACATGCGCTCGTGTATTTTTAGCCGCACCTATCAGCAATCCTGTTTGTACAATTGTTCCGCCATAGTTTACTGCCCTTGCAACAAGTTCAGCAGCCGAATTTTCACCGGTCATTAATACTGTTCCACCAATATTGCTATGTGTGTCTGGCAAACAAAAAAGAATACTCATGTATTTAGCCGTTGCATTTTCTCCTTTTAAATGAGTAAACGGATCCATCTTTATGTTTCGGGGAGGCTTAATCGAATAATAATTATTTACAAAAAACCCGTTTTTTTCTACCACCGTGGCCGTACTGGGTCTGACAATAAATTCGGGTCCCCAGTTGTGAATCATTGTATTTATAAATTTGGCATTTTTCCCTACGTATTGTTCCGAAACGACAACGTGCAAACCTCCTTTTAAGGTATGATTTGCTGTACATCCCGTAATCAGATGCAGATGCGCCCCTTCTTCCAAAACAACAATATTGTGTAAGCTCATAGCACTCATTTCTTCGTGCATAAAAAGTCCTGCATGAAGGGGTTCTTTGATTTTGACATTTTTTTTAACCCGAATAAAATATCCTTTCGGGACGGTTTCAGAAACAGCTTTCGTGTATCTGTTTTTATTTGTTTCCATTGCTTTAAAAAAATATTTTTCCATGATTTCAGGATAGGTTTCCAGTGCTTCTTTAATGGGAAGAATTTCTACTCCAGCAAATTGGGGCTTAGCAACATAATTTTTTTCTCCAAATAACAAGTACTTCCCAGAGTCAGAATCTTCGTTTATATTAACGCCGACCGATGCCAATGTGTCCATATCTATTTCATTTATCTCTTTGGTAGATATGGAATCGTCTTTAATCCCTATTTTTAGCTTTGAAAAGCTATAATCTTCGAAATCAATTTCTATATTATCTTCGTTATTAAACGATTCTATTTTATCCCACACTAATTTTTCACTTACGTTTTTCATGATATTTATCTTCTTATATATGGAATTGTTTGTAACAATCGTGTTTTTCCGAACTAGTCACATTTTGTTATACAAACCTTTACATTTATTTGTCATGAGCTCCTTCTTCCAATAGATTACCGCAGTTCAGAGTAACGACCATTATTTGCCCTCAAAATCACTTAAAGCTTTTACGGCTATTGAAGCATAAACTAAAGCCGGACCACCTCCCATGCAAACCGAAACTCCAATAGCTTCAACAATTTCTGCATGGCTTGCTCCACAGTCCAATGCCTTGTTCATATGATGGGCGACGCATCCTTCACACTTGACTACAACTGCTATTGACAGAGATATCAGTTCTTTTATTTTAGGGCTTAAAGCACCTTCGTCATCCATGGTTTTATGCATTTGCATGAACCCTTTTATGATACCCGGGTTTTTTTCTCCAAACTCCATCAGTAATGAGTTTACTTTTTCGTCTAATTCTTTGTAATTTGTTTCCATGATTTTAATTTTATAAGTGTATAATCATTTCAAATTGTTTTCCTGTTAATGGAATTTCTTTTGATTTTAGAAAATCTGTCATTGATTTACAATCAGTTTGTGTATTTATTATTTTAATTGATTGATGTTGATTGTATTGTAATAATTCAATTAACATGTGAGAAGCTATTCCCTTCCTTCTATATTGTGGATCTACAGCAATCTGTGGTATGTCTCCTGAAATTGACTCTAAAATGCAATATCCAATTAACTCTTGTTCCTTAAAAGCTCCAAGTATCTTAAAATCATTTGGTTTTCTTTTTATGGCATTTAAACTGTTTTGCCATGATGGGGTAAAATCCCAAAAATTGGCTATTAATTTATCTGGGGGTAAATCAATTTGCCTGATATGATAAGAAAGGTCAAGTGCCGCTGCATTTAAATTAATCTTTTCTTTTATTTGAACATAATAATTAAACTCTCTGCTAACTTTAAATCCAAGATTTTGATATACAGATATTGCTTTTGAGTTATATTGTAACACTTCAAGCATAAAATTCCTGATATTTGCCTTTTTAAGAAAAGATAAGGAATAATTAAATATTTCAGATGCAAGCCCCTGTCCACGATACTCTTTTATAGTACCCGTTCCTGTATCGTAAGCGGTATTAATACCATTGTATAAACCAATACCGGTTAAAGTAAAAGCTATTATTTTATCATTGTCAAAGGCTCCAAAAGATAAGTCTGGTACAAAGCCTCTTCTGTTTAACATATCACCCAATTCTTCCTTATTTAATTGAACTTCATAATCTTTGAATGCTTCTTCAAATGCCAAAAATATGGTGTCGAAATTTGTTTTGCTTAATGATTTTATCGTTGTCATTTTAGTTGATATTTAGGATTATTACATGTTGTTTTTATGTTGGCAATTGATGCAATATTCATATCCATTTTCCTTGATTTGATCCATTAAAATATTAGCATTTCCATAGCATTTTATCTCCCCATTTATCATTACATGAGCCTTGTCTACATGTATATAATCCAATATTGCAGCAGAGTGAGTGGCTATTAAACCTGAATTTCGGTTCAAGTGGTTAGATGGTAACCTTTTTTCAAACCTTTTATCTCTCAGTGATTCATTAATCATTCCACCTATTTTTTTTAATTTTTCAGGATCAACACCAGAATCTGGTTCATCAAGTATTAATAATTTAGGATTTGAAATTAGTAATAGAAACAACTCCGATTGTTTTATTTCGCCACCAGATAGACCATCATTAATATTTCTATCTAGAAATTTTCTAATATTAAATTTTTCTATCATGTCGTTTACATATAATTGTCCTTTTTTATCTTTGTGTTCAATTAATTCCAATAGATTTTTAAGTTTTACTCCTTTTATGGTAGGAGGTCTTTGTTCAGAAAGACCGACACCCAACTTAACGCGTTCATTAATGTCCAACTCGAGAATATCTTTATTGTCAATTAATATAGAACCTTCGGTTACTTTATATTCCGGATAGCCCATAATAGTCATTATTAAGACACTTTTTCCAGAACCGTTTGGCCCAAAAAGGGCATGTACTTCTCCGTCTGGAATTTCGAGATTAACACTTTTCAAAACTTCGTTATCTTGTACTTCAACATGTAAATTATTAATTGTCAACATATTTGCTTTTTATTAATTCATTATTCCCGGAACAACAATCGTATCAAATTTGTAATGTAATATGATTAATATCAAAGTGTTTTTTAAGCAGATGTTCAGCCTGTTCTATTATACCCATCATTTCAACCATATTAATATTATTTTTTAGGTTGATATGGGCTTCAAGATGAGTTTGTTTATCATCGAGCTTCCAAACATGCACATGATGAATATTATCTATTTCGCCAATGGTTTCTACTTTTTGTTTTACCTTTTTAATATTAATATCCGAAGGTGTACTTTGCATTAATATGTTTACCGTTTGTTTTATTACGCCCCAGGTATGATAAATAATGTAAATGCCAACTAGAATGGTAATAAGTGGGTCAATCCAAAATATACCATAAATCCAAATGGCAATTCCCCCCAGTATAACAGCCACAGACGAAAGTGTGTCACCTAGCAAATGCAGATATGCTGCTTTTACATTTAGGTTGTGATTTTTATCTTTGCGTAAAACAAGTACTGAAATCAGGTTTGCCAACAAACCAAATATTGCGACAATAAACATAATTTTACCTTTTATTGGCTGCGGATCTGTTAAGCGTTCGTAAGCTTCAAGAAACAAGAAAATACAAATTGAAATAAGCACAACTGCATTAAATAAAGCGGCTAATATTTCCACACGTTTATATCCAAAAGTATGTTGTTCATCTGGGGCTTTATGGCTCTTTTTTCCTGCCAAAAATGCAATAAAAATTGCTGATGAATCGCCCAAATTATGCAAGGCATCGGAAAGTAGCGAAAGGCTGTTTGAAATTAATCCACCCACAATTTGAACCATTGTGATGGAAAAATTCAATAGTGCTACCCACAATAATTTTTTGCCTCGCAAATTATTTGTGTGATGGTGGTGACGATATTCTTGTTTCATGCTATATCTGTTTATACCATCAATTTAAATTGTCAATTGTGTTTCTTTTAGATTTCCTTTCCCCATTTGCCGTTCTACCATTTTTGCAAACACACCATTTTGTTGCTTTAAGGTTTCAGGATTTCCTATTTCTTTCACCTTTCCATTTTTAAGAACTACTATTTTATCTGCATTAGCAACGGTTCGCATTCGGTGAGCAATAATTAATACTGTTTTGTTACGCACCAGTTCCGAAATACCTGCCTGTATTTTGGTTTCGTTTTCTACATCTAGCGAGGCTGTGGCTTCGTCTAGCAAGACAATTGGCGCATCTTTTAGCAAGGCACGAGCTATGGAAATACGTTGTCGTTCACCACCCGAAAGGGTTTCGCCATTTTCGCCAATAACTGTATTATAAGCTTTGGGCATTTTGCTTATAAACTCATCGCATTGTGCCATTTTTGATACACGGATTATTTCTTCATCGGTAGCATCTTTTCTTCCTATACGAATATTGTCTATTACACTGGAATTAAATAGCACTACATCCTGAAATACTACTGAATAATTTTGCAGTAAGGTTTCTGGTTCTATTTGGCTGATATCTTGGGTTCCTAATAATATTTTTCCTTTTTGAATATCCCAGAAACGGGCTGCAAGTTTAGCAGAAGTACTTTTCCCACCCCCTGATGGACCAACCAATGCCGTTACTTCTCCTTGTTTAGCTGTAAACGAAACATTTTGCAAAACATGTTTACCTGTTTCGTAAGAAAAACTTACATTATCAAATACAATATCATAATTTTTTGGTTTAAAATCAGATTTACCTTGTTGAATGGGTAAGGCTTCCATCTCGTTCATCCTGTTAATGCGAATATCTAGGTAAAATAAAGCTGCCAAATTATTAAACACTTCATTTATTGGATTGTAAATTCCTGTAGCAATTACCAAGAATATAAGATACATAAATAAATTAATTGTTCCGGATGAAAGGAGCTGCACACCAACAATAATAACACTTACTAATCCTAGTTTTAATAAACTCTGTGAGGAATTTACAAGTCCGCCTGCCAATAATTCTCCTTTTATTAATTGTTTTTCATAGATATTAAGACTTTGGTTTAATTCGTTCATATAAGTATCCTCCCTGTTGTAGGATTTTATCTCCTGTATGGTATCCAATCCTTCCTGAATTTGCTCACTTACATTTCTTTTGTCCTGATAGTTAATTTGAAATTCCTTATGTAATAATTTCTTAGATATTAGAAGTACAGCTGCTGCTAAAGGAACTACCCAAAACAAAGCTAGAGATAGTTGCCAATTGTAAAAAAACAATCCTGTTCCAATTAATACCATACTAATAATAGAAGCAAACAGTTGTGGCACTGCATGTGAAAAAGTATGTTCCAATTCAGTACTATCATCCATTATAGTTGATGTAAGGTCTGATAGATTTTTCTCTCCAAAAAATGCTAAAGGTAGTTTACGCAACTTTTCAGCCAACGAAATACGACGATTGGCACTTTCATCATATACGGTAGTAAATGTGCTTCGATATTGAAACCGGGCAATAATCCACATTATTATCATAAATATTAAACCAAGCAAAATATAGTACCATAAACCATTGATTATAATAGTTGAAGGGTTTAAAATAGGGCGTAGGTAGTTTGCAAGAAATAAGAAAATATAAATTGCTGGTAGCATTAACGCTATATTGAGTAGAGTTGTAAAAAATACGCCTTTGGCAAAATCTTTTGCCCCTTTGCGTGTTAAAGCAAATCGTTTTTCTAAAATATTAAACATATAGAGCCTCCTTTCCTATTGTCCATTTTATTGATTGTTGATATTCGTCCCACATTTTCGAGTAGATTCCTTGTTTGTTAAGTAATTCATCATGATTTCCTTGCTCTGCAATTTCACTTTTGTTTATTACAAGAATAATATCTGCATCCATCACACTGGTAAGCCTGTGAGCAATAAGAAGTACCGTTTTGCCTTTGGTGAGTTTTCCGAGTGCCTTTTGTATTAAATGTTCGTTTTCGGGGTCGGTAAAAGCAGTTGCTTCGTCTAATACCACAATTGGGGCATCTTTTAAAATAGCTCGTGCCAATGCAATACGCTGCTGTTCGCCTCCCGAAAGATAAGTTCCTTCTACACCTATTTTGGTATTTAGTCCATCGGGAAGCTTGTCAATAATTTCGCGACATTGTGCCAAATCTACGGCTCTTTCCACTGCTTCGGCTGATGCATCTGTATTGCCATATTTGATATTTTCGAGCAAGCTTGTTTTAAATAATTTGGTGTTCTGAAAAACAAACGAAACATTATTCATCAATTCCTTAGGGTCAATCTCTTTTACATTTGTTTCACCAATACATATCTGCCCAGTATCAGTATCCCAAAATCGTGGAACAAGCCTTGCAATGGTTGTTTTTCCGCTACCCGAAACTCCTACCAAGGCAACGGTTTTCCCTTCAGGAACATTGAAATTAATATTGTCTATTGCCTTTTGTTCGGCTCCGGGATAACTGAACGATACATTCTTAAAAGAAACATTATGTCTCGTAATATTTTTAGGATTAGTTGATACAGGAAGCTGTTCTACATCTGTTAATTTCTCCATTCTGTTTACTGCTTCTTTTGCTTGTCCCAGTGCTTGGTTTAGATACATACTTTTCATCATGCTTTGAGCAAAAACAGGAGTTATTAAAATATAAAAAAACAGGTTGACCAACACAAGTAAGTAGTTGCCCGAATATCCAATTAATAAAATGGTTACTGGAACTAAAAAAAATGCAAAGCCATTAATAATTACGGTATTGATAGACATTGGATTTTCCCATATTTTTGTATAATTAAGCACCATATTTTTGTATTTAGTAATACTATTATGAAAATTTTTAAATGAAAAAACGGTCTGCTGAAAAACTTTTACCACTGGAATGCCTCTAACATATTCCACCGCTTCGGTATTCATATCTTCGAGAGAAGTCATATAATCTTTCATAAATTTTTTCCCTTTATCACCCATCATAAAGCTCATAACAACCATGGATATAACAATTGGAACAAGACAAGCTAGTCCCAACCGCCAATCAAATACAAATATCAACACTAAAGCAGTTAAGGGCATTAGAATACTCCCTGCAAGGTCGGGTAATTGATGTGCCAGAAACTGGTGAGTAATACTCGCATTATCGTCAATAATTTTACGAATACTACCACTGGTATTTCTATCGAAAAACCCCAAAGGCATACGTACTATTTTTCGCATAGCCTGTCGTCGCATATTGGTTTCTACCCTAAATGCTGCTAAGTGGGAGAGTGTAAGAGCCAAAAAATACAATATAACACCTGCAATTGCCGTCCCTACAGCCCACCAAGCATAAGTGTTGATAAGGATTTGCGAATAGTCCTCTCCAGCATTAAATAACTCTTTTACAATAAGCCATATAAATATATATGGCAACATCCCTATAAGGGTACTGATTGCTGACAAAACTAATGCTCCAGGAAGCAATGTTTTTCTGCCCGTCATATAGCTTTGTAGTTTTAATAATGTGTTCATATTAATTGTTTTATGTTATTTCTTAGTATCATTACTAAATTCAAAAAAGAACGCTGTTCAGATTTGTTCAAAGAAATTATACTCTCATAATTCTTTCCCATCCGGCTGTCCCAAATTCCATATATTCCGTAATAAATTTCTGGATTTCGTTATCTTCTAAATCATGTGATACAATTTCACCGATAATGCTTATCCACCACGAACTTATTGTGTGCATAAAAAAATCTGAGATGTCTGTATTTATATGAGGATATTTTTCCTTCATTTTTAGCATATATTCTAATCCTTTTTCAGTATGACGATTGGTATATTCGTCGTGGAAATTTTCGAGTGAAGAACCATGTACTTGAAAAAGGAGAAGGTTTAATTCTTCTCTGTATTTTAAAATTAGTTTAACAAACATATTTATTTGTTTTTGTTGATATTCTTTAGAGATAAAAATATCAAGACTAATATATTCAGGACTATTGTGTTCTTCTATCATTATATTGAAAGCCTGTAATAAAGGCTTTAATACTTCTTCTAGAATTTCATCTTTGTTCTTAAAGTAATTGTAGATATTGCTTAAACCCACTCCTGTATTTTTTGCTATGGTTCGCATTGATGCATTTTTGTATCCTTTTTTTAAAAATTCAGCTTTGGCTACTTCTAATATTACTTTTCGCACATCAGTCTTTTTTGTCTGCATAATCTAAAGTATCATTAACACTATAAAGAACGCAGTTCTTTTTATGATGTACAATACCTAATTGTTGTGATTTTTTAATCTTACCATCTCATAAAACTTCCATTTTTAGGAGATCAAGATAAAGCACCTATGTTTTATGACAACATATCTTGAAGGTCATTCTATGTTCATTTATTCCATTCTTCCATAGCCCTTTTAAAATCAAATGAACATTTACTGTGGCATGTACATAAGATTTCTATGTTTTCTAGTTTTGCTATTTTCTTTATGGACTCTTTATCCAAATCATGATCTATGTTCCAAACTTTGTAAAATTCTTCAGCTTTGCCATTTTTCAACAACAATAGATCACCAGCGAACAAATATTTATTATTTATTAAATAAGACATGTGTCCTAAAGTATGTCCAGGAGTATGGATAGCTTTAATTTTTATATTTCCAACATTCACAATACCTCCATCTTCAATAAAGTTGTATTGCTTTGATATCCTTATGGGTGTATTGAAGAAAAATCTTCGTCGTTTTCTCTTTTTTATAAGGTTTTCTTCTTCTTTACTCATATAAATAATTAAATCATTGTTTAACCAATTACTCGAACTATCTGAGTCAATGGCACCAGCATGATCCATATCTGTATGGGTTAAAAACACATGTGAAATACTTTTGGGGTTAATTCCTATTTGCTTAAAATCTTTTTTAACATAATTGTTATTGATATAACCAACATCGAAACATATTGTATCCTTACCATCTGTATAGATGAAAAAATTAGCATCTCCACGATCACAAATAGTATATATATTCTCAGATACTTTTCCTGTAGGCAATGGGTAAAATAGTTCTCCTGGTATTAAACGGGAAATATAATTTCCCCATATATTAATAAAATTCAATCTCATAATTTTACTTTTTTAAAAAGATTAACATTCCAATTAAAACTTAATATGTACTTTTCTGCTTTCTTATATTAGATTTACCATTTGTAAGTTCCAATGAATAAGATTATTGTAATAATTACATAGCACAAAAATACCCAGCGTAAATCAGATAAAATACCCCTAATGAGAATAGTTATGCCCGAAAAGCCTCTTGCTTCTATGATGATTTTAGCCTAAATTGAAGAAATATTTTTTTTGGAGTACTGTCAAACTGTTTCTTGAAAATCTCGTTGAAAAGACTTAATATAATAGATAACTAATTATTCTACTTCAGATACAGAATATTCTTTTATTGAAAGTGGTTTTTCTGTTTCATTTATTTTCACTGACAGTGCGTATTTATATGCACTTAAGCCAAATATTTCTGAGTTCTTCGTTTACTCATACCAATTTCTTGTTGCAAAATGTCAATTGGAGGTATTTTAATAAATTTTTCTAACAGTAAACATTTTTTCTATTTCAGAATGGTTTAGTAGTTATGATAGAAAGATGTTTTAGTTTTTTTCAATGCACTCCTGCTCTAACAAGCAAATTGTAATTTAGCTATTACACAACTAAATAGTTGAGTTTTTATTTTGATTTATTTGAGATATTGGATATACTGATGTTTCAGGGATTTCTTTATTACCATTTTTAAGTATCATTTTTTGCAAAAATGCTTTCCCTTTTTCCAAATCTCCTTTAAGTTCAATTGCATTATAAGGGCATTGAATAATACAATTTAAGCAATGAATACAAGGAGATTGACTATTCTCAATAATTTTGTTATCTTTTTTTGCAAGGTGTAAAACAGGGCAAACTTTAACACATTTTCCACAAACAGTACAAATTGATTGATCAATACTTACTTTAGGATAACGTTTTTCATGCATTACTTTTTCTTTAAAAATAATATTAGATTTAAGTGTTGTTATTAATCCATTATAAGTTAAAGATTTTACAGAAGACTTCGAAATAGAATTGTGATTAAGTTGCATTATTCTATTGACCAATTCTGTTATCTGAGGGAAATTATTGTCAAGCATTTTTTCTTTATTAAACTCTTCACTAAGAATTGCTCGTGTCATCCTATGTGGAGCCGAAACTTTCATGCCTGCATGAACAATTCTTTTTGAACTTTTTAAAAGCTCACCAGCTTCTTTAAGAGCAATTCCTGATGATATTCCACCATAAGTAACATATGGAATGGCATATTTTCCCCAAATATCATTTGGTTTGGGTAGAGCTTTAATTAAATCCTGCACATGATACTGTAAATGATTTGCATAAACAGGCCCCCCAATAAGTAAAATATCATGTTTAATAACATTCTCTGCAAGGAATTTTTGAATATTTTTTTTAATAAATATTTCTTTTTTTCCTGTAATGTCAATTAATTGTACTTCAAGGTTTCTTTGTTCCAACTCTCTTTTTATTAGTTCAGACACTTTAAAAGTATTCCTTGATGGGCTGAATTGAATGATAGTTATTTTCATATTATATTTATAAAAAATAGTACTTTAATAATTTGCAAAAAATTATTATACACTTTGATCCTTGCTTATACTAGATTTGCTTTTTGCAAGCTACAATGGATAAGAATATTGTATATAATTACATAGCACAAAAATACTATACCTAAATCAGGCAAAATAACCCTAATGAGAGTATTTATACCCTAAAAGCCCCTTTAAAATAGTGAATTAATTTAATCTAAATTGAAGAAATATACCTTTTTGGAGTACTACCAAACTGTTTCTTAAACGTTTCCGTGAAATGACTTAAATTAGAATAGCCAACTAAATATCCTACTTCAGATACTGAATATTTTTTTGTAGTGAGTAGTTTTTTTGCTTCATTCATTTTTACTGACAGAGCATATTGATAGACACTTAAGCCAAATATTTGTTTAAAATATTTTTGGATCTTTCGTTTATTCATCCCAATTTCTTGTGCTATAGCATCAATTGAAGGTATTTCAATAAATCTTCCTGATAATATTTTTCTAACAGTAAACATTTTTACTATTTCAGATTGATTTAAAATTGCATCATGCTTTTCTAAATTACGATTTAAAAGTTTATCGAAAAACATAGTTAACAATTCCAACGATAAATAATTAAGTTTTAATTTAGGAATACTATATTCATTTTTATGTTGGAAAATATCATTTATCTTCTCTGAAACTGCCAACATATCGGAATGAATGGATTCGAACATAATAAATGAAGGGTTGTCTAATAAAACATTCCTATTCAAATAATTGTTATTCTTACTAACATTTTCTTTGAGCCATTTTTTACTCACTATTATTGATACATTTTTAATCATTCTGTTTGCTGGGAAAAAATAGCTTGTTTCAATATTATTTGAAAGAAAAAAAATTCCATTGGGTTCATCTTTTCCAATATAGTTCTTACTTGTATCTGGTTCGTGAACTATTTCGCTGTTTGACAACCAGAATAATAAAGGGAGTATATCACAATTATCACTTTTCTTTCTGATAATTTTAGCTGATTGATTTAAAGAGAATTCAAAAAAAGAAAGAATAAATTGGTCATTAAAATTAATGTATGTAATCATACCATTCCCAATATCTTCAGGCAATATTACCGTGTTATTTACAATACTTGTATTGAATTGTTTTGCAATATCTATAAGATATGTGTCAAATTTGTCTATTTTGAATTCTATTATCATTTTATCCAGCTATTATTTAATTTTAGGATGACATACTGATTGAGAATATTACTTAGCAGTAGATCTTCAATCAGTATATTACGTATTGAAATGTAAAGGGAATTTATCTATAATTATTTTACAATACCTAATTGTTGTGATTTTCATTTTTAATAAATTCTTAAATTCTGTTTAATATATTATTATAGATAGCCCTTAATATAAAAAAGAGTTGTTTTCTTATATTACATTTATTCTTAAATTTTATACAAATGATTATTCTTTAAAAAATCATCATTTATGATGATTAGAAAACAATATTTATAAAATACCTTTAAGCGTTTTTTTTATGAATATGATAAAAATATTATTAATTTTTGGAATCATTTTTATTTCAACAAAAGTAAAATCTCATCCTCATGTATTTGTTGATGTAGATATCGCAATCGAATTTAATGAATACGGATTTAAGACCTTATATGTTAGTTTCTATTTTGATAATATGTTTAGTGAGAATTTAAAACATAGTTTTGATATAAATAATAATGATGTTTTTGATACTGATGAAATTGAGCAAATAAGATTAAATGCATTCTCTAATTTGGTAAATTATAATTTTTTCATTCACCTTTTTAATAAGAATAAAGAAATGAAATTTAACAAAGCAGATAATTTTAAGGCAATTATTAAAGATGAACTTGTAATTTATTCATTTAGTTTAAACTTAAATCTACCAATTTCTAATAATACTGAATCATTCAAAATAGCATGTTATGATGATTCATACTACATTGATGCATTAATAAATAAAGAAAATGTAAAGTTTATTAATACCAAAGAATATACTTATAGTTATATGATTGAAGAAGATAAAACTCAGGCTTATTATTATGAGCAATTATATCCTGAAAGTATTTTCTTATCAGCAAAAAAGGAACAATAAGATGTTAAAGCTAAAAAATATTTTCATATTTATTTTTTTCATATTTACTATTTGTCACTCTTACGCACAGCAAAATCCTTTTTTCACATCACAGGTAACAAAAGATAGTACCCAGAATATAGAACAACAATCCAGTCAAATAAAAAAGAAAGATAAAAAAATACAATTCTCAATTTTTAATAAGTTCATAAAACAAAATGCCAGATTACAAAAAAGGATAAAAGATAAATTTTCAAATTTGGCAAAATCATACAATAAATCAGGTTCTGTTAAAGCATTTATATTAGTTTTTTTACTGTCTTTTTTATACGGAATATTTCATTCATTGGGGCCAGGTCATGGTAAAGTTTTTATTTTCTCGTATATCTTAACAGAGAATCCTAAAGTTTTAAAAGCAATTTATATAAGTTATTTAATTGCAGCAGTTCATGCTATTTCTGGTATGATTGTATCCTTAATTATAATCTTTAGCTTAAAAACTTTTGCTACAGCATCTGCTTCTATTTCTAATACTTCTGATTTTATTTCACAATTAAGTTTTGCTTTTATTGTTATTATTGGAATATCCCTATTAATTAAAACAATCCGATCAAAAGGACATCATTCACATTCACATCATCATGTTCATGATGCAAATAAAATATCTAAGCTCCCTATTATTCCGTTTATTTTATCTTTAGGTATTGTTCCATGTCCAGGAACAATTATTATGGTTACATTCCTTTCATCTATCGGATTACTTTCAATAGGTTTGTTTTCTGTATTTTTTATTATTCTTGGAATGGGAATTACAATCTCAGTGATTGGTTTGATTTCACTTTTCTCAAAAAAGTTTATTCAGAGAATTGCATCATCAAAATTCAAAAATTATGAAGCTATTTATCAAGGAGTTTCATTGTTTGGGGCAAGTCTATTAATATTCTTTGGAATTTTATTTTTTATTGGTAGTTTTAATTAATATTTTCTTTTTGGATTTTTTGGGAATCTACCTTGTAAAACTCTTTCTCTTTGCTCAAAAACTTCTTTTATACTCCAAAAACAAGAAAAAGCAATTACTCCAAAAGCAACAGAAAGGATTATATTATTTAATAATAAAGATATTACTGTAAAAGTAGTTCCACAAACCAAGAAAATAATCCATCCTTTTATCCCGAAATAATATTCTATTTTTATTACTAAGGAATGAAAAATGCCAATAATTATAAAGGTAAGTAAGCCTATAATTAAACCGTTAAAATTAAGGTTTGAGAAGATGTCCATAATAAATTAATTTTTACATATTATACAATATATTTCTTTGTTTTTCTGATCACGTATATTTTTTACAGATTCAATTGTTAATTGATGTTTATTAACCAATTTTAGGAATTCTCCTGAATTAAAAAAAATAGATTTTTTATTATGCTTGGTTTTATTTTTTTGATTATTAATAAAAAATAAAATTTCGCCATTGTATTTTAGAAGATTGTTTACGTTTTGAAATATTTTGTCTTCTGATAAGCTTGTACCCGATGTTATTACTATTTGATCAAAACTTTGATGTTTATATTCAAATTGACCATTTACAATATTTTTGCCTTTAAGGCATTGGTATCTAACAGGGCAGTCCATACACGTATTAATATCATCTCCATGGTTGCAACATTCAGGAGTACTTAATGCATTTATTTTAGGATAATAATGAAAACTATAATCTGCAGGGCCTATTTGAAGGATCTGGGTTTCTTTATTTTTTATATTTAAATCACATAAAGTTTTTTCTATAATATAGTCCATTTTATGATGATATATAAAATTTGTATTATTTATAAATTCCCATTTTCAGGATTAATATAATTATTTAAAATAGCATATATTGTTAAGCCAGCAATTGTTTTAATGCCCAATTTCTCGGTAATGTTTTTTCTGTGAGTTATAACTGTATTTATACTAATAAAAAGTTTCTCGGCAATTTCTTTATTCGATAAACCAAGAGCTACCTGTGTTAAAATATCTTTTTCTCGTTCACTAATTATTGAATTTTCTTGTTTTTTGGTACTGTCTTTTTGAAAGAAATAATCTATTTTAGATAAAATTTCTCTTTGGCTATTCTTAAGGCTCACATAAAAAATACCGTTTACCCATCCCGATTGTGAATCGGAAAAAACTAATATTGGGGAGTTGAGTACTATTTTTTGAATTTCTGTTAAATCATCTTCATTACATAATTCATCACTTACTATAAGATGTAGTTTTTCAGCATGTTCTAACAATAAATCTTTTAATTCGATGTAATTATCGATATCGAATATTTCATACTTAAAACCAATAACACTTAGCATGGTTTTTATCCCTAAGCTTTTAATAATGTTGTTAGTAAATAGCACAATGCTAATATTCTTATGTAGTTGTTTCACCCTGTTTTAATATTTCTTTTTCAAGTTGTTTAACTTTTTGTATAAGCACTTTTTCTTCAATGCGCGAATGATTATTAATATCCGATTCTAAACGAAATAATTCAATCAATAGTTTTTGGCAAGTACTTGCACATAAAACCGGGGGTAGAAATTTTATGATCAGATTTTTAAGATCACTTAGCTTTACCTCTATATTATCATGATTTTTCTCGAATTGATCGATAGGTTCTTTTTTTATTTTTTTAATTAAAGCATTGGAAACAAATTTCATATTTAGAGACGATTCTAAATCTTTAATATAAGGAAAAATAACATCGTCTTCATAATTCAAATGTCTGCTAAGCTCCTTTATATAATCAGCAAAGAACTTATCAAGTAATTTGATGTTCTTTAAATTATTTAGCGAAACGTTAAGTTCCATTTCTGCTATATAATCTTGTATTTCCGGAACTTTATCCGACAAATAATAATTGTGTGTTCGTGATAAATAATCGATAATCAAACTGGCCGGATATTGTTGCAGTCTTTCTTTTGGAAAATAATCATCATCATGATAAGAATTTATAATATCTAAGACAAAAAGAACATTAATACCTTTTTCGTGGCATACTTCTTTTACTGTTTTATTTCCAAATCCGAATTCTATTCCAAACCTTCCAATAACAGGTATTAATTGATAATCGGCATGAATAATATCTGCCAACATGGTATCAGGTATAAATGGTAATTTCTTTTTCATTTGTTTATCATCATTTATTTTATTCTGGAACATAAATTATTTCTCCATTTTCGAGTTGATAGGCAATACCAACTTTTTTACCTCTTGTTCCTGAATTTTCAGAGTTTTCAGAAGGTTTATATTTTTCAATGCTTTCTCCTTTTTTTGTAATAATCTCCATATTTTCCTTACCGGGATTTTTAACCATGGTAAAATCTTCTTTCGAGAAAACTTCGTTCATATTATATCGTGTAACAAGAGCAACCATTAGAGCTACTGCGAAAACCATTGCCACATCAAAAAGGTTAGTAAGCACTGACAATGGATCCTGATCGTCGTTAGTTTGCAATAACCTTCTCTTTCCCATATTCTGATTTATTATTTAGTAGTTTAACTTGTGTTGTTTCCAAAAGAGAGTCGGCAATGTATTCTAAGGTATTCATGTCGTCGGTATACCAACGTTGTTTAATTTGTAAAGTGATAAATCCTATTGCACCAATAAATACACCAAGCACAGTGGTTGCAAATGCAACTTGCATGTTGTGTGCCATAGTTGCTACATCGCCGCTTGCTAATCCCACCAATGCAGGTCCCATAGGGATTAGAGTTCCCATTAATCCAAGCATAGGACCTAATTTGGTTAAACTCTTCGATTTTCCTAAATCGCTGTCGGCAAATATTTCATAATCGCCAATAAGCTTGTTTAATAAAGCTTTAGAAAGATTATTGTTTTTAATTTTATCAATGTAAGTTGCTAAAGGACTGTTTTGATATTTTGTTAACTGGAAATTAACCAAAAAATCATTTACAGCAATATTATCAATTGCCTTTTTAATTTTTTGCTTGTTTTTGGTACGGTTTATATATGTTCCGTAAAAGCCACCAATTAGAAGTAACGAACGAATAAATAGTATTAATAAAAATACGATAACCGGAACCAGTAAGCCCGTAGTTAACCAATATAACCAATTTGTTATTATATCCATTTTTGTAAAAATTTATACTGTTTTTTTTGTTTGATTTTATTTAAAAAGTATCCTAATGCACTTATTGTAACAGCAATAAAAATAAAACTTGCAAGTTTTTCAAATCCCGACTCAATATTGTAGCTACTTCGGTTGTAGCTTGCAAGCCCGGCATTAAGTATAATTGCTATTATTAATAAGAATGCATTTAACAGGAATTTAAATTCATAGCGAGAACCCTCTGTTCTAAGGTTTTTCTTAATATAAACAGAGATTAAAAATATTGCTACAAATAAACTCAGTGATGTTATGAGTGCAGTAAGTTTAAAATTTAATCCCGGGGAAAAATAAAAAGCTTTTAGCTCGAAATAAAAAATAGCTCCAGCAATTAAAACTCCGGGTGTTAGTTTTAATATTCTAACCCAAATTCGTTTTTTAGGGATAAATAAATTCTGAAGCATTGCTACACTAATCAGAATGCCCGATATAGCTTCAATCGTTATGAGTACAGCAATATCGGTTACCCTATTGCTTTTTGATAAAATGACAGAATAAAAATCACCATTTTGCCGAATAACAAAAGGATGAATAAGGTAAGCAAAAATGCCTGCAAGACCGGCAAAAATCAAAATTCCCGAATAACTTTTATAAAAAGTAGCCTTGCAGGCAAACTTTATAACAGAAAGAATGAGAATGACTTGTAATAAACTTTCCATCATAATTTAATTTGAAACCATTTAATTGAATCACGTAATAATAAAACTGCAACTATAAAAAGAGATATTAATACAAATAGCTGTTCGGGACTTTTTGCTTTTGTAATAAAAATCTCTGATAAATGTCCGATGTTAACAAGTAATGCAAATATTGTTAGCACTATATTCAAAAACTTACCCATACGTTGTTTTAAATATTGAATATTGATAAGTGCCATAACCGGAATACAATAACTTAAGCCATAAGTAAGAATCATAGATACGGGCATTACTCCATTTGCTCCTTGTTTTGTTACATTAATTCCATAAAATACAGGAGTAAGGTGTAGCAAAATATGAAACATTAAACCAATAAGAATAATGATCCACAATATTGATACACGTTGTTTTAGTTTTGTATCATTAATCATTTTTTCTTCTTTTTCGTGATATAAAAAGTACTATTAATGCTAATACAGCAAATGATATTATCAGCATATTTGTTCTTAACTTATCATCTTTTGTATTATCCTGTTTTTTAGATTGATTTTGTTTTTCTTGTTCATCTTTTTTAAGTACAAGACTCTTTTTGTTTTCATCAATATTAATTTCACGTACTTTTTTAATATCCTGTTTATATTGTTCTGCTTGCTTTTTGTTAAGCTTACTTGATATAAAATCACGTAGTTTAGCATTGTCGCAAACAAAACCACTACAGCCGGCTTCGTGTTCTTTTATTAATTCGGCGTGTAATTGAGCAATTTCTTGTAATTGCTGTTTATTTGCTTTCCAATAACCTTTGCGTGCTATTTCTAACATTACAGAAGTCATTTCTTGTAAGGCATATGGGTTTTCCTGCTTAAATCGTTGGTGTACATTAAGTTTATATTTATCTTTTACATAAACTTCATGATAAGTATTCCAGATATGATCATCTATGGCGCTGGGTTTCATTATGTTCCAACCATAAGTGTTTCTGAAAGTTTCGGCAAAAGATTCCATTGCGCTGGCTTCACCATTTAGTAATTCCTGTATGAATTTAGGATTAAAAACAGTAGAGTTTGTTTCAACTCCAATAGCTTCTTTTAATCCTTGCATTCGTGGATTACTTATATTCCTGAAATCGTTAAAATAAGCTGTTGGATCGTTACCAGTAACATTTCGAACCGCAAGATTTAATCCTCCCATAAATTCGTAAACATGATCTAAACTAAGTGGTCCCCAATTGTTGCTGGAACGTGGTTGAACTACTGTTTCGGTATTTTGCAATGCTGCTTCGAAAATTCCTTCGCGGAAAATTCCCCAATCTTCATTTTCGTCGTAAACAGCTCCCATATTATGGATATAGTTATTTGCTATTTGCTTTTCATCGTCCCAGGAATCACCTTTTTCTACTAAGCCCATAATGCCAGTTCCGTAGTTTCCGTTAACACCTCCAAAGACTCTTTTCGAAGCATACTTCCGGGCATCTAATGGAGAAAAGCCTTTGTCGAGCATGAATTTTTCAGCATCGTGAATTCCTTTCTGAACATAATTCTGAGAATCTGAATCCTTAGCTTGCGATGCCATTAACACGGCTTTTCGAATTAACGATAAACGAGAAGCCGCTAAATCTCTTAACTGACCTGATGTTTGCACAACAACATCGATTCGTGGCCTACCCAACTCTTCAATAGGAATTAGTCGTAAATTGCGTACATATCCAAAACCATCGCGAACAGGTTCAACTCCCAATAGGTATAAAATTTGAGCAATAGTAGCTCCTTCGGTCGAAATAAAATTGGTAGACCAAAGAGTAAAACTTACCTTTTGTGGGTAATGTCCTTTTGTATTCAGTTCATTTTCGAGTAATGATTTTGCCAGTCGTTTACCTACAGTCCATGATTCTTCCGAAGGTGTTTTTTCTGCATCAACAGAGTACATGTTTCGACCTGTAGGTAAAGATTCCGGGTTTGCAATCGGGTCGCCACCTGAAGATGGTGCCGTATATCTGCCATTTAATGCATTTGCTATAGCATCTAACTCAAACTGTGTGCTGATTTGTAGATTAGTGTAATATTTATCAACCGATTGAATACTTTTCTCTAATTGTAAAACAGCATGAGCAAAACGAGCTTCTTTTTTATTTAAATCATCAATTTTATGATTAATCTCTTGTAATGCCTGCTTAAGCTTATTATCCCAATCTTTATTCTGATATAAATTATTCAGTTTATGAGCAACACTACCATCACAGTAATCAAAACATGCTGTATTGTTTTTATAAAATTCCAGGATGAAATAGTTATTTAATAATTCTGCTTTATTTGACTTTGTAATAAATTCATAATCAGATGAATTAAAAGCTATTTCTAAAAACGCAATATTTTTGTTGTTAGAACATTTTTCGGCATTCTTTTTAAGAAACTCAATTTTTTGTTGTTTAATTTTCTCGGCAAGCTTTTCATCTTCCAACAATTTAAAAACTTCATTTTTCGAAATGCTATCCTGCATAATATTTAACAAGGATAACATTTTTTCTTGTTTAGCGATCGTAACAGCTTCATACATTTCAGGAGCTATTTTTTTCATCTTCTCGGCCATTTTAATAGCCTTATTTCTGTAACCAGCATCAATCAATTGTACAGATTTCTTAAATACCTTATCGGATTTAAGACTTAGGATATAATTTTTGTTTTTTTCATCCTTACATAAATCAACAATAAGTTCGGGTAATTCTTCTTTTAAGAAACTGGCGTTTTCTACATCTTCAGAAGATGTTGCCGACATCATAACCGACATCAGGTCGTACGATACATTTTCTTTTTCCCATTGGTGCGCTTGTTTCAGTTCCGAATTTTTTAAAAGAGATTGTAACACTTGTGTTGTATTATTGCCATTAAGAAGTTTTTGTATAATTTGTTTTGCTTTTGGCCTGTAATTTTCCGATACGTAAAAATTATCTTGGTATTGATTGGCTTTTATTTTTCCTCTTAAACCATCCAGTTCGGCCCAACTAAATGCGATAGGATCTATAGCCATTAAAGTAACCGTTTCTTTTAACCGTTTTTCTTTGTATGGAACTCCCATGGTATATAATCCAGCGATAACTTTTTCTTCTTCAATTTCTTCAAGATATTCATGAATTTTGTGCATCTCGTTCGATCCGTATGCTTTTAACGAATCTAAACCAATTGCTTGATGAATATTTTGCTTCTCGGCTAATATTTTTGCCGATACGGCATATTGTTGTTTAACTGGTCCTCCGGGTAAACTATTGTATTTGTCAATTTTTTGACCTAATTCTTCTAAATCATCGTGCAAACCACTTTTCATAAAAGGTGGTGTAAGGTAAGTAAGTAAAGTTGCATAGCTTCTGCGTTTGGCAATAATACCTTCGCCAATATTACTTATAGTATAGATGTAAAAATGCGGTGTATTTCCAATTAAGCGATCGGCCCAATCGTAATCGGATAAAACTACTTGTTTGCCGGGAGTAAATTCTAAGCTTCCGTGTGTTCCGAAATGGAAAATTGCATCGGCTTGGAAATCTTTCTGTGTCCACAAATAAGAAGCAATATAGGAGTGTGGTGGAGCTGTTTTAGCTCCATGAATCAGTTGTTGAGTATCGTCACCAATTCCCGGTAGTGGTTGTGGTAATAAACAAACATTTCCAAACTGTAACCTAGTAACAGCAATGTATTGTTTATCGTTTTTTTCTACATTCATGTATTTTCCCGGAGCTTCGCCATACCTTTCGGTTACAGCTTGGTATAAATCTTCGGGCAATTCTTCTTTACACCAGTTTTCATAAATGCCTTTTTCTACTAAAGCAGGATCACCTGTTTTTAAATATTCATCGAATGCACCCAAAGCATAGGTTCCCAGAACAGGACCTTTTTTCATGATTAGTTTCTCGAATTTGCCTTTCGTATTAGGTAACCCGCTTACATTATACCCTTGTTTTTGTAATGATTTTAAAGTGTTATACAAGGACGGAATAACCTCCATATTAGCAGCTACCAACGAGTTTTTTCCAGGGCCTTTAAAATAATAGATAGCTACTTTCTTTTTGGCTTTGCTTTTAGTTTGAAGCTTAAGCCAGTTTGCGGTTATTTCGCAAAAATTATCTGTTCGGTTTGGAATAGCATCAAAAATGAGGTTTCCCGATTCTCCTTTAAATTTTGCTACAATAGCATAAGGAGCTACTGCACCGTCGAGTTCGGGCATAACCACGCTCATAGATAGCATTCCACCGTTCATTCCTTGCTGATCTTTTAACCATTTATCGTATTCGTCGAATACAGTAAGCGGAGCAAGAACAGGTATATTTTTTTCTTTAAGCCAATTGATAGCTTTGTTTTGTTGCCCCATAGCTAATCGTCCATGAGGTCGTAAAATAACAAGGTCAGGATTGCAATCGTTTAGTAACTGAAGTTTTTTAGCACCAAACGAACGTATAGGATATACGTTTAAGCCCTGTTCTTCTAAACCTTGTATTAGTTTTACTGTATGTTCTTTGTTTGAGTTTTGGATGTTTATATTTCCGGCAAGTAAAGCTACGCTTGGAGCTCCTTCTTTATAAAATCCACTGTTTATATAAAAGCTTTCGTATTCTTCTATGGTACCAAAAATCTGATCATTTTCGATATGGAAATAAAAATCGTCGGGTAAAATAATAGCATCGCTGTAAGCTTGGTTAAAGAAGCTTTTTTTATCGATATTTTTTCTGGTATAATTGAAAAGATTTTGAAAGTTTTTTGTGCATTTGTTATCCAGCAAATCGCTAATGTAATCGAGTTCTTCACCTGTAATATTTGTAAGATCGTATTCAGGATTCGTAATATCAGCTACAAAAATTTTTGTTCCTTTTTCTGATGCTTTTCTTAATCGTTCAAGCTGTTCAGTGCTAATTCTTACTCCATGCCCTCGGACTAAAATCAAATCATACTTATTTATTTTATCTAAATTTTCTAAGCTGACATTGTGTAATTTTACCCCCTTATTTCCGTTTGAACGTTCCATTTTCTCAATTTGGAAATCGGGAAAAGAAACAACTGCGATATGAGTGGGAGCAATGTTTTTTTTATAGACAATTATCCCTATTATTAAAAGAAAACAAACACCCAGTATCCCTAAAAATCTTTTCTTCATCATGTAAATTATTAAAAAGGGTGATTCCCAAAATTCAACTTTTTCGTTTCGGTAATGGAAATCACCCAGAATAAAAGTAACCTAAACCTTATTCTAAATTAGTGCTCCCATCTGCCTGGTAAGCATAGTCCATTGTAATTGTTCCTGATGCATCTTCATTATCTAAGAAACTTTTTAGCCAAATTTTTGCATATTTTCCACCTGCTGTTTTAACTATAAAAACTTTCTCAACAAATACCCACGCATGCTCATCATGATTATATGAAGCCCAATCATCACATACAGCATTAGCAGTTGAAGTTACATATGCAGGTGGCATTGCAGCTGTCAACCGGATATCCAAATCATCATCAACTAAGTATCCTGTAGTTGGGGCTTCTGTAACCAAAGAGAACTCCGTTTTTGTTGCTTCAATCATTCCTCCTTGTCCATCACCGGATTTACCACTATTTGTTCTTACATCTTTATAGTGGAATGCTAAATCCCAATCTACTCTTGCTTTCCACGCTGCATCATCTGCACCAGTAGGATCGGCAGAGCCTGTTCCTATAACTCCGTTTTCAAAAGAAAAATAATGCCAAATGGTATAATCTTTCGTATAAAGGCTTAGCGTATCATTTTGAGTTGGCTTAGGATCATCATCGTCATCATCGCATGCAACAAGAAATGCACTTGCTAAAGCAATTAATAAAACTTTTAAAAGTAATGTTGTTTTTGTCATTTGTTTAAGTATTTAATTGTTAAAGTATAATTTTGAGTCCTATAAAAAATCTTCTACCTGGATCAATAATTGCAAGATCTTCCATGTCTTTATAATCAAAAACATTATTGACACCAGCCAAAGTTTGAATAGTTAATTTATTTCTAATTTTAAATTGTTGATTATAAGTTAGCTTCCAAATTGAGTAAGCTTCACTCTTCTCCTTGTAAATGTTTATTTCTTCTTCGCCAGTATTGGGGTTTTCTTCAGTTTCCTGATATTGAAATAATCTACCTGAAGATGCCCTACCGTTTAGATTGATACTTAATGGAAATTTAATTTTCGATATTTTATACGTAAGAGCAAAAGTACCACTGTGCGTGCTGTTTCCATAAAGTTGTAAGCTTGTCGATTCGTCTTTTGCATCGGAATATGCATATCCTATTTTACAGATTGTATTTTTTAAGGGACTAAGAGAAATATAACTTTCAAGACCTTTTAATAAAGCCTCACTAATATTCATATAATGCTTTTCCAGCATATCAGCCTGACTGTTAACACGATCAATCGATTCTATTTTATCTTTAATAGTATTACTGTAAATATTAACAGAAATATTGAATAACTTCTTTGTATATTCTGCCGATAACGATGTATAAAAAGCATTTTCAGGTTTTAAGTCAGGATTACCATAAATCATAAACATTCCGTTATGGTCAAAATTATAATGCAGTTCCTTTAGTGTAGGTGCTTTATAACCTTTTGCAATATTTCCTCTAAACTTAAATTTACCGGGCGAATACATTATGGAAATCTTAGGAGTTATATGATTACCGTAATTGGTATGATAAGTATACCTGACTCCTGCAATAGCTTCAAATTTTTGAAGAAATGAATAATCGAGTTGTAGAAATACATTAAAATCGTATGAATCTTTACTTTTATCTCTGGTCTCTCCAAATAATTGTGAAGAATATATATTCTCAAGATTTAATTCTGTACCACCGACAATTTCAAGTTCTTTTACAGGTATGTAAGTATCCGTTAAAAGGAATGACGAATATTGATAATCAGACTTTAACTCTTTTTCATCATTTCTTTTTTCATAAATTGTATACGAATTATAAATGTCTGTATTTACCTTTAATTCTATTAATTGTCTTTCATTTGGATCAATTAAAACTTTTCCTCCAATAGTATAGTTCTTATTTAATTTATGTGTCGATTTAGTACTTTGCTCAGGATTTATAAGTTTATGTTGGTAATATGAACCATAGGTTTTTATTAAAAAAACATCATTTATTTTATATCCTAATTTTATCTTCCCTGAATAGTCGGTATTTTTATCAACGGTATATGAAGCTGGAGTTTGTGGCGTAAGGTCATAACCATCTGTTCTGCTTCTAAATCCATTAATGTGCATATTAAATTTCTGATTTGATATACCAACATTTGATGAGACTAATAATGTATTATATTTAGAATACCGAGAACTAATTGTTGCCTGAAACGGTTTTATGTGGTTGTTTTCTTTTGTAATAATATTTATTACAGCACCAATTGCGTTAGATCCGTAAAGTACAGAAGAAGCTCCATTAACAATTTCTATTTGTTTTATATTTTCTGCATTAAGCCGACTAAAATTCACATTCCCCCTTGTTTCCCCAACCATTCGTTCTCCATTTACCAACACCAATATGTAGTCGTTATCTAATCCTTGAATTTGCAAATTGTCTCCATGACCATCAGGAGAAAACTGCACTCCCGGCATAGAGTATTCTAATGCATCTAATGCAGTAACAGCTCCTGTTTCCTGTAACTCAACACTGGTAACAACCTTTGTTAATATTGGACTTTTGCTTAAGACTTTTCGTGTTCGGGTACCTGTTATTACCACTTGTTCCATATTAAACAAGTCTTGCTCCATCAGGTAAGTTTTCGACTCATTATTTTTTATGGTATCTATTAAGGTTTTGTAACCTACAAAAGATATAGCTATAATAGATTTTTCCTGAACGGGATTTTTTACAATACCTTCTATTGAAGTTATTTCATAATACTTGACTTTTGCTCTAATTTCTTCAAAACAAACATTTGCATAAGGTATTGGTTCATTATTATCTTTATCTAAAACTTTTATTTTAGGATCAGCAGCATATATTAGCCCACTAATCGATACTATTAATAATAAAGTAACAAGTTTTTTCATTATTTCTTATCTTTAACAGTCTTTAATCTTGAGTCCGTTTGTTTTTTACTCCAATCTTCTATAAAAAACCGATGTGTTCCAATGGTAAATATTCTTACATTAGATGTAGTTTCGGTAATTTGTATAACTTCGGTCATAAGGTTTTTTATTTAGTTTTTTTAATAATAATGTCAGGCAGAAGCAGCTACACGCAAGGTGTTGTAAACGGAGCTTATACTTGATTTTCTTAGCATATAAAAGTTAGTACCTGTTTTTTTACAAGCTTTTTTTACTTGTAAGCAAGCGGCATGGCTATTCACATCCACCGGACATAAAACAAGGTCTGATTTTTTTATTAAATTTGAAAGTGTCGATTCGTTTTGATGACAATAACCATCGTGATAATTAAATTGCCCACCCATTTCGTTAACAATTTTCCGATAAAAAGATTCCATTTTTGTTAATCCACCTACAATCAGAACTTTTTTCTTGCATAAATCCACTCTATCGCATGTATTACAATTGGTTTGTTGTAATTTAAAGTTTGAAATAACTTCGTTGAAATCGTGTTTTATTTCAGATAAAAGAGTTTCCTGAGAGCCTGATTTTTTATATAATTGTTTGTTATCTGCTTTTAATTCTTTTATTTCTTTTTCTTTTATATCAAGTTGCTGTTTTAATAATCTCAATTGAGTTGTCAAACCATCTTTTTCGATAATATCAGTTTTTGCATTTTCAATCAAATCTTCTAATTGAATGTTTTTACTTAAAAATTGATTATTCAATGTTTTTAAAAATTTTACTTCTTTATTTAGCTCCTTGTATTTTTTTCTTATATTCAAATATTTTTCAAATGTTGTTTCATATTTATTTTCTAATCTTATAAGATTTTTTTGAACATTTTGAAATTCGAAATACATCTCATGACTATACATATGAATTTTATGCATGATACGATCATCATCTTTTTCTGATAATTTTTTATGTGAGGCAGAAACCCATATAAATGCTCCGAAATCTTTCCAGTTAAGAAAAGTATCTTCTTTTTCTATCCATTCATTTGCTTCAATATTGTTGAGTTGAGTAATTTCTTCACTATACTTTTTATTTAGAATTTTTTGTGTGTATTTTGCAATAACAGATTCTTTAGAAATACCAGTAATTATAAAATCGTGCATAACTCTCGCTACAGCTTTTTGCCTACCTTTACGAACATATTTACTGAGAATTAAATTCTGTTCTTCTGTCGAAAGGCAGAATCCTGCAATCGGACAAAAGTATTTTTCATTTATTTCCCATATATTCTTACTCATTCTTATTTATTTTCAGCTTTAGCTATTTCTGCATTAATAAAGTTTACAAGATCATCTTGTTTTTCACCCGATACTTTTGCAACATCAATTAATCTAGCAAATTTACCTACCGTATTGAAAACTATAGGATTGTTAAGATTAGCAAACAACTTATTTCGTTCAATAAGTTTTTCTTTCATGAAAGGATATTTTGAAAGAATGTAGGCAATTTTATTTTCTTTAGAAATCATTTCTTTGAGTTGTAGAATGTATTAACATCAGGATTTTTATCTCCAAATTTTTCTAAAAGCTGATCAACAATTTTATCTCTGGCTGTTTCTTTTTCTTCAAGAGTTTTTATCATTTTATAAGCAGCAAATAATGCAGAAGGTCCAATTTATGAAGCAAAGTAGCCTACACCCTGATTCCATGTGAACATAGCAAAAAGCTCATCAAATTCTTCAATTGTAACACCAATGGTATAGGCTTTAACAAATTCGCGTACTGCTTGACGCATTCTTCCTGCACCTACTCCATTCGGCAATGAAAGCAAAAGGCGGGTTTTCATGTCAATAGCAGGGTTTTCTTGTCCCCAAATGTGATTCCAAAAGTTTACAACTGTATCTGCAAGTTTAGAGTCTATAGTATTAAAGTTTACTATCGCAGTTGGCTTAAAAGGTAATTCGCTGTCGGTTTCACTATTTGATATTTCATTTATAGCAATTCGAAAAAAATAAACTCTATATTCTGTTTCAGATATTTTTTCTATATGATATTCATACCCCATTTCAGACAAAGCAGAATATAATGGAATAGGTTCAAAGCTTTGTATTATGCAAAGTCCTTTATTAATGTCTAATCCTCGGGCCTTTTTTAATATTGAAGGTAAAAAATTGCCTTTTAATTGGCGTACATCTTTTACTTCAAATACATCTTTTTGTTTTAACCAATCTTTCATCTTTTGATGTTAATTTATATTTACCAATCTATTAATTTCAGCAAATTCTGTGTTAATTCCTTTTCGTTTCATATATCTGTCGCATTGTTGAGTTCTGTCGTAACCTAGCATAATGCCAAGTATAAAGTCTTCTTCGTCAGAGAAATCAGATAAAGATTTGTTCCCAAATGATTCAACAATTTTTACACACTGGTTTCTACCAAAAAATACATTTATCTTGCGGTCATTAACATCTTGTATTATGTAGTAAATACCTTTACGTATTAATAACTCTTCGGCGAGATATTGCTCATTTTTACTCATTGTATGTAATACAAGGTTTCTTAAACCTTTTTTATACTCGTAAATATGATGAAGTAAAATCTGCATATCTCCTGATTTGTAATCTGCACACGAAATTTTCATAATCATTAAGTTAGTTCAAAAAGAAGGGAGTTTTATATAATGGCTTACGTTTATACTCCCCTCTTCTTGAGAACTACTCGTTGCTTTAAAATTGCCAGAAATTAAAGGTTGAGTGTTATATTAAATTATCTAATTCAACTCATTTTTAAGTTGTTGAACCCATTTTTTTATTCTCTCATTTGTTAGGTTATCCTGGTTTTCTTCGTCTATTGGCAAGCCAATCAGCTCATTATTAACTTCAGCTTTTGATGCATCGTAATTATATCCATCTTTGGAGATTTTACCTACCACCTTGCATCCTTTGTTTGCTATCGTTTCATATATTATACCTATTGCATCAACAAAAGAATCAGCATAAGTATCCTGATCGCCACAACCAAAAATGGCTACTTTTTTACCTTCAAGGCTTGCATCTTCAATTTCATTTAAAAAAACATCAAAATCATCCTGCATATCGCCAATACCCCAGGTAGATGCTCCAAAAATGATATTTGAAAAACCTTCCAAATCACTTGCACTTGTATCTGTCACTTCCTTAACCTGAGCTATATCTTCACCTAATTCTTTCTGAATTTGTTTTGCAACTGTTTCAGTATTTCCGGTTGATGAACCAAAAAATATTCCTACTTTTTCCATTTTTTTATTCTTTTAATTATTACAAATAGCATATTTAAAATTTTTAACAAATCTTATTGTATTGTTTATGTTTGTATTGGCTAAAAGTTCTTTTAGCTCTTCTAATTCTTCTTGATTCAATAAAAAATTAATATTGTCGTGTCCTACCGGAACAATAATTTTTCTTCTGTAGTTTGCATTTGAATTAACAAGCTCCCAGTACTCACCATCTAAGCCTTTAAAGTAATTAGCAAAGTGAATGTATTCTTTATCGTTAAAATTAAAGTTGATATTATTGAACTCAATATGAATTTTATCACACGAAGCACAACGAAAAATTCTTCCGTTTTTTGTTTGATTTATATTGTTACTCATAATGTATCATTATTAATAATGAGATAACATCTTTGTTGTAGTGTTTTTTTACAATCATCACTATAATTATTTAGCGACACAACGAGTTAAGCATAACCGTTTATGCAAAGGATAAAAACTTGTAGCAAAAAGCTATGTGTGAATTTAATTGCAAGGAGGGGCTCTACCCAAAGAAGAAATTATATATTGCTCTGAATACTGACTGACAGCAGGAATGTTAAAATTAGAGCTCCTTAAACCGGCAAATAATATTACAGAAACAATAGTAACAAGGAAAAATAGCTCCAGACTTTGTAGAAAAAATAATTCTGCTTTCGCATGATGATGTTGTTCTTCCGGATTTTCGTTTTCTGATTTATCGTAAGGGTGAGCATGCACAACAATACTTCCATCGTCAAGTTTGTGTATGTGCGTGTACATAACTTTATTGGTAATTAGCAATCCGATAAAGAATATCATTATACCAACACCAACTTTTTTAAATATGTCCCTTAACGAGATTTTCATAATACAAATATTTACTTTCTTTTACTTTGTGACAATACCTATATGTTGGTATTTTATTTTTTGCTTAGTTAAAAAAAGGAATCCTAATTTGCTGGATTCCTTTTTCTTAGAGTTTTTTTCGTATTATTTTACAGAGTAAGAATCGGCTTCAATATAGTAAGTTATATAGCAAGGAATTTCCCCAGAAATAATTTGTTCATGAATTGTTTGAACGAATTTTATTTCTTCTTTAAAATGATCTGTTTCTTCTTCGCCTTTATGGTTTTCACGTATTTTTTTTCCCCAAGCCTTTACCATTTCAGCGTTCATTTCTTGAGCAATAAGTTTACCTGTAACATATGCCACTTGACCAACTATTGTTTCTTCTGCAGGATCAAATTCTTCTCCAAGACTGATTTTAAACTCATTGTTTCCTTCTTGACTTAAAATTTTAAATCTTTTACCACCGTGTTTACAAACATGGTCAACAATACCTTTTACGTAGATTGTTTTTCCGACAAGACTTTCACTTTTTTCAAGAACTTCATCAACAATAAAATACTCTTCTGATTGAGTTTCTTTCGTATTATTTGATGTAGAATTATTTGTTTTTTGTGAGCATGAGCTTATAAATATTGCAACTATTGCAATTATTAATAGGATGTTTTTTGTTTTCATGTTTATCTGATTTTTAAAGATTAAAGATTAAAGATTAAAACTGTTTTAAAATTAATTCCCATAGCTGGGATGTACGATCCAAAAGGTTGATAATCTGCGTCAAGTATATTTTTAACTACGAATCGTAGTTTTGGTGAACCCGGTAGAGCATTTGAATTTACTCCCATGTAAAAATTAAATACCGTATGTGCTTCGGAGGTTTCATATCCCCAAGGACCTGGATCGGCGCCTTCGGGAACATCAGCTACTCTGTTTTGTTTTGCCGCATATTCCGATTCAAGCTTTATATTGTACCCGGTAATCCATTTTGCATTTATTTGTCCATAGTACTTAACATTAGCTAATAGCTTTAATGGAGGAATTCCAAACAGTGATTTTTTTTCATTTCCATATAAATCAATCCCATACAAGTATGATCCACCTGTGCCTATATAAAGTTTATCTTTTGGTTTAAAGACATGGTTAAATTGATAAGAGGTAGAAAATTCTCCACCATATATTTCGGCATCCGTATTTTTGTAGGTAAAGTCAACATTTTCGTTCACAGTATCGATGGTTTCATTTATAAAACCTTCTAAATGATTATAAAATACTGCAATATCATATTTAAGCTTGTTATCTTTTGAGTGTCCTCTAAAACCTAAATCAATGTTCCAACTATATTCTGGTTCCAAATTTGGATTGCCAAGTTTTATTCCTTTACAACTAATAGTTTCAGCAAATAGCTCTTCGGAATTTGGCATGCGGAAAGCTCGTCCAAAGTTTAATGAGATATTTGTATTTTCTTTCGACGAATATACCAAACCAACATTACCACTAAAAGTTGTTCTGTCTTCTTTTACTTCGGGCATGTCGTTCATTGTTCCAGATTTTACTTGGGCATTATCATACCGTATACCTGCTATAAAATGGAACTTTTTTGAGATTTCCCAGTCTTCGTTAATAAATGCTCCGTAGGTTTGCTGTCCTGCATTTTTATATCCTTCAACTTTCCCTTGAGTATCATAATAATAATCAAATATTTCAGTTGGATTATCAAGTAAAAAGAAATATCCGTCAACTCCGGCAGTTAATTTATTTTTTTCAGATAAATTTAAAATAGTAAATAACTGTCCTCCACCGTAATTATCTTTATAATGAACTAAATCAAGCCCTGAAAGATTAGCAGTAACTTCGTTGAATTTATATTTATAATAATCACGAGTTCCTTGGTCATAATATAGATTCAAAGTAATATTTTCTACAAAGCCTTTTGGAGCATATTCATAATTTAAATCTGTATGATATTGTTCTTCAAGATTGCGAATTTTTGTGAATTTTTTCGTAGGGCCATTAAATCCGCGTGGTTTGCCCCAATCTCCATAATGATAATCGACATTAATTTTTAGTTTATGTTTTTCGGCTAACTTAATAGCTGAGTTTAAAGAAAAATCTCTGTCTTCAACATCACTGTTTTCTGCAGTTTCTCCATTACCATAAGCATAATCATTTGTTTTTCGATATTTCCCATTTATAGCAATTCCAAATGTTTCGCTTTTATGACAAATTCGAGCTACTTCTAAAAACTCATTATTATTTGTACCATACCCCGACATTATTCTGGCATTAGTTGATTTTTCACCTAATAAATCCTGACTGATAATATTTATAATTCCTGATATTGCACCACTACCATAAATAACAGAACCCGGACCTTTTATTATTTCAACTTTTTTAGTGTCGTAGATATTCATATCCTGTCCGAAATATCCTCCCGGAAATGTGCCCACACGACGGTTTCCGTTCTTCATAATAATGATTCGTTTTGAGTTCATCCCTCGTAGTAAAATAGGAGAATGATATTCCCAAATTTGTGAAAATCCGGGTGTTGATGCTAACATATCGGTTAAATTGGAGTTCATGTTGTCGGCAATTTGCCGGTTTGAAATTATAGATACCTGCTTAGATAATTTGTAAACCGGTTTTTCGTAAAGCGATGCCGAAACAAACACGTCTTGAAGTTGTTCCGTTTTAGGATTTAAATAAATCGTAATATCTTCTAAAGAGCTTAAATCATCAATATTTAATTCATGTTTGAAATAATTAATATGACTAAAAATAATTTTAATATTTTTTTTCTTTTTAATTATTATCTCAAATGTCCCGTTCTGTTTTGATGTTGTTCCTCCTGGGTTATTTAAAACCGAGATATTGACATACTCAATGACTTGTTTACTTTCTGCATCTAAAACAATTCCTGTTATTTTAATATTATCCTGGGCAAAAGCAGAGGTGTAAATAATTAAAAGTAGAGATAATAGAAAGATGTGTCGTAAAGCAAAGTAATTGTTCTTACTTTTCATATTATTAAAAAAGTTAGGCTATTTCAGATAATATATATCATACGAAATAGCCTGTTGTTTATATTTAATTTAAAAAATCCCAATCAACAACAATGTATCCTGTTTCTGTAGGAGCAGACGCTGCAGGAAAATCTGTTACAATAAGTTTTACCCAGCGTCCTTCTGGAGTTTTAATAACCCATATTAACTCGTCGTCTGCAACATCGTTATTTGCTGTTGTTTTCCAGGTCATTCCTATAACCAGTTTCTTAAATTCGTCGGTAACTTCAGATTGTAATGGCTTACCAGTTTCGCCTACTGTAAGAGTTGATAAATCAAAACTTGCATCATCAGTTTCAAAATCAAAAGCCAATAAGTCGGCATTAGTTAAATTCTGAAAAGTTGTATAACCAACACATGTAGGATCAATAGCCGAATAGTTAACAGCTTCAACATTATTTGCTAATGTAAAATATGGCATTCCTGCAAGATCTCTGTCTGTTTTTTCAGCTTTAATGGTTTTAACTTTAATATCGTAAGTAAAATCACTAACCGATAAAGAATCAACATAATTAGCTCCTCCTTTTTCGTCATTGTACTCGAAATCGAAACCTACACCTCCAGGATTACGGTTAGCACAAACTAAATAAGGAGAACATAAACTTGTAAATTGTTCAGTGTTGTCATTGTTATTATCATCATCATCGTCGTCGCAAGCGTAAAATGATAAAAATAAACCTGCCATTAAAATGGCTAAAGAATACTTTAAATTTTTCATAATAAAATAGTTTAAAATGATTGGTAATTGATTATTTTAAGGTAACATGAACTACTTGTATATACAGACATGTAGGTAATACAAAATAGTATTATCAAAAATTATAAATCTTTCTTGAGAATTATTTAGGGTGTAATTTTAGTAAGTAATGGTTTGAAAAGTTGGAGGAGCTCGTCCAAGAAAAAGCTTAATATGCTTTCCTATGAGTAAATCCTTCGATTCAAGAAGGAAAGAAACTAATTTAACATTTGCAATAAAAAGTATACCAGCAAAAACATATAAACATAATAATTTAAGGTTTTCTAATAGTACATACTCTAATTCTGAATGAGTATGTGTTTGTCTTGGATCTTCCGTATTACTTTTTTTATAAGGGTGGGCATGTACAACAATGCTGCCATCCGCAAGTTTGTGTAGATGTGTGTACATGACTTTATCGGCAATTAGCAATCCAATAAAACATATCATTATGCTAATACCAACTTTTTTTAATATGTCCCTTAACGAGATTTTCACAATACAAATGTTCAAAATCTATTTCAGGTAAACAATCATCATTTGTTAGTATTTTATTGTTTGGTAGTATCAATTTTTTTAATAAACAGAAAAAAATAGGACAATTCTTTGAACTTGCTAAGGGCAAATTTGATGGGTATTTATTTTGTTTTTTTCCACCGCATGAAGGAGAAAGAAATCCAGCCCATAAACGGCACATCCCGTTTTTGTTTAAAGTAGTTTTATTTTTTTAGTAAAAAAGTAAATTTTAATATTAAATTTGTCATCTCATTGGTTTTCATGTTTCAATTTGCAAGTAGTTGAATTGAAATGGAAATTAAAAGGGAATACCGTGAAAATCGGTAACAGTTCCCGCTGCTGTAAACCCTTCTGTCAATTGATAGAAATGTTTTTAGTATCATGTCACTCATTTAATGGGGAAGGCGCTAAAAAACAGGGGTAAGTCAGAATACCTGCCATTGAATATTAGATTTTGTAGCCTACGGTGAATAGGTAGCTAATCAGTACGATGTTTTTTTGGTATCCTTCATCCATCGTAAGCTGCAAAATCAAACAATATAGTTGTTTAATTAAAATTGTAGTAACGATGAAAAAACAAAAAATTGACATTCGTTTTGGGGTTCTTTCCCTACTCGTATTATTTGCGGCTTTTAGTCGTTTAATCCCCCATCCTCCAAATTTTGCTCCCATAGCTGCTATGGCTCTGTTTGGTGCAGCTTATTTTTCAAAAAAGTATATTGCCCTTATCATCCCGGTTTTATCCATGTGGCTTAGCGATATTGTAATAAACAATACTATTTACGCTCAGTATTTCGATGGTTTTACCTTTTTCTATCAGGGATTTTATTGGACATACCTAGCATTTGTTCTAATTGGCTTGGTTGGCTTTTTTCTTCTTAAAAGAACTAAGCCTCAAAATATCCTTATTGCTTCCTTATCAGCATCAATTCTTTTCTTTTTAGTTTCAAATTTTGGGGTCTGGACTTCTGGAACAATGTACACAAAAGACTTTGGCGGTTTACTAACATGTTATACTGCTGCTATTCCATTCTTTAAAAATTCTTTAATGGGTGATTTGGTTTATTGCGGAGTGCTATTCAGTTCTTTTGAATTTGCTCAATACAAATTTCCAATACTAAAAATCAGTAAAATACAATATGAAAAAAATCTGTCCCCGATGTAATTCAAGCTTTGAGTGCCAAAATAATAACATACTTGAATGTGATTGTATTGCGGTAACACTTTCAGCAGAAGATTATCAATACGTTAGTAATAATTATACAGATTGTTTATGTATTAAATGTTTAAATCAAATTAAAAACGGAACGACAGCGTTCGCCAAAACTATCTGTCGTCCCTCAGTAATAACACAATAATTAAAATTTAAAAATTGCATTATGAAACAAATGTACGTATTAGTTGCAACATTTTTATGTTGCTCAATGAGCCTTTTAGCACAAAGGCCAGAAAATGTATATGCTATACAGGCATTACAAGGTAACGAAAAGGCTGTATCAACAGCAAGTAAAAAATCTGCTCCTGCTATTTCCCTCAGCAGTTCTCTATCCGCATCACGAAGTTGTGCTGATTGTTATACCGTGGATTTTCAGTTCAGAGGCGATTCAATGTTGAAAATTTATGATTATTCATGGATTTGGAAACGAACTTACCAATACAACCAATATATCGCAAACTATAGAGGGTATTGGAATTTCGAAATAGAATGCATGAATTTTATGCACTATGCTGATACCACTTGGGGAGATATGGCATATTGGGATGGTTTTACTGTAAGCCGAAGTAAAAAATTTGAATGTGATACTGCTTGCGGTTCTAACTGCACTAATTTTCACAATCAGTTTGTTGCAATGCCAAAAAATGGAATTGGTGGTAGCAAAACAGACCTTTATGCAGTGGCTTATGATGGTTATAACGAGTCTTTTTTCCCGGAACGACACTGTAATATAACCCTTAACCAAGATGATTCTATTTGCGGATTGTATCTTACATTGAATGCATACACCTATAAATCTATTAAGTGTGGCGATAGCTTCGCTGGAGCTTTTGAGTATGGCGATTATTACTATGTTACAATTAAAGGTTATTTGAATGGTATTCTAACTGACACTGTGGTTTATTACTTGGCTGATTACAGAAATTCAACAGCCTATGTAGTTGATGACTGGAATTGGGTAAATCTTCAGGATTTAGGTACGGTTGATTCTCTGGCATTTGAACTTACAACAAGCGATGTCGGACAATATGGTCCCAACACTCCAATGTATTTCTGCATGGATGAAATAAAGGTAGGTTGTCAATCCTGTGCATCTACCGACAACAAGCATGATACATTTCCAACTCCCGGTTATCCATCTTCAAAAGCCGATATTCAGGAGTTAAAAATAAAAGTTTCTCCAAACCCTGCAAGTAGTGTTTTGACAGTACAAACGGAAACAGGTAGTAATATCAGTATTCTTAGTAAAAATGGTAATTATGCAAAAAAACTTAAAACTAACGCTACTTCAATTGAAGTTTCCGTTAATGATTTACACCCCGGAATGTATATCATATATTGCGAAAATAATGGGCGTACTGCATCAACAACTTTCATTAAAAAGTAATAACACGAATGAAACATCTATGAGTATTGCTATGGTTATAGATGCTCCTTCTTGTATTTAAAACAAATTGTAAAGATATGAAACAAATTATTTCATTACTATTCCTATTTGGGATTACCATTTCAGGAATATTTGCTCAGGAGGTTGTTTCTGCATCAGGCGGAGAAGGTTCGGGCAGTGGGGGAACTATTAGTTATACTGTTGGGCAAGTAGTCTATGGTTCAAACACAGGAGCTAATGGCACTGTTACACAAGGCGTTCAGCAAGCCTACGAAATTTATGTAACAACGGGGATTAATGAAACAGGCATCAACCTTTCAGTTTCTGTATATCCTAACCCAACAACCAATTACCTTAATTTGAAAATAGAAACCTTTGAACTTTCAACTTTGAACTTTCAACTTTTTGATATGCAAGGTAAATTATTACAAACCCAAAAGGTTACGGGCAATGAAACACAAATTGACATGAGCAATTATGTACCGTCAACCTATTTTGTAAGATTCATTAACCAAAATCAATCAATCAAAGAATTTAAAATTATTAAACAATAGAAAAATAAGATGAAAAGGATATATACAATTTTAGCAGCGGTAATAATAACTGCAAGTGTGTTTGCTCAATCACCCGAAAAAATGAGTTATCAGGCAGTTATACGTAGTGCAAGTGGAACGCTTGTGACTACACAGGTAGGTATGAAACTAAGCGTATTAAAAGGCGATGATGCCACCTTGGCAAGTGAAGAATATTCCGAAACCCTTACACCAACACCCAATGCCAACGGCTTGGTAAGCATTGAGTTTGGCGGACAAACAGGATGGGATGCTATTGACTGGGCTACTGGTAAATTCTTTATTAAAACAGAAACTGATATTGATAATGATGGTACATACGATGTGGAAGGTATAAGCCAATTACTGAGTATACCTTACGCTTTACATGCCAAAACAGCAGAAACTATCACAGGTAATTTAAACGAAACCGACCCTGTATTTGATGCTTCCGTAGCTTCGGCAATTACAGATACCGATACCACAAACTGGAACAATAAGATTGATTCAGAGGTTGATGGTTCCGTAACCAATGAGTTGCAAACGCTATCAGTATCAAACGACACTATTTACTTGAGTAACGGTGGTTTTGCAAAAATGCCAGTACAACAAGAAAAAACATATGCTGTAGGTGATACTGCTTTTGGAGGGGTTATTTTTTATGTAAATTCAGAAGGTACTCATGGATTAGTTATAGCTAAAAGCGATCAGGCTTTTGATGGAACACCAGGTTCTTTAGTCGATTATAACACAGCTATTCAACTTTGTTCAGACACAAGTCGTTTTGATGAGCAAGGTAAACAGTTTTTTGACTGGCGTTTACCTACCTTGAACGAAATAAGAATATTGGCAACATATTATACTTATGATGATGACTTATTGGATAGATTAGGATTACCCAATAATAGTGGAGATGAAGGGTGGTATTGGTCTGATGATATTTATATTACAACAGATGTTTCTGCATTTGATGATCAAGCTCAAGTAAGAAGGTATAGTTCAGAAATCAATACAAATGGAATGGAAGAAGATTATGAAGGAATTGAATATATGATGAATGTTCGTTGCGTAAGGTCATTTTAAGAAATTACTATAAATGAAACAGATAACTTTATTAGTGTTACTTGCCTTTGCTATAAATATAGCAAAGGCTCAGTATATTTCAGAAATAATTGAATATACACCAGCGCCGGGACAGTTTATAAATATCAGTCCCGGCTTGCCTTGGAATGCAGAAAGTATAAAGGGTTCTCCCGAGAAAAACGGGCGTATGGTATCACTCGGATTTTGGGGCGGATATATTATTGTGGGGTTTGATGAAGCTATTAAAAATAATCCAGACAATCCTTATGGAGTTGATTTTACTGTATTTGGAAATGCTTTTCAGGGAAGTTCAGAACCCGGTATAGTACAGGTAATGAAAGATGAAAACGCAAATGGCTTACCCGATGATACTTGGTACGAACTTATGGGGAGCGACCACCATCTTTCAACTACTAAATTTAATCACTCAATTACTTATACTAATCCCCATGGCAAATACGATATCCCATGGGTTGATAAGGATGGAAACGAAGGAATAGTGCGATATATGAAAGAGTTTCATACACAGGAGTATTACCCTTCAGCAGATAGTTTTCCTCATATTAATCAGGAAAATTATACGCTATATGGCACGCTGTTAAACCATAAATCTACACAAAGTGTTACAGACGGATTGTGGGTTAATCTTGATTTTGATTATGGCTATGTCGACAATAAATCGATTATTAATAATAGTCATATTGAAGATTGGTTTTTAACTCCCGACAATCCATACACCTTAGATGTACAGGAAGGTTGTGGTGGCGATGCTTTCGACATTCATTGGGCAATTGATGCAAATGGCAACAATGTAGATTTAGACAAAATACACTGGGTTAGAATTTACAACGGAGTAGCCCAAAATGCAGGATGGCTTGGTGAAAATTCTACAGAAATAAGTGGTATTGCTGTAGTAACTGCTAATGCTAGCATACAAGGCCAAACGCATACTATTGTCAGTAATCAGCCACCGCATGGAGGAGGATTCCCGGTAGCAAGTAATTTAACATGGTATACTGGTGATGATTTCCAGTTTGAAAGTCACGTAGTAAATATGGGACGTAAACAATATCCTGATATGCTTGCTAACTATAAAATTACATGGGAAAGTAATGATGAGTCTGTTGCCACCATATCGGAAAGTGGATTGTTGTCGCCTAAAACCGAAGGAGCGGTGAAAATTACTGCTAAATGGGAAGATCCAAATGATCCTTTAGCAGTTGTTGAGCTTGATAGTGTTATAGTTGATTCAATTGTTGGACATACCAATACTACATATATTTGGGAAAGGTTTTATACCGGTATATATCGTCAATTCGAAATAAATATCGAACCCGGTGGTGTAGATGCCATTACAGCTAATAACATATATGGTGATATTAAAGGGCTGCCTGGTGATACTTTCACATTCGATTTGGATGGATTATTTACCGATCCTAATGATTTAGCTGCCGAATTTATATATCTCATATTTGGAGGACATGATATGAGCATTGCCGATGCTGAGATAGCCAATGGGAAAGTAACATTTGACCTTAAAACACCAGGAGAAATAGGCATTATTATAAAATGTCAAGCTAATGGAAAGATGGGACAAACAACAATTCCTATAAGTGTAATAGATCCAGCAACTCCAACGGTGGCGAATCCAATTGGAGATGTATTAACTTATTTGGGTGACAACGATACCGAAATTGATCTTTCAAACGTATTTACATCATCAGAATACAATGATGCCGATATTGCAATAGCTTTAGACGCAATTTTAAATACAGATATTGCTGAAATATCGCTGGTCAACAAGAAAATTACAATAACACCCAAACAGCTAGGTTCTACCAGAGTAAGCATATCAGGGACAATAAACAGATTGCAAACTCAACACTCTTTCTACGTTTTTGTAAATAATTCCAATGGTCCAGAGCTTATCAATAAAATAGATGATATAGAAGTAAGCTTAGGCGAAGTTGATACCATTATTGACCTATCGGGTATGTTTACTATTGAGGAGGGTTTTGAAATTAATATTGATATAGAGTCGAATTTTGATGTCAATGTAGCCCAAGCTTTGTTAAATGGTACAGACCTTATTCTTAAATATTTGGGTGTAGGCGAAACCAAAATCATCCTTAAAGCCACTGGCGGAGGTATAAGCACACTTTCTTCATTCAATATTAAAGTTAATAGTAATACTTCAACTTCAGTTGAAACACAATATATATCAGCAAAAGAATATATAGTTTATCCTAACCCTGCGAATAATGTTGTAAGCATAAAAAATGCAGACAAGGTTAATATAGAAATATTTAACCTTTTAGGTGTTAAGGTTGGAGAATTGGGAAATTATTATTCCAATCAATCTATTTATATCGGACATCTTAAATCAGGTATTTATCTCATGACCATTAAAACTGATTCAGGGATAAAGTCTCTTAAATTTCAAAAACAATAAAAATAAGTTTTCACGGAGAATGCTCTTTAAAAGGAGCATTCTTTTTATAAAGCATAATACTAATGTTTAAAAGAAAGTATTTTTCCTTAGTTATATTTTTCATGCCTATGATGGTTTACTCACAAGGTATACAGGATTCCATTTTTCACATACAGGAAGTTGTAAAAACAGCTGATCGCATTTTTAAAAAAGAAACAGCTGGGATGAAACAAACCAAAGTAGATACCCTTATATTGATGGAAAAGCAAGCTGTATCTTTATCTGAATTACTTTCAGAGAATACACCTGTTTTTATCAAAAGTCACGGTCGAGGAGCACTAGCAACAGCATCATTTAGGGGAACAGCACCATCACATACGCAAGTAACGTGGAATGGAATAAACATCAATTCGCCAATGACAGGCATGGTCGATTTTTCGCTCATACCAGTGTATGTAATTGATGACATGAACCTAAAACATGGGGCTTCTTCTTTATCCGAGCAAAGCGGCGGATTGGGTGGTTCTATCAGTATAAACAACAAACCCGACTGGAATAATAAATTTGGATTAAAATATAGGCAGGGCATAGGAAGTTTTAGTACTTACGATGAGTTTTTACAGCTAAGCCTCGGTAACAAAAAAGCACAGTATAAAACTCGTGTTTATCACAGTAAATCGGGAAACGATTACACTTATATAAATAAAAGTATTGGCAATAATATTAATCCGCAAACAGGAGAATATATAAATCCTTTAGACACCAATGAACATGCTGATTGGACAAAGTACGGTTTATTGCAGGAATTGTACTACCGACCAAATGATAAAAATATTGTTTCGGCAACCTATTGGGGGCAATATGCCGACCGCACTATTCCAAGGGTAACAAGTTTTGAAGGTGATGAAAATGCCAACCTTAATAACCAAAAAGATTACGACCACAAAGCAGTTTTAAAATGGAGTAATTATTCGGAAAAAGGGAAATTGTATGCAAATAGTGGTTACTCACATAAAAACCTCGATTATACCCTCCACAACCAAGTGCCGGGACAAGGCTTACTAGCTGCAATATATTCCGAGAGTTGTTCAAAAAGTTACCTTAATAAGGTTTCGTATGATTACAATTTCAGTAAATCATTTTCTTTAAAATCTTACATTGATGGAAATTACCACAGTGTAATATCAAAAGATTCGGTAACAAAAGCAGGTTACACGGAAGAAAGAACCGAGCTTTCGGCATTTTTATCCTTGCACAAAAATTTTGCAGACAGGCTTAATCTTATGCTTATGATGCGACAAGAATATGTTGATGACGATTTCACCCCTTTTGTACCGTTTTTTGGTTTCGACTTTCGCTTGTTAAAAGAAAAAGACATTATACTTAAAGGGAACATAGCATGTAATTTTCATATGCCCACTCTTAATGACCTTTATTGGTTACCGGGAGGAAACCCAGATTTACTTCCAGAAGAAGGCTTTAGTTATGAGTTAGGATTAGCATATCAAAAAATACTAAAAAGGCATAAGCTACATACCGAAATTACTTATTACAGAACCGACATTGACAATTGGATTGTGTGGTTGCCAACATATAAAGGGTACTGGGAACCGTTTAATATTAAGCGTGTACTCTCAAAAGGGGTTGAGACAAGTATCAAGTTGAGCGGACAAATTGGTAAATTCAACTACCGTACACTTTTCAATTATGCCTATACCAGTTCTATTAACTATGGCGACGTTAAAACTTGGGGCGATGAGTCGTATGGTAAACAGCTTGTGTACGTTCCGCTTCATTCCGGAAATGCACTTTTATACATTGAATACAAAGACTTTTTTATTACCTACCAATATAATTACTATAGCGAACGATTTACTACTTCGAGTAATGATATCTCAAAACGTGACTGGCTTTACCCTTACCACATGAACGATATAAGTATGGGTAAAAACCTTGATTTTAAAAAAATAAAACTTTCGGCAGAACTCAAGTTATTTAACCTTTTTGATGAAACATATCATTCTATACTATACCGTCCCATGCCTAGTCGTAATTATTTGCTAATGCTTACATTTCAATTTTAACAGATTAAAAAAACAAATAATGAAAAGGATTAAAATTATTATAATTTCCATAGCTCTAATCTCTAGTTCTTGTATGAAAGATGATGAGTTGACAAACTTTAAGGAATCTGATTACGAATTCAGCGATGACACCCAAAGTACTTCGGGCGTATTTATAATGAACGAAGGAAATTTTATGTATGGTAATGCTTCCCTGTCATACTACGATGTAGAGAATAGGAAAGTGTATAACGATGCTTTCTATGAAACCAATAAGCTCCCTCTGGGTGATGTAGCACAATCAATGGTTATTAGGGATTCTTTAGGATACGTGATAATAAATAATAGCGGAAAAGTGTATGTTATTAATATAAATACGTTTAAAGTGGTAGGTAAAATAACAGGACTTACTTCACCACGCTATATCCATTTTATAAGTGATACAAAAGCTTATATTACTGATTTATATGCTAAATCAATAGCTATTGTAAATCCGCAGACTTTTCAATTAACAGGAAGTATTAACGTAAACAATTTCGACCCATGGTTTTATCAACATCCAACTGAACAAATGGTACAATACGACAAATACATATTTACTAATTGTTGGAGTTTTGATAAAAAAATATTGGTTATTGATACAGAAACTGATCAGGTTATTGATTCCATAGAAGTAATTAAGCAGCCAACATCATTGTGTATTGATAAATACAATAAAATATGGTCGGTTTCTGATGGTGGGTATTCTGGCTCACCCTATAAGCAAGAATATCCAGGCTTGCAACGCATTAATGCAGAAACACGCGAAGTAGAAAAAACATGGACATTTGATTTTGATGACTGGCCTCAAGAAGTATGTATCAACGGAACGGGCGACACTGTTTTCTTTATCAATAAACACGTTTATTACCAACCTGTAGGATCAAATAATGTGCCTGAAATATTTATTCCAAGTCCTTACGATTACACTAATGAAGAAGCCTACTTCGGTGGATTTTACGGACTAGGCATCGACCCATATTCTTCAGAAGTATATGTAGCTGATGCAATAGATTATGTGCAGCAAGGAGTTGTATATCGGTTTTCTTCCACTGCCGAACCGATCGACACTTTTAAAGTCGGGATTATTCCAGGAGCTTTTTGTTTTAAACCCTAAACAAGCTATTTATGTAAGTTTCAATATTTAATGAACTATGGTTTGAAGCAACAGATATGTAAATCAAATCAATTTGTAATCATTATAAGGGAAAAACATTCATTGTTCCTTTATATCTTTAAATATTATATTTTTGCCAAATGGTATTTTTAAACATCGCAATTGTATTAATTATTTTAAGCATTGTAATTGGCTATATAATAATTCGGAATTTTAGTAAGCCATTAGGAAGGCATTTCAGTAAATTTAATGACGAGGGTATCAAACTTGAAGAAGTCAGTATTCCCACAGAAAAAAATAAAAAGCTTTTTGGTTGGTGGATTGAAGCAAAAATAAAGGCTCCAACTATAATACTAATGCATGGATGGGATAGAAATATTAGTCAACTCATACCCTATATTAAAAATCTTAATGGACGAGGGTTTAACGTATTAGCTTTTGATACGCGGCATCATGGAAATAGCGATTCTGATAACTTTTCATCAATGGTTAAATTTGCACAAGATATAAGTGCAAGTATTACTTTTGTTGAAAACAAACCAACAGTTAAAAACAACAACTTTTTCTTAATCGGACATTCCATTGGTGGGGCAGCATCAATATATGCTGCTGCTTCTGATTACAGAATTAAAAAGATAGTAACCATAGGTGCACCATCAAATCCTTCACAAATAATGACTTTGCATATGCGTAAAAAGCATATCCCACAACCTATTATTTGGGGTACTTTTAAAATTATGGAAATAAGGATTGGGAAAAGTTTCACTAAACTTGCTTCAGCAACCAATATCTCAAAAACAAAAGCAAAGGTATTGCTAATTCATGGCACAAATGATAAGATTGTACCCTTTACGCAAGCAAATATTATTCTTGATGCTTCAAATAATAATCAGGCTGAATTATGGGCAATTACAGGGAAAGGTCATAGCAATTGCCATTCTAAAATAGGTTTTTGGGATAGGATTATTGAGTTTCTTTGTAAATAATATCATGTAAAATATAGAAAATAAATATCTAATCTCGCTAACTTTAAATAAACTTATTCTTTTTGTGTTTTATCAGTTGCGTTATTTAGAAGACTGACAACCATGGATATAAAAGATTTTTTTTGATCATGACAAAAAAAAGACCTATTAAGATTACTCACAGCTGTATCTGTTGATTATGGTAAATCTACATTCATTGGAAGACTATTATACGAAGATCAAATAGATACTCTAAAACGTGATAACGAACGTGAGGGGACATCGTGAAGGAATTTTATTATGCCATCTTCTGCTTGATGGCTTAAAGGCTGAACGTGAGCAAAGCATCAGGAAATATGTGCGGAATTTCCCTCAGTGCATTTCTATCCAGACTCAATAGAAAACCATACAAATACAGTTCATTGTTTTACGAATATGAAAATATTAGGGGTCCATTTTTTTCCAATTGAAATTGTTTATGGTTTCATAGGTTTATTTAACAAAATATTTGACAAAATCACTGATGTCGAATAGAGTGAAATCTTAATGATTAAAAAATTAATTTAATCAACTTATCGACAAGAATAAAAGAAGTACGAAACGCTAACAAAGGCTGCTATGTAAAGCTTAAGCTGTACAATCACCAAAATTATGACTTTTTTTGATCTTTTCATCTCCTGATTGATAATTTGCATTATGCTATCTCTCTTTCATATTTAACTCTCTTTCTCATTACAAACATTACCTTACTCAGTAGCTTTCTGGTAACTTTTACAATTGCTTTTTTTAGCATTTCCTTTCAAGCATCTTTCCTGATAATAATGTAGCCAGGATCTGCTCTAACAGCCAGCCTCACTGATTCTATAATCAATGGACGTTAGTATTTATTATTCCTATAAGTTATAGCTCCTACTTTTTCACTTTCACCACTTTGATGCATTCTAGGAACCACCCCAACATAATTAGCAAATTGTTTAAAATGCTTAAAACGATTGATGTCTCCAATCTCTGCCATAATACCGATTGCTGTTATGGGTCTTATTCCTGGGACACTTTGTAATATTTCTAAATGCTAAAAAACTTTTGATCCGTCCTTTTGTTTTTCTAATATCCTTAGCTAATGCCAGACGAGAACGAAATAATCATCTAAACTGTTCGCTTTCTATATCAAAAACATGAATACCTTCTAATAAGCCACCATGCAGTGATTCTGCAATCTGATTTATCTGTTTTGTAATGCGTGTCTTTGTTATTCTTAGGAATATCAGTAGGGTTAACCTGTATTCATACTTGCAGAATACTCATTAAAGCGTGAATTAGGGACGTATTTTCCTCCTCCTTGAAGATAATCGGCATGGGTTTTATGGCTTGCCGTAAAGCCTGCAAAAAAGTTTTTTGAAGAACCTTTAACGCAAGGGTGTTTGAATGCATTTGAGATTTATAGTTACCTATAAGTTTTCCTTGCGAAGCTGCTCTTTCACTAATGAAATTGATAACGCCCCCCATTGCGTCAGAACCTTAAAGAAGCGAAGCAGGACCTTTTATAACTTCAACTTTTTCTGTCCCATTATCATCTACACCAACAGGGTGACCGATACTATATTGATAATTTTCAATTCTCACTCCATCTCTGGTTACAAGAACCCCATTCATCGATAGTCCTCTGATAACTGGTTTCGACGTACCCTGACCTCCGGAAATTATTTCTACGCCAGGCACTTCAGCAAGAGCTTCCATTAAATTAGGAGTACCAGCAAGCTGTATGTCTTTACTTGTTAGCGACTCTATTTTAATAGCATTATCTTTTTGAGAGGGGGGGATGCCTCCTGATACAACTAAAACCTCCGACATTTCCAGCGTTGTTAATGTTAGCGATACATTAAGTTCATTTTTCCCTGGCTGAATGTTTAGAGATTTGATTGTTGGATTATATCCTAAGTAAGAACATTGTACAATAATTCTTCCGTTTGGGACATTCTCAATTATGTATATCCCTTCACTATTACATATTGTACCTTTATTCTGTTCTGGTAAAAACACGGATGCACCAACTAAAGGAACTCCCTTAGAATCGGTTACCTTTCCTTGAATAGATATTTGAGAATGGGATGTTAAACCCAAAAGGAATAATGAAAATGTAAAAACTAAATGCTTCATCTTATTAAATTGTTTAATTTTTTGAAGAAGCAAAGGAAGAAAAACGGCGAAGTAAACTAGTTACGCAAAACGACTGCATACTTTAATGCAACGGCGGATTTTATAGATGAAAAAGATAAAGCATGCAACAAAACTTCCATTCCCCTTTATTTTTTTTCTATAAAAAATGCAGAAATATTTATAGTATGAGAATTTTGTTACGCACTTAAAACTATAACGAATCTTTCATTTTATAAAAAACACCTCGTTTTTGAGGGGCAGTTACTATTTTTCCATTGTTAATTAATTGCATGATATGCCTTAATATGATATTTTCCTGTATACCGAAGGATGTTGCCAAATCATTAATTGTACATGGTCTACGTGATATGATATTTAAAATGTCATATTCTATATCTTTTATACGTGATTCTGTTTCTTTTTCAATGGGTGAATCAATAATTATTTCAGTTTTATCGAAGCCTAAAAACTTTTCAATTCGTTCCAGTTCCTTTTGGGGTGTAGGTCTTAAGCCTTTAACTACTCCCGGCCTGTCAAGAGTATTAAGTTGTACACAACCAGGTTCTATTTTATCAATAACCTTTTTAGTTCTAAAAGCTCTTTATGGTGATTGTTATATCCGGGCAAAACCATTACTTCCAGGCATAATTTACCGTTAAAATATTTGCTAAACTCAATCAATCCAGATATATGATGTTCAATATTAATTTGAGAATGGGGTTTGTTGATTGCCTCAAATATTCCTTTAGTTGCTGCATCAAGAGAAGGAAGAACGATATCAACATCCTTTAATTCCGTTCTTACTTTGGGGTCATTTAATAATGTCCCGTTTGTTATTACGGCAACAGGCAAACCGATATGTTGCTGCTTTATTAATTTAATTATTTCACCAATTTTTGAGTTAAGTGTTGGTTCCTCAGAACCTGTTAATGTTATACAATTAGGTGATGGATTGTTTAACAAATAATGATTTAACTCTTTTATCACTTTGCTGCATTCAATATATTCTTTGCGGTCGGAAGTTAATTTTGATGTTTTTCCAACCTCGCAATAAACACAATCTAAAGTACAGATTTTATTAGGTACTAAATCTACTCCTAATGACATTCCTAAACGCCTTGATGGAACGGGTCCAAATAAATATTTATACATTTCGTCTTTTCTTTTTCCACCAAATCATAGGGGCTGATATGGCTAAGAATGAACCAATAAGGCCAGTACAAAAGGTGATTACTTTCCCAAACCAACCTAGCCAATCGCCAAGGTGCAGTTTGCGAAAAACATTACGTGTTTCAATCACCTCAATAATTTCAGCATCTTCAATAATTTCTCCTGTAAATTTGTTAATCAAATAAGGTTTTCCGACATAGGTTGCCATTCCAATTTTTGAACCTGCAATACATTGAACCTCATTTGATTTTTCTATATTCCATAATTCAGTTTTGACAACCTTAACTTCTGGCTTTTTCATTTGCTGACCTACTATAGAAGCGAGAGGCAAAACTTGCTGTGTTGTATCTAACAGAACAGACTGTTTATCCTTCTGTTGTACTTCAATGCCATATTTGGGAAGAAAGAACAATATTACGCCGGTGATAGAAAGTAAAAGTAGCACTACGATAAAATATAAACCAAATACTCTGTGCAAATCAATTAATCTACGTAACAACTTAGTGTTACGTTTTATTGTCAATGAATTTTTAAAATACTTTTTATTCTTGTTTTTTGGCCACCACATAATAAGGCCAGTAATTAATTCGATTATAAAAATTACAGAAGTTATCAATACTATCCATGCGCCCCATTTCCCAGACATTAACTGTTTGTGTAAATGGCCTACAAAAGAAAAAAACTTGATAATATTTGTACTTCCAATGATTCGACCGTTATATGGATTTACATATACAAAAGAAGGACCAGAAACCTTATTGGCTATTACAAATAAGGCTGCTTTTTCTTTGTCCTTATAGTTAATGCAATGTATTAGAATGTGTTTTTGATAGGCTTTCTTGACGCTATCAAGAATTGAATCAACGCTTATTTGTGTGTTTCCGGGAGCTACGCATGATATTTCTTTGGCTGAAAAATCTATTATTTCGTCGGTGAAGACAAAGAGACTACCTGTAAAACATATAATAAACACAATTATAGAGCTTGGAAGTCCTAACCATAAGTGAATTTTTCTTGTGATTTTTTTAAGTTGCATTGTCGATTTTATTTATTATTCTTGAACGTCATCATATAAAAGAACCCCAAATCAGTGTAAGCTGTTTTTCTAAATCCATACGAAGTAATACCTGCTTCTAGTTCTTCTGGAGAAATTCTCATATCGTACGGTGGTCCGAAAGGCGTTTCTTCTTTTTTTAATTCTACTATGGTGAGCTGTCCTCCTAATTTTAGTACTCTCTTAATTTCTGAGAATAGGGATTTACATTCTTTTGATAGTTTTTCTCCGTGCATTACGGTTGCCATAAAACAATGGTCGGTACAATTACTTTTCAACTTTAAGGCTTCGCAAAGATTGTTTTCTATGGTTTCAATATTGTCTAGGCTTAATTTTTTTATTTCTTCATTGAGGCTTTCAAGCGCTTCCTTTTGAATATCTACTGCATAAACATATCCTTTGGAGCCAACTAATTTTGATGCATACATTGAATAATCTCCGGCACCACAACCTAAATCAACAAAAACATCTCCTTTTTGAAGATTCATTTTTTGAAATACCAATTCTGAATCGTATTTATTAAAACTAGTTACACCTCGTCTGCTGTTATGGTAAGTTTTGTTTTGATGCTCTTCGTTACACTTTTCCATTGTATAAAATTTGTTTATTAATTGTTATCTGGTTAATTATAAATAGTAGGTAAATGATTCGACTTTATTTTTGTTATTCTCGTTGGCGTTACCGTCAAACGACAAGTTTATAATAGGTAATGTATGGCCATTAGAAAAACTTTTATGAAGCGTATTTAAACTTACTCCGGTATTTTCATAGCTTGAGTTTGCTGTAATAATACCATCAATGTTAGAAGGTGGCATTAAAGTCTTTGCCTGTCTGTAACGAGCAAAAGCTCCGGCATGTAATCCTAAAGTGTTATCTGCTTTTATAACCAGGTCATCAATATCACTGGCAAAAGGACTGGCATTTTTAAGTTCATCTGCTATTATTTGAAGTTCTGTTTTAAACGACAATAATAAATCATTGGCTTTATAGTTTTGTTTCATTGATTCTTGCTTGCTAAAATCATCCAAGAACATCCAAATAGCCTCAGCAAAAGAAGAATAAACGATTTTTATTTTTTGATTTTCAAGATTTTTAAATGTAAAGTCATTTAAGAAATCATTATAAACTATAGCAGGCTCACCTATTGCTAAAATCCGTTTTTGATTATTATCAGTAGTAAAATTAGCACGTATACTACTGGCAATATTGCTTAAGTTGCCAATATCAAAATTATCATGCCCAATCAATATTTTAATCATATCGAGATATTTATCCATTTGGTTACGAGGAACAATACGAATCATGTCACCCGCTATTAAACATCTGAAAAGCATTTCTGCATCAGTTTTGTTTGTCTTCAAAATATCCTCTAAATAAGGAGCAAGCACCTTAATGTCTGCATGATTTTCTTCATCGAGTTTAGTCCTCAATAAGCGGTTATATAAAGCTCCAACTTCTGCACCTTCGGTTTGTGGTATTAGAAAGGCCATATCTTTAATACCATTTCTGTTTTCAATTTGCTTAAAACAATCTCCTAACAACGAGGCCATTGAGTAATATTCGTTGGTTAAAGTATATTTCTTTCCAAGGTTTATTGTTTTTGTATCATCCTTAGCTAGCAACTCTATTTGTATTCCTTGTTTTACTAATACTTCTTTTAATAAACTAGAATATGGATAAATATTTGGTATATAGACCTTAGTGGCATTGTTTAAAGACTTTAAGCACTCCTCGATTTTCAAAGTTTTATTAGCGGCTTTATTTGTAGTGTTTTGTAAAGCGCAAAGCTTTTTATGTTTTAGGCTGTTCACAAAAGCTTCAATCCTGGTTTCCACTCCAACAGTTGAGGCATGTTCATCCGTTTCAATATTCAAATATGGCTTTTTACCCATAATTTCCTGAAAGAAATGTATAAGTGCAGAGTCTGGCCCACAACCATGATGGGTTAAATATATAGCATACAAATTGGGCTGTTGGCTTACGTAATGAGCAGCTGATAAAATAGGCTGGCCAAAAGCCCAAAACATATTGGGATGGTCGTCAGAGATATCTATCATTGGCAGTTCATAAAACGGAATTACCGGATACCCCATTTCGTTCAACTTATCATGAATTCCTAGGTTTAACACAGGGTCAGAAACGCCGTACATTTTAGAGATAATTACAAATGATATTTTAGCGTTTTTTATTTTGTCAGCTAAGGCTTTTATTTTGTCGGCTATTTTATGCTCAAATTGTTGCATAGACTTCATACATTGGGGTAAAACTTGCTCCACTTCTTTGTTTGTTTTGCCCAATTGTTTGCCCAATTCAAGAAAGAGTTTTTTCATTGAGTCTTTACCCTGATTTAGTGCATAAGTTGGAGACAACAATTCCACATCTTTATTTCTAAGGTTTAAAGATGTTTCCATTATCCTTCCGGCTTGTTGCATATAAGTGCATCCGTAAACATTTCGAGTTTTTACATTTGGCCTGTTCATGTTATGAAAATTAGGGAAGAAAATATAATCAACTCCTTTTTCCACTAGTTCATCTACATGACCTGCAACAAGTTTCATTGGAAAGCAAAAGTCGTCCAGCGAATGTTTTTGAGCATTTTTTATAGTTTTTTCATTGCTCCAATCAGATAGTAATACGTTAAATCCAAGAAGCTTAAAGAATGAATTGTATAAGGGAAACATACCAAAGGCAAACAAAGACCTTGGGATTCCCACGGTTTTATTTTGCGTATTGCTTATGCCCTCATAATTATCAAAAGCCAATTCTTCAATTTGATTCTGAAACTGGTTTACGTTAGTTTGTGTTGGTTTTTTAATATTCTTTTTATCCGTTAAAGTTAAAGCTGACAATTGCTCAAAGCCGATAAAACTTGATTTGCCGTACTCCATTTCTTCCAGAGCAAGTATTGCAGCACCATATGCCCCGGTAACGCTAAAAAACGGAGGAACTTTAATATCTTTTTGCGTGATGATTTTTAATGCATTGGCAACGCCTTGATTATAAGCTATGCCACCTTGCAAGAAAACTTTTTTGCCAATCTTTTTCTGTCCTACAACCCGGTGTAAATAGTTTTTAGCAATAGAATAACAGAGTCCTGAGATGATATTTTCTATTTTTTTACCTTTTGATAAGCTTGAGGCGATACTTGATTCTATAAAAACAGTACACCTCTCGCCAAGAGCAACAGGATGTTCGCCTTCAAAGGCAAGTCTGCCCATTTTATCAATAGGGATATTAAACTTTTGAGCTTGTTCATCGAGGAATGAACCTGTACCGGCTGCACAAACTTTATTCATTTGAAAATCAGTTACAGTTCCATTATTTAAGCTTATGTACTTTGAATCTTGCCCTCCAATTTCAAAAATAGTATCCACTTCCGGGTCGATGGTGACCGCTGCCTTAGCTTGAGCCGTAATTTCATCTTTAATTACATCGGCTCCAATATTATTGCCAATAAGATGCCGCCCGGAACCTGTGATACCAACTCCCAAAATTGTTATATCTCCATTATTAAAACCAGAAATCTTTTTAAAACCTTCTTGTAGAGCTTTGTTAAGATTACCATTGGTTCTAATATATTTTAAGTGTACTATTTCTTTTTGTAAGGTCATCAAAACCATGTTGGTACTGGTCGACCCAATATCAACTCCCAAATAGTATACTTGGTTACTATGCTCTTTTGTACTTATCTTAATTTTATGTTTGGCTGAAATATCTTCAACTTCAAGTTTGTTTAAGGGAGGCAAATCGTCGTCGTCGTCCTTTTCAACAATATCTACTAACTGAAAATCTTTGAGTATGATGCGGAAATTTAATTTAAGCTTCTTTTCTTTGGCAATTATTGCAGCTCCAATTGCACCTGCAACATTAAAATGATTGGGTACTATTAACTCCAATTTACTTTTGTTCAATACATCTCTAAATGCATCAACAATAGCTTTATTATTACCCACACCTCCGATAAGCAATACTGGTGTTTCAATTGGTAGTTGGCGCATAACAGCACCTTTATAATTTTTCACTAAGGCATAAGCTATCCCTTTTAAAATATCGGCAGAAGGAACCCCTTCTTGTTGGTTATGAATAATGTCGGTTTTAGCAAACACACTGCATCTCCCAGCTATTCTGGGAATTGTTTTTGCATTTTGTGCATAAAGAGAAAAGTCTTCAATTTTTATATTTAGACGAGAAGCTTGTTCCTCTAAAAAAGCACCTGTTCCTGCTGCACAATCGGAATTGGAGGATATTTTTAGTGCATTTTCTTCAGATTGTATTCCTGTATAATATTTAGCAGAATGGCTACCAATTTCAATGATAGACTTAACCAATGGGTTTAAGTATTTAGTGCCATCAATGGCTGCAGCAACTTCATTTATTCTATTTGCTACTATGTTTGAACGCAAATATTTACCTAAACTTCCTGTAACTGAACCATAAATGATATCCGAAGCATCAAAATCTTCGTTTATTTCAATAAGAATCAATTCAAGTATATTTTTTATACTACCCGTATGAGGCTTATATTTTTTATAAACTATTCTGTTTTCTTGGTCTATTAATACAACTTTAACCGCAGAGTAACCAATATCTATTCCAAAACTGTACATATCCATCGAATTTTTAGAAATAATTAGCTCATTTGAATATATAATGCTTCTAATTCGTTAGCCGATATTTTTTTAGCTTCAACTATAGAACTTAATTCACCTTGTTTCATTATTCCAACCCGGGTTGCTACCTCTTTAGCCCTGAAAATATCATGGGTAGCCATTAATATTGATGTTCCTTTTTCGGCAAGCTCTTTTATAATTATAGAGAATTCATTTGAAGCTTTTGGGTCAAGCCCACTGGTCGGCTCATCTAACAACAATACTTTTGCATTCTTTGCTATAGCTATTGCAATCCCAACTTTTTGGCGCATCCCTTTTGAGAAAGAACTAACTTGTCTTTCATAAGCTTCGGGATTTAAGCCTACGCGGTCTAAAAATCGTTTAAGCTCATTGTTGGTATATGAAAACCCTGCAAGTGTGGAAAAAAAAGATAAGTTTTCAACTCCTGTAAGATTTGGATATAACATTACATTTTCAGGAATGTATGCTAAACTCTTTTTAGTTTCCAAAACATTCTCATTTACTGTTAATCCAGTTATTAGAGCTTCGCCATTTGTTGGTTCAATAAAACCTAAAAAGCAGTTAATAGTTGTTGTTTTTCCAGCTCCATTTTGGCCTAATAAAGCAAATATTTCGCCCTGTTTTATATGTAGGTCTAAATTGTTTAAGGCTACTTTTGAACCATATTGTTTCGATAATTTCTTTGCTATAATCATAATTTTCAAATCGTTTAAGTATTCGATATTTTGGAGAAGTTCGTTTCGGAGAAAATCAGACACAATCCAATAATCAATAGGAAAGGAATAATTATTCTAAGCCAGTTTATATCAACTTTATCCTGAAATGTTGCAACAGGAAAACTGTGCCAATCTTCTTCTAAAGCTGAAGAATTAGTAAATATTTTGGGATAGAAGTACAGTCGCTTTTGTTTATGAAATTGTTCTAATTCTACGATGTAATTCAAGAAGTTTTTACTATCCGAAAGGCTAATTGAATTTAAGCTCAATTGAGTATGAATGGTAGGAAACAACATTCCCACATAATGACTAAAGGTGTCTCTTTGTTGTAGTTTCTCCATTAATTTTATTGCCGAAGTTTGAGCTTCAACATCTCCGATTTCTTGTGAAGCATAAAACCAAAGCCAGCTAAAAGGAGCATTTTTTGGGTGCTTATATCTGTTAAATTGAGGGTAGAGTTCTTTAAACTGATTAATGGTAGTTTCCCTGTCCTTGTCCCACTTATTGTGAACACCCTCCCGATTATCTAAAACAGTATTGTAGGCTTCTGATATTGGGTATAAGCGGATAACAACAGCGTTAATTGATGCCGGAACAACAATTGTTAACACTATCCATGAAAATAATAGAATCAAGGCATTTGCGTTTGAGTTTTTCCGAAAGCTTATTACTAGCCAGCATAATGAGAACCAAAAACAGAGATACAGAATAGCGATAAGTGTATAAGCAAGAAACGGAGCACTAATCGGAATATTCAGATAAAACTTGGCAGTACCCAATAGTACGATAAGTATGCTAAAAATACTTATTAATCGAATGTTAACTTTTGTCTTAAGAATCTTGACTGGTTCTTGTGACTGAGTTAATATAAGGCTCCAAGTTCCACCTTCTTTTTCTTCAGAAAAAAGATTGAAGCAAAAAGCGATAATAATAAGTGGGAAAAAATAAATCAGCACAAAACTAAAATCCATATTGCCCAAAAGCTTATACATCGGGTTGATTAATTCGCTTGTATATTTTTGTCCTTCCAAACTTGTAATCGAAACACAAGCGATAGAAGGGTTAATATCTCTTTGTCCAATTGACAAACCAGATAAATTGGACGTTTCATTGGTAATACCAAAGCGAATAAAATATAGCGCTTTACCAATAGCATTTTTGTAATAGCCGACATACCGGTCAATATTGTCTTGTTGAACTTGTGCTGTTTTTTCTAATATTCTTTGGTTTTTATCCTGGAACTCTTTCCCAATTTTAAGGCTAATCAAACCGGCAATAAGCAAAATACCCAGTCCGATTACAACCCCTTTCGACCGGAAGAAATTTTTTATCAATAGTCTCTCCATGTTAATATGCTTTTAGATTTTTTATTGATTTATATGTTACCAAAAAGAGCCCTGCAATCCATATCAGAAGAGAAAGTATTGACAGCCATTCATTTTTTAGGATTTGAACAGCAGTAAGAAAATCGTATGTAAAATATGGGATTTCTTTCCAGTTTTGATTGCTTATCGAGGCATCTTTTTCCTCTAGCGATGTGCCGACTTTAACATGTTCAATTTGCATTTTATTAAGTGCTTGAACCAATTGGTATCGGTAGCCTTCGGTTTGTTTTTGAAAGTTATTATATTCAGCAAAGTCAGTTCCTGATAACGCCATAGATAAATTCTTAATAGCCATATAAGGATTAAAAATCGCAGTCCACCGAACCACATTTTGTTGTATTTTAAAAATATTTGTAAGGCTGTCCTGAAAATGTTTATAGGTATTTGAACTTAGTTTTTCACCCTCCTGCATTATAATACCGCTATAATTAAAAGGTAAATCCGTTATGGATTCAACATTGTAGGCTGTTAGTAACGAATCCCTTAATTCTTTATAATGTGGGTCATTCGGGTTGTGGCTGTCACCTTGTTTTATTATTTCTCTCTCTACAGCTGCATCAAATTCAACTTTTGAAGGGGCAGGAAAAGCAATCTGTCCAATCGACTGAGATATTTTAGGGAGCATTAGTGTAAAGAATAACCAAAATCCTATTAATTGAATAAGTGCAGCTTTTGAGCTTTTTACACGTGACGAAATTATTACTGCTAAAAGCGATGCAATGAGGTAGTAAACCAAATAGCTGAATACCAACATAAAAAAACGGATGAGAAAGCTGAAATTTCCAATAAAAAGTCCAAGAGTTGTATTCAAGGCAAATACTATAATTATAGAAGGAAGTAAAACAAATAGGCTAAGTGTAAATAATCCCAATGTTTTACCAAGTATTAGCTCCTTCCAACTAACTGCCTGGCTCATTACAATTCTTAGAGTACCTGTTTCCCTGTCACGAGTTATCAGGTCAAAACCCCAAAAGAAAATTAGAAGAGGCAACAACAACTGAAATATCATTCCTGCTGAAATCTCGCCAAAGCGAAGGAGACTATTAGAAAAACTTGCCTCTGAAAAATTGACTGTATTTTGCTTGTGAGCCTCTAGAAAAATGGAGTTTCCCAGATAATTATCCATGCCAAAATCAAAAAAGCTTAGCGGATATTTTTCACGGAATGCCACATAACCATAATGAGCCATTCTATGAGGATTCTTATCCGGACTGTTATCCCATAATTCCCGTACTTCATGGCTATGTTCGCTAATAGCATCTTGTTTTTCTTTTAGGTTGAAAAATCCAACAAACAAGGCTGTTGTCAAAACTGCATTAAAAAAGACAATAAGCCATTGGTTTACTTTTCTTTTTAAACTTTCAAGCAATACTAATTTTGAGATTGACTTAATAATATCTGTTCTTTTCATTTTGTATCGCTATTTGTAAGTTTTATCATTGCCCAAAGGAATATCTATATTAGCCGTACACGTATGGATGTTTTTATCTTCAAGTCTTTGTTTTACAATGTCCATAAATACGCCTTGCTCATGTTTTTCTCCTCCTATTTTCAATGCACAGGTAGGGGATCTTCTAACACCTATTAATCCTGCAATTTCAAATCCTTGCTTTTTGTATTCATCAATCTGTATCAAATAGGAATTTAGATGCTTTGAATATAAATAGTTCAAGTCTTGTAATTTATTTGAATCAATCAGAGATTCTTTAATTTTAAAAGCTTTGTTATGGTTGCTTTTTTCTTGTAAGAATATTAAATGAGGACAGGGCATTTGGATAATTCCTGCTTCATAATTTAGTAATACTTGCAGTACTTCATCTATATCTTCTCTATGTTGAGGAGCAAACCCTTTTGTCGTAAAACAATGAGGAACTAATATTATCTTTTTCGACTTATTCATTATCTGTGATTATTTTAATTTGCAAACTCCCATCCAATAGCACTTTCCTGATTTTCCCACATTGACTTGTACTGAACATTGTTTTCGAGTAAGTTGGAATGCGACCCTGTAGCTTCAACAACACCGTGGTTTAGAATCACAATTTTATCGGCATGTTTAATGGTCTTTAGTCTATGTGCAATTACAATGATGGTTTTATCTTTTAACAGATTAGAGATAGCATCTTGTATGAATATCTCATTTTCAGGGTCGAGCGAAGCTGTAGCTTCATCCAGCAAAACAACAGGTGCATCCTTTAATATGGCACGTGCTATCGATATTCTCTGTTGTTCACCACCCGAAAGATTGGTGGCATTTTCCCCAACCATAGTGTCGTAGCCATTGGGCAACTGCATTATAAAATCGTGAGCGTTGGCCTTTTTCGCTGCGATTTCAATTTCTTGACGTGTTGCATCAGACTTACCTATTTTAATATTATTGTAAATAGTGTCCCTAAACAGGAATACTTTTTGGAAAACCATGCTTATCTGTTGCAATACAACTTCTGGGTCTATGCTTTTAATATCATGTCCACAGATAGTAATTTTTCCCAATTGTGGGTCGTAAAATCTAGCAATTAGGTTAGCTAAGGTTGTTTTCCCTGAACCAGAAGAACCAACAAAAGCAGTCATAGTATTTTCTTTAATCGTTAGGTCAATATTATTCAATACCGGTTTTTGGTTGTAAGAAAATGTTACATTTTTGAAAACGATATTATGATTCGAGAATTTGGGTTTTATACTGCCTACAGGTAGTTTAATGTCAAATATTTCCTGCACGCTTTTTCCTGCAATTTCCAGATACTTAACTTTTACATAATTGACGGAAAGTGCTTTTAGATTGTCGAAAAAGCGCGAGCTAATAATAAGAAAGATAATGAATACTTTTGTTGATATACTGCCGCCAATTAGAAAGTATGAACCCATCATGATGATAGACACAATACCTATATCAATGAAAATACCTGCCAAAACCATTACCGGGCTTAAGGTGCCTTCTGTACGAAGACTATCTTTTCTAAAATCATCCATTCGTGATATAAGGTCGTTAAGCTTTTTCTGTGAATTGTTGAATGACTTTATGTATTTTATCCCATTAACAAATTCAAGTAAACTGTCGGCTAGTCTAAAAGATGTTTTATACAGTGCCTTACCTCGTGTGTTCATTATCTTTTTTGCCCAGGTCATTATATAAAGTGCTATAGGCATAGTAATCAAGGTTGACATCGCCATTCTGGGTTCAATAAAAAATAAGCCGATTGCAACAAGAAAACTTAGCGAGAAGGTTGAAATGATTTCAGGAAGCATCATCGTTAAAATCATTTCCATTTTGTTTACATTCTCAAGTACTTTGCCTGATAGTTCACCCACATCGTGAGAATCAAAAAATCCAAGTGACAGTTTTCGGATATGTTCGCCTAACCTTAAGCGGAGGTCTTTAACCATTAGCGTTCCGTTTTTACGGGAAACTACGACATTCAAGAATGAAAACAGTCCTCTGAGGAGTGCACTACTAACAAGCAGTATGGTATAAATTATTAGCTTATCGGCAGAAAAAGTATGGTCGATAATATTACATAGTAAAAAGTACAAAACGATTAGAGGGACAAAACCAAACAATGCCTCTGCTATTGAAATAGCAGCCATCTGAATAATTTTGAACTTATTGTTTTTTGCAAGTAAAGCGATTGTTTTAAACATGATACATTTTCATTTAATAAATTACATTCTTTTAATTCCCCATTCAGCCGCATCAATATGCATATCCCACATGGTTTTATAATTTTCTCCTTGTGCACACAACTGTTCATGTGTTCCTCTTTCTATAATCTCTCCATTTCTGAACACTAAAATTTGATTCGCATTTTTAATAGTAGAAAGGCGATGGGCAATTATCAATACTGTTTTGTTTTTTAATAGTACGGACAGGGCTTTTTGAATTTTTGTTTCATTTTCTGTATCTGCATAAGAGGTAGCTTCATCTAGGATGATGATGGGTGAATTTTTGGCAATAGCTCGTGCTATTGAAATGCGCTGCCTTTCGCCACCACTTAAGAATGTCCCTCCTGCACCAATATAAGTATCATACCCATCAGGTAAATTCATAATAAACTCATGGCATTGGGCTTTTTGGGAAATGTTGATAACATCATCGCGAGATATGGAGTTGTCACCCATACGTATGTTTTCCAAAAGGGTATCGTTGAATAAAAATACATCCTGAAATACAAAACTGACTTGCCTCATTAAAAAAGAATTATGAATTTCTTTAATGTTCACTCCTCCAATTTTTATTTCGCCAATTTTTATATCCCAAAAACGAGGAATCAATCGACCAACCGTTGTTTTTCCGGCTCCGGAATTACCGGTTAGGGCAGTGATAGTTCCTTGTTTACTTTTAAAGTCTATACTTTTTAATATTAGCTTTTCTCCATAACCAAAGGATACATTCTTAAACTCAATATCGTAATTCTCTAACTGGTCAATTTCTCCTTTGTTAGGCATTTCTTCTGCATCCATAATACTATTGAGCGCTTCAACACCTTTGCCTATTTGTGTAATGTTTGACCCAAATGATACCAGTTGTTTCATGTAGCGTGTTAAGCCGAGTCCAAGGAACATGAATATTAGAAAAGATGATAATGAAAGTGTTTCTTTTAAAAACAGCAGCCCCCCAATAGGAAGCATTAGAATAATAGCTATGTCCATCATCAAAGCATAAGCAGCAAAGAAACCTCCAGCCTTTTTATTCATATCTATCCAGTGCTTGCTGTAAGCTTCTGCTTCATCTTTATATTTTTTAAAAGAAAACACCGATTGGTTAAAGGCTTTTATTACGGGCATTCCTTTTATAAATTCGATAATGGTAGTGTTCATTTGCCCCTTTAGCTTAAAAAACTGCTGAACGGTTTTAGCTTCAATTCGCATTCGAATACGCTGTAAAATAAAACCTGCAAATACGGGAAAGATGCATATCAAAGCTAAGGGTAGATGAATGGTAGCCAACCATGTAAAAATTAAAATCGGGATAAAAATCACTGATAGCAAATCAACCAGATTATGGGCTATAAACTCTTCGGTAGCTTCAATGTCTCCCATCATCACTTTTTTAAGATAACCCGAACTGGTACTCTCATAAAAGCCAAGAGGTAGTCGTGTCATTTTGTTTGCTAGCTTAACCCTTAACTGGAATAAAATTTTGTAAGCAGCAACGTGAGATTGAGTCATTGCAACACCTGAAAAAACCATTTGCAAAACGATAGCAACGGCAGCCCAAATACCTAAAGATATTAGGTCTTTATAAAGGAATGACTCATCAATTATTTTTTCTATGATGATAAAAGCTATGTAAAACGGTGCAACAGAACATAGCGAACCAGCAAATATTAGTATTGCTGAAAAAGATAGTCTGACTTTGCCCGGTTTCGCAACTTGTAATAGCAAAAGAATGGCACTTTGTTTTTTTTTCTTCTCCATAATTAAAATTTTATAAAAAATCATTAGTTTTAGGGATTGACCCAAATACTAATGCTATATATTTTTACTTTCTTTGATATGTTGCAAAAATACCTTGGAAGAAAAGAATAGTGCTTACCCAAAAAGGCGAGTATGTTTAATATTACGACGGTTATTTATTGCGTAGTAAGAACCTAAAGAAAAACTATTGATTGATATGAGATATTCTATTTCCGTACAAGAATTTAGAGAGTTTTACCAGAGCCAATATGCAATCAAGAATAATGAACAGAATTTTTCATTTACAAAAGATGAAATTGAAATGGACATATTAAAGATGTCTGTAAGCGAATGGAAGACTTCACAGATAAAAGTGCATTTGATTGAAACCACATCTAAAGAAGACATTGAATTCAAAGGAGGGATTCAAGGGGAGTTTGTTGTGCTCCATTTTGTTTGTAATGGCGAAACAAAAATTGAGAAGAGTAAAATATATCCATCAGTTATAAATAAAAACACCAATAATTTCTTCTGTCCGGTTGATGATAACGTACGTCACTCATTAAAAGAAGGACAAAGCAATACCTACTTTAAAGTCATTTTTCCTTATGCTTATATTAATAACAAAGTTGAGCAATATCCTGAAATATTCGCTCCGCTATCTGTTATGACAGAAAATCAATGTCCTGTGCTGCAGAAAGGAAACCTGATTACTACGCTTGAAATGAAAATGGTTATTGAGCAAATTACGAATGTGTGTGACATGGGCACATTAGCTCCATTTTATTTTGAAACGAAAGTCCAGGAACTTTTAGCCTTACAACTACAACAAATCAATAAGAATAACTGTAGTGATTGCAAAAATCAGAGCCATTATTTCGAACAGCTAAATGAAGCACGGAATCTTATCGAAAACGATTATAAATCTCCATTGACGATTGCTCAAATAGCAAAGTATGTAGGTATGAGCGAAACTGTTTTAAAAACAAACTTTAAGCGTCACTTTGGAACAACAATATTTGGATATTTATTCGATTACAGAATGAATATCGCAAAACAGCTTTTGTCCGACATTTCAATTTCTATTGCAGAAATTGGTTATAAAACGGGTTATGAACACCCATCACATTTCGCTACGGCTTTTAAACGAAGGTATGGTATTAGTCCTATAGAATACAGGGGTAGGTGTGCTTAAAGTAGGATGATGTGAATATATTTCAACTTATTTATATCATAATAGAATGATTAAAAAGCCGTAAGGTGCTTTGCAATTTCTTGTCGTTGTTCATTTTCAAAACTATCAAGATAACGCTTGGTAATATCTAAATTAGCATGACCAAGGCTTTCACTTATGCACTCTCGTGATACATGGTTTCGTTTTAGTGTTGTAGCGAAACTATGGCGAGCGGAGTAGGACGTGAGTTTTCTTTCGATACCAAGGTCTTTACAAATGGTCTTCAATCCATCATTCAATTTGGCTACTCTGTGCCTGATTTTTTGTTGGATTTGGGCATCTGTAGCTTCGTGTGAAAGAAAAGGGAAAACATAGTTGTCGTGAGACACATCTTTATTTCCCCATTTTTCAAAGATACGCCTAATGTCATCCGTAATGGGAACTGTTACGTTCCTACAGCTTTTATTCTTCTCTTTGGTTTTGTGTCGGATAAATGAAAAGGCTTCTTTGGTAACATCTTTGTATTTTAAACGACAAATATCAGCCATATTCATTCCATTACCTAGATAAGAAAATACCCAAAAGTCTCTTGCATAATCAGCCTCCGAGAATGGCTTTGCTTCATACTCATAGATAGCCTTGATTTCCTTTGTAGGTAAAGCTCTTTTATTGTTGGCTACTTGGGGAATAACGTATTTACCTCTTCCGAAAGGATATATTTCTTCAGAAATGGCATGTTGCTTAATCGCTAATTTAAACATAGCTCTTATTGTACCAGTGTAGGTCGCTACCGTTGAAATCTTTCTACCTGTTTCAAGCATCCAATTTTCAAACTGCTCTAGTTTAGCTGGCGTAATTTGTCTGAAGTCGATGTATTTCTCTTTCCCAAAGAAATCCAAAAGCACTTTTCTTGTATTGTGGTAATTCCACTTTTGTTCCTTTTGTTTTTCTTCAAGCATCTTTATGTAGTCATCATAAAACGGTATGATGTTGCTGCTTGCACCCTTAATGCCCAATAATGATTTAAAATCGTCAAATGAAAACTCAGGTAGCTTATCAATTATTTTCCGTGCCTTTTCTTCAATGATGGAGAACTCCAAGTGAATATCCTTGAATATCCCTCTTGGTTTTGCGCCAGTAATCTTATCAAATTCGGCATGGGTAAACTCATAAATACGCTCTTTATTATCAATGCTGAAATACCTCTGGTTCCTGTTATATGTTACTCTTAGCTTAGCAGGGAATTTTCCATTGTTCTTGGCTCTCTTTTTGAATAGGACTATTGATGAACTTACTTTATTTGCCATAATAATACAGTGAATTAGAATTATACTATCTTTGACATACTGTATATACTAGATATTACGATATTGTTCTTGCCATACAATTTGCCATACTTGTATGGTTCAAATATAGAAATAACCAGTAAATAATAAAAATAGAAAAGTTTGTAAAAAGCTTAATAGTAACTATTTGGTAACAAATAGAAACACGACTTACATAGTGTCATAAGTAATGCGGGGAAAGTGTTATATTTAAACGAAATTGCATTTAATAAACTGGTAGTGCAAATTGATAGTACGGAGCTTCGAAACTCCGCACTACTCATACACTTATCGTTATAAGTGAGGCCAAAAAATAATCGACAACTTCATCTCATCTTTTCAAGTTAATAAGTCAAGAATCAATTTTAGTAATTTGACACTTAATGCAAGTTGGAAAAAGTATCTCATTCTGACATTGAAAGTATAATTTATTCGTAACAGTTTGACAAAGTGTTTTTTGAGATTGGGTTGGTTGTTATATATAATTAAAAAAAATATTCCAACGCGTTTTACAGTCTAACAGCTGCATTTGTTATTTTTTCTAACCCAAATTTGAAAATGACTGGAACCCTACTGGAACAAACATTACATTTCATAGCATTATTTTGCACTATTTTGCATTATGCATAATATCCATTTAGGAATTGTGAAGTCCGGTATGTAGAAATATGTGAAATGGTATGCATTTTAATGCAATTCATAACCCCCAATTCCATGCTGTCCCCGCTACTAGAAGAAAAGCCTGATACGAAAGTGTCAGGCTTTTTTGTTTAATATTTCTTCACAACTTTTAACTTGGATCGGGGATCACGGATCACTTGACATTTCCGGTGGATTAATTTTTTTAAGCATAAATTTTTGCTACTCTATAGAGAAAAAATCTAATATCCTTCACACCTCTTAGTGTTGCTCTGAAAGCTTTAAGCTTAGCATTGAATGATTCAGCTGAAGCATTGGTACTTCTATTGTCGAAATAGTTTAATATACCTCGGTAGTGATCATGTATTGTATTCATTATTGTACGAAAAGAAGCAAACCCAGCATCTTCAACTTTATTATACCAATGAGCAAGTTTTGTAAGAGCAATATTTTTATCTGTGTTGTGAGTAAATATCATTCGCAAGGAATGAGTTAATGAGTAAGCTTTTTCTATATCCGGATATTGAGCAAATAATATTTTAGCCCTTTCTTTTTGTTTTTCAGTCCACTTATTTGCAGATTTAAATAGCAGGTATCTACTTCGTGCTAGTAATTGCTTTACAGTGTCGCCATTTGCAAGAACTACAGGTTCATAAGTTTTTTGATTGTATCTAGCTGTTCTTATAGCTTCTGATTCTTGATCAATCGCCTCCCACCTGTGTTTTATTCTTATCTCTTGCAAGGCATCGTAAGCTAGTTTCTGTACGTGAAATCTATCAATTACTTGTGTAGCTTTAGGAAAACTTATTCTCACAATTTTATTCATTGAATTAGCCATATCCAAGGTAACTTCTTTGACTCTTCTTCTTTTTGATATGGGAATCTTTTTTAAAACTTCTATCACTTTATCCGAACAGGTTCCATTTATCATGGCCACTAAAGACCCTTTTTTACCTTTACCCTTCTTATTAGTTTATTTGATGATCCATATAGCGAATTGTTGAGTTTTGTAAAAAAGTTAAGCGGATCGGATACTATTAGTTATGATGAAAATATTGCACAATCTGAACGTGAAAATGGATATACTAATGCAGCTTTGGTTAATTACTTAAAGAGTCATTCGAATATTAAAAACGATGTTGAAGAAGTACTTGATCTGTATTTTCATCACTGCTCTATTACAATGACAGTTTCTGAGCTTTCAAAATCGTTTTTATTTCTGAGTAATCATGGCTTAGTTCCAGGATCTCAAAAAAGAATTTTAACAGAAAGTCAGGCAAAAAGAATTAATGCTTTAATGCTTTCATGTGGAACTTATGATGAGGCAGGCGATTTTGCTTATTTGGTTGGAATGCCTGGGAAAAGTGGTGTTGGGGGAGGAATAGCGGCAATTATCCCAAATGAGCTAAGTGTGGCTGTATGGAGTCCGGCTTTAAACAAAAAAGGAAACTCATTGGCAGGAATGAAGGCTCTGGAGCTTTTTACTTCAAAGACTGGAATGTCAATATTTTAAAATTTATTTAGCTCTTATATGAGGTAATTTGCCATTTTGCTTAAAGTTATCATTAAACAAGAACATGTTTAGCTTTTAGTATAAGAATATTAACCGCTTCTTTATTAATTTGATTATTTCATCAAAACATACTAACTTAATACAGTCAATAACGTTAGAATATATTGACGTAAACCTAAAGTAACTCTAATGTACAAGTATTTAATATTCCTGATTTCTATCGTTCTGTTTAGCAGTAGATTATTTGCTCAGGATTGGAATGAAATTTATTATCTTGAAGGTGAAGCTCAATATTTAGTTGACGAAAAAAAATATGATAATGCGATTGATGTTTATCGAAGAATGTTAAAAGAAGTGCCAAAACATTCTTTGGCCAAATATAGAATTGGTCAATTATATTTACTTACCGACGACCAAAAAGAACTTTCAATTGAATATTTAGAAGAAGCTTCGCAAGATATAGCCCTCGATTTTAATGAGAAATCGTTACGGGAAGTTAGAACGCCTGTTGATGTATTGTTGTATTTAGGACAAGCTTATCAAACTTTTAACAGAATAGATGAAGCTATTACTGTATATAATAATTTTAAGAATCTGATAAATCCAGAAAATGAATTTTACCCTATTGTATTGCAACGATTAGCAAGCTGTGAAAACGCTAAAAGTGCAATTGTCAAACCAGAGAGAGTGGTTGTGAAAAATCTTGGAGCGCCTTTAAATGATGACAAATCAAATTTTGGTGCAGTTATTTCGGGCGATGGGCAAACAATGGTTTTTACTTCATACACACGAAATTATATTGATTTATACTCTGCAAAAAAAGTAAATGGAGTATGGGCGCAACCAAAAAAAATCACCGAAAAAGTTAGTAGTAAATATTACTTAAGAAGTTCGAGTTTATCATACGATGGTAATGAACTATATCTTGCAACAGATGATGCAGATAACAACGATATTTATGTTAGTCTTAAAGAAGGTAGATCGTGGGCAAACACTTATAAGTTGGGGAAAAAAATAAACGGAAAGAAGAGTAACGAAACGCATGCTTGTGTATCTAAAGATGGAAATACATTATATTTTACTAGTAATAGGGAAGGCGGTTTAGGAGGTTTGGATATTTATAAATCCCAAAAGGGCCCAAAAGGAGATTGGGGCGAACCAGAGAACCTGGGGTCGAATGTAAATACAGCTTTTAATGAAGAAACTCCCTTTATAACGCCTGATGGTAGATTTTTGTTTTTTAGCTCACAAGGACATTCCAGCATTGGGGGGTATGATATTTTTTATGTGGATTTAGCAGGAGGATCAAATGCTATTAACTTGGGTTATCCAGCAAACTCTTTTGGTAACGACTTGTTTTTTGTGCCTGATAATTCTACTTCATCAGGATTTATTTCCAGATACGATACAACATCGGTAGGTAAAAACGATATTTATTACCTTACAATTTTACCAAAAATTAATTTAGCTGGTGTAGTAAAAAACTCTGCAAATAACGAAAATATTAACGAAAGTGATCTGAAAATTTCACTTGTTGATACCGAGGGGGGGGATGTTGCGGAAAATATTCAAGCAAATAATGGTCGGTTTAATTTTGAAATTAATCCAGGAAAATATTTAGTTTCAGTAAGTAGTGAAAATTTTGAGCCTGTAAATAAAGAAATTCTTATTCCTGAGGATTATTCTGAAGCGGAATTCCCTTTTGAAGCTATGTTAAAACCTTTAGAAACTGAAGAGCCAGAACTCGTTGCAGAAGTTGTTGAGCCAGAAGTTATTGAAGAAACACCTGTGCTTGCTGTTGTTGAAGAAATTGTTCCAGAACCCATAGTCGAAGAAGTCGTTGAAGAGAAGCTTGTGGAGCCAGTAGTTGAAGAAGAATCTGAAATTATTGAAGAAAAACCAAAGCCAATAGTTCCCGAAAAGAAAGTAGTTAAGTATGTTCCTAAAACAACGGTTGTTTCTGGACAAAAAACGTACTCAGTGCAGTTAATGGCTCTTCGCATTCCTGTTGAGGTGAACTATTTTAAGGATATAGACGGTGTGCAATTGAAAAAATATGAAGATGGTTTTTATCGTTATACTGTGGGTTCATTCGAAACTTATGCTGAAGCTCAGTCACTGAAAAAGCAAATTCATGAACTTGGATACACTGATTCATATGTTAGAGTTAATAATGTAACTCCAAAGTACACTATTCAAATAATGGCTTTAATAATTCCGGTTAAACCCGAATATTTTAAAACATTGTCATCAGTAGCTGTTACAAAAGGAGCAGATGATTATTATAGATATACAGTAGGAGATTACGCTAGCTTTAGCGATGCAAAGGATGAATTATCGAAGATTGCAGAATTGGGATATCCGAATGCTTATATAAAAAGAACCAACTAGAAGTTTAAATTAATTAGTTGAAAAGGAGCAATTTTTGCTCCTTTTTTTATTCATATCGTAATGAGTTCGACGGGTTTTGAGTCGCAGCCTTATATACTCTCCAAACTATTGTGCCAATAGATATTGTAAAAATAATTACTAATGGTATTAAAAAGCTCATTATACTGGCCGACATGTATTTACCCCAGATGCTATTCATTAGCATATCAGATAAATAATAACCAGCACCACAACCTAAAAAAGAAAAGATAATAATTATAATGGTAAATGGCTTTGTAATTATTAGCATAATTTTTTGAATAGATGAACCTAGGACTTTTCTTATTCCAATTTCTTTGGTTCTATTTATTACACTTAAACTAACGAGAGTATAAAGCCCTATTGCTGATAGAAATAGGGCGCATATTGCTAAAAAAACAAACATAACTTTAATGTTTTTATTAACCTGTTTTGCTTCTTCAAGAAGTTCCTCCTGGTACCTGCCTTCATATGGATAATTTGGAACGAGCTCGGCCCATTCTGATTTTAAAAAGTCGTTAACCGCCTCTATATTTTTATCGGAAGACTTAACTGCAATATTTCTATAATCTTCTTCTTGTGAGAGTCTAAAAATTAAAGGTTCAATTTCCGACCATGTTCCGTAAAGATAAATATCATTGGTAACACCAACTATTCTTAGAGGTAATGTATCATTCATTAGAACAGTTTCACCAATCGGATTTTTTAACCCAAAATCGGAAATAAATTTTTCATTAACCAGAATATTATTATCAGCAATGTCGTTTCCTTGATTTTGAAGAGAAAAACTTCTGCCATTTATAATGTTAACACCCATTGTTTTTAAATAATCATGACCAATATGCATTATTCCAGTCTCAATTTTTTGATCTAAGTATTTAATAGAACGATTATAGTTTCCGTAACCAATATGGTAATTGGTGCCAGCATACATTTCTATTTTCGGATTGCTTTTTATAATTTGTTCAAAAGGTTTGTAATCGTCCTGATTATGCATTTGAAGAATTATTATATTTTCTTTATCGTATCCTAGGTTGAGATTTTCCTGAAACATTGCATTTTGTGCAAACATAACTCCTGATACCAAAGCCATTACAGAAACAAAGAACTGAAATCCTAATAAGAACCTAGAAAAACGATTTCTGCCACTTAATTTGAGTTTGTCTCTAAATATCTTTACAGGATTAAATTTACTCACATAAAAAGCAGGGTAAGCACCAGCAAGCAAAGCGGTAAAAATCCATAATAAAACAATAAAAAGAATGAGTGTAGGATCTTTTAAAAAATTCAATTCAATATCCATGTATTCCCACATACTTGAATATTTCGGGACTAGAAAACCGCTAAAAAAAATTCCTAGTATTACAGCTATTAGTGTTACTATTAAGTTTTCACTTAAAAATTGGATAACTATATGTCTTCTTAATCCCCCAAAAACTTTCCTAAGTCCAATTTCTTTTAGTCTCTTGCCAGCAAACGAAATAGCTGAGTTCATAAAATTGAAGGCAGCTATAATTAAAATAAGAATTGCCATAATTGGTGGCGCAGAAACAGCTGCTGGATGAAAACTTTCCCAGAGCCAACTGGCCCAAACGTCTCTGTCTTCTGATATATCTTTAAGTGTTTTTGTAAAGAAACTGGTTATTTTCCAGTCGTCGCGTGCATTATTTTGAACTGGAATATACGTTTTTAAGTGTTGATTAATTTCAGGTAAGTTTTCTGGATTATTTATTAAAAGAAAAGTTGCTGCAACCCATGTATCCCAATTTTGCTCGTCAACTTTCCACATATCTCTATAGTTTTCGATTTGAGTTATTAATTCGTGCCGAAAACTACTGTTAAGAGGATTGTTTTTAAAAATACCTTCAATAATAAAGCTTGTTTCCAAATCCTGATCATTTATAACCGAAATTAATTTTCCTATCGGATCTTCTTTTCCAAAATATATTTCAGCAATTCGTTCGCTTATTAATATTGATCCTTTTTTCTTCAATGCTTTTGGATCTCCTTTTATTAAAGGTATTGTAAAAACATCACCAAAATTAGGATCAACATATGCAATCCTTTTATTAAAGATTTTATCATCAACTTTAACTGGAGAATATGAATTTACATAACGACTAATTTCATCAATTCCTGAAATGTCTTGTTTCATAACAGGAGCTAATGCAAAGGGTGTTATTCCATATTCTTGCTGCCTATCTTGAATTTCTCGGGTAATATTTATTTTGTATATATTATTATAGTTTGCATGGGTTTTATCCCAATCCATATCATATTTATTGTTTAGGTAGGCGGTTATACATATGGCTAGAGCAACTGCTAATCCTAAAATATTAATGCCAACAAATAAGAAGTTTTTCCATAAATAGCGAAGAGAAATAATAATATAATTTCGAATCATAGTTTCGGATTTTATATAATTAACTAAGGTATTTTAAGATTACGTTATATTCAAGTATTAAAAGTGAATTAATTTATAATTTCTCTTAATTAATAGTGGGTTGTTAAAAATATTTTTAAAAAGACGATAGCGGAGGTCTAAAAGTTACACTCTATATGTAAGTTTCGTTTTTGAAATTCAAATAAAAAGTATTTGAGGTGGTATATATCATACATAAAGTTAGGTGTGATTTTATAAAAAGGGCCGTCAAATTTTTATATGACAGCCCTTCCAATATTTATTATTTTACTGTTTTTTACTCTTCTTTCATTTGATTCCAGCCTTGCGCTTCAAGGGTAATACTTTGTCCGGCATTTGTAATCATAACAGCACCATGTTCTTTGTCTGCAATATGACCTATTGCATGAATCATAGGCTGGTCTTTAATTTTATCAAGATCATTAATGTCGATTGTAAATAATAATTCATAATCTTCACCACCATTTAATGCTGCAATTAAGGGCTCCATGTTGAGCTCTTTAGCCATTTGTTCTGTATTCTGATCAATTGGAATTTTCTCTTGGAATATTTTACAACCTACATCCGATTTTTTGCAAATGTGCAATATTTCAGAAGATAATCCGTCGGAGATGTCAATCATCGAAGTAGGCTTAACTTTAAGTTCTTTTAATAACTCAATCACATCTTTTCTGGCTTCAGGTTTTAATTGGCGCTCTAAGATATAATCATATCCATCAAGTTTGGGTTGAGCACCGTCTGTAGATTTGAAGATTTCTTTTTCACGTTCTAACAATTGCAGACCCATATATGCAGCACCTAAGTCACCAGTTACACATAATATGTCGTTTTTATTTGCAGTGCTTCTATACGCAATATCTTCTTTTTTTGCTTCTCCAATAGCTGTAACACTTATTGCTAATCCAGTCATCGATGATGATGTATCACCACCAACTAAATCAACATTATAATGTTTACACGCTAAGTTGATTCCTTCATAGATTTCTTCTATATGCTCAACTGCAAATTTCCCCGATATAGCAATCGATACCGTAATTTGCTTAGGTGTAGCATTCATGGCGTAAACATCCGATAAGTTAACAACAACTGCTTTGTAGCCTAAATGTTTTAAAGGAGTATATATCAGATTAAAATGGATACCTTCTACAAGTAGGTCTGTTGTAACAACAGAACATAGTTTTCCATTATCTATTATAGCAGCATCATCTCCAATTCCCATTACCGTATTTTTATGATGAATTGTAACGTTTTTCGTGATAAGGTCGATTAGTCCAAACTCCCCTAATTCCGATATGTTCCGAAGTTTATTTTTATTTTCGCTCATTTTACAAATTGATATATATCATATAAAAAAAAGATTAAACAATCTTGCTTTAATTCTTGTTAAATTTTAAATATATTTGCACTCTATTTAGATTTAATCTATTTAAACACAGTGCTAGGTTTTTACAATGATTTTGCAAATTTATGGAAAAAGATCAAGATAAAATATTAAATGAAGTAACTCAAGGTGAATACAAGTATGGTTTCGTTACTGATATTGAAAATGAATCGATTGCAAAAGGCTTAAATGAGGATGTTGTTCGATTAATTTCACAAAAGAAGAATGAGCCTGAGTTCATGCTAGAGTCAAGATTAAAAGCTTTTAGATATTGGCAGACAATGAAAATGCCTGAATGGGCTCATTTAAAAATCCCTGAAATTAATTATCAGGATATAATATATTATTCTGCACCAAAGCAAAAAGTTACTTTGGAAAGCATGGACGATGTTGATCCTGATTTAAAAGCAACTTTCGATAAGCTAGGAATTCCTTTAGACGAACAAAAAATGATGTCTGGAGTTGCTGTTGATGCTGTAATGGATAGTGTTTCGGTAAAAACAACATTTAAAGAAAGTTTAGCCGAATTAGGAATTATTTTTTGTTCATTTAGTGAAGCAGTTCAAGAACATCCCGATTTGGTTAAAAAATATATGGGATCAGTAGTTCCATACACCGACAATTATTTTGCAGCATTAAACTCAGCTGTATTTAGTGATGGTTCATTTTGCTTTATTCCAAAAGGAGTTCGTTGTCCGATGGAATTATCAACATACTTCAGAATAAATGCGGCTAATACTGGTCAGTTCGAAAGAACATTAATTGTTGCTGAAGACGATGCTTATGTAAGTTATCTAGAAGGTTGTACAGCGCCACAGCGCGATGAAAATCAGCTTCATGCAGCTATTGTTGAAATTGTTGCTGCTAAAAATGCCGAAGTAAAATATTCTACGGTACAAAATTGGTATCCTGGAGATAAGAATGGTAAAGGAGGGATTTATAATTTTGTTACCAAGCGTGGAAAATGTGCAGGTAATAATTCTAAAATTTCTTGGACACAAGTTGAAACAGGTTCCGCAGTAACATGGAAGTATCCTAGTTGTATTTTGTTGGGAGATAATTCAGTTGGGGAATTTTATTCTGTTGCTGTTACAAACAATCACCAGCAAGCAGATACTGGATCAAAAATGATACATATTGGTAAAAATACCAAAAGTATTATTGTTTCTAAAGGTATTTCGGCAGGAGTAAGCCAAAATAGTTATCGTGGTCTGGTTAAAGTTGTTAAGAATGCAACAAACGCACGTAATTTCTCCCAATGTGATAGTTTATTACTTGGCGATAAATGTGGAGCGCATACATTTCCTTATATAGAAGTTGACAATAAAGATGCGGTAGTTGAGCATGAAGCAACAACTTCTAAAATTGGTGAAGATCAAATATTCTACTGCAATCAGCGCGGTATTAAAACCGAAGATGCAATTGGATTAATTGTGAACGGATACGCTAAGGAAGTTTTAAATAAGTTACCAATGGAATTTGCTGTTGAAGCACAGAAGCTTTTAGCAATAAGTTTAGAAGGAAGTGTTGGATAATTTAATTAAGAATTATTAATTAGAAATATAAACCTTTAGCTTATAGCTTGTAGCTTGAAGCTATCGACAAAATAAAAGAAACATGTTATCAATAAAGAATTTACACGCAAATATAGAAGGTAAAGAAATTCTTAAAGGAATTGATTTTGAAGTTAAAGCTGGTGAAGTACATGCAATCATGGGACCAAATGGTTCTGGGAAAAGTACATTGGCTTCTGTTTTAGCTGGAAGAGAAATTTTCGAAGTAACCGAAGGTAAGGTTGATTATTTTGAAAAAGATCTTCTTGAAATGACTCCGGAAGAAAGAGCAAGCGAAGGAATATTTCTTGGATTTCAGTATCCAATTGAAATACCTGGTGTAAGTATGGTAAACTTTATGAAAACTGCTGTTAATCAGCAAAGAAAGCATAAAGGTTTAGAACCAATGTCTTCGTCAGACTTTCTAAAATTGATGAGAGAAAAGAAAGATTTGGTTGAGCTTGATGCTGCTTTAGCAAGTAGATCTGTTAATGAAGGTTTTTCTGGTGGTGAGAAGAAAAGAAACGAGATTTTCCAAATGGCAATGTTAGAGCCAAAATTATCTATTCTAGATGAAACGGATTCTGGATTAGATATCGATGCTTTAAGAATTGTTGCTAATGGAGTAAATAAATTGAAATCTAAAGATAATGCGACGATTGTGATTACACACTATCAGCGTTTATTAGATTATATAGTTCCAGACTTTGTTCATGTATTATATAACGGGAGAATAATTAAATCAGGTGGTAAGGAATTAGCTCTTGAGTTAGAAGAAAAGGGTTACGATTGGTTGAAAAAAGGAGTTGACCTTTAATAGGTTAAAATTAGTTTCCGGAAATTAAAAAGCAAATTATGAGCTTAGAAGAAGTAAAAGTGGAGCCTAAACAAAAGTTTCTAGATATATATCAGGAACACATTAATGATATCAAAAATGGTTCACCTGATTATATTAATGAAATTCGCGAAAAGGCCATTAAGCAGTTCGAAATATTGGGAATTCCTGATAAAAAAGACGAAAATTATAAATATACTGATCTAAATAATGAATTTGATAATGGCTACAAGATGTATTTGTCGCCGAAGAATATCAAATTTGAAGTAAATGATATTTTCACATGTGATGTACCTGATTTAAACACGAAGGTTATTCTTCTTTTAAATGGGTGGTATTACGATAGAGAAAATTTAATTCATGAATTACCTGGAGGAGCGATTATAGGAAGTTTCCAAGCAGCGGCAAAAAGATATCCTGAGCTAGTGAAAAAGCATTTTGCAAATTATGCAAAAATGGATAAAGAGGGCTTGGTTGCAATGAATACAGCTTTTTCACAAGACGGTGTTTTCTTTTATGTTCCAAAAGGTGTGGTTATCGAAAAGCCAATTCAAATCATTAATATTTTAATGGACGAAGAAGAAGGCTTTACTCAGCATAGAAATTTATTTATCCTTGAAGACAATAGCGAAGCGTCTATTGTTGTTTGTGATCATACTTTATCTCGACCTAATTTCTTAACAAACTCTGTGTCGGAAATATTTGTAGGAAAAAATGCTGATTTGAAATATTCAAGAATGCAGAATGAGCATAATGGATCGAAACAAGTTTCTAATCTTTATCTGCATCAGGAAAGAGATAGTAGAGTCAATGCAAATACAATTTCTCTGCATGGTGGATTGATTCGAAATAATGTTCACGTAATGTTAGGTGGCGAAGGTTGCGAGAATACTACAACCGGACTTTATTTAACAGATAAAGGTCAGCATATTGATAATTACATGTATATGGATCATGCTTATCCAAATTGCACAAGTAATCAGCTGTTTAAAGGTGTTTTAGATGATTTTGCTACAGGTGCATTTAGTGGAAAAGTGTTGGTAAGAAAAGATGCACAAAAAACACAAGCATTTCAATCAAATAATAATATTTTACTTACGGATGATGCTGATATTAAAACAAAGCCTCAGTTGGAAATTTATGCCGATGATGTAAAATGTAGTCATGGAGCAACGGTTGGTCAGTTAGATTTAGATGCATTATTTTATATGCGTACTCGTGGTATTCCAAAGAAAGAAGCAAAATTATTGTTGATGTCTGCTTTTGCATACGACGTAATAAAAACAATTCAGGTTCCAGCATTACAAGAACGTATTCAGGACTTGGTAGATAAAAGATTACGTGGAGAATTATCGAGATGTAATTCTTGTCAAATGCATTGTTGTTAAAATATAAAAACGATTGTTTTGAGCTTAGATATTCAAAAAATACGCAACGATTTCCCGATTTTAAATCAACAGATTTATAAAAAACCATTGGTTTATTTCGATAATGGGGCTACAACACAAAAGCCACAAGTGGTTATCGATGAAGAAGTGAAAATTTATTCTAAAGAGAATAGTAACATTCATCGGGGTGTACATTATTTAAGTGAGCAATTAACACAGCGCTATGAAGATGCACGAAAAGTTGTTCAGAAATTTATAAATGCTGAGCACGATCACGAAGTAGTTTTTACAAGTGGAACAACAGAATCGATTAATACCATTGCATATTCTTTTGGAGAAAAATATATTTCTGAAGGCGATGAAATTATTATTTCGACACTGGAGCATCATGCGAATATAGTTCCTTGGCAAATGCTTTGTCAGAGAAAGAATGCTAAGCTTAAAGTAATTCCAATAAATGAAAAGGGAGAGTTAATACTCGATGAGTATGAAAAATTATTATCTCCAAAAACAAAAATTGTAGCTGTTAATCAAGTTTCAAATGCCTTAGGAACTGTTAACGATGTTAAAAGAATAATTGATCTTGCGCATCAAAATAATATTCCTGTTTTAGTAGATGGAGCACAAAGTGTTCAGCACGAAAAAGTAGATGTTCAAGAGTTAGATTGTGATTTCTTTGTATTTTCTGGTCATAAATTATACGGACCAAATGGAACAGGGATTTTATATGGCAAAGAGAAGTTTCTAAATGAAATGCCACCATATATGACAGGTGGAGAAATGATCAAAAAAGTGACTTTCGAAGAAACTACATTTAATGAGCTTCCATTTAAGTTTGAAGCAGGAACACCAAATTATGTTTCGGCAATTGGGTTAGCAACAGCGATTGAATATATCGAAAATCTTGGATTAGAAAATATAGCCGCTTACGAGAAGGAATTATTGGAATATGGAACCGAAAAATTGGGATCGATTGAAGGTCTTAGGATTATTGGAACAGCTGATAATAAAGTAAGTGTAATATCATTTAATTTAGAAAATATACATCATTACGATGCAGGAATGGTAATCGACAAAATGGGAATTGCCGTAAGAACTGGGCATCATTGTGCAGAACCATTAATGGATCGTTTTAATATTGAAGGAACAATTCGAGCTTCTTTTTCCTTTTACAATACAAAAGAAGAAATTGATAAATTATATGATGCAATTTTAACAGTGAAACAAATGTTTAGTTAATTTTGCAATATAGTTGTTCACACTTCGACAAGCAGTGTGACAAATAGAAGTAATGTCATGCTGAGTTTATCGAAGTATGATTTTGAATGGAATAAAAAATGGTTAAAAAATGACTTTTAACGAACAGCAAGACGAAATAATCGAAGAGTTTTCAATTTTTGAAGACTGGATGGATAAATACAATTACTTAATCGAATTAAGTAAAGATCTCCCTGAGATCGATCCAAAATATAAAACGCAAGAATACTTAATTGAAGGATGCCAGTCGAAAGTTTGGCTTTTTGCCGATATGGATGGCGATGCAATTAAATTTTATGCCGATAGCGATGCAATTATCACAAAAGGAATTGCTGCTCTTTTGGTTCGAGTTTTGAGTGGACAAAAACCATTGGAGATTTTAAACAACGAATTGTATTTTTTAGATAAAATTGGATTGCAGCAGAACCTTTCACCAACACGTTCAAATGGTTTGTTGGCAATGGTAAAACAAATGAAATTGTATGCAATGGCTTACAATGCTAAAATGAATAAATAGGAGGAAGTTATGGAGGCTAATGAAATAATGGCATTGGAAGCAGAAATTGTAAAAACGCTTAAAGAAATTTTTGATCCTGAAATTCCTGTTAATATATATGACCTAGGATTAATCTATGCAATTGATATAGATGATGATAAAAAGCTTGTAGTTACAATGACGTTAACGGCACCAAACTGTCCTATGGCTGATCAACTTTTAGGCGAAGTTCATGAAAAAACAAATGCAATTGAAGGTGTAAAAGAGGCAAAAGTTAAACTTGTTTTCGATCCACCTTGGGATAAAAGTTTAATGAGCGAAGAAGCGATGCTGGATTTAGGATTGCTTTAGTACTTGCGGGAAAATTACTTTAATTGATAAGCATTGTTATACCTACTACAATGCTTCAAGCTTCTTGCCACAAGCTACATGTTAACTTATCATTTTTTTTATTAGTTTTATGCTAAATGTAATTTCATGAAAGATTTTAAGAAATTAAATGTTTGGCAAAAAAGCATGGAGTTGGTAACTTCAGTTTATAAAATATCAAGAGATTTTCCTATTGAAGAAAAATATGGACTTACGAGTCAAATAACTCGATCTGCAGTTTCAATCCCTTCAAATATTGCTGAAGGTAGCAGTAGATTTAGTGAAAGAGACTATTTTCGGTTTCTTGAAATAGCTCTTGGTTCAGTTTTTGAGTTTGAGACTCAGTTAATGATTGCAAATAATCTAGAATTTAGCAATGAAAAAGTATTCTTGGAGTTATTGGAACAAACAAAAAGAATTCAGAAAATGATTTCAGGATTAATGAGTAAACTCAAACGTTCTTGAAGCTTGTAGCAAAAAGCATGAAGCATTTTACAATGAAAAACAAAACTAAAACAAGTGATCTGATCAAGCAAAAGGCTAAAACGCTTGGCTTTTCTGCTATCGGAATTTCAAAGGCTGACTTTCTCGAAAAAGAATCTAAAAAATTACGAACTTGGCTTGATAATGGTTTACATGGCGAGATGTGGTACATGGAAAATCATTTTGAGAAGCGCATTGACCCACGAAGATTAGTTGAAGGTTCTAAATCAGTTATTTCTGTTTTACTAAATTACTACCCCGAGAAAATACAGAATGAGAATTCTTATAAGATTTCCAAATATGCATATGGTAAAGATTATCATTATGTAGTAAAAGAAAAGTTGAATTTACTTTTCGATTATATTAATGATGAGATATGTGAAATAAATGGTCGTGCATTTGTCGATTCTGCTCCGGTAATGGATAAGGTTTGGGCTGCAAAATCAGGATTAGGATGGATAGGAAAAAACACAAACCTTATTTCGAAAGAATTTGGTTCTTTTGTTTTTATAGGTGAATTAATTATTGATCTAGAATTAGATTGTGATAAGCCGATAAAGGATTATTGCGGAACGTGCACCAAATGTATTGATGCTTGTCCAACAAAAGCAATTACCCCATATCAAGTGGATGCACGAAAATGTATTTCTTATCTTACAATTGAAAAGAAAGGTGATTTTTCAAACGAGGTAAAAAATAAATGGAACGATTGGATTTTTGGTTGTGATGCTTGTCAGGATGTTTGTCCTTGGAATTCAAAACTAAAGCCACATAATGAAGGTGCTTTTCAAATTTCTGATTTACTTCAAAATATGAATAAAGAGGATTGGGAAGAAATGGAAAAATCGAGCTTTAAGAAGCTATTTAAAAGTTCCCCAATTGAACGAACTAAGTTCGAAGGCTTAAAGAGAAACATAGATTTTTTGAAATAAGACTATCATACCTCGATAAACTCAGCATGACAAAGATTTCTTTTATGTTCTGTCATTCTGAGCTTGTCGAAGAATATCGTCTAATTTTCTTGATACTAATGTCTTACTACTGTTATCTAGAATTTATAAGTTAATCCAACTCCAAATATTTCTTTAAACTGAACTTTCGCTCCACCTGGCAATCCTGTTTTGTCATCAATGCTTGCTATATCATCGTCAAAAATAAGATGCGTATTTAGGTTTGCAGATAAGTAATTATTAATCTTCATATTAATCAAAACTTTCCAGTCGATATCAACATTTTGTGGATTGTCAATATAATTTGAAAATAATCCGAGAGTACTATTAAAAGTAACATTCTTCATAATCTCTTTTTTTACACCTAAAGAAATAGATCCCCCAAGTTCCATTCTTGTTTTGTCACCAGGATCAACACCAAATGCACCATGTGCCGATAAAGTATCATCTAAAACCATAGTAAGTTTTCCAGCAACAGGCGAAATCACAGCGTAAAAGGTTTCATTTGGTTTGTACTCTATACCCAATGCAGCTTGTAAATAAGCAGGAGCAAAAAGTTTCGAAATAATTGCAGTGTCAGGATCATATCTTTTTCCATCGCTCATTTGAGTCTTGAAATTAAGCATGGCGCTTAAAAACATTGTTTTCGAAATTTTCCTACCATACTTTGATAAGAAATCAATATGGTCGTCAGTTTTTCTATAATCTTGATCTCCTTGTTTTTGAATACCATAACCAATGTCCAGTGTATTAGCCCAATCATTTTTATCTTTTGAATAATTCGCTGAAAGATTTAACAAACCATTAAACGCATAGGAATTTTCTCCACCAGCAGACCAATTACTCAATGATACTTGAGAAAAATTGATAGAAGTTAATCCATTGTATTTCCAATTTTTAAGACTGTCCGTTTTCTCTTGAGCAATTATCGGAAAGCTTATGAAAATCAACAACGATAATAGGAATATGTTTTTTTTAATCATTTTCATTAAGTTTTAATTTATTAATGTTCTAATACATTTTAAAGTTAAAAATGTTCAACTACATAAAAGCTAAGTTAATTACAATGGAAAAAAAAAGCAACGCTTATCTTGATTTACTATTATTCTATATTTATATGAAATCTACCTGAATATTTTTAAATTTGATTGAAAATATAAAATAAGGATTGAGAAAATGAATTATACATCAAAAGTCTATGCATCATTCGATGGGATGAAACTCTCTGGCTATTTGTGGGAACCTCAAGAAACTCCGAAAGCAATAATTAATCTGGTTCATGGTTTTGGCGAATATAGCGAACGATACGATCATTGGGCAATGCGGTTTGTTGAAAAAGGTTTTGCTATTCATGCTATCGATTATCGTGGACATGGAAAATCAGATGGTCGTCGAGGGCATATAAAAGAACACGATGATTTTCTAAAAGATATTGATGTTTTAATCAAGGAATCAAAGAAGTTATATCCAAATCTCCCACAATTCATTTATGGGCATAGTATGGGGGGTAATATTGTTACAAACTATATTTTAAAACGCGAGAATAATTTTAAAGGTGCAATTATATCATCACCTTGGTATCGACTTGCTTTTACTCCATCTGTCTTAATACTTTTCTTTGCCAGGATAATGAATAAGATTTATCCAAAATTTACTCAAAAATCAAAATTAGATGTAAAAGGAATTTCTCATGATCAAGAAGTTGTTGCAGCATATCTTTCAGATCCTTTAATTCATGAAAAAATCTCGGCAAGAATGTTTTACGAAATTTACAAAACAGGACAATGGGTTTTAGAAAATACCGATAAAATTGAATTGCCTATTCTAATTCAACATGGTAATGATGATAACATTACTTCTTATAAAGCGAGTAAAGAATTTGCAGATGCAGCAAAAAAATTAAATAAGGAAATAACTTATAAAGAATGGGATGGGCTTTATCATGAGCTGCATAATGAACTTGAAAAAGATAAGATTTTTGAGTTTGTACATAGTTGGATAGAAGAAAAGCTGTAAGATATTAACTCAAAGCTCTAGGATAATGAAACCGTATAGAACCATAATAGAACCTAAAGTTTCGGAAAATAAAATAGGATACGAAACTCCTGTTTTGTTTATGGGCTCTTGCTTTACCGAAAATATTGGGAACAAAATGTTAGATTTAAAGCTCCCTGCTTTAGTAAATCCTTTCGGAGTATTATATAATCCTTCTTCTGTGCGGAGTAGTATAGAAATATTATTGGATAAAAGAGATTTTAATGAGAACGATTTACATTTTTATAACGATCAATGGTTTAGCTTTTATCACGATACTGAGTTTTCAAATGTCGATAAAGATGCGTGTTTAAGTAAGATTAATGCTTCTGTAAATGCGGCTAGAGAGCATCTGCAAAAAGCAAAATACTTAATTATTACATTTGGAACAGCTTGGATTTATCAATATACAAAAACAGAGAATGTAGTTTCGAATTGTCATAAGATTCCGGCAAAAGAATTTGAGCGTAGAAAATTAGGTGTTGAAGATATTTTTGTACAGTGGGCAAAATTATTAAATCGAGTTGAAGAGTTAAATCCAAATCTTAAAATAATATTTACAGTCAGTCCGGTAAGACACTGGAAAGATGGTGCTGTTCAAAATCAATTAAGCAAATCAACTTTAATATTAGCAATAAACCAGATCATGAAGATATTTGATAATGTAGAATATTTTCCTGCATATGAAATAATGATGGACGATTTGCGCGACTATCGCTTTTATGCCGATGATATGTTACATCCATCAAAAGTTGCTATTGATTATATCTGGGAGCATTTTTCAAAATCCTATTTTGCCGATAGAACTTTCGAAATAATTAGTGAGGTTGGGAAAGTAATTCAAGCCGAAAATCATAGACCAATAAATCCTGAATCAAAAAATCATCTAAAGTTTGTTGAGAATCTTAATAATAAAAAGAGTCAGATTTCACAGAAGTATCCGTTTATTGAATTTGATTTTTAATGATGTTTATAAAAAAAGCTCTAAAATGGTTTAGAGCTTTTGTATATTAATTTCGTTTTAGCAGTTATAAATTGACTTTTTTCCCAAAGATTTCTTCTTCAATTTTCACCAATAGTTTCAATTGTTTTTCTGCCGCAACAGTTTGCACTGTACTTTCAAATCCTGCTCCATTCTCTGTTCCTGCTTGCGTGTTAAAGTCATTATCTAAATAGATAAATACCACTACTGTCATTTGAGAATCTTTAACAATTGTGTTTATTGTTGTTTTGTTTCCCTCGCTGTCGCTAACTTCAAAATCAGGTACATTAAATGTAACATAGTCGTATACTCTTGGCTTTTTCGCTTTCATTTTTTTACCAGCTTTCATAGGCTTATCCTTCTTTATAAGTTGCTTAGAAAGTTCTGCTAAATTGGTATACTCAAAGTTCCCCATATTTTTACCAATTGTTAATGGGATTTTATCTAAATGCAGATCTTTAGACATTTTGCCCGATCCGGCTAAAATACCATTCTTGTCAAAAGCAAGAATCATATTCCTTCTATAAATCATGCCTTCGGGTTTTCCTTCAAATTCTTGCATCTCTTCATCTCTGTCAACACCTAGTCCAGACATTACAGATTTTGTTGTGGTGTTTTTATTTTCGCTTTCAATTATTTTCATTTCAGGAATGTAATAGCAGTTTACATCAGAAAATCTATTCTCATCGAAAGTTTGATTTTTTTCTCCCATAAACACTGCAACTAGTTTAGGTTGGTATTTTGCAACTTGTGCAAATATTCCTACAGAAAGACTTAATGCAAATGCAAGTAATGTTAGTTTTTTCATGTTTTTTTGTAATTAGGTTAATAGTTAAATTTCTTTTTTATTGAGATTGTATTTAATTAATTACAAGTGTTTTCATGTTTGAAAATAATATATTTTCAGTAATCGTCAAATATATTTTTATTAATAAACTCTTTTTGTTGATGAATGAAATTATAAAAAAAACTAGACTTATTAATTTTCTATTGTAAATTCGAACTATTAGTAAATCGAACTGTTAAAAAAACAGATATTAAAAAAAACAATAAATATTAGATATGATATTACGATTACTCACATTATTAATTCCTTTAATTTCTTGTTTTTCTTTGCTTGCGCAGAATGAGAATGGAGTAATTCAAGGGCGAGTGTATAACGATCTTAATAATGAGCCTGTTCCCTTTGTAAATGTGATAGTTTTTAAAACTAAGATTGGCGCTGCAAGTAATATTGATGGTGAATTCAAAATTACAGGTGTTGCTCCAGGATTTATCAAACTACAAGTTTCGGCGGTTGGATACGAAACTTATATTACTCCTGATTTGATGATAACAAATGCCAAAGTGGTTAACATCAATATTCCTTTGAAAGTATCTAATGTTTCGATAGAAGAAGTTGTGGTTAAGCCATCTCCTTTTCGAAAAACGGAAGAAAGTCCTGTGTCTCTTCGAAGAATAGGTATTCGAGATATTGAAAAGAGTCCTGGTTCAAATCGCGATATCTCAAAAGTGATACAATCCTTTCCGGGAGTTGCTTCAACACCTGTGCAACGAAACGATCTTATTGTTCGTGGTGGAGGGCCAAGCGAGAACTCATTTTACCTCGACGATGTTGAGATTCCTAACATAAATCATTTCGATTACTATGGTTTAAACAAATTTATAATCATATATTTTTTCATATTCTCTGTTTTCTTTTACACAAGCAAAAA
>JAEINU010000015.1 GCA_016342685.1 Bacteroidales bacterium | reverse complement strand
CCCTTTGGAATTCTTTCACACAATTATATTTCGGGATAAATGAGCTTAAATCTTAATTCCTGTGCGGGAGTCAACAATTGTTCATAGTATATTAAGCCAAACGCTCCATTACAAGTATATAATGAACAGTATTGGGGTTGTTCATCTATATCAAAAAAAGTAGTTTTGTACCTCCCATTCCTTAGTATTATTTCCTCTTTAATATGTTTATTCACATTATTATACGTGTTGATTATTGTAGTACCATCTTCAAGAACCTTAATTTTTTCTGTTTGCTCTCTTTCAGAGAAAAGCATAAATTGGGAATTAAAAAGAAGAAGAAATATGAAGCCTACACAGCGAACAATATTTGCTTTCTTTATTGAATATCTCATTATTATCTCTATAATAAACAATATGCTAATAAGATGTAACTGTCAATATTTTCCTCCTATGTCCCATGCCCGCCATGGACGGAGGGCTCTTTCTTAATAAATCCCAACCAAGACAGAAATTTGTCAAATACATGGATGTATTTGACAGCGCAACAATTTTCAATATTCTTCGTGTAAATTTCTTCTCGAATATAGTATTTCAATTTGATATACTTTCTTTAACAATCTAAGGATTCTTACTAATTCATATTGTTTCAATTTGTAATTTCTTACATAATTGTTTCAATTTCTTGTCTTTAGTCAATAATATACCATCATTTCTTCTTGCACAAATTATATACAAGCAATCATATACAGGGTGATTATTATTCATTGCTTCTCGTAATGCTTCTTTCCATAAATCATTCGAATTTATAAATTGATCTATTATATTTATTCCATCTTGAGCTAATTCATAACTTTCTTCATGACTAAAACCTGCCAATTTATTATATTTCCAAGCAACATTTGTTATTTCGGATATATATAATTCGGGAGCTATAACAGCATCGGCTTCTGCTATTTTACTTCTGTATTTTTCACTATCCTCTTTCTTTAGAAGGATCTCTACTGCAGCTGATGTATCAAGAACTATAATCATCTTTCTCTATCTTCTCGTATGAGATTTATATGATCAATTGTGTCATTTCCAGGATAATTCTTTCCATTAATTTTTTCTAATAAAGCTTTTCTTCTTAATTTATTATTTGTGTGTAAACCAAGACTTTCTTTTAAAAGAATTATCGTTTGTTGTGCAATACTTCTATTTTCTTCACTTGCTATCATATTAAGTTTTATATAAATATCTTCGGGAAGATCCCTAACTTGTAAACTCGGCATAACGGCCTCCTTGCATGCATTATAACACCATATAGCATGCAAAGCAAGTCCATTCCAATCAATGTTTAATGTATTCTCTTAAAAAAATACATATCAATTGCTTTAACAAAAGTATGTATGCACCTCTTTATGCCCGCCATGGATGGCGGGCTCTTCCTTAAAGAAAGCCAACCATGACAGAAATTGCATCTAACGTCCCAGGCATATGCGAAGTTGAAGCGCAGCTAAAGGAGTGTTTTGCCCAAAGAGCAAAACCGACTGACCCTGCTCTACTTCTTCGTAAGCTTCAGTTTGGGTGCAGGCCGAATGGCCGGAACCGTATATGCGCTGTTAGCTGAAGTTCCCCCGCTCTTCATACAGACCGCACGACGAAGTCAAGGTCTGGTTTCTTCAATTCTTCTTCAATCATTTTTAAAGACCTATCATATCAAAATATTCACAGATCACTTTAACCGCTTGATATACGAAATCTCCTAATTATTATACTACATCCAATATTTCTCTTGCTGTATATATTTTATTTCTTGATCTCTTAAAATCTTTTAAATTTCTGGTTACGATGTAATCGATTCCTTCATTTATAGCCAATTCATCAATTACAGCATCTTCATAATCTTCCAATTCTGAAATTAAAGATTTTCTTAAAATTTCCTCGTGTGCTGTTAGAACACTTATGTTATCTAATAAATTCGAAATTATTTTATTTCTTTTTACTCTTTCATATTTTTCTTTTTCCAGGAAATAGGATAATGTTGTTATTTCATGAGAGCTTACATATCCCTTTACTTTCCTTTTTACACATTTATCATAAACAGCTAAAGCTGCTTCATGATCATCTCTTTTATTTAGAAAATCTATAATTATATTTAAATCAATTAATATTTTTTTCATAAAATCTCTTTCTCATTTCTTTTTTATCTGGTAATTCATTTTTGCTGATTATTCCATATAATTCTCTTGCATCTTCAGAGATTTTTTCTTCTTTTGTTTCAGTCTTTAATCGGATTAAATATTTTTCAAAGATGTTGGATATCGATTGATTACTTTCTTTTGAGTAAGTTTTTGCAAAATCAATTAATGATTCATCAACATTGAGTGTAAGTTTTTTATTCATACAATCCTCCACGTAACAATATATCACTTATATACGTGAAAATCAATAATTATTACGTATATATCTTTACAATACTCACGTAATTGATTATCACATTCTCTTCTTCGCCCGTCGGCCGGAGGTCCGGGCGTCTTCCTCTTAGCGGGGGAATTTCAGCTAACGTTCCGCGGTTATATAACGTTTGGCGCAGCCAAATGTGCCGCAGGCCGAGCCCGAATGGGCGAAGCATATAGCCGCTGTTATAAGCAGTGTTTCCGCCTCTTCGACCAGACCGCACGGCGGAGTCAAGGTCTGGTCTCTTCATTTATCAAACCGTAGCAATAGACGTAAAATGCTCCAAAACTTTTATTAGCCACTTCTCTTTTTATATTTTGTCATTCTGCCCTTTCCTGTTGATTCTATTATACCAGCATTAAGTAATTGTTTTAGATCTCTACTAGCAGTAGCACTTGAAATTCCTTTGCATACATTCATATATTCTTTTCTATCGAACCAATCATCCAAGATTTTAAGTGCAAATTCAATACGTTTTGAATAATCAGGGTTCGTTGGTTTTGATTCATCTATTGTATCTCGTAGTGTTTTGTTTATAACTTCTAACATAAATTCTATAAAGACTGTTGATTTTCCAGAATTATCCGAGATGTTTAAAGCTTCATAATATTCCTTTTGATTATCCTTTATTAGTTTTTCAATCGGTACAAATTCAAATATTGGATTAACATTCATCAGTATTCGAGTTTGCCAATATCTTCCCATTCGCCCATTACCATCTTCAAATGGATGAATATATTCCATTTCATAATGGAAAACACAACTTTTTATAATCTCCAAGTCTTTATCATTTTTAAGATATTTGAATAGATCGTTCATTAAACCGGGAACCATATCTGAACCAGGTGCGATGTGTGTTACCTTTTCCCCTTTCATTATTCCAACCTGTGATCTTCTAAATTCTCCTGGGTTTTTTACTAGTCCATTCATCAAAATATTATGTGCCTTTAAAAAATGATCTTTTTTATATGGTTCATATGTTTTTAACTGATTATAAGCCTTTATTGCATTCTGTACTTCAATAATATCTTTCTGTGGACCAATAACTCTATGATTATCAATCAAAGCTGTAATATTTTCTATATTTAATGTATTCCCTTCTATCGATAATGATGAATGAATTGTTTTTATTCGATTTTGTCTTCTTAATTTTGCTTCTGGTATAACAAGCATTAAACTTTGACAAATTCCAAGTGCTTCTGTTATTTGACCATATAATTCTAAGATGTTATTTGTTATCTCGTACGGTGGTTTCATGTACTTATGATAGTATCAATTGATACTATCATCAACACTTTTTTAACTTTTTTTTCAAGCGCCGGAGGCATCTGGTTAACATTGTTTTATTTCTTCGCCCGTCGGCCGGAGGTCCGGGCGTCTTCCTCTTAGCCAAAACATTTCCTATAACGTTCGTTCCCGGGGTATATGACGTTTGCCCGCAGGGCAAATGTGCCGTAGGCCGCGAAGCGAATGCGGAGCGCAAATACCCCGTGTTATGTACTTTGAGCCCGACATCCAGACCGTTCAACGGAGTTAGGTCTGGATTCTTTTTCTGGACTTACAGGCTCTGAAAATAGTAATTAATACTTTAACGAACCTTTATATTGAATTCTTGATCATTCCATTAAAAATATTATTCCAAGAAACAACATTCATTTCATTTCTAATCAAGTTTTCTTCTCCTCCATAAATTAGATACATGTTCCCATTATCAATATTTGTTAATTCTCTCCAATATTTTAAACCATCAAAATATTTCTCATTAATTGTTTCACTCGATTTTATTTCAATTCCATATTGTTTCAATCCAAAATCAACTATCAAATCTATTTCTTTCTTATGATTATCTCTCCAGTAATAGAGTTCGAACCGTTCTCCGAGATTATAATTTAATTTGAGTACTTCATTTATTATGAAAGTTTCAAATATATTACCCTTTAAAAAATGATAATCCAATTCTTCTTTTTTTCTTATTCCTAATAAATTACAGACTAAACCTGTATCTGTAAAATATATCTTAGGAGTTTTTACCAATCTTTTATTATAATTCTTATGATATGGTTTTAATCTAAAAATTATAAAGCTAGCTTCTAAAATAGATATCCATTCTTGTATCGTATTATGTGAAACACCACAATCTTCTCCAATTGATTTTAAATTCAGTTCCTGTCCTGTTCTTCCTGCAAGTATTCTCATAAATTTTATAAATACATCCAATTTCATGACTTTACTAATTTGTCTTATATCTTTTTCAACATATGTCGCAATATAATTCTTATAAAATACTTCTGGTCTTATCCCTTGATCATATATTCGTGGATAAAATCCCTTAAACAATAATTCATTCTTATCGTTTTCTACTTCAATTATCTCATTAATCGAAAATGGTAATAATTTTGTTATACCCACTCTACCCGCAAGCGATTGACTTATCTGTTCCATTAATAAAAAATTATGTGAACCTGTAATTACTATAGTCCCATTTTTTTTCATTTTGTCCACATGAGTTTGAAGGTAGCTTATTATCTTGGGATTTCTTTGTATTTCATCAAATATAACATTTTCATTATATCTACTAAGGAATCCTCTAGGATCATTCTCTGCAAACTCGTAAACATCGTAATCTTCAAAAGAGACATACTCATATTTAGAAAATACTTTCTGTGCAAGCGTAGTTTTTCCAGATTGTCTTGGTCCTAAGATTGCAATAATCGGGAATTCATTCTTTAAAATTTGTAACTCTTTTTCTATCTGTCTATCTATCATACTCTAATTGTAACATAATTGTACATATTGTCAATCTTTTCTACATTACGCACTTCTATATCACTTAAATTTTCCTCTTCGCCCGTCGGCCGGAGGTCCGGGCGTCTTCCTCTTGTCGGGCTCATTTCACATAACGGCTGCGAATATGCGAAGTTGAAGCGCAACTAAAGGAGAATTTTGCCCAAAGAGCAAAACCGACTGTCTTGTTCTGCTTCTTCGCAAGCTTCAATTTGGGCGAAGGCCGAATGGCCGTAGCCGCATATGCCTTGTTATCTGCTTTGAACCAGCGTTCCAGACCGTACAACGGAGTTAGGTCTGGAAACTCTTCATTATTATATACTCCAATCTTCAATTTTTAACCCTTTAACTCTTTCAAATTCTTTAACATTGTTTGTTACAAATATTAATTCTTTATTCAAAGCTTGTGCTGCTAATAACATGTCAATTGGACCTATAATCCGGCCTTGCTTTCTTAAATCTGTTTTTAACCTTCCATAATCTATTGAATCTGCATCATCAAAATTTAATATATTGAAAATCGATAAGAATTTTAGTAATGCAATTGCAATACGGTTATTCTCAATCTTTTGACTATTTTCAACTCCAAACTCTAATTCAGCAACTGTTAAAGATGATATGTAGATTCCATCTGAAATCTTTTCTTTCAATTTCTTTAAAACTGATTCAGGTTTATTCTTAATTGCGAAAATACATATATTTGTATCTAATAAATACATTAGAAACTTTCCCTCTCTTGATTCTTCCCTTGTTCTCTTCCTGTAGCCATAAAATCATCTGAGAATTCATTAATGCCTTCAACGAATATTTCCCATAACTTTTCATGTGGAAATAATAAAACAGCATTACCATGCTTCTGAATATAAACTTCATTTCCTCTGAATTGATACTCTTTTGGTAACCTAACTGCTTGAGATCTGCCATTCATGAATATTTTTGCTGTTTGCATATTATCACCTCTATATTAAATATATACCCTGGTATATATCTTGTCAAACATTACTTTATCCAAATTTTCTTATTTTCTTAATCGCCCGTCGGCCGGAGGTCCGGGCGTCTTTTCTTCGCTGGTTCATTGCAGATAACGTCCCAGGCATATACGAAGTTGCGAGGCGCACAGCCGAGCAATTTGGGTGAAGGCCGAATAGCCGAAACCGTATATGCCTTGTTATATGCTTTGGGCTCAACATCCAGACCGTTCAACGGAGTTAGGTCTGGATTCTTCTTTCTTTAAAATTAACTAATCTTTCTTTTATCTACTAATTGTCCTGTAATATATTTATGAAGAACACTTTTTACAAAGGTTTGATATTTCAACCCTTCACTATCTGCGAATTCTTTAATCTTCTCCAATTCAAACTCGTCAATTCTAATATTCATTTTTGTTTCTTTTTTTATAAATTCACGAGCAGCACTTTTGAACATTTTCTGTCTTTCAGCTGTAGGCTTAGAAATGTTTTGAATATCTATACTTTTTAAAGATTCTGCTAAATCTTTTTCTTCTTCATCTAAATATTTACCATCATTCATCTTTTGCCTCCTCTATTAGATATAAGAAATCTCTATTTGGAAAAATTGTCTTTAAAAAGATTTCTTCTTCATTTAATACATATGGGACACAATATGTATAATCATTTAAATTCACTACCATAATCATTTGATTTGGGTATTTTTCCCGGTTCGGATGCTGAAAATCTAAAAGAACTCCTTCATTCTCTATTACTTCAATTATCTGATTAAATGTTATTCCTCGGGTCCTAAATAACAACTCATTCTTTTCAGCATTAAAATTGAACACCATAATAAAAGTATACCCCCATTGTGCGCACATAGTCAATCTATTTCAGTTTGATCTTGACTCTTCGCCCGTCGGCCGGAGGTCCGGGCGTCTTTTTCTTGTTGAGCCCATTGCATATAACGTTCCCGGGGTATATGACTTTTGCCCGCAGAGCAAATGTGCCGTAGGCCGCGAAGCGAATGCGGAGCGCAAATACCCCGTGTTAGATGCTGTTTCTGTCTTGGTTGGTTTAAGAATAAACTTGTCAAATACATGGATGTATTTGACATTATATAATGGACCCGTGAATTAGGACACCGACTTAAGTTTGGTGTATCCTATAAATACGGAGATTTTTGTGTCAAAGAAAAGAAGAAGATTTAGTAACGAATTAAAATTCACAATCGTATTGGAAGCGATTAAAGGGCAACGTCAGATATCAGAAATTGCTACAGAATATAATGTACATCCAAATCAGATTACCACATGGAAAAAACAATTTTTATCCAATGGAGCTGAAGTCTTTGGTGCAAAATCTGATGATAACGCGCAGGAACTTGAAAATACTCAGGAAGAATTATTCAAGAAAATTGGTCAGCAGCAATATGAAATTGACTGGTTAAAAAAAAACTTAAACAGGTTGGAATCATGGAGAAAAGAAAAATGATCGAACCTGAAACCAAGATAAGCTTGTCACGACAGTGTGATTTGATAGAGCTCTCTCGAAGTTCTTTTTATTATAACCCCAGGCCTGCATCCGATAAGGATCTGGGCACTATGAAACGACTGGATGAAGTTTTTACTGACAATCCGGATTTTGGAAGCAGACAGCTTCGTAATGTCCTTAATGCACTTAAACGGGAAGGATATAAGATCAATCGTAAGCGAGTCCAAAGACTTATGCGTATTATGGGTATACAGGCTCTTTATCCCGGGAAAAACTTATCCAAACCTGGAATCGGTTCGGAACATAAGATCTATCCTTATCTTCTACGGAATATGAAAATTGACCGACCAAACCAGGTGTGGTCAACAGATATCACATATATACGCTTAAAACACGGTTTTATATATCTGGTTGGCATAATAGATTGGTATAGTAAAAAATTACTCAGTTGGGAACTCTCAACGACCATGGATCAGGAATTTTGTTTATCAACATATCGGCGTGCTGTAAATCTTTATGGTGCCCCCGAAATTCTCAATTCTGATCAAGGCAGCCAATTTACTTCAAAAGACTACAGGGAAATGATTAGAAAATCAGGAGCAAAATTCAGTATGGATGGTAAGGGTCGTGCCCTTGATAATATTGCTATTGAAAGATTCTGGAGAACGCTTAAATATGGAGAAGTCTATCTGAAAGAGTATCAATCGGTAAATGAAGCAAAAATAGGAATAAATACTTATATTAAGAAGTATAACAGTTTTAGACCTCATACGGCTCATGGTATTCAGACACCGGATGAAGTCTATCAAATGGCGGCATAAATCAAACTAAGAAAGTTGATTTATTGTCTTGACGATGGGGTCCACTATATTACAACCAATTTATTTATATTTCACGTCTCTTTCTCCATCAGAATTATGACAATTGATGACAACTGCCTCTGAAATTTTGTTAAAAACCTTTTTTCCTCTTCCATTTCTTAATATAAAAATCCGAATAGATACAGAGGAATTTCATATCTACTTCCTACTAAGATGTCATCTTTCACTAAATATGCATTATCTAATTTATCTTTGATCTGCTTCAGTTTTTTATTTTTTCCACCTATCTCAAATATCGTATTGTTTACTTCGAAGTCACCTGTTTTATCAAAATATATTTTATTCCCAGAATTCCTAATCATCTTAATAAAAAATATCTCTCGAATTGTACCAATTTGGGATTCATATCCTATTTCTTCAATTATTGAAGTATATATATCCGGATTATCTAAAAATATCTTTTCGGTTTGCTTCAATATATTGCTTCCAGATTTGTTTTCTGATATGAGCTCTATCAATCCCGTCTCTTTCAATATTTGCAAGTAATTCTGTATCGTCTTATTATCTAATCCAATATTTTTGGATATACTATTTCTATTCAATTCTCCTGGCGGTATTGTTGCTAAATATGATAATATCCTTTTAAAGTTAGATAAATTTTCTGTTTTTAACTTATAAAAATTAGAAATATCTTCAAATACTGTCTTTTCAATTATTCTTAATATTTTCTGGTGGTACGTATTCTTATCTTCTAAATAAAATGGATAGTACCCATTACCTAAATATTCTTTAAAATAACCTTTTATCTTTTTTATACCGGATAATCTATCTTCAATTTCATTACGATTATTAAGTAAGTCAGAGAGTTCAATTGCTTCAGTATCCAGAATATCATGAAAAAGCAAGTATTCCCGAAAGGACATTCCTCCAATTCTAAATAAGACACCTCTTCGGGAAAGATCATATGCTCCTTTGATTAAATCAATACTTGAACTTCCTGAGAATACTATTTTTATATCCGGATATGAATCATATGCATTCTTTAATTCTTGATTCCAATTAGGATATTTATGTATTTCATCAAAAAAGAAATACCTTACACCGTAATCTTCATATAGCTCATTAATAAAATCTAAAAGTATATTCTTTGAAAAATAAATATGATCAATTGAAACATAGATGCAATCATCTTTATTCTCAATTTTCTCATTGATATATTGTAATAAAAGCGTAGTTTTTCCAGTTCCACGTGGCCCAATTAAGCCAGTAAGCCGATTATTTATATTAAAATCTTTGTAAATGTATCTATGATGTTTAAATTTTGTGTTTTGCAGCAGCCTTTTATATGTTGTAATGAAACTACTAATCACTTGACTCAACTCCTGTAATAAATCTCTATTATTGGATTATACTCCAATAATTAGAATTTTCCAAGCGTTTTCTAAATATTATGATCAGCCATTTTACGTAAAATATCAACCGATTTTTTTTAGGCCCGCCATGGACGGCGGGCTCTTCCTTAAAGAAAGCCAACCATGATAGAAATTGCATCTAACGTCCCAGGCATATGCGAAGTTGAAGCGCAGCTAAAGGAGTGTTTTGCCCAAAGAGCAAAACCGACTGACCCTGCTCTACTTCTTCGTAAGCTTCAGTTTGGGTGAAGGCCGAATGGCCGAAACCGCTTAACCATTGTTATCTGAAGTATTGTGGCTCAAGCCGTAATTACAGGACGTAATTACGGCTTTCTTCTCTACGATAATTCTCGTGCTTCTCTTATAACATCAAGAATTTCATTAGTTGTAACTTTACTTTTTATTCCTGGCACATCAAATGGTGATTTTCTTTCATTCTTAGTAAGCGGTACAATCTTAAATCTGCTTCCATCTTTTTTCGTAATAATAACATCTTCTTCTGTTGCCATATTCAATATTGAAGCGAAATTCTGTCTTGCTTCTGAATAATTAAAAACTCTCATTCAGACCTCCATTAAGTGGATTCCTAAATCGTTAGCCACTTCTTTCATTCTATTATCTAAACTCAACAAATTGCATTTGTATCGTTTAGCAATCTCCAAATAATATGCATCGTAAGCATATATTCCATAATCTGCTGCTATTACTAATGAATTTTGAATATTAACATCTATCAATCGTACTGGAATTTTCTGAAATATCGAATAACAATCAATTATCTGACTCTTATCTAACCTTTTCCTTTTATACATAGCAGATAATGCATTTCCAACCTCAAAAGGTAAAACTACCGGAGATATTAAATCATCTTCCTGCGTTAATTCAATAATTTTGCTTTTTTCTGGTTCATCGAAAATGACTGCTAAATATATGTTTGCATCTACTAATATACTCATGTGTACATTGTACAATACTTTTTAGTTTTTATCAATCTTTATTCTTTCTAACGAGCCATGGATGGCGAGTCTCTTTGAGCCACAATATTTCATATAACGTCCCAGGCATATACGAAGTTGAAGCACAGCTAAAGGAGTGTTTTGCCCAAAGAGCAAAACCGACTGTCTTGTTCTACTTCTTCGCAAGCTTCAATTTGGGTGAAGGCCGAATGGCCGGAACCGTATATGCCTTGTTAGCTGAAGTTCCCCCGCTCTTCATCCAGACCGCACGACGGAGTCAAGGTCTGGATTCTTCGTCTTCTTTAACTCTTTAAAGTGATCTCTAAAAAGTCTTTAGCCGTTAATACAGGAACTTTGCTTCCTTTATAATCCTTGACATTTCTTGTAATTATGAAATCAATTTCATTCTTAAATGATGCTATATATTGTATAGAATCTTCAAAATCTGATGCATTTTCATTTAATGCTTCATCAATTATTTCTTCATCTATACAGACTATATTCAATAATTTTCTGATCAATTTTAAGTTTTGAATAGATTTTTCCTTTCCTGAATATTTTGTCATTATGTAATGAACATTAGCTATTACTATGGGAGAAGTAAAGCCAGCAAAAAGTTTTTTATCTATTAAAGTGAAGAGTTTTGCAGAACTTTCGTATTCATTTCTTTTTATAAGAAGATCAAGAATTATATCTGAATCAATAAAAAGTTTAGTCATTCAGATACCTATTTTCCAAATATTCCATTTTAGCCTGTTGATAATCAAATTCAGCTGGAACCTCAATTGTCCCCATTAATTCTTTTACTAAAGGAGATATTTCATCATCATTTTTCTTCCTATTTGATGTAAGTAATCTGAAGTAATTTTCAACCAGTTTGGACAATGATTCATTATTATCCTCTGCATAAGCTTTTGCTCTTTCTATAATTGAATCCTCTACAGATAGTGTTAATTTCTTATTCATATTCACCTCTACGTACAATTATATCATTATTTATACGTAATCACAATATATTTTGAATAATTTTCATATCTTACATCTTCGCCCGTCGGCCGGAGGTCCGGGCGTCTTCCTCTTAGCGGGGGAATTTCAGCTAACGTCCTAGGAATATGCGAAGTTGAAGTGCAGCTAAAGGAGTGTTTTGCCCAAAGAGCAAAACCGACTGTTTTGCTCTGCTTCTTCGCAAGCTTCAATTTGGGCGAAGGCCGAATGGCCGCAGCCGCATATTCCTTGTTATAGGAAGTGTTTTGGCTCTTCGACCAGACCGTACGGCGGAGCCAGGTCTGGTCTCTTCCATGTTCGATCTTTTTTTTCCATCTGTCAGTTCAATATAATCGCTGTACTACCTAATTACTCAAACTATCTAATATTGAATCAACTATGAGTTTGAAGTCCTCTTCATCATAGGTATAATTCTCTTCGGTAGTAACTGAAGAAATTAGCAACAATATCTTATCAGTAAAAATACCTGTATAATAATTAAATAGCATGCCTTGATAATTGTAAGGGGTAAATTTAAAAACCTTATTAATTGAAATAACATTTCCATTGGTCAGACTATCACCCTCTAACAATTCATAATATCTTGAATTAGATTGATATTGTCCAAGTACATCATCAATAATAATATTCAATGCAATATCGTCTGGCTTTATATATGTATAAATAACAGTTTCTGATCCCCACCATGTATTACAAACAACATCTGCATGTTCTGATTCATAAGGTTGTATTTTTTTATATTTATTCCAAGTCATAGGGAAAGTTACCGTATAATCCCATCTTTCACTTTCCCATCTATTTTGATTTCCATATGGTATTTTTGTACCAAGATCATTCATAATTTCAAAGGAATCTATAATAAATTCAAAATCATCTTTAGCATTAGAATAGTCATCTTCTTTGCATACAGATGAAACCCATATTTGCATATTATCTAAAAAAATTACCGTATAATTATGAATATGTTCACCAGATTTGAAAATAATTGTTCGATATTTGTGATTATTATACAATTGCGTCTCATCTATGAGCATTTCAAACTCACTATTATTTATATAATTTGATAATATCTTTTCTTTATCTTTTTCCATATTTCTCGAAGCATGATATGAGTAGACGAAAACAGCCGCTGATGTACTTTCGTTCTTCTCACAATAAATATCAACATTCGGAGACATTATATTAAAGTTATCTTTTTTCATTATATCCCAAGTGGTTGGAAAAGTTATTGAATACCCCCATTTTGAACTAGTCCATTTATTATTAGCGGTATTTTTAATATCTTCGGCTTTTAATGAATTACACGAACTAAATATAAATATGATAACAATTGCAATCCAAACATTTAATCTTTTTTTACTTTTCATTTTTCCCCTCTACATCTTTATGCAATATAACCATTATATTTATCTTCCTTATCATAAATTAAGCTTCTCCGCCCGTCGGCCGGAGGTCCGGGCGTCTTCCTCTTAGCCAAAACATTTCCTATAACGTCCCAGGCATATGCGAAGTTGAAGCGCAACCAAAGGAGTGTTTTGCCCAAAGAGCAAAACCGACTGTCTTGCTCTGCTTCATCGCAAGCTTCAATTTGGGTGAAGGCCGAATGGCCGTAGCCGCATATGCCTTGTTAGATGCCGTTTCTTTCTTGGTTGGCTAAAAATTAATTTGTCAAATACATGGATGTATTTGACACCGCACTAAATTTCTTAATATTTTGTTTCTCCTTCTTTGCTATCATCGGACAATCGGCAGCCATTGCTCGAAATCTCTTGATAAATAGCTTTTCATACTTTATTCTTTGGCTCAGGAATTTCCCATTTTTCTAATTGACTATAATCTCTATATATCAAATATCCTTTAGAGCTCTTTATTTTCTTAATCTCGCTATCACTTACAGAATCTACTTCTGCTCTCATACAATACAAGTCAAGTACACAATTATTATCATTTGTATATTTACTCCAACTAGGAATGGTATCAATATTAGTAATCTTGAATTCTGAATCCGAGAAAGCATGTTTTATATTATGTCTATCTAATATTCTCTCACAGCCACAATTTAAAACACAAAAAAATGAATCATAAATACTTTTACCACTTTGGCTATGATAAAAAATCGCTTTAATAGGAAAAGTTTTTCCACCAGTATTCCACTCAATATATCTTCCAAATTCTCCAAAAGGGTTATCATATTTGATTTCCCTGTTTTTATCATCTATTAATTCACCATTTTCATCATACGATTCTGATTGATAATATTTATTGCCATAATGGTTAATTTCATATTTAATATTTCCATTTTCATGATACATGACGATTTTCTCACCAAACGCCTCAGCTTTTAATTGTCCATTGCTATATCTTTTTTTATTTTCTGTCCTCTTTAAATTATATAATATCCTAATGATCTTGTTCTTAGTTTTATATGTTTTACCATTCGTTCTTTCAGCTTGGATTTTCTCACTTACTATACGATTATAATATTTTTTTCCATTCTCAATTATTTGCTTTTCTTTTAATTCGGGACTACCTGAAGAAAAAAGCGATATATTTTTTATACCTTTTGATTTTAATCTTTTAGCCATATCGTTGTTTTCAGCATACCATATAGTCTTATCTAAAAGATTTTTATTCTTAAATATGTACCTCATCTCCCATGAAGTCATAAATATTAATTGTTCTTCCGAATCTAGTGCTTCTTCAATATCTTCTTTTGAAATTCCCCTAATAGAAAAATGGATCTCTTCAGCAGTATCTATATAATATGAAAGATTCTCTTTAGCATTTTTAGATGGCTTCCATGTCATGAAATCTGATTGATAAACTGTCTTATTCAATTTTTTAGCTAATTTCTTGATAAAATTCAAATAAAAACAACTTCTACCTAAAGCAAGGATTTTTTCATCTTTAATTTTTACCCCATCGATGTGCCAATCATTATCTTTATGTATTTGATTCCTCTTCTTATTTAATATTTTTATTTCTCTATCAGTTTCATGCATTCCTTTGAACATTTTTACACCTTTTCTAAAATAATTCTTTTTGTCGATTTAACATATTATAATCATTAGTTTTCCCTAAAACATTCCTCACTCTTTCTCATGCCCGCCATGGATGGCGGGCTCTTCCTTAAATAATTCCAACCATGAAAGAAATTGCATCTAACGTCCAGGTTAAGCGAAGTTGAAACGCTACCAAAGGAGTGTTTTGCCAAAGAGCAAAACCGACTGTTCTGACTGACTTCTTCGTAAGCTTCAATTTGGGTGTAGGGCGAATGCCCGAAACCGCTTAACCATTGTTATGTGCTTTGAGCCCGACATCCAGACCGTTCAACGGAGTTAGGTCTGGATTCTTTGTTACTTCAATCGTGCCGCCCCAACTGGCAAGTTGAAATCAACATTGTTCAAACAATTATACATTATACTCATTATTCTACCACCCAAGTTTTGTATGCTAAAAATTTGACTTATTCTATTATATTGAAATCTCTTGTTATTTCATGTTCATTATTAAAATTTAGTTTAAATCTATACAAACCAGGTGATGTCACAGGAGAGTCTCCTATTACACATGAAAATAGTTGCATGCAATTAACTTTTACTGATCGAGTATTAATAACATGATTAGATATATTTTCTTCAGATATTTTAGTTAATAACATAACAGATTCCTCTAACTCTATATTTTCTTCTTCATTCTTAATAAGTATTCTATACACAATACCGAATCGTATACCTGTTTCCCATTTTAAGGATTTTATATTTTTATCAAATTCGACACCTGAATTTGTGAAATCTAAACCTAAAGGAAGTTTTTTATCTGCAGGAATTGTTAAGTATGTACCTCGCCATTTAACGTATATATCTGGTATGGCATAAAAAGTTTTTTTACTTTTTTCTATATTCTCGTAAATTCCTTTTTGCAGTAAAAAAATACTATGCTTAAAATAATGTAAAGCAGAATGCGGGACAAATTCTAACCATATTGGTTTCATTTCATTTCTTTTAAATGCGTATAGTGCCAATGCATATCCAGCGGCTCTTAAGCTTAAATAACCCAATGACGTTGTCTGCCAACCTTCGTAGTTACAATAGGTGTGACCTGAATATTGGAATATAGCGGTTAATGTAAAAATTCCAAAACCTGAGTATATAGTGAATAAATCTGTAATTAATTCCATATCTTGATCATCTAAATAATCTTTCATTATTCTTGATAATTTTACATGTGATAATTCATGCACAATTGTTGCTATTAAGTTTATAGGGTTATCATAGTGATGACCTATTTGAATATAATCTATATTATTAATTCCTTTAACGAAAGAACCCGCAACGCCATTAGCTTCAACGTTCCCAGTATTATACATTGTTTCACATAAAGTAGGATCTCTCTCTGGAATACAAACTTTAACTGATTCTGGTTCGATTTTCATATACTCGCATAATATGTTAAATACCTTTATCAGTTCACTTCTATTATCAATATTTACATTTGGAAAATATTCATTACATGGAAGAATTGTTTTTTGCTTAATTAAATAACTATGTCCTAGTATTTCTTCAAAATTTATAAATGTAGAATCTATAAATTGTTTGAAATTATTATCAATTGGGAACTTTTTTCTAAAAAACATTATTTCTATCTCTCCAATCACATTTAAAAATCATATATTTTAAATTTATTAGATTACCCTAAAAGTCTTTAGTCAATCAAACACCAATATTTAATCTTCGCCCGTGTTGACTCCCGCACAGGAATTAAGATTTAAGCTCATTTATCCCGAAATATAATTGTGTGAAAGAATTCCAAAGGG